>NZ_AVCS01000048.1 GCF_000498495.1 Flavobacterium enshiense DK69 | reverse complement strand
TGCCTAGTCTCGTGGGCTCGGGAAACATCTATAGAGGAATCGGAAAGCGTGGATAGGTGTTTGTAGGTTACACCGGAAATGAAGAAAATGACTGCTATGGAAATAACAAAGAGTACTTTCAGTAATAACGATTTTTGTAAAAATCCTGTAAATTTCATAAGGTGTTTTTTGAAGCGTTATAAACGTAGAAGAAAGTTGTCTTTGTTTAAACCCGAAGTGTGGTATTGCCAGTTAATGGAAACCACCTCGCTTAATATTTTCTTCAAAGATGCGAAATCACTGGGTTTTTTTATGTAGATGTTGGCGCCGATAACAAACGTTTCTTCAATATCCTCTTCAGAAGATGAGGTGGAATAAATGGCAATGGCGATATTATCGAAACGGGCATTGTTTTTAATTTCATGAAGACATTCGATACCGTTTTTTTTAGGCATGTTTAAGTCGAGGAAAAGTACGTTGGGCAAAACGGCTTCCGGGTCATTCAGGTAATGCATCAATTCCACCCCGTCATTGAAGGTGTTTACTTTCGTGCTGATTTTCAGTTCTTTGAAAGCATCGGTAAAAAACAGTCTGTCGTCTTCGTCGTCATCGGCTAAAATGATATGAATGTATTCTTTGTTCATTTTATTGGGATGTTTTTATTTTTCGTTAGCAATTTTTCTTCTTCGTTCGATAATCCGCTGAAATG
>NZ_AVCS01000047.1 GCF_000498495.1 Flavobacterium enshiense DK69 | reverse complement strand
AGAAGACGGCATACGAGATGTCGCAGGCAAATTTCACAGGAGTTACCAAGCGTTTCGGCCCTTTTTTCCAATCCAACATCATCGGAAAAAGCATCAAAACGATAACGGAAGCCAATGGCAGACAAAAGATATTCCAAAACCAGGCCGCATTGTCCAATCGCAATTTAAAAATCATTACCGAAGCGAGGAACAGTAAGAAAAACAGCAGTCCGAATCCGGCAAATAGCAGTTTGTTTCTTTTAAAAAAATGAGGGTGTTCAAAAAACAAACATCCCAAAAGCAATCCTGCCAGGACCGAATCCATACGGTAAATCATCACACCGCGCACCGACTGGCTCCAAACCGATAAATCCACATTGTCCGAATGGAAATGGTAATTCACTTTCGCCAAAAAGGATAGGATAAGCATGGAAAAGATAACCGAAAAGAAAATTTTCTTTCTGCTGAAATTACTGAAAAAAGTAACGAAAACGTAAAGCAGCAGCACCGCTATCACATAGCCAAGTTCTTTTACAGGTAGGCTCCATGACTCAGGGAAAAACGCAGGAATGGGTGTTGCGACATTCTGCATCAGAAAAAAGTATTTCCAGACTTCCCGGAGCGAAAAAGCAAAACAGATGTAAATTATAATATTGATTATCAGCACCAAATAATAACTGGGAATGATTCGGAACATTCTGCGAAAAAGAAAATTCTTCACTTCTCCGAATCCGTATTCATTATAAATGAACAGCTTGTAGATGGAACTTCCCACCAAAAAACCGCTTAAAATAAAGAACAATTCGATTCCGAAAAAACCGCTGAGATCTTTGAGTTTCGATAAAATCC
>NZ_AVCS01000046.1 GCF_000498495.1 Flavobacterium enshiense DK69 | reverse complement strand
CAGAAGACGGCATACGAGATGAAAGAAATTGTTGTTTCCAACCGAAAGCAAACCAAAGCAATCGAGATTGGCCAATCCAAGAGCGAAATCCTTCAGGCTTTTGATAACGGCCCCAGAATTGACGCCAAATTTTTCCCGTATAAACCGTCGTACAACAAAACAAGATTTATACAACAAATTTCCATTTTAACGGACAGCAGCATTGATAACGCCAGTATCAAAATTCACTTGTACAGTGTGGATGCCGATGGCTTTCCCGGAGAAGAACTTTTAGATAAAGATTTTATAGTTTCCCTAAAAAAAGGGGTGGTAAAACAAAAAATCGATGTATCGGATTTCAATTTGATCCTGCCTAAAAACGGCATTTTTGTAGCCTATGAAAAGCTGCTGATTACGAGCAACCGGATTGAAAAAAAGATTATGGATCCCAATACGAAAATCGCCAAATCGCAAATAACGTATGTACCGCTGGTGCTTTATAATTTCGTCGAGAGGGAATTTTTATACACGTTTTCAGGAGGAAAATGGCACAAACAGGTTCCGGAAAAAACCGAAGATTCATCTCCAAAAATGCGGGTGTATGAACCTGTTATCCATCTGAAATTAACGATCTAAAAATAAAATCCTATATTTGTAGGTTAGAAAATAAAATATTTAATGAAAGAATTAAAGAACATTTCG
>NZ_AVCS01000045.1 GCF_000498495.1 Flavobacterium enshiense DK69 | reverse complement strand
ATGGACAGCACTTGATGCCTGCGGAAATTCATCAACAGCTACACAAACCATAAATGTTCAGGATGTAACCGCTCCGGTGATTGCAGCTTTACCGGCAATATCAACTATTAACTGTCCGGCAACACCTCAATTTACACAGGCAACAGCTACCGATAATTGTGGTTCAGCTTTTACGTTAACATTCAATGATGTGACTACGCCCGGACAATGTGCAGGATCTTATTCAGTTACCAGAACATGGACCGCGCGCGATGCTTGTGGAAATTCATCTACAGCTACACAAACCATAAATGTTCAGGATATAACAGCACCGGTAATTGCAGCTTTACCGGCAACATCGACTATTAACTGTCCTGCCACACCTCAGTTTGTACAAGCAACAGCTACTGATAATTGTGGTTCAGCTTTTACGCTGACTTTTAATGATGTGACTACTCCTGGACAGTGTGCAGGATCATATTCAGTGACCAGAACCTGGACAGCTACCGATGCTTGTGGAAATTCATCAACAAGATCACAAACAATCAATGTTCAGGATGTGACTGCTCCGGTTATTGCAGCTCTTCCGGCCACATCCACCATAGACTGTCCTGCAGTTCCTCAATTTGCAGAAGCTACAGCTACAGATAATTGTGGTTCTGCTTTCACACTGACATTCAACGATGTGACGACTCCGGGACAATGTGCCGGTTCTTATTCCGTTACCAGAACATGGACTGCTCGTGATGCCTGCGGAAAT
>NZ_AVCS01000044.1 GCF_000498495.1 Flavobacterium enshiense DK69 | reverse complement strand
AAGCCGGCGGGACGTTAGCGGTAATGTTGGAAAAACGATGAGAAAACATATTCATTTATTATTTACTCTATTGATTTGTTTGACTTCTTGGAGCCAAAACAAACCTGGAAGCCTCGAAGAATCAATAAACTATTTTGAAAAAAATTGGACCAATAATGCAAAAAATGTTTTTAAAAGCAAACCAGAAAATGATGCTGTGACAGAATTGCATATGACAGTTGGAATGTGGATCAGAAATAGTTGGATAAGACATGGCAACGATTCGCTTAAAAAACAATTTCACAAAATCGGTGTTTATCATCCAGATGACATTTCATCAATAATCTTAACTTCACTACATAGAAAACTAAACAATAAAGAAATAAAATTAGAAGAGCAAGCAAAGCATTATATTGATTATTGGAAACCAATAATTGAACAAGATGAAAAATCCGCAAAAATAGCTGTTGAGCATTATAACAATCATAAAGTTGGAGACACAATCAATATCTTTTACCCTGTAGATAGAAAAGATAACTATGCCAATGCCGTAATTTATGAGTACAATAATGAGTGGGTTTTTGATCCTAAAAAGGATTTGAAAATTACAGGAGTAATTACTAAAAAATTCTACTTAAATAGCGAAACTAATGTGTTTTTCGAACTCAAGATTTTAGAAAAGAATTTTCCAAATATTCCAGTTTTAATGCAAAAAATGGAAATTGGAGAAGTATATGATTTTCATTTGGACAAACTTAGAATCGAATAAAACACTACCGCTAACAAGGGTTTTGTGAAAGTGGGGTTTTAAGGCTAAAAATAATGTCGGTTTTGTGTTTGTAAACTTAATCTTAAATAGTTAGTTTTGGGTTAACTAATCCCCACCTTCACAAAGCCCCGGGACGTT
>NZ_AVCS01000043.1 GCF_000498495.1 Flavobacterium enshiense DK69 | reverse complement strand
GCCGGCTTTAAGAAGTTGGGGGTTTTTGTTCCCAAACCATTCCAGTAGGACTGAAGTCAAATATACAAAAAGACCGTTTCATTAAGCCCTAAAACCCCAATTTCTTAAAACCGCTGTTGGCAGTAGTTTTTATTCTGCAATTTTTTTAAGTAATTTAGCTGTTTTAGGTTCAATTTCTCCGTTGTATTTTAAATTAGATACTTTTTTATTAGACAGCATTTGGTAAAAAATACAGGCATTTAAAAAAGCACCATACTTATTCGGATGGCTATCGTCTTCGTAAAGTTCAATTTCAGGATATTTTGTCCGTACTTCATAAAATTTATTTCCGTTATCCGATTTTATGAGGTCATTTTCTTTGGCAACCAAATCATAAGCCTCATTAATTATCTTAACCTCTTGTTCTAAACTTTCAAGAACAGGTGAGCAACATTTGTCCTTTTTTATTGATTTGTCAATTTGACTTGCTGGATAGCAATATTGTTTGGGATATTCGTTTTTTAATGGCCAAGTATTGAAAAGTATAAATCTACAGTTGGGATTAGAAACCAATTTCTTAATATCTGAAATTGCCTTATTCGTTTTTAGTTCACGATTTTCGGTGATTAAAACACTTATAGTTCCAGTTTGTAAAATGACAATATCCCATTGTTTCTCAGCAATCTTGATTTCTGTTTCTGTTTTTTCTCCCTCTTCTTTTTTTCTTGTGCTAATTCCATTTTCTGTTCTTGATGTTATTATGTCAGATAAATGACCAGTTAATGACATTCCAGGAAACGTGCTTTGTTCAATTTTTATATTTGGATCTGTTTCATTAAGCATTTTTTGGACTGTCTGCGGCATATCGTAGAAATATGTCAAGCTATTTCCAATAAATAACACATTTATTTTTTCCGCTGTATCTTTTTGTTGCGAATTACAGCTAATGATTTGTAGTGTTATTAAAATTAGTAGAATGTTTTTCATAAATCACGATTTTTCTCAAATTACTGCCAACGTCCCGCCGGCTTT
>NZ_AVCS01000042.1 GCF_000498495.1 Flavobacterium enshiense DK69 | reverse complement strand
AGGAACAGGCGGAACGTTCAACGCGGCAGCAGGAACCTTTGTAGCGGCACCGGGCACGACAACCAGTACGTTCCAATACAGTTTAACAGCAATCGCCCCATGTATTGACGATGTGAGTGTGGCTACGATCAATATCAATGCACAGTCAAATGCAGGAACAGATGGCTCTACAATCATTTGTGATTCCAACACATCATCGATTGACTTATTTAGTTTAATCACCGGAGAGCAAGCGGGCGGAACCTGGACCAGATTAACAGGAACAGGCGGTACGTTCAATGCGGCAGCAGGTACATTCGTAGCGGCACCAGGCGCAACAACCAGTACATTCCAATATAGTTTAATAGCAATCTCCCCATGTATTGACGATGTGAGCGTGGCTACGATCAATATCAATCCACAACATATTGCGGGAGCAGACGGAGCTACAACGATTTGTGATTCCAGTACAGCATCGATTGACTTATTCGGTTTAATCTCCGGGGAGCAGGCAGGCGGAACCTGG
>NZ_AVCS01000041.1 GCF_000498495.1 Flavobacterium enshiense DK69 | reverse complement strand
GTTTAGTTATTAAATTTCTCGTAGCAATTAAATTGTGGCATCCAGTTTTCACGTCTCGTCTCGTCGGTTGCCGTTAACGTCCCGCCGGCTTTATGCTGTAGCGGATTTTTTATTACTGATGTTTACAAATATACCGAAAAGTAGAAAGAAAAAACTTCTTTTTAAAGAAGAAAAATAAGCACTGACCAATCCAAAAAATCCCAAGCCCCGCTATAGCATAAAACCGCTGTTGTGCGTTGTATTTCTTTTAGTTGTGGTTTTTACATCCTAAAAATACAGATTGTTCATAGTTTTTTTCAATTGTTTTTTTATATAAAAATCTATTGCATTCTTCTTTTGTTGTAGCATAGTCTTTCAATTCTTTAAGCATATTGTCTACTTTTATTCTCCAATCTCTATACGCATTAGGTTTTGGTTCTAAATAAACTTCAAGAGTATATTCATCTATTAATTTTCTTTTTTTCTTTTGAGCTTCATTTAAAACAACCTTATGCCAGGTTATTAAGAAATCCTGCCGGTCTTTGAATTGTTTTTTTATTTTTTCTAATTCTTGTCTTATATATCTCGCTGTCCATTCTTCAATATCGAAAACCAATTTTTGTTGATTAACTCCAATAGTATCTTTAGTTAAAGCATAAGACATATTTTTATCAAAAACGGGAACAATAAATATTTTTCCCAAATCTTTATTTCGTTTTTTGTTATTAGTAGGAGAATCAATTATGATATTAATATTAGTTGCAGCACAGACGCAAAGTTTTACTTTTTCACAATACATTTCTGCATTTTCTTCTTTGGTGCCATCAAATTCAAAATCGTTAAGGTTCAAATTAATATTTGGTTGCCAATAGATATGTACACTGTCTTCTATTCTCTCTCTGTTTTGAGAAAAAACAAAACTGAAATTGAAGATTATTACTAATGATAAAAATTTTATTCGACTCATTTTTTTAATATAACGCACAACGTCCCGCCGGCTTTATGCAGTGGCGGTTTCCCACTCACGGAACTTCACAAATATACCGAAAAATTTCACAAAACATTCCAAAAAATCCCAAGCCCCGCCATTGCTTAAAACCGCTGTTAGCCGACGTTCTTACTTTATCTCCATTACAAAAATTCTATTTTCTATAGCTTTGAATGAATCAATTATTTTTTCTCTACTATTTAATTTTATTGTATCATGGGTAAAAATCGTTATGTTTTTAATAAACTTAAAATTAGGTTTATTGCCGCGATTTGAATCAATATTAAGAGAATCATTTGCTTCGATTTTAATTTCAGAAACCAGATTTACGGTATCTAAACTAATTAGCGTTCCACTTTTTTTCGCTAGGTATTTAAGATGAGGAACGATTTCATTTTGCTTCAATACTTTTTCAAAAGACTCTTTATCGTATTGTATTTTAACTTTTATGTCTTCGTTAGTTTTGTTAATTAAAATAGCAAAAGAAAATATATCACATGAATATATAAGTAGACATAAAATCGATAGAATTATAAGATTTGTTTTGGTTGCTATTTTTATCATGATTCTTATTTCCAGGCAGTTTTGTGAATGACGGCTAACGTCCCGCCAGCTTGCTGCAGGTGGGGGATTGTTTTCCCAAAAGTATCGATTTAAGATTAAGTTTACAAATACAAAACTAACTTTAAATTTTGCCCTAAAGCCCCACTTGCTGCAAACTGCTGTTATGAGCAGCCAATTGTGCAGTATAAAGTTTCACTATCATGAGAAGTTACAAATACTGGAATATTTGTCCATTCTGAATTGTTATTAAATTTTTCAAATGAAGCTTTGAATAATTCAAGAAGTCTAAGAGTAATTAAAAGCGCACAAAAATCACTAGCCATTTCCAGTCCTTCTATTTCCCACTTTTCATTAACCATATAATCTTCATAAACTTTTTGTAAATCTTCAAAGCCAGAAATAATCATTGCCATTTCAAAAAAATAATCATAATCAGCCAACCAATCGGTATCTTCAGAATCATTGCAAAATGTAAACGAAGCTCCAGTTGTGAACCACATATCATAGTTTATTGTAAAGCCGTTCATTTCTACATAAATGGCTTTTATCTCATCATCTAGATCCTCTTTAGATTTTTCTAACAAAGCATTTAAAAACTCATCAACATCATTCTTTAAATGAAGTAAATCTCTTCCGATAACTTTATGAAACTCAGTTTCACTAATTGTTTTAAATTTTGCTTCGGTTTCTTGAATGGCGTCTTGAATATTACCAGTTTTGACAATTTGGTTTATTTGATTTTCGAAATCGTAAAATTCCATAATGTAATTTTTAAGCTAATGTTTTGTTTTGGTTGCTCATAACGTCCCGCCGGCTTTGTGTCAGGCGGGGATTTTTATTACTGATGCTTACAAATATACCGAAAAGTTTGAAAGAAAAGACCTCACTTCGGAGAAGAAAGTGCAAGCACCGACCATTCCATTACACACCGGAACCCCGCTTGCACAAAACCGCTGTTAACGGCTGCCGTCTTTGAGTTCCTATATTTCTATTCACAGTAGGGAGTTTTTTCTCTGCAGTTAAGAGTTTTTACTTCGCAGTAAGGAGTTTTATCTCCGCAGTAAGGAGTTTTAACTTCGCAGTTAGGAGTTTTACATCCGCAGTTAGGAGTTTTATCTCCGCAGTTAAGAGTTTTAACTTCGCAGTTAGGAGTTTTACATCCGCAGTTAGGAGTTTTACATCCGCAGTTAGGAGTTTTACATCCGCAGTTAGGAGTTTTAACTCTGCAGTAAGGAGTTTTAACTTTGCAGTAAGGAGTTTTAACTCTGCAGTAAGGATTTTTAACTTTGTGGTAAGGAATTTTCCAGGTGCAGTTAGGAACTTTTTGGTTATCTATTTGTTTGTTACCGCTGTTTACCCGTCGCGTCACGTCGGTTGCCGTTAACGTCCCGCCGGCTTTATGCTGTAGCGGATTTTTATTACTGATGTTTACAAATATACCGAAAAGTGGAAAGAAAAAACTTCTTTTTAAAGAAGAAAAATAAGCACTGACCAATCCAAAAAATCCCAAGCCCCGCTATAGCATAAAACCGCTGTTATGTGCTGCCTTTTGATTAATTATTTTCATTTTCACATGAACAATGTTTATTACTTCTTGCTTTCTCAAAGCATTCTTTACCTTCTTTAAAAGCAAAATAAGCAATCCCAAGTGTTCCAAAACTGTCGATATAGGAAAAGTGAAAAAGTTCATGGATTCCACTGCTAATTAACAATATGATGGACATATAAACACAAACTTTTGTGCATTGTGCATCGGCAAGAATTGCTTCAGATTTTAGTTTTTTCCCAACTTTTGTTTTTCCAATTATTAAAGCCCACATTATAACTATCGAAATAATTGAAATTATTACTCCCCAAAATGTAGCATTAGGTTTATGATTACTGAGAATATTATAAACACTTGTTGCTACGAGTCCAATTGTAAGAATGAAAAATGAGAGCCCAGTAATTTTCAAAGCAGTTCTTTCAAAATCATCTCGATTACTATTTGGTTGTTGCTTAATGCGAATTATCATATGTGCAATTCCTAAACCAGAAATTGCTTCTATAAAACTATCAACTCCAAAACCAAATAATGCTAGGCTTTCGTCATCATAGCCAAAGTAGGTTGATATAATTCCTTCAAGTATGTTGTAAACAATGGTGAAAACTGCAAGTCCAAATGCTAACCTGTAAAGTTTGTTTCTTTCCTCTATTTGCATTTCGGTTGTTTCCATCCTTTTTTCGTACAGTTTTTGCAAGGTTGCACATAACGTCCCGCCGGCTTTGTGGCAGGTGGGGATTTTTATTACTGTTGCTCACAAATATACCGAAAAGTTTGAAAGAAAAAAGTTGAAAAATAGGAGAGAAGTGCAAACACTAACCATTACCGATAAATCCCCAAAACCCCACTTGCACAAAACCGCTGTTATGGGCTGGGCTTTTTGTCATTACTTAACCATGAAACAAATTGAATATCTCCACACGGATCAGAAGATTTAAATAATCCTTTTTCGTAAGCAGATTTATAAAGTGACTGTAAAGTTTGAAAACGCTTTTTTCTAATTCTTTCGACTTTTTTTGGTTTTGCAAAACAATGAGTTCCTGATAACAGTATTATTACTTCCAAATTACTGCAATTTGATTTTAAAATTACTGGTGTTCTTTCACAACCAATACAATCAAATTCTATTTTTTTAATATTCGGATTCAATTGAAGTTCAAAATTGCCATTTAAATCGGTCTGACCAATTCTAACCGAATCATTAATCATTATTTGTACACCAGGCATTGGTTCTAGTCCTTCTTCTAATACCTTTCCATGTATCAAACGAAGTTCTTGACCAAAACAATTTTGGATACAGAAAAGAACGAAAGTTAAAAATAACATTTTTTTCATCGTAATGTTTTTCAGCCTTGCCCATAACGTCCCGCCGGCTTTAAGAAGTTGGGGATTTTTGTTCCCGAACCATTCCATTAGGATTAAAGCCAAATATACAAAAAGACCATTCCATTATACACTCAAACCCCAATTTCTTAAAACCGCTGTTAGCGGTAGTTTATTTAATTTTCTCAAATTCTATATTTCCCAAACTTATTTCAAATTCAGCAGTTTTATCATAATAAACTTTAGAGTAAATAATCTTCTCAGTAGAAAAACTTTTAATTAAGAATCCACCTCCAATTAATTTTGAAAAATTACCTGTTATGTTTTTCTCGAAATTAAAAACTCTGAGTTTCGTTATAACATCTTCGTCTGTTTTGATTGATTCTTCGTTTAAAATGCTTTCATCATATTGTTCAATTAATAAGACTTCTTCTTTTTCAATTGCTAAAAAATTATTTGTAAAATATCCATTATGTATTTTCTCGCCATTGCTTGAATACAATTGAAAGATAAACTTCCAGTGATCTGCTTTAGGGTGAACTTCAGTAGGGTGTATAGCCTTGAACAATTTTAAATGAAGGATATTTTGAGGATTTAAATATATTATTTCGTCTTTCATTTCGTCTCGTCAAGTTAAATTACCGCTAACGTCCCGGGGCTTTGTGAA
>NZ_AVCS01000040.1 GCF_000498495.1 Flavobacterium enshiense DK69 | reverse complement strand
CTCCTTACTGCGAAAAGAAATGTAGGAACTCAAGGAAGGCAGCCGTTAACAGCGGTTTTGTGCAAGCGGGGTTTCGGTGTGTAATGGAATGGTCGGTGTTTGCACTTTCTTCTCCGAAGTCAGGTTTTTCCTTTCAAACTTTTCGGTATATTTGTAAGCATCAGTAATAAAAATCCCCGCCTGACACAAAGCCGGCGGGACGTTAGCGGTAATATCAAAAAAACTTTGTCTATAAAATTATGAGAGATAAAAAACTTAAAATAGTACTGTTATTGTTTTTAATCACTTTGTGTTTTGGCTTCACCATAAAAAGCAATTCTGAACAAGAAAATATTTTTGAATTCTCAAATGGAAAACAAAAAGTGAAATTTGAAATTGCTTCTGGGAAAGAATATCTAAAGTTAAACCAAACTAATAAAGTTTATTTGCATTTAGAAAATGTAAATATTGAAAAGCTTAATATGTCTGGTCATGGTTTAAAAATGGTTCATGAAAAAAACACAAAAAATAAGCTTACTCTTGAAATAAACACATCAAAAGAATTTTTAGAAGATGGAAAGTGGCGAATGATAATTTCTGAAATGTGCTGTGAAGATAGTTTGGCCTGGTATCACAAATTTTTAATTCCAACTAAATAATTAATTAAGATACTACCGCTAACAGCAGTTTGCAGCAAGTGGGGCTTTAAGGCTAAATTTAATGTTGGTTTTGTATTTGTAAACTTAATCTTAAATTGATACTTTTGGGATAACAATCCCCCACCTGCAGCAAGCTGGCGGGACGTTAACTGCCATAATTCAAAACTGCATGAATAATACTAACTGTTATATTGAATTCGATATCAATGAAATTAACAAATACAATGAACTTAAACATACTTTTGAATTAATAAAGCAGGCGAAAAACAATTGCGAACCAAAAAATGACAATTTTTGGTTGGATAACTTTCCAAAATATTCTTTAGAAAAATTCCATTTTTTGGATGATGACATAAAACCAAACTTCAAAACTTCAGAAAAAGGCGAATTCACTTGGCATTTCTACTCATTAATACTTTTGTTAGAAACAAATTATGAAATTGAATATTTGGGTTGTGAAATGACACAAAGAGACAGAGGAAGAATTGAATTTGATCCATATAGTTACCCTTACGGCGGCATAACGGGACTTATAACATTTATCAAATCATTTGATTGTTATCCAGCAAAAACCGATGATGGAACAGGGATATATGAAATAGATTTATTGAAAAATGGAGATTTTAATTTATCTGAAATTATACAAGCTAAACCAAAAAAGGCTTTTAGTATAAAACTTGAATTTCAAAATTTTATTAAAAAATTAAAGAGATAAAACTATTACGGCAGTTAACAGCGGTTTTAAGAAATGGCGGGTTTGGGATTCATCGGTAATGGTCAGTGTTTGCACTTCTCTCCTATTTTTCAGCTTTTTTCTTTCAAACTTTTCGGTATATTTGTAAACATCAGTACCAAGAATCCGCCACTTCTTAAAGCCGGCGGGACGTTAACTGTAATGTTGAAAAAACGAAACCTTAAAATAACATAATCGAAAAGCAAACTAGATATTTATGAACACAATTACTTACTTGAAAGAAGTTCAATTAATGAAGAAAATTTTAGCAATTGCATTAATATTTGCCGGATTTGGAATATTTGTAATGAGTAATATTTTTGTTGGCTTGATGATATTAATAATAGGTTTGAATTTAATATCTACAGAAGGAGCTGAAATAAATTTAACTGATAAAACATTCAGAAATATCAAATCAATATTTGGTTTAAAATTTGGAAAATGGAAACCTTGTCCAGAATTTGAATACGTTTCTGTTTTTAAAGCAAAGGAAAGCACACAGATAAGTGCTTATGGTGCAACTATGGGAACATTTAAAACTGATATTATTATGTTAAACGTATTTTACAAAGGAAATAAACATATAACATTCTATAAAACCGACGATAAAAATGATGCATTTGAAGTTGCGGAACATTTTAAGTTAGCGCTAGATATAGATATTTTAGATGCAACAACTGATGAAAAAAGGTGGTTGTAAGATTTTAATTTTTAGTTTTAAAAAAGGAAAATCAAAACACTACAGTTAACAGCGGTTTTATGAAATGGCTGGATTCGGTGTTTATCGGTAATGGTCAGTGTTTACATTTCTTTCTCCGAAAGAGGCTTTTTTCTTTCAGCCTTTTAGGTATATTTGTAAACATCAGTAATAAAAATTCCGCCACTTCATAAAGCCGGCGGGACGTTGTGCGTCATTTTGGCCAAACGAAAAGCATATGAACAAACGAAAAAAAATACGAGGTCATAAAAGAATTCAGAGAAGAATTGAAAAATGGATTGAACAAAATAAAACTATACATGTTGGCGACTTTCTCGCTAATCAATTCAATTATGTCCATGTATCTTTTGAACCATACTTCAATATTTCAATAAACAATAACAATATAGCTGAACCTAAATCTAAAACAAGAAATAAGATAATCTTGGGTTTGGAGGAAATCTATGATAGTTGGAAAATTGAACTTGATAAACTAAATCAACCGTACTTTTTAAAAATTTATTTGTTTGAACCAAGAATCTCAAAATCGCAGGTTATTTGCGCTTTGGGAAAAGATAATATTAATTACTACGAGAATATTTTTCGAACTATCGAAACAAAAAACACTCGTTCTAATTTATTAAATATTTTGGCCCCAGATTTTAAATGGAAAACTCATTCTGATGACAACATATATAGCGAGCAAGAATTATTATTTCCCGAAATGTATAATCAAACTGTCGGAGATTCTCACTATTGTAGAAAGTTTTTAAAAAAATTAAAGAAAAAATACACTAAAATTGAAGCTGAATCCTGCTATGGATTTGAAGATGATAATAAAACTGATTATTTCTATTATGTGCCAAAGGGAATTGTTTGGATTGGCGGAAAATAAAAAACGAACGCACAACAGCGGTTTTGTGCAAGCGGGGTTTAGGTGTGTATCGGTAAGAGTTGGTGTTTGCACTTCTCTCCTATTTTTCAACTTTTTTCTTTCAGACTTTTCGGTATATTTGTAAACAACAGTAATAAAAATCCCCGCCTGACACAAAGCCGGCGGGACGTTAGCAGAAATGTTTAAAAACATCATCTAAAATCATGAAATTTAATCTATCTAAATTTATAACCACATTCATAATATTATTAACTTTTTCGTGCACAAAGCCAAACGCTGGTTATTATGATGATGGAGGAAGAGATAGTTTTAATATTCATTTAGATGAAGTTGTGTATTTATCATTTCATGAAAACTCAACGACTGGATATACAAACTGTTGGTTGAATGAAAATGATTGTCAATCAGTGAAATTGATAAATCGCGTATCTCATAGTAACTCTGAAAATTCAAAAGAAATTGTTATCGGAGGTGGTGAAACTATTACTATGTCTTTTATTGGGAAAACAACGGGAATAGACACAATTAAGATAGCTAATTGTCCAACTTTAAGAGAAAGAAAAACCTGTACAGAATACAATCCTAAAAATACAAAGTCTGACATTGAAATAATTGTAGAAGTGACCAAATAACACTTCTGCTAACAGCGGTTTAGTGTCAATGCGCCTGTAACCACCATATTTTACTACTGTTCTTACCTTTTTCAACTTCATTAGTACAACATAGGTACAACAAATCAGAATACTTTTACATCTCTGTAAAGCCCTACTCTATTGAGCTGCGCTTGCCTGTTTAGTTTTTGGAACTCTGCCAACCTTCCGCAGTAATACTGTTGTACTGCTTTTGCATATCCATTGATCAAAAGCAAATCATTTAAACATTCTCCTCCTGGAAGAATTACATAACCTAATTGCCGATTCCAATAGTCATAATAGTTGTCCTGTTCAGTAATAATCGTTACAGGCGTTTTGGGCGGTGCAACCGACAAAACGAAGTATAAGGATTTCAAACCTAATTGAAGTAAATAGTGAGCCGGTAAATGGCTTTTCTCTTCGTCCTCTATCATCTTACGGTTTAACTTCACTTCCGGTGCATCTAAGCCATACAATCGGATTTCTTTTTTCATTCGGGTGAATTGATTGCAAATAATGATGCTGTCTCCGTCAAGGACTTCGTCAATTTGCCAGTGGGTTTCCACTACGTACGGTGCTTTTGCGTTGTATTGCATTGATTTACAGTTATTTAGGTGTTGATATTTCAAAGATAATCATTGAACTTTGACTTATCAGTTTAATCTTATTAATAACAATTTAAATCTAAAGAAAATGGCTAGACAGAAAGGCGTTTTAAAGTATGTGGGAACTCTAGGAGATGTTCGTCACTTCAAAATTAAAGGACAAGAAGGCTACTTTGCCGGAATGGTTGGCGGTCCTTCAGGAGAGCAAGTGTTAACTGCTCCGGAATTTGAAAGAACTCGTGAGAACATGAACGAGTTTGGCGCTTGTGCCAAAGCAGGGAAATCGGTTCGAACCGGACTTTCTCAATTGATGAAGCAAATGTCCGATACCCAAGTGGCAGGGCGTTTGACCGCTATCATGAAAAAAATCAATTTGGAAGACCAAACCGAAGCCAGAGGTTACCGAAAAATTGAAATCAGTTCACAGAGAAATTACCTCATCGGGTTTGAGTTTGACAAAAACACTTCCTTGAATGGTATTTTCAATGCACCGTTTACCGTTACACACGATGCGGGAAGAGATTCAGCGGATTTTGTAATCCCTGCTTTTAATCCTGCCAACCTTGTGAATGCTCCTGCCGGTTCTACTCATTTCCGGTTAATCAACACCATTTCTGTTGTGAGTGACTTTGAGTACAACGCAACTACTAACAGTTACGAGCCGATGGATGCGCCACTGAACGAAGTGAGCGATGTACAGTTCAGCGGATTCTTGGACTTGTATGCAGCTGCTCCGGCTACAACGGTTACTGCTGCCCTACCTGCCGGAACGGTTCCGACTGCCAACGTAACCGTTTTACAGTGCATCGGAATTGAGTTCTATCAACAAGTAGGTCCAAATTACTACTTGTTTGCTACAGGCAACTGTTTGAAAGTACAGGATGCTTTCTAAAAAAGGTTAAGACAAATCCCTCGGCCAGTCTGAGGGATTTTTTGTTTAACACCTAATCTTTCAGAACCACAATGGAAAATGTAAATAACCTCACAGTACTTTTTGGAACACTTATCAGCTTGCTGCTTTCGGTTGTGGCTTATTTTATCAAGCAACTACACACCGATTTCAAGAGAATGGAGAAAGATTTGGTCGAAGTTAAAACAATGGCTTTAATCATCAAATCGGAGTTCAAAAGCGGAAACGATTTACTGAACCAAAAAGTAGAATACCTCGAAAAAAGAGTACAAACAATTGAATTATCACTTTTAAAAAATCAAGATCATGAAAAATAGAAAAATGAATGTTGTGGAAAGAGTCCAGGCTCCAACTCCAAAATGGTTTAAAGTATTACGCACTATCGGACTTGCTTTGGCAACTGTTGGCGGTAGTATCATTGCTGCCCCAATTGCCTTACCTGCCGGACTGGTTACAGCTGCTGGATATTTGGTTTTGGGTGGCGGTATTATTTCCGCCGTTTCCCAAACCGCTGTAAAATCGGAAGAAGAACCGAAAACAGAACCGGAAAAAGTAATCTAACCGGTATCAATCCAAAATGAAGAGCTCCGAAATTCGGGGCTTTTTTCGTTTCTATGGGCAAATGCTTTGCCTTTCACCGTTTTATATAATTGGTGCGTTTATATTGCTGTTATGCGCTGGTGTACTCTGAATCGAAGCGCAAACAAAAGGACTATCCTTTGTAATAGCGATATAAAATCGTTTTTCGTAAATCATTTATGAGGTTTATGTTTTCTTGGAATTGCTTTTCTTTCTGTTCCAAGAGTTTGAGTGCCTGCATGTTTTTTTTATGTTGCTCGTGGTCCTGGATTAATCGGGTGACTTTTGGGAAAAACTCTTTTTTGAAATCGTATAGGTTTACAAAGGGAATGACTGAACCGCGAAGGTACATATGCCAAAATTTTGACTTCCATAAGCTGAACGCTATCCAGAAGACCGTTTCACAATCCTCTTCGTTTGAAAAGATGATTACAAAGCTGTTTGTAAATGGTGCTTTCTGCGGTTTTCCGCTGTTCATTCCTTTGTTTAGGATGAATAAATGTGGTTTGGCGTAAATAGTGCCGTTTCTGTGGGTTTTAACAATGTAGTTTGTCATGGCTCCGGATGTTTGGGTTATGCTCGGACCTTGCCTCGCACAACAATTACTTCAAAAGAAAAAAGAGAAAAAAAGAAAGCCATCCCGCCAAGTGGAGGGTTTCAGAAAAGCAAGTTTTTCGGATAAAATACTACCCGATAGGGTGGAGATTTTATCCGAAACCCGTAGGGCTTGAACTTGCTTTTTTGAAAACCGGAACTAAACTTTGCCTTCTTTTTTTTTCTTTTTTGTTTTGATATCCGAATTGTTTCAACTGAAAAACTATCAGGTGTTTAAACTACTATCCAAAAACGTGATTCAATGTGGAAGGGGGCTTGAAAGGGTATCGAATTTTGGGGCAGGTTGAAATACCAAAATGGAAGCAATTAGAAATGCTTTCAACCTGAACCGAAATTTGATACTCTTTCTTAGGGTTTGATTTTTGGGGATGCCTACGGCTACTTATGAAATGAAAATTATAAGTGGTGTTCTGAAAAGGAAAGGCATCTCCAAAAAACAACTGTAAACCACTCCTAGTGCGGTGGCAGTAGCGGAAACATGGGTATTGTTTCTTTATTTGTAAACGAAAGGTCTTCTGATTGGTTTTATGCCGGCTTGATGCCTTTACAAGTGAATAGTGAAATGTGAGAAGTGCATCACAGTTTTGTGTTATGGAATGGTAAGGCATTGAGCTGGCGTGAAACCAATTACGGCAATGCTACTGACAAATAAAGAAACAATACTTATGCGGGGTGCTTTTGGTTTTGTGGGTGCTGTTTACTTGAGTTGAAAGTCGCAGGCTCAGTTTACTGGGGATAGTGTTATGAAAAATGGACAGCACTTACAAAGCCAAAACTATTACTACCGCTTTAAACACAAAGAAGCTAAAAACAGGAAACGGAAACTTCTTCTGAAATGGATTTTGCCTAAAATTTTCTTCTAAAAAACGACGCTTGTTAAAGGCGGTGGTGAAGGGCGGTATTTTTGGTAGCCGGGTGATGCGATGGAAGCTGCCAAAAATGTTGCCCTGGAGCCACCGACAATCGTGTATGATGATGGTTCGTGATTTTTAAGTAAGAAGGTGTTATGTGCAGGGGGTTACAATTGTTGTTCCCGGCTGGCTTTGTGAAGTTTGGGATAGGTATGCTTTTAAATTACCCTTTTACAATTACTATAATAAATACAAAACCAACACACCCCATGACCCAAGCACCCGAATTGCACAAAACTACCGGTAACAGCAGTTGTTTGAAATTGGGGTTTTAGGCAAAATTTTAATGTAATTTTATATATTTGACAGCAGTTTTGATGGACTGGTTTAGGAATAAAACTCCACAACTCCACAAAGCCGGCGGGATCACATTAGCAGCAAGTTAAACTCACAGTACGTGTATAAAACAAATAACAAAGAATTAATATGTTGACATATAACGAACTCATAGAGCTAAGGGACAAATTGGCAAATGGCGAAATTTCATTAGAACTCGCAAAAGCAGAATTTTGGAATGACTTCAAAGAAGGACAACGTTCTTGGCATACAAAAGACTGGAAAGAAAGAAGGTCTAAATTTATTAAAGACAAATGTCAAATATGTAGTAGTAAAGAGATATTAACAATACAGCATCTTTCTCATCCAAGAAAACACACCGAATATATAAGAGAAATAACACGTGGATATGCTAAAGAATACATGAATAGCAATCCCGAAATTGATAAATCTGAATTTAGTAATTACGTACTAAAAAATTACGACTATGTGCCCGTTCCTTTATGCCCAAATTGTAAGGGTAAAAATCCTAGCGAAAGGGTGAGAAAAACGCCAAAATATCGTTGCGCGGACTGTAAGCACGAATTTGATGAAGCAGTTTATAAATCGGTAAATGAGCTCATTTCTATTTTTTATGAAAATGAGGAAGCATACGAAGTTCGAGATAAGTGTTTTGTGTCAAAGGATAAATGGAGAAATAAGAATAATCTATCAAATGTTAGGTATTGGTTGCAAAGAGATAGCGCAAAGAATAAAGACGCTGAAACGATTGAGAAAGAAGCATTTTTACAATATTTAAATGATAACATTAAATATCTTTCCTTTGAAGATACAATAACTGCTTGTAGAAAATGTGCATCTAGCTATGATTTACACAAAATGGAACTATGCCCAAAATGTAATACGCATTACAAAGGCATCCAATATCCAACCTGTATAGAATGTTTGCCTGAAGATAAGCGGAAAGCAGCACTCGAAATTATTGAATTTGGAAAAGAGTGGCGAGAAATGCATAAAAAACTTGGAATAGACTAAAAACCTGCTGCTAACAGTAGTTGTTTTTATTTACAATCCTACTTTTTATGTTTACTTGAAGAGATAAATCTTGGTCTGTTTCTAATATATTCCATTGCTTCCTGTTCTATTTCATCCATCGTTTTTATTCGTTTGGCTAATATCCAATCATCAATTTCCGATTTCTTGAAATATAGTTTTTTACCATATTTATAATGTGGTATTTTGCTAGTTGCAGTTAAACCATAGATTGAAGATTTTGCTAGCAATAAATATGCTGCTATTTGATCTACATTCAATAATTCGTCAGTAGAGGGAGAAGGTTCTTTGACGCTAAGCTTTTCGATTGCTTTTTCAATTCTGTCGAGTCTTTCTAAAAACAGTTCAAAAGGATTTTCCATTTTTTACTTAAAATTAGTGAAATGAAGCAAACAAAGAACCGGCTTTAGGAATACTAGGACTAAAGACTGTTTTTGTGCAGCTGAATGAGATAATTTAAGAGCATCTTCATAATCTCTATTTCAAAACTGTGACAGTAATTTTTTTTAGAGCGTTGGGAAATGATTAAAATATTTTATTTTATTTTTTCCTCAAAATTAGAATCTATAAATACTATTATTTGTTTTTTTAGTAGTGATAAGTTCTTCTTTATCAACCTCATTTAATAATTCATCTTCCTTTTTTATCATTGGATCAAACCAATCTGCTTTGGCTTTTGCCCATTTTAACCACTCTTGTAACTCTGCTGTAAGTTTATCATGTTGTAAAGCACTGCTCTCTATCTCATTCAAATATTCTCGAATTATCCTAGCTTTGTTATGATATATCGCATCACTAAATAATTCTTTTGTTCTTTGTAATTCACTATCCCGTAATTTTTGGAACTGTCTTCTTATTTCTTCCTGCTCTTCCCTTTTTATACGGCTCAATCTGCATTCTTCACGCCATTCTAATTCTTTTTGCGCTTCTAGTTCTATTTTAGCCACTATTTTAGCTAATTGGTTTTCTAATTTAATAGAACCATCACTCCACTCCTGTGCTTTATAGCTTTCACCTATTTTCAAAATCAAAATACCTGTAGGAACATATGTAGATGATTCATAGAGTTTAGTAGACGGTATTCTTTTAGTTTTTTCTCGAATTGAAAAATGAAATTCTACATCATTTACCACTATACGAGGACCGTAATTATTCCTATCTCTCCTAAAACTATGCCCTCTGTATCTAAGTAATTTTATAAACGCATCCATTATCCTTAAGGCTCTACTATAATTACCTTCTTCAACATAAATAGATACCGTATCTAATTTTTCAGGCCTGTAATAATGGTCTGTTTTTCTTTTTTCATCTACGAATTTGGTATTTTGAATTAAAATATCTGGTTTATATAAACGATCCGGTACTGTTAGCGGAGCTTTAATGTCATTCTGTATTTCTTTGGTTCTTATCGTAAGTGGAGTTTGGTCTACGTTTATTGGATTTCCTTCTTCTCTTATTGTTAAGACTATTTTGTCTTCTCCGCTAAAGTTTGCATTGAGGTTTTCCTTTATAACCTCCTTGTTGAATTTCAATTTTCCCCAATATCCGCTATTTGGCATAGGGATTTCAAATTGCTTGCAAAGCTTTTTAAAGCCATCATTTGATATTGCATACTCTAGGATTAGTTTTGATACTGGTGTTGCCCAAACTAAATCGTAAAATTCATTCCGTGTGAATTCCTTTGTGTTCATAAAATACCCGTCTATACTAATTTCAAATAAATATACGGGAAGTCTTTTAGAAATAGAAATTAGCGAAATGAAGCAAACAAAGAAGAGGCTTTAGGAACACTTGGACTAAAGACTGTTTTTGTGCAGCTGAATGAGATAATGGCTATTTAAACCTAGATGGTCATTAAAACTTTTAATTATTTTCCGAAAAACAATTTTTCTAATTTGTTATTTAAAGTATCATAATCTTTAAAGTGAATAAACTGGACTTCAAAAGCATTGCCATCTATTACCTTTTTGGCATCGTTGGTTAGCTGTTTATCAGAAATTAAAATAAGTTTCTCACGGTTATGTTTTATTGCTTGTCGAATACCTCTTTGAATATTTTCATCTGTGACCAATGTTTTTCTAGGATGTATATCTAAAGCACATTCTTTACCCCTTAAAATAAAAAGTTTGGATAATTTATTATCAAGAGCTCCCATGGGTTCGGTAAATGAAATATGATAATCGTTTAAAAAAGACTTTACTTTTTTGTCAGCATTCATTACTTGCAAAGCATTCTGAATATCGCTCACATTTTTATTAAAATATTCAATTAAAATATACACAAATATGTAACCAAGAATATTAAATAAAAATCCTAAGATTAATATACCAGTAAACCAATCCGATTTTCCAATATCCAAAATAAAAAAATAGATGATAATGAAAGTAAAATATGAATGCAGTGTTTCATTCATTAAAGACCTTTTGATTGATTTTATCTCTGCTTTAGTTTCACTTTCAGGGTATGAATGAAATAGGTCATAAAACTCATCAAAATTACTTCCTGCCTCATTTTTTTGGGTTTGTTTATTCGTAATAATGACACCTAACATTTTTAAGATTATTTTTAAAAATTCATCATCGTTATTATTATAAAAAACATTATAAATCTTTTTTGAAACATACTCAAAAATCATATCCAGTATGCCACCAACAAAATCAAAAACAACAAACTTTGTGACTTGGTATAAAAAGAAAACTTTAATTATTTCACCACTTATTACAAACAGAAAGAAATCATTCCAAAATTGAGGTACCGTAAAATCTATTAGTTCATATTCACCAAAAATAAATGAATACATCTTTGAAGTTATTATGGCACTCAAAATGAATTTAAGTGTAAAAAAAATAAACTTCCTAAGTTTTGCCGGCTCTTCTACCGATATTTTTAGTAAATCAAACATCAAGCTTTTTCTTTTTTAATTCCAGTTTGTAATCTTTTATTAAAGTGATACATACTTTCAATTTGATCTCTTGAATTCGAAAATATTGTAAGTATATGCCATTGACTGAATCCAAGCTCTTTAAACACACAAAGTTTTGTAAGTGCCTCTAAATAAAATGAAGCGTAATAGAGTTCCAATCCTGAAATAATCCCTTTGCTTGAACTTCTATGAACAATGTGATTACGAGTATTTACAATTCCTTTTATTAGGCTATTGGTATCCATTGTTAGCGGTAACACCATCTGAAAGTCTTCATTCAAGCTTTCCAAACGCTCTCTAAATGATGGTTCATTTGCATGCGCTAATTTTTCTTCAAAGAATTTATTTGCTTCTTCGTCTTTAATATTCGAGAGAATTTCCTTTTTTATTCTTCTGAATTCAGCCTTTGGATATCTTTCGTTCTTTTTAAATCTTCTGTGGTATATTTCGATTGCAAAGCAGCTATTTAAGAAGAAACTTTCTAAACTTAGCTTTGCTTGTAGGTATTTTTCCAAAACCAAATCAATACTGTCTGACAAATCATTTAGATTGTACCATTTAGTTAAAACAGTTTCTATATCTTTTTCAATGAAATCATATTTCACTTTTTTAATTGCATCAACCCCATTGTTTTTGAAATTGTATTGCTCCCTAAAAAACTTCATTGGAACTAAATCATCCCTTTTTTCATATTTCACCTCCTCGTCTAAGAATATGAAATAATCACAGTCTTTGTCAAATATACCTATGAACGCTAAAAATTTTTTGAACTTTTTGTAGATATCGATAAACTCCCAAAGAGATAATCTATCCTTTGTTGCTTTAATTTTTAATGTCACAGCATCATTGACTTTTAGCCCCGATTCTCTATTTAGACTTTGGCTGATAGAGAAAAAAGCTTCTAAGCTAAAGTTATCAAAACTCGCTAACGGAATAGAATCATGTTTAACCAATGAAATTGTATCATCAAAAATATTTACTTGCTTGAAGATTGTTTTATCAAACCAACCTCTTAAAGAAGGCATTGTAACTGAAAGTTGTGTGAAATTCAAATGCTCTTCGTTGTCAATTTGAATACCTGTTAAAACATATTTGCAACTTATTTTAGTTTCATTACCCCCTACACCATTTCCCAAACCTATTACATTACATTCCAATAATGTAACATATCCTAAGCCAGTAAAAGCGCCCTTTATCAAATTGTACTGTTCTACACCATACATTTCGATAGCTGCCTCTATCCAAAACTCGTCACCTTCCATAAAAAGACGAACCCCTTCAATAAGTTCATATTCTTCTTCAGCAAAGTTGTCTACCGATTCTGATTCTAATTTTATTTTTTGGCACTTTGGGATGTAAATATGTCCGAAATAGGATTGCATAATATTGAATAGTTATTGGTTATTTATCTTTTCCAATCATATTTTGTAGTATCACAACCACAGCGAATTTTTTGAGCTACGGTATCATAATTTAGCAAGCTAACTTTTGGACGCTTACAATTTGCTTCTTGACAAATAAATAATTTTTCTAATTCTACAATATCAGCCCAAAAAGAATTAATATCTCCAGAACTTGCCTTTATAGGATTATCATGAGAAAGTGCATTCCCAAATAAAGCAGAACTTTCAATTCTATCCAATAGCGGGTAATGACTTTTTAATTCTGTACTTGATTTTTTAATTTCAGACCTAATCGACATAAGTAGCTCATAAGGCATTCTGTGCTCATTAGAATCATTATATTTGAAACTCAATTTAGCCTCAAGATTCAGGGCAATGTCTTTTAAAAAATGCTCTAAATATTTTCGCATTGGATTACCAATATTTTCGGTATTTCCCTCGGCTAATTGATATAAAATTGATTCTTTTAAATCACTTGGTTTTTCTTTAAGATGTGTTCCTTTAGTTTCTGTCCACTTAATTTCATTAACTATCCATCCTTTATTTTTTGCTTTAGGGCTAATAATATTATCAAACCATTCTTTTTCGTGTGTCAACAATATAATTTGATGCTTCGAAAACTTATCGAAAAGTAAATCGGCAAACCTCCTCCTATGATTTGAATCAAAACTAGAAATTACATCATCTAGTATAATAAAATCATTTTCATTATTAAAAGCATCAACAGATGCTAAAAAAAACGATAATCCTAGACAGTTCAAATGTGATTCGCTAAAATGCTTTAATGGATTAATTTCCCATTTATCATTATACTTATATTTGATAGTAAGACCATCTAATTCATCAGCCTCACCTTTTGTAATAATTTCAATATCCTGAAAAGGTTCATCAGGATTCATAAACTGATAATATTCATTAATTTTTACAGAGAAAGAATTAATAAAGTTATCAAGGCCTTGTTTTTGCTTTTTTTCAAATTCTTCATAAATCAGCTCAAATGATTTTTGCTGATTTTCTAAAATTATCTTGTGTGATTCATACTTTTTAATATTCAAAAAGGCATCTTTTGAGGCTGTGATATTGGAAAATAAAACTGTAGTTGATTCTCCTTTTTGAGCTTCTTGAATTTTAAAAATTCTGTCATTTATTACTTTTAAAAATTCGAAATCCTCCTCTACAAATTTGAGTATGTCTAAAACAGGTAATTTTTCCCCTGAAGTAACTTTAATATCAGCGGTGTTCTTATAACTTTGAATTTTAGTTTTAATAGCATTCAAGCCGTCTTTGACAACTTTATTTTCTTCTTTATCTATTTGACTATTATTCAATAAAACATCCAATCTTTTAATTCTTTCGACAGCAATTCCCTTTACACTATCTAATGATATTTTGAACTTTTCTTTTTTCTTTGAAGATTCTTCAATTTCTGCTAATCTGTTTTTAATTTCGGAAAGCAATTCATCCGAATTTTTTGTTTGCAAACACAAAGGACAATTATCTTCTTTGAGATATTTATTAGATAAAATTTTTGTTCCTGCTTTAAGTAAATCTTCAAAAAAAGTTTGTTTTATAGCTTCAACATCATTTGCAATGATATCAAACTCGGAATAATACTTTGAGTACTCTTCGTCTAATAATTTAACTTCACTATTTAAAAGCATCAAAGCATTCCTTGAATCTTCAAGAAACTTTAATTCAAATTGTTGATCTGCATTTACATCTTTATTTAAATAAACAAGTAAACGATTAATATCTTCAAATGATGTTACTTCAATACCAGTATTTAATTTTTTAATTTTCTCATTAATTGTATCAAATAAATTTTTCTCTTGGGTAATTGATGCACCCAACTTATCAATTAAAATCTGCTTTTGGCTATTTATTTGTGATTCAAA
This sequence comes from Flavobacterium enshiense DK69, assembly GCF_000498495.1. Classification (GTDB taxonomy): domain Bacteria; phylum Bacteroidota; class Bacteroidia; order Flavobacteriales; family Flavobacteriaceae; genus Flavobacterium; species Flavobacterium enshiense. Next base: position 17,687 of record NZ_AVCS01000040.1, on the reverse strand, counting down.
ATTTTGAGCTTTTAACAATCCCTTTGCATTAGAAACCGATTTTTGTAAAACAGCTTTTATTTTAGTAACTTGTTCAAATCCAATAATATCAGAGAGGTGTTTTAATTTTTCACCTTTAGTACTATCAACAAAATTTCTAATGAATTGATAGCGAGAAATTAGATTTTCTTTTTCTGAATCGTCAAGATATTTTTTGAATTCTTCACTTGTATTTGAACCTTTTTGAACTAATTTACCATTTTTAAATGATAATGTTTTTACAGAATCTAAAGTTGAATTTGTATATGATATACTTACTTCTGAGGTTTCTACTTCCAAAAGTTTTGCATTTCTAATGGCATCATTTGTATCAATTTCGGGAGTTGATAAATGTTTGATTTTATTAGTGTAAAACCATTCTATAGCATCTGAAATACTACTTTTTCCAGTACCATTATCACCATAGAGTAAAATTGATTTTCCGTTTAAAGGCAATTCTAAAGTATCTATTGCTCCTCTAATACCTTTAATTTTCAGGTTGTTTATTTTAATTGACATCTTTCTTTGGTAAATTAGAAATTTCGTTTTTCACATTGGTATCAGTTAACTTGTTTTGACGATACAAGTTTGCTAACATTTTTGCAATATCTTTATCTACGTCTGGGATATTTTCAATATTTTCAAAAAAATCATCCAATATCTCTTTACCCGATTTCACTTTGTTTTCCATAATATTTTATTTAAAATAATCCCAATCAATTTTAAAATTTGTTGATAATATGTTGTTTCTAATTTCGAAACCCGTCTTGTTATTGCAAATTGGATACACGCCGAAATGCTCTACAAAATTTAATAAAAAATAACTTTCCAAATCTTCAATTCGAAAATGCCAAATATTTTGAAGCATTTCAAAATTGATATAAGTAAATAAAAGCGGTTCCACTTTTCTATAATTAGTTAATCCTACATTTTTAGATTTCCCGTCAAAATGTCCAGATAATCTACTTGCAATACTATTGGTTTTTTTTTCACTCATCCCGATATATAATAGTTTTGATTTCTCAAAAGGGTATTGAATATCAATTGACTGACTGAAAATAAAATACAATCCCGCAATCCCGTTTAATGGTTTTATGTTATCGGGTTGAAATGATTTTGGGCTATCAAAGTATATTTTAACTTCATTACTCATTCTTCAAACACATTTGTTTTATAATCTAAAAAATATTATTGTTTTAACTTTGTGCTAATCACCTTATTTTCTTCATCATAAGAAAAATTAACCACCTCTCCGCTAATAATCAATTCAATAGCTTGTTCAATGATTTCGATAGGTGCCACAAACCATTCTCTGGGGGTGTACCTTTTATTATTTGCATCGAAAACATCGATATTTAGACAGGCTTTTCCAAAGAAATTATGAAGCAATTGCTCCAACTTTTGAGGATTCATATTATAGCATTTCCAAGCGGTTATTATTTTTACCGGTGCCATTAAATACGTTGGCTCTTTTTCTGCATTTTTAATCCTTTCTTCTACTTCTACTTTTGAATATCCAATCTTGAATAAGTTTTCAATTGCTTGAATTCTTTCGTCTTTGCTTTTGGATTGCAACACATAAATATAACCGGCTTCTTCGTCTTCATCTGTGATGTTACTGAAATTCTCAATAAACTTTTCGTTTACTTTGCTTATGTTCTCAGTAACCACTTGTCCATTAGCATATAAGATTTTCTCAACGGACCTTTTTAGCATATTGGATTCTGTGCCGTTTTCGAAGATGCATCTGGTGCGCCCGTCTTCCCGTACTCTTGTTCCATCTTCTCTGTAATGTTCTTTTTTAGAAATTTTTATTTCCTCTAACAAAAACAAAACCCCATTATGAACATAATACGTGTTTTCACGGAGATTGCCTTGTTTAAAATCAACCAGTTTTCTTTTTCCTTCTGCCAAATCCTTTTGAACTTCTCTAAACAACTTTTCATATTTATCGAAGTCTTTACATGCTTTTCTTCTTGCCACAAAATCGGTTGCAGTTCTTTCTTGGTCTTTCGGCGTATGTTTAAAATCAAACAAATCCGTATCGTCTTCTAATAAATCGAAACTATCATCGCTAAAAATATCTTCCAACGAATTGATTTCTTTTTTTTCAAAGTTTAATAAACCATGTACATCTTCCTTCTGCAACGACTCTATCTTTTCCGGATTTTCTCTAATCTTTTTTAATCTTGAATAGAGCTGAAATTCTGATATATTACTCGGATTGGGCTGTGGTTCTCTATTGTGTTTTAAATAGAAGGCATTAATTTCCGCAAATGAAGCCAATAATCTCTCGTCTTCATTTTTGCCATTAGCCACTTTTGGTTTGACATTTAGAATATCAAACTCATCATTGTTAAAAATATCGTCCAGAACTTTATCCTTATCCATTAGCTAATCGTTTTCTTTTTTCTTCTTTGAGATAAATAACACATTCTGCCATTCTTCTTTCTAGTGGATCGTTAGCATTTAAACTTGGTTCTTTATCATACATTCTTCTGAACTCTACAATTTTGGGCCACAAAATTTTGGCTTCTTCAAAATCCATTTTTATTCGGGTAGCTTCAATAGTGTCCTGAATTACTTTCAACACTTTTGTTGTTACATCTTTTGAAAGGATTTCGAATGCTTTTTGAAATGGGTTAACCTTATCAATCAAATCAATATGAATATCATCGATGTTGACAAATTTATCAGCCATAGTAATAAATCGTTTATCCCCAACTTCTTTTATTCCACCGTTTTTAATCACAGAATCTACCACGACATGCTGACGGATCTCTTCGATTTCTTCCTCGGATAATTCCGGATACTTAACCCTTATGATTTTTGGAATTAGTACTTTATTAATTACTTCGGCATCAATATTCCCCGGCATTGCTTTTATCATGACATCATCTTGCAGGATATTGGCTTTTAAGTCATTCAAATCGGATTCGAGAATATCCTTAACCCTTTTTGAACTTGGTTCCTTAAAACCTCTTATTTTAATTTCCCCCGGTTTCGCCTCTTCATCGTCATTGTCGACTCTTGTTTTAAATTTGAAATTAGGTGCCAAAACCTGCTCCATTAACAACGATGCTGTAATGGCTTTCAGCATATTGTTGGTAGCCACTTTTACATCATCTTGTAAAGCATCCGGACTTGCAATAAGATTGGTGAATTGTGCATGTGATTTGTTATTGCTATCACGAGTACAACGCCCAATAATTTGAATGATTTCGGTTAACGAGCCTCGATACCCTACGGTTAAAGCATGTTCACAATAAGGCCAATCGAAGCCTTCTTTTGCCATACCTAACGCAATAATCAAATCCATATCGTCTACAGATTTAACATTACGCAAATAGTTTACTATTTTATCACGCTCTCTTGGATTGTCTTCGACTAAATCAGCCACTTTTAAAACTTTTCCGTCTGTGTGCCTTTTTACGTGAATAACTCCGGTATCGGAATCTTGTTTAACAATATCGCCAATTGCATCTATAATAAAACCAACTTCATCATGCTTTTGTTTTGTAGATTCTCCAGAATTTACATTTGGAATATGTACTATCGTTTTCTTATCTGTATCCAGAATATCCAATATTGCCGAAGTATATTTTCCTGTGTAGAAATGGTACCCTATTCCCAATGATTTCAGAAAATTATACCCATTTAACTGCTCGTAATAGTTATAGGTTACTTTGGTGAATTTTGCTTCGTCTTGAGGTGTTAAAATAGGTACACTGTCTCCTCTGAAATAAGAACCCGTCATTGCAATGATGTGAGCCGTTGATTTACCCATTATTGTTTTCAACCTTTCACCTAATCGGTTATTAATATCGGCGGAAACGTGATGAAATTCATCGATTGCAAGTAATGTATTGTTGAATTTTGCTTCGTCCAACTCTTCACAAGCAAAGCGTAAAGTGGCATGTGTACAGATTAATATTTTTTCATCGCTATCCAAAAATTTATGGAAGGCTTTAACTTTACTGCTACTTCCTTCGTCTCCTGGTGTACATAAATTGTAAACATCATTTGGTTCCCAGTTGGCAAAAAAACCATCTTTCTTCAAATCTGTTTTTGAAAACGAACTACCAATAGAACGTTCCGGAACCGCTACTATGACTTTTTTAACGCCTTGGTTTACCAACTTATCTAAAGCCAAAAACATTAAGGCACGAGATTTTCCTGATGCCGGAGGTGCTTTTAATAAAAGATATTGCGCATCACGAGATTCAAAGGCTCGTGTTTGCATTTCACGCATCCCCATAGTATTGACTTTGGTACTATCCCCCGTTTGGTGGTAACTAACATTTACTATATCCGGCATATTTTATTTTTTAAATAATTATTGAAAGAAATAAACAAACCCTTGATATTACTGGATTTGTAGATTTTATTTCTCGTTTTATTTTTTTTTAAAACTCATTTTCTTCCTGATCGTTCTCTTGTATTGCTATTGCATTAACTATTTTCAATTGTAATTCTTCATCATAATCATTTTCGTATAGGATTGACGCAATAATTTCAAGCAACAACTCTTTATCTATACGGTTGTCTGCCACATGAACTGCGATGTTTTCCATTTCCCGAATAAAATGACCTACTTTGAAATCAAAACCATTTACTTCAAGAAAATATGCAGTCAAAACAATAGAGGTTCTTTTATTTCCGTCTTCAAAGGCATGGTTTTTATTTATCGAATAGAATAAATGACAAGCTTTGTCTTCAAATTCAGGATAATACAAATCATTTTGCATGTGCTCTAAAACGCTATCCACTAAACCAATGTTTATTATTCCTTTCCTGCCACCACTGTTTTCAATGATAAAATCCTGTTCTTTAATGGCGTGTGCGGTGTCTATATAAATGTAGTCCATGCACTAACGGTCTTTTAATCTTTTGAACACATCTATATTTTCTTTCAATCTTTCTTCTAAAGCCTGGCTTTTCTCTCCTAAAAATTTATCAAAATCTTCAGGACTTACCGTACTTACATAATCCTTAAGCTTTTCGTGTAGTGCATCCCTAAATGCCATATCCCTACTCGCCATTAGACTTCTGGCTTTTTCCCTTAACGGTTCATAAATTTTATTGGTTAGCTTTTCGAAGTTTGAAAAGATTTCGTGCGCTTCTGACAACGTAAATTGTCTTTGATTTTGTTCAAATTGATCTTTCAGAAATTCGGCAAAACCATTTTCATAACTGGATATTAAATCCAACACTTCGGAATACATCGTGGCTCTGACACTTTCCTTTGATTTTAAATCCAGAACTTTACGATACTCTTTCGCATTTTCCTTGAAAATACTTTTGTAAATCTTATCGGTTAATTGTCCGTATTTAAACTTGTTGTTTGTTATATATAAGTCTATTGCATTAGTGAATTCTTTACGATAGCTAATTTCCCTTATGGCAGCCGGAACGAATTCTTCTTCCCTTTGATTAATAAACTTGGTAGAACCACCCAATTTTTTGTTTAATACATCTATCACAACATTTAGCATAAATGCCCTGACTTCTTTGGCTTTTTCGGAAGTTTGGAGTAGCATACCAATATTTAATAATGCTTTAAAATTAAAAACACTTATTTTGTTTGATTTTACTCCAACAACCTCATTTTCATCATCTTGTATCAACAGAGGGACATCAATGTCCCTCTGTTGCGATACAACTTCTTTGAACAGTTTTAATTTTGCTCCTGTAAACAACTCATAACCAGAGGTTTTTAGCTCTTCACCGTTATCTTCTAATAATCGTTTAATAGTACGAACATCAACTTCATAAAATTTTGCAACTTGATTAAGTGTATATCGGTATTTATTCTCAAAAAATATCCCCGTAAACCCTAATTGGTCATATATTTCTTTGACAGCCGCATTGTTATTCAATACATTTTTACGGTCTATATGTGAATTGGTTAAATCTTTCATTTTTTTCCTTTTTGAGCCTTAATCATTTAATTGAATTAATACGCTCTTTAAAATTTATTTTAGCAAACCATTCTTTTTACAAATTTCAAAAGTGTCGAGCAGAATTTGAAAAGGATTTAGATGCAATTCTACTTCACCATTTACATCCTTTCTTGTCGCCTTCTGAAAATTGTGAAAATTATAATCAGAATATGGAAAATCATTATAATGAATTGTGCAGTTATATTTTGCAGAGACACATGCTTTTTTCCCCTCTCCTTCAGTATATAATCCTTCATTACTCAAAATAAATGGCAAACAAAAAGACACTATACCTTTGGTACAATCTTCAGACATATTAAAATTAGAATAAGAAGGATCTGTTGTAATTGTTTCTTTATTTAGAGAACTATTTAATTTATTCATCCTCTCATGCAATATTTCAAAAGAAGCATAGAAATTTTTCAACACATAAAACAATACAACAACAGGTGTGTTAAGAACCGAACGCATTGAACTTTTTGCATCTCCTTTAAAATACTTTTCTTCTATCGTAACTGTATTTGGATTAATCAACACTCTTAAATTAAGCTGTTTGCTTTCAATCAGTGAAATTAAAATTGATTTTAGTGTCTTTAAAAAAAATTGATTCTCAGGCATCCTAAACAGATATAACTTATCTTCAAACTGAATAAGCTTTATAAACTCTACAACTTTTTCCTGAATGTACTTCCTGTTATCAAAATCAAAAGGTTTTATAGAATAAAACTTGTCGATGTATCCTGAAAAATCTACCCCTTGACCATATTTATGATGAAATATTTTTCGAATGTTTTCTATGTCACAAACAAAGATAACCTTATCAAAACCAAATTTGTTTTCTCCATTAATCTCGTCGTAATGTGCACTGAAAATATTGAACAATCTGAAAATATGCTCCGGATCCAATCGGTCTAAATCGTCGATGATTAAAACGGATTGTACATTGCCTTTGACTGCTTTAATTCTTGCAATTAAATCTAAAATCAATTCTGAAACCGCATCCATTTCGTGGTGGCTGCCCGTTTTTTGTTCTATAGATTGCAGAAAGGCAGTAATGTCGTTCTCTTCATCAACTTTCATCTCATTACTGAAGGTTTCAAAATCACCAACCGTTTCCTTCAGAGCTTTTATAAAATCGACAATAGGAGTCCCTAATTTTTCGCTTAAACCAAGTATAGCATACAACAAAGGCATGAATTTCATGCGCTCCATGATGAACACCTGACTTTTCAGTAATAATGTAAAATCCTCTTTCTTTAGGTTTATTTCTTCGTAATAATTCCCCATTAACTGCAACAGCAAATCGAATTTTATTAACTCGAAAACATCTTCGTTATTTGAAACGGAATAGTTAACCGGAAATATTTTAAGATAGAAAAAATCGTCATTTTCCTTTTCGGAAAACTCATTTAAAAAGGTAGATTTTCCGGTTCCGAATGGTCCTGAAAAAAGTATTCTTTTATTATTCCCAAAATCTAAATGCTGCTTAAAGTCATTTAAAAGTTGTTCTGTTTCAATTTTTATTACTTTATCGGCTACTTCCATTAGATTTAGGCTTTTTTGGATTTTTTATCAATAAGCACAGCTTCTTTTTCTTTCTCCTCTACTGTCATTTTTTCATACAACTTAAAAAGGAATTCCAATCGTTCTTTGTCGCTTTCAAACGGCTTGCTACGGTAACAACGCTCTACAGCCAAATCGTTTAAGCGATGAACTTCCTGTAATTCTTCAGGCATGTTTTCCGGGTCGTATAATTGTGCTAAAGTTTTCTCGGAGTGGTTTTCTCGTTCTTCCAAAATTCTAAATACACATTGTTCTAACTCTTCTTTTTGAAATTGGGAAATGGGAGGAAATGGGAATGTGTTGTAACATAATGTATTTGAATATTGCATGTCGGTTTTTAATCTACCTGCAACAGCCTTTACCCAAACAATGTGCATTCGAGATGAAACAATACTAAATAAATAAGGCTCCGCATTATATATTGCTCTTGCAGCATTTGAAATTATTGTTCCTGAGTCAAGGAAACCAATAGGAACATAATTTCTTTTTTCAGAACCTGTCTGAGGAATAATAATTGAGTGTGCTTCAATGAATGTTGTCTCATCAAATTGATGTGGAAATGCAGCTTTTTTACGAGTTGCAGCTTTTTTACTTGCAATTCTTAATTCTCTACATTTTTCAAATCTTTTTACAAGAGGCGGGATTGAATATGATAAGTCCTTATTTTTATCTGTAACCCAAATACAATATCTCTTTTTTCCATTCATAAAATCATCAGCCCCAATATAATCTTTTATTAAGGGTTTTGATTCTGGATATTCTTTGAGTAAATTATTTTTTTCTTCTTCGTTTAAAATAAGATTTCCTCCATCACCAGCTTTAATACCAGAAGTCATCGCTGGTAAAGAAGAAAGTTGTTTTTGTTTTTTTTCAATAATAATATTTTTAGCATTAGCCAAATATGCATTAATATTATTAACTACATATTTTGTGTTACCATTAAATATAAATTTTTGAGTTTTTTCAATATTTCTAATACCAATAATAACAACCGATACAGCTGCTTTTCCTTTTGCATTATTATCCCATTTAAAGGATGTGTATGCAAATCCTATTTCTAAATTTTTGTCGAAAATTGGTGGCCATAATAAAGCCACTTGTTCACCCTGACAAATCGAATTCGTAGAAACAAAAGCAAATTGCGCACTATGGTTTCGGATATAATTTCCTCCTTTTATAAACCAAGCCGCTATGTAATCTAAATTTTTATAATTTTTAAATCCCTTAAATACTAATGCCATATCCTTCTTTTGTTCGGCATTCTGTAAACTACTTCCCAAATAAGGGGGATTTCCCAAAATATAAATTTCGTCTCCTTCTCTTTTAGGACATACTGTTTCCCAATCTACTCTAGTTGCATTCCCGTGTACAATATTTCCCCCAGCCTGTAACGGCAAAGTTGGGTTTGCAGAACCAAAGACTTCTTTGAATTTTTGATTCATCTGGTGCTGCGCCAACCATAAAGACAGTATTGCAATTTCATGTGCAAAATCGTCTAACTCTATACCGTAAAACTGAGATAATTCAATCCTTGAAAAGAGTGTTGGTTGGTATTGAGCCGCTAAAGTTAGCTGAGCTTTTGGTATGAGCTCCAACTGATATGGTTCAAATCCCGTAGCTGCTTTTTGTAATGATTGTAATTGTTCTAATATTCTAATTTCGAGTAAGCGAAGTTCTTTGTAGGCAATAATTAAGAAATTCCCGCTACCACAAGCCGGATCAAATATTTTTATTTTACTGATTCTGTCTAATAGCTTGTTTAGTTTTCGTGGTTCGTATGTTGCACTTTCAAATTCTTGATATAAATCATTCAGGAACAATGGTTCAATTACCTTCATGATGTTAGGCACACTGGTATAGTGCATCCCTAAGCCACCACGGTGCTCTGGAGTGATTACCGCTTGTATCATCGAACCAAAAATGTCCGGATTAATAAAAGCCCAGTTTTGGTCCCCACTGTCAATTACAGCTTGCCTACTTCGGCGTGTGAAAACCGGAGATTCATATATATCCCTAAACAAGCCTCCGTTAACATACGGAAACACTTCTAAGTATGCCGGAAGGTTTCTGCGTTGTTTTGCCGGAGTATTCATAACCTCGAATATCCTATCAAGATGCCCGCTTAAATCGCTCCCATCTGTTTGAGTATGATTCTGTATTGAATGAGTAAATAAGTTCTTTGGAAAAATTTCGGTATCCTCTGCAAAAAAGCAAAACAATAAACGCGAAAGAAACACATTCAATCCATGAATGAATTCTGGAGAGTTGTCCGGATTGTCTTTTTTGATTTCGTCAAAAAGCTTTGCCATTTTTTCAGCTGCTTTGACATCAGCTTCGGTCTCTTTTTTATGTGATGCTTTTTCCATTCCCGCCCAAGGCAAGAAGAAATCAAAATGCTTTGGTAAAGCATCGAAATCTATATCTAAACTGTCATTAATTTTGGTATCAATGGCTAAGAGCGTTATGAAATCTGTTACTATAACAAAACGTTGCCCTTGCTTTAATTGCTCCTTTGCATTTGTTATTGCGAGGTGTAAATCTTCATTGAAAACAGGTTTAAAAAATACTTTCCCTTTCCACGACACCTCGCCTACCATTTTAGAAAGGTTTAAATTCCCTTTTTGTAATCTCGTGATTGAAGCTTTAGGCAAACCATAGGCTAACAGCAATTCGTAAATGAATGTTTCCTGAGTATAATTTGCTATTACATTTTGAAGGTTTGATTCTATTTGAGCAATGTTCATTTTTTCTTTTTGTTTTACAACAAACTTCGTTTGTGTCTGGCTTGCAATAAGTACTTTATTCTTTAAACTTCTGACTATTATTTATCTTGAAAAAACATACTTGTTTTCTAAAGACTTCCTAGCTCTCTTACAGCAAAATAATTCTGTCAGAAAAATAGTTTGATTTTATTTACAATTATACAAAAAAGCAACGAGGTGCAAAAGAAAGAGTTATTAACAAGGGTAAGCAGGGTAAGCAATTTTCATAGGAAACATAATGAAATATTTTTTGCTTAACGAAAACGGATTTAACCGCTAAAAACAATGCAAACCGGAACAAGTTGTGTTCTGATTTGCATTGCAATAGTCTTATGTTGCCCGATTTTTAATTTTAGAAAAAAACGAAAAAAGTTTCAACGTTTTTTGCTTACCCTCCTTACCCTATGAATTGAATGCAAAATGATGTGTTTTAAAGCTACTTTCTTGAAGAGTTACTCCTCTGTCATTTCTTTGTTCCGGATATCCACTTCTTCGTATGAGTTTTCGATTAAAGCATAGACAAATATCCCGTTCTTTTTTAGTCTGAGGAAGTTATGTTTTTTTAATGCTTTACCCAATTTATTTACTGTCCCATCGTTGATATTCAGTTTTGCTCTGTCAGCTAGTTTTGCGGCGATTTGGGAAGCATTTAAGTAATTGTTGGCTGCCTCTTTTTCACATGGCTCAAACCACGTTAATAACAACTCTTCTTCAGGGCTTCGGAGTTGGTATTGTTCGTTGTTAGCGGTTATGGATTTGATTTCTTCCTGATCGAACCAAAAACGAAATCCTTCTTTGAACAATTTCAGAGCCTGTGCGTAAACCAGGTTAATATCCACTTCGTGTTGGTATTGAATATTTTCCACTTCAAAACAAAGGAAACGTCTGCTTCCTGTACTATCGTTAAGGAACTGGGCAGTGTTTACACTTCCGGCAAAGGATGCTCTTCTTGGCATAGTTTCGTTGTTGTGTCCGTATGCTCTTCGCATTCTTATTTGAGTTTTGGTAATGATTTCTTTTAGTGAGCCAATTTCGGAACGGTTTAGGTTTTCTAACTCGTCCAAATTGATAAGCATGCACTCTGAAAGCTGTACTAAGGTATCTTTGTTGTTGGGGTTTATGGTTCCCGAAAAAAGATGTTCTTTCAATGGTTTTGGAATCAGTTTTTCTACCCATGTTGTTTTACCAAGTCCTTGTTTCCCACTGAAGACAATTACCGTGTGATTGATAACTTTTTCATCCAAAACACAGCCTACCATTGCCACCAACCATTTTTTAAAACATTGCTGCCAAAGTTCTTGTTTTGTTGTACTGATTGTGTCGGCTAATTGTGTGATATAGTCTTCTTTTTCATCGTATCCAGGTAAATTGTTGAAGTAATCCTCGAAGGGATTGTACAACGGACAGAAATCGGAATACAACAAATTTCGGAGTGAGGAAAGGTTTGTTTTTATTCTTCCTTTTAAACATTCGCGAAGCATTGAGTTTTCAATGAAATCGTTCATTACATTCCATTTCTTTTTTCCGAAATATTGGAACTCTAACTTACCGGAAACGATGTTGTGCCGGAAGACGTATTTACAGGATAAGAAAGTTTCAAGTTTGTCGATTTGGGTTGGTCGAGGTTTGTCGTCGTCATCGTCTTCTGTTGTGTCCGTTATTGAAAAGTTATCCTTTTTCTTTTCTTTCTTAACCGATTCTGATTTTTCGCTTTTACCAAATTCATGCAAATTTCCATAGGCACTGTTTACGGTTTGGGCTACTTCTTTTTCGTCGTAACCAAAGTCATTTTGAATGTAATTTAGAGCCAGTTCCAACGGCACTGCCTTTCGGTTTAAGTTGCATGCGAGTTGGTGAACGAATACGTTTCGGCTACCATTCACGAATTGCACTTTTTTTTCGGTGAATTTTATGCAGTGGTTGTAGATAGCTTCAAAGTTAGTCGTAGTCGCAGTTTCGGTTTGCAGTGGAGAAACTGAAACAAGCTCAGTTTGACGTAGTTGTTCCGGTTTACTTGAAAAGACTTTTGCATCGGGATTGTGATACAAATTCTCGTCATAGGAATAGAAACATAATCGGGTAACATCTTTGCCGGATTTGTCGATTTCTAAACTTAAAAGGTTTTCATAATGTGCCTGAACCAGCAAAAAGGTTTCTTTGTGATTGGCTTTATCATTGTCGGTTTTGACTAAAATTTTCAAACCATTCCCGGAAGGACTAATGAAACTTGCCAAGGTGTATTCGCTTTGATTGGCACCATGTTTGGCTTTGTTTAATGATTCGGCACTTAATTTGTCGATGTCCAGAATGATGATATTGGAGTATTCCTTTAGGAATTCCATTTTACGACCACCTTCAAACTTTCCGGAAGGTGTGAAAGCCGGCAAGGATTTCTTGGCTTTTTCGTAAGCTTCGAGTTTGTTCTCGGCTAATGATTTTCGCAAGTATGTTATCCCGGGTCTATATTTTCCGGTTTTGATTTCCTGAAGGATGCCGGGTATGGATTTGTGTTCCACTACCTCGTTGAAGTTTTTGAATATGGTTATCATGGTTTGGAATTAGAGTTTTGAATGTTTTTAGGCTTGCAGTCGCAAGTTTCACAGGTTCCGTTACACTGTTTCATACTGTTACTTTTTGAAAGCTTTGTTGTAATGCTCCACCATTAACTTCTCTACATCAGATAGTTTGTAGTAGATTTTGTTTCCTACTTGGCTAAAGGAAATTCGTCCTTCGTCTCTCCAGGTTTGTGCGGTGCGTTTGGAAATTTTAAGCAATAAAAGAAACTCCTGATTGTCCAGGAAGGTTTCTTTCTTTGGGTCTGCCTTAGTGTTGATTTGGTGCGAAATAGATTCTAAACGTGCTAGGATTTCGTTGTACTGGTCTTTTGTTAAGATAATTGCATCCATTTTTTAAGATTTTAAAAGTTTATGGTGCAAATGTGTGAAGTAGCAAAAAGTCCTAAAGTCCTGAAAAGGTCTTGTAGGACTCTTTTGTTTTATAGCATTTTGTCGATGTCTATTCGTTTGTGAGGTTTTGGACGTTTGTCTGTTCTTGAAGGTGTGAGAATGGTTTTAACAGTATCAGGACTTATTTCATTCCCTTCCTTGTCTAAGAAGTTGTTTACAATCAATAAGGCAATATCTCCGGTGTTCCCGTCAAGAAAAGATTTTCCTTCTACAAACAATTCACGGTTGAGTTGGTAAAATACATCAACCAATTGATTTACATTTCCATTGAATTGAAGTTTTGCATTGGTATTCTTTGGCTGAATGTTTTCGGATTGTTCTTTCTCGAAATCGGCTTTCATTTTTCGAAGAGTCTGCAATTTCTCAATGAGCTGCAAGCATTGTTCGTCGTATTTCTGTAGCTTTTTGTTAATGGAAATAATGTCGGCTTGTTTGTACTCAAATATTTCTTCGTTCAGATAGATGATCTTCTCGTTAAAGCTATTGAGCTTTTCAATGTGATTCTTTACCTCAAAAAAGGAAAAATGACGGTCTTCGGAATCGGCATTGATTAAGCGTTTTGGAGTATTAGATTTAGTCTCTTTTACGCTCGTAGATTGCAGCTCTTTACGTCTAAATTCAATTTGATTGAATAGTTTATGATAACGACATAGACTTTTCTTTCCAGTAAATTGGTCTTCGTTGTTGGAAATCAACTCTTCAAAATGGTTTAACCAAAGCGTAGGTTCCTTGACTAAATTGGTTTGATAGTTGATAAAAGCCGGGTACTCGGTGTGCGGAAGCTCAAATATTTTTCGCATTAAAGCATCGCAATAGTTTTGCAAAGTATTGTTTTGGTCAAGGATAATATCAAAATTTGAGGTATGGGTTGTAGTAGAATTCACCGAAGTCGTCTCTAAAAATGAAGCGGTTTGATAGTTGTGTTCCATAAAATTCTGATATGCTTTTTGAGTGTTGATTGTGGCTTACATTTTATTCTCTATTTTCAAGTAGCTTTCGACTTAATTTCGCTTTCATCTTTCAGTACTTTGCTTGCAAGTTCTCAGCGAAAATAAAAATTAAAAAAAATCCTTCTGCGAAGGATTTCATAATGTTTTACTAATTTTTAAGTAAGATTTTAACTACTTAAAAAATACTTTGCAATTAACGTGCCATTAGGATTTTTAGTATCACAACTTTTTAAGATTTTAGTAGATAAATTCATCAACAGCTTTATCTAATTCTTCGCTGATGATTTTGGCATATATCTGTGTGGTGCTGATATCCTGATGATCCATAAGTTTAGAAACGTGCTCGATGCGCATTCCGTTATTTAATGCATTAGTAGCAAAGGTGTGGCGGCTTAAATGGAACGTTAAGGCGAAAGGTAATTCCATCTTCTTACCGATGCGGTTTAGTTGAAAATTACAGGCTTTATTTGCTTTTTCAATCAGTTCGTGACGGTACTCTTCGTTTTTGAAATAGAGGGCTTCATTCTTGGTTATTGGAAAAATGAAATCGTTTGGTTGTAGGTTTTTCTTTTTGTATTTCTGAATGATATCCAGAGCAACCTTACCGATTTTAAACTGGTGAACCCTGTCTGTTTTGCGAATGAGTTTTTTAATACGGCTTTCTTCTTCGTTGAAATGATGCCATTGCAGTTCGACTACATCCCCAAAACGCAAACCTCCTGCGTAAATAGAAAAGAGAAACATGTTTTTTGCCAATTCAGCAGCGGATTCTTTTTTTACTTCTGAATTGATAAGTTTTTCGATTTGGTCTTTCTTTAAGAACATTCGCTTGGCGGTGTCTTTCTTCAATGTCAATTTGCTGAACGGATACATATATTCCGGAATCAAATCTTCTTTGATAGCTTCTTTGAACATAATAGCCAGAATCATTACAGAATAACGCTGTGTGGTTTGTCCGTTCTTTAAAGTGTTACTCATGTATCCGATGTAATTTAAAAGCAGGGAAACAGTGATATCATCAAAAAACACATCCTTACTTCCTACCCATTTTTCAAACTTCTCCAGGTACACTAAATAGTTTCGATACGTTCCTACCGACACATTACCTCTAATTTTCTCACAATGCTTGTAGGCATACTGAAAGAAGTTTGGCACTTCTTTTCCCTTAATAGCTTCTTTAAGCTTCTTACTTGAAACGGTTTTTACTTTGCGTTCCATGTCTGCTACCTGTGCTTCGGCATCGGCTATCTTTTGTGTAAGGTTAGCGTTCATCCTTGCGCTGTTAGAATGGTTCTTTTTTACACGCTGCTTTACTTCATCCCACTCACTCTCTTTCAACTTCACTCCCGTAGTGATAAATTTCGCTTTTCTGTCTTTTATAACTCGGATGTACAAAGGACTGTGACCGGTTTGGTCTTTCTGATTGGTGCGTAATACTAATTTGATGGATGCCATAAAATACAAGAATTTGAAATGTTGTACTATATTTACAAAGGAATGCAAACGAGTGAAAGTACTGTAAATACGAGCTATTCAAACGAGTGCAACGTGATACTAAGGTACAACATTAGGTACAACAAAACAAGTATTTTAATGCTTTTTGTTGCACTAATTTGTTCTTTCATTTTTTACAAAGCCAATAAATACAGTACTTTTAGCGCATTTTGGAACTTGCTATTAAAAAGTAGAGATAACAGCGGTTTTGTGCAAGTGGGGTTTTAGGATTTATCGGTAAAGGTCAGTGTTTGCACTTCTCTCCTATTTTTCAACTTTTTCTTTCAACCTTTTCGGTATATTTGTAAACATCAGTAATAAAAATCCCCACCTGCCACAAAGCCGGCGGGACGTTAGCAAACATTTTTTTTAAACTTTATGAGTATAAACATACCTGATAAAATATCCAAACTTTTGGTTCTTTTAGGCATTCTTTTGATTGTCTTTGGCGTATATCGTTCCGAACAAAGCGATGAAAAATACTTTGAAAAAATTGATTTGTATAATCAATGGCGAGATTCTATTTCAATTAATGAATTGAAAATAGATAATCATCTCAATAATTTAAAAAGTGTATCCAAAGATCTGGCAATAAAGTATGGTGTCAAAAATCCTATTTACTCAAAGGATTCAACTACACACTTTAATCAAATTTTAAGTGGCGACAAAAATGCTGTTTTAGTAAGTGATTCAATAAATAAAATTTGGATTTTATATGAACAGTCCCAATTTGAAAATAAACTGTATCATAAAAAAGCAGATATGCTTGACGAAAATTTAAAAGTGGAGAAAAAATATTCTGAAAACAATCAAAAAGCATTTTCGAAAATAATTCTTCTAGGCTTTATATTTTTCTTAATCGGATTGTTTGTTTGGATGACAGATGAAAACGTAAATACTGAAGTAAAGCAAAGTGATAAAATATACAAATGGTGTCAAAGCTGTGGAAAATCCTTTAACTCTATGAAAATAAATGGCTTAAATAAAAACGGAGAACAAAACCTGGCATTTTGTCAATTTTGCTATGATAACGGAGAATTCACAAGTCCAAACCTAACTAAGGAGGACTTTTTAAGTCAGGTAAACGAAAATTTAGAATCAAAATCTTGGTTAACTAAAAGACTTGTAAAAGCAAGATTAAATAATTTAGAACGTTGGAAAAAAGACATATATTAAAAACGTTTGCTAACAGCAGTTTGCAGCAAGTGGGGCTTTAGGGCTAAATTTAATGTTGGTTTTGTGTTTGTAAACTTAATCTTAAATTGATACTTTTGGGAAAACAACCCCCACCTGCAGCAAGCTGGCGGGACGTTAGCAGTAATGCGAATCGACGAAATCCAAATTAGAATGACTCAGAATTTAGAAAATCCAAAAATATATAACGATAATAGTTATCTGAATATAGAAGCAATTCAGTTATACTTTGCTTTAGCACTACCTCTCACAGTATTTTTTCTCCCACAATCTGAATCTGGATTTGAAAAAAAAATTATTCTATTTTTCGTTATGTGTTTGATCTCTTTAGTTCTTTTTTTAGCTTTTAGTTTCGAATTAAATTACTTTGTCTTGAGTAAAAATCACCTAATTATTAAAAATCCTATTTGGTTTTGGAAAGAAAAATCTTTTAGCGTAGAGAGTATAAAAGAAATTGAATTTGAAAGTGAATTTCGCTCAGGTATTTGCTTGAAAGTTAATTTTAATAATAATTCAAAATCATTTGCTTCAAAAAGTTTAAAAGACAAAAGTTGGAAAAGACTTAAAGAAGATTTACAGTCCAGAGGAATAATTGTAAATGACAAAGCAAATTTAGGAATAAAATAAGCACTACTGCTAACAGCGGTTTTGTGCAAGCGAGGTTTCAGGATTTATCGGTAAAGGCTTGGTGTTTGCATTTTCTTATTTCTTTTGGGCTTTTTCCTTTATAACTTTTCGGTATATTTGTAAGCATCAGTAATAAAAAATCCTCGCCTGACACAAAGCCGGCGGGACGTT
>NZ_AVCS01000039.1 GCF_000498495.1 Flavobacterium enshiense DK69 | reverse complement strand
GATTGCAGTGGAAATCCCGCAGCGTAGCGGAGGAATTGCAACGGAAAGCGGGAACATGGATCGCAAAAAAGCCCGGAACTTTCACTCCAGACTTTAAAATTATTTATTTTCCTCTAAAGCCGCTTTTTCCTCTCTTGCTTTTCTGGATTTGTTAAGTCTTTCTTTCCAGGTTGCGGAAAGTTCGGCAAGGTCTATCGGCTTAGCTGGGTCCTGGCGCTGCAGTTTTCCTTCTTTAAAGGCTTTCACCAACATCCCTTCAATATAAAAATCGTCCAGTTCTTTGAAAGGATCGTATTCGGCTTTCAAATCAATATCATACAAACTGGCCGCATTGTTGGACCACCAAGCTTTCCATCCGCTTTTTAAATCTTTAATCAGATTAAAAGTGGCAACCCCGGTTTGACGATTAATAAGTTTTACAAGAATCTGCCTTCAATGAAAAATAATTTGCTTTTATCATAGGTTATCTTTATCCATAACAACACAAAAATAACAAATAGCCTCATTAAAGAATTTTTCTTCAAAAGAAAATCCCCGACCCCCTCATCCAATTTCTTTTTAGCATAAAACAAAAAATCCCCATCATAGACTGATGGGGATTTCCAAAAACAAAGCTATCACGTAATCTCCCACAGCTTTGCCCTGGCTTTATCTTTATTTTTTCTAAAATAAAAATCGTTATAAAACAAAAAATCCCCATCACAAAGTGATGAGGATTCTCAAAAGAAAGGCGGCGACATACTCTCCCACAGGTTTGCAGTACCATCTGCGCAGGCGGGCTTAACTACTCTGTTCGGAATGGGAAGAGGTGAGCCCCGCCGCAATAACCACCTTAAGTCGTTATGCAAGGGTAATTAGCTTTAGCTAATCAACATTACAATAATATCTTAACATACTGAGATAAATAATCATTCTTTAGAAAGTTTCTCCCTCCCGCCGAAGCGGGAGGAAAAGCGTACATAAGCTTACGGGTTATT
>NZ_AVCS01000038.1 GCF_000498495.1 Flavobacterium enshiense DK69 | reverse complement strand
ACAGTTCCGATACCCGAAACATTTACAAGAGAACTCAATGAACCAGGAGTAACTATCGAAGCACTTGCAGTTCCTGTCGTTCCGTCAACTGTCCACAATGTAGTTCCTCCGCTGGCGCTACCGGCTAAGGTAAATTGAGTTGGTCCAGAAGGTGGAGTCTGGCACAAAGTCTGATCCGGTCCTGCATTATTTGTCGCAGCTACGTTAACAGTAGTCGTGACGGGACAAGGATTGGATGAAAGAAAGTCCTTGGTAACTACTACCGTAATTGTATAAGAACCAGGTCCAGCCCCGGAATTTACTGTTACACTAGAACCGGTGGCACTACCAGGAATTGTCGCTCCTGAAGTATTATTTGATAGTGTCCATAAATAAGTAGCTCCTTGTATTGAAGGTGTAGAGTAAACATTTGAACTACCGCCACAAACACTTGCGGGACCGGTAGCATTACAGGTAGGAGGAACGAGAACAGCGTCCGATTTAAGCGAACGGTCCTGACTACCGCCTGAAAGCACTCCTCCAAACACACCAATACCTACTATACGGCAATGGTATGGTGAACCACCTGGGTGTGCATTGCCAGCCCCCCAATCAACTGTGCTTGCAATATGTCCTCCCCATGCCAAAACAACGGTGGATGCTGAAGCTGTAAAGTTTATTTGTAAATTCGTTGCAGTAGCGCCATTAGTATTAGCGAGTGATTCTTGAAGAGAATAAGTAACCGGATTGGCACCAAAGAATGTACCATTCCAGATAGTAATAACTCGCTCTGCTTCTGGTAAAAGATTAAAACTGCTTGCCGGCATACCTGGTACATCTGTTCCCGTAGTACTAGGAACGGGAATCGCAGAAGTAAATGGCCCAGTAGTAATCCCGGACACACCAAAAATTGGATTAATAACCTCTGCAAGATGTCCAAACTGGGCATGAGGTTCTAGCCGCTGGAAGCTTGTAAAATAATCGAGAGCAGCTATACCTCCTTCTTGTGTATCAATCCCAATTTGAATCGTGTAGTTTGTTCCAGCAGTCAAACCGGTAATTACCGTACGGTATGGTACCGAATACCCTTCTAGTAAGTGTGTATTCTCAGGACCTAAATTCCCATTTTGCCAATTATTCGGTGTAGGAGTTTCACCAACCCCCCCATTTCGTACTTGATCAATGTCAGCAGCTTGTCCCCATGAGGCATTACTAAACAATAAAAAAGCAAATAGCAAAGCCGTGACTGTTTTCCAGTAACCGAATGCACCCAACTTTAATTTGCTTAAGTTTGAAGAAAAACCCGTTCTGCATTTGGTTTCGGGTAGTTCCTCTGACTGAGATAAAATATTTTTTTTCATAATAATACGGTTTTAGAGCCATATTATCAGTAGCGTTTCTGATAGAATGAGGGATTCCAAAAAAAAAAAGACCCTTTCAATCAAAAATTGAAACTTTAAGATTATTCTTAAAAAAGAAAAAAGAAGAAAAGTGTTAATTGATTAGGTGGAGGTATTATTGCACGTGGCAATCACAATTAACCATCAAACCGTCTGAAACCAATAAAAATGTAATTGATTTGTGTAGAGGTATTGCATGTCGCAATCACAATTAACCGTTGAACTGATATGAAAGTATTTTGAAAATGTTAATTGATTGTGTGGAGGTATTATTGCACGTGGCAATCACAATCAACCATCGAACCGTCTGAAACCAATCTAAAATATTAATTGATTTGTGTCGAGGTATTGCATGTCGCAATCACAATTAAGTGTCAAACGTTTAAGAAGTATTGTAAAAATGTTAATTGATTTATGTGGAGGTATTATTGCACGTCGCAATCACAATTAACCATCAAACCGTCTGAAATCAATAAAAATGTAATTGATTTTTTTAGAGGTATTGCATGTCGCAATCACAATTAACCGTTGAAGTAAATAAAACTATTATAAAATGTTAATTGATTTTTGTGGAGGTATTATTGCACGTCGCAATCACAATTAACCATCAAACCGTCAATAACTTATTCCGTTATTCTGTGACAAATTTAACACTAATTTGATTGAATTAACATATTTCTTGTAAACATTCTATTTTATTTAACTTTTTTAACAATCCATTGATTACCAAGCGGTTACAAACAAAAAGTAAGGTAAGAAGTTTCGTAAAAATTAATTCTCTAAGTTTTACAATTTAAATCAACCGTGTCACCATCAAACAAAAAACTTTTACCGTTTCCAGCAAGAGTCTCCAAAATCAACGAGCCCTCCCATGGAATTTTATTCAATCTATTTCTTACATAAACAAGTCTGCGACAAATCCTTAAAAGCAATACAGGATTAATAAATAGAATTGTAGAGGAATTAAAAAACATAAGATTTTCTATTGTTTTACATAAGGCTGCAAATTCTGTTTTTTGAATATTTCGCCCCCTTAAAACCTCAAAAAAACAAAACGTAAATTTTAAAAAATCATATTATTACAGATTTTTATTATCAATTTATTTCTTAAAAAAAAGAAAACACGTAGTGTAAATCTTATAAATTTTACAAAAAAGTGCATTTCATCGATTTTTTTGTTAATTTCATCGATATTTTATTCTAACTGATTAATTTTGAGCCGATTAATAAAAAAATAATAGTCTATGAAAAGATTGATATGTGCTGCCCTATTATTTACCGTTACTTACGGAATCGCTCAAAGTAAAGATGCTTTATGGAAAAAGAATACTTCAAGTAATGCTTCAGGAAGAATTACGAAGTCCGACTTGCCGCAAAAAAATATTTTCGATTTAGATGTACCTGCTCTGAAAAAGATGTTGGCCAAATCTCCCAAAAGAGAAGCTTCCAACATTACTTCCAATACAATCATTTCATTGCCAAATGGAGATGGCAAATTGGAAAACTTTAAAGTTTATGAAAACTCCGTGATGGATCCGGCGTTAGCTGCCAAATACCCGGAAATCAAATCGTATGTGGCTGTCGGTATAGACAACCCAAAAGCACGTGCTTATTTTAGCAGTTCGCCGTTAGGGTTCAAATCCATGACATTATATCCGGATCAATCGGCGGTATTCATTGAGCCAATCAATGATGATTCGAACACGTATACTATTTATAAAAGATCAGACAAAAAGGATTCTTTAGACAAATTTGAATGTAGCACTATCGATCAGGCTATTCACAATATCCAACCCACAAACAATACCAGTGAATTTGCTAGAGGCGCCGATGATGCCAAACTACGAACTTTAAGACTAGCCTTGTCCTGTAACGGAGAATATGCCAGCTATTTTGGGGGTACCAAAGCTTTGGCATTAGCCGGTATGAATAATACTTTGACAAGGGTTAATGGTGTATTTGAAACCGACTTCGGCATCAAGTTAATTTTAATTGCTAATAATGATGCTGTTATCTTCACAAATGCAACGACAGATCCGTATTCGGATGATAAGTCTAATTGGGGGTCATCAGTACAATCAACGTTAACATCAGCAATTGGAGAAGCCAACTATGATATGGGGCATTTATTAGCCGGAAACGTCGGTGGTGGAGATGCTGGATGTATCGGTTGCGTAGGCGTAGATGGAACTAAAGGAAGAGGATATTCTTCCACAGTAAACAATACTCCTGAAGGAGATGCATTTGACATCAGTTATGTTGCTCATGAAATGGGGCATCAATTAGGAGCTAATCATACATTTACTCATGCCACGGAAAATGGGACAGGAGTTCAAGTGGAACCGGGGAGCGGATCAACTATAATGGGCTATGTAGGAATTACTACCAAAGACGTTCAAAAACAAGCCGATGCTTATTTTCATACTGCCAGTATCTCACAGGTTACATATAATATTAAAAACAAAACATGTCCAGTTTTGTTTTCTACTGGGAATGCTGTTCCGACAGTTGATGCCGGTTTAGATTATACAATTCCTAAAGGAACCCCTTTCATGCTTACTGGTTCGGCAACGGATGCAAACACTGATGATGTGTTGACCTATTGTTGGGAACAAATGAATGCAGGAAATGCCACAACATCAACACCTACGGCCACTGCAACCACTGGACCTCTTTTTAGATCTTATTTACCAAATACAAACCCTACCAGATATTTTCCAAAAATGTCAACAATATTAGCTGGTTTAACCACTACTGCAGGAACTGACATTCCGGTAGAAGTTTTACCTTCTGTTGCCCGTACACTTAAATTCACATTAACTGTACGTGACAATAGAACGGGAGGCGCTGCTAACAATGGTGATGACATGTTTGTGACTGTGGATGGTGCAGCTGGCCCTTTTACTGTTGACACTCAAAATGCCGCAGTATCTTATGCTGCCGGCACATCACAAACCGTTAACTGGACTGTTGCCGGTACCAATGCCAATGGAGTAAACTGTGCTAATGTAGACATTTTATTGTCTACAGACGGTGGACAAACGTTCCCAACAGTTTTATTGGCCGGAACTCCAAATGACGGTTCACAAAGTGTAGTAATTCCAAATAAACCCGGAACCACTAACCGAATCATGGTTAAAGGAAGCAACCACATTTTCTTTGATGTAAACAATGCTAACTTTACTATTACAGGTTCTGGCTCTGCGGATACTACTGCTCCTACGGCTTCAACGCTTTCCACTTCGGGAACTACTGCTTCAAGCACTAACCTGACTTGGACTGCGGCATCTGATAACGTAGGTGTAACAGGCTACGACGTATACCAAAACGGAGTTTTGAAAACAACGACTACCGCTACATCGTTAGCAGTAACGAGTCTATCAGCTTCTACGTCTTATAACTTTTATGTAAAAGTAAAAGATGCGGCTGGAAACTTATCAGCTGCAAGTAATACTGTAAATGTGACTACTTCTGCTTTGGCAGATACTGCTGCTCCTACGGCTTCTACGCTTTCAGCATCGGGAACTACTGCTTCAAGCACTAATCTGACTTGGACTGCAGCTTCTGATAACGTAGGTGTAACAGGCTACGATGTATACCAAAACGGGGTTTTGAAAACAACAACTACCGCTACATCGTTAGCAGTAACGAGCCTATCGTCTTCTACGTCTTATAACTTTTACGTAAAAGCAAAAGATGCGGCTGGAAACGTATCAGCTGCAAGTAATACTGCAAATGTGACTACACTAGCTGCTGCTGATACTGCTGCTCCGACAACTTCAACGCTTTCTGCATCTGGAACTACTGCTTCAAGCACAAACCTAACTTGGACAGCAGCTTCTGATAACGTAGGTGTAACAGGCTATGATGTATACCAAAACGGGGTTTTAAAAACAACAACTACTGCTACTTCGTTAGCAGTAACGAGTCT
>NZ_AVCS01000037.1 GCF_000498495.1 Flavobacterium enshiense DK69 | reverse complement strand
GCAGATACTGCTGCTCCTACTGCTTCAACGCTTTCTGCTTCGGGGACTACGACTTCAGGCACAAATCTTACTTGGAATGCGGCTTCTGACAATGTTGGGGTTACCGGTTATAATGTATATCAGAACGGTGTATTGAAAACAACTACTACCGCGACAACATTGGCTGTTTCAGGTTTGTCAGCTTCTACAGCTTACAATTTCTATGTTACCGCTAAAGATGCTGCAGGAAACGTATCGTCTGCAAGTAACACTGTAAATGTGACTACATCAGGTGCAGCTGTTACTTATTGTAATTCAACCGGTAGCACTAATAGAGAATATATAAACCGCGTTCAATTGGGATCAATTAACAATGTTTCAGGAAACAACAACGGATACGGTAATTACACAACACAGTCAACCAGTTTATCAACAGGTTCTACAGCTTCAATTACTATTACTCCTGGATGGAATGGTATGTCGGCAAATGAAGCTTATTGTGTTTGGATTGATTTTAACAAAGATGGAAGTTTTGGTTCGAATGAACTTGTTTTCAGCAAATCAAAAACCAAGTCTGCATCTGTAAGCGGAAGTTTTACAATCCCGTCTACTGCGGCAAGCGGAACAACCAGAATGAGAGTTTCAATGAAATATAATGGTTTACCAACTGCCTGTGAAGTATTTACCAACGGAGAAGTGGAAGATTATACTGTTAATATAACTACTGGCGCTCTTGTTAAAAATGCCAACGGAACTAATGATGATTCAGCAGAGGCTATTAAAGAAGAAGTTAAAGAAGTTAGTGCACTGTCATTTAAATTGTATCCTAATCCTGTGAAAGATGGGACATTATATTTCTCTGGTGTCGAAAGCAACGCTTCTTACAAAATCTTTACTTTGACTGGACAACAGATAGCAAATGGCAGCGCCAACAACAATTCCATTAATGTAGAGACCTTACCATCAGGAGTTTATATCCTAAAAATTTCTGACAGCACATCGGTTGGAACTAAACGATTTATTAAAGAATAAAAGAACACCCTTTTAAAACCAAATCTTTTTTAAGCTGTCCTCGATTGGGCAGCTTATTTTTTTATTATACTGTGAACCCGATTAATTGTTGTTTCGAAAATTACGACCACTATTGAGATTATCTTATGAAAGGATACATGTAGCCTTCCCTTAAATTTATTAGTAGTTTTCACCCCAACTCCGAACAGAATAACAATTCAAAATAAATCAATATTTTTATTTTATGAAGCGAATCGTCGTTTTTGATTACTATACCATTTTCCCGTGTTCCGTTGCAATCCGTCAGTGCGAGTTTGCCGGGCAATCTCCCAATGCCGGGATTTCCACTCCACCCGGGGCTAGAGGGTAATCCGTATTCGACAGTATTTCAAAATATGTAGATTTTAAAAGAAAACGATCTGTTTTTTTTTACAGGTTTCTTTCCGTTAAAGATTTTAAAAACAAAACCAACGCGTTATCTACCAAATACTTACATTTGTTTTAGCTTTATTTTTCACGAAAGCAAAACAGCTTAAAATAAAAAACTATCCATTTGGATAGGGTTCCAAAAGCAAACCACCGCGTAATCTCCCACGCCTTTGCCCCAGTCTTACCCTTATCTTTCTAAAAACAAAACAGATCAAAACAAAAAATCCCCATCATAGACTGATGAAGATTTCCAAAGACAAAGCTATCACTTAGTCCCACATAGGTTTGCAGCAACTTTTACCTTTATTTTTCTAAAAACTAAAACCGATTTAAAACAAAAAAGCCCTTCACAAAAGTGAAGGGCTTTTCAAAAGAAAGGCGGCGACATACTCTCCCACAGGTTTGCAGTACCATCTGCGCAGGCGGGCTTAACTTCTCTGTTCGGAATGGGAAGAG
>NZ_AVCS01000036.1 GCF_000498495.1 Flavobacterium enshiense DK69 | reverse complement strand
CCGACCCGAACTCCCTGCCGTTATAGTCAAGGTGTTTCGATTTAAGCATGTTCGGAACCGAAGCACCGATGTAGTATTTATCCGTGTAGAAAAACAATCCCGCACCGATGTTGAAAAACGTATTGTTCGTATTCTCAGCAAACGCAGGGTCACTATCATCAGGTACGTGGCCGTTTCCGATATCATCGTACAAGCCAACCTTATGCATCGTAGCTCCCGTTTTCATACCGAAGGCCAATTTGTGTACCTCGCCCAAGTTAAGCGTATAGGAGAAATCCCCGTAAAAGTTGGTCTCCTCAACAGGACCGATCTTATCGTTGATTACCGATAATCCCAAACCAACGTTCTTGCCAACAGGGCTGTGACCGAAAAATGTTCCCGTAGTTGGCGCATCCTCAATGTCGACCCACTGTTTTCTGTATAATAATCCCATCGATAGCGCATCCTTGGATCCCGCATAGGCCGGGTTCACAACGCTCAGATTGTACATGTACTGAGTATAATGAGGATCCTGCTGGGCTTGAACTTCTAATAAGCCTGCTAAGGCTACTAAAACGGTCAAATAAATTTTCTTCATGTTATTTTCTTTACCTTTTAGAAAACACTGCCCCCCGGTTAAGGGAGCAGTGACTCCTGTTCAATTATTTTATTGCTCTCTGTTGATATAGATCCAACCGGTTTTCGTTACGTCAGTTCCCATATTAATCACATAATAATACGTTCCGTCCGGTAATTCCTGGCCCGCGTCAGACTGACCATGCCATTGTTTGGTATAACCAGCTCCATAATTGTATACTTTCACACCGTAACGGTTGAAGATAGACAGTTTGTTAACGTTGAATTCTGTCAGATCAAGCTCATCGTTAAGACCATCATTATTTGGAGAAATACCGCGTGGAATATCACAATCAGAACTAACTACAATTTCCAGTGTTTTTGAAGTCGCACACTGACCAGCATCAGGCGTAAAGGTATACGTAGTTGTAGCCATGTTATCCAACGGAGGTGACCATGTTCCTGTAATACCATTAAGTGAAGTTTTTGGTAATGCCGTTAATGCTTCTCCCGGACAGATCTTCGCTACATCATTAAATGTTGGTGTAACATTCTCAATAACATCAACAGTCAAAGTACCTTCCGCAGCACATTGTCCTGCATCCGGAGTAAAGGTATACGTTGTTGTATTCGTATAATCTAACGCAGCAGGCGACCAAACTCCTGTAAAACCTTCAACTGAAGTTGCAGGAAGTGTTGCAGAAGTATCACCCAAACAAATCGGATCCATTGCCGCAAATGTAGATGTCGCTAACTGATTAACTGTAATAGTCATCGTAGTTGTAAGCGCACATGGACCTGCCGGATCTGGCGTAAAGATATACGTAGTCGTCTCTGTATTATCCATAACTGCCGGAGACCAAGTACCTGCAATACCTTCTGTTGAATTTGTTGGTAATGCCGCTAATGGTTCTCCTGTACAAATTGGCGCAACCGCATTAAATGTAGGCGTCGTACTTGGATTAACCGTAATGGTCATCGTAGCTGTTGGCGCACATTGTCCTGCATCCGGCATAAATGTATACAATGTTGTCGTTGTGTTGTCTAACGGCGGAGACCATGTTCCGGTAACACCTTCTATTGACATTGTTGGAAGAGCCGCTAAAGAACCTCCTGCACAAATTGGCGCAACTGGGGTAAATGTAGGTGTCACAACCGGGTTAACCGTAATGGTCATCGTGTTTGCAACAGCACATTGTCCTGCATCAGGCGTAAATGTATACAAAGTTGTCGTTGTATTATCCATAACTGCTGGTGACCATGAACCTGTAATACCTTCTGTTGAAGTTGTTGGAAGAGCGGCTAAAGCATCTCCTGCGCAAATCGGCGTAACCGCAACAAACGTAGGCGTCACATTCGGAGTAACCGTAACAGTCATCGTGTTTGTAACAGCGCATTGACCTGCATCCGGTGTGAACGTATACAACGTTGTTGCCGTATTATCCATTACTGCCGGCAACCATGAACCTGTAATACCTTCAGCTGAAGTTGTTGGAAGTGCCGCTAGAGCATCTCCTGCACAAATTGGCGCCACAGCAGTAAACGTAGGTGTCACAACCGGGTTAACCGTAACAGTCATCGTAGTTGGAACCGCACATGGACCTGCCGGATCCGGCGTAAAGGTATATGTAGTTGTCGTTGTATTATCCATAACTGCCGGAGACCAAGTACCTGCAATACCTTCAATTGAATTTGTTGGTAATGCCGCTAATGTTTCTCCCGCACATATTGG
>NZ_AVCS01000035.1 GCF_000498495.1 Flavobacterium enshiense DK69 | reverse complement strand
CTGTTCATGCCTTCTACTTCGGTCGGTTTGCTGAAAGTACCGTCTTCGTTTCTGGTGGCTTTGTACAAGTCCAGGTAAGGCTCGTCATTCCAGCCATAGCTTTTCTTGGATGTGTTTCTGGCCGAAGCGAAATACAGGGTGTTGTCGTTGGCAAGCACCGCTCCGAAATCCGACTTCTCGCTGTTGATGTCCATGTTTTTGGAATCGAACATCTTCTGCTGGTCGGTAAGCCTCGGGATGTAGTTAGGCTCCTTTTTGAAAGCAACCGCTCTTTGGTCGCTTGGCGCCATAGAGGCAAACTTCTCCATCTGCTTGTTCGATGCTTCATACTGCCCGTTGGCTTTCAGCATTTGCGCATAGCGGTAGTACACCTCGGCATCCTGTTTCTCTTCCGTAGCTTTAGCGTACCACTTTGCCGCTTCAACGGTGTTGAAGACATTGTAGTAGCTGTCGGCTAGTTGGCGGTAAACGTAGTTGTCAGCCTTGTTGTTGCTTACTAATTTCAAATATTCTTCGGCTGCATCGATATACTCATAACGATTATACAGTTTGTCTGCTGCCTGTGTGTGTTTGTTTTGTGCTGATAGGGTTAAACCAGCGAATACAAAACTCAGAGTGATATAGGTTTTCTTCATGTTTGAAAATCGTGGTTAAATTAGAAAAATCGTGGTGAGCTCGATGCCTTCTTAGAGAAGTTCAGGTCATACAACAACATAAACTCGTGAGACGATTTGGTCTTAGCATCCAAATCCGACACGATATGGTCGTATGCATAACCGATGCGCATGTTCGGCGTAACCATAAAGTTGACCATCGCCCCGAATGAGTCTTCCAAACGGTAAGTTACTCCAAGCTCAAGCTTATTGTACAACATCGTATTTAAGGAAGCATCTACCGATACCGGTGCATCAAATGCCGATTTCACCATCGCAAACGGTTTTAGCTTCACGTTCTCGCTGATATCGAAAACATAACCTCCCGTTACAAAATAGTGCGAAGTCTCCGACCCGAACTCCCTGCCGT
>NZ_AVCS01000034.1 GCF_000498495.1 Flavobacterium enshiense DK69 | reverse complement strand
GGGCGCTTTTTCAATCATTTTACAAGATTGGTTATTTCTTCACGATCATGAACTCAGAACGTCTGTTTTTAGCATGTTCCTCGTCTGTACATTGGTCGCATTGTACTTTCGGTTCGCTCTCACCGTATCCTTTGCCCGAGATGCGGTCTTTAGCGATTCCTTTAGAAATCACGTACTGCACCGTAGCTTTGGCACGACGATCGGATAAGTTCATGTTGAACTGGTCCGTTCCGCGGTTGTCCGTGTGCGATTTAACCATAATCACCATGTTCGGGCTGTTTTTCATCACCTGAACCAATTTGTCTAACTCAAATGCACCTTGTTTGGTGATGTTGCTCTTGTTGTATTCGAAGAAGATATCGTTTAAGATTACCTCTGTATCAGTAATGATTACATCGATCGGATCCAATTCCGCCACAATCGGCATTTCACCGCCTTTGGATTTGGCCACCGCGATGGTTTTGCTCACAAAGCCGTCTTTGGATACTTGTAGCGTGTAGGCTTTGTCACATTCCGTTCCGTATTGTACCAAACCGTCAGCTCCTGTGGTTTTGTGTTCGATCATATTGTTTCTCTCGTCTAAGATAGCCACGGTAGCTCCCGATAGGATAGCGCCTGTTTTAGCATTCTTAACCGTAGTGTTCAACTGAACGTTACATAACGGAATCGCCATGTAGATATCGTCCTGTCCGCCTCGGTTACTTGAGTAGAATCCGATATTCTGGTCTCTGTCGAAGGTGAAGGCAAAATCGTCTCTCTCCGAGTTGATCGGTTTTCCGACGTTTTTAGCCTCTGTGCCTTTTTCAAGGTCGATCACAAATACGTCCAGCCCTCCGAATCCTTGTCTTGAGTCGGATGAGAAGTACAATTTGTTGTCATCGCTAATGAACGGGAAGTTCTCTCTTCCTTCGGTGTTCACCTTAGCACCAAGGTTCTCCGGCGTTCCGTAAGTGTTGTCACCCGTGATGGCTACTTTCCAGATGTCCGCCCCACCCATGGTGCCCGGCATGTCTGAAGAGAAGTACAATGTTTTTCCGTCTTTGGACAAACTCGGGTTTCCTACCTGATAGTCTTTGTTGTTAAACGGAAGCGCCTGTACGTTGCCCCATTTACCGTCCGCTTTGGTGGCTCTGAACAAACCTACCTTGCCGTATTTGATTTTCTTTTCCTTGCTCTTGTCGAAGATTTTATCGCGGAAGGTCTCGCTGGCAAAGTACATCGTGTTACCGTCTTCGCTGATAGCTGCAGGACCGTCATGCCATTTGCTGTTCATGCCTTCTACTTCG
>NZ_AVCS01000033.1 GCF_000498495.1 Flavobacterium enshiense DK69 | reverse complement strand
TGTCGTGGTACCCACATTAACTCCCAAAACATCTCCTGCTGAATTAACTGTTGCTACAGTAGCGTCTGATGACGACCATGCATTTGTCGCAGCCGGAGGATTAGTAGATGATAATGTTGTAGTTGCTCCGATACAAGTTGTTAATGTTCCCGAAATTGTCGGTAATGCGTTAACTGTTACCGTTTTAGTATCGGAACACCCATTACTATTTGTATAGGTAATTATAGTAGTCCCCGGAGATAAACTTGTTACCAATCCATTGACATCTATAGTAGCCACCGCAGTATTGGATGAAGTCCATGGATTTGACGCAGGCATCACCCCTATTCCGACATCTAAGTCGGTTGTTGAGCCATTGCATATTGATAACGTCCCGGTTATTGCTGGCAATTGATTAACCGTAATGGTCATGTTTGCTGTATTAGCACACTGTCCCGCATCCGGAGTAAAAGTATAAATAGTGGTGGCCGTATTATTCAATACCGGAGACCAAGACCCAGTAACTCCATTATTAGAAGTTGTCGGCAGTGACGCCAACGTTCCTCCTGAACAAATTGGTGCAACCTGGGTAAATGTAGGCGTAACAACCGGATTAACCGTAATGGTCATCGTAGTCTGAACCGCACACTGACCTGCAGAAGGTGTAAAGGTATAAATGGTTGTAGCGGTATTATTCATAGCTGGCGACCAAGTACCTGTAATACCCTCATTGGAAGTTGTCGGTAATGCTGATAATGTTGCTCCTGAACAAATTGGTGCAACCTGCGTAAATGTCGGTGTCACATTAGGTGTCACCGTAATAGTCATTGTAGTCTGAACTGCACATGGCCCTGGGTCAGGCGTAAAGGTATAGACCGTGGTGGCTGTATTGTTTAACGCCGGTGCCCAAGATCCTGCTATTCCTTCGTTGGAAGTTGTCGGCAATGCCGTTAACGTTCCTCCTGAACAAATTGGCGCCACTTGAGTAAACGTCGGTGTTACATTAGGCGTTACCGTAATGGTCATAGGTGTTGTAGAGGCGCACTGTCCGGCATCCGGAGTGAAAGTATAATTGGTTGTGGCTGTATTATTCAAAGCCGGAGACCAAGTTCCCGTTATACCTTCATTAGACGTTGTTGGCAGGGCCGCTAACGTTCCGCCTGAACAAATTGGCGCTACCTGAGTAAAGGTAGGTGTAACCACAGGATTTACCGTGATAGTCATAGTAGTCGCAACTGAACATTGACCCGCATTTGGAGTAAACGTATAAATAGTAGTAGCGTTATTATTTAAGGCAGGCGACCAAACTCCTGCTATTCCATTATTAGAATTTGTTGGCAATGCCGCTAATGTAGCTCCTGCACAAATTGGCGCAACCTGCGTAAATGTAGGTGTAATTATTGGGTTCACCGTAATAGTCATTGTAGTCGAAACCGCACATGGTCCCGGGTCAGGCGTAAAGGTGTAGACCGTGGTAGCAGTGTTGTTTAACGCTGGAGTCCAAGTTCCTGTTATACCTTCATTAGACGTTGTAGGCAATGCCGTTAACGTTGCTCCTGAACAAATTGGCGCTACTTGAGTAAACGTCGGTGTTACATTAGGATTTACTGTTATAGTCATCGTAGCTGCACTTGCACATTGACCTGTAGTAGGCGTAAATGTATAAATGGTTGTGGCTGTATTATTCAACGCCGGTGACCAAGTTCCCGTTATACCCTCATTAGATGTTGTTGGCAGAGCCGCTAACGTTCCGCCTGAACAAATTGGTGCAACCTGAGTAAATGTAGGTAATGCTCCAGGGTTCACAGTGATGGTCATCGTTGCAGTATTTGCACATTGCCCAGCATCAGGTGTAAACGTATAGGTCGTGGTTGCCATATTATTAATTGCCGGCGACCAAGTTCCTGTTATACTATTGTTGGAAGTTGTCGGTAAAGCAGGTATAGCCGCTGAAGAACAAACCGGCGCTACCTGAGTAAAAGTAGGCACCACATTTCCATTATTTATATAGGTGATTACAACCTCAGTGGTACAGTATAAAGTAGTCCAACTGTATTTATAACTACCCGGCACAGAAAATCCTGTGATGGTTGTAGTGTTTGCTGTAGTATTAGCTATAACAGTAGCTGATGGATTGGTGGGGTCTGCCGACCATTGTCCTATTCCGGCAGCAGTAACTGTTGTTGTGGTATTATTACAGTCTAAAGTATAAGGGCTTGCAGAAATGATACTGTTGTCTGCCGTAAAGGTAATGGCATCCAAGAAATTCCCGATAGAGCCAGGATCTACTGCCTCAAAAATAAAACGGGTAACCGGCTGACCGTTAGGAACTGTATATGATCCTGTATTATAACTCCACGCTGTAGGACCATTTCCGGTTGTAACCCTGCGAATCTCAACATATGGCCCCCCCGGAGGTCCCACCTTAAGGATAATAGTGTCTGGATCCATTCTTCCTTTGTGGGCAAATCCGTAGTTAAACACCGTGGTCGTAGGAGTTGCATAATCCTGATACACCCCAGAAGCCATATAAGCATTTAATTCGATAAACTGCCTGCCGGAATAAGCCCTATGACCATCATAACCATCAGGCCAAATTTCTATAGCATGATCCGATGCGGTTGTTCTCCATCCCAATACCGTATTGTCATTTGGGAAGGCTAGAGCAGGACCAGGAACAAACGGAAGTTCAAAATCAGGGTTAACCGTATTGATCATACAATTCAAAGCACTTCCATTGGCAGGAGGTGGTGGCGTCTTAATACATACATCAAACTTCACATTCAGGTTCGTAGTAACAGCATCTATAGATGCCCTTACCAAATAAACATTATTGACAGTCAATCCTGTGGCTGTTATCGAGTTGTTCAAACTACAGGCAATCTGATTCAAACTGCCGCACGTTCCTGAATAGAGTGTTAGTGCGATTGGTTGCGGAACCCCTGCTGGAGCCGGGGTTGTCGGGAATGTAAAGTTTAGCAAATCTATCGTGTGTGCCGTATTGATTGCTCTAAATTGAAACCAGATATCACCCGAGTTATTGGTTCCACAAGTTCCTCCTTCCGGAGAAACTGTTGATCCTGCCAATGACATATTTCTTACTATAGTACATTGATTTGTATTACTAGCCGGAATGTCCAACGGCATCGAACATTGGTTATATCCAGTCAAGGTCGTTGCCGTTACCGGACCAGTCCAAACACTCATATCTGTGGTAGAACATACTGCTCTCACATAAAAATCATATGTTGTGGTTGCCAGTAAACCATTCATCACATACGGAGGTGGGGTTGTCACCACCGTACCCGTTGAACCGGCATTCGGCGCAGGCGACCCCGTTGGCACCGCAATAACTTCCCATTTCGTTTCATTATAACCCGGTGTCCAGTTTAATGTTGCACTTGTATAACCCATGCTACTTGCAGTTAAGTTCGTTGGGTTTGGACATGTCGGGATATCTTCAATAACTACATCGTCAATATACAATCTGTTGCCATCCAGAGCGCTGAGTGGCACATGCCAGGCAATATTCACCCCACCTGTTAATGGGTTGCCTGTACCGTCGACTAAATTTACGATTTTCTCAAGATATGTGGCATTATTGTAAGATGCCAAAGGAACTATTGTCTGAGTAAAATTCGCAATTGCAGGGCCAGTTGTCGATACCTTTACGCTAAAATCATTAGGTTCGGTTGCTGACTGTACTTTATATTTAAATCTTAATCGTTTCGGACGAGGCGTCGAGTTTAAATTAACCTTTGGCGAAATCAACCAGTCATCATTTAAACCACCATTACCATCTGTTAATATCGAGGCAGATTCATTCCCTTCAATAGGAGTCGTTGCGTAGTTCATGTTCCACGAATCCGCATCTGTGTTTCCGTTTACAACGGTCCAACACTGTTGCGTAATAGACGACGAGTTGAAACCTTCCCTAAAAGGAATTGGGAACATATCACATGTTGTGTAAAAAGTTACCGGCGTCGTTGTCCAAGGACTCACTTCACTGGCAGAGCATACAGCTCTTACGTAAAACTCATATCCAGATACCGGACTTAATCCCGTCGTTACCGTAAAAGGGTTAGTTCCAGCGGGTATAATAGTACCCCCTGCTGCTGACCCATTTCCCTCATCCTGAACAACAATTTCCCATTGCGTCTCACTACCACCCGGAGTCCACTGCAATGTAGCGGTATTTCCTGTAGTACTTACTACTGTCAAACCTGTTGGTGTAGGACAAGCCAAGGGAAGCGTATTAGCCTCTGTCGGATTGTTTGTTGAAGTTCCGGCTGGCGAAGACAAACCAGTTGCTGTTCGTTTCGTTGAACTTACAACTAAGTTGACTGCATCTGAACTTGTTGGCAAAAAACGACCAGTTTCCGGCCCTCTGTTTTTTTCAAAACCATTGTTTTCCACAAACCATCCTGAAGAAAAAAACCCTTCATCACTCACGCCTTCTATAAGCCGGGAATACACCAGCACAGAAAACAACGACATGATAACTAACAATGTATTTTTTTTCATAACAATAATAAAACAGTTTTTTGTTTGTATAATTTCCAAATTTATATTAAAAATATTGGCATATTCACCTATAATAGGCATATTAACAAAATATTACGTATTTGTTAATTTTACTTAACTTTTCATTAATTTTAAAAAAAAATAGAAAAATCAACATCTAATTCCCAATAATTAAGAATGAAATGAAAAATTTAATAAGATTAATAATTCAAATACAGCAGTTGTTTTCTCTTCAAAAAAGGAATCGATAAATCACATTTGTCTTATGAAGTTTTGGACTGGCAAAAAAAACGTGTAGACAAAAAAAAGCGCCCCAATTGGGGCGCTTTTTCAATCATTTTATAGAAGATTTATTTCTTCACGATCATGAACTCAGAACGTCTGTTTTTAGCGTGTTCCTCGTCTGTACATTGGTCGCATTGTACTTTCGGTTCGCTCTCACCGTAGCCTTTGCCCGAGATGCGGTCTTTAGCGATTCCTTTAGAAATCACGTACTGAACCGTTGACTTGGCACGACGATCGGATAAGTTCATATTGAACTGGTCCGTTCCGCGGTTGTCCGTGTGCGATTTAACCATAATCACCATGTTCGGGCTGTTTTTCATCACCTGAACCAATTTGTCTAACTCAAATGCACCTTGTTTGGTGATGTTGCTCTTGTTGTATTCGAAGAAGATATCGTTTAAGATCACCTCCGTTTCAGTTATGATTACATCGATCGGATCCAATTCCGCCACAATCGGCATTTCTCCGCCTTTGGATTTGGCCACCGCGATGGTTTTGCTCACAAAGCCGTCTTTGGATACCTGCAACGTGTATGCTTTATCGCACTCCGTTCCGTATTGTACCAAGCCGTCAGCTCCTGTGGTTTTGTGTTCGATCATATTGTTTCTATCGTCTAAGATAGCCACGGTAGCTCCCGATAGGATAGCTCCCGTTTTAGCATTCTTAACCGTAGTGTTCAACTGAACGTTACATAAAGGGATAGCCATGTAGATATCGTCCTGTCCGCCGCGGTTACTCGAGTAGAATCCGATATTCTGGTCTCTGTCGAAGGTGAAGGCGAAATCGTCTCTCTCCGAGTTGATCGGTTTTCCGACGTTTTTAGCCTCTGTGCCTTTTTCAAGGTCGATCACAAATACGTCCAGTCCTCCGAATCCTTGTCTTGAGTCGGATGAGAAGTACAATTTGTTGTCATCGCTAATGAACGGGAAGTTCTCTCTTCCTTCGGTGTTCACCTTAGCGCCAAGGTTCTCCGGAGTACCGTAAGTGTTGTCACCCGTGATGGCTACTTTCCAGATGTCTGCCCCACCCATGGTGCCCGACATATCTGATGAGAAATACAATGTTTTTCCGTCTTTGGACAAACTCGGGTTTCCTACCTGGTAGTCTTTGTTGTTGAACGGAAGCGCCTGTACGTTGCCCCATTTACCATCTGCTTTGGTAGCTCTGAACAAACCTACCTTACCGTATTTGATTCTCTTTTCCTTGCTCTTGTCGAAGATTTTATCGCGGAAGGTCTCGCTGGCAAAATACATCGTGTTCCCATCTTCGCTGATAGCTGCAGGTCCGTCATGCCATTTACTGTTCATGCCTTCTACTTCG
>NZ_AVCS01000032.1 GCF_000498495.1 Flavobacterium enshiense DK69 | reverse complement strand
AAGCCGGCGGGACGTTAGCGGCAAGCTTGAAAAAAAATAACGTGAAAAAAGAAAATATTACTACGTCAGTTAACATACAAAAGCTTCAATTAGATTCTTTTGAAAAAATCAATTATTTTAAAGTTCCTGCCCTATGCCTTTTTTTTAGCGTGATGTCCATAACGAATGGTTTTCAACAGTTCTCGGTAATTAATTTTGCAGAACCACTACCAAAATTAAGTTTAATATTTTTCATTCTCGGTCTGGTTTCTTTTAAGCTTAAGTCCGACCGTTTGAAATTGATAATAGTTGAAAACCCAGCTTCGGATTTTAAGGAGAAAATATTAAGTTTAGCACAACAAAGTAAATGGGAAACCGAAAAAAATGAAGAGAAGGTGATGATTTTTAAAACTATTCCTCCTAGAGATTACGACGATTTTTATAATCATAACAAAAATCATGGTGAACGAATTTACATTTTTGCAGAGCAAAATAGAGTTTATTTAAAAAGTATTGATAATCTGGATAGCCCTGGTTTTAAAATACAAAAAGGAGATAATCTTTCGAACGAAAAAGCCATAGTTGTAACAATAAAGCCAGCCGCTAACAGCGGTTTTATGCTATAGCGGGGCTTGGGATTTTTTGGATTGGTCAGTGCTTCCTTTTCTTCTTTAAAAAGAAGTTTTTTCTTTCTACTTTTCGGTATATTTGTAAACATCAGTAATAAAAAATCCGCCACAGCATAAAGCCGGCGGGACGTTGTGAGCAATGCTAAAAAAACTACATGTGAAAAAATTAAGCGTAATAATTATTTTTGGTTTTATATACCTTTCTATGATTTCCTGTCAAACAAAAAAAGGAATATTGAATTTGGAATCGAGGTTTTATACGGATTCTATCTATAGCAACTTTTTATCTGAATACAGAAAACATAAAATCTATTTACCTAAAGGATTCAATAAGAAAAAAAAATATCCCATTATATATGCAACGGATGGAAATTCAGACATAACACAAAAGAAACATGCATTAGATTCTTTAATTAATAATAAAATAATAAAACCGGTGATTTTTATTGCTAGCTATTCCAATGATAAAATAGTAGATAGTACTAGTATAAAGACTGGGGATGGAAAAAAAGTCTATTTAACTTATCGAAACTTTGAATATGTAAATCGAAAAGATTCTTTGTTAGCAAATAGGTTTCAAAACCATATGCTATACTTCATAGATGAATTAATTCCTCAGGTAGAGAAAAATTTTAACCAAAACCTTAATAAAAAAGATCGTCATTTTTATGGGGTTTCCAACGGAGCAGGCTTTGGATTAAGCTTATTAAATACTTATCCAAACACAATTGGAACTTATATCTGTTTTTCAACTTTTGGTGGAGATATTCAAACAAATACTTGGCAAAAAGACGTGAAATATCCAAATTTATATTTGTATTATGGAAGTGAAGAACCTTTCTTCCTTAAAATAGAAGCAGAATTTCTAAAATCAAAGTATAAAGAATTAAACTTAACTTACGAGACCAAAGAATACAACGGTGGACATAGTAATAAAAATTGGAGTGACGAATTTAATAAAATAGTAAGTAAATTAATCAAAACTAATTAAAGCACTGCTCACAACAGCGGTTTTATGCAATGGC
The DNA here is from genome assembly GCF_000498495.1 of Flavobacterium enshiense DK69. Taxonomy (GTDB): domain Bacteria; phylum Bacteroidota; class Bacteroidia; order Flavobacteriales; family Flavobacteriaceae; genus Flavobacterium; species Flavobacterium enshiense. Next base: position 50,296 of record NZ_AVCS01000032.1, on the reverse strand, counting down.
GGGGCTTGGGATTTTTTGGATTGGTCAGTGCTTGCATTTCTTCTTTAAGAAGAAGTTTTTTCTTTCCACTTTTCGGTATATTTGTAAACATCAGTAATAAAAAATCCGCCACAGCATAAAGCCGGCGGGACGTTAACTGCCATTTTAAAAAGACGAATCGTTCAATGAAAAAGATAACATATTTAATAATTTTATTATTTATAAATAATTTATTTTCTCAAACTGCAACGTTAAAAGGAAAAGTATTTGATGGTCTATTTTGCAGCGAGTGTGGATTTTCCGGAGTAGTATTAGTCCTTAAGGACAAAGATGGTAAAACTTATGGCGCGCAAACAGATACCGATGGTAATTACAAAATTGAAAATTTAAAAAATGGAGTCTATACTTTAAACGTAAATGCAAGTGGACTTAGAGAAAAAGTTTACGAGAATTTTATAATTGATTCCAGCGAACAAAAATTCGAGTTTATATATCCTGAGCCATGCGTAAAGAGTATCAAAAGATGTCCTAAACAACATACAGACAATATTATTCCAATTGTTTATGGTTTACCAAGCAAACGAACGATGATAAAAGCAGAAAAAGGAAAGGTAAAGCTTGGTGGTTGTGATTCAAGTTTTTGTGAAAAATGGTTTTGTAAAACACATAATATTAGTTTTTAACTTACTCGGAGAAGAAAAACGGCAGTTAACAGCGGTTTGCAGCAAGTGGGGTTTTAGGGAAAACTCTAACATCTTTTTGTATATTTGGCTTTAGGAATAAACAAACTAAAGGAATAAAATCCCCACCTGCAGCAAGCCGGCGGGACGTTAACGGCAAGTTTGGCCAAAAATTACGAGTAAAAAAATCAAACGAAAAACTATATGTTTACTTCAACTGAATTGTTTTTATTGAAAAAACTTTTACATAAAATAAAATACTCTGATTTGGATATTTGCGAAATAAATGAATTTGCAAATAGCCCTATTACAAATCAAATTCTTGAAAAACTAATTGCTCCAAAGGAAATTGAAAAAGAACAAATAAATCATCGACAGAATGCAAAAAAGTTTTTCTTTGAGTTTAATAACCATGTTGGAAACGCTATAAAAAATAGGCTTATTCAAATGGATGATTCAGTATTTCCTGTAATTGAAAAATGGAATCGTAACGAAGTGGAAGAATTTGCGTTGGATATTCTAGGTCCAATAGATTATGAAAAAAGTGAATTAGATAAGTTAATAGATTTTTTAATAGAAATTTCTAAAAAGAAAACCAGCCGTTAACAGCGGTTTTGTGCAAGCGGGGTTTGGGTGTGTATCGGTAAGAGCTAGTGTTTGCAGTTCTCTCCTATTTTTCAACTTTTCTCTTTCAAACTTTTCGGTATATTTGTAAACATCAGTAACAAAAATCCCCGCCTTCACAAAGCCGGCGGTACGTTAGCTGTTATTCTAAAAAAACGATGTGAATTCAAGAAGCCTATGAAAGATATTAAATGTATTATTTTTGATTGTGATGGAGTTTTGGTTGACAGTGAAATAATTGGAAATCAAATATTACTTTCAATGGCAAAAGAATTTGGTCTTGAAATGACAATTGAAGATGCAATTAAAAATTTTAACGGTAGAAGTCTAAAAGACAGTTTTCAATACATTGAGAATTTGACCAATAAAAAATTGCCTGACAATTTTGAGAGCGAATATAGAAAACTAACTTTCGAAGCGTTTAAAACTGACTTAAAACCAATTAAAGGTGTAAAAGAATTTATTGATACTTTATCCGTTTCTTATTGCGTTGCTTCAAGTGGGCCAATAGAAAAAATCAATTTGAATTTAACAACAACAGGTTTGATTGAAAAATTTGAAAATAAAATATTCAGTTCATACCAAATTAATAGTTGGAAACCTGAACCAGAAATATTTCTATTTGCTTCAAGAGAAATGGGATTTACAACAAACGAATGTGTTGTAATTGAGGACAGCAAAGCTGGTGTAATTTCAGCAAAAAAAGGTGGTTTTAAAGTTTATGGATTCGCAAACGAAAACAATGAAAAAGAATTGAAAGATGAAGGCGCAATAATTTTTTATAGTTTCGAAGAATTGGCAAGTTTATTAAATCTAAAAAACTAGAAATAACAAGAACAACAGCTAACAGCGGCTTTAAGAAATTGGGGTTTTAGTGTTTAACGGGACGATCTTTTCGTACATTTGGCTTCAGTCCTAATGGAATGGTTTGGGAACAAAAATCCCCAACTTCATAAAGCCGGCGGGACGTTATGCGCTATATTTCCCAAACTAATCTTTAAACTATGTTCAATAGAAATTGGAATCAGAATCATGAAGCTTTTTGGAAGCCCGCATTAGAATTAAATCATAATGGCTTAAGCAATTTCCAAAATAATCTTATCAACGAAGTTAAAGAGCTACTGAATTCAAAATCTATTAATTACTCAGAAAAAACTTCTGAGCATAGAGACATAAATGATGATGATAAAAAAGTCAAAATGATAACTTTATCTCTAAACGATTATCCAGAATCTAAAATTTGGATTTATCATGACATGGCTGAATATGACTTAAATAAAATTCATCATATTTATGAAGAATGGGGATATTTAAATCCAAATGATCTCAAAGAAAGATTTTTAAATAGTATTAGAGAAATCTTAAAGGTAAAATAATACAGCGCATAACAGCGGTTTTAAGAAATGGCGGTGTTTAGGGATTTATTGGTAATGGTCAGTGAATATTTTTCTTCTCCGAAGTGAGGCTTTTTCTTTCAAACTTTTCGGTATATTTGTACACATCAGTAATGAAAATCCGCCACTTCTTAAAGCCGGCGGGACGTTGTGTGCTATTGAAAAAAACAGAACTTAAAAATTAACTACTATATAACCTTTCTATGAAAAAAATCATAATTACTTTTTCTTTAATCTTCTTCTCAATTTTTGGTTTTTCGCAAAAAATAACAAATGAAAATTTCGAAAATAAATTCAGTCAACTTTTAGAAAATTTAGGTAAAGAAAACTGGAAAGATTCCGAGAAATTATGCTCAGATTTGTTAGAGTTTACGGAACCAATTCCAGAATTAGATACTGAAAAAAAAGTTTTAAGATATATGTTCATCTATTCTACTGCAGGACTTTTGAATGAAAAAAAACTATCAAAGGAAGAAGCTTTAAAAAGAACAATCCACTTGAAAGACAAACAAATGATAATGCCAGCCCATCCTTTTAAAAGTAATTGTTTTGTAAACTGCACCCAGATTACAGACGAAGATAAAAACACATTTTTTTCAGGTGTAAATAACAGTAAGGGAACACAAATTTTTTCTTTTGAATATGTCAATATTAAAAATGGTATTAAGGAAACAAAAGATCAATTAGAAGGTAAATTTATAGTTCTAAAAGGAACACTAAATGAAATTTCTGTTGACGGGAATATTTTACCCCGATTTAAATTAAAGTTTATTGAAGGAGAATATGACTTCGTAGAAAACTAAAAACAACAGCACACAACAGCGGTTTTAAGAAATTGGGGTTTTGGCGTATACTGGAAGGGTCTTTTTGTATATTTGACTTCAGTCCTAATGGAATGGTTTGGGAACAAAAATCCCCAACTTCTTAAAGCCGGCGGGACGTTAGCAAACATTTTAAAAAACTACATGGGAATATTTGACAAAATCTTTGGAAGCAATAAAAAAAGCATCGAAAAAAATAGTGAAAATCCTAACAATACTAAATTGATAGAATTGTTAGAACAATACGGTAAGAATCAGAGTCAAGAAAATTACAAAAAAGCTTTTGACGAAATCGTTGAAGGGAATTCGATGTTAATACTGCCCTCGATAAATGATGGCGGAATGGATGACAATTGGAGAACTTTAGAAAAAGAATCGACTCTAAAACTAACATCAGTTTTTGACATCGATGGATTGAGTGTTTTAGGTGTTTTCACCAGTCCAGAAAATCTTGTTGAATGGACTAAAAAAGAAACTCAATACACAGCAATGAAATCGAAAGATGTAATTGAATTTTGTCAAGCGCAAGGGATTGATAGAATTGTTATCGACTCAGATATGCCAACAATGTTTGTTTTAGAGAGAAATAGAGAGAATATTAAAACTGAAGTAATTAAAGAAGATACTCAAGTAACAGTTGGAACTCCTATCAATCCTATGGCAGGAGAATTATTAAAAAAACTTCAATCTAATTTTAAAAAGGTTAGTGTTATTAAGGAAGTTTATCATTACGTAATGGTAAGAAATAATGAGAGTATATTAATTCTTGGTTTTGTCCTTGATACCTATACAGACAACTCGAGAGCTGCAAGTATAAATTCTGTTCAAAATTCAATGGATGGAGAAAACCTGGAATTGCCTCTCGAAATATTTTTGCTAAGCGATGAAAATTGGTATAAAACTGTACAAGGAATTGAAGATTCATTGATTTATAAAAGATAAAAACGTTTGCTAACAGCGGTTTTAAGAAATTGGGGTTTCGGTGTTTAATGGAACGGCCTTTTTGTATATTTGGCTTCAGTCCTAATGGAATGGTTTGGGAACAAAAATCCCCAACTTCTTAAAGCCGGCGGGACGTTAGCAGCAAGATAAACATAACTATGAGAAACAGTTCGTATCAAAAAATGCTAATTGAATATGGAGGTAATTTAAACTCTTACGAAGAGGAAAGAAATCAATTATTATCTCAATATAAATATTCAATAATCTTAGAAGGAGAATTTACAGAACTGGAAAACTTAGAAAAATGGATAAAGAAAAATACTGGTATTGAAGTATTAGAGTCAATATATTATGACAAAATTGATTATGATTATTGTTTTGTTGAATATTTCTTCTCCATTGAAAAAAATGCTTTGGAAACACAAAATGTAATTCCTAAAATATTTTCTACTTATCCAAATTCATATCCTTCAGCAAGCATTTGCAGAACTAATGGTAATAAAGAATTTATAAATTACAATGCTAACATGAGCGATATAATAATTTTGTAAAATTAATTCAGTAATATCCTGCTGCTAACAGCGGTTTTATGCTATAGCGGGGGCGGTGTGTAATGGGAGGAGCCACTGCTTATACTTCTCTCCTATTTTTCAACTTTTCTCTTCCAAACTTTTCGGTATATTTGCAAACATCAGTAATAAAATATCCGCCACAGCATAAAGCCGGCGGGACGTTATGCGACATTTTAGAAAAACTACACGTAAAATCCAATCGATATGTGTCAAACAGGTAAAAATATTAAATTCTGTACTTGTCTCCCAAACGGAAACATCAAGTCAATTGTGAATAATAAAAACTCTCGAAAAAATAAAATTGACGCAGAAAAATATACCTGGACATTAAAAAGATACTTGGGTAATTCCGATATTCAAATGGATGGATTATTAATGTCTCCTAGCGACAAATTAGTAGACAATCTAAGTGCAGAATACATCAAAGCAGAATTAAATGAAAGAAATTGTTTTGATTTTGATTACAAACCAGTTGAAGGTGACAATTTAGAAATACACAATCCAAAAAAATACATAGCAAAATACATTTCTTTCATATTTAGAGACGGGAAATGGGTAGCTGATTCATACAATGGTTTTATAGACAAAACTGAAAAAATAAATTATGGCCAAGTAGAGTTTGAATAAAAAACGTCGCATAACAGCGGTTTTGTGCAAGCGGGGTTTCGGTGTGTAATGGAATGGTTTGGTTCTAAAATCTTTGCGTTGTTTCAGCTTTTTTTCTTTAATCTTTTAGGTATATTTGTAACCGTCAGTAACAAAAATCCCCGCCTGACACAAAGCCGGCGGGACGTTAGCAGCCATACTGACTCAACGCGACGAAAAAAAAACGAAATAATTTTCCCGTTTTGGGAACTTTTGTTATCTTTGTCAAAAATTAAAACATTTGAGAGTAATAGCTAAAAAAATATTGAGGGATTTTTGGGAAATACACGCTGATTGTGAACAACAATTGAAATCGTGGTTTCAGGAAGCGAGTAAAGCCGAATGGAAAAATCCAAACGAAATAAAACTAGATTATCCAAGTGCTAGTATTTTAAATGATAATAGAGTAGTTTTCAATATTAAAGGAAATAATTATAGGTTAATTGTTAAGCTAAATTATGATTATCAAATGATTTGGATTCGATTTATTGGAACGCATGCAGAATATGACAAGATTAATGCTAACGAAATTTAAAAGTTATGGAAATTAAACCTATAAAAACAGAAAACGATTATAATCAAGCTTTGGAAAGACTTGAAATAATCTTTGACGCAAAAAGTGGTTCTCCTGAAGGAGACGAACTTGAAGTGCTTGGCATTTTGATTGACCAATACGAAAACGAACACTTCCCTATTGGTTTACCAGATCCAATCGAAGCAATTAAGTTCAGAATGGAACAAATGGGTTACAATCAAAATGATTTAGCCAATATTGTGGGGCTAAAAAGTCGCGCAAGTGAAATTTTAAATAGAAAAAGAAAGCTTTCATTGGAAATGATAAGACAATTACATGAAAGACTTCACATACCTACAGACGTTTTAATCCAAGCTTACTAATAAAAGTACGGCTGCTAACAACGGTTTTATGCAAATGGGGTTTTAGGGCAAAACTCAAACTCCTTTTTGTATATTTGGCTTGGTGATAAAACTAACTAAAGGAACAAAAATCCCCATCTGCATAAAGCCGGCGGGACGTTAGCCGTAATGTTGCCCAAAATGACGAAAACCAAACAACTACAAAAAATAATGAATATAGAAATCCCGAAGTTTCACGAAACTTTCAATCCAATACTTGAAATTTTAAGTAACGGAGAAACTATTCACACAAGAGAACTGCAAAAATTAGTTATAGAAAAATATTTTTCAAATTTAACTGAAGAGCAATTATCTGAAAAAACTAAATCGGGAGAGAATTTAATAAATAACCGAATTGCTTGGGGCAAATCATATTTAAAAAAAGGTGGATATATTTTTTACCCAGAAAGAGGACACGTAAAAATTACAGAAAAAGGTTTAAAACAGAAATCCGAACTGTCTTTAAAAAATGTTGTTGAAGATTCAGGAATTGTAAATTTTTATTCTGAAGAAAATCAAAAAGGCAATAAAGGAAAAACAGAAATTAAAGAAATAACTACATCATCTCCACAAGATTTAATTGATAAAGGTTTTTCGCAAATTGAAAACGAAGTAAAAAACGATCTTTTAGAAAAATTGAAAACTATAGATCCTTATTATTTTGAAAAAGTAATATTGATTTTACTTAAAAAAATGGGTTATGGAGAATTCATAGAAACTTCAAAATCTGGTGATGGCGGAATTGACGGAATAATAAATGAAGACAAACTTGGTTTGGATAAAATTTATATTCAAGCGAAAAGATTTAGCGAAAATAAAGTTAGAGAAAAAGACATCAGAAATTTCATTGGCGCAATGAGTGGAGATACAAACAAAGGAGTATTTGTAACAACATCACTGTTCGATAATGGTGCAATCGAAAAAGCAAAAAATGCTCATCATAAAATCATTCTTCTTGATGGAAATAAACTTGTTGATTTAATGCATGAGTTTAATGTTGGTGTCCAAATAAAAGCAGCATACGAAGTAAAACAACTTGATGAAGATTTCTTTGAGGAACAATAAAACACTACGGCTAACAGCAGTTTGCAGCAAGTGGGGCTTTAAGGCAAAATTTAATGTTGGTTTTGTGTTTGTAAACTTAATCTTAAATTGATACTTTTGGGAAAACAATTCCCCACCTGCAGCAAGCTGGCGGGACGTTAGCGGCTAGTTTGGAGCAACAGAACGTATAAAGAAAATCTAACAAGAAAATGGGCATATTCAATATTTTTAGAAACAAGAAAAAGAATGTAAATACTTCAACTGAAAATGGAATTCTTGGTCCAACTTATCTTGATAACTTAACAGAAAACATTTCTAATCCAAATGATTTAGAAAGTCACGAATGGAGAAGAAAGTTAAAAGCAAAATCAGGGGAAACTAAATTCAGAATTGCATATTATGGAAAATTGCATGATGAATATAAAAGCCTAATTGTGGGAACCGACTTCGCTCCTATTTTAATTTATGCAATCAACATTTCAACAAAAGAACAAATATTACTTTTTGATGGTTGCAAACATGGTTATAATGCAATGTTTTGCGATAAATATTCCAAAAATCAAATCGAAAATAGAAAAGCAGAAATTTTATATAAAGACAAAAATAACAACGAAGTTTTTGAAATCATTATATCGACATACAATGGAATAGAATATGATGATGAATTTGGCGATGATGTTGACGAAAATGGGTTTATTGAATTAATTGATGGTAGCAAATCAGAATTTGATAAAGTAAAGCGAAATGGATTTGATACTCTACAAATAAACTTAATAAATGGAAATGACGAAATAATAGAAATTGTTTCAGAAGAACTCTCTTGAAAAAATAAAACCAGCCGCTAACAGCAGTTTGCAGCAAGTGGGGCTTTAGGGCGAAATTTAATGTTGGCTTTGTGTTTGTAAACTTAGTCTTAATTCGTTACTTTTGGGAGAACAATTCCCCACCTGCAGCAAGCTGGCGGGACGTTAGCAGCAACCAACCCAACGAATCGTCAAATTACAACTAATAACATGGAAATTTCTACATCCAAAATATCTATCGACTTGCTAACACATGGCAGACGAAAAATAGTTCCAATAATGTTAGATACTTTAACATTTTTAGGCTTTTTGGGTGCTTTCACATTGATGATTTTACAAAAAAATGATATCCACTTTAGCCATCTTATTGAAATAATAGTAATGATATTATTTGTACTGGGAATTATAAGTTTTATGATTAGTTCTCTGAGCTTATTTACTTGGGATTTTGACCAGCGTTATGAAATTACAGGTAATATAAAACTAACGGAAAACAACATTGAGATTAATAAAAATCTTATCAATTTAGAAGATGTCGAAAAAATATATTTAAAAGCTTACAACACTAAAGGATTTAAGCGTGGTGATGGAACAAATAACAAAATTGAAATTAAAACTTCCAATAGTATCTTAGAACAGAAATTCATAATTGAAAATATTGAAAAAAGAGACGATTTAAAAAAATACACTTTATTTCTCAAAACAAAAAATATCAAAATTTTTATTGATGGAATAGATTTGATATAGTAAGGCTGCTGCTAACAGCGGTTTTGTGAAATTGGGGTTTTAGGCATAATGGGACGATCTTTTTGTATATTTGGCTTCAGTCCTAATGGAATGGTTTGGGAGCAAAAATCCCCAACTCCACAAAGCCGGCGGGACGTTAGCAGAAAGCTTGGTAAAACTGAAGGAAACAACAACTAAAATGGAATATTATGATTGAAATTTTTTGGGGAATATTAAATATTGCAATCCTAATTTATTTTACAATTATTTGCTTTAAATCAGTAAAACTTATCAAAGAAAAAATTGGCATTTTGGCAGCCCTAGTTTTTGCTTTAGGAATATTATCATTTGCTTCAAAACCAAACGATAAATACTTAGCTGATAAAAACATTGATTTCCTCAATCAAACAAATCCAAAAATGGCTTTTAATGGGAATTCATTCTTTCAAGAAGTTAAATTAGAAGACAATTTATCTACCAAAATTAGATTATCAATTCTTGTTGGAGAAAAAGGGAATGAATTAATAATCTTAAATGCAAATTGTAGCAAAGAAGGCTTTATTAGCGGAACAAATTGGAATGTTCAAAATATAGATGTCGATAAACCAAAAGACAAAAATTATTGCAATTATTCTGTGTCTGGATTTATGGAATGGAAAATCCTCGGAATAACATTTTATTCTGAACGCAAAACTTTTAAAGGTAACGCAATATTGAAAAAATAAAGCCTTCTGCTAACAGCGGTTTTGAGCAAGTGGGGTTTTAGGGAAAAACTGAAACTCTTTTTTGTATATTTGGCTTAGTGATAAAACAAACTGAAGGAATAAAAATCCCCACCTTCTCAAAGCCGGCGGGACGTTGGGCGCAATTCGTTAAAACTACGCAATGAAAAAAATATTCACAATTCTTATTCTATCACTTTTGATTGTCTCATGTCATCAAAAAGGCAGTGAGTCAAACTTCGATGATCTTCAAGAAAACTTCAATTTGTGGTGGTCATATTACAATCAAAATATCAGACTTTCATCACCTTTTATTGCCCTCAACTCAGTTTCAAAAAAAATTGAAAAAAGAGAATTTCTTGATTCACTAAAAACTGGTGAGTTCATACCCATTAAATCTTCTGATAACACTTATCAACTTTTAAAACTGGACAAAACTGCAAAGCCTGAAATAAGCACAACAATGAAAAATGCGGCTCAAATTGAATATGGAAATTACAACATGGAAAATCAATCTTTTCCGGCTTTCCACTTTCAAGATTTAAAGAATGATGAATACGATTCTAAAAAACTTTCAAATAAAACATTGATTATAAAATGCTGGTTTATTCATTGTCAGCAATGTGTTGCTGAAATGTCTGAACTTAATGAACTCGTAAAACAAAATAAGCAAAACCAAAACATCATATTCTTTAGCTTAGCTTCAGATTCGGCAAATGATTTAAATCAATTTTTGCGCAAAAAGGAATTTATATATCCAACAATTTCCGTTCCTAAAAGTTACTTTTCTGGAACTTTGCAAATCAATATCTTTCCAACCCATTTCATTGTAAAGAATGGTAAAATTCTCAAAGTAGTAAACAACGTAAAAGAACTGAAACTAGCGATGAACGAACTTTTATAAGAACTGCGCCCAACAGCGGTTTTGTGCAAGCGGGGTTTGGGTGTATATCGGGAAGAGTCGGTGTTTACACTCTCTTCTCAGCAGTGAAGTTTTTTCTTTCTAACTTTTCGGTATATTTGTAAACGTCAGTAACAAAAAATCCCCGCCTGACACAAGGCCGGCGGGACGTTAGCAACAATTATAAATTAACGATATAGGTATGAGAGAATTAAAAGTAATTAAGCTTGCTTTAATTTTAATTATAGCAACTCTTTTTTTTGGCTGTTCAAATTCAAATCAAAAACATATTGGCGAATGGACTGGCACTGATAAAGGTGAAAAAGGAAGTTTAATTTTAAATGAAGGAAATAGTGCGGTATTTGTAATTGGCAATCAAGTGTTAGGAGGCAAAAACTTTGAAATCAACGGTGTTAAAGCTAGTTTAGAATATGAGATCGACTATTCTAAAAACCCAATATGGCTTGATTTGGTTCTATATGAAAAAGAACAAAAGATAGAAAAGGGAAGAATGAGAGGAATTGTCAGATTTCTCACAGATACTAAAATGGAGTATCGAGTTAGTTTCAATCCTTTCTCAGATAGATTCACGAAGTTTGATAGCGAAGACAAAGAAAACACTATAGTACTGGATAAGATGTCAAAATAACTGTTGCTAACAGCGGTTTTATGAAATGGCGGGGTTCGGTGTTAATCGGTGATGGTCAGTGTTTGCATCTCTTTCTCCGAAAGAAGCTTTTTTCTTTCAGTCTTTTAGGTATATTTGTAAACATCAGTAATGAAAATCCGCCACTTCTTAAAGCCGGCGGGACGTTAGCAGTAATTTAAAAACAAATTCGCATAAAAAATTAACCTTTAATATGGAAAATCAAGACATCTTAATTTTGAAGAAGAAAGTCAAATCTCTTACAATTAATTTATATTTAATCACAACTGCAACCATTTGTTTTTTTTTGTTTTCGTTTATTTCTACTAAAAACGAAACATTTAATGAAATCACAGCAAAAAAATTAACAATTGTTGAATCAAATGGACAACCAAGATTAGTATTAGCGAACTCTCAAAATTCACCTGCTAATCTAATGCATGGTAAAACTTACGGTTTAAAAGAAGGAGGTAGACCAGGTCTAATCTTCCTTAATGATGAATTAACGGAATGTGGTGGACTTGTTTTTACAGGAAGAAAAGACCCTAAGACAGGGGAATACTTTGCCTCAGGACATTTTTCTTTTGACCAATATGACCAAAACCAAGTACTATACCTGCAGTATTTAGATGACAACGGCTCAAAAAAGACAGGGCTTTATGTAGATGATTGGCACAAAAATCCAGATTTTGCAGAATTTAGAAAAAAATATAAAGAAGCAGAAAAAATTCCAGATGAAATTGAAAGAGAAAAGAGACTGGAAGAAATGAGATTTCCTAAAAATTCTGAACCAGCATTTGCAAATAGAGTTTTTATAGGAAAGGATGTAAATAAAGACGCAGTATTAAATCTATCAGATACCAAGGGAAATGTTAGATTGCAAATGAAAGTTGATTCTCTTGGAAAAGCACAAATTTTGTTTTTGGACGATAAAGGCAAAATAACTGCCAAGTTTCCTCAACAGTAAAAAACTACTGCTAACAGCGGTTTTAAGAAATTGGGGGTTTAGGGCTTAATGAAACGAGCTTTTCGTATATTTTACTTCAGTCCTAATGGAATGGTTTGGGAATAAAAATCCCCACCAGCACAAAGCCGGCGGGACGTTAGCAGAAAGCTTGAAAAAACTGAAGGAAACAACAACTAAAATGGAATATTATGATTGAAATTTTTTGGGGAATATTAAATATTGCAATCTTAATTTATTTTACAATTATTTGCTTTAAATCAGTAAAACTTATCAAAGAAAAAATTGGCATTTTGGCAGCCCTAGTTTTTGCTTTAGGAATATTATCATTTGCTTCAAAACCAAACGATAAATACTTAGCTGATAAAAACATTGATTTCCTCAATCAAACAAATCCAAAAATGGCTTTTAATGGGAATTCATTCTTTCAAGAAGTTAAATTAGAAGACAATTTATCTACCAAAATTAGATTATCAATTCTTGTTGGAGAAAAAGGGAATGAATTAATAATCTTAAATGCAAATTGTAGCAAAGAAGGTTTTATTAGCGGAACAAATTGGAATGTTCAAAATATAGATGTCGATAAACCAAAAGACAAAAATTATTGCAATTATTCTGTGTCTGGATTTATGGAATGGAAAATCCTCGGAATAACATTTTATTCTGAACGCAAAACTTTTAAAGGTAACGCAATATTGAAAAAATAAAGCCTTCTGCTAACAGCGGTTTTATGCTATTGCTGGCCTTGGGATTTTTTGGAATGGTCAGTCCTTGCATTTCTTCTTTAAAAATAAGTTTTTTCTTTCAGTCTTTTCGGTATATTTGTAAGCAACAGTAATAAAAATCCCCACCTGACACAAAGCTGCGGGACGTTAGCCGTCATTGAATAAACCGACGGAGAAAAACAAACCAAATTTTTAAGAAAAAAAATGATTAAGACAAAATTATTAGAAGCCGAAAACATTGCAATTCAATTATTTAAAACAGTTGAAGAAAAAAAATTAATTTTAGTAGGGAAATCAGAAGAAGAACTTAATAATGAAATTTTCAATTTAGCATTTGAAATGTTCCGTATTGAAAATCATTGGCACAAAAAGATCGTGAGAAGTGGAGAAAACACATTATTTCCATACAATGAAAACCCACCAAATAAAATATTAAAGGATGATGATATTTTATTTTTTGATTTTGGGCCAATTATAGAAAATTGGGAAGCAGATTTAGGAAGGACTTATGTTATTGGAAATAATTCAGAAAAACTGAAATTAAAAAATGATGTTGAAAAGGCTTGGTACGAAACAAAGAATTGGTTTGACAACCAAAAAACACTTAAAGCAAGTGAATTATTTGCTTTTGTAAAACAAAAAGCAAATGAATTTGGTTGGGAGTTTGGAGGCGAAATTGCAGGGCATTTAATTGGGGAATATCCACATGAAAGATTAGAGCCTGGAAATTATCAATTATATATTCATCCTGAAAATCAAAATGATATGTTTTCACTTGACGCAAACGGCAATGAAAGACATTGGATATTAGAAATACATTTTGTTGACCGAAAAAATAAAATTGGTGGTTTTTTCGAACAATTATTAACATAAATGAAACAACGAACGGCTAACAGCGGTTTTGTGAAAGTGGGGTTTTAAGGCAAAATATAAAGGTAATTTTATATATTTGACTTCAGTCCTAATGGAAAGGTTTGGGAACAAAAATCCCCACCTCCAACAAGCCGGCGGGACGTTAGCGGAAATTTTGTACCAACAGGGAGACTTCAATAACTTAATGCACCAAATGAATGCACCAAATGATAAAATTTATCTTTATTGAATTATGGAGAAAGATCCTATTTGTTGTAGATGTTGCTCTGTTTGGTATTTGTTGAAGTTATCCCATTTTGGAGGAAAACTGGTTTTTTGCCCATACATAGAATCCAGACATACATTGTGGTCTTTGTACTTTTCATGTAAAACAGCCAAAATTTTGAAGAAAAATTCGTCCAACATTACAATAGCTTCAAATTCGGTTTTGAGCGTATCATAGTTGCTGTCTGAGGGGGTTACTATTTGTAACAGGTCTAAAACTTCTTTCTTTTCGAGGGCATTAATTTCAGTTAAATATCCATATTTTAAGGTTTTAAAAACTAAATTATTCCAAACCACACTGTCATGTCCCCATTGAACATCCGGTAGATTTAAAGAATGCTCACAAATTAGAATAATTGAAAAAAGAACGTCATTTAAATACGCTGCCGGAAATTCATCAAAACTTCTGAATTCAAAACCGCTTTGGTACATTTTTTCCTGATTAAAATCGAGACCCACTTCAGAAAGCAATTCATATTCCATTTCTAATTCAATCTGGTCTCGCCACCAAATGTTCTCTTCTTTTTCAAACTTTAGCAACTTTCTGAAATCATCCACTTTGTAAGTTAAAATTTTTCCCTTAGGCATCGATTTATTAAAAGTCCCTACCCCTATGTATCGGGACATGGCATTTCTCATAGAACCTAAAGTAAATTTTTTGTCTAAGCTATATTTGTCGCTTATTACTCCCATAATATCAGGACTGCCAAGAGTTGCTATAAAAAAAGGCTCAAACCATTGTAACAAATAAATGGCATTTGCGTGTGTTTTATCAAAATCAATATAATCTACAATCCTACTGTTTTCTGTCAGCGAAGGTAATGTAATATGAAAATGATAGGTGCCATTATTAAACAAAACAAGATTTTCCTGATTTGTCATGAACATATTAAGACCATTATTGTAATCCGGAAAGTTTAATTTTCCATCTAGTACAGACGATTCATTAATTTTATCCAGGAATAACTTTTTGGTTGCTTCCAGCTCTTTACAAGAATCTGAAATTGTTCTGTTTTCAAAATATTTGGTTACAAATTCGATAGAATCACCATCAAAATGTACAGATCCCATCGTTTTATTTCTTTGGGTAATCATACTTTGAATATTGTACGGTTGCTCCTCAAGAAAAAGTTCCATGATGGATTTCCCCAAATATTCCGGATTTGGAAGTGGCTTTGGCGTCACCTCATCTATTCCGGTGCTCCCAACTAATGATTTAACTTCCGGTAACGTTTTGTGCTGATAGTTTATGTCGAGTTTTTCCAGCGAATGACTATTAATCATTCGGCTCACTTTGTAGTTTTCGTTACAACCAAAAGCCTTTTTTAATAAGGGGGCCAAGCTTTCCGGTTTATAGCATTTTCTATAATCAATGCTGTATCGCTCACAACCAATTTTTTCTTGTATAAACTCACCAGAAACTATTAGAGATTCTTCAAATTGCATGTAGGTTTCGTTTTCTAATCCAATTCCCCAATAATATTTTTTTGTCTGATTGTCTTTCATTTATACTAGTTTTCTTTTTATGGTTATTTTGAACTTTTTAAAGTCATTATTTTTTATTCGGAAGCATGAGTTTAATCTGCTGTGAATCAAAATAAAAACAGTTTTTCAAACGGATTAAACAAACTATTAAATCCATTCTCTTATTTTTTAAATTATAGGAATTTATATTTAAGTCTCAGAAATTTTGCATTTGAATCGACTGAACGATTGATAAAAAGCAAAATTTTGTAATGGAGTTATAAAATTACTACTGTCATTAATCACTTTCATATCAACAATTTAAGCAGACAAATTGCCCTGTTACGGTTTTTGCTGTCCTTGTTTTTTCCAGGTTGCGAAGATAGTCATTATTATCTCATTTCAAACGGTTAATTCATTGAAAATCAAATAATAACACAAAATCTTCCAATTGTCTGATTAATTATTTGGATTAACTGGTTTCAGATATCGTTTAAAACTAGGTGCTTAGTGCATTTTGCTTTAGCCTTTAAAAGCATTTTATCCATAACTCGAGCAATAGCGAAGTGCGCAACAATTACACAAATACACACAAATTAAATCGCGTAATTTGTGGCTACTAAATTAGGGCTGCAACCCTGCAGACGTTCAGTCTGCCTATCAAATCATGAACTCTCAGTTCAGAGTTTAGTCATGGTAATAAAACACGTAAGAGGAATATAGTTCGTCATTCCACCAATCTTTTTTAACTTCTGAAAAATAATTGTAATTCACCTTTCCCGCTTGTGATTGTAGTGGGTATATTACCACGCCATTCTCTCTGTAGGCTTGATGCTCGTTCGTTTCCGGAACAACAGGAACGATATGTCCGGAGAGTCCTTTTTCTTTCCTTTTTGCACAAATTATTCCAACCCCTCCATTGGTGTTCACTTTATTTTGAATTTCTTCAGCAGTAAACATCCTTTTCCATCCAAAATCATCTCCCCATTTTAAAAACCAGTCGTGTATGGCACTGGAATAAATGTGATCTACGGTTTCACCCATAAGCGGTTCTACTTCCTGTCCTTGCAATATTTTTTCCAGGGCTTGATCTGTCCACCAAACAGTAGGAAGATATACTTTGCAGAAATGACAATAATCGTAAGAGTAAACATTACAATAGGTGTCTTCTATTGTTCTTTGGTATCTAATGTTTTTAACAACATCCAGTTTGTCGATTAATTGGCCAATGCTTTCTCGTTTGGTCTTAGCATTAGTTAAGTCTCTGTATGGAATGTCAGAGTCTGCCATTGGTTTGTACTTCATTTGTGCAGAATCTAATCGAGATTCCGGATCGGATAAGAAATCGGCAGCTGTTATTTGGCTATTTGGTTTTGAATGATTCACTTTTACTTCTAGTGTTGAATAAGTCGATTCTGTATGTTTTCTCATTTTGGTCGATTAAAATTAATTAGCATAATGCTAACGGAATTTTACTATTCCCCTAATGTATCTCTGAAAAGAAATTATATCCTATTATTTTAAAAATAAACAGGTCGTGTGTTTTTTTTTTAATATTATAACGGAAGTACAACTTTACATAAAAATCTTGAAGAAAAAAAACAATTCAAAAATTTAAAACTTCCGCTAAGGCGGTTTTGTGAAAGTGGGGTTTTAGTGTTTAATGGGGCGATCTTTTTGTATATTTGACTTTGTGATAAAACAATCTAAAGGAACAAAAATCCGCCACAGCATAAAGCCGGCGGGACGTTAGCAGTAAGCTTAAAAGAACATAGAGTTATGACGAACAACTGGATTAATCATCCTGTAGTATTAAAGGGAGATGAAATAGAACTCCTCCCTTTAGAAAAGGAACATTTTGAAGATTTATTTCTTGCTGCATCTAATAAAGAAATATGGGAACTAACATCTGTAGACTATTCAGTTGATGAAATATTTTATCCGAATTTCAACGGCGCAATGAAAGATAGAGAAAAAGGAACAGTGTATCCCTTTATCATTATTCACAAAAATTCAAACAAAATTATTGGAACTACTAGATTTCTTGAAATATATCCTAATGACAAAAAAATTGAAATAGGTGTTACTTGGATTATGAAAGAATATTGGGGGACAACTGTAAACCTAGAGTGTAAACTATTACTACTCAATTATTGTTTCGAAAATTTAAAAACTAATAGGGTTCAATTTAGAGCAAAAGATAACAATGTACGTTCAAGAAAAGCAATTCAAAAAATTGGCGGAATATTTGAAGGGGTTTTAAGAAAAGATAAAATAGAACCAAATGGAATACCGAGAAATACAGCTTTTTATAGTATTTTGGATAGTGAATGGGAAGATGTAAAACAAAGTATTAAAAACCAAATCGAGATAAAAGCCTACCGCTAACAGCGGTTTTATGCTATAGCGGGGTCGGCGTGTAATTGGTGGAGACAGTGCTTGCACTTCTATCCTATTTTTCAACTATTCTCTTTCAAACTTTTCGGTATATTTGTAAACATCAGCAATAAAAAATCCGCCACAGCATAAAGCCGGCGGGAGATTATCTGCAAGCTTATCCAAAATTCCTAATAAGAAATGAAACACGAAATTTTAACTGATAGATTAAAACTTAAAATTGTTGAAAAATCTGATGCTGAAATAATTCACAGATTAAGAACAAATGCTGAAGTTAGTAAATTCATAAGAAGGGATTTAAACAAATCATTAACTGATATTGAAAATTTCATAGTCGAAAGAAGTAAAACTGATTTATTTTTTTCGATAAATACTATTGAAAAAAATGAGCTGGTCGGAACAATTGCAATTTGGAAAATCAACTACGATAAAAATTACGCTGAATTAGGATATGAATTATTTCCGGAATTTCAGAATAAGGGAATAATGACAAATGCAATTACTGGAATTTTAGATTATGCATTTAACGTATTAAACTTCAAAACAATTGAAGCATTTACAAATAAAGAAAATCAAAATTCAAGAAAGTTATTGGAAAAATTAGGTTTTTGCTTAATTGAAAATAAAATCGATGAAAAAAATCTAAATAATGTAATATACCAAATAAACAAAGCCTGCAGATAATAGCGGTTTTATGCTATGGCGGGGCTTGGGATTTTTTGGATTGGTCAGAGTTTGCATTTCTCCTTTAAAAAGAAGTTTTTTTCTTACTAAATTTTCGGTAAATTTGAAGACATCAGTAACAAAAATCCTCACCTGACACAAAGCCGGAGGGACGTTAGTAGCAAGTTTTCCAAAATCACACGTAAAACAATATGAGAAAAGCAATTTTACTTATTATTATCACACAATTTTTGGCTAACTGTTCTTCTGGAAAAATCAATTCAAGATTTGAAAAAATGATTTTCCATACATCTAAATGCTTTGGAACTTGTCCAGAATATCACTTAGAACTTAATCAAAACAAAAAAATTAAACTTTATATCGAAAAAGCTTATCAAAATTATAAAATCGACTCAACAAGAATTGGTTTTTATCGTGGTAAACTTGACAAAGAAACTTATAATGAGTTTCTAAGCATATTAGAAAAAATTGATTTGGAAAAATCTGGAACAAAAGCACCTCCCGTTGAACCAAATACAATTACATTGAGTGAAGGATCTCAGTTAACTTTGATATTATATATAGATAATAAAAGAAAACCTATGAGATATATTTATCCAGCTGGGCTTATGCAGGATTTAATGGCATTTCTATATAAAATAAGCAAAGATAAAAGCCTTACTAAGGTTAATGAAAAATTAGAAATTGAGTCTTTAAATTAAACCTGCTACTAACAGCGGTTTTATGAAATGACTAACTTCAGCCTTAATCGGTAATGGTCAGTGTTTGCATTTCTTTCTCCGAAAGAGGTTTTTCCATTCAGTCTTTTCGGTATATTTGTAAACATCAGTAATAAAAATTCCGCCACTTCATAAAACCGGCGGGACGCTAGTGGCAAGTTTACCAAATGAGACGTCCTAAAATAGGTTGACTAAAAATTTAAATCTAAAATGAAACATCAAATACTAAATCTTTTAAAATGGTACACACTATGTCTTTTATTCTTCTTTTTCACAATATTTATAATTACTTTTCATATTAAAAACATCGGAGATAGAGAAAAAGTAATTACTCATTTTCCAAAGATAGCTTTAAAAAATCAATTTGGTCAACTAAAGACTATTGATGATTACAAAGGAAAATTGATACTTGTTGATTTTTGGTTTTCAGGTTGTGAACCTTGTCTTGAAGAAATGAAATTCTTTCCAGAACTATTAAAGAAACACGATGATTTAGTAATATTAAGCATGAGTGTTGATTCTCCAAAATGGACACAAAGTTTGTTAATCCATAAAAGAAAACCTTGGGATTTTTTAGAGACAAAAAAACTTAATTGGACATTTTCCAATATAAATAATGAAAACCTTAAATCCTTTAAAGTAAATGGATTCCCAGCCTATTTTATAATAGACAAAGATGGTACTTTATTAAGCTCACCAAAAAGTGGTCTTTACGCTGTAGAAAGTAAACTTGGTAATATCTTTACAACTAATCTTTCTTTTGAGAAGTATTTTAATTCGTATTCGAAAAAAGACATTCTTAAAATATTTCGTTTATATACAATATTATACATTTTGTTCTCTTTAATCTATGCATCAATAAAATATTTTAAACGAAATAAATATAAAACCAGTCACTAACAGCTGTTTTATGAAATGACTAACTTCAGTCTTAATCGGTAATGGCCAGTGAATATTTTTCTTCTCCGAAGTGAGGCTTTTTCTTTCAAACTTTTCGGTATATTTGTAAACATCAGTAATGAAATTCCGCCACTTCATAAAGCCGGCGCGACGTTAGCTACAAGCAAAAAACAAAATCGCGAAAAACATGAAACTTGTCAAACTCATCACTTATATTTTTACCGCGTTATTTCTATTAAGTTGTTCGCCCAAAAAGAATACTTATAGACTTACAAAAAATTATGAGCCAGATGATTTAACATTGTATGAAGCCATTGTAGATATGGATAGTGCTTTTTTTGAAGCCTATAATAACTGTAACAAAGATCTTAATAAATACAGCTCGTTTTATTCTGACAATATCGAGTTCTATCATGATAAAGGTGGTTTTATGAATTCAAAACAAGAAATTGTAGAGGGGACAAAAAAGTATGTTTGCGGCAAAGTAACAAGAGAACTTGTAAAAGGAAGTATTGAAGTTTATCCAATAAACAATTATGGAGCTATAGAAATTGGGTTACATAAATTTCACAACAAAGAAGAACCAAATGGCATCCCTAAAATTGGAAGATTTACAATTGTTTGGAAAAAAGAAAATGGTGAATGGAAAATCACAAAAGTTATAAGTCTGCATTGAAATTTCCAGCAGCTAACAGCGGTTTTATGCTATGGCGGGGTCGGTGTGTAATGGGAGGAGCCAGTGCTTGCACTTCTCTCCTATTTTTCAACTTTTTTCTTTCAGTCTTTTAGGTATATTTGTAAACATCAGTATTAAAAATTTCGCCACTTCATAAACCGGCGACGTTAGTGGCAACTTTGCAGCAATCCTGTGAAAAAAACAACTTAAAAACATTCAATTATATAACAAAACCATAAACTTGGCAGAAACATAATTTATTTTCTATGGAACAATTTAGAGAAGCTATTATAAGAAATAGTTATATACTTGGTGAAGGAGCTGAAGGAATATATTCAGATATAACCATTGCGATTAAAAATTCAAATAAATCGAATCTAACATTTGGAGAAAATATTGAATTGAAAAACAGTGAGGTTTTAAAAAAAATCGAAATGCAATTTCAAAACAAATGGATTGATGAATACCACAATAAAGGTATCTTTTTCGAAATTAAAATCCTTAACATCGGAATTGATAAATCTGGGCGTAAATATGCTATTGAGAATTCAGTTAATGGCGTAATGCATGAAGCTTTAACAAAAATCGGAATTTTAACACCTCAAATATTCGGATTATAAATAAAAAAGCTGCCACTAACAGCGGCTTTGTGAAAGCGGGGTTTCGGTGTATATCGGTAAGAACCAGTGCTTGCACTTCTCTCCTATTTTTAAACTTTTTCTTTCAGACTTTTCTGTATATTTGTAAAAATCAGTAATAAAAATCCCCACTGACAAAAGCTGGCGGGACGCTGTGCGTCATTTTGACGAAACGAAACGAAATAGAAAACCAATCAAAAAAGTATAAGCTTGTTATTATAAAAAATCAAATATCAACTGCCAAATGAAATATACATTAGAAGGACAAGAAACAGGAAGATTAAAATTTAGGTTACTAAATATTGAGGATTTTGATATATGGGTTGAATTGTTTGAAAATATTGAGGTTTGCAGATTTTTAGGAGTTGACAAAATTGAAACACCAAACGAAAGATGCAAACTCTGGTTTGATATGACATTTGAAAGATATAAAAACGGTTTAGGCGGAGCGAACGTATTAATCGATAAATTCACAAATAAAATTATTGGTCAAAGCGGACTTATAGTAAGAGAAATTGAAGGAAAACAAGAAATAGAAATTGCATATTCTATATTACCGGAATATAGAAAAAAAGGATTTGCATCCGAATCCACTAAAAAATGTAAAGATTTTGCATTCGAGAATAATTTTTCGCAAAGTTTAATTTCAATAATTAATATTGAAAATATTAATTCTGAAAAAGTTGCGAGAAGTAATGGAATGAGAAATGATAAATCCATCGAATATAATGGAATGCTTGTAAATATTTATCGAATCGATATTGGAGAATGGAAAAAGAAAAACGAAAGCAAAACAGCGGATTTATGAAAGCGGAGTTTGGGTGTGTATCGGTATGAGCTTGTGTTTGCATGTCCCTCCTATTTTTCAACTTTTTTCTTACAGACTTTTCGGTATATTTGTAAACATCGGTAACAAAAATCCTCGACTTCATAAAACCGGCGGGACGTTAGCTATCAGTTTGGCGTGAATGAAAACCGAAAGAAAAATAATTTCAACGATTCAATAAAATTTGAGTCTTTTAAAGTAATAATGAAGAAAATAATTTTTACGCTAATAATTCTGAATTTTTTTATATCCTCCGGACAATCCAAAAAAATTCAGAATTTAGATTTCCTGATGAAATCAGCAAACGAAATAGGAATATTTAATGGAAATATAATTGTTTCTCAAAACGGGAAAATTATGTATCAAAATGAACTCGGATATACAGATTATTCAAAAGGCAAAAAATTAAATCGGGAATCCACCATGCCGATTGGCTCGATAACTAAAGAATTCAACAGTACAGGAATTTTATTTTTAGCAGAAAAAGGAAAACTGAATTTAGAGGACAAAGTTTCCACTTATTTAACTTACTTACCAAGTTGGGCATCTAAAATTCAAATTAAGCATTTGCTTCAATATACAAGTGGTTTGCCAAGAATATTTAAAAATACAGATTCTGAATATTTATCGGAATTGAATAATGTTGAAAAATTGGAATTTGAACCTGGAACGGGATATATTTATAGTAATGCAAATGTTTTTCTTCAACAAGAAATAATTAAAAAAATAACAAATCTGTCTTATGAAGATTTTTTGAAAACCAAGTTTTTCAAAAAATTAAAAATTAGTGGCGGTAAAATTCCAAAAGATTCCACATTAACTGTAAATATGGCTGGTTCATTTGACAACGATTTTAAAGAAACAACTTTCATTCACGGAGGTGGAGAAATGTATTTTTCAATAACTGATTTGTATAATTGGGTTAGTAATTTACAAAATAAAAAAATAGTCAATAAAAACTCAATAAACATTCTTGCAAAAAGTTTTGACAAAAATTCTGAATCAAGTCTGGGGAACACAATTATTGAAAACAATAAAGTTGTGGAGCATTCTCATCAAGGTTCAGGTAATAATTATGAATCAAACGTTTATTACGAATCAAAAAACAAAACAATTATAGTATTAATAACCAACAATCAAAATTTCAAACTTAGTGCAATTACAGAATCAATATTAAATATTTTAGCCGATAAACCTTTCACAATTCCAAAAAAATCAATTTATCTTGATATTAGAGGAAAATTATTAGACAACTTTCAAAATGGAATTTCATTCTATGAGCAAATTAAATCAAGTCAAAAAGAAAAATACGATTTTTCAAGCGAATTTGAAGACTTAATAAATACTGGAAAATATCTAATGAGAAGAAAACGATTTGAAGACGCAATCAAAGTTTTTGAATTAAGCACAACAATTGATTTAAAAAATTCGACTGGAATCTCAAGTTCATATTCATTTATCGGAGAATGTTATGACAAAATGAAAAAATCAGATTTGGCAATTATATACTTAAAAAAAGCATTAGACTTTGACGCAAAAAACAAAAACGCAGAAGAGATGTTGAAACGAATCGAAAATAAATAAAAACCGAACGGCTAACAGCGATTTTAAGCTATGCCGAGGCTTGGGATTTTTTGGACTGGTCAGCGCTTGTATTTCTTCTTTAAAAAGAAGTTTTTTCTTTCCACTTATCGGTATATTTGTAAACATCACTAACAAAAATTCCCTCCTTCACAAAGCTGGCAGGACGTTAGCAACCATTTTAGAACTCAATTATCATTAATGCCATATATATTAAAACATTTTAGATTTTTCACATACGGGTGCCTAATTATTCTTGCCTCTTGCACTTCAAAAGAAGATTTATCAGGACTGTATGTTGGATGCTTTGAAAACAATATTGATTCCTTAAAAATAGATTCAAAAGGAAGATATGAAAGAATAATTTACGATAATGACAAAAGGATGATTTTTAGCAACAAAAGCACATACCAAATTGAACATGGCCATATTACTTTTGATGAATTTCTGCTAAACGAAAACGACCTTTCATCATCTTTAAAATATGATTCAGAAGATCTTCTAATAGCAAGTTTGCCATATACCAGGACTTTCTCGGGAATAACGATAATTTCTAACGACGATTTAGGCTATTTTTATTTTAAGAAATAAATATTAGGGAAAAAACGACTGCTAACAACGGTTTTGTTAAAGCGGGGTTTGGGTGTGTATCAGTAAGAGACGGTGCTTGTATATTTTTTCTGTTTTTTTAAGTTTTTTCTTTCAAAATTTTTGTTATATTTGTAAAAATCTCCACTTTCACAAAGCCGGAGGGACGTTAGCAGCAAGCATTGAACGACATTAAACATTGACAATATGAACATAGAATATAGTTTTGACAAACGACCAACAGCAGAACAAATAATTAAACTTTACGACAACGCAGGTTTGCCTAGACCAACAAATGACAAAGAACGGATACAAAAAATGTATGACAGTTCAAATTTAATAGTTACAGCTTGGGACAATGACATATTGGTTGGGGTTTCACGTTCAATTACAGATTGGGTTTGGAGTTGTTACCTTGCCGACCTTGCCATTCATCCTGATTATAAAAAAGGTGGAATTGGCAAAAAACTTGTTCAGTTGACAAAAGAAAAACTTGGAGACCAGTCAATGATACTTTTGCTTTCTGTTCCAACAGCTATGGAATACTATCCAAAAATTGGGATGACAAAGGAAGACAGAGCTTTTACAATACTTCGAACAGAATAACTGTTGAAGAGCAAAATGGAATATCAATACAACCGAAAATCAACTTGACTTTTTTGTAGTTTCTCAATCAACAACAAGTAACAATAGAACTTACAATAGAGTAATAAAACAAAATATGCCTGCTGCTAACAGCGGTTTTATGATATGGTGGGGTTTGGGAATTTTTGGATTGGTCGGTGTTTGCATTTCCTCTTTAAAAAGAAGTTTTTTCTTTCTACTTTTCGACATATTTGTAAAAATCAGTAGTAAAAAAATCCCCGCCTTCACAAAGCCGGAGGGAAGTTAGCAGCTATTAACAATAACGTATCTTCCTAAAATAGGTTGAATAAAAATTATACAACATGACATTTAATTTAAAACACTTTCTAATCATCATTTCTTTTGTTTTCACGAAATCTTATTCACAAGATGGAAAAATCTATGAAGTTACACTTCCTGATGGTTCAAAGCATATTGAGCAGTATTTTAAATACCCAGGAGGTAAAGAGGCCTTATTGAAAGACTTACGTGATAATTTTTATATTCCCAAACAAGCTATAAAGGACAAAGTAAGTGGTCAAATTATTTTGGCTATTACTATTGACACGACTGGTATAGCAAAAGGTAAAATTTTAAAAAGCCTTAGACCTGATGTGGATAGTGCTGCCGTCCAAGTGGTTCGAAAATTAAAAATTTCTGAACCTGCAAAACAGGATAATAAAAAAGTTCCATTTACCTTATCTTTTCCAATAACAATTTAACAGCTGCTAACAACGTTTTTATGCTATGGTGACGCTTGGGATTTTTTGGACTGGTCAGTGTTTGCATTTCCTCTTTAAAAAGAAGTTTTTTCTTTACTCTTTTCGGTAAATTTGTAAACATCTGTAATAAAAATCCCCACCTTCACAAAGCCGGCGGGACGCTATGCAACATTTTAAAACGACATGGTGAAAAGAGCTATTTCAACAATATTATTTCTGTTTATACCAATATTAATTTATTCTCAAAATTCTATAACTAAGATCGAGGAAAATAGATTTATTGAAAAGAGAGATAATAAATTTGGTATTACTGACAGTTTAAAAAACGTTGTAATTCCGTTTAAATATGATTTTATAGAGTATAAAAATCGACGACTGATTATTCGAAATAATAATTTGAATGGACTTTTCTCTCTTGATAATAAAGAATTAGTTCCGATAGAATTTGAATTTATCTTACCACGAAAAAATGATAGGTTTATTCTTTGGAAAAAAAATTCAATAAATGGATTATCTGATATTAATGGAAAAACTATTATTCCATTAAAATATAAAAGTGTTTCTTCAATTGTAAACGATGAATTTTATCTAACAAAAAATGAAAATAATCTAAACGGAGTATATGATTTTAATGGAAAGAATATAATTCCAGAAGAATACAAATTTTACACAGTTGACGAGAATAGAATATTTGCAACAAAAAACAATAAAGCCCAAATTATAGACGTGCAGAATTCTAAAAACAATATTGATTTAGATAAAAAAATTGAATTAATCGAAACTGTTAGACATTATTCAATAGATGAAAATTTATTTCAAATTATAAAAAAGGAAAATAAATATGGTATTATAAACTCAAAAAATGAAACAATAATTCCACTCATTTATGATGAAATTAAATCGTCACAAAATTGGCGATATTTTACAATTAAGCAGAACAACAAGATTGGATTAATAAATGTTAATGGAACAATAACTAAAAAGCCGATTTATGATAGCATTGAACTGCGAAAAGAATATATAGTACTAAAAAAGAAAAACTTAAAAGATGAAATTTACTCATACGAATACTAAAAAACGTTGCAAAACAGCGGTTTTGTGAAAGTGAGGTTTTAGTGTGTATCAATAAGAGCCTGTGTTTGCACTTCTATCCTTTTTTTCAAGTTTTTCTTTCAAACTTTCGGTAAATTTGTAAACACCAGTAATAATAAATCCTTCACAGCGTAAAGCCGGCTGGACGTTATGAGAGATTTTGCAAAACTTTACGAAAAAACATTTATGAGATACATTTTGCTTTACTTTTTTATATCCTCATGTAATCTTTTTGCTCAGGATCTTGCGTATATTAAATCTACAGATACAATTTATTTGTATTTCGACAAGCTCGAAAAGTTTGAAGATTTACATTTGAAAACAAACAAAAATGAGTTTGTCGAAAAATATATTTATCAATTTCCTGATGCAAAAGAATTGTATTTTGAAACCCATTTACAAAAACCTCATAAGACAAAACCCAGAATTGTCAGCAAAGATTTTATGGATAAAAACAAAAATAAAATTATCACGACCGATATTTTACATAAATATAACTTTGCCGAAATTCAAAATGCTTTATACAAACCAAGAAGAGTTTTTTATATAATAGACAAAGCTGACTTTAAGAGAAAAAAAATAGTCTTAAAAAAAGCAAATTACATGTTTTTTACCTACAATAAATATATAAAACCTCTCATAACAACGGTTTTATGAAATGGCTTAGTTCAGTTTTAATCGGTAATGGTCAGTGAATATTTTTCTTTCATTTAAATAAGTTTTTTTCTTTCAATATTTTCAGAATATTTGTAATCATCAGTAACAAAAACCCCGACTTCAAAAAGCTGGCGGGACGTTGTATTCAGCTGTTTCAAACGATAACCTATATGAAATTAATCAACAAATTATTTCTCTTTTCTATCCTAGCATTTTTATTATCAGTAATTCCTGTTTTTATTTTTCCAGACAACATAGATGTTAGGTCAAAATTTTATCAAATAATATTTGAAGGTTACTTATCTGTTTTTTTATTTCTAACATTACTGATCTTTTTAATAATTTTTGGATTAAAAGATATTAGAAAAAATAAATGGCTTGAGGGGGTAATTTTAATCTTTTTCCCTATAGTTCTTATAATATCAGTTGGTTATTTATTTTTATTATTTAAAGGAAATGATTTTGGAACCTTTAATAAAGATTTAATTGTTTATCAAAATACACACAATAAAGAATTAATAATTATCCAGCATTTAGAAGAAAACTTTGATGGTATTCCTCAATATAGAATTTTGAAAACATCAAATGATTTAAATTCTGGTCTAAGAAAATTTGAAAAAATTAACTTGAAGGAATACGATCTAATTAATTCCATTAATTTTTCAGCATTAACAGTTAATTGTCATTCAATACCGAAAACTCTAGAATATGCCCAAAATAATTACAAACTTAAATATTGTGCAAAAGAATAACTACAGCAGCATACAACAGCAGTTTTGTGAAAGCGGGGTTTAGGTGTGTATCGGTAAGAGCCGGTGTTTGCACTTCACTCCTATTTTTCAACTTTTTCTTTCAAACTTTTCGGTATATTTGTAAACATCAGTTGCAAAATACCCACCTTCACAAATCAGTCGGAAGGTTAACTGCAGACACGATTAATACAACCGTAAGGCAATATAACCAATGTAACCATGAAAACTATTAAAAACGTACTTTTGGTCTTTCTATTTTGCTCAACTGTCTATGCTCAAACAAACGTTAGTGGCGGTATTTACTCTAATACTATATGGAAAAAAGTCAACAATCCATATATTGTTACAGATAATATTGTTGTTTTTCCTGGAGTAAATCTTACTATTGAGCCAGGGGTAATAGCAAAATTTAATCCCGGAGTAGGACTTGAGGTGAGGGGTAAACTAATAGCTATCGGAAATGAAAATGACAGTATTACTTTTACTTCGAATTTACCGTCCCCAATTCGGCAGTCGTGGAATGGAATAACCGTTGTGGGAACTGATGAGACTGGCGGAGTAAGAGATCAAGTGATCATGGAATACTGCAAAGGAGAGTTCGCCAATTATTTTATCAACCTTGATATCGCATATAATGGACCATATATTTTCAGACACTGCTACTTCGCAAATAATCGTCAGGTAAATTATGATGGAGGGATTCCTAGTACAATCTTTGAAAATTGCAAATTTGAATCAAATTCCACAGCGTTAGGAGGGTGTCAATTTGCATCAAGAGTAAGCAATAGTGTTTTTATTAATAATGTGTACGGGATTGAAGGGTTTGATAATATTGAAAATTGCTTCTTTTCCGGACATACAGTTGCATTATCTCCTTATGGCTCCACTGTTGGTTGCACAATTCAGAATAATTTCATAGGTGTACGTGCATGGTTCAATAGCACAAACAACAGGTTTGTAAATAACACTGTATCAAATAATGATGTTGGTTTTGAAATAATTTCATATTTTGATGATGTTGTTTTTACAGGAAATACCATTTGCAATAACAACTCTTGGAATCTTAAACTCTATCATAGCAACAATGCGGACCTTTCTTCTAATTGTTGGTGCTCAACCGATCCAAGTTTCATAAGTTCAACTATAATAGACGGTTATGAAAACATTGAATATGGACTTGTAAACTTTATCCCATTTATGACAAGCTGCCAAGAAACTGAAAACGAAAACAATGAACCTTTGGACAATAAAAACTTTCCGCCAGCTGCTTTCCCTAATCCTTTTAACGATCAACTTACTTTAAGAATACCTGGAGGTGAATTGACCACTATTTACCTTTATGACTTTCTTGGCTCCTTAGTATTACAGGAGACAACTACAAAAAACTCAATCATCATAAATACTGATCAACTTGTAGACGGTATTTACTTTTATGAGTTACGTAGCGACAAAGGAAGACTAAAAGCTGGAAAACTTATCAAACAATAAATACAAGAAAACCATTCACTAAAGTGGGTTTCAGATAGCCTGAAGTGCAAATTTGAAGCCAAATTCCACTACAAAACTTTATTAATAAATTGAAGCTATTCAATCAGGATCAAATTTGAAATTAAAGAAAAAATACAAATTGTTGAAAGGAGAATAATAAACTGCTGACAATAGCGGTTTTGAATAAGTGGGTTTAGAGTGTATCGGGAATAGCCGGCATTTGTATTTTTCTTTTTATAGATAGGTTTTTTCTTTCAAACTTTTCAATATATTTGTAAACATCAGTAATAAAAAATCCGCCACGGCATAAATACGCGGGACGTTAGCAGAAATCATTGAAAAACGCTAAAAATTTAAGATGAAAAAATTAATCATACTCTTTGCAATCGTTACTAATTTAGGTTGTTCAAATGAGAAAGAAGAAATTAGCGATAATCTTCAATATTTCAAATTCCAGCAAACAGATAGCGATAAATTTATTAACTCAACAGAAGTCGGAAAAGTTTTGATTTATAAAAACCAAAATGATTCTGAATTGAAATTCAAAGTTTTAATAAACAAAATAGAAAAGCAACTTGAAAGCAGAGGTGATTTTGTTTATGGTTCAACAAAATATTTCTATTACGATGAACAGAGAATTGAAATGCAATCAACTTTATTTGCTGATGGCGATTTTTGTTGCAATAGTTCGTTTTATTTAAGTTTAAAAAGATGGCCAAAAGTATATCAAACAAATCCAACTGTAATTTCAGAAGATTCAAAATTTATTACAACTATTGGATTAGTTCCTTTTGAAACAGGAATTCAAAGTGTTCTTTTAGATTATTCTGAAACGTTAATAAGTGTAACAATAAACGGAGTTACTTATAATAATGTTAGAAAAATAGAAATAAATCCAAATCCATTTCCAAACCCAAATTGGCAATTACCTAGTTTAAAGAATATATATTTTGACCAAAACAAAGGAGTTATTGGGTTTGACGACCTACAGAATAATGAATGGAGATTACAAAACTAAAATTATGGCTATCTGATAACAACAGTTTTGTGAAAGTGGGGTTCTAGAGCTAAATTTAAAGGTAATTTTATATATTTGACTTTAGTCCTTTTGGAATGGTCTGGGAACAAAATCCCCACCCACACAAAGCTGATGGGACGTAAGCAAAAAGTTTAGCGAACTGGCAGCAACCTATAATTTTATATGAACTTACAAGAACAAATAAAAGAGTATATTACTAGCCAGCCTGAACCAAAACGCAGCGACATGCAAGAGTTGCACCGCCTCATTCAGGAAGTAATGCCAGCATGTAAATTATGGTTCTTGGATGGTAAAAACAGTGAAAATAAAACTGTTTCTAATCCTAATATTGGATATGGGCTTCACACCATTAAATATGCTGATGGTAAAACCAGAGAGTTTTACCAAGTTGGCATCAGTGCAAACAAAACCGGAATCTCTGTCTATATTCTTGGTCTTAATGATAAGACATACTTAGCCAAAGCGTATGGAAACAAAATTGGCAAGGCGAGCGTTACAGGGTATTGCATTAAGTTCAAAACGCTGAAAGATATAAACAGAGATGTACTTGAATCAGCAATACGATATGGACTTGAGCATAAACATTAATTTCCCGGGCAAATTTTAAACTATAGGGTTCGTTGCGAGAAAAACCTCCCACCAACAGCGGTCTTGTGTAAGCAGAGTTACAGTGAGTATCAGTAATGGTCGATGTTTGCACTTCTCCCCTATTTTTAAACTTTTTCTTTCAAATTTTTCGATATATTTGTAAATATCACTAATAAAGATCCCCAACTTCACAAAGCCACGGGACGTTAGCGTCATTGTAAAATGACACCCCAACCGGCAAAGGGCGGGCAATTAAAAAACTAAATATGAGAAAAATAATTGCAGCAATAAATATGACACTTGATGGGTTTTGTGACCACACGGCAATAATCCCAGATGAAGAATTACATCAACATTATGCCGACCTATTAAGTAACGGAGACACAATTCTATATGGAAGGATAACTTACCAGCTTATGGAATATTGGAAAGCGGTAGTGGAAAACCCTACCGGTAACAAAGCAATGGACGAATTTGCGGCGATAATGGATAAAATCCCAAAAATTGTTTTTTCCCACACACTAAAAAATATAGAATGGAAAAGTGCAATGTTGGCAAATCGAGACCTTGAAGAAAAAGTTTTAGAACTAAAGCAACAATCTGGCAAGGACATTTTGGTCGGTAGTCGGAGCTTAATTATACAGTTATTGAAACTTAATTTAATAGACGAATTTCAGCTTTGCGTTCATCCCGTTGTTGCAGGAAACGGTTTACCATTATTTGAAAACATAAACGATAGGATAATTTTTAAACTTTTGAAAACAAAAACCCTTGGCTCAGGTGCAATCGTGCTTTATTATGAGCCAACAAAATAATAAACTACGAATCACTAACATCGGTTTACCGCAATGCACGCTGACGAGATTCTATGACACATTTGTGGTAACTCGAAGTACATTGCTTCTATTAAACTTTAGTGTTAATAATCCCAAACTTCATAAACCGACGGGACGTTAGCAGCTATATCATCAAAACTTAGTAAAAAAAATAATTTTATAATTTGAATCAATATTTTATAAAAACATTACTTTGCATTACATAGTATTATAAAATAAATATATCTTTGTAATACAAACATGCTAAAAACTGATTATGAAAAATTTTTTTTTAAGCTTACTGCTAACCTCATTTTTTTGTTCTTTATCTGCTCAGGAATTTAAAAAGAAAATTGACAGCATAATACAAAAAGAATTTAGTGAAATCAATGAACCGGGAGGTGCATTTTTAATTGCTAAAAATGGGAGAATTTTATACGAAAAAGCCTTTGGTAAGTCTAATTTGGAATTGAATGTCAATATGACTACAGAAAATGTTTTTCAGATAGGCTCAATGACTAAACAATTCACTGCAGTTTCTATATTAATTCTTGAAAAACAAGGAAAATTAAATATAAATGACCCTATTTCTAAATTTGTCCCTGATTATCCATCCGGAAATGAAATCACTATAAGGCATTTACTTACGCATACATCTGGAATTAAAGATTTTACTAAAATAAAAACAATATCCGACATTGCTCAAAAAGAAATGACTCCTAAAATGATGGTTAATTTTTTTAAGGATGAACCTAATGACTTTAAACCTGGTGAAAAATTTGAATACAATAATTCCGGTTATGTTCTATTAGGGCACATCATAGAATTAACTTCCGGAACAACCTACGAAGATTTTATACAAAAAAATATTTTTGAAAAAATTAAAATGAATAATTCCTATTATGCTTCAGATAGAAAAATTATAAAAAACAGAGCGTATGGATATCATAAGAAAAAGGATGGATTCGTTAATAAAACCATTATAAATTTTAGTGTCCCTTTTTCATCTGGTTCTTTAATGTCTACGCTAGAAGATATGTTGAAATGGCAAAATGCCCTGAATCAAAACCAAATATTAGATTCTGTAAATCTAAATAAAGCTTTTGAAAAATCTAAATTAAACAATGGTGAAGAAATCACATATGGATTCGGGTGGCATATAAAAGAAATCAACGGAATCCTGACAAGAGAACACGGAGGAAGTGTTTTTGGATTTAAATCAATGGCGGTGTACATTCCAAGCAAAGATATTTATGTAATTGGATTCAGTAACTGTGACTGTCATTCTCCAACAGAGATAACAAAAGAAATTGCTAAACTAACTCTCCAAAGTTTATAAGATTAAAATACCCAACCAAAAGCATTTTAAGAAATGAGCTGGTGCATTGTGTAATTGACAATCAGATCTCTATCCAACATTTAGTTATATTTGTATACATCAGTAACAAGATACATAACTTCATGAAACCGGCAGGAAGTTACCCATCATGCTTGCTTACACTGCAAACTAGAAAATATCTGCAAGCAATGATTGAAAACAGGAAAACCGAAACCCATTAAGATGAGCGCAACTTAAAACCAAATAACAATGAGAAAAATAATCGTCTTATCAATGATTACATTAGATGGGGTAATGCAAGCTCCTGGCGGACCTGAAGAAGATATATCGGGAGGTTTCGAATATGGCGGTTGGACTGCACCATATGGAGATGAAGTTTATGGTAACGTGGTGCAAAATGAACTAAAACCTGCAGATTATCTTTTAGGCAGAAAAACATTTGAGATTTGGGCCGACTACTGGCCTAAACACTCAGACTTTTGGCCAGGCATTAATGATGGTACAAAATACGTCCTATCAAAGACCATGAAAAAGTCAGATTGGAAAAACTCAGTTTTCATCGAAAGCGTAGAAGACATTAAAAAACTCAAAAATTCAAAAGGCTCAAACATTCAAGTCTGGGGCAGCAGTGAGCTCGTTCAGCTACTACTTAAAAATGACCTTGTAGACGAACTCAGACTCAAAATTCATCCTCTAACTTTAGGTAAGGGAAAAAAACTTTTTAATGATGGAACAATTCCTGCAGCATTTACATTAACAGAGAGTATTATCACGTCACGTGGAGTTATTATTGCCAGTTTCAAGCGAGCTGGAGAAGTTAAAACGGGTACGGTTGAAGCTTAAAGATTGCAAACATTAAACAGCAGGCCTTCATTGGCAGAGATGCAAAAAAACGGACGGCAGTTTCATACAAATGGGGTTTTTAAGAATAAATTAAACCCCTTTTATTAGTAAATTTGGTTTAGAGACATAACTAACAAAAAATAAAGTCCACTCTACAAAATAGAACAAACGTTAACGAGAATACTTGACATAGAATTAATGAAGATTTACAGTAACCTATAAATAAAACGGACACCATGGCAAAGCAACAGTTTTTTCTCAAATTAAATCCGCCCCGACCTACATTTATGATTGACATGACTACAGAAGAAAAAGCTGTGATGCAAAATCATGTTGCCTATTGGACATCTCTTCTTGACGATGGGACAGCTATTGTTTTTGGACCTGTATCTGACCCCAATGGTGGCTATGGTGTTGGTGTTGTATCTGTTGACAACGAAGAACATTTAAAAAAGATCATTGAGAACGACCCTGCTAATGGATTGAATAAATACGAATTCTATACAATGAGAGCAATATTTAAATAGAATTGATCACTTCGGTTATTTTAAACCGAGTAAAAGACTTGCCTTTCGGACTGAATCAAAAAATTATCGATGATAGTAAGAAATCTAAAATCACGAAAATTTTCTTTACAAGTAGATTCGGCAAAAACAATGCATTCCGAATTTTCTATGTCTATATCTTAGGACTTAAAATCACAGATGACATCAAAAAAAGGGTGAAGTAATTATCGACAGACATTTTTTTGGGCAACCAATTAAACTAACCAGACTCTACTCCCCTTCCGGTACTTCTAATAACATAGGGCTTTCAAAATCAAAACTGTATTTGAAAAACAAGGAAAAATACCAAAAATCCGCAAGGCCGGTTTACGATTTTAAAGTTGACTATTATCGTAACATATTTGACAGAAAATAAACAGTTGAAAAATTTTTTATTACTCCGTCATAACCTGTAAATTTCACAAACAACTCATTTACATACACCTAAAAGAACTATTTCTAAATAACAGTGACAACTGTTACAGAAACAGTATTTTCCCTTGTCATGGCACTTTTTTTCAACAAAACAATGTTAATCGTCTGATTTTCATGGATTTAATCTTTAAAAGAAAGCTAAAACTTAAACAAATTCATACATTTATAGCTAATACTAAAAAATAAGTATGTCAAAAAAAATTTATTGATGCAGTCAGGTTCATCTGTTTTCCTTTTCGAAGCGGACTGATCACAGATTGTCTTTGGCTGCAAACGTTCACCGGATTCAATGTTTATAGTATCAACTAAAATAAAGTCTTATGAAAAATGTTGCCAAAATTTATGTTGCCCTCTGTATTAGTTTATTTGCTTACTGCATTACCCAAGCGCAAGATAAAAAACCCAACATCCTTGTCATCTGGGGCGATGACATAGGAACAACCAACATCAGCGCATACAGTGATGGGCTGATGGGTTACACAACACCCAACATTGATCGCATTGCTGATGAAGGTATGCGTTTCCTTCAATACTACGGCGAGCAAAGTTGTACTGCCGGACGGGCAGCCTTTCTTACAGGGCAGCATGGTATCCGTACAGGACTTACCAAGGTAGGTTATCCTGGTGCTCCCATGGGTATGAATCAGTTAGATCCCTCCATTGGCGGATTCCTCAAAAGTCTTGGTTACACTACAGGACAGTTTGGAAAAAACCATGTTGGTGACCGCAATGAAAACCTGCCTACCGTAAATGGCTTTGATGAATTCTTCGGCAATCTCTACCACCTCAATGCTGAGGAAGAACCTGAATTGCCTGACTACCCAAAAGACCCTGCATTTAGGGAAAAATGGGGACCGCGCGGTGTTTTAAAATGTAAAGCGACCAACACTGATGATGCTACTGACGATCCCCGTTGGGGCAAGGTGGGAAAACAGACTATAGAAGATACCGGTCCGCTTACCAAAAAACGCATGGAAACCATTGATGATGAAACATCGGCTGCTGCCATTGATTTTATCAAACGCATGAATGCTGCAGGCAAACCATTCTTCTGCTGGTTCAATTCAACACGTATGCACTTCCGCACACATGTTCGCGCTGAGCACAGGGGTAAATACCAGTATGGAGACAGCGAGTATATAGATGGAATGATAGAACACGATATTACAGTTGGTGAAATACTGAAAGCACTGGATGAGCTGGGTATTGCCAACAACACCATTGTTGTATATTCAACAGACAATGGCCCTCACATGAATAGCTGGCCTGACGGTGCCATGACTTGGTTCCGCAGTGAAAAAAATACGAACTGGGAAGGCGCATTTCGAGTTCCCTGCCTGGTACGCTGGCCTGGTCATATTGCCCCTGGCACTGTTACAAATGAAATAATGAGTCACAACGACTGGCTACCCACACTATGCGCTATTGCCGGGGAATCCGACATTGTTAGTAAATGCCTGAAAGGTTATAAAGCAAATGGTAAAAATTATAAAGTACACCTTGATGGCTTCGACCAGTCGAAGTTTCTCACAACTGTGAATGGAACAATAGGCCGGAATAATGGAGTGAAAAGTGCACGCAATGTCTTTTTCTATACCGATGATGACGCAGAACTGGTGGCCATGCGTGTAAATGAGTGGAAGATGACGTTTGCCGAACAACGTCTCGCGGGAACCATGGGTGTGTGGGGCGAACCTTTCACAAAATTGCGCCTGGTGAAATTCACCAACCTGATGCAGGATCCTTTTGAGCGTGCTGATTTCACATCCAACACATATTGGGACTGGACCCTAAACCATGCTCCACAGATGTACCTAGGCATGGGATATGTAAGCGATTTTGCCGCATCCTTTAAGGAATTCCCTCCGCGCTCTTTTCCACCCAGCTTTAATCCTGCAAATATTATTGAAGGTGAGTTAAAAGCAATCAAAGCTAAGCAGGCACTTGAATTGAGTTTCCCTATGCTAAGACAGGAAAAAAAAGTAGAGCCGACTAATAAAAAGAAGAAAAAATAAAATGAATA
Source organism: Flavobacterium enshiense DK69 (assembly GCF_000498495.1). GTDB lineage: Bacteria > Bacteroidota > Bacteroidia > Flavobacteriales > Flavobacteriaceae > Flavobacterium > Flavobacterium enshiense. The sequence continues at coordinate 12,621 of NZ_AVCS01000032.1, read as the reverse complement.
TCAATATTAAAAACTCAACATTATGAAAAAAATCATCATCGCAGTACTGTCCGTTATGTTACTTACAGTAGTAAACGTTAATGCACAATCTAAAAACGCTAAAGCACAATCTACTCCGGAGCAGCGTGCTGAAAAACTTACAACCTGGATGAAAGACAACCTGAACCTCACAGCCGAACAAATTCCGTTGGTACAGGAGCTTAATTTAAAATATGCACGCTTAAATGAGGAACTGAAAAATATGTCAGGGCCTAGAAACGAAAAAATGAAAAAAATAAAAAGCAATGAAACTGCAAAAGAAGAAGAACTGAAAAAGATTTTAACGCCTGAACAATTCCAAACATACACAACAAAAAAGAGAGAAGTGAAGGAAGAAGTAAAAACACGCTATAAAGAGAAAAACAAAAGTTATTAATTCATATTCCAATAACGAATTGGCCATCAAATAGATACATCGAAAAAGTATTCCTATGAAAGGAACCATGCAAATTGGCATATTTCGCAGCACGATATTGCCGGTGGATGAAAAAATGAAAATGAGCTCTCGAATTCCTCGTGTGGCAATCAAAACCGGCAATATGAGCGCGAGCAGTTCTGACACTTGTATTTCCAAAATGAAAATAAAAAGTTACATATTATGAAAATACAAACTTTCTTATGTGTAGCGGCACTATTGCTTGTCGCATGGATAAAACTGCCAGACTCAGAGGGAACAACTCAGCAAAAAAATAAGGACACGCTTCCCTCATGGAATGACGGACCGACAAAACAAGCCATTGTTAATTTTGTCAAGAAAACCACTACTGAAGGAAGCGCCGACTTTATTCCTGCGGCCGAACGTATCGCCACTTTTGATAATGACGGAACTCTTTGGGGTGAGCAACCACTATATTTCCAGTTCGCTTTTGCCATTGATCGTATCCGGGCAATGGCTCCTGAACATCCCGAATGGAAAAACCAGCAACCTTTCAAAGCAATTTTAGAGGGAGATATTAAGACGGCTTTGGCAGGCGGTGAGCATGACCTGCTCAAAATTATGATGACCACCCATGCCGGAATGACCACAGACGAATTTTCAAAAACTGTAGAAGATTGGATGCGTTCTGCTAAACATCCGAAAACCGGAAAACGTTACAACGAAATGATTTATCTCCCGATGGTGGAATTGCTGAAATACCTGAGAGCAAATGATTACAAAACGTTCATCGTTTCCGGTGGCGGAGTTGATTTCATGCGTGTGTGGGTAGAAAAAGCATACGGTATTCCGCCTTACATGGTCGTGGGCAGTTCAGGGAAAGTAAAGTATGAAGTTAGTAAAGATGGTCAACCGAAACTTGTAAAGCTTCCCGAATTAAATTTCATTGACGACAAAGAAGGAAAACCTGTGGGCATTCATCAGTATATAGGCAAGCGACCGGTCTTTGCTGCAGGAAACTCCGATGGCGATTATCAGATGCTCCAATGGACTACAACAGCAACAGGCTATCCACGCTTTGGACTGATTGTGCATCACACCGACGCTGACAGAGAATGGGCTTATGACCGTGAATCGCATATTGGTCAGTTGTCGAAAGGCTTAGATGATGCCGGAAAATATGGATGGGTTATGGTTGATATGAAGAAAGACTGGAAGACTATATTTGTAAAGTGATACGAATGATAAAACAGAATAACATGACAATTTCAACAACTGAAAACCCGGTCATGACAAGCGGTTACTCCCAAGTAAATGGAATGGCAATGTATTATGAAATTTATGGACAGGGAAAACCCCTAGTTCTTATTCATGGCGGTGGTTCTACCATTCAGACCACTTTTGGAAGAGTAATACCTCTTTTCTCCAAAGAGCACCAGCTGATTTGCGTTGAACTTCAGGCGCATGGACGGACGAGTGACCGAAATACTCCCATTTCATTTGAGCAGGACGCCGATGATGTTGCCGCACTCCTTAAAAACCTTCACATTCACAAGGCTGACCTTTTTGGTTTTAGTAATGGCGCAAACACCGCATTACAAATGGCGATAAGACATCCGGAACTTTGCCATAAAATAGTGGCAGCTTCTCCTTTACTAAAAAAAAATGGTGCATTTCCGCAGTTTTGGGAGTTTATGAAAAACGGAACATTTGAGCAAATGCCGCAACAATACAAAGACGCTTTTTTAATGGTCAATCCCGACAGTACAAAGCTTATGAATATGTATGAAAAATGCGCCGAAAGGGTGATAAACTTCAAAGAATTTTCAGATGACCAGATAAAATCAATTAAACTTCCCGTTTTGCTCGTTAATGGCGACCAGGATGTGGCAACTTCCGAACATATTGTTGCTATGTCGAAACTAATTCCTGATTGCAAACTGGCAATTATCCCGGGTGGGCATGGCGCCTATATCGGAGAAATCACAACATTAAATCCAAACTTTAAAGAGAATGAATTCATCGTTCCCTTGATTGAAAAATTCTTTGAAGAAGAACCAAAACTTTAATATTAACGGGCAAAAAAGAAAAAACTTCAAAATAAAAGTTTTAATTGCATCTCCGAAGATACCCCCCTCCTTAACTTTTACATAATTTTTTACTTTCACTTCTATTAAGGAAAAACTATATTTGAAAAGTTAAAGCAAATTATTTAACTGTTTTCAGATACATGAAAAAACTTGCAATAATCGGAGCCAGTTACCTGCAGTTGCCCTTGGTGAAAAAAGCCAAAGCAATGGGTATTGAAACTCATTGTTTTGCGTGGGATGAAGGTGCCGTTTGCAGAGAAGTTGCTGATTTTTTTTATCCGATTTCTATTTTGGACAAAGAAGCAATTTTACTTGAATGCGAGAAAATACAAATTGATGGGATCACCACTATTGCGACAGATATGGCCATGCCCTCTATCAGTCATGTGGCTGAAAGATTGAATCTGACAGGAAACAGTTATGAAACTGCATTGAACACAACTGACAAATGGCGAATGAGAAATGTTTTTTTTCAATCCGGTTGTGCAATTCCAAACTTTCGGGTAACTGATAAACCTGAAAATAACCAGTTGAATTTTGATTTCCCGGTTATCGTAAAGCCTATAGATCGTTCCGGGAGCAGAGGCGTAAAAAAAGTGAATTCTCAAAATGAGTTATCAGAAGCTATTGCTGTAGCTCTTGAAGAATCAATTTCAAACAGGGCCATTATTGAAAATTTTATCGAAGGAAGGGAAGTTAGTGTTGAAAGTATCAGTTGGAAAGGGGAACATTATATTTTGGCAATCACTGATAAAGTGACAACCGGAGCACCTCACTTTGTCGAATTGGCACATCATCAGCCAAGTTTGTTGTCCTCGGAAATTCAGGAAAAAATAATAACCGAGACCCTTAAAGCTTTAACGTCGCTAAATGTGGAATATGGAGCCGGGCATACAGAAATTAAAATCGATGAAAACGGAGAAGTTTATATTATAGAGGTTGGTGCCCGGATGGGAGGAGATTTTATAGGTTCTGACCTTGTGGAACTTTCCACAGGATATGATTTTATACAGGGAGTTATTGAAATTGCCCTGGGAAATTTTTCAGTCCCTGTTTTACGTCAAAAAAATTCTTCCGGGGTTTATTTTTTGTGCAAGGAAACTGCTCCCCTGTTATCTTATTTCGAAACAAATAACGAGTTTGACGTTGAAAAAAAAATCCAGAATAAAAATTTAAAATATATTAGCAACAGTAATGACCGCTCTGGGTACTTGATTTACCAATCGATTAAGAGACAAGAATTGCTTTAAAATATTATCAATGAAAATTTCAGTAGTATCCACCTTATACAAATCAAAGGTTTTTTTAGAGCAATTTTTGATTGAAATCGGAAAAGCTTTATCGGCAATTGAATGTAATGATTTCGAATTACTATTTGTTAATGATGGTTCTCCTGATGACTCGGTTGAATATCTCTTGGGACGAAAAAAAGATATTCCGCAGATAAAAATAATTGACCTCTCCCGAAATTTTGGCCATCACTATGCTATTCAGGCAGGATTGCAATATGCTAATGGGGATTATATATTTTTGATCGACAATGATCTCGAAACATCTCCTGAAATTTTAGTCGAATTCTATAATGAAATTAAAGGAAATCAATCGTTGGATGTGGTTTATGGTTTTCAGGAAAGCAGAAAGGGAGATTTTCTTGAACGGAACAGCGGCAGCCTTTTCTGGATTTTAATTAATAAGCTTTCCGACACTAAGATACCTCACAATATCTTAACCGAACGGCTAATGACTCATCAGTATGTAAAAGAATTACTTCGATTGCAGGATGCAAATTTATTCATTGGCGGGATGATGTACTGGGTTGGTTTCAACCAAAAAGGGATTCCTGTTAAAAAAGGAGCCAGAGATGGAGCGAGTACTTACACATTCAAACGAAGAGCCAAATTAATGCTTCAGGCCATAACTTCTTTTTCAGGAAAGCCATTGGAATGGTTATTCTATTTTGGTTTATCAATTTCCTTTTTCAGTTTTTTATTTATCATTTATCTTGTCATCCAGAAGTTAATTTATCAAGATCAGGTCCAATTGGGATGGACGTCCATTATAGCTATCAATGTTCTTATTTTGGGAGTAATTTCAACTTTTCTGGGTATCATTGGAATCTATATCTATAAGATTTTCAAACAAGTACAAGGCAGACCTAATGCAATTGTAAAAAGAATTTATGAGTAAAACATTAGGTGTTATCGGAGCCGGCCATTTAGGCCAACAACTTGCCCATTTTGCTTTGACAGATCATCATTACTCAAATGTGGTCTTTTTTGATGATTTTTGTAAGGAACCAAATGTTTTTGATTGCAAGATTCTCGGAGGTACTGATGCTATAGAAAAAGCTTATCTCGAAAAAGAGTTTGATGAATTGCTTGTGGGTATCGGTTACAAACATCTGTCTGTGAGAAAACAGTTTTTTGAAAATTTTAAAGGAAAAATCCCATTTGGAAAGATTATTCATAGCAGCTGCCAAATAGATATTACAGCGGAAATCCGTGAAGGTGTCGTACTTTACCCGAATACGACCATCGACCAGCGCACGATAATTGATTGTAATACAATCGTAAATCTGGATTGTACGATTTCTCATGATAGTTATATTGGTTCTCATTGTTTTCTTTCACCAAGGGTAGCGATTGCCGGCTTTGTGAAAATTGAGGAGCAATCGGTTTTGGGAATAAATTCCACCATTATCGATAATCTGACCATTTGTAAAAAAACTCAGGTGGGAGCCGGTGCAGTAGTGATTAAAAAAATTGAAAAATCAGGATTGTATGTTGGAAATCCTGCCAAATTTATTAGATAATGATTCCATTCAACAAACCCTATCTTACCGGGAAAGAAACCCAATATATTGAAGAAGCTGTAAAATCAGGTAAAATTTCAGGCAATGGAATGTTCACACAAAAGTGCCAGGCTTTCTTTGAACAAAAATATGGGTTTAAAAAAGCACTGTTGACTACTTCCTGTACAGACGCTCTTGAAATGTGTGCCATTTTGGCCAACATTCAACCAGGAGACGAAGTTATAATTCCGAGTTTCACATTTGTGTCTACGGCACTGGCCTTTGTGAGGCAGGGCGCTAAAATTGTTTTTGCAGATTCAAGTCCAAACCACCCAAATATAGATGTTTCGAAATTAGAAGCATTGATTACTCCTAAGACCAAGGCTATTGTTCCGGTTCATTATGCCGGTGTTGCTTGTGATATGGACGAAATCATGAGACTGTCCGAGAAATATAATTTAATTATCATTGAAGATGCAGCTCAAGCCATCGATTCTTATTATAAAGGAAAAGCATTAGGCTCTATTGGCCACATGGGGGCATTTTCATTTCACGAAACTAAAAATATTATTGCGGGCGAAGGCGGAATGTTAACCATTAACGATGCAAAATTTATTCCCCGTGCCGAAATAATCTGGGAAAAAGGAACCAACAGAGCGGCATTTTTCAGAGGAGAAATCGATAAGTATACTTGGGTTGACACAGGGTCTTCTTTTTTACCATCCGAAGTAATTGCTGCTTTTTTATGGGCACAGATTGAAAAATTGGAGGATATCCAGAAAAAAAGATTGCAGATGTGGAACTGTTATTATGAAAATTTGAAAGATTGGGCAAAAAATAATGAGATTGAATTGCCGGAGATTCCTGATTTTGCGTCCAATAATTCGCATATGTTTTATCTGGTGTGTCCTTCCGAGGTCCATCGTTCGCGCCTTATCCGTTATCTGAAAGATAATAACATACTGGCTATTTTCCATTATCAGAGCCTGCATTCGAGTCCGTATTATTCTAATAAATACGATGGAAGTCTGTTACCAAATGCGGATAGCTTTTCAGAAAAATTGGTAAGACTCCCTATGTTCTACGAATTGGATGTGGAGAAGGTTATTTCGGCAATATTGCTTTTTCATGATAAAGTCGCCGATTCACTGTAAGTTGAAATTTGATTGTTAAAATTTTGATTGTTTGTCTGTTATCGCATTCAAATACCCATCTCTTCTGATTTCACAACTCACTTTTTTTCATTAACTTTAATAATGTTAAAAAAACTGTCCCACAATCTCAAATTGAACGTATGGAAACCAGCCATGTTGTAAAAGTCTTAAAAGCCCAATTTATTACACATGATGTGAAATCTTTTGTGGTGGAAAAGCCCGAAGGATATACATTTACGCCCGGCCAAGCCACGGAAGTATCCATTAATAGTCCTCAATGGAAAAACGAAAAACGTCCATTTACTTTTACAAATCTGAAAGAGTCAAACAATTTGGAATTCATGATCAAGATTTACAAAGAACGCAAGGGGGTAACAAACGAATTAGGGCGCATAAACGCTGGTGATGAATTAATTCTCCATGATGTTTTTGGAACAATAAATTACAAAGGTCCGGGAGTTTTCATTGCCGCCGGTGCAGGTATAACTCCTTTTATTTCAATATTCCGAAACCTTTATAAAAACAACCAGATTCACGGAAACCGGTTGATATACGTTAACAAAACTTCCGAAGACGTAATAATGGCCAACGAATTGCAAAAAATGCTGAAAAATAATTTCATAAATTTCTACACAAGGGAAAATATAGTTGGTTTTCAGGGTCGAAGAATTGATCGTAATTTCCTCATCGAAAACATATTGGATTTCAGTCAGAATTTCTACGTATGTGGCCCGGAAGATTTTGTAAAAACCATTACAGATATTTTACTTGATTTGGGCGCAACTCCGGAAGCAATCGTCATTGAAAACTAAATCATCTCTCCTATTTATTATATAAAATAAAAAAACTCCGGCTTGTTGACCGGAGTTTTTTGTAATAATCAAATCAATTACTCTTTAACTATTCGGATCGTTTTCTGATTATTACCTTGTTGAACTATTGCAATATAAACCCCTCTCTGAAGATTTTCACCAAAAGTTACTTTGGACTCTTTGACATCGGTCAATTCTTTTATCAATCTTCCGGAAATATCTAATACGCTTATATTGATATTGTCGCTGCTCTCACTCTCAATTTCAAATGTGAACTGATTGTTACTTGGGTTTGGATAGGCATTAACATTAAATAATGCAACATTTTCTCCGTCCACCTGTTTTGCAGGTATTACATTTCGGTTTTCACAATTTGGTGCACATTCTCCTAAGTAATCACCATGAGCCAAATGCGCTGCCACAGCGCTCTGATCCACACAAATATTTATACATGGATTTTTGGCGCTACCTGTTTTATGGCAAAGATACACTTTTGGTACACCGCTGCTTCCAGGAGAGCAAGGGACATCTTCTGAAGCAACTTCTATTGGTCTAACATGGATTGTTCGGGATTTGGTGATTGTTCTGTTGCAATTATCTGTATAGGTCCAACTCTCCGTAATATCACCGTCACAGAACCCAGCCGGATCCTGAACGCTTAAAGTGGACGTTACCAAACCGCTGATTTCACAGTTGCCCGTTTTTCCATTGGTATAACCCAAGGTACTCGTAGTTGCCGCACCGCAATCCACAGTAATATCGCTTACAGTTGCAAAAGAAGCTTCCGCTTTTGGTCTAACATGGATTGTTCGGGATGCCGTAATTGTTCTGTTGCAACTATCGGTATAAGTCCAGCTCTCCGTAATGTCCCCACCGCAGTATCCAGCCGGATCCTGATCGCTTAAAGTGGACGTTACCGAACCCTTGATTTCACAGTTGCCTGTTCTTCCATTGGTATAATCCAAGGAACTCCTAGTCGCCGCACCGCAATCCACATTAATATCGCTTACGGATGCAAATGAAGCTTCCGCTGCTGGTCTGACATGGATGATGCGTGAAGCCGTAATGGTTCGGTTGCAATTATCGGTATAGGTCCAACTCTCAGTAATGTCCCCGCCACAGTATCCAGCCGGATCCTGAACGCTTAAAGTGGACGTTACCGAACCTTTGATTTCACAGTCGCCCATTTTTCCGTTAGTATAAGCCAAAGAACTCGTAGTCGCCGCACCGCAATCCACAGTGATATCAATCACAGGGTCAAAAGAAGCAACTTCTGGCGGATTTACCCTAATTGTTCTACTATGCGTGATAGTTCTGGAAAATGCATCCGTAAAAGTCCATGTTTCAGTGATTACGCCGCCACAAATACCAGAAGGAATTTGTGCACTTTGTGTGGAAGGTACTGATCCATTAATCCCACAAAGTCCCGTTAAACCATTAGTATAACTTAAAGAACTTAATGTAGGAATTGCTCCGCATGAAACAGTAATATCTGCAGGATGAGTGCTAAATACAGCTTCAGTTGGTGCATTTACTACATGAGATACCGGAAAAGAGGTAGATCCGAGAAATTTACAATTACTACCACTTGGTGAATAAACAGCAGTAATGGTATGGGTAACGCCGGGTGAAAGTGAACTGGTAGTGAAGGCGACAACATTTCCATTAGGCCCATTAGTCAGATCACCCGTTCCTATGGTTATTCCGTTAGATATTGGTCCGTCATAAAATGTTACTGATCCGCATTTTGGATTATTGTTACTCTGACCAGCATTTGAAACTGTTGCAGTAAAAGTCACACTTCCTCCACAAGCTGATGGGTTAGTACCCAATGTACGTGTAAGAACTGTAGTTGTAGGATCATCATTACCCTTAAAAATAACCTCCACATTCAAACCCGATGAAAGACCGTTAGCCGTCGTTATTAATTTAGAACCCCCCGAATAATAGTCGTCCCTATCAGAGTAAATAGTCGGTGAAGCCCTTAAATAATGCAAATTATTATCCACTAACTTCGTCTTACCAAAGATTACAGTTGTGAATGATAAGGCCGTAAATAATACTAAATTCCTCCAAAACCCTTTTTTAAGTAGTAATGTTTCCATAGTTGTGGTATTTATTAAACAATAAACTCTATTTAAGCCCATAACAAAATTGTTACGGTTTAGTCATACGTACGTCTTGCAGGGAATGGTAACAGACACTACTGCCCGATCCCGAAAATCAATAAATGGGGTAAACTTGTAAAGGCTTAAGTGCCCACTGTTATATTTGAGCACTTTTAAACCAGTTGCTATAAAAATTCGATAATTTGAACTCTAATTTAGAATTATGCTTATAAGAATCTTAACAAGACATTAAGTTTTCGATAAAAGGCACAAAAAAACTGCCTAAAGCAGTTTTACAGATTTAAATTTTTCACCGTTGGGTACAATAATTAAAAATTCTTAAATTTTAAAAAATAAATAAAAATAACCACATAGAAACATAGTTAAAAAAAATTCCATAGACCAATTCTTGGTTTTATATAGCTTATGATTGGTTATAATAAGAATCCATAAAAACTATGTTCCTATATGGTGAAACAAATACAAATGAATTACGCCAACGGGTTAAATTACCATTTTGATGACATAATATTAAAAAAACTCCGGCTTGTTGGCCGGAGTTTTTTTAATAATCAAATCCATTATTCCTTAACTATTCGGATCGTTTTTTGATTATTACCTTGTTGAACCATTGCAAAATAAACCCCTCTTGGAAGGCTTTCACCAAAAGTTACTTTAGACTCTTTGACATTGGTCATTTCTTTTATCAATCTTCCGGAAATATCTAATACAGTTATATTGATATCGTCGCTGCTCTCACTCTCAATTTCAAATGTGAACTGATTGTTACTAGGGTTTGGATAAGCTTTGACATTGAAAGAAACTGCTACTGGTTTAATTTCATCTATATCCCCTGGTTTCGCTGTTCCTGAAGGGGTACTTACCACAACAATATCAGTACCATCTGCTTTCGGGTCAGCAATTGCAGTCGTCGGATCAGCAGTTTCACTGGCTCCAGGCTGATTATCATAAATAACAACTCCTGTGTTTTTATTATAAATTTTCAGCCTAAATTTATCTGATCCGGTAGGAGTGGTTTGATTTTTCCCGTCAATAACCGTTAAAACAAATGCCAATCCGCCTTGCTCTACCCCATTTATAATAGTTTTACCTAAACCTTTATATTGAGCTTTATTGCCGTTAACAACCAGATAATCATAATTTAAAGCGTTAAAACCAAAATTATACTCGCCATCACTGATTTTTAAATCGATTTGGGTCTCACCCTTCGGATTTGTCGCGTTTTTAACATAATTGGAAGCAAATCCGAAGGCGACTTTATCCGTAAGATTGGGTCTTGCTGTTAAGGCCCCCTCCGGCGAAATGAATTTACCCCCTCCATATGTATAACCACCTTTTGGATCGTACACTACAAAATAGGCTTCGTAATCACCATTTGTTGTAGCATAACTGGTTATTCCATTTTGATCAGTAACGTTCATTCGTATTTTATATACACCTGCTGCAGTCGGTTTAAAACTTCCCGACACTTTTCCCGCTCTATTTCCACTTGGCTCAGCAGTTACTACACCATTAACGATTGTACCATCAATAGACCATTTCACAGAATGCCTGTTACCTGGTTTATCCCAAAATGTTCCGGTCAAATTAATAGTTTCTCCTAATTTAATTGATTTTCCGGCATTAGGCCCCGTAATGTTGTGAGCAACGGTGACAGCAGTTGTTGGTCTTGGTTCTGTCAACGTCAATACATGATCACATGCATCGGTTAAACTTAAAACTTCAATGGTATAAGTTCTGCCAATATCAGGAGTAACTAATGCCTGAACCCCAGATCTTTCGGCACGAAGTTGAATGTGAAGCTTACCATCATCGCCCATTACTGCAGTACCTTCCACTGATTGTCCGCTGATACTTTGATTAGTTCCTATCCAAATATCCGAATCAGTATTGCCATCCCCAATAGCATTAAATGGTTCATTGCTCGTTACTTTTACACGACCGCTGGCTATTCCACAATTATCTGAAGCATTTGTTGTTATCGCTATATCAACCATTTTATGGTTTGGTGGCCAAAGGGATGTTTTATCCACGGATAGGCTAAAGGTGGTATTGAGGGGAATGGTTGGCGCTTCATTATCGCCGCCGTTGTACTCCACATTGCAAGTAACGCTATTCTGGCAATTATCTACTATCGTAAACTCATAGGTAAATGACCAACTGCAATTGCTGTTTCCTGTCCCCGGAGTTGTAAAGGTATGCGTGGCCGTTACAGATGTATCGCAATTGTCCTGATACAACGCTGCTACTGATGCTGCCAATGTACTGGCATCAAAAGCTTCCGCTGCACTCAGACACTGGTTTAGATTACTTTGATTCAGGCTACTACAATCTATGTCTGCGTCTACCAATGTCGGAGCTTCATTATCACCGCCGCTGTACTCCACTTGGCAAGTAACGCTGTTATTGCAATTATCTACTATCGTATACTCATAAGTAAATGACCAGCTGCAATCGCTGTTTTCAGCCCCTGGAGTCGTATTGGTCAGCGTGGCTGTTACAGATGTATCGCAATTGTCCTGATACAATGCCGCTACCGATTCTGCCAATGTATTGGCATCAAAAGCTTGCGCTGCACTCAGACACTGGTTGAGATCACTCTGATTCAGACTGCTACAAGCTGTGCTTGCATTTACCAATGTCGGAGCTGTCTTATCTAAAACCCTTGTTGTAGCCTCTGATGCTCCGCAGCTGCCACTACCTCCTGTACCAGCGCTGGTACCACCGCATACATCAGTTATTACATAACGGGTTTTTATTTTGTAACCATCACAATTATCCGCAGTTGGCGGTGTATTTGCACCCCAGTTCACTCCGTCATCAAAACTATATTGAATGGTAAAGCCCGTTACAGCACTAGGAGGGGTAACTACAATAGCACTACCACAACCTGAATTAACTGTTGGAGCTGAGGGGGCGGTTGGGAAAATCACTGCATTGCCTGCGTCCGATGCTTCGCATGGAGCTTCAGCTCCTGCTAACGTTCCGCCGCAAGCTGCCGCCAGCACATATCTTGTTTTCATCGTATAACAGCCCGGCGTTGTTCCTGATGAATTGCTAGTACCCCATGTTGTTCCGCCATCAAAACTATATTGACGAGTAAAGCCGGTTACATCCGTTAAGGCCGGTATCGTTAAGGCTGCATTGCAAGTATTCGTTACTACAGGAGGAGATGGCTTCGCAGGATAAACGATTCCTGTTGCTGATCCGCTGGTACATGATCCAGTATT
>NZ_AVCS01000031.1 GCF_000498495.1 Flavobacterium enshiense DK69 | reverse complement strand
AAATAATTAGGAGTTACGCAAAAGAGTGTTACTTTTGCACTCGCAATAACGGCACAGTTCTACTGACATTTTGAAACAAAACGGATCGAAAAGATTTTGAAAAAAGTTGAAAAAAGATTTGGTTTGTAAAGAAAAAAGAAAGTATCTTTGCCACCCGCAAAACACGGTAAAGTTCATTTGAAATATTGAGTAAGCAAATAAGAATTACGGTTTAGAAATTAAATCGAAAAATAATTCAAAAAAGCTTGCGAGATTAAAAAAAGGAGTTACCTTTGCAGCCCGCTAAAACGGGAAGTTCTTAAGAAATACTGAGGACAAAACGGAAAGAAAATTTTTTCAAAAAAAAGTTTCAAAAAGTTTTGCCAGTTAAAAATTAAGTTCTAGTTTTGCACCCGCTAACCGAAAGGATGGCGAGAAAAAATAAGAAGACACGTTCATAGACATATTGAATTGACAGCATTGAAACGAAGCAATTCGTTTCAAGATTAAGAGAGAGTAAGACTCGAGTAGATTAGAAAAAACCTAGCATCTTTATCGACAATATTAAAATATACGATGAAGAGTTTGATCCTGGCTCAGGATGAACGCTAGCGGCAGGCCTAACACATGCAAGTCGAGGGGTAGAGTTAGCTTGCTAACTTGAGACCGGCGCACGGGTGCGTAACGCGTATGCAATCTACCTTGTACAGGGGGATAGCCCAGAGAAATTTGGATTAATACCCCATAGCGTTATGATGTGGCATCACATTATAACTAAAGTTCCAACGGTACAAGATGAGCATGCGTCCCATTAGCTAGTTGGTGTGGTAACGGCATACCAAGGCAATGATGGGTAGGGGTCCTGAGAGGGAGATCCCCCACACTGGTACTGAGACACGGACCAGACTCCTACGGGAGGCAGCAGTGAGGAATATTGGTCAATGGGCGCAAGCCTGAACCAGCCATGCCGCGTGCAGGATGACGGTCCTATGGATTGTAAACTGCTTTTGTACGGGAAGAAACACTCCTACGTGTAGGAGCTTGACGGTACCGTAAGAATAAGGATCGGCTAACTCCGTGCCAGCAGCCGCGGTAATACGGAGGATCCAAGCGTTATCCGGAATCATTGGGTTTAAAGGGTCCGTAGGCGGTCTTATAAGTCAGTGGTGAAAGCCCATCGCTTAACGATGGAACGGCCATTGATACTGTAAGACTTGAATTAGTGGGAAGTAACTAGAATATGTAGTGTAGCGGTGAAATGCTTAGATATTACATGGAATACCAATTGCGAAGGCAGGTTACTATCACTATATTGACGCTGATGGACGAAAGCGTGGGGAGCGAACAGGATTAGATACCCTGGTAGTCCACGCCGTAAACGATGGATACTAGCTGTTCGGAGCAATCTGAGTGGCTAAGCGAAAGTGATAAGTATCCCACCTGGGGAGTACGTTCGCAAGAATGAAACTCAAAGGAATTGACGGGGGCCCGCACAAGCGGAGGAGCATGTGGTTTAATTCGATGATACGCGAGGAACCTTACCAGGGCTTAAATGGGAGACGACAGGACTGGAAACAGTTTTTTCTTCGGACGTCTTTCAAGGTGCTGCATGGTTGTCGTCAGCTCGTGCCGTGAGGTGTCAGGTTAAGTCCTATAACGAGCGCAACCCCTATTGTTAGTTGCCAGCGGGTCATGCCGGGAACTCTAACAAGACTGCCGGTGCAAACCGTGAGGAAGGTGGGGATGACGTCAAATCATCACGGCCCTTACGTCCTGGGCTACACACGTGCTACAATGGGCGGTACAGAGAGCAGCCACCACGCAAGTGGGCGCGAATCTTCAAAACCGTTCTCAGTTCGGATCGGAGTCTGCAACTCGACTCCGTGAAGCTGGATTCGCTAGTAATCGCATATCAGCCATGATGCGGTGAATACGTTCCCGGGCCTTGTACACACCGCCCGTCAAGCCATGGAAGCTGGGGGTACCTGAAGTCGGTGACCGCAAGGAGCTGCCTAGGGTAAAACTAGTAACTGGGGCTAAGTCGTAACAAGGTAGCCGTACCGGAAGGTGCGGCTGGAACACCTCCTTTCTAGAGAAAAGATTAAGATCTGGGATTTTAATTGAAAGAATATTACTCTCGCTGTTAGTTCAAATATTACAATAATTAAAAAACAGAGTCTCGTAGCTCAGCTGGTTAGAGTACTACACTGATAATGTAGGGGTCCCCAGTTCGAGTCTGGGCGGGACTACTAAGTTTTTTGATTGTAAAAGGAAATTTTAGAGGTTGAGTGGCCGTTTGAAGTGATGTTAACTTAGAACTGTTAACTGGCAGCTAAAAAACGGGGGATTAGCTCAGCTGGCTAGAGCGCCTGCCTTGCACGCAGGAGGTCATCGGTTCGACTCCGATATTCTCCACGAGTTTCGAAAGAAACGAAAGTTCATTGACATATTGAGATAAAAAAACATTTAAAAAGTAGAAAGAACACAGTTTTTGCCTATTTATAGGTAAAAATGAAAGTACAATAAGCAAAATAAGGGCGTATGGGGGATGCCTAGGCTCTCAGAGGCGATGAAGGACGTGATAAGCTGCGAAAAGCTGCGGGGATTGGCACATACGAATTGATCCGCAGATATCCGAATGGGGCAACCCACTATATTGAAGATATAGTACCCGATAGGGGGCAAACCCGCTGAACTGAAACATCTAAGTAGGCGGAGGAGAAGAAAACAAAAGTGATTCCGTAAGTAGTGGCGAGCGAACGCGGATTAGCCCAAACCAATGTTGTTACGGCAATGTTGGGGTTGTAGGACCACGACATTTCTTGCGGATTGAATTAGAATAACCTGGAAAGGTTAACCATAGAGGGTGATAGTCCCGTATAAGTAAGAGAAGATAAGGATAGTGGTATCCTGAGTAGGGCGGGGCACGTGAAACCCTGTCTGAATCTGGCGGGACCATCCGCTAAGGCTAAATACTCCTGAGAGACCGATAGTGAACCAGTACTGTGAAGGAAAGGTGAAAAGAACCGTGAATAACGGAGTGAAATAGATCCTGAAACCATACGCTTACAAGCGGTCGGAGCCCTTTCGTGGGGTGACGGCGTGCCTTTTGCATAATGAGCCTACGAGTTACCGTTGCTGGCAAGGATAAGCACTTCAGGTGTGGATCCGTAGCGAAAGCGAGTCTGAATAGGGCGCTTTAGTCAGTAGTGGTAGACGCGAAACCGTGTGATCTACCCATGGGCAGGATGAAGCTGTGGTAACACACAGTGGAGGTCCGAACCGGTTGACGTTGAAAAGTCTTCGGATGACCTGTGGGTAGGGGTGAAAGGCCAATCAAACTCGGAAATAGCTCGTACTCCCCGAAATGCATTTAGGTGCAGCGCTGTGTATAGTTATATAGAGGTAGAGCTACTGATTGGATGCGGGGGCTTCACCGCCTACCAATTCCTGACAAACTCCGAATGCTATATAATGTTTCTCAGCAGTGAGGGCATGGGTGCTAAGGTCCATGTCCGAGAGGGAAAGAACCCAGACCATCAGCTAAGGTCCCCAAATGTATGCTAAGTTGAAAAAACGAGGTTTGTCTGCCCAGACAGCTAGGATGTTGGCTTGGAAGCAGCCATTCATTTAAAGAGTGCGTAACAGCTCACTAGTCGAGCGGACGAGCATGGATAATAATCGGGCATAAGTATACTACCGAAGCTATGGATTTACGTTTTACGTAAGTGGTAGGGGAGCATTCTAACAGGGCTGAAGGTGTGAGGCGACTCATGCTGGACCGGTTAGAAAAGAAAATGTAGGCATAAGTAACGATAATGCGGGCGAGAAACCCGCACACCGAAAGACTAAGGTTTCCTCAGCTATGCTAATCAGCTGAGGGTTAGTCGGGTCCTAAGGCGAACCCGAAAGGGACAGTCGATGGCCAACGGGTTAATATTCCCGTACTACTTATAATTGTGATGGGGTGACGGAGTGATGAAAGCACCGCGAACTGACGGAATAGTTCGTTAAAGTACTTAGCTATAGGTCCCGTAGTAAAATGCGCGGGAACTGGTGAAATACGATAGTACACGGAGTCTTCGGACAAAGTGATAGTGTGCCTAAGGGCTTCCAAGAAAAACCTCTAAACTTAGATTATAAGTACCCGTACCGTAAACCGACACAGGTAGTCGAGGAGAGAATCCTAAGGTGCTCGAGAGATTCATGGCTAAGGAATTAGGCAAAATAGACCTGTAACTTCGGGAGAAAGGTCGCCAGCGCAAGCTGGCCGCAGTGAAGAGGTCCAGGCGACTGTTTATCAAAAACACAGGGCTCTGCAAAATCGTAAGATGAAGTATAGGGCCTGACACCTGCCCGGTGCTGGAAGGTTAAGAGGAGATGTTATCTTCGGAGAAGCATTGAATTGAAGCCCCAGTAAACGGCGGCCGTAACTATAACGGTCCTAAGGTAGCGAAATTCCTTGTCGGGTAAGTTCCGACCTGCACGAATGGTGTAACGATCTGGACACTGTCTCAGCCATGAGCTCGGTGAAATTGTAGTATCGGTGAAGATGCCGATTACCCGCAGTGGGACGAAAAGACCCTGTGCACCTTTACTATAGCTTAGTATTGGTCTTGGATAAGTGATGTGTAGGATAGGTGGGAGACTGTGAAATGGCGTCGCCAGGCGTTGTGGAGTCATTGTTGAAATACCACCCTTTGCTTATCTGAGATCTAACCCCATACTGTGGGGGACATTGCTTGGTGGGTAGTTTGACTGGGGTGGTCGCCTCCAAAAGAGTAACGGAGGCTTCTAAAGGTTCCCTCAGCACGCTTGGTAACCGTGCGTAGAGTGCAATGGCATAAGGGAGCTTGACTGAGAGACATACAGGTCGATCAGGTACGAAAGTAGAGCATAGTGATCCGGTGGTTCCGCATGGAAGGGCCATCGCTCAAAGGATAAAAGGTACGCCGGGGATAACAGGCTGATCTCCCCCAAGAGCTCATATCGACGGGGGGGTTTGGCACCTCGATGTCGGCTCGTCACATCCTGGGGCTGGAGAAGGTCCCAAGGGTTGGGCTGTTCGCCCATTAAAGTGGCACGCGAGCTGGGTTCAGAACGTCGTGAGACAGTTCGGTCTCTATCTACTGTGGGCGTTAGAAATTTGAGTGGATCTGATTCTAGTACGAGAGGACCGAATTGGACGAACCTCTGGTGTATCTGTTGTTCCGCCAGGAGCACCGCAGAGTAGCTACGTTCGGAAGGGATAAGCGCTGAAAGCATATAAGCGCGAAACCCACCACAAGATGAGATTTCTTTTAAGGGTCGTGGAAGATGACCACGTTGATAGGCTATAGATGTAAAGGCAGTAATGTCATAGTCGAGTAGTACTAATAACCCGTAAGCTTATGTA
>NZ_AVCS01000030.1 GCF_000498495.1 Flavobacterium enshiense DK69 | reverse complement strand
CTCCTTACTGCGAAAAGAAATCTCCTTACTGCGAAAAGAAATGTAGGAACTCAAGGAAGGCAGCCGTTAACAGCGGTTTTGTGCAAGCGGGGTTTCGGTGTGTAATGGAATGGTCGGTGTTTGCACTTTCTTCTCCGAAGTCAGGTTTTTCCTTTCAAACTTTTCGGTATATTTGTAAGCATCAGTAATAAAAATCCCCGCCTGACACAAAGCCGGCGGGACGTTAGCTGCAACCGTTAAACAACTCACGTGGAAATACATCACTCGAATCTTAGAAAAAAATATCTGTCGCTTATTGAAAGTGATTATATTTCTTTTAACGAAGTAGCATCTAAAAAAAATATCATGGGAGTTTACATTATTTATTCTCCTGAAGAAAGGATTGAATATATTGGAAGTACAAACAAATTCAACATTAGGTTTGGAACAGATTTAAAACATGAATCAACACATACTTTGGTAAAAAAATTACTCAAAAATGAGCTTTTCGAAAATCGATCCTTAGCAGTTAATTATTTAATTAATGATTGCAAATTTAAAATAGAAATTTGTGAAACCAAAAGAGAAGCTGAAGCTTTAGAACATTTTGCCATTTGGCTATTAAACCCAAAATATAATCAGTAGTTATGGATTTCATTTACGAGTTTGTAGTCACATTTTTCCAAGAAAAACTATATTATGGAATTAAGAAAATTTATTTTTCTGTTAAACAATTTTTCTCAAAAATGATCAACGGCAGCAGCTAACAGCGGTTTTATGCTATGGCGTGGCTTGGGATTTTTTGGATTGGTCAGTACTTGCATTTCTTCTTTAAAATGAAGTTTTTTCTTTCCACTTTTCGGTATATTTGTAAACATCAGTAATAAAAAATCCGCCACAGCATAAAGCCGGCGGAACGTTGTGCGATAGTTTACCCAAAAAAAAACGTATAAAGCATTTAATAGTAATTAATTATGAGAAATATTTTATCTTTTATAATTGCATTAATGTTGGTATTTATAAATGGAATTATTGGACATTATTATCCGCCAAAAGGAATTGATTTTACTTTAATTTTAATTCCAATAGTTACTTTAATAATGTGTTTTGCTTCAAAAAATCTAAATTCTATATTTAAAAGTTTATCAATATCTATGTTGGTAATAATAAATGATATTTTAATAAAGTTATATTCCGGAGGAACTCACGATTTGGAAGGATTGGAATGGATTCACGCTTTTATGTATATGGGAATAATAATTGGTTTAATAATATTATCAATAAACGTTATCAAAAATAAAGAGGAAAACATTTTTCTAAAAATTTCATCAATATTACTAATCCCATTGTTAGTTTATATTTACCAACATTTTTTCTATCAATTAGGACTTGGAAGACAATATCCTATATAAATAAAAAAGTGAAAAAATAAAACCATCGCACAACAGCAGTTTGCAGCAAGTGGGGCTTTAAGGCTAAATTTAATGTTGGTTTTGTATTTGTAAACTTAATCTTAAATTGATACTTTTGGGTAAACAATCCCCCACCTGCAGCAAGCTGGCGGGACGTTAGTGGCAATTTTGGGCAAAAAAAACGCAGAAATACCGTAATCAAATAATAGATTATTTATGTTAATTTACATATTAGCTTTTCTCTTCATATTTATCGCATGTAGTGGCTTAACATTTTTGTCTTATTGGATCCCTAAAAAACTAGGATTCAAAAAGGCAGGAATTATTCTATCTACTATTGTTGGTGTATTTTTTATTCTCTTAGCTATTTCTGACTTTTTTGAAGATGAATTATTTTCGAAAAACAATGCGAGAGAATTGTTATCAAAACAAGAAATTTCACTGAAAGACGATTTTGAAATTTTAGAGAATGAATCTATGTCTGGAATTGGAGATTATTATCACACATTTACTTTGAAAATTTCTAACCTAGATAAAAATCGTATAATTTCAGAAATAAAGAAAACCACAAATTTTACATCCGATACAATAGCAACCGACATTACCAAATCAACAGATTATTACGAAGGTGAAAAAGTTACTCAGAATTATGAGACTAAAGATGAATTTATAAAAGAGTTATTTGAACCTCAAGGCGAAGACTATGCTCCTACTTGGAGGAAAATTAGAATAAACAAAAAAGAGAATATTTTAATTTTTGAAGACGTCGATGAATAAAAACTGCCACTAACAGCGGTTTTGTGAAATTGGGGTTTTAGGCAAAATTTAAAGGCAATTTTATATATTTGACTTCAGTTCTAATGGAATGGTTTGGGAACAAAAATCCCCAACTCCACAAAGCCGGCGGGACGTTATGGGTAACTTTATGAACGAACAGCAAAACAATCAGTTTCACTACTATCCTATCAAATTGTGGGTAGATTCTACTATAACTATTATTATTTTTATATCATTTACACTACTTTTAGTAATAAATAAAAATCAACCATTTGGAGTTATTATAGCCTTACTGATTTGGATATTTTTTGGTAGTCATTTTTTTAAAACTATAAATAATTTAAAAAGACACATAAATAATAAGCCCGCAATTGAATTAACTGACGGTTATTTTTTTGACCATATAAATAATATCAAAATCTACTGGAAAAACATTAAAAAAATTAATTTAATCGAAATTAGAGGAAACACTTATATTGGTTTTGACTTAAAAGATGTAAATAGTTATGTTATTCAATCTACTAGTTTAATGACTAAATTTTTATTTAAATTAAAACTTCAACCGGAAAAATTATTAGCAAAAACGGAAATAAGTTTAGTTAAGGGAAAAAACGAAGAAATTATTGAAGAAATAAATAAGTTTTATCAATATAAAAGCTACCCATAACAGCGGTTTTGTGCAAGCGGGGTTTGGGTGTGTATCGGTAAGAGCTGGTGTTTGCACTTTCTTCTCCGAAGTGAAGTTTTCTCTCTCTAACTTTTCGGTATATTTGTAAGCATCAGTAATAAAAATCCCCGCCTGACACAAAGCCGGCAGGACGTTAGCTGACATTACATAAAAACTTAACGAGAAAATGAAAATATCAAAACAATTATGCGGTATTGCTGGAGAATATTATGCCGCAGCAGAAATTTCAAGACGTGGATTTTTAGCAGCAATTACTCTAAGGAATTCAGATGGAGTTGACATATTAGTGAGTAATATCGAAGGCAGCAAATTGTTTTCAATTCAGGTAAAAACCACACAAAATAAAAGCAAATGGATTCTCAATAAGAAAATTGAAAATGATAAAGCAGAAAACAAGTATTTTGTGTTTGTAAATATTCCACAGGACTTAGAAAAACAACCCAAATATTATATTGTGAAATCTGCAATTTTAGCAGACAGAATTTACAATGGTCATCGAAACTGGCTAAGCGAACCTGGAAAAAATGGCAAAACAAGAAATGATTCTGACGTTCGACAATTTGATCCCAAATACTTTAAACAAGAAGAATTATTAAATTGGGATTCTTTAATTGAAATTATACATAACAGTAACGTCAGCTAACAGCGGTTTTAAGAAATTGGGGTTTGGGTGTATAATGGAATGGTCTTTTTGTATATTTGACTTCAGTCTTAATGGAATGGTTTGGGAACAAAAATCCCCAACTTCTTAAAGCCGGCGGGACGTTATCGGTAACTCTATGAATGACGACTGCAAAAATTTAACAGACAATGATGAAATCGATCATACTTTATATAACAGTCCTAACAATTTTTACCTCGTGTAGCCGGCAGACCAATACTAAGACAATCAATTCAGAGAAACTAAATCAAATTCAGACAACGGGCAACACCGTAAAAGAACTAAGTAACAACATAATGGTTGTTTATCAAGACACTAAAAACAATTACTGGTTTGGTAGCTGGCAGGATGGGCTATACAAGTATGACGGAAAGTCAATCATTCATTACACCACAAAAGAAGGTTTATCCAGCGATAGAGTCGAAGAAATTAAAGAAGACAAACTTGGAAATATTTACATAAATACACATGAAGGACTTTGCAAGTATAATGGAAAACACTTTGTTACAATAACGGAAACAATAAGTATAGACGGTAAATGGAGTTTACATCCTGACGACCTATGGTTCAAAAGTTCCAAACCAAGACATGTATATCGTTATGACGGTATAAATCTTTATAGTTTGAAAATTCCAAAAACCAAGCTTGGAGAAGACTATGTTTTTAAACATCCGAATAATCCTGACCCATATGCTGTATATTGTAATTACAAGGATAGCAAGGGAAATATTTGGTTTGGCACAGCAGTATTGGGAGTTTTTCGTTACAATGGAAAATCTTTTGACTGGATTTCAGAACAGGATGTTACAGAAATTCACGATGGACCATCCAATGGTGTTCGTTCAATTGCAGAAGATAAAAATGGAGATTTTTGGTTCAATACCGAATATCGATATAGCGTTTATAATAAAACTTCTTCAACCAAAAGCGACATTGATGACACAACATTTTACAATCGAGTAAAAAACATAGGTTGTTTAGACGGTAAAAAAGACGGTGATTTAAATGAGTATCTGTCTATCACTAAAGACGACAACAACAACTTATGGATAGCGGTTTACTTACATGGTGTCTGGAAGTATGACGGTGAAAAGATTCACCATTATCCTGTTCAAGTTAATTCTAAAAATATTCCTATTTATTGCCTATACAAAGACAATAACGGAGACATCTGGCTTGGCACACACGAAAACGGAGCCTTTAAGTTTAACGGACAAACATTTGATAAATTCACACTATGACGAACGAAAGAAGAGCTACCGATAACAGCAGTTTGCAGCAAGTGGGGCTTTAAGGCTAAATTTAATGTTGGTTTTGTATTTGTAAACTTAATCTTAAATTGATACTTTTGGGAAAACAATCCCCCACCTGCAGCAAGCTGGCGGGACGTTATGCACAACGCTACCAAACTAATCTTAAATATAGATCATGAAAAATCTTTTTCTACTATTATTATTATTCCCATTATTATGTTTAAGTCAAACTGATAAAACTATTATCAAATTGAATCAAATATGTCATTTGGAATTAGAAAGATCTGTATTTAATAAAGCCAAACATGAGTTTGAATACGTCAACAAAAATGTATTAATCGCAATTGACGGAATACCACTTTTTGGTAGTGACGGAGAAATGCCAAAGTATGTATTATCAAACGCAATTTTAAAAATTGGTAACAAAACTTACAAGCTACAAATTGACAATATGTACAATCCTTGGTTTGGAAATAACGCAAACGGAAAATTCTTCAAAATTGAAAATAATGGCAACCAATCTGTTTTGAAAGGAGTATTTTCAGATGGCGCAGGAACTTATGGTGCTGAATGGTTAATATTTGGAAATTCAAGTATAAGAACAATCTTGACAAATGACGAAGATATTTTATTCAAATATTTTGAAATGAACCAATAAACACTGTGCATAACAGCGGTTTTATGCTATGGCGGGGCTTGGGATTTTTTGGGTTGGTCAGTGCTTGCACTTCTCTCCTATTTTTCAACTTTCTCTTTCAAACTTTTCGGTATATTTGTAAACATTAGTAATAAAAATTCCGCCACAGCATAAAGCCGGCGGGACGTTATGCGAGATTTTTAACAAACTTGAACGATGAAAACATTGCAAATTTTCTATTTACTAATATTCTTTACTTTAACTAGTAATGCCCAGAATCGCAAAGAAATTCCGGAAGCATTAATCCATAATTACAAAATAAAACCTGGAGATAAACCAAATCTTAACATCAACAAATGGATTTTGAATATTCCAAATGACAAAACTCTAAAAAACAAATTCATACTTCTAACCTATTGGGACGGAGGAAATGTCAGCCAAGCTGCTCTAAATCATTTAGAAAAAGTTTACAACAATTTTAAAGACCGTTCCGATTTTCTTCTTTTGGCTTACTCAAACAAAGATTCATTAAGTGTTTTGAATGAATTTAAAAAAGCAAATATTAATACTAAAGCTATCGTTGCGTGTAATACTAAGAGAGTTGACAAACTTTGGAGCAATGGTGTAGATTCCATATATACTCCAATGGCACTACTAATAGACGATGAAGGTTATATCATTTGGGTTACAATACCAACAACCATCACAGAGGAGGATATTAAGAAATTTTTAGACAAAAAACTCGAATTGGGAACATTTTGGAGATAATTAAAACCTCGCATAACAGCGGTTTTGTGCAAGCGGGGTTTCAGTGTGTAATGGAATGGTCGGTGCTTGCACTTTCTTCTCCGAAGTGAGGTTTTTTCTTTCAAACTTTTCGGTATATTTGTAAGCATCAGTAATAAAAATCCCCGCCTGACACAAAGCCGGCGGGACGTTAGCCGTCATTGTATCGCAGAACTCAGAAATAGTACGCAAAATAGAAAATTCATGAAGAAAACAATCACGCTTTTATTTATTTTAATATCAACCTTTGCTTTTAGCCAAGATTTTTTTGTTTACAAAATAAGTAAACCATATTGCATTTTTAATTTTATGGAAACTGCAACAAATGGTAATGGTACTTCTTCATACTTTAAAAAATATATTGAAGATAAAACTCAAAATAATCTCAATTTTAAAAATCTTTGTGAAGAATATGCAAAAATCAATTTAAGTTATAATTACAAACGATTTGAATTTCCCGATGAACGAAGACCAAATCGTTCAACTTATGATTTAATTTCAATAAACGCAATTAATTCAAAAAACTTAAATGAATTTAAAAAATCTACAATTGGCATTCTGCCAATTGTAGAATATCAGAAATTATTTAAAATATTATCCGAAGTAGAAAAAATTTACGATGATATAATTTGGAATGATTATGAAAAAAAACTAACAAACCAAAAAAATAATTTAACAACATTTAAAAAATCAAATGTTGAAATTTTTAACAGATTTAATAAATTTTATAATTCTACTTGGACAAATGAAATTCCATTTCAAATTGCTTTGTATCCAATTCCTGGAAAAAAAGGTTCTACAACTGCAACGCCACACGGAAATAGCTTGTGCATAGGAGTTCTAACTGATGACATTGATTATACAGGAAGAAATGGTGTTATACTACACGAAATGTGTCACGTTTTATACGACGAGCAATCTAAAGAATTTCAAAAACAATTAGTTTCCTATTTTGCGGAAAATAAATCGCAATATTCAAAATTTGCAAATGCATATTTTGATGAAGCTTTAGCAACTACGTTAGGAAACGGTTGGGCTTATAAAAATATAAATGGGAAAATTGATGATAGAGAATGGTATAACGATACTTATATTGAAGGTTTTGCAAGAGGAATTTATCCTTTAGTTGAAAACTATTTAAACGAAAACAAACAAATTGACAAAAATTTTATTGATAAATCAATAGAAATATTTGGTTTAAAATTTCCAAATGCAATTGCTGATTATTCAATTTTATTAAACAAGTTGTATCTATATTATGACAATGAAGATGAAAGTGAAATCACAATTCCGTTACGAAAGTATTTTAGATTAAGTAATGTAAATTCTTCATCTCCAATTTTACATCCTTATAGTATTGAAAATCTAAATGAAGGTTCAGGTAATCAATTAATCATAATTAATGAAAATCAGAAAAGCACTTTAGATAAATTAAAAGAAATCTATCCTGAATTATCAGAAGCAAACTTTGAAAACAAACCTTTAAATTTAAGTTTTTTTGACAACAAGGAAAATGCTGTAATTATACTAATTGTAAATAATAAAATGGAATTTGAAAATTTAATTGAGCAAATGAATAAAGAAAAATATTTTGACAAAACTAAAATAAAACAAAACTAAAAAACAACGAACGGCTAACAGCGGTTTTAAGAAATTGGGGGTTTGGGTGTATAATAGGACGGTCTTTTTGTACATTTGACTTCACTCCTATCGGAATGGTTTGGGAACAAAAACCCCCAACTTCTTAAAGCCGGCGGGACGTTAGGCACAAGCATAAAAAAACAGACACCTAAAGAATGGACAAACAAAAAATATATTTCCCCAACCTAAATGGTTTGAGATTTATTGCGGCTTTCTTGGTAATTATACACCATATAGAGCAAATCAAATCAATTTCAAAAATTAAAAATTATTGGGGTACAATTCCGTTTGTTGGAATTATTGGTAAGCTAGGTGTAGTATTATTTTTTGTTTTAAGTGGTTTTTTAATCACCTATCTACTTTTAGCAGAAGAGTGTTCCTTTAAAAACATTAGCATTAGGAAATTCTACATACGCAGAATGCTTCGTATATGGCCTTTATACTTTTTAATAATCATTTTAGCATTTTTTATTCTGCCAAATATTGACCTATTTACCTTGCCGGGATATGAGAAAGAAGTAATTTATTCAAACCTTTTATTGAAATTGTTATTATATGCAATATTTTTCCCTAATATAGTTCTTTCGCTATTAGGCGTAGTCCCATACGCTTCACACACTTGGTCTATTGGAACAGAGGAACAATTTTATTTAGTTTGGCCTATCATCTTGAAATACTTTAAAAAACATAGAATAATTTTAATGTTAATTATTATTGTTTTTTATTTAGTTTTTGCCAAATTATTATCTACGCATTACTCTGATATTCTTCCATACAAAAGTGTAATTCGTCCGTTTTGGTCATCATTTAATATTGACTGTATGGCAATTGGTGGAATTTATGCAATCCTCCTATTTCAAAAAAGTAAACTGCTTAAATTACTACAGAATAATATTACCTTTTACTTAACAATAATTTTAGTGACATTTCTAGTACTTAAAGGGGTTCACATACCATATATTCACTATGAATTTTATTCTATTTTGTTTGGAATTATTATTTTGAATTTTGCTACTAATGACAAAATCAAAATATCACTTGAAAATAATATCTTAAGCTATTTAGGGAATATTTCATATGGGCTATATATGTATCATCCAATTGGAATTGTGTTAGCATTAGCAATTAGTATCTCGAATGGCATTACAACAAATTGGCTTATCTATCCTTTAAGTTTTTTATTAACAATAATAATAGCAGGCCTTTCATATAAATATTACGAATCAATTTTTCTAAAATTTAAAAATAAATTTTCAAATATAATTAGTGGAATGGAACCAAAGAATAGAACTGCCAGTGCCTAACAGCGGTTTTAAGAAATTGGGGTTTGAGTGTTTAATGGAACGGGCTTTTTGTATATTTGGCTTCAGTCCTAATGGAATGGTTTGGAAACAAAAATCCCCAACTTCTTAAAGCCGGCGGGACGTTAACTGCCATTGAACATGACGAAAACTATAATTACAATATTGACGATTTTTACTTTAGCTGCTTGTGAGCCAAAGAAAATTGAAACGCAGAAAAATGCGATGAACAAATTCGAACAATTTAAAGCAAAAGAAAAGTTTGTAATTGATACTACTACTTTATATCCAGGTATTGGAAATCCAAAATTAAAACCAATACTTACTGAAAAAATCAATAACGTTGCGGATAGTTTCCAAACTATATCTAAAACTCAAAATCCTACTGATGAGGACTACCAAAAAGAAATTGAAAAAGGACTTGCAAGTTTTGACGATATTTATAACGATTTAGATACTGAAGATAGAGAACGTGTTTGTTTCTATTTTGAAGAAATAATGGATATAGTTGGCTTAAAAAGTTCAGAAGGAAAACTAAATGATTTCATGTACTGATTTGATCCAAATAATATCTAATCAACGGCAGTTAACAGCGGTTTTATGAAATGGCTGGGTTTAGTGTTTATCGGTAATGGTCAGTGATTATTTTCTTTCTCCGAAAGAGGCTTTTTTCTTTCAGTCTTTTAGGTATATTTGTAGACATCAGTAATAAAAATTTCGCCACTTCATAAAGCCGGCGAGACGTTGTGCGTAATTTTACCAAACGAATCCTAAAATGACCAAACAAGTATCAGAAATAATAAAATACATTGATAGAGAATATCTACTTAAAGGATATTTACTCGAAGAATATTTCAAAAATAATCCTGAAAAAAAACCTGAAGGAGAAATTGAGACAAGTCTTTGGCGTGGTTATTTTGCTGATTATGAAATTATCAACAACGAACTTTTTGTTCTAAATTTAACAATTATTAAAAATGGGAAATATACCTCTGCAATAAAAGATGTATTCCCAGATAGCAGAAAGATGACATGGTTCAATGGTCTAATTTTAATAGATGAAAATGAATATGCCAACAATAAAAATCTAAATAA
This sequence comes from Flavobacterium enshiense DK69, assembly GCF_000498495.1. Lineage (GTDB taxonomy): Bacteria > Bacteroidota > Bacteroidia > Flavobacteriales > Flavobacteriaceae > Flavobacterium > Flavobacterium enshiense. The sequence goes on along the minus strand of NZ_AVCS01000030.1, from coordinate 2,821 downwards.
TGAAACGTCTTTCAAATTATTTGAAATAAAAAATGGAAATATCAGTAAGATAAAAACTTTAAATTTAGACGAATTAAGAGAATTCAAATTTTTGCAATTGGAAATGTTTAAACTAACTTCTGAATATGAAATATTAAAAGAAGTTTATAAAGATAAGGTAATTGATAACCATAAAAAATATGGTAATAAACAAGATAGATTGCCTAATATTAATGAAAGATTCGAAAATTATTTACAAGAATTTATTATAGAAGTATCAAAAGAAATATTAACCGATTAAAAACTACGCACAACAGCGGTTTTGTGCAATGGCGGGGCTTTGTGATTTTTTGGGATGGTTTGGGCTTGCACTTCACTCCTATTTAATCGCGATTTTCTTTAAAACTTTTCGGTATATTTGTAGACATCAGTAATAAAAAGTCCGCCACTTCACAAAGCCGGCGGGACGTTGTGTGCTATTATAACAAAACTAAATGATAATACTACCTAATAAAGAAAGATTCATCCAAGAAACCTTTATTGAATTTTCGTTCAATAAATCTGATGATTATTTACCCGATTTTAAGCTTTTTGAAAAACTAAACTCAACAGATCAATATTACCTCGCTCAATATTATAATTGGGATGATGGAGTTGAAATTTTGAAGTGGATAATTGAAAGTAAAAAATGTGACAAAGGAACTGCATCACTAATTTTTTGGACATCAGAACCTGATTATTATTTTGAAAAATCTGAAAATGAAATTTCAGGTTACGATGAAAAAGAAACATTTCTATTGTTAAAAAGAATTGTTGAAAAATTTAACAATAACGAATTTAAAAAATCAAACTTAAAATACGACCCAACAGATAGAGTAACCAAAATTGATTGGAGTAAACAAAATTCAGAATGGAAAATTCCAGAAGAAATTAGAAAACCGATAAAAGGATTTTCTATAATTAGCATTGGAATTATTCAACAAAAAATTTGGCAATGGCAACACAACCGAAAAGAAGCCGAACGAGCAGCGAAAAGATTGAAACGAAAAAAATAACAGCACACAACAGCGGTTTTGTGCAAGCGGGGTTTGGGTGTGTATCGGTAATGTTCAGTGTTTGTACTTCTCTCCTCTTTTTCAACTTTTTTCTTTCAGTCTTTTCGGTATATTTGTAAACATCAGTAATAAAAATCCCCGCCTGACACAAAGCCGGCGGGACGTTAGCGGCAAGTTTACGCCAAAATTGAGAAAACAGGATGAAAATAAAACTACTTTTTTTACTATTTATTTTTTTTACCTTTTCGTGTAAAAATAATTCTGAGATCAAAGCAGAATCTTCTAATAATACAGAAATCGAAACTTTAGACAGCAAAAATGTTGATGGTTTTAATTTTAATAAGTTTAAAATAGATAAAGGGAATATCGGTCCGATAAAAATCGGCATGAAAATATTTGATGCTGAAAAAGAGATTACTGAACTAACAAAAAAAGAATGTGAAGCCTATGATTTCGGTTATGATGGTGGTGGCAAAGCATATATTTATTATTTAAAAGACGAACCAATTCTAGCACTTGTTCCAAAAATGGATTCAGATGAAATATTAGTCATAATTGCTTTAAGCAAAAATCTTAAAACTAATAATGGGTTAAACCCAAATTCTACTGTAAAAGAAATACAAGAAAAATATCCAAATATTGAAATCAACCAAGATTTAATGATGAGTTGGGAATTTATGCACGATGAGAATAATAATTGGAATTTAGTATTTATGACTGAAGACAATAACAGAATTGGAGATTACAAAGAATTGGAAGTTCCTACAAAACCAATCAGAAACGAAATAGCAATGAATTGGATAACAATCAAATAAACAAAACCAGCCGCTAACAAGGGTTTTGTGAAATTGGGGTTTTTGGGCTAAAAATAATATTGGTTTTGTGTTTGTAAACTTACTCTTAAATTTATAGTTTTGGGAGAACTAATCCCCAACTTCACAAAGCCCCGGGACGTTAGCAGCAAGTTTAAAAAAATGAGACTTAATAAAATAACAAATGAATTTATTGAAGAATTCTAAAAGAATACTCTTTAATTGAAGGCGACGAATTAAATCAAAAACTTTTAAAATTATTTCAAGAGTTTAGTGATGATACAAACAAATTCGACGTTTTGATAAAAGTCGCTTCTCTGAATAAAATATATTCAACAGCAATTACTAATATCAATCCTGTAGTAGAAAAAATAAATGAAACCGCCGAAAACTACAAACTGTACAAAACTGCTGATTATGTTAATTTTGTAGACAAAATATCTTTTGTAAAGTGGAAAAATGATAAAGGAGAGGAATATGAAAGAAACAATCTATCTTTCGCATCAAAATACACTCACTTCTCAAGCAATTATGAAACACCAATCTATGATAGTTATATCTGGATTGTCATTAAAGGATATTTAGGCCAAAATAATCACGAAAAATTATCATTCACGATTCCTAAAAACTATGCCGAATTTTATTTAACCTTTACAGAGTTTAAAAAAGCTTTTAATTTAGAAAACTATTCTAACTACACAATTGATAAATTTCTATGGACTTATGGTCGAAAAATGATTATTGACATTGTAAAAGAAATGGAAATTAACCTTGATTCTGCAAAATCTGAACTGAGAAAAAGAATCAAAGCCAGCTGCTAACAGCGGTTTTATGCTATAGCGGGGCTTGGGATTTTTTGGATTGGTCAGTGCTTATTTTTCTTCTTTAAAAAGAAGTTTTTTCTTTCCATTTTTCGGTATATTTGTAAACATCAGTAATAAAAAATCCGCTACAGCATAAAGCCGGCGGGACGTT
>NZ_AVCS01000029.1 GCF_000498495.1 Flavobacterium enshiense DK69 | reverse complement strand
GTTTAGTTATTAAATTTCTCGGAGTAATTAAATTGTGACATCCAGTTTCACGTCGCGTCACGTCGGTTGCCGTTAACGTCCCGCCGGCTTTAAGAAGTGGCGGATTTTTTGTTACTGATGTTTACAAATATACCTAAAAGTTTGAAAGAAAGAAGTTGAAAAATAGGAGAGAAGTGCTAACACAGACCATTACCGATAAATCCCAAAACCCGCCATTTCTTAAAACCGCTGTTAGCAGCAGTTATTATGCTAAAGTTTGATTTAATTGTGATTCAACGGTGAAACAATCAAAACAAACGAAAGTATGGATTACCATGCAGTCTGCTAAATCGTATTTGTCACCAATCGAATCTATTTGTGCATAAAATGTCATCTCTTGTCCACAATCTTTACATTTTGGGAATTCTTCCTCTTTTAATCCATCAGGTTTTCCTCCTAAAAAATGCCTAGTTCCTGCAATATCATTCCATTTGTATCCAACAGCATATTTAGCTTCTTCTGTTTCAGGATTTGGTAACAATTTAATTTTGGGTATTTCCATTTGTGAATTTTTTCTATAGTTGATTTCGCAAAGTTTGGTCTAATTGCTGCTAACGTCCCGGGGCTTTATGCCGGTGGGGACTTTTATTACAGATGTTTACAAATATACCGAAAAGAGTAAAAGAAAAGCCTCACTTCGAAGAAGAAAGTGCAAACACTGACCTTTACCGATAAATCCTAAAACCCCACTTGCATAAAACCCTTGTTAGCTGCAGTACCTTTTAAAATTTAAATAATCCATTTTCATTTCTTCCGAATGTCGGAGTTAATCCCACAAAAACTCCCTTGGTTTTTAAATACATTTTGTCCATTTTTCGCACATCTATTGGAATGAGTATAAGAAAGGAATTCTCTAAGTAGTCGGTTTTGTAATTACCCTTGTATTGTAGTAAATCTTTTTTATAACCAGACTTTTGCAAAAATTTTTCTAGTAAAATCAATTTCGAATTTAATTTTTGAATCAAAATTTGGTGGCTGAAATTCTATATATTTTCCTTCAATCTTTCCAGATAGTTCTAAATAATCATTGTTTAGATCGAAAGGAAAATAAATTGTTAAATCGGTTCTGCCTTCGATACTTTTGCCTTCGTCAAATTCTTGAATTACAAAAATGGTAATTGGACTCTGGAAATCACTCTCATTGTCGAAAATCAGATTCTCAAAGTCAAAACCCATTTGATATACTGGTATTTTTTTCATATAATTCTAATTCTCGAAGTTTCCAAAATATTTTTTGCGTTCAAGGATTCAAATTTCTCTTGCAATGAATAATAAATTACTGCATACGGAGCTCTGACGATATCATAATTAAAAAGATAAGTATTCCGATTTGATGTTCTATTTAAGCGTATCCAAAGTCTTCTTACGTAATCTCGATTATGAATCCTTAAAATTCTCAATGAATAGTAATTTGATGGTGAAATTTTAAATTCAATGAGACATGTATTGGTTCCATATTTTGATTTAGCTCTTCCGGCACAAAGTGAAACACTTTGACCAACATAAAATCCCACTCCTAATTCACCACCTCCAAGTGTTAAATTAATATTTGCGGGCGGTCCCACAATACTATTGGCTGAATTTGTACTTGTTCCGTGATATCGTTTTATCATTTGAGTATTGTTTTCTGAGTTAGTGATGGTATTGCAGCTAACGTCCTGCCGGCTTTAAGAAGTGGCGGATTTTTATTACTGATGTTGACAAATATACCGAAAAGTTTGAAAGAAAAAGCCTCACTTCGGAGAAGAAAAATATTCACTGACCATTACCGATAAATCCCTAAAGCCGCCATTTCTTAAAACCGCTGTTAGTGGCAGGACAAATTCATTAACTGAGTTCTAAAATACATTTCAATAATATGCCAAACTATGAATAAAATTATACCTGTATAAAATAAATAGCCTTGCCATGTAAAGTATCTTTTCATACTGTTTGCATTTATTTTCCAAGCTTCTTTAAAAGCCTCAATACTTATTTCAATTTTCTCTAAGTTGTTGCCGACTTTTGGATCCTTTCCATTAATTATTTCAAAATAGCTATTGTTGTTATATAACGAACTGATTACATATTTTAAAAATTTTAACCCACAAAAAATACTAACGCTCCAACAAATTACGGCAATTGCAAGAGGAATTTGATAGATATTTAAAGTTTGATTGTCAGTTTTAAAAATTGAAAATCCAATTGCTGAAACCGATAATGCTATTAAATAATAAACATACTTTTCTTGCCTTTCTCTAAATTCTTTTTGGATTTCAAATCGTGTTTCACTCATTTATTTTCGTTCTGTTTGGATGTCTTGCCACTAACGTCCCGCCGGCTTTAAGAAGTTGGGGATTTTTGTTCCCAAACCATTCCATTAGGACTAAAGCCAAATATACAAAAAGCTCTTTCCATTAAACACCCAAACCCCAATTTCTTAAAACCGCTGTTAGTGGCTGCCGTTGATTTCAATTTTTGGATTTTCTAATTTAATTTGTGGATTTATCAGGTAGCGTGGATCGGGATTATTTCCTGTTTTTTTGAAAAATATATCCTTAATATTTTCATCTATTAAAGCTTTTTTTAACCTCGGCGAGACGTAAGTTTTAAAGGAAAATAAAGGCAATGAAAAAAGGTCCAATTCAATATCAAAACTGTCTTTTAGCACAATTTTCTCTGTTCTCCAACTGACAGTAAACAAGTCTTTCTCTTTAATAAACTTTTGAATGAGCGATTGCTTATTTGGATAGAGTTTATATAATTCATTAATTTCATTTGAAATCAATTTGTTTGACGCCCTAATTGAATGGAGATCTGAAATCGAGTTAATTTTTAAATCAATATTCTTTTCATTTCTAAAGAAAGTTATTTCACTTTTCTCAAAATCTATATGTTCGTAATAGTCGGAAATATGCTCACAATCATAATTGAACCAATAATAATTATAGCCTACTAACTTTTTAAACAGAAGAGTTTTTTCTTTTCTAAAAACTTGAGCTGGTAAATAATCGTGATTTGGTAATTTGTGTTTGTCCAATATGGCTTTGACTTTGTCGTTGATTATGAAATTATATAATGAGTGTACAAAATCATTTAATGAATTGAACTCTTTTTCTTTGTAAAGTTTTATCCAAATTGGTGGTTTTGTTTCCGGAAACTTTTTGTTATCAACAATATACTTCGAATAATGATGAACATTATAAGTTGACTCATAACATTTATCCATCATTTCACCAGCTGATGAATCATTTACAATTAAAATTTCGTATTCCATTAACGTTCTGTTTTTTTATGGTTGCCACTAACGTCCCGCCGGCTTTATGAAGTGGCGGATTTTTATTACTGATGTTTACAAATATACCTAAAAGACTGAATGAAAAAAGCCTCTTTCGGAGAAAGAAAAATATTCACTGACCATTACCGATTAACACTGAACTTAGCCATTTCATAAAACCGCTGTTATGGGCAGGTTATTATTTAAGATTATTCTTTGTTATAAATATTTTCAAAGGCATTTTATCAGTTTTAGTTTTGTACAAACTAATCTCTCCCAACATTTTGTTATGCTTTTTTTCTCTAATTATTACGCCAAATTTGTAATAGTCTTTTTTCCTAAGAGATATGTTGGAAAAATATATTGTATCATTTTTTATTGAATATTTACCTGTAGTTTTTTCAATTCCAAAACATACGTTACGTTGAAAGAAGTGATTGTTTTCTTTTAGTTTAAAAACAATTGAACAATCCGCGACTCCACCGCGTTCGGCAATTAATAAATCCTTGCCGTCAAGTTTTTCAAAATCTACAATTCCGTTTGGTTTGTAGAATGTCAACCCTAAAACAATTATTAAAACTACAATTGATATATTTCTCAGTTTGCTTGTAAACTTTTCTTTGATAGATTTAAATATCTGATAAAAGAAAATAAAGCAAAGGATTGCAAAAATTAAAATTAGTAACAGGGAGAAAAGCATAGCTAATTTTCCAATAATTCCTTCCCAATAATAATTTGTATTTACTATTAGAAAAAAGATGATCGTGCAAATTAGTAAAGTTTTGTTTTTCATGAAGTTGGTTTAACTTGCCCATAACGTCCCGCCGGCTTTAAGAAGTTGGGGATTTTTGTTCCCGAACTTTCCATTTGGACTGAAGTCAAATATACAAAAAGCTCGTCCCATTAAACACTAAAGCCCCAATTTCTTAAAACCGCTGTTAGCAAACGTTTTTAATATTTATTTTTATTCCATCGCTCTAAATTTTGAAATCTAGATTTTAATATTTTTTTCACTAACCAATTTTTATCTTTTATTTCAATATTTGATTTTTCAATGAATTCTTCTTTTGTAATTTCATCGTTTGTAAACTTACCATCATTATAGCATTCTTCACAAAAAGCTAAATTGTCTGTAGAATCTATTTCCTTTCCATATTTCCTTACAGATGTAAACTTTTTTCCACAGCTTTGACAAAATGGATAAAGTTTTTCATTAAGGTTTATTAATTCTTTTTTCTTTTCATCTGGCTCATCAAGCATCCATAAAAATATTCCAATTATAAAAAGTATGAAACCAATATTTTCCAATTCGGTATTGAGTTTGAAATAACTGTCCTTTAGTTTTTTCTCTTCATCCAATCTGGTTGAATATCGTTCAATTTTTTTGTCAATTATTTCATTTTTAAATTCATGGCGTTTATATTCAATCCAAAGTTTATTTATTGAATCACTTACAAATGATTCAAATTTTCCACCTGAAAGTGTTCTATTAAATGTGACTAAAGAATCTTTATCTAAACTAATTGGATTTTCAGTACCATATTTAATTGATAAGTTTTCAGCAACCAGTTTTATGTTTTCTAATTTATCTTTTAAAACGAGTTGACTTATTGAGCTTGAATCTTTTAATTGATTAAAGTTGTCAATTTTGGCAAAATAGTTTTTTTCTACATCACCACTGTTATAAAATGAATAGCCAATTAAGATTACTCCAATTAAGACAAGAAGTTTAGATATTTTATCTGGTATATTTATGTTCATAAAATGTTTGCTAACGTCCCGCCGGCTTTATGAAGTGGCGGATTTTTATTACTGATGTTTACAAATATACCTAAAAGACTGAATGAAAAAAGCTTCTTTCGGAGAAAGAAAAACATTCACTGACCATTACCGATAAAGACCGAACCCAGCCATTTCATAAAACCGCTGTTATAGGCAGTACTTTTACCAATCCGGTTTATATTTTAAAAAAGATTTTGGAATTTCAATAGCCTTATAGGTTGAAACATAACTATCATTCCTCAACTCAAAAGTGTCCTCGGAAATTTTGGTTAATTTTTCTTTTATAAAACATTGTCCGCATTGAGGATGTTTAAAATAGACTTGAATCACAAGATTGCCATTTTTTAGATTGTACAAGTAACTATCTGCTCGCTTTGGATTAAAAGAATCTATGTCTTGGAAATTAATATTATCGAATTCTGCAACTCTACCATCTTTGTAAAACTTAAGATAATTGTTTTTGTAATCAGGTATTGATACTGGATTCCCTACATTATCTCTAATAGATATTTCGTAATATATTTTTGTTGTGTCTATAATATTATAAACACTGTTGTCAGTATTTGGTTTTATTCTTTTGAGATTAAAATTCACCCTGTTTTGACCAAATTCATTTTTATGAGAACAACTAATTAGAATGCAAATCGAAATGAAAAATATTAATTGTTTGATTCTTATCATTAGACGACGATTTTTTTAGTATTGCCTATAACGTCCCGCCGGCTTTATGCTGTGGCGGATTTTTTATTACTGATGTTTACAAATATACCGAAAAGTGGAAAGAAAAAACTTCTTTTTAAAGAAGAAAAGCAAGCACAGAACAATCCAAAAAAATCCCAAGCCCCGCCATAGCATAAAACCGTTGTTATGCGATCGCTTTTTAAAACTTTATTTTATCTCTTTCGCATGAATATCTTGAAAGTTCTATGGGAATATATTCTTCTTGTTTGAGTATTGCATTTTCGGTTATTAGTTTCCCTTTATCTGTTGTTTTTATTCCAGTAGCGCTAACTGGATTAGTATTTAAATAAAATAGCTTTAACACCTTATTTGCTTTTTTACAAATTGGACAAATTATTTTTCCATTTGAATTTAATTTGTATTCTATTGGTAGTGAAAAAGTCAGTTTTAAAGAATCAGTTTTGATATTTACTATTCTTTTCAAAAAGATTGTATCATTTTTAATTCCTGTGCAGAAAAAATCAATTTTACCAGTTGGTTCTGGAATTAATGTTAATTTGAATTTACCAAAATTATCTGTAAATGTTTCCGCTAAGATAGTATTGTTAGTTTTTGCGAAAATTTTCAACCCATAAATATTTGTTTCAGATTTTTTAGGTTTCAATTGACCATAAATTTTCACTGAATTTTGACCGTATTTAAAACTTAAAAGAGTAGTAATAATTAAAATAGGAATAATACATTTTAGTATTTTTTTCATTTCGATTTTTATTCGATTCGTTTAGTAAAGTGTCGCATAACGTCCCGCCGGCTTTGTGGCAGGTGGGGATTTTTATTACTGATGTTTACAAATATACCGAAAAGACTGAAAGAAAAAAGTTGAAAAATAGGAGAGAAGTGCAAACACTGACCATTACCGATAAACACCCAAAACCCCGCTTGCACAAAACCGCTGTTATGCGAAGTTTTTTTTAATCATTAATGTTAATTGAAATATTACGAAAGATATAAATACACTCGAAAATGACAATACATCAATATCATTTTTGAATAGATTAAAATCATTGTTCACAAATATTGTTAAAACAAATACGATCATAAATAGCCATAGACTTAACGATAAAGTTATTGTAATAAGATTTCTTATAACAGATATAAGTACTAATGATATTATAATCGCTATTGCTGAATTTATTAGTAAATAAAGAGGAGCCATAACCACCATTTGACCACCACCTACTTTAATTTTTAAGATAATGGCGAATATTACGGCAGTTATGAAACTAAATGTGAGATAAGCAAATAAATTCTTAATTATAGGATTCATTTTTTAGATTTCGTTTACCCAAAATTTCGCATAACGTCCCGCCGGCTTTAAGAAGTTGGGGATTTTTATTCCCGAACCATTCCATAAGGACTGAAGTCAAATATACAAAAAGCTCGTTCCATTAAACAACGAAACCCCAATTTCTTAAAACCGCTGTTAGTGGCTGCCGTTGATTTCAATTTTTGGATTTTCTAATTTAATTTGTGGATTTATCAGGTAGCGTGGATCGGGATTATTTCCTGTTTTTTTGAAAAATATATCCTTAATATTTTCATCTATTAAAGCTTTTTTTAACCTCGGCGAGACGTAAGTTTTAAAGGAAAATAAAGGCAATGAAAAAAGGTCCAATTCAATATCAAAACTGTCTTTTAGCACAATTTTCTCTGTTCTCCAACTGACAGTAAACAAGTCTTTCTCTTTAATAATCTTTTGAATGAGCGATTGCTTATTTGGATAGAGTTTGTATAATTCATTAATTTCATTTGAAATCAATTTGTTTGACTCCCTAATTGAATGGAGATCTGAAATCGAGTTAATTTTTAAATCAATATTCTTTTCATTTCTAAAGAAAGTTATTTCACTTTTCTCAAAATCTATATGTTCGTAATAGTCGGAAATATGCTCACAATCATAATTGAACCAATAATAATTATAGCCTACTAATTTTTTAAACAGAAGAGTTTTTTCTTTTCTAAAAACTTGAGCTGGTAAATAATCGTGATTTGGTAATTTGTGTTTTTCCAATATGGCTTTGACTTTGTCGTTGATTATGAAATTATATAATGAGTGTACAAAATCATTTAAGGAATTGAACTCTTTTTCTTTGTAAAGTTTTATCCAAATTGGTGGTTTAGTTTCCGGAAACTTTTTGTTGTCAATAATATACTTCGAATAATGATGAACATTATAAGTTGACTCGTAACATTTATCCATCATTTCACCAGCTGATGAATCATTTACAATTAAAATTTCGTATTCCATTAACGTTCTGTTTTTTACGGTTGCCACTAACGTCCCGCCGGCTTTGAGAAGGTGGGGGATTGTTCTCCCAAAAGTATAAATTAAAGATTTAGTTTACAAATACAAAACCAACTTTAAATTTTGCCCTAAAGCCCCACTTGCTCAAAACCGCTGTTGGCTGTAGTTATTTATTTAAATATGTAGTTTTATAATCTTCATCCTTATAACTTTTATCTTTCATTAATTCATTAAAATGCGATTCCAGTTCATTTGGACTTTCTTGTCCCATTATGTTATTATAATTCGAATATTTTGTAAGTGCCATTTTCAAGGTGACTAGCATATTAAAATAATGCACATAAGCTTTTATCAATTCAATATCCTCTATTGGATTGAAATTAATTAGTGAAATTTTTTTGTCAATTTCTAAATACGGATAAAATTTCAGCAATTCTTTTTTTGGATAGTAATTATTGTGTTTTATAGAATTACAAATCAACCTTATTCTATCTCTATCTTCAAAAAGGTTTTTCTTATTTATGTAATCAATCCCTACTGATTTAAGTTCTTTAAAATTTGTATTATTGATGGCATTATAAAATTTTAAAATTTCATTTTCATAGTTTTCAATTTTATGATATAAACCAACATAAAACAATAATGTAATTTCATCTGAGAATTTATGATCTGGCTTTCCAATAATTTCGTAGACCCCTTTCATGAGTTCTTTTTCATTTTCAGTCTGCTCTTTTTTAAAATTTAATTCATAAAATTTTTCTGTAATGCTGAAAATTGAATCTACATATAAATTTTTAAATAGATCTAATTCTTGAATTATTTGAGTTGTTCTAATTTGAAATTGTATTTTAATTAGTAGGCCGCTAAAAAACTCTTCGCCAACTATTTCACCAAATTGTTTAACTGATGTTTCTTTTAAATCAATTAGTTTTTTTGCGAAATCTAATATTTCCATTTCGTTTTGTTATAATTACAGCCAACGTCCCGGGGCTTTGTGAA
>NZ_AVCS01000028.1 GCF_000498495.1 Flavobacterium enshiense DK69 | reverse complement strand
CCTAAACCCGCCATTGCAGAAAACCGCTGTTGTGCGATGTTTTTTAATTTTCCTCAAAACCTAATCTTTCGATATTGTCGATTTTCCAAATTTTATTTTCTTCTGATAATGTAATTTGAAGTTTATAGTCATAGCCAAAATTAGCTGTTAACTTAGCCGTTTTATTTAAAATTTGAACATTTTCAACTTTTAAATCTCGGATTAACTCTTCCATTACAAAATCTTGTGATTTCATTACAATGTCATGATCGAAACCTGAAGGAGGGCCATCATTTTCAGGATATGCAATTAAGTTTTTTTCACATTCTTTAAAATACCTTCTTTGATTTTCAATATATCTTTCTGAGAACAAACCACTTTTTCTAAATTCAGATAAGTATTTTTCAGTATTTTCAAAATTCACAGAGTAAAATTTTGTAGAGTCTATAATTTCATTGTATGAATTATTTACTAATTCAAACTCGTGTAGTTTTTTCTCGTTTTTTCCGTACCACGTTATGAATTCTGTTATTTGTTTTTTTAAGTCTTCATTTTGGTTATTTTCGGTTTTAATAACGCCAATATTTTCAGAAATTTTATTTTCTGATTTTTTGTTTTCTTCGCACGATAAAACAAATATTGAAATTAGCATTACTACAAATAGTTTATTTTTCATTTTAGTTTACGTTTAGTTTGGGTAAAATATCGCACAACGTCCCGCCGGCTTTGTGGAGGTGGGGATTTTTGTTCCCAAACCTTTCCATTAAGACTGAAGTCAAATATATAAAATAACCTTTAAATTTTGCCTTAAAACCCCACTTTCACAAAACCGCTGTTAGCCGACGTACTTACTTTTTCTTCCAATAATGTTTTCTGTCTCCATAGACAGCTAATCCTACTAAAACGATTCCACCAATTATCATAAAATACCCAGCAATTCCCTCGCGAGATTGATAATCATCTTTGTTGAGTATTATTTCGTTATTTTTTTCGATTTGGAATGTAGCAATATTAGCTTTGTTCGTGCTATTTGATTTTCTAAAGTATACTTTTATAATATCACCAACACTTAAACTCTGATTTAGTTTTTCATAATCTTTTTTTGGATTATAAGTGGCTAAGATTTGATTTAGTCCTTCAAGTTTTACAAAAAAAACATCGGATCTGATTTCGCCTTTTCCACTAACATTTGAACTATTACTTGTGATACCTTTCTCAATAATCTTCCCTGTAAAAACATCTAGTTGGTTAAGATTTAATTTTGATGTTTCAATAGCTAAAACGCCGGCAAATATGCAACCGATAGCTAAGATTAATGCGAAGAAATAATTTCCAATTCTCTTTATTATTGTAGGTATTCTCATTTTAGGTATTCTCATTTTTTGGTTAGTATGACGGCTAACGTCCCGCCGGCTTTGTGTCAGGCGGGGATTTTTATTACTAATGTTTACAAATATACCGAAAAGACTGAAAGAAAAAAGTTGAAAAATAGGAGAGAAGTGCAAACACTGACCATTACCGATAAACACCCAAACCCCCGCTTGCACAAAACCGCTGTTAGCAGCTGGCATTTCTCTTTAATCATAAACATTCTCGTTAACATCTCCGTAACGAATTTCACAAATTCTATTTGTCTCGTTGTCTATATGAATAAATAATTTTGCTTTGTTATAAACCAAAACTCTTGATTCAACAACATAGCCTGTAGCCCACATAATTCCTTCAGTTAATTCTTTATCCGCTTTTCCTAAATTATGTTCAACTTCTTCTTTTGTTATTGAAGTAATTTTTTCAATGGATTTGTCTCTTAGCTTAAAATATTTAATTATTTCGTTTGATATTTCAAGAGATATTCCATCAATAAGATGGACAAAGCCATCCACATTTTTTAGTTTATCAAATTTGTTTTTTAAACTCAATCTTTCTGTTTCGGGTGAAATATAAATTTCTTGAATCTTTTTGAAGTCTATTTTTTCGTATTTATCATATAGTTTTAAATTATCAACTTTAAAAGTGTTGGAGTCAAAACCGTCGTCAAATAAATTTTCAAATAGATCTCTATGGTCGTTCATTTTGCGGATTGTTTTTGATGCTTGCTGCTAACGTCCCGCCGGCTTTGTGGCAGGCGGGGATTTTTATTACTGATGTTTACAAATATACCTAAAAGTCTGAAAGAAAAAATTTCAAAGAATGAAGGAAGTGCAAACACTGACCATTACCGATAAACACCCAAAACCCCGCTTGCACAAAACCGCTGTTAGTGGCTGCTGCAATTTATGGCAATATGATTTTACCAAAAGCAACTAGCCATAAGTAATAACCGCTAATACCACCAACAATCCCTGATATTAAAAATGTGAATAATTGTTTTCGAGGAATAAATTTATAGACAATAATTGCTAAAATTATTGCCGCCAGAATTGCTGTTAGGCTTAAAGTTGTTCCAGTTTTGAGATTAAAAAAGTAATCCAACTTTGATTCATCACTTCTAGTAGAAAAATGGCCTCTTTTTAATAAGCCTGTTAATCCCATAAAGAGATTAGCAAGTTGTCTTAACCAAAACAAAGAAATAAATATTATTACCCATTGGTTTAAATTTAATCTATCGCTTTTTTCAAATGATTTTCTATTTACGATTAAAAAAGTAAATCCAATTGTTCCCGTAATAATTGTCTCTAAAGGACCGCCAAGAGTTATCCAAAAAGAATCATTCTCAACAAATTCTTTGCTATTGGAGTAACTTGTTGAAGCATAATTTATAGATGCGTCATATCCTAATGTTTCAGCGATTAAATAATGACCAAATTCATGCGATAATGTTCCGATTATAGTTGAAGCTATAAATCCAAAAGCAAGATAAATTAAAAGTTTTATATTGATGGTCATTCCTTTTAAGTTGCGTTTTTCAGCAGTTGCCACTAACGTCCCGCCGGCTTTAAGAAGTGGCGGATGATTTGTAACTGATGTTTACAAATATACCGAAAAGATTGAAAGAAAAAGCCTCACTTCGGAGAAGAAAAATATTCACTGTCCATTACCGATAAATCCCTAAACCCGCCATTTCTTAAAACCGCTGTTAGCCGTAGTATTTAATTTTCCATTTATTTTTTAGAATTCACCTCATTAATTGCCATTTGAATATTTTCTTTGCTTAGAGGTATTCGAAATACTATCATTGAAGTATTTTCAAAATCGGAATCGTTTTTAATGCAAGAATTTACTTTTTCAAAAATAAATTTATGTAATCCATCCCAAACTGTAATTTCTTTTTTATTTACTCCACTATATGAGTTTTCGGGTAAAATCAGGTAGTAAGTAATTTTTTCAATTTTTTTATCTTTAATGTCTATCGACGATTGTATTAATGCATCAAGGTTAGAAAAACCTTTTTGAACCAACTCTAATTTTGAGGTTGCAAAGTCATATGTTTCAAGTTGGATTTGTTTGATGTTACATTTATTACTTTGCGCGAAAATTGTGTTGCTTAGTAAAAGTAATATAGGAATAATTAAGTTTTTTTTCATTTGATTATTTTTAGGTTTACGTTTACGTTTTTCGAATATTACGGCTAACGTTTTGCGGCTTGGCGAAGGTGGCGATTTAACCACAAATGTTCATACGAAGCACACACTTCAAATTTACGAAAAACTGTCATACGAAGCACTGAACCGCCACTTTTGCCAAACCGCTGTTAGTGGCTGGGCTTCTTTGTTTTCCGTCTGTCAGCAACATTTTTTGTCCTGCTGAATTGGTGGACAAGCAACACTTCCGTAGCTACAATAAACACAGCAGTCGCCTTGTTTTGGTTTTAGAACTTGTTTGCATTTTTCACATTCGTAAAAATATTGGCAAGCGTCTGTCGGCATTGTTTCTTCTTTCTTATGTCCGCAGTTGGGGCAAGTTATTGTTGATTGTAATTTGATTTCCATTTTAATTTTCTTTTTTGTCGGTTACAGAATATCCTGTTGAGTTTATTGCTTTTTCGATTTCAGAAATATTTGTTTTTGAGTTGTCAAATTCTATGATTGCATTTCCATTTTCATATGAAGCGTTTGAACTTATTATTCCTGTCAATTTATTTACTTCGTGATTTACGTGTTCTTCGCAACTCGCACAAGTCATTCCGCTAATCGTAAATTTTACTTTTTGAATATTGGATTTGTCCACTACTATGATTTGCTTTTCTTTCTTTGGGTAGAAAATGCTTGAATAGTATGGAAAGGCAAGCATAACGATTGCAAATGCTGTTACAATTCCTAAAAACATTTTTGACTGAATGAATTTTGGTTTTTCTTCTGTCTCACAGTTGCAGTCAATTTGCTTTTTAGGTTTCAACTTTTGATACCAAGCAAAACCAAGAACCAAAATTGTCAAACCGATAAAATACGGTCTGAAAGGTTCGAGCCAAGAAAAAGTAGAAGCAAGTCCGCTTGTTCCTGCAATGAGAGCCAAGACAGGTGTAATGCAACACAATGAAGCTGCAATTGCTGTTAAAAGTCCTGCTCCGATTAGTTTGTTGTCTGTTTTCATAATGTTTCTAATATTTTGTTTTCGTCAAGTATTTTGAAAAACGGTTTCAGCATTTTTTCATACTCTTTTGTCAACGAGTAAAAAATGGTTTGTGCTTCTCGTTCGGTTTCAATAAGTTTTCTGTCTTTGAGTTTTCTCAAGTGTTGTGAAACTGCTGAAATTGTCATACCGAGAATGTCGCTTATATCACAAACACAAAGTCGTTTTTCTTCATAGAGCAGAAATAGAATTTTCAGTCTTACGTTGTTTCCTGCCAATTCAAGTCCGTTCGATAAATAGTCAAACGAGCCGTTGAGTTCTGAAACTCGGTCTTTACAGCGGTTTATTTGTTTAATGTCCGCTTGTTGTCTTATACAAGAATTGTTGTCCATAGCACAAAGGTAGTCAATTTGTTTATTTAAGCAACTGCTAAAATATAAAATGTCAAAAAGAACCCGATTTTGTCTGACGGGTTGTGTCGTCATAGCCTTGCCACTAACGTCCCGCCGGCTTTGTGGCAGGTGGGGATTTTTGTTACTGATGTTTACAAATATACCTAAAAGTTTGAAAGAAAAAGTTGAAAAAAAGGAGGAAGTGCAAACACTGGCCATTACAGATACACAACCAAACCCCACTTGCACAAAACCGCTGTTAACGGCTGCCGTCTTTGAGTTCCTATATTTCTTTTTGCAGTTAGGAGTATTACATCCGCAGTCAGAAGTTTTACATCCGCAGTCAGAAGTTTTACATCCGCAGTCATGAGTTTTACATCCGCAGTCATGAGTTTTACATCCGCAGTCAGGAGTTTTACATCCGCAGTCATGAGTTTTACATCCGCAGTCATGAGTTTTACATCCGTAGTTAGGAGTTTTAGATCTGCAGTCAGGAGTTTTAACTTGCAGTAAGGAGTTTTCCAGGTGCGGTTAGGAACTTTTTGGCTATTTAATTGTTTGCGACTGCTGTTTACCGTCGCGTCTCGTCGGTTGCCGTTAACGTCCCGCCGGCTTTGTGGAGTTGGGGATTTTTGTTCCCAAACCATTCCATTAGAACTGAAGTCAAATATATAAAATTACCATTAAATTTTGCCTAAAACCCCAATTTCACAAAACCGCTGTTAGCGGTAGTTTTTATAGCATTTTCAAAGGAAATAGCTTGATAAATATTATTATAAAGATAATTGAGTAATACAATTGATTAAAAATAAGTAAGAATTTGCCATTAGGTAATATTAAAAATTTGGTTTTGAATAGATGAGAATGTAACCTTAATTGGAATATTAAGATTAAAATAATAATTGATGACCAAATTATTTGTTTAATTAGTTCTGGTGGAGTAAATCCATGTATTATTATGCCAAATGATTGTAAACAGTTAATGAATACAAGTAATGAACCAAATAATATTAAATGTGACTTTATAGAGGTTGAAAAGATAATTTTGATTTTTTTAAATAAAACAAAATAGAAAATATTTAGCACAAAACTTAATAGTCCAAATTTGATTATGAATATTGATAATCCAATTATAAAATCTATATGTTTTCCACCTAATTCCAATTCAAAGTTTAGTTTTGTAAAATTACCGCTAACGTCCCGCCGGCTTTCTGTCAGTGGCGGTTTTTTATTACTGACGTTTACAAATATACCGAAAAGTAGTAAGGAAAAAACTTCTGTTTAAAGAAGAAATGCAAACACTAGCCATCCCAAATAAATCCCTAAACCCGCCATTGCAGAAAACCGCTGTTGTAGGCAGTTTATTTTTTCACGTATTTTATTATCAGCTTTAATTTTTCTGCATCATCTTTATAAGTTTCTATTTGTCCAACATTTTGCAAAGTGAAACCTAACAATGTTCCATTTGATTCTGTAACTCTGTTTTCTTTCTTTTCTTTAATATTATTGTAAATATAAATTGGTGTTTGCAAAATTCCCCCTGGAATTCCCCACCAACCTAATAAAGCTGTTGAAGCTATAGATTCTTCATTTTTTTTATCTAAACAATCTGGGCAGGCAATTATAGGTTCTTTTCTAAAACTTGAGAAGACAATAAAACTTTTAACAGTATGCATTATTGTACCATTAAGTTTCGCAGTTTTACTTCCGCATAATGGACAAGGTAAACTTCTCAATTTTTGAGACAATTCGTTTATTTCTTCCAATGAATATTCTTTGTTTTGAGCTTTGGCACCTTCAAGAATATTTGGATTTAAATTTCTTTTTTTTATTTCATTTTCTATAATTTCTAAAACACCAGGTTTTAAACCTCTTGCATTTTGAGTTGCAATATGTATTATATCTGAATCACTTTTCTTTGAATAAAATTCTGCAATATCTTTTAAGTCGAAACCGTTTGACATATAATTTGTTTTTATTTTTTTGAGTATTCTTTTTCGAGTTTCAGTTTGGCTAAATTGCCTACAACGTCCCGCCGGCTTTGTGTCAGGCGGGGATTTTTATTACTGATGCTTACAAATATACCGAAAAGATTGAAAGAAAAAGCCTCACTTCGAAGAAGAAAGTGCAAACACTGACCACCACCGATAAACCCTAAAAACCCCGCTTGCACAAAACCGCTGTTATGTGCTGGCTTTTAATCATAATAATCTCCAGTATCGAATTCGATCCCACATTTTTTACATTTGTAATGCCAAGAAAGCCCTCCTCCATATTTTGAATTTTTCCAAAATCCATTTTCAGTATCTAATTCATGTTGACAAGTATTATTTTCGAGAATTACTAATTGTTTGTCAGCAATTTGTTTTTTTAGTTCTTCGACTGTAAAATAGTCTGGAATAAAATCAACAAATGACAATTGATTAATTAAATTATTTTTTTCATCAACTATGCCTTCAAATATGAATAACACGTTGCCCTCAAAAATTGCTCTTCCATCTTTGTCAAAATTATTTTTATGTCTTGAGTATGGATTGTAATCCAATGAACTCAAATATTCATCAAGTTTATCCTTTTTTATTTCAGGTTGATAAATAGCTTTTATATTTACTTTTAAAGATAAATTTAGAGTTAATGTATTAGTGTCATAATTTTTAAAGACATAAAAATCATGAACCTCGATTTTACCAATTTTTAGACTTTCAATATCAGGGATTTCTTTTCCTTCTTTCTCGGAGTAAAATTGACTAACGTACGATGGAAAACATTTTATATCATTCATTAGCTCTTTTTCTATTTCTCCTAGATGAATGCTTTCAAGTAATAGGTCTTGAGTAATAAAATCTAATTTTGGACCAAAATCTTTTATGAATTCTGAAATAGATTGATATATCTTAAGATTTGTTATTTTATCTTTTGTTATAATTTTTTTAAAAAAATCATTATTTATAAATATTTCATCCTGAGATATTAAAACAAAATAATCACTTTTGTTTTTTTTGCATAATGAAACAAGAGTATAAAAAATTAAAAAATCTCTAGTATTATCTTTTTTACCAAACCGTTTATTTTGCAAAAGAAAATCAAGCAGTAAGTTAGGATGAACAAGAGGGATTTCTGAAAAATTTTTTCCTTCAGTTAAATCTGTTTTTATTTTTTCAACTGCTTTATTTAAAGGAGTCGAAGTATCTGGAATTTCAATGTCATCTAGATATGGATTTGCTTGATACCTTTTAAAAAGTTTTTCATGGTCGGTTAGTATAGAACCAAAAATATCAATTTTATAGTAGTCCATTAACTCCTCTAGAACAACCTCAAGTAAGCCAAATTCACTACCCGAACCCTCCAAAAGAGTCGTGAGGTTTTTGTAATCAATATTCTCTTTGAATTTAAGGCCTAATTGTCTGTAAATGTTGCTGTCAAGGTGTATTATTGGCATAGTTTTGTTTTAAGCTTGCACATAACGTCCCGCCGGCTTTAAGAAGTGGCGGAATTTTGTTACTGATGTTTACAAATATACCGAAAAGTTTGAAAGAAAAAAGTTGAAGAATAGGAGAGAAGTGCAAACACTAACCATTACCGATATATCCCTAAAGCCGCCATTTCTTAAAACCGCTGTTAGCAGACGTTTAATTGTTCTACAGAGTATGATTTAATTGCTTTTCATTAAATGTAATTTTTCTATCATTATTTAATCTTTCTCTATTTTTATTTGCTATGATAATAAAGATTGTAAAAATAATACCTAATGATGCAATAATAAGATAACCACCCATTTTATCTTCATTAAAATTATGGTCTAAATATTTTTTATTACGAATGATGAAATAGTAATTCAAATATGAGATTCCTAATAAAATAAACACAAATGAAAGTTTATTGATGTCTATATAATTTGTAACGTGTAAATAAAATACATCTATAGTGAAATAGATAGTTAACATCAAAAAGAGTATATATATTGAGGAAATCAATGATGTAAAAATAACAATGTCTTTCTCTGAATAGTTTTTGTTTTTAGATAAAGTTTTGTGTATTCTGAATAATAAATAGTAGTAAAATTTCATTCTTTAGATATTTTTTTATAAAATCGTCACAGTATCGACAATACTTACGATTCGTTATGCCTAAATGTTTGCTAACTCATGTATATACGCAGTTCTAGACTAAATACATTTGTTTATAAATTCCTTTAAAATCAGTATGTTGTGAAAATATATTGTGAAAAATGCATTTCGTTTTTTTGAATATATTCAAAATATATTTTTAGCACACTGATAGTTTCAAATATAGAAATTAATTATAAGTTATCAAGAGGACTAATGATTTTTCTGATAGTTTTGTCGGAAACATGGGTGTAAACAAAGGTGGTCTTAAGGTCGTTGTGTCCCAGTAATTCCTGTATGAACCTTATGTCGGTGCCGTTTTCCAGCAAATGGGTGGCAAAACTGTGGCGTAGGCTGTGAATGCCTACTTTTTTGCTGATATTGGCTTTATTCAACGATTTCTTAAAAACTTCTTGCACGGCACGGGAACTGTACTGTCCACCGTATTGTCCTTCAAATAAATAAACTTTTGGTTTGTATTCAATATAGTAGGAGCGAAGCTGCTCGAGTACACTATCGGGTAAATTTACAAAACGGTCTTTTTTTCCTTTACCTCGTTCAATATGTACCCGCATGTTTTTACTGTCTATGTTCGCTATTTTTAAGTTGACTATTTCGCTCAGCCTCAATCCCATGCCATAACAGAGCTTGAGCATAGTATTGTGTTTTAAATTTTCTGTGGCATCAAGAATTTTACGCACTTCATGCATGTTGAGTGCTTTTGGCAGTTTGCTTTGCTTCTTTGGTCGCGGAATCTCCAGGAAAATCTTTTCCTGAAACAGAACTTTTTCATAGTAGAACTTTACTGCGTTGATTCTGCTGTGCAGTGTGTTTTCGGTTAATCGGAGGTCATCAATGCAATAAATCAGATAACTGCGCACTTCTTTCTCACCACATTCCTGGGCCGGATTATCTTTTAAAAAATAAAGGTATTGCGCAAACTCGTTCACATAGGATCGAATAGTATTCGGACTGTAGCCCTTCAATTTAAGTTGTAGTATCAAACGGTCTATTTCATCACGATTACGGTCTGAAATTTTCGAGAGCACGCGCTTGCCAACTGTATACACCTCCGGCAGATTAAAAAGTGTTCTGTATTCAACAGTATCAGGTACATACCATGTTTGTAATTTGGAATTCCAGCAGGCCCCCTTTAGTTCTTTTATCTGATTTTTAAGTGTTTTATTATAGTCAAATTGGATGAAGATAACCTTCTGACCGTTATATTCTTCTAAAGTAAAAGTAAAAGGCGTAAAATCTTTCATAAGGCGTATAGTTAATTAGCAAAAATAATAAAAATACATGTAAAATCTTACTTTTAAATAGTTGTTTTTTGTCGAGAAATGGCTGTAAAATAGCGTAAAACATGGTTGAATAATGCTGTGAGATTAAAAATATGTTTTATATTATCAATTAAATAGTTTAATTATGATTTCAGAAGTTCAGTTTCAAAAGGGGCTCGAAATAATAATAACAAATCCCATCAGGAAAGATGTGGGTAATGGTAATCATAGTTTGTTAGCCTGTATTCCGGCTCTTGTACCTGAAGTTAAACCTTCTTAGTCAGTTTACGGATAATTTCTTAATGTGAATATTTTGGGCAAATGTTCCTAGGCTCTTATGTTGTAACTCTTATCATGTATCGTTGTTTGTCTGTAAATCATTTTTGGTTTGTTTGTTTTCACAGTATTGACACTAACAGCCACATATTGGATATAGATGGGATTTTCTGCCCACGAACTCATTTCCAAAATGTTTCATTGATTCCTTTAGTCCACCTATTACCAATATGTCGTTGTGTGTCCGTGCTGTTGTTTAATTTGTCTATTCAGTTTTTAGAATAAGATATATCAGCAATATTGCCAAAATCACAAATATAATCAGTAGTAAAAATGAAATCCTTTTACAGCAATGGTTAAATAACTTAATGATAGTGTCAGCCATTGGTAAATCTTTGTCAATATTGTAAAGCCATCGGTCATCCGGAGCTGCCGGAACGTTAGAGGCATTGCCTCCTAAACCATCTACCTTATCAGAAACCCCTGTTATATACCTGTCGAATATCAATCTCCATGGATCTGTTGTTGCCATTGTTTGTCGAACGTATTGCAGTATCGAAAGATTCCTCATCTCTATTTTAAGTATACGTTCGGCGGTGCTGACAGGAATATTAAATTGAAAACTTCCTATTATTCTTCGAGCATTGCCGTAAAATCTTGCCTGCTGTACAAGTACTTTAAATAATTGCCCTTTCACAATATTGTTTGGCAATTCTATAGTAAGTAATCCAGGGATATTTTTTTGGAAGCCTCCAGGAACCGGAATATAATTAATATCCGAACTAATGAAACTGAAACTGTTTTCATCCTCCTTTTTAATTTTTGTTGGAGAAAGCCGAGCATAGTCTTCAAGAGCTAGAATATCATCTGTTTTTACATCGGGCATATAAACAACTATTTTACTGTCTCTTGGCAGGTTATTCCAGTGGATGATTAAAAAATCCGGGCCTCTTCGTTGCTTACGAGCATCAAAAGCTTCCATATGCATTTCATGTCCGTGATGATTCGTTGGTAAGCTGAATTGAGATGGTTTTATTTCAAATGTATGCTGTACGGTGTGAGTAGATAAGCTGCCAGGGTTATCAGAGTGGGCAATGACCAGATTTCGCTGAGATAAATTATCACTTGAGCCCGGTGTCGCGCCAACGCGAGTTGGATCATCTTCAAAATAAATTTCGGCTATTAAACAAGGGTGAATTCCTCTAACACTTGTTTGCAGATTTACAAGAGATGTTGCATGTGTGGCGTCCTCATTAACCGGTATCATTTGACCAGGTTGATTAAAATCAAGCCAGCAGCCAAAATATACAACTGATTCAACATTGCCTTTTGCAGGTAAAGTTTTCATATTTCTCGGATCTGTTTGAGAAGCCATCAGTGAAGCAGAATAGTTTACGCGCGGCTCGGCAAAAAAAGGAATTGAAGTAATTAAGCCGCCTTCCTTGCCTATTACACTAATTGTATTTCCGCCTGTTCCGGCCTTATTATAATTACCATTCGGATTGTAAATCGCATTCGTTATAGCTGCATTAAAAAGCCTGAAAAATACTTTTACATTTATTGCATCATTTGCTCCTGAAGGAGGTGTAGGAACCGGTGCTTTATAACGTACTTTCGCAACCGCATAATTAAATACCCTTACACCTTCCGAAGTTTCCAGCCATTCTAATTGGCTTGTATTAAGATCTGTGCTTATGTCATTAAATGGGTGAAACTCATCGGTAGTATAGATGCTCCTATCATTAAATCTGTCAAGGAGTTGCCCTATAAATATGTTACCAGAAGAACCTTGAGCGATAGTGGCTCGTGTAGGACCGCCCTCTTTCATTTGGAATACTCTCAAGTCAACACTTAGCCATGATGTGGAACCATCAACCATATATGGATTAGGGGCTTTAGTTAAATTGACAATTGCTTCACAGGTATTTTGTAACAGTGTAGCTGAAATTCTTACATCTTTTGATAACTCTGCAAAACTGAAAGCATTGTTGGAAGTGAATCTTATATTGAAAACAAAAGTTACTTTTTGTGGTACATCAGGTGGAAGCGATGGGTTTTCATATAAGGTGTCAACATGTATTGCGGACATGTCGGCAATAGATGCTCCTCCAATAACTGCATTAAAGGTTATGTTCGGTGCAACACTAAAATTGTTTAACTCTGAGGGGAGAAACCCGTCATAAACCACGTAAAAGGCATTTTGAAATACTGCATTTCCTACAGGTTGGGCATCTATTTCCAAAACAGAAAAGGTGCTATGGTCTGTAATTATCTCACAGTTTTGAAAAGCAATACGAATAAATTTTGCAAGTCTGCACGGTAGTCCTGCATTATTAATAATCCACAGCATATAATAACCTGGAGGCAATACAGAGGGATCTGTTGGAATGGAAGCGATTAATTTGTCAGCGCTAAACTTGATAAAGTTTAAGCCTACATAACGCTGATCTGGATTGAAGGCATGTGTGTTTGAACCATTACGAATTAAAGCAACTCGTTGAATATTGCCGGCATCTGGGGTGTCAATACTTATTTGTTTTCCATAAGTGGTGCTAACAGCAGTTGAATTTAAGGTTGGCCTTGAGGGATTGTCGAAATAATCAGGTTTAAAGATTACCATTCGCATTTCTCCAACAGTTGCAGGGTCTCCTGAACTTACATTATGACTGGAACCAGCTGTAAATACACTGCCGTCTGGAAGTAGTATATTGGTGGAGTGGTAATTACGTGCAACGCTATTTGGGTCTGCTGCCAGCGATTGCCAACTTTCAACATTGGAATATGTTCCGGTACTCCAATTGATTCCCGGCTCATATACTTCCGGTTCCAATACAGCAGTTGTATCCAGTCCAGAATTATCAACGCCTCCAAGCACTAAAATTTCCCCATTAGGCAATATCGTGGAGATACCGAATTTACGTACCTTACCTGCTGCAGCCCCTGTTCTTGTCCCTGCATTTTGCCATCCAAGTGTTGCCGCTTCCAAATCAATTTTTTTAGGATTAACATCATTACACATTAATATTCGAGCCCGGTAATTTTCATTAGGTAATAAAGGTAAAAGGACTGATGTGTTATCCCATCCAGTGTAAATATCCTCCACAGGAGCTGAGGCGGAAGCGCCTTCAAAATCACCTGTTACGGGATTATAAAAACGACTGGTTCCATCTTCTGCTACACAAATGAATAACAGTCCTCCTTTTACTAAATAGATTCTTGGATAAAAATTAAGTGCAGAAGCTGTAGGTTTTATCCAGTTCCATCTCTGTGATGTCTGACTATATTTTTCTGGAATATCATTATTGTGCCAATTGTCACTTCTTCTGCTGGGATGACCTGAAAATGCAATCAAGTCTCCATTAGGAAGGGTTAAAAGAGTGGGGTACCATCTTCCTCCACCTGTTTTACAGAATGTATTATCAAAGTTGAAATCAGCGATGCGATCCCAGTTATTTCTTAAGTAATTATAAACCCAACAAGCCTGATGTCCTCCAAAATTTCCTAAGCCATGCCCATGACCTCCACCAGGACCGGCACCTCCTTCCCAAGATTCTGTTCCTCCTCCAATGACAAGCCGTCCATCGCCTAAAAAAGCATGTCCGCTGCAAAACACATCTGTTGTAGGGGATGTACAGCCTATTATTGTTTTTGTATCCGCATCATAGATTCTGGTGTTATCAACATCTGTCGGATTAGCCGGGTAAGCATCCCGGCCTGCCTGCGCCTGATTGTGTTCATCACCACCAAAAATAATGACTTTACCTTTGGGGCCTATCGGCAAGAGTGCTGCATGAATAGCAAGAATTTCCGAGTTTGCTGGTATTAATTCAAATGTTGCCATAGTATTTTTTTTTTGAGATTAATATGCTTAGGTTAAACTGCTGCGATATACTTTTACATTTTTGAGTTTCATTGGTTGTCGACGCATGATGCACAACGTTTTGCGGCTTTGCGATGGTGGAACTTTTTAGCACTAATGTTCATACGGAGCACAATTGTTGAACTTTGTACAAACTTTTATGCAAAATACATTGGCCGCTCTATTGCAAAACCGATGTTGTGAGTTCGAGCTACAACATATTGTCAATTGTTTTTTTTATGTGTTGAAGTACATTGTAAAGCAATAAAATTGGCGTCTCTAAAAGATCATGGTTATTGATATATGACAATGAAGGGCGAGCATTACCATTTGACACATTTTAAAGTAGGACCTACAATATGCCCCGTTTCAACTTTCAAATCGTGCGTAAAGTGAGCGGCATACCAAACCACGACATCTTTATTGACAATAGATTCCCCATTGACAAATTTGTCGATATGTGCCATGCATTGTGCAGGTGTACCACCAACTACAGTGATCCCATCATCTATTTCCGATCCTCCATGGTATCGTAAAACCCATAAATCGCCAACACCAAAACTATCTGCTTTGCCATCTTTATCTCCGGGAATAATTTCATAAGCTGAACCGGATCGGGTATTACTTATTTTCCATTTTCTTTTTCTACTGCTGTCTTTCGGCCTTCTTATTTCAAAAGATTTATTGTGCCATTTGGAATTCCCAACCAAGATAGGGTCATTGAATTCCTGAACAAGATTATTGCCAGGTGTTTCAATATCAAAATCAAATCTCCAGTAAACATGATGATGATGTTTATTGCAAACACAACTGTTTTGCACAGCTCCAAAACCAAATCGCGGACGTATCGTGCCGTCTGCATGAAGTCTCCACTCGCTAACATATCGATACCAGCCAGCTTCCATTTCGCTTACTAAAACCACTTCCTGGCCCTTAACATATATGGCAACCCCCTTGAAATTTCCCGAATCATTATCCGTGTCAAGTATGGTTGTTGCAGGGGTACTGCAAAGTCTAATTCCGGGCGCAATATCTTTTCCAACAGCATTGAACATGCCCTCCTGATGTTGCCAGTCTCTGAAAGGTCCACAGGGAGGAATGTCATAGAGTACATTCAGAATAGGTACATGGGCTTGATATAAAACACGTTTCCCTTTATAATCAACATATTTTAGTTCAATACCTGATCCTTTAGTGCCGGAAGAAGCAGAAGGCCGTATTACCAAAAATTTCCAAATAACTTTACCTGCTTGGGTAACTGTTACCCAGCATTTGCCAGAAGTTCCACGATTTGTAGTTGGTTGGTTCGCATCGGGAAGACCACAATGACCACTATCGGCATGAGCGCCAAAAGGTGCACCATTTTCAAATTGGTGTATATCATGAGTTATCATATTTACACCAACAATTTCATTCCTTATTTTTTTCGTATCAGAGGAAATCCCAACATTGACTGTTCTTTGAATTTCACCATCAGGCAAGGGGATATCTAAAGTTGGAGGCATGGGTTTGTATATCCGTACAGATTTTTCATCAAGATAGGTTTTTATGTCCTTGTGTTTTTTCAGAAGCAGATTTACCGCTTCTTCGAATTCTTCGTCATTGGGTTCAGGCTGAAAAACGGATTCAGTAATTTCAACTGCTTTTGTTTTCCACGATTTGATTTTGATAAGCAAACAACGGTTGTGGGTATAATTATATACGGTTATTTGGTTAAAATCTGAAAAATTACTCTGGCATTCCTTAAGGTCTTTTTCTTTTTTATCTCTATCGAAAAAATGGGTTGATAAAATACGGTATTTGCATCCCTTTAGATACTCATTAACCGATGGCGAGTCGATAATTGACTGAATCTGTTCATCTGAAACTGATGCAACAGTTCTAAATTTAATTTCTAAATCATTTTTCATTGCTCTTAATTTTATGCCTACTCTTGATCGGATTTTCAGCTTACTCCTTTTTTAAATTTTTATTATTAGGCAATATTTTGCTTCAGTATAATGTATAACGTCCTGCCAGCTTTATGAAGCCGGTATTTTAATGGTATCGTTTAAATAATAATTGCTAAATTTCTTTCACTAGCCAAATTATACTGCAACAACCTATGTTTTGTAAATGCTTTGTTGTGTGGTCATGCTGTATATCCAAATAACTCTGAAGCGGTAGGATATTAATTAGTAATTTAAATTAAGTTTACGAATGCCTTCGCTACTGTTACTGCTCAATACATCCTCCCCATTAAATACAAAACTTTCTGAACTTTCTTTCCAACTCCAGGAGTCAATAGTTCCGGGTATTCCTACCTTTTCCCCTGATACTACTTTGCTTTCTATTGTTCCAATTCGCCAGGCATCATCTCCCCATATTTCGAATTGAACTTTCAAATGTCCTTGAACTCCGTTTGGAAAATTTTCAGTGTAAGGAACCACTTGTCCTGATTCTGCAGTCCCAAGTCTGGTTGGATTTTTAAATACCCACCAATATGTTCCATTCTCGCCCCTGTCTAGACGAGCTGTCTCGCCTGGTTCTTGGTTAATAAAAGCCAGCAGGTCACCATCTCTAAATATTTTGATGGTTACTTGTGAATCTGTTCCACTTCCTTCCTGATTAGAAGTGTGGAAAGTCCATTCAATT
Organism: Flavobacterium enshiense DK69; assembly: GCF_000498495.1. Lineage (GTDB taxonomy): Bacteria > Bacteroidota > Bacteroidia > Flavobacteriales > Flavobacteriaceae > Flavobacterium > Flavobacterium enshiense. Next base: position 255,419 of record NZ_AVCS01000028.1, on the reverse strand, counting down.
TTTGTTACTTTTTTCATTTTAAGTTATTTAAAATGTTTAAAGCTTACTCTATTCAGTTTTCAGCATCCCTGTTGCATACTTTGTTTTTGACGTTTTTTTAGTGTATTTTATCTGTAGTCAGAATGTTATAAATGTTTTGTAGGTATTTTTCAAAAAATAACTAATATTTTTTTTAGTATTTTTTTTACAATGCAACATTATCAAAGGTAAGAAATTGATTATAAATAAATATGAAGATTAACGATTTTTCTTATGTTTTTATCGAAAAAAATGGAGTGGAAGTGGTTGGTTTTTAGACTGTTATGTTTTGGTAATTCTTGTAGGGATTGTATGCGATGTCGTTTTTCCAATAAATTCGAAGATTATTAACTGACGAAATTCAGATTGTAGGCTTTTAGTTTTACCTGATAAATTAAGCGTTGAATTTTATTTCTGTTGATCAGTGAAATTTTTTGGGTACATACTTTTCCAACGAGTATTCCTCTGTAAATAGGATAGTCTCTGAATTCAACAATAACTTTTAATAGTTGTTTTTTGTTGAAAAAATGACTGACAAATGGAGGAAAACTTGACGAAAATATTGCTGTGAGATTAAAAATATGTTTTATTTTAGCAATTAAATTGTTTGAATATGATTTCAGAAGCTCAGTTTCAAAAGGAACTCGAAATAATAATAACAAATGCCATCAGGGAAGATGTGGGAGATGGCGATCACAGCTCGTTAGCCTGTATTCCGGCATCTGCCACCGGCAAAGCGAAACTTTTGGTAAAAGACGACGGAATAATTGCCGGAGTGGAATTTGCCAAAATGGTGTTTCAGTTTGTCGATCCGAATCTTGAAGTAGAAGTCTTTATCAACGATGGAGCACAGGTGAAATATGGCGATGTCGTGTTTCACGTTTCGGGAAGTTCGCAATCCATTCTTAAAGCGGAACGTCTTGTGCTGAATGCCATGCAGCGAATGAGTGCTATTGCCACTAAAACTAAAGTATTTGTGGATTTGTTGGAGGGTACTAAAACTAAAATTCTGGATACACGAAAAACTACGCCGGGCATTCGCGCCATTGAAAAATGGGCCGTTAAGATTGCCGGGGGTGAAAATCATCGTTTTGCTTTATACGATATGATTATGTTAAAGGATAATCATATTGATTTTTCGGGCGGAATTACCAAGGCAATTGAGAAAACGAACGCTTATTTGAAGGAAAACAACCTTGATTTGAAAATCATCGTTGAAGCCCGTAATCTGGATGAAGTTGCAGAAATTCTTCAGAGTGAAGGTGTATATCGAATTTTGTTGGATAATTTCGATTTTGAAGCTACACGCAAAGCGGTGGAAATGATTGGTGATAAATGTCTGACGGAATCTTCTGGTGGAATCGATGAAACCACAGTACGCGAATTTGCAGAATGTGGTGTGGATTTTGTATCATCCGGAGCATTAACCCATTCGATTTATAATTTAGATTTGAGTCTGAAAGCTATATAAATATGAACAATGGAGAAAAGTAGTAAGAGATAAGGGAAAAGTAGCTATTTTTAATATAAGTAGTTCCTTTTACACTTATCCCTTTTTCTTATCCCTTAACCCTTTTTTATAAAAAAATGTCCAAAGAAATAGAAGAATATATCGAGAAAATTCCGGTGCTCAATAAGCTCATGGCTTTTTGCAAAAAAGTTACTGTTCCGGGTTTGGAAGGTACGTCCCTCTATGAAATATTGGAATTGTACGGAATCGGAATTGCCCAGGGTGCTTTTTCCTATCGTGCCGCCGCCATTGCTTTCAGCTTTTTCATGGCGCTTTTTCCGTTTGCACTGTTTATTCTGAATTTGATTCCGTATATCCCATTGGAAGGTTTTCAGGAAGATTTTCTGCAATTTGTGGCAGACAGCGTGCCACCAAACACTTATGACGCAATAGAAACTATTCTTAAGGATATTATGAACAACTCCTACAAGAGCTTGCTTTCTTTTGGTATTCTTATGTCGATATTCTTGATGTCCAACGGTTTAAATGCTGTTCTGGGCGGATTTGAATCTTCGCTTCACATCGAGATAAAAAGAGGTTATTTCCGCCAATACGCCATTGCCATTGGTTTGTCGCTGATTTTTACTTTTCTGCTCATCATAACTATATCTTCGATAGTAATTTCCGAAGTTTTTGTTCAGAAATTTTCAAACAAGTTCCAGTTGGATGATGCTTTACTGGTTTGGTGGGCGCGAAACGCTTTCCTTTTGATAATGCTTTTCGTGGGGAGTTCTATTTTGTTCAAATACGGTACCAGGGAAACCAAACAGATTCCCTTTTTTAATGCCGGAGCCATGTTAACAACTGTTTTGGTTGTTGTGACTTCTTATGTGTTTGGAATTTATGTGGTGCGGTTTGCAAGCTACAACGAATTGTATGGGTCAATTGGTACGCTTCTTGTTTTAATGTTTTATATATGGATTAACTGTATGATTTTATTATTGGGATTCGAATTGAATGCAATAATCAATAATCATAAAAGAAAAAATATTATATTTAACGGAAACAAAAACAAAAAACAGCCATTATGAAAAAACAATTCTTAACCTTATTATTGGTAACCGTAGTTGGTTTATTTTCGGCAACAGCTCAGACAACTGAAGTGGGCGGAGTTAAAGTAGCGCAAAAGGTAACGCTCGAAGGACAAAATTTAGTGCTCAACGGAGCAGGAATCCGCGAAAAAATGTGGATTGACTTATATGTGGGCGCTTTGTATCTTTCAAAAAAGAGTAATAATGCTGGTGAAATCATCAATAGTGCTGATCCGGCGGCCATTAAGCTGACCATTATTTCCGGAATGATTACTAGCGAAAAAATGATCGATGCCGTAAATGAAGGATTTGAAAATTCAACCAATAAAAATACAGCACCTATAAAAGCTAAAATCACCCAGTTTAAAGCTTGTTTCAAAGATGAAATTAAAAAAGGCGACGTATTTGATATTGTAAATGTACCCGGAAAAGGCGTAGTGGTTTCCAAAAACGGAAAAGAAAAAGGGGTTATCGATGGTACCGATTTCAAAAAAGCGTTATTCGGAATATGGCTGTCAGGAAAACCGGCCGATAAAAATCTTAAAGAAAAGATGTTAGGCAAATAGCCTTTTAAAATATAACTGAAAGAACTGTCCGCTGGGCAGTTTTTTTTGTTTTTGAAGCGAACCGTTCAGGCTTCTTTGGTTTCCATGTTCCTGCTGTCCGCTTATCTTTTGTTCCGCTAAAGCTCCACAAAAGGATGTCGCTTCCATCAGGGCTAAGGGAAGAAACTTTTGAACTTTTCGGTAATGTTTTGGATGGGTTAGCTCTTACGGTTTGTAACAATATATCGCAGTCGGCCTATAAATATCAGGATATTCAATAATGTAAGGTGTATTTCAAATGTTCAAGTTTCTTAGGATTTAATGTGAAATTTCCTGAATTAAGAAGTGGAGAAGTCATATTAAATGTTTCACGCAGCTCCCAAACCACTCTGTTTTCTTCATTTCCAAATACTGTTAAAACCCTAGTGGAATTGTTGACAGCTTGGATGCTAATTGGTATACTTTGAATTTCGCCATTAATTCTAATGAAAAATTGACTTGTAGCAGGGTATTCAGTCTCGGTGTTAAAGTTGATGGTAACCCAGGCTTGTGGTTGAAGTGTATACACATTATTGGATTCAATCTGAAAATGTTTTGACCAATAATCATTACGTTCTATGGAGATTCGATTAAATGACCTTTCAGGAAAAGCACAATTACAAGCGCCATTATTATTTGTTGTGCATGTTGACAATGCTACCTCTTCGAGACAACCTCCAAATTCAAAATCATGCTCTTTACAATAATAGGTAGTAAATTTTGCGCCTGATATAGGTAAATTGGTTTTGTATTCTTTGACTTTAATGGTTTTCGTTTCGCCAATATTATCATCTGAAGGAAAGGTTATCCCTTCAACCGAGCATTTTATGCTAATTACAGTAACAACTAAAAAAACAAAAATCGACATATGTAAAATAAACTTTTTCATCTTTTCGAATTTTGAGATTTTATTTATCAAATTTACGAAATAAAACCCGTTTAGCTATTGTAACTAATTGATTATGTGTTGTTTTTGGTGACTTAAGGTGTGGATTGGACCGGTTTTTAGCCACTAACATCACTGACTTTAAATTCATGAATTACTATCCAAAATAAATTCCGGTAACTTATATTTGTAACTCAAAAGAAATCTATGCCGCATTTTGTCGAAGTCGTTTTACCGTTAGCCCTACCCAAGACCTTTACCTATCTGGTTTCGGAAGCTGAGTACCAGTACATCAAAAAGGGGATGCGTGTGGCTGTTCCTTTCGGGAAAAGCAAAATCTATACGGCTTTGGTTATTGATTTACATCAGAATGCTCCAACACTTTATCAGGCTAAGGAGATTCATCAGATATTAGACGAAGCGCCGGTTGTCAATGAATTTCAAATCGAACATTGGCAATGGATTGCAAACTATTACATGTGTTCCATAGGTGAAGTGTTTAAAAGTGCTTTGCCATCCGGATTTCTTTTGGAAAGCGAAACCATCATTTCGGCTAAAAAAGAATCGGAGATTGATGGTAGTGAGCTTTCAGATAGTGAATTTCTTATCTATCAGGCTCTTCAACAGCAATCGGCTTTAAAAGTGGAAGATATCGTTTCTATTCTTGGGAAGAAAAACGTGTTTCCGGTTTTAAATGCGATGCTGACAAAAAACGTTTTGGTTCTTCAGGAAGAAGTTGCTGAAAAGTATAAGCCAAAACTAACGCGTTACATTCGTTTACAGGAAGAGTTTTTGCAGCAGGAGCAATTATCGGAATTAATGGAAATCCTTTCACGTGCCCAAAAGCAACGCGAACTGGTTATGCATTATTTTCAGTTGAATGCCAAAGAAAAAAAACCGGTTTCTGTGAAGCAGCTGCTGGAGATTTCAGGAAGTACTTCGGCTGTGGTGAAATCATTGGTTGACAAGGAAATTTTTGAAGAATATTATATAGCCGAAGATCGGGTTTCATTTGAAAAAGATGATGAGACGGGATTTCAGTTGAGCCTTCCGCAGCAAAAAGCCTTTGATGAAATTAAAGAATGTTTCGAAAAACATGCGGTTACTTTACTGCATGGCGTGACAGCTTCGGGTAAAACTGAAATCTACATCAAACTGATTGAAGAATGTATCAGTGAGGGAAAGCAGGTTTTGTACTTACTACCTGAAATAGCGTTAACCACACAACTGGTAACAAGGTTGACGGCCTATTTCGGTAATCAGGTGGCGGTTTTTCATTCCAAATACTCCAATAACGAAAGAATAGAAGTGTGGAATCAGGTGCTGCAAAACTCTGAAAAGGCAAAGATTGTCATCGGCGCCCGTTCGGCGTTGTTTTTGCCATTCTCCAATTTAGGACTGATAGTTATCGACGAAGAGCATGAACAGACTTTCAAGCAATTCGATCCTGCACCACGCTATCATGCCCGTGATGCAGCCATTGTTCTGGCGTCCCAGCACAAAGCTAAAGTGCTACTGGGTTCTGCGACTCCGAGTCTGGAAACCTATCATAATGTAAAGGCAAAAAAATATGGTTTGGTTGAACTTTTTGAACGTTTCGGAAATGTTGTTTTGCCTCAAATCTATCTGGTGGATTTAAAAGACAAGTATAAGCGGAAGAAAATGAACGGGCATTTCAGCGATGATTTGTTGGAAGCGATGACGGAAGCTTTATCTAAAGGAGAACAGGTAATCTTGTTTCAGAACCGTCGCGGTTATTCTCCTTTTGTGGAATGTATGACATGCGGACACGTGCCTCAATGTCCAAGCTGTGATGTGAGTTTGACCTATTATAAATTTAAAAACCAATTGCGTTGTCATTACTGTGGCCATTCGATTGCGAATCCAACGCATTGTCATGCCTGTCAGTCGGTGGATTTGTCAACAAAAGGTTTTGGTACGGAGCAGATTGAAATTGAACTCAAGAAGCTGTTTCCGGAAAAAACCATCGGAAGAATGGATCAGGATACCACAAGAGGTAAATTTGGGTACGAGAAAATTATTGATTCGTTTAAGAATCAGGAAATAGATGTCTTGGTGGGCACACAAATGCTGGCCAAAGGATTGCATTTCGATAATGTAACATTGGTAGGTGTGATGAATGCTGATAATATGCTGAACCAACCGGATTTCCGTTCACACGAGCGGGCCTACCAGATGATGATGCAGGTTGCCGGACGGGCGGGCAGGAGTGAGAAATCCGGAAAAGTGATGATTCAGACCTATAATCCGTACCACAATATCATTCAGCAGGTAACGCACAATGATTATAACGGGATGTATAATGAGCTTGTGTATGAGCGTCATAATTTCAAATATCCGCCATATTACCGTTTGGTAAAGTTAACGTTAAAGCACAGGGATTTTGATAAGCTGAAGGAAGGTTCGTTATGGTTGTATAACGTTTTGGTACAGCAATTGCAGATTCCTGTTTTGGGTCCGGAAGAACCGGCTATAAGTCGTATTCGCAATGAATATATCAGAACGATTCTGATTAAGATTCCGAATCAGAACCATTTGGGACAAACAAAAAAAACTATCCAGCGCGTACTGAATAGTTTTGAGGCAATTGCTCAATATAGAGCTATAAAAGTTACAATTAATGTCGATAATTATTAACCGTTTTCGATAGCTTTTACCAAGTCTTCTTTTTTGTTGCGGCTCAACGGAATTTTATTCGAACCGATTTCTGCAAATTTGCTGTTGAATTTTTCAATTTTATCAATGTTTACAATGAATGACTTGTGAACACGGATGAATTTTTCTTTAGGTAATTCGTTTTCAAAGGCTTTCATGGTTGATAGAACCAAGTGATTGTCTTCTTCGGTGATTACTTTAACATAATCGCCGTAAGCTTCGATCCATTTGATTCGTGAGATGTAAATTTTCAGTTTTTTTAGGTTACTCTTGATAAAGATATGAGGGCTTTCTTCTTCACCACCGTTTTCTTTACTTAACGAGATCATGCTAATGGCTTTTTTTACGGCCTGGGCAAAGCGTTCTCGTGTAATGGGTTTGTGAAGGTAATCCGTCGCGGCATAATCAAATGCTTTTACCGCATACTCGGCCTTTGAGGTAATGAAAATTACCTGCGGTTTTGCTTTTAAACCGTCCAAAAGGTCGAAACCATTTATGACAGGCATTTCGATGTCCAAAAAAACCAAATCCACATTCTTGTTTGTGATACAGTTTTTGGCTTCCACAGCATTAGAAAATTCGCCTACAAGCTCCAGATTTGGGTTGTCGTTTACCAATTTGGTAATTGTCAATCTTTGGATGCTACTATCATCAACTACTATACAATTTATTTTCATAAGCTTAGTGGTTAAGAGTTATTATCGAAATAAAAATAATTAAATTGTTTCAATATCCAAAAGAAATATGTGAAAAAGTTGCATTTCGTCTAAAATACCTAAAATGGTATTGCAGGTTAAATTTAAATCGTTATTTTTGCACCCAATTTTATAACAAATAAATATTTTTACTATGAATCATTATGAAACTGTTTTCATCTTGAATCCCGTTTTATCTGAACAACAGGTAAAGGAAACAGTTAGCAAGTTTGAAGATTTTCTTACTTCTAAAGGAGCAGAGATGGTGTCAAAAGAGGATTGGGGCTTAAAGAAAATGGCTTACGAAATCCAACACAAGAAAAGTGGTTTTTACCATTTGTTCGAATTCAAAGTATCTGGAGAGATTTTAATCGCTTTAGAAACTGAATTCAGACGTGACGAAAGAGTTATGCGTTTCTTAACTGTAAGTTTAGACAAACACGCGGTAGCTTGGGCAGAAAGAAGAAGAGCAAAATTAAAAGCAGCTAAAGCATAATTATTATGGCAACTTTACAACAATCCGCTTCAGGAAAAAAAGACGGAGATATCAGATATCTAACGCCTTTAAATATAGAAACTAACAAAACTAAAAAGTATTGTCGTTTCAAAAAATCTGGAATCAAATATATCGATTATAAAGATGCAGATTTCTTATTGAAATTCGTTAACGAGCAAGGAAAAATTCTTCCTCGTCGTTTAACTGGAACTTCATTAAAATACCAAAGAAAAGTGTCTGTAGCTGTTAAGAGAGCTCGTCACTTAGCTTTAATGCCATACGTGGCCGATTTATTAAAATAATTAAAAATTACAGTTGTTGGTTTCCGGTCAAATGGAACCTAACTTCTAAAACATAAGGACAACAACATGGAACTTATTTTAAAACAAGACGTTCAGAATTTAGGATTTAAAGATGACGTAGTATCTGTAAAACCAGGTTACGGTCGTAACTTCTTAATCCCTCAAGGTTTTGCTATTTTAGCGACACCTTCTGCTAAAAAAGTTTTGGCTGAAAACCTAAAACAAAAAGCTCACAAAGAAGCTAAAATCGTTGCTGATGCGAAAGCTATCGGTGAGGCTTTAAAAGCTTTAGATATCAAGATTACTGCTAAAGCAGGTGGTGAGAAATTATTCGGATCAGTTACTAATGCTGACATCGCTGAGATTTTAGAGAAAAACGGTCAATCTATCGACAAAAAATTCATCACTTCAGGTATCGTTAAACGTACTGGTAAATATACTGCTTCAGTTCGTTTACACCGTGATGTAATCGTTGAATTAGCTTACGAAATTATCGCTGAACAAGCTTAATTTCTAAAAAGATAAGTAGAAAAGTCCCGATGTAAATCGGGACTTTTTTTATAACTTTATAACTTTCGATTACCCGATTCAAAACACTTCGGATTCAAAATGAAATATACACGTCTTACAAAGGAACAGCTGGAAGAACTGCACCCGGAATTTATTAACTTTCTGGCTTCACAGTCTATTGACAAAAGTGAATGGGATTCTATCAAGAATAAAACACCGGAAGTAGCCGAACAGGAAATTGATGTTTTCTCCGATTTGATTTGGGAAGGGGTTTTGGGTAATGCGAAATACCTGGAGCATTATTCTAAAAATTATATTTTCCTTTTCCACTGTACCGAGATTCATATGATGACGATTATTATTCGTTCCCTGATACCGGAAGTGGATCTGCTTAAAAAAGAAGGTTTGCAATGGCTGAGTGATAATTTGTTTACGGATAATGTTGAAATTCAGCGCGGCCAGAAAGTTTTTGCAGACGACAGAAACACGGAAATATTCAATTTAATTCAACAGGGTGCTATTTTTACCCAAGGTGAATTGTTTGAGCAGATGAACGGTATTTTAGAGCAATAGTTTTACTGTTTTAAAAAAGGATATTCGGAAAATTGGTTTAAATTAGTTGCATCAAACTAATCTAGCCAATTTTTCTTTTTTATGGATGTTTTGCAGACGATTCAAGCCCTCCGGGACGAACTTAATCAGCATAATTATAACTATTATGTATTGGATAATCCCACGATTTCCGATTACGAATTTGATATAAAACTCAAAGAACTTCAAGAACTTGAAGCAAAACACCCCGAATATTTTGATGAAAATTCACCTACGCAAAGAGTAGGAGGGACGGTTACTAAAAATTTCGAAACCGTTGTTCACGAATACCGCATGTATTCACTGGATAACTCTTATTCAAAAGAAGATTTACTGGATTGGGAGAAACGCGCCCGTAAGATTTTAGGCGATGCTCCGCTTGAATATACTTGTGAACTTAAATATGATGGTGCATCTATTAATATTTCCTATGAAAACGGAAAACTGAAAAGAGCAGTCACTAGAGGAGACGGATTTCAGGGTGATGATGTAACCAATAATATTAAAACGATAAAAGCAGTTCCAATTAAACTGAAAGGTGATTTTCCGCAGAAGTTTGACATCCGGGGAGAAATCATATTACCTTTTGCAGGTTTTGAAAAAATGAACCAAGATCTGATTGAAATCGGCGAAACTCCGTATGCAAATCCAAGAAACACGGCTTCTGGAAGTTTAAAATTACAGGACAGTTCGGAAGTGGCCAAACGTCCGTTGGATTGTTTACTGTATTCTTTGGTTGGAAATAATTTGCCAATTGCCACTCATTTCGATGGTCTGGAAAAAGCACGTCAATGGGGTTTTAAAGTGCCGACCCAATCCCGTTTGGCTAAAAATATGGATGAGGTCCTTGAATTTATTAATCATTGGGACAAGCACCGCCATGAAATGCCTTATGAAACCGATGGGGTTGTAGTGAAGATTAACAACCTGCATCAACAGGATGAATTAGGCTATACTGCAAAATCACCACGTTGGGCTATTGCCTATAAATTTAAAGCAGAACAGGTGTCAACCCGTTTAAATTCGATCTCCTATCAGGTAGGAAGAACAGGAGCAATTACACCGGTTGCCAATTTGGAGCCAGTTCAGTTGGCAGGAACCGTAGTAAAAAGAGCTTCGCTTCATAATGCCGATCAGATTGAAAAACTTGATATTCGTATTGGTGACGAAGTTTTTGTGGAAAAAGGAGGGGAAATCATTCCTAAAATTGTTGCGGTTGATTTGAATAAACGCCCCCAGAATTCGGAGGTCACAAATTATATAACACATTGTCCGGAATGCCAGACTCAGTTAGAACGTAAAGAAGGAGAAGCAAATCATTATTGCCCGAATTATTACGGTTGTCCACCTCAGATCATAGGCCGAATTCAGCATTTCATTTCCCGTAAGGCAATGGATATTGAAGGTTTGGGAGGGGAAACGGTCGCCTTGCTTTATAATAATGATTTGGTTACCAATTATGCGGATTTATACGAGCTGAAAAAAGAGCAGATTATTCCACTGGAACGTATGGCTGAAAAATCGGCTGACAACATGGTAAAGGGGATTGAAAATTCGAAAAACATTCCTTTTGAACGTGTTTTATACGCTTTGGGAATCCGTTACGTGGGTGAAACGGTTGCAAAAAAATTGGCAAAACATTATAAATCCATAGATGCGATAGCTTCTGCTTCATTAACGGAGTTGATTTTAGTCGACGAAATAGGTGAAAAAATCGCCCAAAGTGTGGTTGAATTTTTTGATAATCTAGAAAATAGGGCTATTATTGGCAGACTGAAAAGTTACGGTGTTCAACTTGAAGTATTGGCAACAGCTGATACGACAATCTCAGATCTTCTTTCTGGCAAAACCTTTGTGGTTTCAGGTGTTTTCGAAAAGTTTTCACGCGATGATTTAAAGAAAGCAATCGAAGATAACGGTGGGAAAGTTGGGAGCTCCATTTCAGCAAAAACGCATTTTGTGGTTGCCGGGGACAACATGGGGCCTGCAAAACTTGAAAAAGCAAATCAGTTGAATATTCCGATCATCAGCGAGGATGATTTTATAAAAATGATAAATGAATAAAAGCACACCTGCTTTACTGTTATATTTTGCGGCATCACTGATGTATGTTTTCTCCATTGCTTTTCAATGGGATGATACATTTGCGCTTTTATTTAAGCCAATGATTTTTCCGGCCATTTATTTTTATTATTGGCAGGAAAGCAAATCAAAGCCTCAACTAATGTCTTCATTGATTTTGTTGCTTTTTTTTGTAGGTGACATGATTATTCTTGTTGACAGTAAAAATCTACTTATCCCGTTAATTTTATTGAATCTTTTTGCTTATTCCATACTGACTTTCAGTGTTACCGGGGATTTGCTGAAAATTAAGAATCCAGAAATTTCGAATTTAAAAATCCTGACCGTTTTTACAGTTATAGCCATTTTGGTGAGTTTACTTTATATTGCTATGTCGCTCGTTTTTAATGCTTCAGGTTCCAATTTTGGTTTGCTGATGGTTTATGGGGTAGTATTAATGTTGTTAAGTGTTGCGATTTTGATGTACTACATCCTTAAAAATAATACAGCAAGTTTTTTTGTTTTGATGACGATCATCTGTTTTATCATCAGCGATTTGTTTCATATACTTTACAATTATTACGATCATTTTCAGGTGTTTATAAATATCAATGTTTGTTGCCAGGTTATTTCTTTTTATTTTCTGGTAAAATACTTTTTGCACCAAAACCATTATACAAGCCAATTGAGTTATGATGAGGATGATGAATAAGCCAGCTTTGCTTTTGTATTTTATTGCCAGCGCCGTTTTTATGTTATCAGTAATTCTTAATAATACAGAGTTGATGCTGATTTCAAAACCTGTTATTGTACCAGCAATCGTGTTTTATTATTTGCAGGAAAAAAAGATGATAGTGAACTGGGTTTACATGGCTATTGTCAGTTTGTTTTTCGCTTGTGATATGATAACGCTTATCGATCCCGATAGTTTTTTTCCGTTAATTATATCGCTCTTTCTTTTGGGTTATCTTATTTATTTCAAAGGGATTTTTGATGATTTTATACGGATACGATATCATTTTGTCAATAGGACCCACTTGCTGGTTTTGCTGATATGTATTTTTTTGCTTGTTTTTTTACAAGTTAGCTTAATGGATATTGTGATGGCCTCCAGAACAGAATATGTTTGGTTGTTAGTGATTTACGGAGTTGTTTTGGTGTTAATTGGTTTTATATCATCATGGAACTATATTATGCTTCCGTCTCGATATACGACCTTTATGCTGTTAGCGAGTTTGTCATTTATAATTTCTGATGTTTTTTACGTTCTTAAAAAAGATTATTTTGAAATAGAGATTTTGGAGTATGTGAATAACTTAGCTCAGGTTTTGTCATACTATTATTTAACCAAGTACTTTCTGACGAAAAAAAGCAGACAAAGAAATCGTAATAATAGTTATATAAAAAACACGTAATAATAGTTGTTTTAGAACCTAAGCAATGGAATAGGAATGGATTTCTAAATGGGAAAAGATAAATTAACAAAAGTACTAGCGCTGGCTTATGTGGTTATAAGCTTAATTTTGATTTATGCGGAATATTTAAAATATTCTCCTTTGTTGTATGTTTTTAAGCCATTGTTGATGCCTGTTTTGGTTTTGATGTATATTAGAACCGAAACTAAAATAAATCGTTATTTTGTATTATCCCTTTTCTTTATTTGGATTGCAAATATTTGTTTTATCAATGCTGGTAAAACAATGTTTATTGTAGGGGCTTTCAATACTTTTTTAAGCAGGTTATTTGTGTTTCTTTTGCTGATTAAAAAATTCAGGTTTCCACAATCCACGCCGTTTATAATTGGGACGTTGCCTTTTTTAATGTTGTCGATAACCGTTCTTGGGCTTATCAGTGATAGTTTAGGTCAGGCATACATCTTCTTTATAATTAACGGCGCTCTGGTAATAGCAATAGGCGGTTTGGTTATGGCAAACTATTTTATCTACTCAGACAAAGTGAATACTTATATCCTTATAAGTGTGATTATTGCAACTTTTATGCAATTTTTAGTCGTAGTTGATTTCTATTATGTTTCAATTCCGATTTTCAGGCCTATGATAATTGCTGCATACTCCGTTTCACAGTACGTTTTCTATCGAAGTGTATTGATGATGAAAAACCGAAAGAAACAATTAAACTATAATGCTTCTGCCGGAATTTGATGTTGCTTTGTTCTTTTTGTCGAAATAGAAATCTATCCTTCCTAAATTAAGTCCGTAGCATCCTACCTGATTAATCAGAATTTCTTTTCCCTCGATATTTTTTTCAATCACCGGTTTATCGAGAAAAGTATGGGTGTGTCCGCCTATGATTAAGTCGATATCTTTTGTTTTTTGTGCAACAGTTACATCGCAGATTTTTTCGGGATTATTGGGATACTTATAACCTAAGTGTGATAAGGCGATTATGAGGTCACAGTTGTTTTCCTGTTTCAGGATGCGCGTCATATCCTGGGCGATTTCAACCGGGTTGTTATAAACAGTTTCTTTGTAAAGTTGTTTATTTACCAATCCCTGTAATTCAATCCCTAGGCCGAAAATGCCAATCTTGATTCCGTCTTTATGTATGATTTTGTATGGTTTTACAAGACCGTTCAGAATGGTGTTTTTAAAATCGTAATTGGCAGAAACGAAGTCAAATTTTGCATGAGGCAGTTGAGCGTAAAAACCATCTACACCATTATCGAAATCATGGTTGCCCATTGTGGCGACATCATATTGAAGCATACTCATTAATCGGAATTCCAATTCACCTCCATAATAGTTGAAATATGGAGTTCCTTGGAAAATATCGCCTGCATCAAGCAACAGTACATTTTCTTCTTCTTTTCTTATCTTTTCTATGATGGCAGCTCTTCTTGCTATGCCTCCCAGATTTGGATTTTTTGGATCAGTGGCTGGAAAAGGATCGATGTGGCTGTGAACATCATTGGTGTGAAGTATGGTCAGTTTTTTGGTTTTAACCGATATCGAATCCGGAGTATCGAAACTACTCAACGATAATCCTCCCAGAGTTAACAGTGCTGAACTGGCTGCGGTATTTTTTAAGAAAGCTCTTCTTTTCATCGTACAATTTTTTATTCCAGGATAATTCTTTTTGAGCTGATAACAGGTATTGTATCCACTTTTTTGAAGTAATCTATTATCAAATGCCTCAGTTTGTAGTTCATATCGTATAATTTCTCTGATTTCTTAAAGAAATTCATGTTGTCTCCACCGCTTGATAAATAATCAGATGTAACCACATAATATGTTTTAGAATCTTCAAGAGGTTTTTCGTTTACAGTCAAAGATTTAACAGCCAAAGTTTTTTTATCGGCAACAATTTTCAATCCATTAAGAGGATGGGGTTTTTTTTCTTTCAAAATGTAATTAGCCATTTCACGGATTTCGGTTCCTTTGAGTTCAACAATCACTACGCTGTTGTCGAAAGGCATTATTTCATAAGCTGTTCGGATTGTTACATCTCCTTTAGGTAAAACGGCGCGGATACCGCCATGGTTCAAAAGACAGATATCGATGTTTTTATTTTCGCGGGAAACAAAAATAGGATTGACCATTTCAACAGTCATGTCAGCCATCAGATTTCCAATGGTTGTTTGCCATTCTCCTTTGCTTTTATCTAACGTTTCCGGAGCATACGCCAAAACGCTGTCGAGTTCTTTATCGATGTGTTCGCGATAGGGTTTTATGAAATTATCAATCGCTGCTACTTCGCCGGCTTGCTCGGTAATGGCAATTTGTTTTCCTTCAATTTTGGAATTATAGTATTTGTTTCCGCCACAGGAAACCAACAAAAAAACCGAAAAAGCTGTAATAAATAATGTGCTAAAACGGTAATACTTTCTTAACTTTACCATCCGTAATGTGTCTTAGTTAGTTTAATACGTATTTTAAGTAAAATTACTATGTTTTTAAGATTTATGAAGGATTTTGTGATTAAAAATTTGATTAAAAAATCCTTGTTAAATTATAAGCCGGACGTTACTCAGGAAAAAATACAAACAGTCGGTTTGCTTATTGATGAGAGTTATTTTACAAAAGAAAGTGAACTGATTGAGGATCTGGTTGCCGGAGGTATTTCACGGAATGCAATCGATGTTTTGATATATAAGGATCAGATCAAAAAAAGAGAAACTTTTGAAAATCCTTTTTTCTCCAGAAGAAATGTTTCATTTAAAGGGGAATTTCAAAAA
The DNA here is from genome assembly GCF_000498495.1 of Flavobacterium enshiense DK69. Classification (GTDB taxonomy): domain Bacteria; phylum Bacteroidota; class Bacteroidia; order Flavobacteriales; family Flavobacteriaceae; genus Flavobacterium; species Flavobacterium enshiense. The sequence continues at coordinate 239,864 of NZ_AVCS01000028.1, read as the reverse complement.
AAGGAAGTGTCTGATTTTATTCAGAAACCGGTTGATATGCTGATCAGCTATTATGATGTCGAAAAACCGATACTTAAATTGGTTACGTTGCAGTCAAAAGCGGGGTTTAAGGTTGGATTTTCAACAATCGACAAACGACTGAATAGTTTTATGATCGGAACCATGGCTGAAAAGCATCAGGAATTTGTTTCCGAATTATTCAAATATTTAAAAATTTTAAACAAAGTATAAAAATGCAATCATTTATGGGAACGGGTGTTGCTTTGGTAACCCCATTTAAAAAGGATTTTTCTGTTGACGTAGAAGCGCTTAAAAGAATCGTAAATTATGTTATCGACGGAGGTGTGGAATATTTGGTTGTTCTGGGAACCACTGCCGAATCAGCAACCCTTAGTTCTGAAGAGAAAGAATTGGTTATCAGTACCATTAAAGAGGCTAACAACGGAAGATTGCCGTTGGTTTTAGGTGTAGGAGGAAATAATACAGCGAAAGTGGTTGAGGAGTTGAAAACTAGAGATTTTTCAGGTTTTTCAGCTATTCTTTCAGTTTCTCCTTATTACAACAAGCCTACTCAGGAAGGAATTTATCAGCATTTCAAAATGGTTGCAGAAGCGTCTCCGCTACCTGTAATTTTGTATAACGTACCGGGAAGAACGGCAAGTAATATGTTGCCTTCAACGGTAATGCGTCTGGCGAATGACTTCAAAAATGTTATCGGAATTAAAGAAGCAGCAGGGGATATTGTTCAGGCGATGAAATTAATTCAGGATAAACCAAAAGATTTTCTTGTGATTTCAGGAGATGATATGATTACGCTTCCTATGGTTTTGGCCGGTGGGGCAGGAGTTATCTCGGTTATCGGAGAAGGTTTCCCGAAAGAATTCTCAGAAATGGTTCGTTTGGGATTACAGCGAAAAGTAGATGAAGCTTATAAATTGCATTATTTATTGGCTGATAGTATTGATATGATTTTTGAACAGGGAAATCCTGGAGGGATAAAAGAAATTTTCAAATCGTTAGGCTTGTCGGAGAATACATTGCGTTTACCGTTGGTGAACGTTAACGAAGATTTAGCAAATCGACTTGATGCTTTTGTAAAGAAAATTGTAAATTAGCAAAACATTAAAAACTGTAAAGCTATGTTATCTAAAACTATTCAGGAGGCAATTAATAAACAGATTAAGGTAGAAGCGGATTCTTCACAAATTTATTTGGCAATGGCGTCTTGGGCTGAAGTTCAGGGCTTTGAAGGTATTTCTGCATTTATGTACAAACAATCAGATGAAGAGCGTATGCACATGCTTAAATTGGTAAAGTATGCCAATCAGCGAGGTGGTGAAGCGGAAATCCCTGCGGTAATTCATCCGGTGTTGGATTGTTCATCATTTAAAGCACTGTTCACACAATTGTATGAGCATGAGGTTATGGTTTCAACGAGCATCAACGAATTAGTGCATGTTTCGTTGGAAGAGCGCGATTATGCAACGCATAATTTCTTGCAGTGGTATGTTTCGGAACAAATAGAAGAAGAAGCAACGGCTCGAACTATTTTGGATAAAATAAACCTGATTGGTGACGATAAAGGTGGTTTGTATCTGTTTGATAATGATATGAAGAGTTTTAGCGGTAACGGAAACGGAGCTCAATAAGTATAATAAAACGCTTTAAAAAAGCGTTTGCCGAAAGATGCCTTTAAACCGGCATCTTTTGTTTTTTTGGCGTAAAAAAAAGATTTTGTTATCAATAATTAATAATTAACTTTGCAGTTGCTTTTAAATCAATGAAAATTGAGGGTAGAGGCATAATAACGAAAATAAAAACATGAACAAATTTTTATATTTTTTACTTTTTTCAGTATTGTTTGTTTCTTGCAGTCCTTATCAAAAAGCTTTAAAATCAGAAGATTTAGCTTTTAAATATGAAATAGCAACCCAGAAATACGAGAAAGGGAAATATGAAAAAGCCATCCGTTTATTTGAACAGATAGCAGGTCCTAACAGGGGTAAGCCTCAGGCTGAAAAATTGTTTTACATGTTTGCGCAGTCGTATTATAAAACAGAGCAGTATTATTTGGCGGGCTATCAGTTTGAATCATTCGCTGCAACGTATCCGAAAAGTGAACACAGAGAAGAAGCTTATTTTTTATCTGCTAAATCGTACTCAAAGTTATCGCCGGTTTATTCGTTAGATCAGACGGATACTGATAAAGCAATTGATAAATTGCAAACGTTCATTAATAATTATCCGAACTCTGAATATTTTGCTGAGGCAAACAAGATTATTGTTGAACTCAGAGATAAATTAGAGAAAAAGGCTTTCGAAATCGCTAAAGCTTACGGAATGGTTCAGAATCCGATAAACGATTACAAAGCAGGTATTAAAGCGCTTGATAATTTTATTTCCGATTATCCGGGAACACAGTTTAAAGAAGAAGCGTTGTATTATAAATTTGATTTTTCATACAACTATGCAATGAAGAGTATTTTCTCTAAAATGGAAGAGCGTTTGAATAGCGCAAAACTTGCTCATGCAAGCTTAATGCGATATAAAGCAGATACAAAGTATAAAAAAGATGCCGACGAAAAACTGGCACTAATTGATGTTGAATTACAAAAATTTTCTAAATAATTAAGTATGGATTTAAAGAAGACTACAGCTCCTGTAAACACGGTAACTTACAATAAAAGTAAAATCGAAGAGCCAACGGGAAATGTGTATGAAGCGATTACTATTATGGCAAGAAGAGCTAATCAAATCAATTCTGAAATCAAAAAAGAATTGATCGATAAGCTTGAGGAGTTTGCTACTTACAATGATAGTCTTGAGGAAATCTTTGAAAACAAAGAGCAAATCGAAGTTTCGAAGTTTTACGAAAAATTGCCAAAGCCACATGCATTAGCAGTTCAGGAGTGGTTAGAGGGTAAAATCTACTACAGAGATTCTAATCAACAATAAAACGAAACTATGTCTGTTTTAAGCGGTAAAAAAGTATTACTCGGTGTTTCCGGAGGGATAGCCGCATATAAAACAGCAACGTTAGTTAGACTACTTATAAAAGCAGGTGCTCAGGTTCAGGTAATCATGACACCTGCTTCTAAAGATTTTGTTACCCCGCTAACGCTGTCCACGCTTTCCAAAAATCCGGTTTACTCTACCTTTATAAATGAAGAAGAGGAAGAAGCCGAATGGAACAATCATGTGGATTTTGGACTTTGGGCCGACTTAATGCTCATTGCTCCGGCAACTGCCAACACACTTTCCAAAATGGTGAACGGTAATTGCGACAACCTTTTAATTGCTACTTATTTATCGGCAAAATGTCCGGTTTATTTTGCACCTGCAATGGACCTGGATATGTACAAACACCCATCTACATTAGCTAGTTTTGAAACTTTGCAGGATTTTGGGAATATCATGATCCCTGCAGAAAGCGGCGAGTTGGCCAGCGGACTTTCCGGTGAAGGCAGAATGGCAGAACCTGAAAATATTGTTTCTTTTCTGGAAAAAGACCTAGAGAGCAAACTTCCTTTAAAAGGCAAAAAGATATTGGTTACGGCCGGGCCTACTTATGAAGCCATCGATCCGGTTCGTTTTATAGGAAATCATTCCACAGGAAAAATGGGATTTGATATTGCAAGGGCTGCAGCCGATCTTGGTGCTGAAGTCATCCTTGTTTCCGGACCTACACACCTTCAGCTAAAACATGGTTTGGTAAAAGTAGAAAGAGTAACTTCTGCTCAGGAGATGTATGATGTTTGTCACCAATACTTTAATGAGGTTGATGTTGCAGTAGCTGCCGCGGCAGTAGCTGATTATCGACCTAAAAACGTAGCTTCACAGAAAATAAAAAAGAACGAAGAAGCATTTTCCATAGAATTGGAAAAAACAAAGGATATCCTTGCATCGCTTGGAGAAATAAAAAAACATCAGTTTTTAATCGGATTTGCTTTGGAAACGGAAAATGAAATTGAACACGCAAAGCAGAAAATTCAGAAAAAAAACTTAGATTTGATAGTTCTTAATTCATTGAATGATGAAGGCGCTGGTTTTGGTAAGCCAACCAATAAAGTGACTTTTATTGATAAGAATTTTGTAATTGAACCAATGGATTTAAAATCCAAAGAAGAAGTAGCTCAGGATATCGTTAATAAAATAGTAAAACAATATGCGTAATTGGATTCTTATCGGACTTTTATTTATTTCATTTTTTGGATATAGCCAGGAATTGAAGTGTACCGTAAAAGTTAATTATGATCAGATTACAGCGTCTAATGTGCAGATATTTAAAACGTTGGAGCGTTCGCTTGGGGAGTTTGTCAACAACACCAAATGGTCAACAAAGAATTTCGCCAATAATGAGCGTATCGATTGCAGTATGTTCATTACCGTTCAGTCCTATGATAATAATGATTTCCAATGTACGCTTCAGGTGCAGTCATCAAGGCCTGTTTTTAACTCAACATATACATCGCCTGTTTTTAACTATAATGATAAGGAGTTTAATTTCAGGTATGTAGAATTTGAAAACTTTATTTACAATCCCAATAGCTATGATTCAAATTTAGTAGCTATGGTGGCTTTTTATGCTAATATAATTATAGGTTTGGACGCTGATACTTTTTCAAATCAAGGAGGTACCAAATACCTGGAAGCTGCTTCTAATATGGCGAACCTTGCTCAATCAAGTGGTTCTGCAGGTTGGACGCAAACAGAAAAAAAACAAAACCGATATTATCTGATAAACGATTTGTTGTCAAATACCTTTACACCTTATCGTGACGCTTTATATGAATACCATCAGTTGGGTATGGATAAAATGGCTGAAGATCAGAAAACGGCGAAACAAAATATTACCAAAGCAATAAAAACGGTTTCAAAAATTCATTCTGTTCGTCCGAATGCCTTTCTAACGAGAGTCTTTTTTGACGCTAAGGCTGATGAAATCGTCTATATTTTCTCAGGAGGACCTAGTGTTGACATCACTGATTTATCGGATACTCTCAACAGGATTTCTCCTTTAAATTCCTCAAAATGGAATAATATAAAATACTAAATTTGTGTTTTAATCTATCTTCAGACACAATTTATGCTTACACACTTAACTATCAAGAACTTTGCGCTGATTGAACAGTTGGAAATGAATTTTTCCGGGCAATTGTCTATCATTACCGGAGAAACAGGTGCGGGAAAATCTATTCTTTTAGGTGCTTTGGGTTTGGTTTTAGGTAAACGGGCCGATCTGACTTCGTTAAAAGACAAAGAACAAAAGTGTGTAATTGAAGCACAGTTTAAGATTGATAAATACAATTTAAAATCTTTTTTCTCAGATAATGATTTGGATTATGAAGATGTAACCATCATTAGAAGGGAAATTCTTCCTTCCGGAAAATCCAGGGCATTTGTAAATGATAGTCCGGTAAATCTTAATGAATTGCAGGAACTGGGCGATTTTCTGCTTGATATTCATTCCCAGCATCAGACAAGGGAATTATCAGAAGAAGCCTATCAGATTCAGATTTTGGATGCTGTTGCCGGAAATTCAGAAATTTTAGGGCAATACAACATTCAGTTATCGGAATACAAATCGGTTAAAGCCCGGTTAAAGAAACTGATTTCTGAAAAAGATGCACTGGCAAAAGAACAAGACTACAATTCGTTTTTGCTTGAAGAATTGCTCGCTGCAAATTTGAAAGAGGGAGAGCAATTAGAACTTGAGCATATTTATGAAAAACTCAATAACGTTGAGTTTATAAAAGAAGCTTTGGATAAATCTATTGCTTTGACTAATGAAGAGCAAATCGGAATCATTCAAAACATAAAAGAGGTTAAAGCTTCACTGCAAAAAATTTCTGGTTTGACACCTGAATTCAGTGAATTGGCAGAGCGTGTATCCTCTATTTTGATCGAATTTGATGATATTTCAAACGAGCTTTACAATCTATCGGAAAAGCTTGTGAATGATCCTGAACAGCTTGATTTGGTTCATCAAAAACTGCAAACCATTTATTCGCTGCAAAAGAAGCATCAGGTGAATTCCGTGGAAGAGTTACTGGTGATTCAAAACGATTTGGATACTAAAGTCGTTTTAGCTGACGATTTGGAGAATACGATCAATACATTGGAAAGCGAAATTCTGAAACATGTTGAAAGTCTTGATGTGTTGGCGGATTCAATTTCAGTAAACAGAAAAAACGCAGTTCCGATTCTAACGGAAAAGATTTCTTCTGTCTTGTCGCAACTCGGAATGCCAAATGCCCGTTTTCAATTTGAAATTAAACCATCGGAAACTTATAATACTTTAGGAAAAGACGAAGTCCAGTTGTTGTTCTCTGCAAATAAAGGAACGGATTTTGGGCTGTTAAAAAAAGTGGCTTCTGGAGGGGAATTATCTCGAATTATGTTAGCTGTAAAATCGATTTTAGCCGAATATTCCAAATTGCCGACCATTATTTTTGATGAAATTGATACGGGAGTGTCTGGGGAAATTGCGCATAAGATGGGAGATATCATGAAAAGGATGAGTGCTCAAATGCAGGTTTTTGCCATCACACATTTACCTCAAATAGCTGCTAAAGGGCAACAGCACTACAAAGTATTTAAATCTGCTTTTGGTGAAAGTACGATTTCCGAATTGAAGTTGCTTTCTGAAGAAGAAAGAATTACTGAAATTGCCGAAATGCTGTCAGGTAAAGACATTTCTGATTCGGCGCTAAATCATGCAAAAGCGTTGTTGAATTAATTTTTTAACTTACTTTTGTTACGCTTTATTTTTCATACAAACAACAAACTAAAACTAGATAAATAAAATATTAGGACATGATTATAGAACCTAGAATGCGAGGATTTATTTGTTTGACCGCTCATCCAAAAGGGTGCGAACAAAACGTAAAAAATCAAATTGAATATGTAAAATCAAAAGGTGAAATTAACGCACCGAAGCGTGTATTGGTTATTGGTGCTTCTACAGGATTTGGTTTAGCCTCAAGAATTACCAGTGCTTTTGGTTCGGGAGCTTCTACTATAGGAGTGTTTTTTGAAAAAGAACCTGCAGAAGGGAAAACTGCTTCGCCGGGTTGGTATAATACAGCGGCTTTTGAACAAGAGGCAAAAAAAGCAGGTTTGTATGCTAAAAGTATTAATGGTGATGCTTTTTCAAATGAAGTGAAACAGCAAACCATCGATATGATTAAAGCTGATTTAGGTCAGGTTGACTTGATAATCTACAGTTTGGCTTCCCCAGTTCGTGTTCATCCTACAACGGGAGTTACACACCGTTCGGTTTTAAAGCCTATCGGAAATACTTTTACAAATAAAACGGTTGATTTCCACACAGGAAATGTTTCTCAGGTTTCTATCGATCCGGCTAATCAGGAAGATATTGACAACACTGTTGTAGTAATGGGAGGTGAAGACTGGTCAATGTGGATGGACGCCATGAAAGCGGCTGGTGTTTTAGCTGATGGAGCTATGACAGTGGCTTATTCTTATATCGGGCCGGAAGTTACTGAAGCGGTTTACAGAAAAGGTACAATCGGAAGAGCTAAAGACCACTTGGAGGCTACTGCTTTCGAGATTACAGATAAGTTAAAAGATATTAATGGAAAAGCATACGTTTCAGTTAACAAAGCTTTGGTGACTCAGGCGAGTTCAGCAATTCCTGTGATTCCACTTTATATTTCATTGTTGTATAAAATCATGAAAGAGGAGGGAATCCATGAAGGTTGTATTGAACAGATGCAGCGATTGTTCGAACAGCGATTATATAACGGTTCTGCAATTCCAACTGATAATAAGGGAAGAATTCGAATTGACGATTGGGAAATGAGAGAAGATGTACAGGGAAGAATTGCTAAATTATGGAATGAATCCACAACAGAATCTCTTGCAGAAATCGGTGATTTGGCGGGTTATAAACAAGATTTCTTAAACTTGTTCGGATTTGGTTTCGAAGGAGTGGATTATTTAGCAGATGCTGATGAAATGGTTCAGGTGCCAAGTATCGCATAAATAAAATATTAAAATAAAGATTTCAAAAAACTCACGCTTGTCGTGAGTTTTTTTTTTGGAGTTATTATCCAATGCTATACTATTTAAAAAATCGAAAAGTATCAATACTTTTTTATTGATTAGGAGGTAAAAGTCTTAATTCAGAAGATTGGTGATGAAATTTTACAAAAAAGTAAGTAAATATTTGTTAATTATTATTTATCATTATGTTAAAAAAATGGTAATAGCTGATTTTTGTTTAATTCATAATAAAAATTTAACAAAAAGTATAGCTATTTATTCAATATGTAGGTAAAATCTATCTTTAATTGTTTATATATAAACAATTAAAGACGTTTTTGTTATTTGATTTGTTTTTACGTTACAATATTTATCAAATATGTTAAATTCAGCAACTTAAACTAAAAAAACAAAAGCATGAAAAAAATTACTTTTTTTATTTGTTTGCTGCTCTTTTCTTTTATAGGATTGAATGCGCAAACAATTACAATTGGGGCTGGTACTTCTACGCAAAGGTACCCTTTGGGTAACTTTTATGGCTATGAAAGGTCGGCTTCACTTTATACCGCAGCAGAAATTGGCAGTGGCGGAAATATTGTTAATCTCTCATGGCAGGCAAACACTGCCGGAGCAGCCAGGCCAATCGTTGTTTATTTAATGGAAACAGCTAGTTCTGCTTTAACAGCGGGAACGTGGGCTAATCAAATTTCTGGAGCAACTCAAGTGTACTCAGGGTCTGTAACTCCGGTTGTTGGCTGGAATACAATCAATTTATCAGTCCCTTTCAATTATACAGGCGGCAGTAATAACTTAATGGTTCTTGTTGAAGCTAATTTTGGAGGTGGTGGTAATTCAGGGGGATCTTCTGGGAATTCAGTTAGATATTCTACGGCAACTTCACAACACGAATACTGGCAACAAGATACTACAGCTCCTATCGCTAATGGAACGGTTTCAAATAACAGACCTAATGTTCAGATTACTTTTGGATCACCTTGTTCTGGTTCGCCTGTAGCGGGTACGGTTACGCCTGCTTTTCAGAATATTTGTTCTGGAACTATTCCTCCTAGTTTTGTTGTATCTGGTTCAACATCAGGTGTGATCGGTTTGACTTATCAATGGGAAGAATCAACTAACAGTGGAGGCTCTTGGACTAATGCAACCGGAGGAGCAGGTGCTACTACTTTAAATTATGCGCCACCTGCATTTGCTGGAACAAATATCCAATACAGGTTAAAAGTTACTTGTACAAATTCTGGTATGTTTGATTATTCAACAATTGCTGATGTGCAAAGTGCTATAGCTCCTGCAACACAAGCATCGGCTTTAAACTTTACATCTACACAATATACCAATACAACAGCAAACTGGACAAATGGAAGTGGAAGCAGAAGAATGGTTGTTGTCAGCAATAATGCCAGTATAACAGATCCGGTAAATAGCAGTGGTCAACCGGCCATTACGGCTAATGCCCTTTATGCTGGAAGTGGACAGCAAATCGTGTATGATGGAACAGGTGCTAGTGTTTCTGTATCCGGACTAGTTTGTAATACAACTTATTACTTTAAGGTTTATGAGTATGTAAGATGTGGTTCAGGTCCTTATGAATATTATTATAATGTAACTTCAGGAACAAATGCAGCTTCGGTTCTAACTTTGCAACCGTCAACAGCTACACTTCCTGTTAATAATAATTTTTCTGGTTTTACAGGATCTAATTTGAGTACGGTATTCCCAGGATGGTATGAATCATCTATAGTTACCGCTATTGGTTCTACGCCATCTGATGCAGCTCCTGCAGGAGCTACTTCCGGATGGATTAATTCCAGCGTGCTTGGTTCAAGTGCAAAATTGAATTTATACACAAATTCAAGAAATGAATGGGTTATAAGCCCTAAGGTTAGTTTGACTGCTGCCAGCCGTCTTAAATTTAAAGCAGCTATTACAGAATTTGCATCCGGAGCTGTTGATTCGGAAAGAATGGCAGGAACTGATGATAAAGTTGATGTTTTAATATCTGCAGATGGTTGTGGTTTGTCTTGGGCTGTTTTACATACTTTCAATGCGGCAAACACAACTACGTTGACAAATGTCCTGACGGATTATTTATTTGATCTTTCAGCTTATACAGGTCAGACTGTGCAAATTGCTTTTAGGGGAACGGATGGTCCTGTAGATAATGCGGCAGATTATGATTTTCATATTGGTAATATCAACATAGAGTTAGTGCCTACTTGTGAGCCACCAACGGCTCTAGGAGCAAATAATCTGACTTCTTCATCTGCAAGTTTATTTTGGACTGCGGGAGGTTCAGAAACATTATGGAATATTCAATGGGGACCTTCAGGTTTTGCATTAGGAACAGGAACAATTGTTAATGGAGTGGCTAATCCACACCTGCTTTCAGGTTTGTCGCCAATCACAGCTTATCAATATTATGTTCAGACTGATTGTCAGGCAAATGGAACCAGTACTTGGGCTGGGCCGTATAGTTTTATAACTCCATGTGCGGCGGTTAATATTCCTTATTTGCAAGATTTCGAAAGTGTAACGACCCCTGCTATACCAGCTTGTGCATTAGTAGTTAATAATGGAACGGGTAATGTCTGGGCTACTGCAAGTGCGCCTGGTTATGGATTTACAACTAAAGCTTTAACTTACGTATACCATTCAACATATTCGGCCAATACTTGGTTTTTTACTCAGGGAATCAATTTGACTGCCGGAACATCATATAGAATTTCATATAATTATGGAAATAACGCAACAAATTATGTTGAGAAATTGAAAGTTGCTTATGGTACTTCAGCTGCTTCTGCTTCAATGACAAATGTGCTGGCGGATCATTCAGCGATTAATCAGAATGCAATCCAATATAATCAGATTGATTTTACGCCTTCTGCGACAGGGGTTTATTATTTTGGTTTCCAGGCTTATTCCGGAATAAATCAATTTAATTTATCAGTAGATAATATTAGTATTACAGTTACACCTGCGTGCAGTGCGCCTATAAACGTAGCGGCAAGCAATGTAACTCATAATTCAGCAAATATTTCTTGGGGAGTGGTTCCGTCGGTGTCAGGTTATCAATATGTTTTAGATGCTAATGCTGCTGATCCTGCCGGTTCAGGGACTGCTACTACATTGGCTACTTTCAATGCGACGCCATTATCTCCTTTGACAACGTACTATTTCCATGTTAGAACGGATTGTTCAGGAACATTGAGTTCTTGGTCAACAGTTTCTTTTACAACACTTGGTACTCCGCCTGCTAATGATGCGTGTGTTAATGCTGCTGTGATTGCTCAATTACCGTACACAAATACTCAGGATGCAACATCGGCAACTAATAATGCAGGTGCTATTTCTACTTGTTCATCAACTTCGGGGATGAATGATGGTGTTTGGTACACTTTTACTGTTGGAACTACTGGAAATATAACTATTTCGCTTACAGGAGTGACAGGCTGGGATCCTGAAGTAGCTGTTTATTCAGGAGGTTGTGGTGCTTTTGTTTGTGCTGGTTCTGTTGATAATGGAGCTGCAGGAGGTGCCGAAACACTTAATCTGACAGCTTTGGCTCCAGGTCAATATTGGATCAATATTGGACATTATAGTGGTACTTCAGATAATGCGGAAGGTTCTTTAACAATAGGTTTGTCCGGAACTGCAGCACTACTTGGGAATGCTCAATTTGATACCGCTGCATTCAAAGCTTATCCTAATCCTGTGAAAGACGTGTTGAATTTATCCTATGCAACAGAGATTTCTTCTGTGGAAGTTTATAATATGTTAGGTCAGAAAGTAATGACTAAGTTATTGAATGTTGCACAAGGGCAAATCGATTTGTCAAACTTAAATGGCGGGAATTATATTGTTAATGTCGCTACTGCTGATGGTTTAATCAAAACAATTAAAGTGGTGAAACAGTAATAGATTGCTCTATTTATTTTTAAAAGCTGTCTTTTTTAGACAGCTTTTTTTAGGTGTAAAAATAATATAACAAAAAGTGAATATAACAACGTTTTTTTAGATTAATTGATTTTAAAGGTGTTGAATGTTGTATTTTTTTAAATTTGGAACAGTATGTTGAAAAAATATAAACAATTGTTAGTTATAAAAACATGTAAAATGTTTGTTTTGTTAAAAAAATTGATAATTTTGACAAAATTCAAATATTTACATTTATGAAAAAATTTACTTTTTTAATTTTTCTTTTAGTGTTTGGGTTGCAGTCTTTTTCGCAATCCATTTGTAAACAAACGTTTACTGTTTCTGGTAAGGATGTCGACCCAAATAATGGGAATAGGCCGACAGTATTAACAATCAATGCATCTGATATTATCTGTCATGGAACAGGGACAGGTGTAACTATGACGTTAAAGAGACCTGGCCAAAGTTTAATTTCGGACAGATGTTCTTCTTGGTTTAATTTTTCGCTTTCAGTAGATGGAGGAACTCCAATTACCGGATGTGGTGGCAGTTTTGATAATGTTGATATTACTGGATTTTCAACACTGACAATTACCTCGGCTAATCTGGATCAATATCCTGATGACGTTACTATATCTATAGATGTGGAAGTTGCATTTACACCTACCGAAGCTCCGGTTTGCACTGCGTTGAATGTTCCAGCGAATGGTGCAGTGAATGTGATAGATTCTCGAATTAAATGGCCAGTTGCAGCTGGTGGGACAACTGGGTATAAATTGAATGTAGGGACCACTGCAGGAGAATCTGATATCTTGAATATGCAGTATGTTGGTAACGTAACTGATTATACTTTAGGAACTTTGACTCCGGGAACAACTTATTATGTAAAAGTAATTCCTTATAATGCCATTGGTGATGCAACGGGTTGTGCGGAAACTACTTTTACTACTTGTGGGGCAGTTAGTGTTCCGGTGTCAGAAGATTTTACAACTTATTTACCAGGATGCTGGCAGAAAGGTAAAAACGGTGATTTAGCGGCCGGACCTGGAACTTTTATAGGTAGTGCATGGTTTGAAGATGGGTTCGCAAATAATGGTTCTACAGGTGCATTTAGTTATAACATTGCCTGGAATACTGGTAATGAATGGGTTGTATCCCCGCTGTTTACTATTCCTGCAACGGGTTATGAACTTAAATTCGATGCTGCTGCAAATCAACACAATTTAACTTCTGCACCAACTACTCCTTGGGAGTCTGATGACGTGGTTCAGGTTTTAGTTTCAAATGATGTGAACAACTGGACAGTTTTGTATACCTATAATAACACTAATGTACCTTCAAATATAGGAACTTCAAATATTATTGATTTGGATGCTTATGCAGGACAGAATGTTCGTTTTGCATTTCGCGCTGTGGAGGGAACTGATAACGGAAATGCTGATATTGATTTTTCAATTGACAATTTTAATCTGAGATTGACTCCTCCGTGTGCTGATTTATCTGGATTGACTGCGAGTAACATAACTGATTCAGCGGCTACTATTACATGGAATTCAGTGGCAGGTGGTTATCAGTATGTTTTAGATCAGGTAGCTTCTGATCCGGTTGGAGCTGGGACTGACACTGCAACAAATTCATTTAGTGCAAGTCCTTTGTCTCCTGAGACAGTATATTATTTACATGTTAGAACGGATTGTTCAGGTGTTTACGGTGTTTGGTCAACTGTTTCTTTTACGACTTTACCACCTCCTCCAGCTCCTCCGGTAAATGATATTTGTGCTAATGCAATTGCATTAACAACAGGTGGTGTATTTCAGGATAACTATATTACTGGGACTATTTGGGGTGCTACTACAACTTCGGGTGTAGCTCCAAGTTGTGCGACCAATTTTGCAGCAGATGTTTGGTATAGTGTAGTGGTTCCTGCTTCAGGGAATTTAAAAATTGAAACATTTATTACTCCTTCATACCAATTGGTGGATACGGTTATTGGGGCTTTCTCAGGTGCATGTGGGACGTTGGTTCCAGTAGCTTGTTCTGATAATGATGGTGAGTATAGTCAATATGGTTTGTCGTCGTTGTCACTGACAAATCGTACCCCGGGAGAAACTCTTTATGTTGGAGTTTGGAAATCTGGTGTTGCGGCTCCGGCTCAAAATTCTAGTGAATTCTCGATTTCTGCTTATGATGCAACTTTAAGTGCTGCTGATTTTGATACAACTGTATTCAAAGCTTATCCAAACCCAGTTAAAGACGTGTTGAATTTAACCTATTCGGCTGAGATTTCTTCAGTAGAAGTTTATAATATGTTAGGTCAGAAAGTGCTAGCGAAGACATTAAACGTAGCACAAGGACAAATCGATATGTCAAACTTAAATGCGGGTAACTATGTTGTTAAGGTTACTTCTGAAGGTTTAACAAAGACGATCAAAGTGGTAAAACGATAATTTATTAGTCCTATAAATTAAAAAAGGCTGTCTGAAAAAGACAGCCTTTTTTTGTAGGGGAATTACTTTTAGAATTCTATGTAAATATACGTTATGATTAAATTGTGATTTAAATATGTAAGAAATAGTATTATTTTTTTGTTATAAAAAATACACAGATTGTTTGTTTTGTGATATTAATTAGTATTTTTGAGCAAAATCTAAATAATTAAATGTATGAAAAAAATTACTTTTTTATTGTTGTTGATCTCAACAGCCTCATTTGGTCAGTGCTTGAGTACTGAAGAATGGCCAGAATCTGCTGTAAATTCATTGAATAACGGAAGCGTCCAGGAAATTGATGAATGCAATTATGCTGGTGAATATGCAACAATCTCAGGAATCATAGTAGGAAATAATTATGAATTTGCATCTTCAGGTGCATCAGGTGGTTATCTAACGGTGACAGATCAGTCAAATACTGTTATTGCCAGCGGAGTTTCACCACTTACAGTAAATAATATTACAGTTAGTACAGTTCGATTACATATTCATACTGATGCAGCCTGTGGAGTGGATGAAGAATGTCATGTACTGTCAATTCAATGTGTATCGCCATCTTGTGCTCCACCTGTGAATGATAATTGTGCGAATGCAATTTCAATCGCGTCATTTCCATATTCAAATTCTCAGAATGCATTAGGGGCAACTAATAATACCGGTTTTGTTTTAAATTGTGAAGATGGTATGAATGATGGTGTATGGTACACTTTTACAGTTGCAACAGCAGGTGATGTAGCAATTTCATTGACAGGGGTGACCGGTTGGGATCCTGAACTAGCTGTATATTCGGGAAGTTGTGGAACCTTTACTTGTGTAGGTTCTAAGGATGATGGTTATTCAGGTATAGACGAAACACTAGAATTAACAGCTTTGGCCCCGGGTCAATATTGGGTGAATATCGGACAATGGGATGAATTGGAAGATGGCTTGGAAGGGCCTTTAACAGTTAGTTTGTCTGGAACGGCCACACTGCTTGGAACTGCTCAATTTGATGCGACTTCATTCAAAGCCTATCCAAATCCTGTTAGAAATGTATTGAATGTATCTTATTCAAGCGAAATTTCTTCTGTAGAAGTTTATAATATGTTAGGCCAGAAAGTTTTAACTAAGACATTAAATATTGCACAAGGGCAAATTGATATGTCAAATTTAAATGCAGGAAACTATATTGTTAAGGTTACTGCTGAAGGTTTGACTAAAACGATTAAAGTTGTAAAGCAATAACAAAATCGATTAAATAGTTTAAAAAGCCGCTTTCTGAAGCGGCTTTTTGTTTTTATAGCAGTATCTTTGTTAAAATTTAGTTGCAGTAATGTATTTTTCGTTTATTATTCCGGTTTATAACCGTCCTGATGAAGTTGAGGAACTGCTGAAAAGCTTAGCAGAGCAGAATTATCATGAAGATTTTGAGGTTGTTATCATTGAAGATGGCTCATCAATCCCTTGCTACGATGTAGTGAAAAAATATGAGGGAAAAATTTTTATTTCCTATTTTAATAAACCTAATTCAGGGCCTGGTGATTCAAGAAATTTCGGTATGAAACATGCTATGGGAAGTTATTTTCTCATACTGGATTCCGATTGTATTTTACCTGAAAATTACTTGGCATCGGTCGATGAAAATCTAAAAAAGGAATTCGTGGATTGCTTTGGAGGTCCTGATAATGCATTGGATTCTTTTTCATCCGTTCAAAAAGCAATAAATTTTACGATGACATCTTTTTTGACAACCGGAGGTGTTCGGGGAGGATCTGAAAAGATAGGTAAATTCCAGCCAAGGAGTTTTAATATGGGATTGTCGAAGAAGGCTTTTGAAGCTTCCGGAGGTTTCGGGAACATCCATCCTGGCGAAGATCCGGACTTGTCGATCCGTCTATGGAAATTAGGTTTCAAAACCAGACTTTTTAAAGATTCCTATGTATATCATAAACGCAGGATCGATTTCGGTAAATTCTACAAACAAGTGAACAAATTTGGAAAAGCAAGACCAATATTAGATTCATGGTATCCAAAACACAGTAAGATAACATTTTGGTTTCCGACACTTTTTTTATTAGGATTCGTGGTTTCTGTGATTTTGTTAATCTTCGGTTTTTCTCTTCCGATTAAAGTATATGCAGCCTATTTTATACTCTTATTCTGGATTGGGGCAACTGAAAATATGAATCCGTGGATTGGATTTTTATCTGTTTTTGCAGCAGCTTTCCAATTTGTTGGATATGGAGTCGGTTTTTTGCAGTCTTTCATCAAAATCAAAATAAAAAAGCAGCAGCCTGAGAAAGCTTTCCCGGAGTTGTTTTTTAAAAAGTAATATGACAAAGATAATCGGACTTACAGGTGGAATTGGGAGCGGAAAATCAACCGTTGCCGGTTATTTTGAAGAAGTCGGTGTCCCGGTGTATATAGCTGATGATGAGGCTAAAAAACTGATGGACACTCCCGAAATGATAAAAAAAATACAATCGGTCTTTGTAGAGAATATCAGTGATGGCAATCGGTTAAATAAAAAGAAAATCGCTGATATCGTTTTTTCTGCTCCGGAACAGTTAAAGAAATTAAACAGTATTGTTCATCCGGAAGTCAGGAATCACTTTTTAAACTGGGTGAAAGCACACGAGAATCACACTTTTGTTATTAAAGAAGCAGCCATCCTTTTTGAAAGCGGCAGTTATAAAGATTGTGACAAAATTATTTTGGTTACAGCACCTAAGGAATTAAGAATCCAAAGGGTAATGAATCGTGATAAGGTGACGGAGGAACAGGTTTTAGAGCGAATGTCGCATCAATGGCCTGATGAAAAAAAAATTCCCTTGTCGGATTATATTGTGAAAAATAGCGATCTGGCTGAAGTTAAAAAAAATGTTAGTGAAATTCTTAAAGAATTGAATAAAATGTAAAAACTTTAGCAGATGTTAATGTTTGGTTAATGTTTTTAAGGTCTAAATGTTAAAATGTTAATTTTGTTTGGATGAATAAAACGCGTTTCCGATTACTTGTTGTGTTAATGAGTATGTCTCTTTTAGGGATAATTCTCGTTCAGTTGTATTGGATTGAAAGTTCCTATAAAAATAACGAAGAACAATTCAAGTTTCATGTTCTGCAAGTTATAGGAAATGTTGCCAACAAACTGCAGCAGCAAGAGGCATTTGAGTTTAACAGAAAATACATTAAGCTGAAAGACAGTATTGGGAAAGCGCCAAAACAAAGTGATTTAAAAGAATATTTCTTTGTGGAGCGTGATCCGAAGACAAATGAGCAGATCATTTATTCCAATACAATCATTTCAGAAGATTATAGTTTAAATCGTTCGTTCTTTGATAAAAATTCCGATTCCGTTCCGTTAAAGAGTTTTGTAGCCAAACGAAAAACAGAAATCTATAATGGGAATCTTATTGATAACTCTGCGATACAAAAGTCCAATACACCTGATATTACGGTTGAAAAATCCGGATCGCTGGATATTTTGGATAAAGCTCAATTTGAAATCTATTTTAAGGATATAGTAGCCTTAAAACCTTTACAAGACAGGATTTCAAATGAGCGACTTCATGCCATGCTTGAAAGCGAATTGAGACAATATGGTGTAAAAACACCTTTTGAATTTGGTATTTACAGCGATGGTCTGGCGACGAAAATCAAGTCGGAGGATTTTAATTACGATAAGAAATCAACCTACGGAATTCCTGTGTTTACCGATAATGACAATGAAAACAAATACCAGTTGCTGGTGAGTTTTCCGCAGAAAGGGAAATTCCTGTTTAGATCATTGATTGGAATCACGTCGCTTTCGCTGATTTTTACCCTAGTAATTATTGTAGCCTATTTCAGTGCTTTAAACCAGCTGATAAGACAAAAGCAGATTTCGGAAATTAAAACCGATTTCATCAACAATATGACCCATGAGTTTAAAACGCCTATTGCAACTATCAATCTTGCTTTAGATGCGATTAAAAACCCAAAAATCATGGAAGACCGGGAAAAAGTAGAACGCTATCTGCAGATGATTCGTGACGAAAACAAACGAATGCATGCCCAAGTGGAAAACGTTCTCCGAATTTCCAAGTTGGAGCGCCGGGAATTGGAAATAAGCAAAGAACCAACGAATGTTCATGAAATTATTGAAGAAGCCATCGAGCACGTTAACCTGATCGTAGAAGATCGCGGCGGTGTGATTAAGAGTAATCTTCAGGCAAAACGGACCACAATTTTGCTGAATGATGTTCACTTTACCAACGTAATGGTTAACATTCTGGACAATGCCATAAAATATTCTCCCGAAGCCCCTTTAATTGAGGTTTCAACGGAAAATGTGAAAGATTTTGTCCTCATATCAGTTAAAGATCATGGGGCAGGAATGAGTAAAGTGGCTATAAAAAGAATATTTGAAAAATTTTACAGGGAGCATACCGGTGATTTACACAATGTTAAAGGACACGGTTTAGGATTGGCTTATGTAAAAAGAATTGTGGATGACCATAATGGTCAGATTTTTGTGGAAAGTGAGAAAGGGAAGGGAAGTACCTTTACGATTAAAATGCCTTTAATTAATTAAAAAAATATGGATACAACTAACAAAAAAATTCTCTTAGTAGAAGATGATCCAAATTTCGGAGCAGTATTGAAAGATTATTTGATAATAAATGATTTCGATGTTACTCTGGCCAAAAACGGAATGGAAGGTTTCGAAAAGTTCAAGAAAGACAACTATGATTTGTGTATTCTTGACGTGATGATGCCTTATAAGGATGGTTATACTTTAGCTCGTGAGATACGTGAGAAAAACAAAGAAGTGCCTATTATTTTCCTTACGGCCAAATCGATGAAAGAGGATGTATTGAAAGGGTATAAAGTTGGAGCCGATGACTATTTGAACAAACCATTTGATTCGGAAGTATTATTGATGAAAATCAAAGCAATTATCATGCGTAAAGCTTCTGAAACCAAAACTGACAATACACGTTTTGAATTCGAAATAGGTAAATTCCACCTGAATTCAAAACTACGTTTCTTAACTTTCCCGGGTGACGAACCAATCAAATTGTCGCCTAAGGAAAATGAATTACTGAAAATGTTGGCATTGCATGAAAACGATTTAATGCCGCGTGAATTAGCGTTAACAAAAATCTGGAGAGATGATAACTACTTCACTTCCAGAAGCATGGATGTTTATATTGCCAAATTGCGTAAATACCTGAAACAGGACGATGAAGTCGAAATCTTAAATATTCACGGTGAAGGTTTCCGTTTGGTAGTCAAAGGAAAAGCAGCCGAATAATTCATAGATTAATTATATTATTGGAAAGAAGCTCTGAGAAATCAGGGCTTTTTTTATTTGGAACTGTTCCGGCTTTCCGCTTCAAGATTTTGATTAAAAAAAAAGTAGTTCCAAAGCACAATAAAGAGCTCCCTTTGGTCGCTTTTTTTATTCAGGAACTTCTAATTTTTTTTGCTCAAAGTACTTTTCGCTTTAATCCGGGTTAGGGGCAATCAACAGAAGTAGTACTGATTACAACTTTATTTCTTTTCCAAAACCAGTGCAAAGCAAACTTTGTCATCTTTGGTAACCGTGAAAAAATTTCGGCTTCCATCCGCGTGAATTTCAACGTGGTCTTTAAGGTTTAATTCTCTCAGGAAGTTCATTTCCAGACTTTTGATTTCCTGCTTAAGAATCGTTTTCGGATTCATCGTATCCAGGCACCATTCCAAGTACTTAGTGTTGTTCACATGGTTTACAATGTCCAAGTCCGATAAAACTACAGTTCGTTCCGTAATTTTCTCTGTATCCTGTAAAACATTTATTCGTGAAAAACTTTGGCTGGTTGCTTTGTGATCCGGGTATTTTTCAAAGTGTTCGTGCGGTAAGGCCAAAGGTTCCGCTTTTCGGTGTTGGGTATTGAAAACTGCCCAATACGTAGTGGCTCCGGCTATTTTCTTTCCGTTAAGGTACATTTCTATATTACGAATCGAACGGGAACCTTCCAGGTTTTCAATCCACGTTTTAATGCTCACATTATCCTGCCACTTCGGTAAAGCTTCAATTTCAATACGAATCCTGCTCAATACCCAAGCCTGATGGTGTTGTTGCATGTCGTTAAAACTCAGCCCTCCTAAAATGGAATGTTCCGCAGCGGTCAATTGAAGCAAATTGCACAAATCAACATATTTCAAATAAGCATTTGACGCGCAAAGGGTAAAATTAATGTCCCATTCGTGTGTATATACAGAAGTGAAATTTGGTGATACTGGCATTTTTTTGGAGTTATTAGTTATTAGTTGTGAGTGAAAAGTGAAAAGTGAAAAGTGAAAAGAAATTTATATTTAGTCCTTATGCCTTATATCTTGTCCCTTTTTCCTCAACAAAGTTAATGATTTCCGAAACATCAGTTTGATAATCAAACCACATTGCATTTTCCGAACGTTTAAACCAGGTAATCTGGCGTTTGGCAAATCGGCGTGTATTTTTCTTGATTTCTTCAATGGCAAAATCCAAGGTTGCTCTTCCGTCGAAATAATCAAACAATTCGCGGTAACCCACAGTTTGCAGCGCATTTAAATGTTTGTTTGGATACAAAGCTTTTGCTTCTTCCAATAATCCTTCCTGCATCATTAAATCAACACGAAGGTTAATACGTTCGTACATTTTTTCCCTTTCGGCTTCCAAACCAATTACAATCGGAGTGAAGTTTCGGTTGTTTTTTTTCTGACCGATAAAAGATGAATAGGGCTTGCCGCTGCCCAAACAAACTTCCACAAAACGTTTCATTCGTTGAGGATTTTGAAGGGTTTGGGGATTCTCGGAAAGTATCTTGTTATAATAATCAGTGTCCAGCTCTTTTAAGGAATCCTGAAGATAATTAATTCCCAATGCATCATATTTGGCATTGATTTCCTCGCGCACAGAAGCATCAATATCGGGAAAATCATCAAAACCTTTCAGTACAGCATCAACATACAATCCTGATCCGCCTACCATGATTTGAACGTTGTTTTTCTTGAAAAGTTCTTCCAGTTTAGCTATGGCATCCGTTTCAAAATCACCGACGGAATACGCTTCAAAAACAGATTTGTTCTGAATGAAATGATGTTTCGCCGCTGCCAGTTCTTCCGGATGAGGAACAGCGGTTCCAATAGTCATTTCCTTGAAAAATTGTCGGCTGTCACAAGAAATTATGTCGCAGCCAAAATGCTGTGCCAATTTAATGCTTAAAGCTGTTTTTCCAATGGCTGTCGGACCAATAATGGTAATAAGGTAATTATTCATTGTCTAATTTTTCGCCGCAATGATAACAATATTTCGCGTCTTCAACAGTGACTATTGTAGAACAGGACGGGCATTTTTTGGCGATTTGGATCGATTTCTGATTTCTTTTCGCAGCTGTAAATTCGGCTGTAACGATTCCTGTTGGTACGGCAATAATTCCGTAACCTAAGATCATAATACAGGAAGCTATAATTTGTCCAGGTATAGTAACCGGTGCAATATCTCCGTATCCAACGGTTGTCAGGGTAACGATGCACCAATAAATGCTGGTAGGGATACTGGTAAAACCACTTTCTTTTCCTTCAACAACATACATTATGGCACCCAATAATATGGAAACAATTAAGACGAAGTAAATAAACACGATGATTTTCGATCGGCTGGCTTTTATGGCTAGTTTTAACTGTGATTCCTGACCTGTGATGTGGACTAAATTCAATATACCAAACAAACGAAGCAAACGCAACGCCCTAATCACGGAAAGTATTCGGGAGCCCGGAATGAAAAAGGATAGATACATCGGCAGAATCGAAATGAAATCGACAATACCGTAGAAGCTGAAAATAAAAGTAAATGGTTTTTTGTTGCAAAGAATCCGAAGCACGTATTCTAAAGTGAAACAAACTGTTATGATCCATTCCAATACAATTATAGTGGAATGGTATTTTTGATCCAGATGTTCCACGGATTCCAGCATAACCAATAAGACACTCAGAAGAATAACGCCTAGTAAAACTATATCGAAAAGACGACCGGCAACAGTATTTGAACCGTAAACTATGATGTAAATTCTCTGCCGAAGAAGTTCATATTCAGATTTAATTTTTTTCATGGTACGTAAAAAAAGATACTTTAAAGTTAATTAAAACCTGACAATTTTAATAACTTTCTTTTTTCGGACGTAATTCAGAATAATGTTTCTGGAATCCCTGTTGTTTTCCATCGGGATAATGATGTTTTTCAGGATATCGATATTGTTAATCTGATAATTCAAATCATAAAAACAATAGCCTTTGTAGATTCCGTTTTCAATCAGTACGGCGCTTCGTTCATTTACGTTTCGCCCTTGATCGACAATTACCATGCTTTGGTTTTGCAACTGATTGTTCTCAATGAAATGAGTAACGCGTTTGTTGTAGTCTTCGGGAGCTTCTTCCCCGATACAAGCGCCATAGCATTGTTTTAAATCATACTGAAAACAACTTTTTTTGGTATCATATAAACCGTTTATTTTCTGGCAGAGATTATTTTCTTCCGTAATTTTATGCAACAGTGATTTTCCTTCAATCAAAGTTGAAAAAGAAGTGATTTCTTTTTTTCTTCCATCTGCTTTTTGCACTTGTAAAGCAATATAACCATTCTTGTTTTTTTCTGCATACAACGCAAACGGGAAAATGGTTTTGCGTTGCGATCTGTTATAAGGAGGACGGTTTACTTTGATCTCTTCACTTTCTTTTAAAAGCGCGATCAATTCGCTGCCGGTTTCTTCGAAAGTAACGGCAAACACCTCATTTTGCAGTTTTTTTGCCTTACGATCGGAACTGGTAAAGTGCTGATTTACCCTTTTTTTGATATTCTTGCTTTTTCCTATGTAAATGATGGTACCGTCTTCGCGATGGATGTAATAAATCCCTGTTTTTGAAGGGACTCCATCGATGATATCCAATAATTTGGGAGATATGCCCGCTTTTATTTCGGTTTTGATATAACTTTTCACGATTTCTTTTTCTAAGTCTTTAGATAAAAGCATTTTGAAAAGTTTTACCGTTGCCATGGCATCTCCGGTTGCACGATGTCTGTCGGCCATAGGAATTCCCAAGGCTCTGACTAATTTGCCCAAACTATAGGAATGATGTCCGGGAAGCAATTTTTTGGAAAGCTCTACGGTACAAAGTGTAGGTTTGCTGAAATCATAACCCAGACGTCGAAATTCCGTACGGAGGATTCGGTAGTCAAATGACGCATTATGAGCCACAATAGTACAACCGTCCGTAATTTCAATAATACGTTTTGCTACTTCGTAAAACTTTGGAGCCGAACGCAGCATTGCATTGTTTATTCCGGTAAGCTTCACTACAAAAGGCTGAATGGGAATTTCAGGGTTGACCAAACTGATAAACTGGTCCACAATTTCATGACCATCGAAGCGATAGATGGCAATTTCAGTAATTCCTTCTTCGTTGTATTGTCCTCCGGTGGTTTCTATGTCTAAAATCGCGTACAAGTCAGTTTACAGTTAAGTTATAGGATTGTCAATTTATAGGACTAAGTAATCCTTAATATTAATTTCGCTCTCCAAATATACTACTTCCAATCCGAACCATATTACTTCCACATTCAATTGCGAGTTCATAATCGCCTGACATTCCCATAGAGAGGATTGAAAGTTGAAAGTTGAAAGCTGAAAATTCTTTGTATTTGTCGAAAATCTGCTTAAGATGCTGAAATTCTTTTTTAATTTGTTCCTGATTCTCTGTGAAAGTTGCCATTCCCATCAAACCAACGATTCTTATGTTTTGAAAATCTTTGAACTCTTCAGAATTCAGTATTTCATCAATTTCAGTTTCATTTAAGCCGAATTTGGTTTCTTCTTCCGCAATATAAACCTGCAGCAGACAATTGATTGTTTTTCTGTATCTCTTGCCTTGTCTGTCAATCTCTTTAAGCAGTTTAAAACTGTCAACACCATGAATCAGTTTTACAAAAGGAACCATATATTTAACCTTGTTCGTCTGAACATGGCCAATCATGTGCCATTGAATATCTTTTGGCATTTGCTGCCATTTTTCGGTCATTTCCTGAACTTTGTTTTCACCGAAAATACGCTGACCGGCTTCGTAGGCTTCCGTCAAATCACTAACCGGTTTGGTTTTGGAAACTGCTACCAATGTTACATCTGATGGCAATGTGGATTTTATATGCTGAAGATTGGATTGGATTGACATAGTTTATTGTTTAAAAAACATGATTAAAACTTTGCTTGAATAATAAATTAAGACTAATAGATCCTCTTACAAAATTAGTAAAGAATCTGTTTAAAATCCATCTACTATTATTTCAAACTTCTGAATTCATACATCATAACTCATACACCACCAAACCACTTCTGAATTTAGGTTCAATATAAGTGCTTTTGGGAGGCATGATCATGTTTAAATCGGCTATGGCTTTAATTTCCTCAATGTTGATAGGGTAGAGCATGAAACCTACTTTGAATTCTCCGCCATCCACCATGTCTTTTATTGAAGTGATTGATTTTGTTCCTGGTACATAGGCGATGCGTTCATCGGTGCGTAAATCTCCCAGGCCTAAAATGGGATGTAATATTGTATCGTATAAAATTTGTGCATCTAAACGCTCCAGCACATTTTTAAATGAAAATTGCTCTTCTTTCAATCGTAAAGCATAAAATTCGCCATCAAGGTACATTCCGAACTCAAACTTATGTCTGGGCTTCCACAACTCTTGCTTTTTAGTTTTTATGACGAAGTTTTTGGCAATTTTTTTGATGAAATCGTCTTTCGAATGGCCGTTTAGATCGTTTATCACACGATTGTATTCGTAAATCTTAACGTTAGAATCAGGAATCAGGAAACTCATGAAATAATTCAGATTTACATTTCCGGAAGCTTTGTTTTCTTCATACAATAATTCGGAAGAAGCCGAACGATGGTGACCATCAGCTATATACAACGTGCCGATTTCCGAAAATTGTTTTTCCAGCCAATTTATTTCTTCTGAGTCTGAAACCGACCAAAGAATATGTTTCTCTTTGTTAGTGGTCGAAAACTCATAAACGGGCCGTGATTTTTTCTTGTTTACAATCCAATCCGAAAGAGCCGGGTTGTCTTTGTATGTTATTAAGACCGGCTCAGTATTAAAGCCTGTCTCGTGCAAATAATCCTTAAACAAATCCACACGGTATTGTAGTGTGTCTTCGTGTTTTTTGATAATGTTTTTTTGATAATCTTCAACGGAAGTTCCGGCTAAAATACCCGTAAATGTATGTCTGTTTGAATGAATTTCATACAGATAGAAGGCAGGGCTTTCTTCCTGAATCAAAATTCCCTCATTCTTAAAATCCTGATATTTGTGTTCTACCAATTTAAACCGCTTTTCCCAACCTAACTTTTGTTGGTTTACATAAGCAGGATTAAGAATATGTAAGAAAGAAAAAGGGTTGAACTCAAGATGGGATGCCAGTTCGGCTGCTCCGTAATCGTCATAGGAACGTGAAGTTACAAGGCTGACTTTATCAGGTGTAGGACGAACTGCTTTGAAAGGAATTATTTTGGCCATTTATTGAGGGATAAGTGATTAGAGAAAAGGGATAAGCGGTTGGCTTCTCCCTTTTCTCTTTTCCCTTTTTACTTTTATACGAATTGTTTAGAAACTTTTTCCGCTTTTTTGCTTTCAGAGTAATCATAGAAGCCTTCACCTGATTTAACTCCTAATTTACCTGCCATAACCATGTTTACCAATAATGGACATGGTGCATATTTAGGGTTTTTGAAACCGTCGTACATTACGTTTAAGATGGATAAACATACGTCAAGACCTATAAAATCAGCCAATTGTAATGGTCCCATTGGATGCGCCATACCTAATTTCATAACCGTGTCGATTTCCTGAACACCTGCTACGCCATTGTATAATGTTTCGATAGATTCGTTGATCATCGGCATAAGGATTCTGTTAGCTACGAAACCAGGATAATCATTTACTTCCGTTGGAGTTTTTCCTAATTTAACTGATAAATCCATGATGATTTTAGTAACTTCATCGGTAGTGTTGTAGCCACGGATGATTTCCACTAATTTCATGATAGGCACCGGATTCATAAAATGCATTCCGATAACTCTTTCAGGATGAACTACCTGAGCTGCAATTTGAGTGATTGAAATTGAGGATGTATTGGTAGCTAAAATTACGTTATGATCACAAACTTCACTTAATTGTTTGAAGATGTTTAATTTTAATGTAACATTTTCTGTAGCTGCTTCCACTACTAAATCACAACCTACAACACCATCTTTAACGTCTGTATAAGTAATGATGTTTCCGATTGTTTTATGTTTGTCTTCTTCTGTAATAGAGCCTTTTGCAACCATTCTGTCAAGGTTAGCAGCGATTGTTGCCATTCCTTTTTCCAAGGCTTTTTCTGAAATATCAATCAATTTTACGGTGAAACCTGATTGCGCAAAAGTATGTGCAATTCCGTTACCCATGGTTCCTGATCCGATTACAGCTATGTTTTTCATTTTTGTATTTAAAGATTTAAAAATTTAAAGATTAATTTTTTTCCATGCAGTCGATAATCTGATATGCTACTCGTAATGCTTCGGTTGCCTGCTCCAACGTTACAACAGGTGTTGTATTGTTATAGATGGCATCTGCGAAAGTTTCCAGTTCGTCTAAGATGGCATTATTTTGTTCCACTGACGGATTATCGTAATAGATTTGCTTTTTAATGCCTTCGGCATTCTGTAAAATCATGTCGAAATCTCCCGGAACTTCAGGAGCGTCTTTCATCTTAACGACTTCACAAACTTTATCAAGATAATCCACAGAGATATAAGCATCTTTTTGGAAGAATCGCGATTTACGCATGTTCTTCATTGAAATTCGGCTTGAAGTTATATTGGCCACACAACCGTTTTCGAATTCAAGACGGGCATTGGAAATGTCTGGAGAATCACTGATTACCGCTACACCACTTGCATTTACGCTTTTTACTTTTGATTGTACAACACTCAAAATCGCATCAATGTCGTGTATCATTAAATCTAAAACTACCGGAACATCTGTTCCTCTCGGATTAAATTCTGCCAATCGGTGTGTTTCGATAAACATTGGATTTTCAATTTTGTCTTTCACCGCTTTAAAGGCAGGATTGAAGCGTTCCACATGGCCAACCTGACCTTTAATGTTGTATTCTTTGGCTAAAGCGATAATTTCTTCTGCTTCTTCTACAGTAGTCGAAATTGGTTTTTCAATAAAAACGTGTTTTCCTGATTTGATGGCAACTTTTGCGCATTTATAGTGGGAAAGGGTAGGTGTTACAATATCAACAACGTCTACAGCGTGGATTAATTTTGCAATGGTGTCGAATCGTTTATAACCAAATTCGGCGGCAATTTTTTCGGCATATTCCTGATTTTCATCGTAAAAGCCTACTAATTCATATTTTTCTGATTGATTGAGTAATCGTAAATGTATTTTTCCAAGGTGACCTGCACCTAAAACGCCTACTTTAAGCATAGAAATTTATTTTGAACAAAAGTATAATTTATTTGTTTAATGTTTAATGTTTTTTGGTGTAAAGTTTCGGGTTTTGACTTTTGTTTTTACGGTTTTTAAGCCTAATTTTACATAAATAAATATGCCAAAAAAGTGAGAGATTTAGCCAAACATCAAGGACTTCGAAATCAGTTGGTAAGCCTTTTGGAAAGAAAAGGAATTACCGATAAAAATGTATTGGAAGCTATCAGAAAGATTCCGAGACATTTATTTTTGAATTCGAGTTTTGAGGATTTTGCCTATCAGGATAAACCGTTTCCAATCGCCGCGGGTCAAACGATTTCGCAACCTTATACTGTTGCCTTTCAAACTGAATTATTACAGGTTAAAAAAGACGATAAGGTATTGGAAATCGGAACGGGTTCCGGCTATCAGACTGCGGTTTTATATACGATGGGCGCAAAGGTATATTCGATTGAAAGACAAAATGAATTGTTCAAATCAACGTCTTTACTATTGCCGAAATTAGGTATTCGTCCCAAACACCTTGCTTTTGGGGACGGATATAAAGGATTGCCAAATTTTGCTCCGTTTGACAGTATTATTGTAACTGCCGGAGCGCCTTATATCCCTCAGCCTTTAATGGCGCAATTGAAAATAGGGGGGCGTTTGGTTATCCCTGTTGGTGAAGACGTGCAGGTGATGACTTTACTTGTAAGAAAAAACGAAACCCAATTTGAAAAACACGAATTTGGGGATTTCCGTTTTGTTCCGCTTTTGGAAGATAAAAATTAAAATGTAGTAAATACTGAAAAGGCTGTCTGCGAAACATTATTATTTGCAGACAGCCTTTTTATTTATATTCGTTTTTTATTTTCTTTTTGGATCTAAAAACCCATCTTTTTCCATCTGTTTTACAACTTCTATCATGATATTACGGGTTGTAGTTTCTGCATCTGTAATGTTAGTGGATTTTGTAGTTCCGGTCCAAACCAATTTATTCTGATTTAAGGAAAAGACATTTGTTTCAACCATATAGGAAGTGTTTTCCTGATAATAGCCCGGAGTATAGAAATTGGGTGAATAATAGCCATACCAGTTGTCGAATCCATAGCCATAACCGTATCCCATTCCGCCATAATACATCCCGGTGTTAGTACCAGGAACATAAGTAGTCTCTTTTTCCATGTTAACCAATCGCATTGTTATCACCCCGTCGAAATTTTCGCTTTTAAGGATGCTTAAGCGTTGTTCTTTTGTAAGCTCGACGGTTGTTCCATTTAGGAAAGCGTAGGAACTTTTAAATATCGGATTGTTGTCGACAATTGCATTTTCAATATTTCTTCTGGTTTTATCATCTTTAACTAATGCAACTACCATTACTTTTTTAAACTGCTCTTTTGCTGCATTCGATTCGGGATCTTTCCAGCTGTTGACAATAACTGTGTCCGCACTGCTACAGCTCATAAGAGAGGTGAGTAAAAACAAGGCTAAATATCTTTTCATGGTATACCTGTTTAAGTTTATACCAATTTAAGAAAAATATTATAAAGTTTTGTAAAGTGTTGAAAATTAAAGTTAGAAGGACTTTTTTACACGGTCTAAATCCCGTTTTACATCACGGTCTTTTATAGTGTCGCGCTTGTCGTAATTTTTCTTGCCTCTGCATAGCGCTATGTCAAGTTTTGCCAATCCTTTTTCGTTTGTAAAAAGACGAAGGGGGATAATAGTCAATCCTTTGTTCTGAACACTTTTTAAAAGGCCTCTGAGCTCACGTTTGTTTAAAAGTAATTTACGTTCGCTTTTTGCCTTGTGATTGTAGTGTGTTCCGTAAAGGTATTCTTCTATGTGTGAATTGATTACGAAAAGTTCGGTTCCATGGAATTCGCAAAAACTTTCGGCAATTCCAGCTTTACCCAGTCGGATGGATTTTATTTCGGTTCCGGTCAATACAATTCCAGCCGTGTATTTTTCGAGTATTTCATAATCGAATTTGGCTCTTTTATTAAGTATGTTGACCGTTTTTAGCATAGGATGGCAAATGTAAGAACAAAATGAAGAAAGTACAATAGCTTAAGGTAATTTAAGCAATTGATGTGTAATAGTATTTTCGGTGATAGTTATGATATAAAGATTTCCATAAATATTTTCGTCAATATCCTCATAAATATTGCGGTTAATCAGTCTGTTGACAATAACGGGAATGGTATTCATGTGTCCGACTACCAAAACATTTTTTCCAAAACAATCCTGTTTGAATTGTTCTGAATCGAAAAGCCTTGAACTGTATTTTGTGATTTCTTTTTTACTTTCACGAGCTGTAGGGGCGACCGTCTGGATTGTTCGAAGGTAATCGGTACTGTAAATTGTATCAAAAGCTATTTCCGAAAATATCCTGCCCCAGTTTTCAGCACGATTTAAACCGGCCTGGGTTAAACCTGGGTTGCTTAAATCAGCTTTTTTTTCAGCATGACGAATGAGATAAATTACCGTGGATTGCTGATGCGGTTGTGTTGATTTTTCCATGGCGTAAATTTTAATCGTTGCGGTTCAATAGCGAATACACATAACTGTCAAGGTATTTTCCCTGCCAGTAGCAGTCTTCTTTGAAATGGCCTTCACGGATAAAACCGTTTTTTTCTAAAAGTTTCCATGAAGCAAAATTTTCAGGATCGGTTATGGCTTCAATAGAATGCAGTTTCATTTTATTAAAACCGTAATTGATGATTTCAGTGAGTGCTTCCTGCATAATTCCTTTACCGTGGAAGTCTTTTGAAAGCATATAGCCCAATTCTGCCCTGTGATTTTCGGGTTGCATCCTGAAATAACCGATGTTCCCAATCAGGCGATTGTCTTCTTTAAGGCAAATAGCCCAATTGATACATTCATTATTTTCTAAAAGTCCCTGCATATATTCAATATGAGTTATTGCATCCTCAATCGTTTTTGGAAGTTCTCTCGGAATATATTTCATGATTTCCGGATTTGACCGTAAAGCAAACATTTCGGGGGCATCTTTATTGGTAATCTGGCGTAGAATTAAACGTTTGGTTGTTATGACAGGAAATACGGTGAAATCGAAAGTGATCATATTTTATAAGAGTTGATTTGTTTTTTAGAATAACAGAAGAAAATTACTAAAAAAAATGTCATTTATTCTTTCTTTTAAGAAAAATTATTAAATTAGAGAACCAAAACTAACTAATAATATTATGGATTACAATTTTGAAGTTATAGACAAAGAAAGAATCGGTTCATTGAACTTTCCGACTACAGATGTACTTGATGATGATAAAGAGGCTATCAAACAGCGAAAAGATGAATTAGACAGGGCGCTGACTTTGGGGAATTTAGAACACCATAAAATCAAGATTTATTTTGAAGATGATACGTCAAAAAAAATGGTCGATACAACTATTTGGGGCTTAACAGAAGAGAGGATTATCCTGAAGCAAGGTGTTGTAATCCCAATCAACAGAATTTACAAAACAATATGAAGCTATCATTTGATAGCTTTTTTTATGAAAAATAATAATAATACGTTGGCATAATTATAACATAACTTACAGATAAATTTAACATGCCTAACTTATTTAAACTCCTAACTTTACTCTGTTAAACTCCAAAACTACATGTGCCGGATTCTTGTAAGGAAGGTTAAATATCCGTAGAAAGAGAATTGGTTGCTAATGCAGGTATTATATTTTTGAATCAAAGTAACGTACATCATTTAACAAAAAGGGGAAGTAAAATGGTATGCCTTAGAATTGATGCGTTATTAATCAATAAATTACTTAATCAAAAATCGAGCATTATGAAATCAATCATTTATTTATTAGTTAGTGTAGCTTTCGCATTTACGGGCTATTCACAGGTTAAGACAACTTCGGCGCCGGCTGAAGGTACTATGGAAACCAAAAAATTGCCTGAGATGGTAATTAAAAGAGCTGGAACCGATTTTTCGGTTTATCTTCCGGAATATGAAAATCAGGATGAAAAAATCAAAAGTCTGCAAGAAGCTTTCATAGCTTATGACTTAGGTAAAGACTATGAAGGTCACGAAAATTATTTGGTGACCATGAAAGTTAAAGACGGTTCACTTGCAGCAACTTATGACGAAAATGGTAAATTAATGAGTGTTGTTGAAAAATACAACAACGTAAAACTTCCATCAGCCGTTATTTATAATGTCTATAAAACTTATCCTGGTTGGAAAATCGTTAACGATAAATACTTATATTCTCAAGAAGATGGAGATATAAAGAAAAAACAATATAATATCCAGCTTGCCAAAGGGGATGAAACAAAAAAAATTGTGGTAAACTCTAAAGGTGATATTCTAAAAGGTTAGATCACTGATAGCGTAATCTAAAATATATATAAAAAAAGCGGCCTTTCTAAGACCGCTTTTTTTATTCATTGAAATCTAAATCCTTATTGTGCGTTTCCTCGATTGTCAGAGTAGAATAAATGGCTAACCCAAAAGCCATGCATCCGACTAAAGCCGCAGCCATAATCACGCCACTATTTATTTTAAGATTATCAAAAGCAATCAGCATTACGGGAAGGAGTCCGCGCACCATATTCGGAATGGTGGTTGTAGCTGTGCTTCTGATATTTGTACCGAATTGTTCAGATCCAACGGTTACGAACATTGCCCAATATCCGGTTCCCAGTCCAAGCCATGCGCAGTAAAAATAATAGGCATTTTCAGATTTTGCACCGTTAAAAAGAAGCAGACAAACCCCGATAAGTGTAAACAACATCATATATAAAATGGCTTTTTTTCTGGAATGAAGCCAATGCGAAATAAATCCACTGGCAAAATCACCTGCCGAAATACCGACATAAGCCCACATAATAGCTTTTCCCGGCACAATTGAAGTGATTCCCATAACGGGTGCAAACTGATTGGCCATCATAGCTAAGATGCCGATACAAAACCAGGTAGGTAATCCGATAGCTATGCATTTCATGTATTTAACAAAACGATTCCAGTCCGTAAAGAAGGAAAAGAAATTTCCTTTTTTTATTGAAGCGGAATGTTTGATGTTTTTATAAATTCCTGATTCAACTACGCTTACACGAAGAAACAGTAACATCAGTCCCAAAGCGCCACCGATAAAGTAGGCTACGGTCCATTCGCCGGCCAATTCTACGGTTAATTGTGCCACAACAGCTCCTAATAATCCGAAACCGGCCACTATCGAAGTTCCAATGGCGCGAAGTTGTTTGGGTAAAGATTCAGATACCAGGGTAATTCCGGCTCCTAATTCTCCAGCCAGCCCAATTCCGGCAATAAAGCGGAGTAGGGCATACACAGTCGTTTTATCTTCAAAAGGCATTTGCGGTAAAAAACCGCAGGCAATATTTGCTATGGAATAAACCAGAATAGAACCGAAAAGTACAGAGAGCCTTCCTTTTTTATCTCCTAGAATTCCCCAGAGAATACCCCCCAATAATAACCCTGTCATCTGATAATTTAAAATCAATGTCCCTGCAGAGTCAACATCTAAATTCAGGTCTTTCAGGCTAGGTATTCTTACGATTCCAAATAACAACAAATCATAAATATCAACGAAATAACCTAAAGCTGCAACTATCACAGGGAAAGAGAAAAGATGCTTTAGTTTTTCATTAAGGGTAAACTCTTTCATTTTGGTTTTTTAATTAGGGTGTCAAAAATAGAAAAATAAATGTGTTTATGTTTTTATTATTTTCAGACATTTGTCAGAATAATGTATTGATTTTGTGGAATATTTACTAAATTAGTGACAAGTTTTAGGTAGTAATTTTAAAAACAATCAAAATTATGGAATCATTGAAAAAACTAATTCTGGCGTTTGTTCTGTTGTTCAGTTTAACTGTTTTAAGTCAGACCACAACGACAACGACTCAGACCACTAAACCTAAGAGTCAGACCAATAAGAATAAAGTGGTTACGAAAAGACTCTATACCGAAAAAGAGGCCGAAAAGATCCGCCAGAATTACAAAAAGGAAGTCAAAACCATTGGGATGAGTCCGGCGGTAGAAAAAAAGTACGCTAAGATTATAAGCGATTATACCAATAAGTTAAGCTACATCAACAAAGACAGAACCAAAACAAAAGAACAGTATAGAGCAGGTGTTGATAAAATTGTCCGAGAGCAGAATTCTAAAATTCAAAAAATCCTTACTCCGGACCAATACAAAAGACATCTTATAATTTACAATCCGATTTGGGAAAGTGCCAAGTATCGTATTGAGCACTCCAAATAATTTTTAAGAGATTTTACGTATGCTTATCCTTTGAAATAAGGACATAATATTGCGTAATTTTTTTTAGTTGAATTGAAAACAAGATGATTTACTTTGTGGCGGTATACAAAGTCTTGATTTTTCAATTATTTTAAATAAAAAACCCTGATAGTTTAAAACTGTCAGGGTTTTTATATTGATTAACGTACTGCGCGACTTTTACTTGTCAGAATCGATATGGTTTCTGAAAACCAATTTTCCGTCAAAACAATCCAATAATATGTTGCTGTCAGTTGAAACTTTACCGGATAGTATCTCTTTTGATAATTCGTTAAGAACCTCTTTCTGAATCACTCGTTTTACAGGTCTCGCCCCGAATTGTGGGTCATATCCTTTTTCTGAGAGATAAGCGATTGCTTCAGGTGTGGCATCCATCATGATATGTTGATGAGCTACCATTTTGATCACATTTTTAAGCTGCAAAAGAACTATTTTTCCGATGTCTTCACTGCTAAGCGGAGTGAACATTACAATTTCATCAATACGATTGATAAATTCAGGACGAACTGTTTCTTTCAGCAAACCTAAGACTTCCGTTTTAGCGGTTTCGGTAGCAGCTTCAACTCCGCCTTTCAGATTTTCAAATTTTTCCTGTATGATAGCGCTTCCCATATTGGAAGTCATAATAATAATTGTGTTTTTGAAATCAGCCAAACGACCTTTATTATCCGTTAAGCGTCCTTCATCCAATACTTGCAATAAGATGTTGAACGTGTCCGGATGTGCTTTTTCAATTTCATCTAACAAGACAACAGAATAAGGTTTGCGTCGAACGGCTTCGGTTAACTGACCGCCTTCATCATATCCAACATATCCCGGTGGTGCTCCCACCAAACGGCTCACACTGTGACGTTCCTGGTATTCACTCATGTCGATACGCGTCATCGCATTTTCATCATCGAATAAATATTCAGCCAAAGCTTTAGCTAATTCGGTTTTACCAACACCGGTAGTTCCTAAGAAAAGGAATGTTCCGATAGGTTTCTTAGGATCTTGCAGTCCAGCACGGCTACGTCGCACAGCATCACTGATTGCCTGAATAGCTTCTTCCTGACCAACAACGCGGTGACGTAATTCATCTTCCAGTTTCAGTAGTTTTTCACGCTCGCTCTGCAGCATTTTTGTTACCGGAACACCGGTCCATTTGGCTACGACTTCGGCAATATCTTCGTGAGTTACTTCTTCTTTTATCAGCGATTTTTCAGATTGGTTCTCCTGCAATTGTTTTTGAAGACCGTCCAGTTTTTCCTGAGCTTCCTTGATTTTGCCATATCGGATTTCGGCAACTTTTCCATAATCTCCATCGCGTTCAGCACGTTCGGCTTCTGATTTGAAATCTTCAATCTGTTGTTTTACGTTTTGAATATTGTCAACAACATCTTTTTCCGATTTCCATTTGGTAAAAATTACATTGCGTTCTTCTTTCAGATTAGCCAGATCCATGCCGAGAACTTTTAATTTATTCTCGTCATTCTCGCGTTTAATGGCTTCAATTTCGATTTCCAATTGCATGATTTTTCGATCCAAAACATCCAGTTCTTCGGGTTTGGAGTTGATTTCCATTCGAAGTTTTGATGCGGCTTCATCCATTAAGTCGATGGCTTTATCCGGCAAAAAACGATTTGTAATGTAACGTTGTGATAATTCCACCGCAGCAATAATAGCTTCGTCTTTGATGCGTACTTTGTGATGTGTTTCGTATTTTTCTTTAATACCACGCAGGATAGAAATCGCACTTTCCGTATCGGGCTCGTCTATCATTACCTTTTGGAAACGTCGTTCCAAAGCTTTGTCTTTTTCAAAATACTTTTGATATTCGTCAAGCGTTGTGGCTCCGATAGCTCTCAGTTCACCTCTGGCCAAAGCCGGTTTCAAAATGTTAGCAGCATCCATCGCTCCTTCGCCACCTCCGGCACCTACCAAAGTGTGGATTTCATCAATGAAAAGGACAATGTCCCCTTCAGCGGAAGTAACTTCTTTTACTACCGATTTTAAGCGTTCCTCAAATTCTCCTTTGTATTTGGCACCGGCAATCAGCGCTCCCATGTCTAAGGAAAAAACAATTTTGTCTTTCAGGTTTTCCGGAACGTCACCAGCTATGATTCTGTGCGCTAATCCTTCGGCAATGGCGGTTTTACCCACACCGGGTTCACCGATCAACATTGGGTTGTTTTTTGTTCTTCGGGTTAGGATTTGCAATACGCGGCGTATTTCCTCATCACGGCCAATAACAGGGTCTAATTTTCCGGTTCTGGCTAATTCGTTGAGGTTTTTAGCGTATTTGTTCAAGGCGTTGTATGTTTCTTCGGCAGACGCTGAGGTTACTCGTTCTCCTTTACGGATTTCAGCAATGGCAGCTTCCAGTTCTTTTTCGGTAACACCCTGATCTTTCAAAATCTGAGCAACTTTGCTTCTTGATTTGAAAATAGCTAGAATCAAATGCTCGATGGAAACGTATTCATCGTTCATTTTTTTAGCAATATTATTGGCTTCCAAAAGTGAGTTGTTTGCTTCTCTTGATAGCATTATGTCCCCGCCGGATACCTTAGGGAAACTCTGAATGGTGCTGTCCAGAATTTGCTTGAACAGATTAATGTTTACATTCAGTTTTTTCAAAATGAAAGGGGTAACGTTCTCATCAATTTCAAGAATGCCTTTAAAAATGTGTTCGTTCTCAAGTTGTTGCTGCCCGTTTCCTTGCGCAATTTGCTGTGCCTGTTGCAAAGCTTCTTGCGATTTAATGGTTAAATTATTTAAATTCATATTGTTAAATACTATTTATCGTTGTTGTAATTGTTTAGCTTTGCATTGCAATGGACAATTTGTGTTCCAATGTTAAAATCAGGACAAAATGACTTGTTTCCTTCTTTTTTGAAGTTAAATCAAGACAAAATGTCGTAAAATCAGACAAATAATGAGTTTTATAAAAAATATTTTCGGTAGTGTAAGTGATGAAAGTCCTCGGCTAAATATGGATTGGATATCACTTACTGATTTGGAGCAATTAAATGAAATAACAGAATTGTCACATGAAAATCCGGTTGTAATCTTCAAACACAGTACGCGTTGCAGTATCAGCAGAATGGCGTTAAAGCAGTTTGAAAACGAATTTGATTTGAAGGATAAAGTTACGCCATATTTTTTGGATTTGCTCAAACATCGGGAAATTTCAAATGAGATCGCTTCCATGTTTGGAGTGGTTCATCAATCGCCGCAAATGATAATTGTTAAAGAAGGGAAAACGGTTTATGATGCCTCCCACAGCGATATTGCTGCGGAAGATTTGAAAAGATTCGTATAAATAAAAAAAGCTGCATCAGTGCAGCTTTTTTATTTAAAAACTAAACTCCATTTTCTTTTTAATTTCTTCCAGGCACAGATTATTGATGCTTCCTTCATGTGTATGATTGGTGCTTTCAGGAACTGTAAAAGTACCGTTTTCAATCTGATCTGCAACCATTTTATAAGCATCCCTGAACGGAATTCCGCTTACAACCATTTGATTGATAGTATCAACGGTGAAGGAGTATTTATATTTTTCATCGTTTAAAATATTCTCTTTCACTTTAATGTCTTTAATGGCGTAATGTGTCATTTCAAGACATGATTTAAGGTTTTCGATAGCCGGAAATAAGCCTTCTTTTAGCAACTGAAAATCCCTGTGGTAACCGCTGGGAAGATTGTTTGTGAGCAATGTCAGTTCGTAAGGCAGACTCTGAATTTTGTTGGACTTCCCTCTGATCAGTTCAAAAATGTCCGGATTTTTCTTGTGAGGCATGATGCTCGAACCGGTTGTGAGATGAGCGGGAAGGGCAATAAAGTCGAAATTCTGACTTAAATACAAACAAACGTCCATGGCCAGTTTCGACAAGGTTCCGGCGACACTGCTCATTGCAAAAGCCATGATTTTCTCCGATTTCCCTCTGCTCATTTGTGCGGCTACCACATTGTGTTTCATAGTAGAAAAACCCAACGCTTCAGTGGTGAACGTTCTGTCGATAGGGAAGGAGCTTCCATACCCGGCAGCCGAGCCTAACGGATTCTGATCAACAACTTGTAAGGCGGCGTTAAGCATCGTGATATCGTCAATCAGACTTTCGGCATACGCAGAAAACCACAATCCGAAAGAGGATGGCATAGCAACCTGTAAGTGAGTGTAACCCGGAAGTAACACATCTTTATTTTTATCGGCCAATTCCATCAGTAAATCGAAAAGTTCTTTGATGAGGTTTTTAATGGTGATGATTTCATCTTTCAGATACAAATGAACATCGACTAAAACCTGATCGTTTCTGGAACGCGCGGTATGGATTTTCTTTCCGGTATCGCCCAGTTTTTCAATCAGCAGAAATTCGATTTTGGAATGAATATCTTCAAAGTTATTTTCAATGATAAAATTTTTATTTTCAATTTTTAATAGAAGTTCATTTAAAGCAATACATAAACTGTTTGCTTCTTCTTGTGAGAGCAAATTTGTCTCCGCCAGCATCTTTGCATGAGCCATTGAACCCAAAATATCGTACTTGGCTAAAACAGTATCCAGCTCCCTGTCGTTTCCAACCGTGAACTGCTCTATTTTTTGATCGGTGGCAATGCCTTTTTCCCAAAGTTTCATAGTAGTATTGTCTTTTAGTTTTTCAGAAGGAAACCGGACAGTATTTTAGTATACAAGCTGATGCCCTCTTCAATTTCGTTAATGAATATAAACTCGTCAGCCGAGTGTGAACGCAGGGAATTTCCCGGTCCTAATTTTAACGACTGGCAGCTTAAAACTGATTGATCAGATAGGGTTGGGGAGCCGTAAGTGGTTCTTCCTAAATTGATTCCGCTTTGAACCAATTTATGGTTTTTATCGATTGATGAAGAACGAAGGTGTAATGAGCGGGGTTTGATTTCCGCATCGATATTTTCGGTAACAATTTTCAATATTTCTTCATTTGAATAACAATCATTTACTCGGATGTCGACAACCAGATGGCATTCCGAAGGAACAACATTGTGCTGTTTTCCCGCATTGATTTGGGTAACGGTCATCTTCACCGGGCCTAAAGTTTCGGATACTTTTTCAAAAGAATAAGTATTAAACCAATTGATTAGATGAGTAGCTTTATAAATCGGGTTGTCAAAATTTTGATGTGCTGCATGACTTGCGGTTCCTTTAACGATTACATCTAAAACCAATAAACCTTTTTCGGCTATAGCCAATTGCATTTCGGTTGGTTCTCCAACGATAGCGCAATCCAATTCCGGCAGGTTTTTCAGTACACTGTTTAATCCGTTTGGACCGCTGCTTTCTTCTTCGGCGGAAGCCACAATAACAATGTTGTGCGACAAATTTTCCATCGCATAAAAATGAGCGAAAGTTGCCAGAAGGGAAACCAGACATCCGCCCGCATCGTTACTTCCCAAACCAAATAATTTACCGCCTTCTTCAATTGCCGTGAACGGATCTAACGTATATCCCAGATTCGGTTTTACGGTGTCATGATGCGAATTCAATAGGAAGGTCGGTTTTGCATCGTCAAAATGAAGGTTGTACGCCCAGATATTATTGTTTTCCCTTTGAAACGGAATGTTATTTTTTTCAAACCAGTTTTCAATTAAAAGCGCAGTTTTATCTTCTTCACTTGAAAAGGACGGCGTTTCAATCAATTCTCTTAAAAGACTGATGGCTTCTAGTGTCAAATTTTCTATGGTTTTCATATATGTAAATTTTATTTTTTAGCGGTCATATATGGTATCGCCTTTTTATTTGTTGGCGTTTGCTTGCGCAAACCTGTTGTTAGTGGCGATTTCATTGGCTTATAATTGAATGGCTGTATGGATTGAATTTTCATTTCCGATTAACGAATGGTGGCCAATAATTACTTTTTTGACCCCTTTTTCCAAAGCTTCAAAACAGTTGTTTAGTTTTGGAATCATCCCGGAGTGAATGGCGCCGGTTTTACTCAAATCATCATATTTCTCTCCGTTTAGAATCTCAATTACAGAAGCATCATCCTCCCAATTCATCAAAACACCATTTTTTTCAAAACAGTAGCATAATTCGACATCGTAATAAGGTGTCAGAGCAATGGAGATTTCACCGGCAATCGTATCGGCATTGGTGTTTAATAATTGCCCGTTTCCATCATGGGTTATGGCACAAAAAACCGGAAGAATATCAGATATTAAAAGTGTTTTCAATAACTGATGGTTTACCGAAACAACATCGCCTGCGAACCCAAAATCAACAGTACCTTTTTCTCTCTTTTCTGACAGAATTACATTACCGTCAGCACCTGAAAAACCAATGGAATTTGTTCCGAAGGCATTCAGTTGAGCAACAATTTTTTTATTCAGTAAGCCGGCATAGGTCATCACTACCACATCTAACATCGGGGCATCAGTGATTCTTCTTCCCTCAATCATTTGTGGTGTCAAACCTAATTTTTCGGCTAATCTGCTGGCTTCTTTTCCGCCTCCGTGAACCAATATTTTAGCACCCTCAATTTTTGAAAATGCCAGTAAGACTTCTGAAAGCGCTTTGGCATCGTCTATCACGTTTCCGCCAATTTTTACTATCGTTATTTTGGGTTTACTTACCATGATTTTCTAAGATTTGAGTTAGAATCGCCTGTGTGGCAAAAGTTCTGTTATTTGCCTGATCAATAACAATTGAATTCTCACCATCCAAAACAGCATCGGTTACAATCTGATTTCTTCTCACCGGGAGGCAGTGCATGAATTTTGCGTTATTCGTCAGTTGCATTTTTTCCGAAGTTACTGTCCACGAAGTATCCTGAGAAGTGATTTGACCATAATCGTTGTAATTGCTCCAGTTTTTGGCATAGATGAAATCGGCATCTTTAAATGCTTCCTCTTGATCATGTATAATTTTGCTCTTATTGGTAATTTCCGGATTCAGTTCATAACCTTTCGGATGTGTAATCACGAAGTCAACATCGGACAACTGCATCATTTTTACGAATGAATTAGGAACCGCGTGCGGCAGGGCTTTCGGATGCGGTGCCCAAGTCAAAACCACTTTTGGTCTTTTTTTAGTTTTGAATTCCGAAATAGTCAGTATATCAGCTACGGCCTGCAGCGGATGTTCAGTAGCTCCCTCAAGGCTGATAACCGGAACCGAAGCGTATTTTTTGAACGAATTAATCACCTGTTCTTCTTCGTCTTGCACCTTGTCAGTTAAAGTCGGAAAACTTCTGATGGCGATAATGTCGCAGTACTGTGAAACTACCTGAGCGGCTTCTTTTATGTGCTCGGCTTTATTTCCGTTCATGATGGCACCGTCTTCAAATTCCAGGTTCCAACCGTCATTGTTGAGGTTCATCACTATGGTATTCATGCCGAGATTGGTCGCCGCTTTTTGAGTGCTCAATCTGGTTCTTAAACTCGGGTTGAAAAACAATAACCCGATGGTTTTATTTTCGCCTAACGTTTTGTTTTCATAAGGCGCGGATTTAATTTGTTTTGCCAAAAGCAAAAGTTCATTTAAATCCTGTATATCGTTAACTGATGTGAAATGTTTCATATGAATTATGAGTTATGGGTTTCTTATCCCTTATTGCTTATCTCTTTTAACTGACTTCCAAGTCCATTCACAAAAAAATCAACGTCTTGTTTCGTGATGGAAAGTGGTGGAAGTATTCGCAACAGGTTTTTCTGTGAAGCGCTTCCAGTGAAAATACGTTCGTTGTGAATCAGTTTTTTTCGTAATTCGCTCACGTCAAAATCAAATTCCAGTCCGAGCATCAATCCTTTTCCTTTTATTTTTTTGATTTGAGAAAACTGTTCTACTTGTTGTTTGAAATAAGCTGTAGTTTCGTTTACATTGCTTAACAGGTTTTCCTTTTCCACCGTTTCCAAAACCGAAAGGGCAGCTGCACAAGCCAGATGATTACCTCCGAAAGTTGTCCCTAACAATCCGTGGGAAGCCTTGAATTTCGGACTGATTAGAATGCCGCCGATAGGAAAACCGTTGCCCATTCCTTTTGCCATTGAGATAATATCCGGCTGAATGCCATGATGCTGATGAGCGAAAAACTTCCCCGATCTGCCATATCCGCTTTGAATTTCGTCTAAAATCAAAACCACATTGTTATAGATGCAGATTTTTTCCAACTGTTGAAAGAATTCGGTTGTGCCTTCATCCAATCCGCCAACGCCTTGAATCCCTTCGATGATTACGGCGCAGACATCATTTTTGGCGATTTCATTTTTTACCATTTCGATTTCGTTTAATGGAAGAAAAACAACCTCATGGTTCTTGTTCAATGGTGCCACGATAGAAGGATTGTCAGTTACCGCAACAGATGCCGATGTTCTGCCGTGAAATGATTTTTCAAATGCGATTACCTTAGATTTTTTGTTGTGGAAAGAAGCCAGTTTCAGTGCATTCTCATTGGCTTCAGCACCTGAATTGCACAGAAATAAGGAATAATCAGGATAACCGGAAAGTTCGGTTAGTTTTTGTGCCAATTGTTCCTGAATCGGGTTTACAATCGAATTGGAATAAAATCCGATTTTATTAACCTGTTCAGTGATAGCTTTCACGTAGGCTGGATGTGAATGACCAATGGAAATCACGCCGTGGCCCCCATAGAAGTCAAGATATTCCTGATTGTTTTCGTCCCAGACTTTAGCTCCTAAAGCTTTTGTTGGGGTAATGTTGTATATCGGATAAACTTCGAATAAACTCATAGTCGTAAATTTTAAAAATTGCCTGATTTTAGTTGTAAACCTGTTTTTTCTTCTAGTCCAAACATCAGGTTCATGTTTTGGATAGCCTGACCGGAAGCGCCTTTCACCAGATTATCAATGATGGAAGTAACCAACAGATAATCACCTTTTTTCATCAGGCTGATATTGCATTTATTGGTTTGCACCACTTGTTTCAGATGGATGGCGTCGGTAGTCACATTCACAAAAGGGTCATTTTGAAAATAGCTTTCGTACAGTTTCGCAATTTCCTCCAATGACTTGTCCGTTTTTGTGTAAAGCGTTGCAAAAATCCCTCTGGTGAAATCCCCGCGATTCGGGATGAATAAAACCTCCTGATCAAAACCGTTTTGTGTTTGTTTCAGACTCTGAATGATTTCTCCCAAATGTTGATGTTCAAAAGCTTTGTAATGGGACATGTTGTTGTTTCTCCAACTGTGATGCGTGGTTTCCGATGGTTGTACTCCCGCGCCGGTACTGCCTGTAGTCGCATTTACATGAATGGTATCTTTCAACAGGTTATTTTCCGCCAAGGGAAGCAAAGCCAACTGAATTGCCGTAGCGAAACAGCCCGGATTGGCAATGAATTGTGCTTTTTTGATTTGCATTTTATTCATTTCCGGAAGTCCATATATAAATTCACCATCATTGAAAGCTGCATCATTTTTCAGTCTGAAATCGTTTCCTAAATCGATTATTTTGGTTTGAGATGAAAATGCATTCTCTTTTATAAACGACTTAGACTTTCCGTGACCCAGGCACAGAAAAACAACATTCACGTTTGGATTAACTTTGTCCGTGAATTTTAAATCGGTTTCACCTAATAAATCCTGATGTACACTAGAAATTGATTTCCCTGCATTGGTCGTACTGTAAACAAAATCAACGTTAACTTCAGGATGATTCAGTAATAATCTTAGTAATTCTCCGGCAGTATAACCTGAACCGCCAATAATTCCTATGTTAATCATAATTCAGTTCGTTTACTTGTGAATAAATCATTTGTGCGTTACCCAGAATCTTGATGAATCCCTTGGCGTCATCGGCAGTCCAGGCATTATTCATTTCGCCGTATTGTCCAAATTGCGTGTTCATCAGATCGTTCTCCGATTCGATTCCCTCCAGTGAAAAATGGT
This sequence comes from Flavobacterium enshiense DK69, assembly GCF_000498495.1. GTDB lineage: Bacteria > Bacteroidota > Bacteroidia > Flavobacteriales > Flavobacteriaceae > Flavobacterium > Flavobacterium enshiense. The sequence goes on along the minus strand of NZ_AVCS01000028.1, from coordinate 195,782 downwards.
ACGGCTTCAGGGTTACGGTCACTTTTCCGTTTACAGTTGCTTGCGTGTCGGTCAGGAATGTTTCGATGTTTCTCATCACCGGATCTAAAAATTGTCCTTCGTGAAATAACATTCCGTACCAATTACCCAATTGCTCTTTCCAGTATTGCTGCCATTTTGATAAGACGTGTTTCTCCAAAAGATGATGTGCTTTGATGATAATCAGAGGTGCTGCTGCTTCAAAACCGACTCTTCCTTTGATACCGATGATGGTGTCGCCAACGTGAATATCCCTTCCGATGGCAAAAGCGTTTGCCATGTTTTCAAGTGTGATGATGTTTTGTGCCGGTGATTTTTTTTCACCATTGATACTGATGAGTTCGCCCTTTTCAAATTCCAAAATCACTTTTTCGGGTGTTTCTTTTTGTAATTGTGAAGGATAAGCCTCTTCCGGTAAGGGAAGGTGAGAAGTTAGCGTTTCTTTTCCGCCCACACTGGTGCCCCAAATTCCTTTGTTGATGGAATATTGTGCTTTTTTCCATGAATAGCTAACGCCGTTTTCCTGCAAGAATTCGACTTCCTCCTGTCTTGATAATTTTAAGTCCCTGATAGGCGTAATGATTTCAATTTCCGGGGCTATGGTTTTGAAAATCAAATCAAATCTTATCTGGTCGTTTCCTGCGCCCGTACTTCCGTGAGCGATTGCCGATGCGCCAATTGATTTTGCATATTTGATGACTTCCAAAGCCTGAAAAACCCTTTCGGCGCTTACGGAAAGCGGGTAGGTGTTGTTTTTTAAAACGTTTCCGAAAATCAGGTACTTGATTGCTTTCTCATAGTATTTTTCTACGATATCTAAATTAGTGTGCTGAGCACTTCCTAATTCATAAGCTCTCTTTTCGATAGCGGTTAATTCTTCTTCCGAAAAACCTCCGGTGTTGACTAAAACGGTATGTACTTCAAATCCGTTCTTGATTAAATATTTTAAACAGTATGAGGTATCTAATCCGCCGCTGTATGCTAAAACTACTTTCGCCATTTTTATTATTTTTTTAGGAAAAGTGCCTGCTTTATGCTTTTTAAACGTGACAGCACTTTTTGATTAAAATTGTATTCTTCTTTTTGATTTTTCTTCTCATTCGGGTCGTATAACATTCCGGTGCAAAGGCACATTTTGTTTTCCTTGCGCTGAAGAATGTCATAGTTCGTACAGGTTTTGCAGCCTGCCCAAAAACTGGGGTCGTCTGTTAATTCTGAAAAAGGAACCGGGCGATATCCTAATTCCGAGTTGATTTTCATGACCGCTAAACCCGTTGTAATTCCGAATATTTTGGCGTTTGGATATTTTTTCTGCGAATAATCAAATACAAACGATTTAATTTTTTTAGCCAGACCCAAATGACGAAAATCAGGATGAACAATAAGGCCGGAATGGGCTACAAACTTGCCGTGTTCCCAACTCTCGATATAGCAAAAACCTGCAAATTTCTCATCGACTAGAGCAATGACCGCTTCTTGCTGATCAATCTTTTTTCTGATGTATTCAGGAGTACGCTTTGCTATTCCGGTTCCTCTCTGAAGGGCGGAAGTCTGAATGGTGTCACAAATCAACTGTGCAAAATCATAGTGCTCTTTCTGAGCGACAGCAATGGTTATATTCATTTTAAAGCAATGATGAATAATTGATTAATAGATAAAAAAGAAAATTGGGATGAGGAGGGAACAAGACGCACTTGTTCCAAATAGGAAGGCAGCAGACCTTACGGCCGGATTGTAATAGTTACAAACGGTTGAGAATGTGTAAAAAGGTTAAGACATGATAATCCTAAAAAAAATGCAAATTGATCCAAAACGGGAAAAATGAGAAATGAAAAAATAATTGAAAAACTCGGGTACTAGAATGTCGACCGCTCTGACCGTGAAGTAAGGGTCAGTGTTTTCCGTGTAGAAAGGTTACTATGTAACGTTGTTTTTTTCATTGCTGCAAATGTATAGAAATTAAAAATATAAATGCAAATAAAAATGTTTAAAAAATGAAAAAATTTAAAATATGTTGTTGACTTACAGTGTTTTAATAAAAAGAAATCCGAAGCAAAAACTTCGGATTTCACAGTTAAAACATGGTTTTATTGCTTAATTATTTTCCTGATATATTCTTGTCCACTAATTTTAATTTTTGCGAAATACATCCCGTTTGCTAAATGGCTGATGTCAATTTTATGCTCTAAATCATTCTCATTCGATTGAATTTGAGTCTTATCAACCGGTTTTCCGGTGGAATCGAAAAGTGTAAATTCAATGCTTATGTTTTTTAAATCGTTTATCTTCAAATTTAAAATTCCGGTAGTTGGATTCGGACTTACAATAATTTCTGTTTTGGAAGCATTTGAATCCATTTCGATATTTTCTACAGCAGTCTTTGCAGAACAATTAACCGCGGTCACGGTTTGTGTTCCGTTGGAATTGATAACCGAGCCTTCACTGTTTTTAGCTTTGATGTAATAAGTGTACGTCGATCCAGCTGAAATGAGATAGGTATTTGCAAACGTTGTTGCGGTTAGATTCGATGCATAGAGATTACCGTTTCTGTATATATCATAACTTGTAGCATTTGCCGATACTGTCCACGATAAATTTATGGTGCTGGTTGTACCTCCGCAGGTTGGTGTAGCTGTAAGTGTGAAACTTCCTGGCGGACATACTAATGCCGTTGCAGTTAATGTTCCGTTGGAATTGTTTGTCGTACCGGTTGCGTTTTTAGCCTTAAGCGAATAAGTATATGATGTTCCGCTGGTTATGTAAGTATTGAGAAATTGATTTCCTGTTACGTTGCTCGCATACAAGGCTCCATTTCTGTAAATATCATACGAATTCGCATTAGCGGAGGTTGTCCAGATTAATTTAATCTGGCTCGTAGAACCGTTGCATTCTGGTGTAGCTGTTAAAGAGAAAGAACCTGGCATTGGAGCAGAACAAGTGATATTTAAATTAGCCTTCAGTGAATTGAAATAGGAAAGCGCAAAAGTGTCTCTCCACGTCGAACTAGTGAGTTTAGTTGCATCAGCAGAATCCACAAAGCCTATTTCATTCAAACATCCGGTAGCAGAAGAATATTTTAAAACCCCGAGATGATAGGCAAGAAAACTATTGTCTTCCACACATCGCCTGTTGTTCCAGGAACCGTTAGTGGACATGTCCGTTTGGATTTTTTGTGCAAAAGCAATATCCGGCGGCGTGTTTGTATCACTATCTGTGCAGTAAAATGTTTCCGTTCCGGTGCCGCCTCCAGCGTTGCAATGAATACTTAAAAGTCGGTCTGCGTTCCAGTTGTTGGCCATTTGAGCTCTTTGAGTTACCGAAATCCAACTGTTTAGATTTGTGGTTCTCGTCATTTGTACAGTCCATGAGGTACAGGAATTTTGGATTAAGTTTTTCGTTCTCAGGCCTACTTCCAGTGAGGTTTCTATTTCTGTTGCCGTTCTGCCGTCTGGATTATCACTTGTGGTAGCTCCGTAACCGTGTCCTGGATCTATGACTATTATCTGAGCTTTTGCCGTGAAAGAAATCAAAACGACAAAAATGAGTTTCAATATATTTTTCATGGCTTACAGGTTTAATTCAGAAACATAAATTTTACCGGTTTTGTCATCGGAAAACATTACTTTATCGTTGCCATAAAAACAAGGGAACATTTCGTAAATGTCTTTCGTGTCCGTCAATTTTTTTGATTTATGGAATTCGACGTCAAACAAATATAAATCTGAGTTGCTTACGGTATGGCCATCTTTACTTTCATCTAAAAAACCAATGAGATATTTGTCATCTTGTGACCATGAAGTAGCAATTCCGGTTCCGATTTTTGTACCTGTGCTTTTTCCGTCAATATCATAAATGTAAATATCAGCTCCTTTGTGAACCGCCACTTTTTTTCCGTTATTTGATATAACGGCGTTGTAATATTGTCCATTCTCATTGGTAATTACCCAGCTTTTTTGAGTTTCTAAATCTCTTGCTTCAATTTTTAAGGTGGAAAGATTGGTATAAACTACTGTTTTGTTTTCTTCAAATCCTTTAAATGAAGGGAGCCAATTAGGGTTTGTTCCATTTTGCTTCTTTAATTTTTTGGATTTAATGTCGTAAGAAGCAATAACGGCATGAGAATGGTAATCAGCTTTGCTCTTTTCCCGAAAGTAAAAAGTCGAGCTATTTTGATTCCAGGTATAGGCATAACCGCTGCCGCTACTATTCGAAATCTGTTTGACCTTGTTTTCTTTCACGTTCAAAAGATACACTCCCTGATTGTGTTCTTTTGTCAGTAATACAAATTTGCCATCCGGAGAAACTACAGGATTATTGAACGATTCTTTTACCGGAAGCTGTTTGGGTTGTTCCAGTTTTTGCGCTTGCATCGTTAAACTGCTGATCAATGTGGCGGCGAATACTAATTGTGTTTTCATATAAAATAGTTTAAAACACTAAAGTAGTATTCGTAAGTTAAATTTGAAAGAAAAAACTTATTTTTTTAAAAAAACGAATAAAAAAAACACTCTCAAATCGAAAGTGTTTTTTAAATAGTAAGGTTAAATTATTTCCTGAATTTATTGCGGGTTATGATATTCTTCAGTTTCCCTTTCAAGTCTTCACCAGAATCGTAAACCATTTTTTCGTTACTTGGGAAAGGTACCGCCCTCAAATCGAAATAAGGTAGGTAACTCTCATCGCAAGCTCGCTTGTCGCCATTGTAATTAGCATAAATATGTTCGAACATGAACTCGCTTGCTAACGGAAACGTTTCAATAAGCTGGTTGGTTTTGAAATCGATGTAATCAACTTTAGCTGCAACCTGACAAGCTTTAAACTGCTTGAATTCGTAAATATTTACACGGATTGTCTTGAAGTTGTCTACTTTTATCGGGTGGCCTAAACTGTCTTTTACAACATTTCCATTAGCATCAACCAATGTCTTGGTTCCGTCTTTAATCTGCTTTTCCTTTATGAATTCTTTCTCTTTGATCTGTTCCGGAGAAATGTTAATCTGACGGAAGTTTACAATCAATCCATAATCATAATGAATTCCTTTCTGACGGTTACTGTGGTAAACGGTCCACTTGTCGTTTAATCCGAATGTGCTGAAATCCAATAAGTCGTTTTGCAATTGAGAAGGAATAACCATATTGGTCTCGTTTTTAGTGAAAACATTCACGAAATCAGTTCCTTTAAACTTAGCATCATCGGTTAATTTTTTTACGTCTTTGTATCCTGGGTTAATGCTTTCCAGGTAAACGAAATCCTCATAAGCTTTACGGCAGCTCATCTTGTCATTTGACTCCAACATTAATTTTGAGTTGTCATAAAGATATTTTGACAAAGCATTTTTACTGCTGATAATCTGGTCCGAATAGTTATCGAAATCGAAAGCTGCATTTCGATGTGCATCAATTAAATATAAAGGCAATAACGGTCGGATTTTTTCCTGACGGTTGTTTAATCCAAGATATAAATTGTGGATTTTTTCCAAATTTGCAGGATTGGCGTCCTTAGCCAACATTTCGATATCGGCTAAATCACGTTGTTTCGCCTTAGCAAAAGCTTCTTCCATCAGATAAACATAATCCTGTTTTCCTTTGGCATTTTTATTGGTTCGCAAAGCTTCGAATGCACGGTTGATGGCACGATCATAATCACCATCACTCAGCATACTTTGAGTGCTTTTAACGCCACATGAAAATGCGAAAAGCAATAAAATAAGTAGAGTATAAATTTTATTCATAAAACATAGAATTTTGACAAAAATATAATTTTTTGTGAGCTAATCCCGCTGTACACTATATCTTTTTGTCTCGTTTTAAAAAAAACGAGACAAAAAGGATGCCGTTTCCATCGGGGCTAAGCCGGATTTAATGGAAAAGCATAAAAAAACTCCGAAGGTTGAATTTCGGAGTTTTGTGATTTTTATTATTTCGTTGTAATCGGTGGCAGTAATTTGCTGGCAACTTCTCCGAATCCAATGCGTACATTATGATTCTGGCAGAAACCACGCATGATAACGGTATCACCGTCATTAATGAATTTACGCTCGGAACCGTCTTTCATTTTTAGCGGATTTTTTCCGCCCCAGGTTAATTCCAACATAGACCCAAAGCTGTCTTCGGTCGATCCGGAAATAGTACCGGAACCCATCATGTCACCCGAGTTAATTCTGCAACCGTTAATGGTATGATGCGCCAATTGTTGACTCATCGTCCAATACATGTATTTGAAATTGGATTTACATACTAAGGTTTCCTCACTGTCCTCAGGAGCAATGGATACTTCAAGATTAATGTCGAAAGCATGATCACCGGGTTGCTGCAAATAAGGAAGCGGTTTCGGTTCCTGCTTAGGAGAAGCAGTTCTGAACGGCTCCAATGCATCCAATGTTACAATCCAAGGAGAAATGGATGATGCAAAGTTTTTAGCTAAGAATGGTCCAAGTGGTATATACTCCCATTTTTGGATATCACGCGCACTCCAGTCGTTCAATAAAACCATTCCGAAAATATAATCTTCCGCTTCAGTTACGGGAATGTTTTCACCCATAATATTAGCATCCGTTGTAATAAAAGCAGTTTCCAATTCGAAATCCACTAAACGGGAAGGACCAAATACGGGTTGTGTTTCACCATTTGGCAATGTTTGTCCCATTGGTCGGTGAACTGGAATTCCGGATGGAACGATTGTAGAACTTCTTCCGTGGTAACCAACAGGGATGTGCAGCCAGTTCGGCAATAAAGCATTTTCCGGATCACGGAACATTTTACCCACATTGGTAGCGTGTTCTTTACTTGAATAGAAATCGGTATAATCACCGATATGAACCGGTAATTGCATTTCTACATCATCAATATTGAAAATAGCCACATCACGGTGTGCTTTGTTATCTCTTAAAGTTGCATTGGTTTCATCAAAAATATCTGCAAGACGGTTACGTACCTGTCTCCAGGTTTTTTTACCATCTCCGATAAAGTCGTTCAGCGTGTCCTGCATGAACATATCGTCTGTCAAATCAATACCTTCAAAGTACCCTAGTTGTTGTAAAGCGCCCATGTCAATGGCAAAATCACCAATTCGGGTTCCGATGGTAACTACATCTTCTTTAGTGATAAAAACACCGAAAGGAATATTCTGAATAGGAAAATCACTGTTTTCAGGTACATGTAACCATGATTTTCTATTGGGATCGTTTGCTGTAATTGCCATGATATTGTGTTTTTTGTATGTTCATATTTTGATACATCAAATATACTTTGTATTGTGATTTTACCAAACACTTTTCGTATTTTTGAACTCCATTTAACAAAATAATTGAAAAATGCAACGCGACGAACAAATTTTCGACTTAATTCTTGAAGAACAAGACAGACAAATCCACGGATTGGAACTTATTGCATCTGAGAACTTTGTGAGCGACCAAGTAATGGAAGCAGCTGGTTCGGTACTAACTAATAAATATGCAGAAGGCTATCCTGGAAAAAGATATTATGGTGGATGTGAGGTAGTGGATGTTATCGAGCAAATTGCCATCGACAGAGCAAAGGCTTTATTTGGAGCTGAGTATGTTAATGTACAGCCACATTCCGGTTCACAGGCAAATTCAGCTGTTCTTGCAGCGTGTTTGAAGCCTGGAGATAAAATTTTAGGTTTCGATTTATCTCACGGTGGTCACCTGACACATGGTTCTCCAGTAAACTTTTCAGGTAAATTATACCAGACTACTTTTTACGGAGTAGAGAAAGAGACCGGTCGTTTGAACTATGATATCATTCAGGAAATCGCTACCAAAGAACAACCTAAATTAATCATCGCGGGTGCTTCGGCTTATTCCCGTGACATGGATTTCAAACGTTTCCGTGAAATCGCTGATTCTGTTGGGGCTATCTTAATGGCTGACATTGCACACCCTGCAGGTTTAATTGCTAAAGGATTGATGAACGATCCGATTCCTCATTGTCATATCGTTACTACAACAACTCATAAAACATTACGTGGACCAAGAGGCGGAATGATCATGATGGGTAAAGATTTCGAGAATCCATGGGGCTTAACGACTCCGAAAGGCGAAATCAGAATGATGTCGCACATATTGGATATGTCGGTTTTCCCCGGAAATCAGGGTGGTCCGTTAGAACATATTATTGCTGCTAAAGCAGTTGCTTTCGGTGAAGCATTAACAGATGAGTTTTTCCGTTATGCAATGCAGGTTCAGAAAAATGCCAAAGCAATGGCGGAAGCTTTTGTAAAAAGAGGCTACAATATCATTTCCGGCGGAACTGACAATCACATGATGTTGATCGATTTGAGAAATAAAAATATTTCAGGAAAAGAAGCTGAAAATGCTTTGGTAAAAGCGGATATTACGGTTAACAAAAATATGGTTCCGTTTGATGATAAATCTCCTTTCGTGACTTCAGGAATCCGTGTGGGAACCCCGGCAATCACAACTCGTGGTTTGGTTGAATCGGATATGGAAACAATTGTTGACATGATTGACAGAGTTATCATGAACCACACCAACGAAGAAGTTTTAGAGCAAATCGGTGAAGAGGTTTATGACATGATGAGCGAACGAGCAATGTTTGTTTTCTAATAAATAACTTCATTTCAATGTTTACGATAAAATCCCTCACTTGAGGGATTTTTTTATGCCTTTATATTTCTCTTTTTGGTTCAATTCTTCTGACTGATATAAAATCATAACCCTAAGTGTAACCTTTTCTTTTCAGACATACTCTAATATAGTATAGGTCAAACTCATTTGTGACAGTTTAAAATAGAGTAAATGTGAAATATCAATTTAGATTAAGTAATTAACCCTAACTTCAGGTATTGTGCTAATCGTTACAGGGTTCGTGAGATTCAATAAATTATTGAACAAGTTGGAATATTATACTCATGAATTTGGTAAATTTATAAGTAATATAATACGTGCAAAATGAATAAGTATATCGTTAAAATAATAGAGGCGCATTTCATTACCCATGATGTTAAGCGTTTTGTTGTTGAAAAGCCTGCGGGTTATGATTTTATTCCGGGACAGGCAACCGATGTTTCTCTTAACATTCCGGGATGGGAAAAGAAATTGCGGCCATTTACTTTTACTTGTTTAAGGGAGCAAAACTATCTTGAATTTATGATAAAGATTTACACTGATCATGAAGGAGTAACAAATATGCTGGGGCGTATGAATGCAGGAGCAGAACTGATTCTTCATGATGTTTTTGGTGCAATCCAGTATAAGGGTCCTGGAGTTTTTATTGCAGCAGGAGCCGGCATAACTCCGTTTGTTTCCATATTTCGGGACCTTTATATAAAAGGACAACTGAGGGGCAACAGTTTAATTTACTCCAATAAAACATCTTCTGATGTAATCATGGAAGGGGAGTTTCAATTCATGCTTAAAAATGATTTTATAAGAATATTTACGCGCGAAAATGTTATTGGATTCACCGGACGCAGAATAGACCGTAATTTCCTTATTGAAAACATTGGTGACTTCGGGCAACATTTTTATTTGTGTGGTCCTGATGAATTTGTAAAAAACATTAAAGAACATTTGTTCAACCTGGGTGCTACTGCGGAAACAGTTGTGTTTGAAAAGTAAAACTTTGAGAGGTTATCAGTTGGCAAGATGTGAAAAGTATATGACTTTGCTGAACTGGTAAAGAATATCTTGCACGTGAAAGATCAGCTAGATGTTGAATTGGATTTGCCTTTTCCTAAACAACAAGAAGTCGAGACTGTAACCTGAATTATTATATCCATAAAAAGGTTTCTAATCAAAACCGAACTATTGAATGGATATTGGACAAAATACTTAATACGGGTCCTGACACAGTTCCGGTTCCAGTTCAGAGGGACAGATTAGTTTCCATCACATGTCTTCTTGAGGTTTTCTATTTCTTGTTTAGGCTTTACTTTAGCATGTTTAAGGTAATATGTTTTTATTTAAAAAACTTAAATACAGGTAGTTATTTAAGTATGGTTGACCCTGAATTTATTCCTGAAATCACTAACTTTGATAGAGAGCAATTTTTGATTTGATTATTATTTAAATCTCATAATCATGAAATCTGCATTATTTTTATTATTAATAGGAGCGTTGTTTTCGACCCAGACAGACAACTTTTCAAAGAAACGTGTAGAAATGGTGAAGAATCAGATACAAAGCAGGGGTGTAAAAAATGCTGCAGTGCTTGATGCAATGCGAAAAGTACCACGCCATCGCTTTGTTCCATCTGATAAAGTTTCGGATGCTTATGGAGACGGTCCGTTACCTATCGGCTATGGTCAAACCATATCGCAACCATACATAGTTGCTTATATGACCGAAATAATAAATCCGAAACCTGTTCACCGCGTACTTGAAATTGGTACGGGATCAGGCTATCAGGCAGCAGTACTGTCTGAAATTGTAAGTGAAGTTTACACCATTGAGATTGTTGATGAATTGAGCAAACAGGCGGCCAGCCGTCTTGCCAATTTGAACTATAAAAATGTGCATGTTAAAACCGCTGACGGATATTATGGCTGGAAAGAACATGCTCCTTATGATGCCATTGTTGTTACAGCTGCTGCAGAACATGTTCCTCCATCATTAATTGAACAGCTTAAAGAAGGCGGGAAAATGATTATTCCGGTAGGGTCGCCTTTTATGGTTCAGGAACTCATGTTAATAGAAAAGTCCAAAGGAAAGATCCGGACATCGGCAAAGATGCCTGTGCGGTTTGTCCCTTTTACAAGAAAATAAATGAAAGAAATGTTCAACTATCCCAGTCGCCTTCTTGCAGCCACGGGGTTGCTGTCGATCGCTCTGATTGCATACCAGATTGCCATCATACAAGTGCTGTCGTTCACACAATGGCATCATTATGCATACATGGTTATTTCTATAGCATTACTGGGATTTGGTGCTTCAGGCACTTTTCTTTCGTTAAAACGTGATGTACTGCTTCGTCAAAGTAAAACATTACTGCCATTTCTTATGATTCTCAGCGGGGTACTAATGCTTTTACCATTATGGGTTGGCAATAGTGACATGGTGCGGTTTGACTCCTATCTTTTATTCGTGGAACGCAAGCAATGGTTTGCTCTGGTAATTAATTACCTGTTGTATTTTCTTCCCTTTTTCTGCGGTGCATTAGCACTTGGAATTATTTTTATAGGTAATGTTTCTCAAATAGGAAAGTATTATTTTTCCAATCTTCTCGGATCGGGTATTGGGGCAGTTATTGCAGCCCTGCTTGCATGGTATTTTGTTCCGGCTTCATTACCGGCTGTTGTTTCAATGATAGCAATAGCTGCAGGAATAATTTTATTTACAAAGGATATTCACAAACTGATGATTGTTTTTGCAGCGACAGCAACCGCGATATGTTCGTTTAGGATTTTTTATCCCGTCACCCTTGTCGCATCTGAATACAAAAGCCTGAGCCGCACACTCAATCTCCCGAATGCAACTATTTCATTGGAAAAAGCCAGTCCTTATGGATTGGTTCAGGTGGTATCCGCAGATGCTTTACGTTATGCACCCGGATTAAGTCTTTCCTTTACCGGGGAAGTCCCGGTTAAAAAGGCAGTCTTTAATAATGGCGACTGGTATGGTCCGTTAATTTCATGGAGTGTAAAAGATACTTTTCATCTTCTTGATTATACTACCAGCGCTCTTCCTTATGAATTGAAGAAAATAAATAATGTGTTGACACTTCATTCAGGCACAGGTATGTTTGTTTCTCATGCACTCAGGAGGAATGCCTCTTTCATCGATGCTGTTGAACCTCACTCGGCAATCTCTGATCTTTTAACGCATGAACTTGCTTCAGATAATGATTCTCTATTTTATAATACTGCCGTACACCTGCATACCATTGAACCACGCACATTTTTGACTTTCACAAAAAACAAATACAATCTTATTCAGTTTCCGATTATTGGTGACTTCGGTGGGACATCCGGCTTGCATGCCACACGGGAAGAATATATTCTGACCAAGGAAGCTTTTTTGCAGATGTGGAATTTGCTTGATAATGACGGAATGGTATGTATAACAGCATGGATGGATTATCCTTTCAGGAACCCTTTGAAAATTGCATCAACAATTGCCGAAGTGATGGATGAAATCAAAATTGCCAATCCTGAAATGCATTTAGCTGCTGTTAGAAATTGGGGAACCATTACTTTTATTTTAAAAAAATCTTCACTGACAGAAATTGAAACTGGTAGGATTAGAAAATTTTGCGACCGTTATTATTTTGATCCGGTTCTGCTCCCTGACATTTCCAAAGATGAGCGTACTAAATACAATGGCATGAGCGACCCTACCTATTTTAAATTCATTGATCAAATTTTATCGGATAAGGCAAAGAGAGAAGAATTTTACACAGAATATGATTTTCAACTGCAACCCGCAACGGACAACAAACCTTATTTTTCACAGTTTCTTCGCTTAAAAAGTTTACCCAAACTTTCCGCACTGTTTGGATCGGATTCTGTTCCGTTTATAGAACTGGGATTTATTATATTATTACTGACTGTTGTTCAGATTTCGCTACTTGCAATAGTGCTTATTATTTTACCTCTTTTCAAAATTGGGTGGAAGGGCAAAAGCAGGAATTGGACATTTTTATATTTCAGTTGCATTGGTATCGGATATATGTTTCTCGAAATTGTTTTTATGCAAAAATTCATATTGTTTCTGGGCAATCCCGTATATGCTGCCACTTTGGTTATAGGAATTATGATGTTAGGTTCGGGAATCGGTAGTTTGGTTTCATCATATTACCCTATAAACCGTCATACTTTAAAGTTTATCCTTTTAATGATCGTCTCGCTGCTATTACTTTATTCATTTTTTCTTCCTTCATTGCTTGAAAATATTTTAGGACTGGCTGCTTTTCAAAGAATATCAGTATTGATAACTTTGGTCATAATCCCCTCTTTTATAATGGGTTTCCCTTTTCCCATAGGTTTGAAATTACTGTCGCACATTGAAGAAAAAAATGTCCCATGGGCCTGGGGTGTTAACGGATGCATGTCTGTAATCAGTGCTTCCCTGGCAGCTTTAATTGCCATAGAAGCAGGTTTTATGACGGTGATAATACTTGCCTCTTTTGCTTATGGAGTTTCTTTATGTTCACTGTTCTTATTGAAGACATCGTCCAAAACCTAAAGAAACCAACAGAGACTTCTGGATAAAAATAGACATGTTGCGAGCCGGAATGAAAGAGAGAAGTGGAGCATTTTGAAAGTGGTATTGGTTTGGGGCTAACCGAAAAAACAAATAAAGGCATTGCCGTACAATGAATGGATTGACAATTTATTTCTGCCTGATGAACACAAGGAAAGATACATGGCATTGGTAGAAGAACAGTTCTGCACTTATTTCTTAGCAAGTAAATACTTTTAGCGAAAATGTAGACATAAAAAAAGCGGATTAGTGTGTACTAATCCGCTGATTCTAAGGTAATTTGTTCTTGTAGCAAAGACGGGAGTTGAACCCGTGACCTCATGGTTGTGAATCTTGATATAAAGTAAAAAATCCCTTAATTAAGGGATTTTTTACTTTTGGGTTTATTCTTCCTTCTGTCCCATCATCATCAGATAGGCTTTCAGGAATTCATCGAGGTCCCCATTCATAACGCCGTCTACGTCGCTGGTTTCGTAGCTGGTACGTACATCTTTAACCAATTTATACGGGTGCATCACGTAGTTTCGGATTTGTGAACCCCATTCGATTTTCATCTTTCCGGCTTCGATATCAGCACGTTGCGCCATTTTCTTTTTTAGTTCGATTTCATATAACTGAGAACGTAACATCTGCATCGCACGCTGACGGTTATCATGCTGTGAACGTGTTTCCGAACACTGGATCTGAATTCCAGTAGGCTTGTGAACCAACTGAACTTTTGTTTCTACCTTATTTACGTTCTGACCACCGGCACCACTTGAGCGTGCAGTAGTGATTTCAATATCGGCAGGACTGATTTCAATTTCGATGGTATCATCCACCAAAGGATAAACGTATACGGATGCAAATGAAGTGTGACGTTTTCCGTTACTGTCAAAAGGAGAAATGCGGACCAAACGGTGTACGCCATTTTCACCTTTTAAATATCCAAAGGAATAATCGCCTTCAATTTCCAGTGTAACGGTTTTAATTCCGGCCACATCACCTTCCTGGAAGTTTAGTTCCTTGATTTTATAGCCTTGTTTTTCACCCCACATCAGGTACATACGCATCAGCATCGAAGCCCAGTCGCAACTTTCTGTTCCTCCGGCTCCGGCTGTAATCTGAAGTACTGCACTCAAGTTATCGCCTTCATCTGAAAGCATATTCCTGAATTCAATATTTTCAATATGTAAAAGTGTAGTATGGTAATGCTGATCAAGCTCTTCTTCGGTAGCATCGCCTTCTTTGAAGAATTCATAAATTAACTGTAGTTCTTCGCTTAAGTTATTGGCTTTTTCATAATCTTCCACCCATTTTTTCTTGGATCTCAGGTTTCTGACAATAACTTCTGCTTCCTTGGCGTTGTTCCAAAAGTCAGGAGCAAAGGTTTTTTCTTCCTCGTTGGCTATCTCGATAAGTTTCTTGTCGACGTCAAAGATACCTCCTTAACGCACCAAGGCGCTCAATAATATCCTTAATCTGTTCGGTATTTACCATAAAAATTGTAGTTTTATCCCGCAAAAATAGACATTCCTTTTTAGAATATGGAAATTAATTTAGTTAGCGATACGGTTACCAAACCAACCCAGGAAATGTTGCAGTATATGTTTCGTGCCAAAGTGGGCGATGACGTTTACCGTCAGGATCCTACGGCAGTGGAATTGGAAGAAACGGTAGCGGATTTGTTCGGAATGGAGGCGGCATTGTTTTTTCCATCGGGAACCATGGCAAATCAAGCGGCAATTAAACTGCATACCCAGCCAGGAGATCAGCTGATTTGTGATAAATGGGCCCATGTTTATTTGTATGAAGCAGGAGGAGCATCATTTAACAGCGGCGTTTCGTGTTCGCTGGTTGATGGAAATCGCGGAATGATTACATCCCTTCAGGTTGAGGAACATATCACTGATCCTGAATTTTACCACAATCCTAAAACCTCTTTGGTTTGCATCGAAAATACAACCAATAAAGGAGGGGGAGCTTGTTATGATATAGAGGAACTAAAAAGGATTAAACAGGTTTGTGTCGATAACAATCTGAAATACCATTTGGATGGTGCACGTTTATGGAACGCTTTGGTGGCCAAGCGCCAGCATCCGAAACAATACGGTGAATTATTTGATACAATATCCGTTTGTTTGTCTAAAGGAATGGGAGCTCCTGTGGGATCTTTGCTTTTGGGAGACAAAGAAACAATTCACAGAGCATTGCGAATCCGTAAAGTATTAGGTGGAGGAATGCGTCAGATTGGTTATTTGGCGGCCGCGGGATTGTATGCTTTACAACATAATGTAGGTAGATTGGAAGAAGATCATCGTCGTGCGAAAGAAATCGGTGCTTTATTACAACGATTGTACTGGGTGGATACTGTGGAGCCAATCGAAACCAATATTCTTATTTTTTCTGTTAAGCCTCAGTTTGATGAAGCATTGCTGATGGAAAAATTAAAACAGAAGAATATTTTCATAAGCTCGATGGGTAAAGGAAAATTACGCATCGTTACTCATTTGGATTACAAACAGGTAATGCATGATTATGTGCTGGAAGCTTTAATGAAAATCGAGCTTTAAAATTCTGCAGCAACTTCGAAAGTCATCGTTTCTCTTGATACCGGATGTTTGAATTCTATCCATTCGGCGTGCAGGTGAAGGCGATCGGCTTTTTTTCCATACAAATCGTCGCCAACAATCGGACAGTTTAATCCGGAAGCGTGTGAAGCGTGCATTCTTAATTGATGTGTTCTTCCTGTGATTGGCCAGAAATGTACTCTGGTTTGCTGGTTGTTCCTCTCAACAACTTTCCATTTTGTTTTTGCCGGTTTTCCGTATTCGTAGCAGACTAATTGTCGCGGACGGTCGTCTAAATCGATTCGCAAAGGTAGATCGATTTCGCCTTCGTTTCCGGTTACGATTCCGTTTAGCAAAGCTGTATATCTTTTTTTAACGGTTCGTTTTATAAATTGTCCCTGTAAAAGTTTGTGAGAGTCTTTGTCTTTCGCAATCAGCAATAATCCGGAAGTTGCCATATCGAGGCGATGAACGATTAACGGACCGGTCGCTTCTGGGTATTTCAGTTTCATACGTTCGTAAACAGAATCCAGAATATTAATACCGGGAACCGACAGGAATTCGGCTGGTTTGTTGATGACAGCTAAATAATCGTCTTCATAAATCGTTTCAATCTGAACACCCAACGCCGGATTCACCAATAGCGGATTTTCATCCACTTCAAGACCTTCAAGCATATGACCTAAGATTGGTTCACATTTTCCACGACATGCCGGATAGAACTGACCGTGCTTGCGTATTTCTGATTTAGGTGATTCGCCCCACCAGAATTCAGCCATGGCAATAGGCTCTAGATTATTCAGATAGGCATATTGCAGAAGTTTTGGCGCAGCACATTCTCCTGCAGCGGCAGGCGGTTTAAGTAAAGCCGTTGCTTCAAAAATATTGCAAAGGCTTTTGGTTTCACCTTTATTATTAAGGAAATGATACTGGTCGAAAAGTTGTTGCTGCAAATTGGCCGATTTTTGTTTGCGTTCTTCTTTTAAGAAAGCGATTTCGTCAGCATAAACAGTAATTTTTTTCTTTATTTCCGAGAGACGTTCCTCAAGATAGCTGGTAAGTTCTCTCATCAGAAACTTGTCTTTTAAACTTTCACGAACTAATTCATTCATGTAAGTTTCCAATGATTCGGCATCCATATTTTCTTCCTGAGCTTTTTTTCGAAGCAGTTTACGGGCTTTTTTTGCCTCGCTCATTTTTACTTTCTGATCTTCAATTTTCTGTTCAGCCGAATTTGTTTCGATTTGAAGTTCTTTGGTAAGTGAAATGAAATCCGGATTGTTTTCCAAGATTTCGATTCGCTCATTGATCTTATTGAGTTCTTTAATCCCTTTGATGAAAAAACTGTCTTCTTCGAGCATATCGTAAATTGGCGGGACAAATAATGGATGACTGTTTTTATCAGCCAATTTTCCTGAAAAAGCCGCTAAGTAACCGATTTCATTTTGATGGTTTCGAACGACCATCACGCCAAACATTTTTCCGATAACCAATCCTTCCTGATTTTCATCCAAACCGAAGTTATGTTCCCAATCCGTTTGGTTTTCGAGATAGTTCTGTAATTCCTTGGCTGCCAAAATGCTTAACGGATGCGGTTCATAATAAAACGGAAAGGTGAACCGTTCCGGCAACGAATACGAACCTATTTCCGCTTTAAAGGATATGAAACAACTTGGAGATAGGATTTCAGACAGATTCATTATTAATGGTATACTTCGGTTTTAATGCAAAAGGAAATCAGATGCAGATACTATAATTTATTTGTGCTGCAAAAGTAGTGATAATTAAAAAGATAACGGATATTTTAAGTTTTCAGAATGCGAACATTAACTTAATATTGATAAATAGCACTAGTTTTGCCTAAAGATTAAGACAACACAAAATGAAAAGAATTTTTATCACCGTATTTTTAACGATTTTATCTTTTTCTAATGGGGCTTTTGCCCAAACTTTCGATCCCAAAGTAGATCAGTACAATGCCTGGATTTTTTATACAGGAAATCACAAGCTTTCGGAGAAGTGGGGACTTCATACTGAATTACAATGGAGAAGAAATGAGGGGTTTTCAGAACAAATGCAAAACCTGGTCCGATTTGGCGTCGATTACAAAATCAATAAAACCTATATGGTAACGGCAGGTTGGGCTTATGTTGAAACATTTGAGTATGGTGAATTAGCCAAAGAAACACCTACTCCAAGATTCAATCAGTATGCATTTAACGAGCAGCGAATCTGGGAGCAGTTTGTCATTAATCACGAACATATCGGCCGTTTCCAATATGACAGTCGTTTTCGTTTGGAGCAAAGATGGTTAGCCAATTTAGTTAAGGAAAATGGTGTTGATTATACAAGACCATCTGATGCTTACCTGGCTGCTAATCCAAATGCGGAAGATTGGAGATTCCGTCAAAGAGCCCGTTACCGTTTCAGAGTTCAGGTTCCGTTGTCTAATCCGGAGATGAAGGATAACACTTTGTTCTTTGTTGCTTCCGATGAGATTTTTGTAAACTTCGGAAAACACGTTACGGCTAACATTTTCGATCAGAACCGTTTGTACTTTGCTTTAGGTTGGAGATTTAATAAAGATTGTAATATCCAAACCGGTTATATGAACCAGTTCATTGAAAAAGGAGATGGGATTCATAAGGAAAATAACCATACTTATCAGTTGGCTTTGACTTACAATCTAGATTTTACTACAATTTTTAAAAAGAAATCAACTGAAGAAAACGAATAGTTTTTCAGGTTCAATAAAGAAAAGGGTGGCGATGATATTTGCTGCCCTTTTTTTGTGGGAAATATGCTAGTGGGTGTATTATAGCCGTTGATTATAATTAAATGATTTGATTTTTGATCTAACTTATTGATAAAAGGAAATTGTGGTTTTATAGTCAAGATAATTTTTTTATTTTGAATAAGTAAAAACTTATAAAGTTAAGTTTGTTTCGTTATTTTAAAAAAAAAGTATGCTTTTTCGTTTGATTCAAGATGAAACCCTTGTTATTAGAGGAGTGCTATGTTTTTTTAATGAAAAAAACTGTTTGATTTTACAGTAAGTTACCGCAAACATAACCTTAAGTTAATATTGGAAACAATGTTTAACCTTAAGTTTGCGCAGAATTTAAACAACGGTAATTATTTATTAAAATGAAGAAATTTTTATTACAGTCTCTGCTGTTATTATCATTAATGGCTTCGGCACAAGAACCGACTGTGGAAACAAAAACTGAAGTTCCTCCTCAAGAAGTTGCTCCTAAAAAGGAAGAAAAGAAATGGTATGATAAAATTTCCCTGAGAGGATATGCACAAGTGAGATATAATAAGTTGTTAGAAACAAATCCTGATTTGGGATGTGAACAGTGCGACAGATCTTGGGGAGGAAAAAACAGCTTTTTTCTGAGAAGAGCACGACTTGTTTTTTCCGGCGATGTTCATGAGAGATTGTATATATATATTCAACCTGATTTTGCATCGGATGCTTCTCCAACTGGTAAGCATTTCTTTCAAATAAGAGATGCATATTTTGACTTAAATTTAGACAAAGATAAAGAATACAGAATTAGAGTAGGGCAAAGTAAAATACCTTTTGGTTTTGAAAACTTGCAGTCTTCTCAAAATCGTCTGGCTCTTGATCGTGCAGATGCTTTGAATAGTGCGGTTGCAAATGAGCGTGACTTAGGTATATTCTTTTATTGGGCTACTAAAGAAAAAAGGCAATTGTTTAAAAAATTAGTAGACGACGGATTAAAAGGTTCGGGAGATTATGGGGTTTTTGGTGTTGGTATGTTTAATGGTCAGACTGCTAACCGTCCGGAAGCTAACACCAGCCAGCATATTGTTGCAAGGTTTACTTATCCTGTTGTGTTGGACAACGGTCAGATTTTTGAAACAGGTATTCAGGCTTACAATGGTAAATATGTTGTGAATACTCTTACCACAGGTACAAATGCTCCATTAATTGAAAATGGTAATCCTGAATTTACGGATCAAAGAGCAGCTGTTCACTTTGTATGGTATCCAAAGCCTTTTGGTTTTCAAGGTGAGGCAAATATTGGGAAAGGGCCTCAATACAACCCTGTAAACAATACAATTGAAGAAAAGCAACTTGAGGGAGCATACGGACAAATTACGTACAATGCCAAAATTAAAAATCACGTTTTGTTTCCTTTTGTAAAGTATCATTGGTATGAAGGTGGAAAAAAACATGAGCTGGATGCCAGAAGTTATAAAGTTAACGATCTAGAGATTGGTGTGGAATGGCAGCCTTTTAAAAACTTCGAATTTGTTGCAGATTATACTATATCAGACAGGATATATGAAGATGCAGCTAAGAGAGACAATCATCAAAAAGGAAGTTTGTTGCGTCTACAGGCACAGTTTAATTTTTAAAAAATAAAAAAGCGTTGAGAAATCAACGCTTTTTTATTGTACAAAATTAGAGTTTGCGGATGAGTTTAAAAATCTTTCAATGCTTTTTATAAAAAAGTGATTTTTACGTAAATAAATAATTAAAAATCAAATGTAATTTATTAGAATTAAGAAATTAACTCTACATTAGAGAAAGTAAAAATAACAGTTCAATAATGCAGGGTTAACAATAAGTTAATATATCTCAAATACTTTTGCATTAAAATTAAAACGATAAACAAATGACAAAAAAAGCATTATTCTTAATGTTGCCTTTAATTGGAATGTTAAGTTGTGGTAAAGGAAAAAACGAAGAAGGAGCAACGGCTACTGAAACGGCTTCAACAGCGACTGCCGTAACAATCAAAGGTAGTGATACTGTTTTGCCTTTAGCGCAAAAAGAATCTGAAGAAATGATGAAGAATAACAAGGATGTTAGTGTTACTGTAGTTGGAGGAGGTACCGGTGTTGGTATAACTGCTCTTTTAGAGGGAACTACAGATATCGCAATGGCTTCCAGAGATTTAAAAACAGAAGAGAAATTGAAATTTTCTGAAGGTAAAAAAGAAGTGGAAAAAGTCACTATCGCGTTTGATGCATTGGCGGTAATTGTTAACCCTGCGAATAAAGTTGGTCAGTTAACGCGCGAGCAAATTGAAAAAATCTATACGGGAGAAATCAAAAACTGGAAAGAGGTTGGTGGAGCAGACGAGAAAATCGTTACTTACTCAAGAGAGTCTTCTTCAGGAACTTATGAGTTCTTTAAAGAAGAAGTAATGGATAAAAAGAATTATGCAGCAGATGTTTTAAGTATGCCTGCTACAGGTGCTATTGTACAAGCGGTTGGACAGACTAAAGGTGCGATTGGCTACGTTGGGTTGGCTTACGAATCTAAAGAGGTGAAACATATTGCTGTTTCTTATGACCAGGGTAAAACATTTGTAGCACCTTCTATTGCGGCTGCTAAAGATAAAAGTTATCCAATTGCAAGACCTTTGTTTTACATGTTTGATAAAGCAAATGCGGCAAAAGTTAAAGTGGTTGTAGATTATGCCTTATCACCTGAAGGTCAGAAGGTGGTTTCTGAAGTAGGTTATATTCCGTTAAACTAAGAAAAGGTTTTTATTATACTTGGAAAGGGCAATCTGTTTTAAGGTTGCCTTTTTTTTATGTAAACAAAAAAGAAATTAGTAAATTTATAAGTGCCTACTTAACACTAACTTAACACAAGGTTAATAAAGAGAATACATCCTTAAAGGTTGCCTCGTGTACTTTTGCGGTGAAAATAAAATCACAGATTTGAAAACAAATTTTAAGCAAATAAAGGAAAAAGTAATAGAAACGATTCTGATGCTGAGTAGTGCTACTACAAGTATCACGGTTGTCTTGATAGTGTTTTTTCTTTTTATTGAAGGAGTAGGTGTTTTTAATAAAAAACCAATTGAGGAAGGCTTTTTACTGGCGGTTCATCCATCGAATACAATTAAAAAACTTGAACCGGCTCAGATTAAGGATATTTTTGATAAAAAAATAACAAACTGGTCGGCGTTAGGTGGTAAGAATGAACCAATTGTTCCGTTTCGCACAGAAGATATTACGGAGTTTTATTCGGAAGAAGAGTTAGGTGAAAACTTTGAACATTTTCCTGAGAAGATAGATGAGTATGTGTCTAAAACACCAGGTGTAATCGCATTTTTCTCGGAAAAATACAAATCCAATAACTTTCATGGGAGAGAACTGGATATCAATAAGATAACTGTTCGAGAATTTTTATCAGGGGAAGAGTGGTTTCCAACTGCGCATCCTGTTGCTCAAATGGGGGTTAAGCCTTTAATTTTAGGTACGCTTTGGGTGAGTTTCGGAGCAATATTGATTGCTTTGCCTATTGGTTTGGCTGCCGCTATCTATTTAAGTGAAATTGCCAGAAAACGTACCCGTAACTTCCTTAAACCTTTAATCGAATTGTTGGCTGGAATACCATCCGTAGTTTATGGATTCTTTGGTTTGGTTGTAATTGTTCCTTTGGTGCAGGATGTTTTTAATCTGCCTGTGGGAGAAACTGGTCTGGCTGGTAGTATAGTGTTGGCAATTATGGCATTACCGACGATTATAACGATTTCAGAAGATGCTATGAATAACACGCCGCGTGCCATGAAAGAAGCAAGTCTGGCTTTAGGGGCAAGTCACTGGCAAACTATTTATAAAGTTGTTATACCATATTCTGCGTCCGGGATTACTGCAGGAGCTATTCTTGGAATTGGGCGTGCAATTGGTGAAACTATGGCGGTTTTGATGGTTACCGGAAATGCCGCTGTAATTCCGCATACTCTGTTAGCGCCGGTTAGAACAATACCTGCTACGATTGCAGCAGAACTTGGAGAAGCGGCAAGTGGAGGGATGCACTATAAAGCATTGTTCGCATTAGGTTGTATCTTATTCATTATCACTTTTTGTATTAATATGCTGGTCGAAGTGGTAACTCATAGAAATTCGCATAAAAAGCACTAAAAAATGAAGAAAGAAAATCGATTGGCAAAAGTTAAAAGAAGGAATCAAAGTATAGCTTTCGGGTTGTTTCAGCTCATAAGTTATTCGATTGTAGCTCTTTTATTTATTATATTGGCTTTTATTGTAATTAAAGGATTTAGCGTTATCAGTTGGGAATTTATTACTGAAATGCCAAAAGAGGGAATGACGCAGGGCGGAATTTATCCGGCAATTATCGGAACGCTTTGCCTGGTTTTGGGAAGTATGCTTTTTGCGTTTCCTGTCGGGGTTCTGGCTGCCATTTATATGAATGAATATGTGAAGGACGGCTGGGGGAAAAAGATCATTAAGCAAATGACTAATAATCTTGCAGGAGTTCCTTCTATTGTTTTTGGTTTGTTTGGAATGGCATTATTCGTGAACAAACTGGAATTTGGTGATTCGCTTTTGGCTGGTTCTTTAACATTGGGATTGCTTGTGCTGCCTGTGGTGATACGAACTACTGAAGAATCCCTGAAAGCAGTTGATGATACTTTCAGGCATGCCAGTTTAGCATTAGGGGCCAGTAAATGGCAAACGACAAGCCGGGTGGTTTTACCAATAGCTTTTCCGAACATTTTGACTGGTTTGATTCTTTCAATAGGAAGAGTTTCAGGTGAAACAGCGCCCATTTTATTTACGGTCGCAGCTTATTTTCTACCCAAGTTGCCAACATCGATTTTCGATCAGGCGATGGCACTGCCATATCACTTATACGTTATATCAACAAGTGGAACAAATATTGAAGCTTCAAGAGCTATGGCTTACGGAACAGCTCTGATTTTAATTATAATTGTATTAGTTTCCAATTTACTGGCCAATGCGCTTCGTAAGTATTTCGGAAAAAAAGTAAAAATGAATTAACATGCATAAAATTGAATCTAAAAACGTAAATTTTTATTACGGAGAAACACAGGCTTTGCACGATATTACGTTATCGATGAAGGAGAATACGGTTACCGCGTTAATCGGGCCATCCGGATGCGGGAAATCGACATATTTACGTTTGCTTAACCGAATGAATGATTTGATTGATAAAACGCATCTTAACGGTGAAATTTATATTGACGGACATAATATTTACGCCAAAAATACTAATGTGGATGATTTGAGAAAGAATGTAGGTATGGTTTTTCAAAAACCGAACCCCTTTCCGAAATCAATTTATGAGAATGTTGCTTACGGTTTGAAGGTAAATGGGATTACCGATAAAAAAGTGATTGAAGAACGGGTAATTACGTCAATTAAACAGGTAGCGCTTTGGGAAGAAGTAAAAGACAAATTACATAAGTCGGCATTTGAATTGTCGGGAGGACAGCAACAGCGTTTGTGTATTGCACGCGCTTTGGCTATTCAGCCTTCTATTTTGCTGATGGACGAGCCGACATCTGCATTGGATCCCATCTCTACTACCAAAATAGAAGAACTTATTTATGAATTGAAAAATAATTATACCATTGTTATCGTTACCCATAACATGCAGCAGGCCGGGCGTGTAAGCGACAATACTGCGTTTTTCTATATGGGAGAGTTGATTGAATACGATAAAACAAAAAACCTGTTTACAAACCCAAAAAAAGAAAGAACACAAAATTATATTACAGGTCGTTTCGGCTAAATTAAGCGAAATAGTATCTGTCCCTTAATTATATAAAAAAATAATCAGATGACTCAGTTAGAAAACGAAATACAGAATTTAAAAGAGGAATTAATTGATTTATGGCTGTTGGTGAACCTGCAGCTTGAAAAAGCCCAACAGTCATTATTCTCAATGGATAATGATCTGGCAAGGGAAATAATTGCCAATGAGAAAAGAGTTAATTCCTATGAATTGAAACTGGACCGTGACTGTGAAAATGTTTTCGCACTTTTCAATCCGGTTGCCATGGATTTGCGATTTGTATTGGCTGTATTAAAAATCAATTCCAATTTGGAACGTACGGGTGATATTGCTGCAGGTATTGCAAAATTCGTGAAGGAAATAGATGAAGATTTTGATAAAAACCTTCTTGAGGTTTCAAATGTCAAAGAGATGTTTGAAGTATCTATTTTTATGATGTCCAATGTTTTGGAAGCTTTTGAGAAAGAAGATACAAAATTGGCACGAAAGATTTTTAAACAGGATGAAACACTGGATAAAATCAAAAAAAAGGCAAACGGTGTCATTGCGAAATACTGTAAGGAACAGCCTGATAATATCGAGCAGGCATTGTACCTTTTATCGATTATCCAAAAATTGGAAAGAGTGGGGGACCATGCAAAAAACATGGCCGAAGAAACCATTTTTTATATCGAGGCAAAAGTGTTGAAACACAAATCAAATAAAAAGAAATAAAAAAAAGCGGTTTTTAAAACCGCTTTTTTTTATTTAAACATGTCCATTCCTGGAATGTTCGGCATACCGTCTTTGGCAACCGCAGCTAATTCTGCTTCATTTACATTGGTTGCTTTTTCGATGGCTTTGTTCATAACTAGAATCAAATAATCTTCCAATTGTTCTTTGTCTTCCAGTAAACTGTCATCAATTGTAATGGATTTTACTTTTCTGTTTGCTGTCAGCGTAGCCTTCAAAAGCCCGTCGTTGCTCTGTTCATCAATTAAAACGGTATCCAAACGTTTTTTCGTTTCTTCAATTTTTTGTTGGGTTTCTTTTAGTTTACCCATCATCCCCATGATATCTCCAAACATGTTAATAAATTTAGTTATTATTGATTTGCAAAATTATTAAATTGCAAAGAGATATTTATGTCAACATTATAAAAAAATCAATTTCCTTTGACTTGCGTTTGTTTTATTTTTGCATCCGCAATTGCTCAAAATAATAAACCTAAAATGGTAGATACAATAACGGCACCTTTGGCAGCCGTAAAGCCAAAACAACTTGAAAAACACGGGCATGTTCGTACAGACGATTATTATTGGCTAAATGAAAGGGAAAACCCGGAAGTAATCGATTATCTTAACAAGGAAAACGATTATTACAATAAAATGACTGAGCATACCAAACAATTCCAAGCCGATTTGTTTGAAGAGATGAAGTCGAGAATCAAAGAAGACGACAGTTCTGTTCCTTACCTTTACAACGGATATTATTATATTACCCGATTTGAAAAGGGGAAAGATTATCCGATTTATTCAAGAAAAAAGGAGAGTTTGGATGCCAATGAGGAAATCATGTTCGATTGCAACGAAATGGCAAAAGGATTTGCATATTTTCAGTTGAGCGGACTCAGTGTCAGCGAAAATAACAAATGGTGTGCCTTTGGTGTTGATACCGTTTCCCGGCGTGAATACACCATTCAGATAAAAAACCTTGAAACCGGTGAAATTCTTCCGGTAAAATTAGAAAAAACTACTGGAGGCTCAACTTGGGCGGCCGATAACAAAACTTTGTTTTATACGCGTAAAGATTCGGTAACCCTGCGTTCTGATAAGATTTATAAGCATAAATTAGGTTCGGAAGCCAATGAGGATCAGGTGGTTTTTTATGAAAAAGACGACACGTTTTCCACCTTCATTTATAAAGAGAAATCAAAAAAATATCTGGTAATCGGTTCTTCAAGTACCCTTACATCGGAATATCAGATTTTAAGAGCTGATAACCCTGACGGTAAATTTGAAATGTTCCAGAAAAGAACTCGCGGATTGGAATATTCCATTTCGCATTTCGGAGACAGTTTTTATGTGGTGACCAATAAAGACAAGGCGACCAATTTCAAATTGATGAAAACGCCTGAAAGTGCCACTTCAAAAGACAATTGGGTCGATTTGATTCCGCACCGTATAGATACTTTGTTGGAAGGTATTGATATTTTCAGAGATTATCTGGTTGTGGAAGAACGCAACAATGGCCTGAACAAGATCAGAATCATGCCTTGGAGCGGCGAAGGGGAATATTATCTGCCTTTTGATATCGAAACGTATACTGCTTATACTACCACGAATGTTGATTTCGATACGGAAATACTGCGTTACAGTTACCAGTCGATGGCCACGCCTCCTTCGGTGATTGATTTCAACATGCGCACCAAAGAAAAAACCATCAAAAAAGAGCAGGAAGTTCTTGGCGGGAAATTCGATAAAAATAATTACACCGAAGAGCGAATTTGGGCCACTGCCAAAGACGGAACCAAAGTGCCTGTTTCTTTAGTGTACCGAAACGGAATTAAGAAAGACGGTAGCAATCCTTTCTTATTGTATGCCTACGGTTCTTATGGTTCTTCTATGGATCCTTATTTTTCATCCATCCGTTTGAGTTTACTGGACAGAGGCTTTATATATGGCATTGCGCATATACGCGGCGGAGAAGATTTGGGACGCGAATGGTACGATAACGGGAAGTTGCTTAAAAAGAAAAACACATTCACCGATTTTATAGATTGTTCCAGATATGTGATTGAGCAAAAGTACACTTCAGAAAAGCATTTGTATGCTGAAGGTGGCTCTGCCGGAGGACTGTTGATGGGTGTTGTTGTTAATGAAGCGCCTGAACTGTATAATGGAGTTATTGCTCAGGTTCCTTTTGTTGATGTTATAACCACAATGCTAGATGATACTATTCCGCTTACGACGGGTGAATATGACGAGTGGGGGAACCCGAATGAGAAGAAATATTACGATTATATGCTGTCTTATTCGCCTTACGATAATATTAAAAAACAAAAATATCCGAATTTGTTAGTGACCACAGGATTACACGATTCACAAGTGCAATATTGGGAGCCGGCAAAGTGGGTTGCCAGAATGAGGGTTATGAAGCTGGGAGACAGTCAGTTATTTTTAGATACCAATATGGATACGGGACATGGCGGCGCTTCCGGAAGATTTGAAGCAATCAAAGAAGTGACAAAAGAGTATACTTTTTTGTTAGATTTAGAAGGAATTAAAAAGTAGATAAATAAATTTTTATACATTTGCAAGGTTGTGAATATTTCAAAAAATGATTACATTCACACATTGAGTAATTTATTTTTTATGAAAGAAGAAATAAAAGCCTATAATAACGTATTGGAATTAATAGGGCATACACCCCTAATAAGGCTTAATACAATCACAGAAGGATTAAAAGGCAACTTTTTTGCGAAAGTAGAAGCTTTTAATCCGGGTCATTCAACAAAAGACAGAATTGCTCTTTACATTATAGAAGAAGCGGAGAAAAGAGGGATTTTAAAACCCGGAGATACTATTATCGAAACTACTTCAGGAAATACTGGTTTCAGTATTGCAATGGTTAGTATCATAAAAGGATACGATTGTGTTTTGGCTGTTAGTTCAAAATCTTCAAAAGATAAAATTGACATGCTGAGAGCAATGGGAGCAAAAGTTTATGTTTGCCCGGCCCATGTTTCTGCAGATGATCCCCGTTCTTATTATAATGTTGCAAAACGTTTACACGAAGAAACCAAAGGTTCGGTGTATATCAACCAATATTTCAATGATTTGAATGTTGATGCACATTACAATTCCACAGGTCCTGAAATCTGGGAGCAGACAAAAGGAAGAATCACTCACCTTATTGCTTGCAGCGGTACTGGAGGAACAATTTCCGGAACAGCACGTTTTTTAAAAGAAAAAAATCCAAACATAAAAGTTTTAGGTGTTGATGCTTTTGGATCGGTTTTGAAAAAATATCACGAAACAAGAGAGTTTGACAACGAAGAAATTTACCCATACAGAATCGAAGGTTTAGGTAAAAATTTAATTCCAACCGCAACTGATTTTGATGCGATAGATAAATTTACCAAAGTAACAGACGAAGAAAGTGCTCATACGGCTAGAGAAATAGCTAAAAAAGAAGGTTTGTTTGTTGGGTATACTTCAGGAGCTGCCATGCAGGCTGTTAAGCAATTTGCTGAAGAAGGAGAATTCGATGAAAATAGTAATATAGTTGTTATTTTCCCTGACCATGGTTCCCGTTATATGAGTAAAGTGTTCAGTGATGAATGGATGAACGAGCAAGGATTCTTTGATAGTATTAATGCAGAGGAAGTTCAAAAGATTGAATTTATAAAATAGATATCTTAGATAGTTGGATTTTTAGACTTCTTAGGTTGACAGAAATAAAGAATAACTCCGCTGAAAAGTGGAGTTTTTTTATGAATATTAAGAGCAACCCTTAAAGATAATGGAAGGAGCCCAACTCTTTGATCTATCCGCCAAAAAGAGGCCAATGAAAGAATGGGTTCAGGTTTTTTACCATCATGGGGATAAATGGAAAAATTTTGGCATAAAAACTATGGAGCATGTTCAGCAGAATAATGTCACCAAAAAAAAAACTCCGTTTTTTAAACGGAGTTTTTTTATTGTTTCTTCTAGGAATTCTAATATCTAATAAGTCTTGATTTTATTCCTGCATAGTGTGATAAACGTTCATCACATCATCATCTTCTTCAATTTTCTCTAATAACTTCTCAACATCGGCAACTTGCTCCGGTGTTAATTCTTTTGTGATTTGAGGAATGCGTTCGAAACCGGATGATAAGATTTCAATGTTTCTGTTTTCAAGTTCTTTTTGGATAGCACCAAAACTTTCAAATGGAGCATACATTAATATACCGTCTTCGTCTGCGAATATTTCTTCCACCCCAAAGTCGATCATTTCCAATTCCAGTTCTTCCACATCTTGGCCTTCTGAAGGGATGCGGAAGTTACATGTATGGTCAAACATGAATTCTACAGAACCTTGTGTCCCCATAGTTCCGTTGCATTTGTTGAAGTAACTTCTGATATTGGCAACCGTTCTGTTGTTATTGTCTGTAGCAGTTTCGATCAGAATGGCAATTCCGTGAGGTGCATAGCCTTCAAATAAAACCTCCTTAAAATTGGCGGTATCTTTATCAGATGCTTTTTTAATTGCTCTCTCTACGTTGTCTTTTGGCATATTAGCTGCCTTTGCATTTTGTATAACAGCTCTTAAGCGGGAGTTGGTTTCCGGGTTCGGTCCGCCTTCCTTAACAGCCATTACAATATCTTTTCCAATTCGTGTAAACGTTTTAGCCATTGCTGACCAACGTTTCATTTTACGTGCTTTTCTGAATTCAAACGCTCTTCCCATTTCTAATGAATTTATTTGAGAATGCAAAAATAATAAATAGTCAAAACTTTTAAAGCAATGTTTTAATCTTTTTTAGTGTCAGAATTTTTCGTAAATTTTACTGCATTTATAAACTTTAAATATGAAAAAAATTATTTGCTTGGGTTTGGTGTTAAGCGGCTTTTTGGGATTTTCTCAACAAAGGGAAAAAGGTACTATAGAAGTGGCTCCTATTGTTGGTTCTGCCGCCTCAATTTATTATACGAGAGATAAACTTTCAAAGGACCCTGAACCTATTTCATCCGTTAATTTTGGTGTGAATGGTGATTATTACTTTAATAACCGTTGGAGTTTGCGCTCTGGTTTGTTATTTCAAAGAATGGGAAGCGAATATGATTTAACTGCGATTGGAGGTGAGATGACAAAAGACAAATTAGATTATTTGACTTTACCGGCTAATGCAAACTGGCATTTTGGGAAAACAAGAAAATGGAATTTGAATTTCGGACCAAGTTTCGGATTTTTACTTTCAGCAAAATCTAACGATAGAGATATTAAAAAGCATTTAAGTTCTTTTCAGCTTGGACTTAATTTCGGGGTTGGCTACAAATTTGAAATTAAGGAGAATATCGGGATTTTAGTTGATTATCAAGGAATGGGTGGATTGACAGAAGTGACTAATGAAGGAGCAGATATTAAATTTGGGAATGTTCACAGTTCTTTTAATTTAGGCTGTGTGATTCGACTGTAATCTGAATATTGAAGTTAAAAAAAGCCGATTTTTAAAATCGGCTTTTTGATTGTAAGAAGTAATTTTATTTTTTGTAAAATGGCAATTTCACCACTTTAGCTGGAACATCATTTTTTCTGATTCTGATGAAAATTTCGCTGTCAACAGTAGACAAAGATGATGGTACATAGCCTAACCCAATACCTTTGTTCATTGATGGTGACATGGTTCCTGAAGTTACTACTCCAATAACACTTCCGCTTCCGTCAACGATTTCGTAATCATGACGTGGAATCGCGCGCTCAGTCATTTCAAAAGCAACTAATTTTCTACCAACACCGTTCTCTTTTTGATTTTTAAGGTTAGCCGAATTGGTGAATTCTTTATCGAATTTCGTAATCCATCCCAAACCAGCTTCTAAAGGAGACGTTGTATCGTTGATGTCATTTCCGTATAAGCAGAAGCCCATTTCTAAACGTAAAGTATCACGAGCTGCTAATCCGATTGGTTTGATTCCGAATGTTGCACCTGCTTCAAATACTTTATTCCAGATCATTTCAGCATCTTCATTTTTGAAATAGATTTCAAAACCTCCTGAACCGGTATATCCTGTTGCAGAAACAACTACGTCTTTCACTCCGGCAAATTCTCCGATCTGGAAAGAATAATATGGCATGTTTACCAAATCAATTGAGGTTAACGACTGCATTGCTTCAGCTGCTTTTGGACCTTGAATAGCCAACAAAGAGTAGTTGTCTGAAAGGTTTTGCATATCTACGCCCATATCGTTATGAGAAGAAATCCAGTTCCAGTCTTTTTCAATATTTGAAGCATTAACCACTAACATGTAGTGATTGTCTTCAATTTTATAAACGATTAAATCGTCAACAATTCCACCTTCATTGTTTGGTAAACAAGAATATTGTGCTTTTCCGTCAACTAATTTTGATGCATCGTTTGAAGTTACTTTCTGAATTAAAGCCAAAGCATTTTCGCCTTTCAAAAAGAATTCTCCCATGTGAGAAACATCAAAAACACCTACGCCGTTACGAACAGTTTCGTGTTCTATGTTAACTCCTTCATACTGAACAGGCATGTTGTAACCTGCAAACGGAACCATTTTTGCTCCTAAACCTTCGTGAACGTGCGTTAATGCTGTATTTTTCATCTTGTGTTGATTGTTTATTTTCGGTCGCTAAGTTATTGATTTTTTACCGAGTGACAAAGTGATGTACCTACAGAAATCATAAGCTTAAAAATTTTTTAAAATCGGTGTAGTTTTCTATTTTAATACTGACTTTTTGCTTCTTAAATAAGTCTTTTAATTGGTTTGGTACTTGTAGTTTTAAATCTAAAGCATTTTCAACGGTTTCTGAAAATTTTATTGGATGTGCAGTTTCCAAAAATATACCAACAGCCTCATTTTTGTTTTCTAACTCTTTTTTTAGACCCAAATAACCGGTTACGCCGTGAGGTTCAGTTATATACTGACTGTTTTCGTAAATTAATTTTATAGTTTCCAAAGCCTTATTGTCATCAAATGGATAGGAAGTAAAATCTTGGAAAAAATTTTCAGCGTTGTTTTTGTAGAGTTCCTGAATTCGTGCAAAATTGCTCGGGTCACTAACATCCATCGCATTTGAAAGTGTTGCAATGGTTTTATTTGGTTGGTAATGACCATTTTTTAAAAAACGCGGCACTGTGTCGTTGGCATTTGTCGCTGCTACAAAATGTGAAATGGGTAGTCCTAATCGTTTAGCCATTACTCCGGCACATATATTGCCGAAATTACCGCTGGGACAGGAAAATACGATTTGTTTTTGGCGTTCTTTTAAAGCCTTGTATGCAAAGAAATAATAGAACATTTGCGGCAGCCAGCGCGCTATATTTATAGAGTTTGCTGATGTCAGATTAAGATTTTCAAGTTCTGTGTCTGAAAAGGCCTTTTTTACCATTTCCTGACAATCGTCAAAAGTGCCGGCTACTTCCAAAGCAGTAATGTTTTTGCCTAAAGTAGTGAGCTGTAATTCCTGAATTTCGCTTACTTTTCCACTGGGGTAAAGTATAACCACTTCTGTATTTTTTACTCCCAAAAAACCACTGGCTACAGCACCGCCGGTATCTCCGGAAGTGGCTACTAAAACAATTGTTTTTGCATTGGCATGGTTGAAATAACTTAAGCAACGCGACATAAACCTGGCACCGACATCTTTAAAAGCCAGTGTGGGACCATGAAACAGTTCAAGGGAATAAATATCTTTTTCTATTTCAATTAGCGGGAAATCAAATGACAGGGTTTCGTCAATTATTTGTTTTAATTCTGTTTCAGGAATCGCATTGCCAACGAATTGTTTAATGCATTCATATGCAATTTCAGTATTGCTGTAATTTTCAATTGTATTATAAAATGAATCTTTTAAAGGCGTCATCTTTTCTGGAAAATACAGCCCTTTGTCCGGTGCCAATCCATGTAAAACAGCCTCTTTAAAACTTACTTTATGTTCATGGTTATGTAAACTGTAATATAGCATCTTTCAAAAATTATTCAATTATACGAATTCCGTCTGGGTTTACTTTTGAAATATACGTCTCAAATGGAATATTATTCTTTTGGTATATTTCTTTTAATTGATCATTGACAGAAGTAGCATTCTTCAAACCTTTATTTAAAGTAAAAATCGAAGGCCCTGAACCTGAAATTCCAGCTCCCAAGGCACCGTTTTCTATCGCAGTTTTTTTCGCTTGGTCAAAACCCGGAATAAATTTGCTTCTTAATGGTTCTACTATATAATCCGTAAGGGATCGTCCTATCAAATCATAATCACTGGTGTATAAACCGGCGACAAGACCTCCAACATTTCCCCATTGCCTGATAGCGTTTTTAAGTTTGATTTCCGGGTTTAAAATCGCTCTCATTTCGGATGTTTTAAGTTCGATGTGAGGATGCAAGACGGTTACGTACAATTCTTCAGGACTTTTGATTTTTATTACATCCAAAGGATCATAACCGCGAACCAAAGTAAAGCCGCCAAGAAGGGCGGGTGCAACATTGTCAGCGTGTTCATTGCCGCTGGCCAAAGCTTCGCCTTTCATTGCATACTGTATCAGTTCGTGTCCGGAAAAAGGTTCTCCCAGTAATTTATTAATTCCGAAAACAGCACCCGCTGCACTTGCTGCCGAGCTGCCTATCCCGCTTCCGGCTTTTATCTTTTTACGAATTTCTATCTCGAAACCAAAATCTGTTTCATACGCATTTACTAATGCCAAAGCGGCAACACCGGCTACGTTTTTGTCAATCTCAAGAGGTAAATCAGCGCCTGTTATTTTGATAATCCTGATGCCTTTTTTATCAGATTTCCTAATAATCATTTCATCTCCAATCGTATCCAGGCACAAGCCTAAAACATCAAATCCGCAAGAAAGATTCGCTACAGTTGCAGGGGAAAAAATTCTAATACTTTCCATAGTCTCTTTTAAATGTTAGCAATTCGTATTACATCTGCAAAAATCCCCGAAGCGGTTACTGCTGCCCCCGCACCTGCGCCTTTTATAAGCAGAGGTTGTTCTGCATATCGGTCTGTATGAAACAGGACGATGTTATCTTTGCCTTCCAGATTGTAAAACGGATGTTCTTTTTCAATCAATTGTAAGCCGACTTTAGCTTTTCCATTTTCAAATTCGGCGACGTATTTTAAGCGGCAGTTTTTCGATGATGCTTCCAAAAAGAGTTTTTTAAAGTGCGCTTCATTTTCTTCTAACGCTTTAAAGAAATCATTAATGGATTCTGCTTCCAGCACTTCTTTAGGCAGGAAAGATTCATTGTGGATCTGGTCTATTTCCATCTGATATCCGCTTTCCCGGATTAGGATTAAAATTTTCCGCATCACATCAATTCCGCTCAAATCAATTTTTGGATCGGGCTCGGTATACCCTTCATTACCGGCTTGTTTCACAATGTCATGAAAACTGTAATCAGCACAAAAATGATTAAAGATGAAATTCAGACTTCCGGACAATACGGCTTGGATTTTATTTACCTTGTCACCTGAAACTATAAGATTTTTTAGCGTATTGATTATTGGCAGTCCGGCACCAACATTGGTTTCAAATAAAAATGGCGCTCCATATTTCAGGGAAAGATTTTTTAATTGGACGTAGTTTTCATAATCAGAGGAACAGGCAATTTTATTGCAGGTAACCACAGCAACATTTTGCTTTAAGAAATGCTGATAAACGGATGCAATTTGATTGTCGGCAGTATTATCAATAAATATGCTGTTTCTAAGGTTTAATTCTTCAACTTTTGATAGAAATGAATCGATGCAGGCCATTTCTCCACCTTTTAAAAGATTTTCCCAATTGTTCAAATCAATGCCGTCCTGATCAAAAATCATGGTTTTAGAATTGCAAACAGCAATTACCCTGATGTTTATCTTCAAATTGTCTTTTAAATATCTTTTTTGTTGTTGAATTTGTTCAATAAACTTGCTGCCCACATTTCCAACACCGGCTATAAAAAGGTTGAGTTGTTTAATGTTTCCTTCAAAGAACTTTTCATGAAGGCAATTCAACGCTTTTTTTACGTCTTTTTTATCGATAACTGATGATATGTTTCTTTCGGACGCACCCTGGGCAATGGCTCTGATATTTATATTGTTTTTTCCTAATGTGCTGAATATTTTTCCGCTTAAACCCTGATGATTTTTCATATTTTCACCAACAACAGCAATAATGCACTGGTCATTTTCAACAAGTGAAGGCTTAATTTTTTGTTGTTTGATTTCGTATTTGAATTCTTCATCAATGGCTGCTTTAGCCTTGAGTGAATCGTTTTCAGAAACAGCAATGCATATCGAATGTTCCGATGAGGCCTGTGTGATTAAAATGATATTGATTTTTTCTTTTGCAATTGCCCCGAAAAGTCTTTTGGATACTCCATAAACCCCAATTAAGCCAGAACCTTCAACTGTAATTAATGTAATATCCCCAATGTGACTGATTCCTTTTACGGGGTTTATGCTGTCATTCTTTTTGTTGTTTATGAGTGTGCCTATGGCTTCAGGTTCAAAAGTATTTTTAATTTGTACCGGAATATTTTTATTTAGAACAGGTTGAATTGTCGGAGCATACAAAACCTTTGCCCCAAAATGGGAAAGTTCCATGGCCTCTCTGTATAAAATATGGTCAATGGGCTTGGCCTGTTTTACAATTTTGGGATTAGCGGTGTACATGCCGCTAACGTCTGTCCAGATTTCCAATTGATCGGCATCCAGTGCAGCTGCGATAATAGCTGCTGTATAATCAGATCCGCCGCGACCAAGGGTAGTAATGTTTCCATTCTGATCTTTGGCAATGAAACCGGGAGCAATGATTATATCTGCCTGACATCTTTCAAAATAATATTGAATTGAATAATCAGTTAATTCAAAATTCACTTCGGCATTGCCAAAATTTGAATTCGTTACGATTAGTTCCTGTGCATCCCAATAGGCTACTTTTTGTTTTTCGGATTTTAGTTTTTCATATACAATTCTGGAAGAAAGAATTTCGCCAAAAGCCAGAATAAAATCTTTCTTTTTCGGAGATAATTCCCCTAGGTAAAAAGAACCTTTTAACAGATTATCGATTTGCCTGAAACAGCTTTCTACTTTTTCCAGTATAGCTTCTTGGTTTTTTTCAGGAATCACTTGAACGATAACATCGCAATGCTTTTGATACAATTCTTTTAAAATGATTTCGTATTTGTCATTGTGTGATTGCGACTTGTTAATGGCTTCATTTAAAGCATCAGTCACTCCTTTTAAAGCAGAAATGACAACTACTTTACGCTCTTTACATTTTTCCAAAAGAGCTACGACTTTCATTATATTATGGGCATTGGCAACAGAAGTACCGCCAAATTTTAAGACTTTCATGATGAAATGGATTTAGATTTTTAAATTTTCAGAATGAATTTATCCTGTTAACAGATTAAATTTTGATAAATAACTCAAATAAGAGTAAGAGCTCCTGCGTGTAAAAAATACACGTATACAAACGGATTATATGAAATGATTATACCCCAAACGGGGTAGTGGTAGTTGTTGTAGTCGTCGTTGAAGTAACTACAGCAGAAACGGCAACCAAAGAATTGGTTGTGGAAGAAACACTGTATGAATGATTGTTACTCAACATACTACAAATTTAAGTCTTTTTGGATTACAAAATATTTTCTTGCAAAAATAATTTTGAAACAGTTAAATTTTGTAATTTTATATAAAGCTCATACCTATGGAAAATACTGTATTGATAGATAGAAATGAAGCTTTAAAACGTTTCAGACCAATTTCCGGGAACAGCCACAAAGGTGTCCAAGGGCATGCCCTGATTGTGGGAGGAAGTTATGGGAAAATGGGTTCTGTTTGTCTTTCTTCAAAAGCTTGTCTTAAATCGGGTGCGGGTTTAGTTACGGCCTATATTCCCAAATGTGGATATGAAATTGTGCAGACGGCTCTTCCAGAAGCAATGGTTATAACGGATGATTACACGGACCATATTACGGCCATCGGATATAAGATTAAAGTTGATGCCGTTGCGATAGGAATGGGATTGGGACATCATTCGGATACCCAACACGCTTTGTATCATTTTCTGAAAATGACAGCTATTCCAATGGTTATTGATGCTGATGCTTTGAATATTCTTTCTGAAAACAAATCATGGTTTGAAATGTTGCCAAATCAGGCTGTTTTGACTCCGCATAAAAAAGAATTGGAACGTTTAATCGGAAGCTGGAATTCCCATGACGAAATGATAGAAAAAGTGAAGGCTTTTTCGGGGGATTTTGATGTTGTCGTTGTAGTTAAAGGAGCGCCAACATATAGTGTCTATTTGGATTCTGTTTTTGAAAATACTACAGGGAATCAAGCTTTGGCAACTGCCGGAAGTGGAGATGTTTTAAGCGGAATAATCGCAGGCTTGCTTTCACAGGGATATGCCGCTTTAGATGCGGGTGTTTTAGGTGTTTATCTTCACGGCTTAACGGCAAACATTGCTGTACCTGAAATCGGGCATCATTCCTTTATTGCTTCGGATTGCATAAACAATCTCGGCAAGGCTTTTTTAAGTTTGTATTAAAAAAATAAACCCTTTCAGAATGATTTCCGAAAGGGTTTAATTTTATATCTCGATAAGGTTATTTAATGCCTAATTCTTCAAATTTAGCAATCAATTTAGGATCGGATGGGCGTGGGGCATCTGCAGAAATGATGTTGCCTTTCGGATCTACTAAAATGAATCTTGGAATACCTTCGATGGCATAATCCTGTACGAATTTAGAATTCCAGTCTTTGTCGGCAATTAACTGAACACCGCCAAGTTTCTTTTCTTCCACAAATTTTCTCCATTTTTCGTAGTCTTTTTTAGCATCGATTGAAAGGCTTACGAACTCAATGTTTTTACCGTGATATTGCTCTTCCACTTTTTGTAAGCTTGGGATTTCACGACGGCAAGGACCACACCAAGTTGCCCAAACATCTATGTAAACATATTTTCCTTTTAAACTCTCCAATGATGTTTTTCCGCCTTTAAAGTTTTCGTAATCAAATTTTGGGGAAATTTTTCCAGGAGTTAAGGTTTTGATTTTGTTGAATTTAACAGTCAGGTCTTTTTTGAACTTTTCGTCAGAAGACATTGCCATTAATTCATTGTAAAGCACTGCTGCATCAGGATTTCCGGCGCCTACTTCATAAGATAAATTTTGAATATGGGCATTTTTGATTGCCGGGCTTTTCACTTTTTTGATTTCAGGTAATGCTAACTTGTAAGTGTATTCCTCGTTCTCTCCCATTTGGGCATACAATGCATTATTGAATTTTGTGGCAACAATCTGTTTGTAAGTCGATGAGAACAAGAAGTCTTCCTGGTTATCCAAATCGATTTTATCATCAAATTTAGGGAAAGTGGCAGATGGTGTGAAACCTTCAATTTTAGCGTAATGAGCGTGGTAAGAAGGGTAATTCAGGATTTGAAGCTGCTCAAAGTAGTCAATGCTTTTCATTTCTTTTTTGATGAAATCAGCATCGGTAATTTTTGATTTGTTTAATAAATCGATCATTGTTGTTTTTGCCTCTTTCAATTTTGAAAGGAAAGCAGTTTCGTCTAAGGCATAAAAATCCTGAACGTTGCCCATTATCTTGTTAACAGCAATCGATTTATCACTTAAATATTGATTTTCAATACTTCCTATTCCGTCATACTTCAAAGTTGTAGCGAAGTTTTTGTCATCAAAATTGATTACAAGAGCTGTCCCTTTTGTTAAATACAAAGAAGAACGATTCGCTTTTGTGGCGAAATTATAAGTTCCGTTGTAATCAATCTGCAGGGTTTCTGAAAACGAGCCATCAGCTTTTAAATTGATTTCTTTTTCAAAAGATTCACCTTTAATCTTTAGTTTGCCGTCTTCTGTATTGGTGATTTTACCGGAAACGGTAATGGTTTCTTTTGGTGTCGTAAAGGATGCAAGAAATACAACCAACAAAAGGTAAAGTATATTTTTCATGTTTAAAAGTTTTTGATTTCCAAATATAAGAATTGTGTCCAATAAATTTTCATAATGAAATACTAATAATAAATCTTGCATTTTAAACGCAATTTGCTGAATTTTGACCCCTTAATATAACCACGCAAAATGGATACAGTACATTATATTAGTTCGGATGTTTTTTCTCTGGAATTACTTCAGGAAATCGTTTCTCAGAATAAAACCCTTGAATTGTCTGAAGAGGCACGCATCAACATTGAAAAATGCCGCGCTTATCTGGATGAAAAAATGCAATCGCACAGCGAACCGATTTACGGAATAAATACGGGTTTTGGGTCGTTATGCAACATTAAAATATCAAATGAAAACCTTACTAAGCTTCAGGAGAATTTAGTGAAATCACACGCTTGCGGAACCGGGGAAGAAGTACCACACGAGATTGTGAAAATCATGTTATTGCTTAAAATCAAATCGTTGAGCTATGGAAATTCAGGTGTTCAATTGCAAACGGTTGAGCGACTGATCGATTTTTACAATAACGATATTTTACCGGTAGTTTATACTCAGGGTTCATTGGGAGCTTCAGGAGACTTGGCGCCTTTGGCACATTTGTCATTACCGCTGATCGGAGAAGGAGAGGTTTATGTTGATGGTTTCCGCCAGCCTGCAATGAAAGTGATGGAAAAAATGAACTGGAAGCCAATCGAATTACAGTCAAAAGAAGGTTTGGCATTATTGAACGGAACACAGTTCATGAGTTCATACGGGTGCTACATTCTTTTGAAAGCAATGAAATTAACATACCTGGCAGATGTAATTGGTGCTGTTTCATTGGAAGGTTTCGACGGAAGAATTGAGCCTTTTAATGAATTGATTCACATCGTTCGTCCGCACAAAGGGCAAATTAATACAGCAAGACGTTTTCAGGAATTGTTGGAAGACAGCGAAATTATTGCCCAGCCAAAACAACACGTACAGGATCCGTATTCTTTCCGTTGTATCCCTCAGGTTCACGGTGCTTCAAAAGATGCTATCGACTATGTGAAAAAAGTGTTCAAAACAGAAATCAATTCGGTTACTGATAACCCTAATATTTTTGTGGATGAGGACTTGATTATTTCCGGAGGAAATTTCCACGGTCAACCTTTAGCTCTGGCTTTGGACTTCTTAGGAATTGCTTTGGCTGAAATTGGAAACATTTCGGAAAGAAGAACTTATCAGTTGATTTCAGGATTAAGAGAATTGCCTGCTTTTTTGGTAAGCAATCCGGGATTGAATTCCGGTTTCATGATTCCACAATACACGGCAGCGAGTATCGTTAGCCAGAACAAACAATTAGCTACTCCGGCGAGTATCGACAGTATCGTTTCTTCAAACGGACAGGAAGATCACGTGAGCATGGGAGCTAATGCGGCTACAAAATGTTTGAAGATTTTGGAAAATCTTGAACGTATTTTAGCTATCGAATTAATGAATGCTTCTCAGGCTATCGAATTCAGAAGACCTCTAAAATCAAGTGAATTTATTGAGAGTTTCGTGAAATCTTACCGTGAAGAAGTGCCATTGGTAGAAGAAGACAGAATTTTACATTACGATATTGAAAAATCTATAGCTTTCCTGAATAGTTTGCAGCTTGACAGCGAAATCTTAGAATAACAAAAAAGCCTCTTAATTGAGGCTTTTTTATTTTTAGTCGAATTTATTATAGTAGTTGTATCGGATTTATTTCATAAAATGAATGCTCGCAATGGCAAGTACTGCCGGAAGCGACTGTACATAAAAAATAGACTTTTGTACTGTAATAGCGCCATAAATCCCTGCAACGAAAACACAGCTTAAAAAGAATAGTGCCACGTTGAAGCTCCAATGTGCATCACCAATGAGCAGTGACCAAATGAGTCCAGAGGCTATAAAGCCATTGTACAGTCCTTGATTTCCTGCCAATTGTTTAGTTTTTTCAAACATTTCAGCCGGAACTTTCCGAAATACTTTTTTTGCAAGGGTAGTCCAGGCAAACATTTCAAGCCATACAATGTAAATATGAATGAAAGCCACTAAACCAATTAGTATTTTGGATAGAATAGTCATGCTTATTTGTTAAAAAAACCGTTTGGATTCTGATCTTTATAAATTTTGACTACGAGTGCTATACCTGCATACGCTTCGCATAACATTCCTAAAATTAATAAAGCGGAGGCATAAGGCCAATGCATGATTTTAAAAAGCGCTCCAATGATGGTTATGATAAAGCCTAGTACAAATGCAATTATGATATGCTTGTTTTTCATATCTTGAATTAATTTCTGTCTTCAAATGGAGTGATGATCCCTTTTTCGAGGTATTGCTTTAATTCTCGCAATAGATTTGCCCAGCAATAACTAGCAATTCGAAATTCCTGACTTACCTCGTTCCAGTTTTTGTGGTAAAATTGAACTGAAGTACGATCGCCATTTTCTTGTTTTAAGATAAATCCGAAACTTGTCGGCAACCATTCTTCCATAGCATCTGTCATAGAAAATTCAATAGCTTCATTTTCATCAAATTTGGAAAGTGAGGCGAACCAATCGTATCCTTCTCCGAAATACAAATTGTATTTTTCGTTTAATCCGGGTTTTCCCTTGCAATGTAATGTCCACCAGTTGTTTAATCCTTGAGGTGTTGAAACCGCTTCAAAGACTTTCTCCCTCGAAACGTTGATGATAAGGTCGTGATAAATGGTCTGCATAATTCATAGGTTTTTTTTATTGGGAATCGATGATTTTTTCAATCCGTTTATCCGGAATCAACCACATTAATGCAACAGCTATATACATGACTCCGGCAATAATAGTATTAAAGTTAGCACAAATTATCCCGATAAGATACAAAATAGGGGAAATTTTTCCTTTTAAATCACTTCCGATGGCTTTTGAAAGTACCGAGTCGGGTCCGTGGTTTTTTAGGATTTGAGATTGCAGTACAAAATACGCTATTGCGGCCATTAAAAGTACAATACCATACATCGTCATTGGGAAAGGAGCAAAATTATTTTCGCCAATCCAAGCAGTAACAAAAGGAAATAATGACAGCCAAAATAACAAATGCAGGTTTGTCCAAAGAATTCCGCCGGTAACTCTTTTTACGGTATGCATCATGTGGTGATGGTTGTTCCAATAAATCCCGACATAGATAAAACTCATTACATAACTTAGGAACTTTGGAAACAAGGGGAGAAGCGATTCAAGATCTTTTCCTTCCGGAACTTTTAACTCCAGGACCATAATAGTAATGATAATCGCCAATACGCCGTCACTAAAAGCTTCCAACCGGTTTTTGTTCATGTGAATTAACTTAAAGTTTTATGGGTTCTTCGTTTATGATGGGATTGTTTTAATTGTCTTTCTCCCGTAATGATACTGATGTTTCCGTCTATTTCCAGCATTGCCAATTTTACATTTTTATAATGTTCAACGCCGTGTTCACGCATGGCTTCTTCAATCTCGTCCGATGTAATGCCTAATTTGGCCAGAGTTTGATACTCGATTTTTCCGTTATGAATAAGGATTTCCGGTTTGTCCTGAACAAAATCACTTAATTTTTTGAAACGGTACATCAGTCTTTTTAATACATAACTGACTATAAACAAAACCAAAGCGGCTGCCAGTCCTCCTAAAAGGCTGGTGTTACTCCCGACCATTGCATTTTGAACCGAGTTACTGATCAGTAAAATAAGGATAACATCGGCGGTGTTGAGCTGAGAAAGTTCTTTTTTGCCAAAGACACGCAAAGCAATAACCATAAATAAATATACGGCCACGCTTCGCAGTAC
The DNA here is from genome assembly GCF_000498495.1 of Flavobacterium enshiense DK69. GTDB lineage: Bacteria > Bacteroidota > Bacteroidia > Flavobacteriales > Flavobacteriaceae > Flavobacterium > Flavobacterium enshiense. The sequence continues at coordinate 153,007 of NZ_AVCS01000028.1, read as the reverse complement.
TATGTCAAGGTATGTATTCATTTTTTAAATGCAGTTTCAAAGCATTTGAATTATCATTAAAATTTAATTTTGCTCACTGCCTATTTCCACTTAAAATTCTTTTCGATTGCCTTAATCATTTCACCGGCAATGTCTTTGTTGGTGGCGCCTTCAATTCCTTCAAGCCCTGGTGAAGAGTTTACTTCCAAGAGCAACGGACCTTTGGATGAACGGATAATATCAACCCCGGCCACTTTTAAATTCATAGCTTTGGCTGCTTTTATGGCGATTCGTTTTTCTTCTGCTGTTACTTTTACCACAGATGCGGTTCCTCCTAAATGGATGTTAGCCCTGAATTCTCCAGGTAACGCTTCACGCTGCATGGCGGCCACGACTTTTCCGTCCACCACAAACAAACGTAAATCTTTTCCGTTGGCTTCTTTAATGAATTCCTGTACTAAGATGTTGGCATTTAAACTTTTGAAAGCATTGATAACCGACTCGGCCGCTTTTTTGGTTTCTGCCAATACAACTCCTTTTCCTTGAGTTCCTTCAAGTAATTTAACGATCAGGGGAGAACCTCCAACCATTTTAATCAGATCGTTGGTGTCTAAAGGTGAATTGGCAAATCCGGTTGTTGGAATGTCAACCCCATTGTTTAAAAGCAATTGTAATGAAAATAGTTTATCTCTTGATTGGCTGATAGCAGCGGAACCATTCAGTGAAAACACTTTTAATGCTTCAAACTGGCGTGTAAGTGCACAGCCATAATAGGTCATACTTGGGCGTATTCTTGGGATTACCGCATCGAAATTGTTCAAAATGCGTCCGCCTCGATAGTGAATCTCAGGAGTATCAGCATCGAGTTTCATGTAACAGTATTTCAGATTCAGGAAATGCATTTCATGTCCGCGCATTTCACCTGCTTCCATAATTCGTTTGTTGCTGTATAATTCCGGATTGCTTGCTAATACACCAATTCGAAGTCCTTTTTTTGAAGGTTCGTCGTTGTAATAGTATTCTTTTATTTTTTCGTTGGTAGGTTGCCCTAATAAATATTTTTGTTCGGGGTCGACCAAAATTCGGCCTGACATTGCCTCTCGGCCCAATAACATACGGAATCCCATGGAATCGCGGTTTGTCAGTGTTACTTCCACTTCCCAAAGGCTTCCTCCGATTTCGAGTACCGTTGCGATTACATAACGCTGCTCGCGGTATCCGCTGGAGCTTTTCACCACGCGCTTATCGACTAAAAGTGCCTCACAATGGATTACAGCTTTTAAGTTATTCTGTATTGGGTTGATGTCAAATCTCACCCAGTTTTCACCGTCTTTTTCGAAAGGGGTAATGTTGGTAGCATGAAGTGCTGATGTTTTTGCACCCGAATCGACGCGGGCCTTGATGGTTGGGATTCCAAGAGTAGGGAATGAGCACCATTCTTCGCTTCCTACAATAACTTTGTCTAGCATTTTTTAATAGTAATTTGGATTCTAAAATACTACTTTTTTTGGAATGCGAAACAATTTTGTCTAAAAAAGAAAAAACCTACTAATTAGTAGGTTTTTCCGATCTTTTAATGGTAACGAAGAGTTCTTGTTTTCCTTCATCCAGATCCATGTATATTTCGTCGCCTTCGTGAATTTTCGAAGTGATAATCTCTTCAGCCAGTTCATCTTCCACGTATTTTTGAATAGCGCGTTTCAATGGTCGGGCTCCGAATTGTTTATCAAAACCTTTCTCGGCGATATAATCTTTTGCCTTTTCGGATAATTTTAGTTTGTATCCTAAATCAGCAACACGCTCATATAATTTGTCCATTTCGATGTCGATAATCAAGTCGATATGCTCTTTTTCTAATGGGTTGAATACGATTACATCGTCAATTCGGTTCAGGAATTCCGGGGCGAATGCTTTTTTAAGAGCGTTTTCGATAACTCCTTTGGAGATTTCATCAGCCTGCGCATTTTTAGCAGCGGTTCCGAAACCAACACCTGTACCGAAATCTTTTAACTGACGCGCACCAACGTTTGAAGTCATAATAATGATCGTGTTTCGGAAATCGATTTTACGGCCTAAACTATCAGTTAAATGCCCGTCATCCAATACCTGAAGCATCATGTTGAACACATCCGGGTGGGCTTTTTCGATCTCGTCAAGTAACACCACACAGTAAGGTTTTCTGCGTACTTTTTCCGTTAATTGTCCGCCTTCTTCGTATCCAACGTATCCTGGAGGTGCTCCAACCAATCTCGAAATCGCGAATTTTTCCATGTATTCACTCATATCGATGCGAATCAAAGCGTCTTCGGAATCGAATAATTCTTTGGCGATTACTTTAGCCAATTGTGTTTTACCAACACCGGTCTGACCCAAGAAAATAAAGGATCCGATTGGTTTGTTCGGATCTTTTAATCCGGCACGGTTTCTCTGGATGGATTTGGCGATTTTCGTTACCGCTTCATCCTGTCCGATTACTTTGCCTTTAATTAGGTCAGGTAAGTGAGCCAATTTGTTGCTTTCTGTCTGTGCAATACGGTTTACCGGGATTCCAGTCATCATGGAAACAACGTCGGCTACATTGTCTTCGGTAACGGTAATACGGTTGTTTTTAGCGTCAGCTTCCCATTGTTCCTGGGCGATGGCCAAGTCTTTTTCAATTCGTTTTTCGTCGTCACGAAGTTTTGCGGCTTCTTCGTATTTCTGCTTCTTAACCACGGAATTTTTCAATTCGCGTACTTCTTCCAACTGTTTTTCAAGTTCCAGAATTTGCTTCGGAACATCAATATTGGTGATGTGAACACGAGAACCTGCTTCGTCTAAAGCATCAATAGCCTTGTCCGGTAAGAAGCGCTCCGACATGTATCGGTTAGTCAATTTTACACAGGCTTCAATAGCTTCCGGAGTATAAATTACGTTGTGGTGATCTTCGTATTTGTTTTTGATGTTGTTCAGGATCGTGATTGTTTCCTCAACCGAAGTAGGCTCTACAATTACTTTCTGAAAACGTCTTTCCAAAGCACCGTCTTTTTCTATGTATTGGCGGTATTCATCAAGAGTGGTGGCACCAATACATTGGATTTCACCTCTTGCCAAAGCCGGTTTAAACATATTGGAAGCGTCTAAAGAGCCTGTTGCTCCACCTGCTCCCACAATTGTGTGAATCTCATCGATGAAAAGAATGATGTCGTCATTTTTTTCCAACTCGTTCATTACGGCTTTCATGCGTTCTTCAAACTGTCCGCGGTATTTTGTTCCGGCCACTAAACTGGCCAAATCCAAAGTCACTACGCGTTTGTTGAACAGAATACGCGATACTTTCTTTTGAATGATACGCAAAGCCAAGCCTTCGGCAATAGCGGATTTACCTACTCCTGGTTCACCAATCAAAAGAGGGTTGTTTTTCTTTCTTCGGCTTAAAATCTGAGAAACGCGTTCGATTTCTTTTTCGCGGCCTACAACAGGGTCGAGCTTGCCTTCTTCAGCTAATTCAGTCAAGTCACGTCCAAAATTATCTAAAACAGGAGTTTTGGATTTTTTATTGGCTTTACCTGCAGCGCCCGGATTGTTGAAACCTGCGTCACGCAGACTGTCATCTTGTCCGGAATCGTCATTAAACGATTCGTTTCTTGGTAAGTTGTCGATATAATCTTCTTCGTTTGATGTCATAGCTATAAATTGTTCTTTAACAAGTTCGTAGTCAATTCTTAGTTTGTTCAGAAGCTTGGTTGTTGGGTCATTCTCGTTGCGGAGAATGCACAACAAAAGGTGTGCTGTACTTATCGAAGTGCTCTGAAAAACTTTTGCTTCCAGAAAGGTGGTGCGCAAAGCGCGCTCAGCCTGACGGGTTAAATGCAGGTTTTTCTTGTCGTTACTTCTGTCAGCATTAGGATTTGGAGGGCTAACGATTTCAATTTTTCTGCGTAAATGTTCCAAATCTACCGAAAGGTTGTTTAATATATTGATTGCGGTACCGTTGCCGTCCCGTAGTATCCCCAGCATTAAATGTTCTGTACCAATAAAGTCGTGGCCTAACCGCAAAGCTTCCTCTTTACTGTAGGTAATCACGTCTTTAACTCTTGGTGAAAAATTATCGTCCATTTCAAAAAATCTTTATACTGTAAATTTACTAATTCTGTATAGGTTGTGCAAAAATCATACCTTTCAAAATCAGTTTTACCAATATTGCTAATAGACGAATAAAATTCGAGATATAAAAGACAAAATTGCAGGTTTTTTTAACTTTTTACAGCTTTGTTTATGTTAATAAAATGGATAAAATTGTCAATAAAATACTGTTTCGGTACTGCAAAAATGTGTATATTGGCACGTTTTGAAATAGCTATAATTTTTTAATATAAATACTTATGTCTGAAGGAGAAAAGTTAATTCCTATTAACATCGAGGACGAAATGAAATCAGCTTACATCGATTATTCGATGTCGGTAATTGTATCCAGAGCACTTCCTGATGTTAGAGATGGTTTGAAACCAGTACACCGAAGAGTTTTGTTCGGGATGTATGAATTAGGAGTATTATCCAATAGAGCGCATAAAAAATCAGCGAGAATTGTAGGGGAGGTTCTTGGTAAGTACCACCCGCACGGAGATAGTTCAGTGTACGACGCCATGGTTCGTATGGCGCAGGATTGGAGTTTGCGTTATCTGATGGTTGACGGTCAGGGTAACTTTGGTTCGGTAGACGGTGACAGTCCGGCAGCGATGCGTTATACGGAGGCCAGAATGAAAAAGTTCTCCGAAGAGATGCTTGCTGATATCGATAAAGAAACGGTAGATTTCCAGCTAAACTTCGACGATACGTTGGAAGAGCCGAAAGTTATGCCAACGAAAGTTCCGAACTTATTGGTAAACGGTGCTTCAGGTATTGCCGTAGGTATGGCGACCAACATGGCCCCCCACAACTTAACGGAAGTAATTGACGGTACTTTAGCTTATATTGACAATCATGATATTGAAATTGATGAGTTAATGCATCATATCAAAGCTCCTGATTTCCCTACCGGAGGTATTATTTATGGGATGGATGGTGTAAGGGAAGCTTTTAAAACCGGTCGTGGGCGTGTAGTTATGCGTGCTAAGGTGAATTTTGAAGAAGTTGATGGCCGCGAATCCATCATCGTTACTGAAATTCCGTATCAGGTAAATAAAGCGAGTATGATTAAGCATACTGCTGATTTGGTAAACGAAAAGAAAATTGAAGGTATCTCCACTATCCGTGATGAATCGGACAGAAACGGTATGCGTATCGTTTACGTACTGAAACGCGAAGCGGTTCCGAATGTGGTATTGAATACCTTATATAAGTATACCCAATTGCAATCGTCTTTCAGTGTGAATAATATCGCATTGGTGAACGGTCGTCCGCAAATGCTGAATCTGAAAGATTTGATTCACTATTTCGTGGAGCACCGTCATGAAGTGGTAACCCGCCGTGCTCAGTTTGATTTACGCAAAGCGGAAGAAAGAGCGCATATTTTAGAAGGTTTGATCATTGCTTCCGATAATATTGACGAAGTTATCCAGTTAATCAGAGCTTCTAAAGACGGAGACGAAGCAAGAGCTAAATTAATCGAGCGATTCAATTTATCCGAAATTCAGGCGCGTGCAATTGTTGAAATGCGTTTACGTCAGTTGACCGGTCTGGAGCAAGATAAATTAAGAGCGGAATACGACGAAATCATGAAATTGATTGCTTATTTGAAAGAATTATTGGCAAGCAAAGAAATGAGAATGCAGGTAATTAAAGATGAATTAGCTGAAATTAGAGACAAATACGGTGATGCGCGTCGTTCGCAAATTGAATATGCCGGAGGAGATGTAAGTATCGAAGATTTAATTGCTGATGAGCAGGTGGTAATCACTATTTCTCACGCAGGTTATATCAAACGTACACCGCTTTCCGAATATAAAACTCAGAACAGAGGTGGTGTCGGACAAAAATCGGCCGGAACCCGTGACCAGGATTTCTTAGAGCACATGTATGCGGCTACAAACCACCAGTACATGTTGTTCTTCACGCAAAAAGGAAAATGTTTCTGGATGCGTGTGTATGAAATTCCGGAAGGAAGTAAAACCAGTAAAGGACGTGCAATCCAGAATCTTATCAACATCGAAAATGATGATAAGGTAAAAGCGTTCATCTGTACACAGGATCTTAAAGATCAGGATTACATCAACAACCATTATGTAATCATGGTAACGAAGCAGGGTCAGGTGAAGAAAACGTCACTGGAGCAATATTCAAGACCACGTGTGAATGGAGTTGCGGCAATTACCATTAAGGAAGACGATGAATTGTTAGAAGCAAAATTAACAACCGGAAACAGTCAGGTATTGATTGCTGTGAAATCCGGTAAGTTAGTACGTTTCGAAGAAGAGAAAACGCGTCCAATGGGAAGAACGGCTTCCGGAGTACGAGGAATTACGTTAGCTGACGAAAAAGAAGATGAAGTAATCGGAATGGTTTCTATCGACAGGGATCACGTGAATGATTCTCAGATTTTGGTAGTTACTGAAAATGGTTACGGGAAACGTACCAAAGTAGTTGATGAAGACGGAGAAGATGTTTATCGTATCACCAACCGTGGAGGAAAAGGGGTGAAGACTTTAAATATTACTGAGAAAACGGGTGCGTTGATTTCAATCAATAATGTTACTGATGAAGATGATTTGATGATCATCAACAAATCCGGTTTGACCATTCGTATGAAGGTTTCCGATTTACGCGTTATGGGACGTGCAACGCAAGGTGTCCGTTTGATCAATATCAAAGGTAAAGACGCAATTGCTGCAGTTTGTAAAGTAATGCGTGAAGATGAAGAGGAGGAAACAATTGAAGAATTGGTTGCAGATAACGGAGACGTTGCAATTTCTTCAGACGAAACAGAAACTCAGGAATAACCTAAAACAGAATTATAAAAATGAAAGTTAAATATGTTTTATTAGCATCTTCATTGATGCTTTCAGCAGCTTCTTTTGCTCAGAAAGATGAGTTAAAGACTTTGAAAAAATTATACGCTAAAGATCAATTATCGGCCGATGATATTTCAAATTACAAAGCCAATGTGAATAAAATAAGCGGAATGTCAGGTTTGGCTGAGGCGGATCAAGTGTATCTTAATTTCTATCAGGCGATGTTGCCGATTTTGGAATTAAACACGGCCATGACTAAGAATCCGAACGATATACAGGCAATGGCAAAAAGCCTTTCACCGGCAAACATCAATACAATGGCTAAAGGTCTGAATGATGTATTGGCGTTTGAGAAGAAATCAGGTAAAGAAATCTATACAGCAGATATCAAAGAAACGATTGAGAGTTTTAAACCGATGATGCTGCAATATGCTTACGGTTTAAATCAAGCATCTAAGTTTAAAGAGTCATCTCAGGTATTTGCTGCCGTTTACAATCTTGATAAATCAGATGCTTCGAATTTATACAATGCTTCTGTTTTAGCGGTTCAGGCTCAGGATTACGATAATGCTCTTAAGTATTATGAAGAATTGAAAAACATAAATTACACCGGAGAAGGTACAATTTATTTTGCCGTGAATAAAGCAAGCGGTCAGGAAGAACCTTTTGGTTCTGTAGCTGATAGAAAGAAAGCAATCAGCTTGGGAACTCATGAGAAACCAAGAGACGAGAAAATTCCATCTAAAAGAGGGGAAATCTATAAAAACTATGCTTCAATTTTGTTAGAAAAAGGAAGAGCTGAAGAAGCTAAGAAAGCTATTGCAGAAGCAAGAGCTCATAATCCCGAGGATACTGATTTGATTTTAGCAGAGGCTAATCTTTATTACGAAGCAAAAGATATGGCAACGTATAAAAAGCTTATCAATGAGGTAATCGCAAAAAAACCAAACGATCCCGATATGTATTTTAACTTAGGAGTTGTGAGTACAAATACAGGTGAAATTGAAGAAGCAAAAAAATATTACGAAAAAGCTATTGCAATTGATCCGAAATATTTCAATGCTTACAATAACTTAGGTGCTTTGTATTTAATGGGAGATGATAAAATTGTTAAAGAGATGAATTCTTTAGGAATGACTCCGAAGGAAAGCAAACGCTATGACGAGTTAAAAGCAAAAAGACAAAAAATGTTTTCAAGTGCCATTCCTTATTTTGAAAAAGCTTTAGAATTAGAACCTAAAAGTGAAAGTGTAAAATCGATTTTACTAAATGCTTATCAGGTTTTGGAGATGGACGCGAAATATAAAGCACTTAAAGCAAAAAAATAATTTTAAAACCCTCAATGATGAGGGTTTTTTTTATTCCATTAATGTTTTTCTTTTGCTTAACTTTAACTAACATTAACGTTTTATGCTTCAATTTTAAGATTGGAATAGTTTTTGATTTCTTATTTTTGGAATAATTAAAAAATGATAGCGTGAAATTTTTATACACTTTTGCAGCGGCATTACTGTTTTCACTTCAGGGGTTTGCGCAACCGGATAATGGTAAGAAAACCGTTGTGATTCCGCGTATGAAAGATCCGGAGGTGTCCTTCAATCAACTGCCTGCAAAAGCAGATGCCCCACGTTTTCAGCCTATGGATTTCAGCGATTCAGTTTTGGATAAGGATCGGCCACTTACATTTCCAAAAGAAGGTACGTCAACAGCGCAAATAGGTCAAACGGCAGATAAGAAGCCTGAACAGTTTATCAGTCCTTATGAAATCCCAAAAAATGCTGTACCGAAAGGACATGGGGATGAGAATACCAAAATTTTCCGACGCAATCAATCTTTCGGGGAATACAAAACAAAAGCGAATACTATAAAGATATTATGCCGTGACCATATGGCAATTGATGGGGACGTTGTTAAAGTTTATATCAATAATATGGTGATTGCGGCGCGTGTTGAATTATTCCAAGGCTATAGAACCATTGAGATTGGTTTAACGCCAGGTTTTAATAAGATAGAATTCGAAGCACTAAACCAGGGAACTTCAGGTCCAAATACAGCTGAGTTTTCCATTTTTGATGATAAAGGAAAGGTGATTACGAGTGACCAATGGGATTTGGCAACTGGGTTTAAGGGCTCGGTCATGATTATCAAAGAGAATTAATACACTTCTAATAATAGACTTGAACTCCAAATTTGATTTGGAGTTTTTTTATGCCCTTTATCAGTCTTATCCTCATAAAATTACTGTAAATTTGATAGAAGAAATAAGGGATAAGATGCTTGTTTCTGTATTAAAGTCAAGTTTGATGAAGGTAAAATGTATTTTCCTTTTTTTAGCTTTTGTGGCGATGATGGCCTGCAAAAATAATAATGCAGGCATAAGGCCAATGGTAAGCGATATTACGCAAAGTGTTTACGCCTCCGGAACCGTAAAGGCTGAAGGACAGTATGTAGTTTATTCGACTGTGAATGGTGAACTGAAAAAAATTAATGTTGTGGCCGGTGACTTGATTAATAAGGGACAACCTTTGTTTGAGTTGAATAGTGAAAAGGCGAAACTGGCGACTGAAAATGCACAATTGGCTTATGAGTTAAGTACTGAACAAAGCTCGTATATCAAAAATAAAGTTGCCGAAATGGAACTAAAGGTTATCAGTGCAAGAGATAAAGTCAGCTTGGACGAATCCGTTTACAAACGAAATAAGAATGTAATCAATCAGGGAGGGATTTCGCAAGTTGATTTTGAGCGTTCTGAAGTGGCTTATAAAAATTCTAAATTGGCATATGAGTCAGCACAGAGACAACTGGAAGAACTTCGAATTCAGCTAAAGAATGAGGAGAAGAGAAATCAGGTAAACTTAAAGCTTAATCTGGAAAACCAAAGTGATTTCACTGTCAAAAGTATTTTTTCAGGGAAATTGTTCGACGTGCTGGTTAAAGAAGGAGACCTGGTTACCCCAAATACTCCTTTAGCAGTTATCGGTAAAGCGGGTTCCTATATTGTAGAATTGAACGTGGATGAAAACGATATGGCTCTTGTAAAAAAGAACCAAGAAGTTTTGGTAACGATGGATAGTTACAAAGGAAACGTTTTTAGAGCAGTTGTGGATAAAATTTATCCCATTATGGATGAACGATCACATACATTTAAAATTGAAGCTAAATTTATTCAGACACCGGAAAATCTGTATCCTAATCTAACTGTGGAAGCGAACATCATTATCGCGACAAAAAAACAGGCTATTGTTATTCCAAAACAATATCTGGTAGACAAAACTTACGTTTTAGTGGACCATGATAAAAAGCGGAAAATAAAAATTGGTCTTTTTGATTATGAGAAAGTGGAAGTTCTGAAAGGACTGAAAGCTGACGAAACCATTTATTTGCCAAAGTAATGAACCATAGGCTCGTACAGAATATAGCTTTCCATATGCTTCGTGCCCGGTTGAAACAAACCATCATAGCTGCTGTTGGAGTTACATTTGGTATTGCCATGTTTATTTCGCTGGTTAGTTTTATGAATGGGATGAATGATCTCCTGGACGGGTTAATGCTCAATCGAACTCCACATATCCGATTATATAATGAAATCAAGCCGGTTGAAAGTCAACCTGTTATTTTATCGGAAGAATATAAAAACAATATTAATTTTATCAGTTCAATCAAGCCAAAGGACAGGGGTAAAGCCATTTACAACAGTCAAACCATTATCGATGTACTGAAAAAGGACAAAAGAGTGCTGGACGTAGCTCCTAAAGTTGTTACACCGGTCTTTTTCCATTCGGGAACCATAGAAATTTCAGGTGTGATTAATGGAATTGCTATTGCTGCCGAGGAATCTCTTTTTAAATTCAGTGATTACATACGGGAGGGTAAAATAACCGATCTGGAGCAAAACAACAGTATAATTATTGGCGCAGGATTAGCTACTAAAATGATGCTTAGTGTAGGGGATGTCATTAAGATTACGACTCCAAAAGGTAATTTGGCGTCATTAAAGATTGTTGGGATTTCTCAAATCGGTATAGCGGAAATCGATGATGTCATGAGTACTACGTCAATAAGTACAGCACAAAAACTTTTAGGCGAAGCAACCAATTATATGACAGATATTCAGTTAAAACTTCATGATATCGAAATGGCTCCGCAAATGGCAAAAGAATTTCGTTCGAAGTTCGAATTAGATGCCATCGATTACCAGACGGCAAATGCTCAATTTGAAACCGGGACAAGAATTCGAACTATAATTTCCTATTCGGTCGGTGTGGTTTTGTTGATTGTAGCAGGCTTCGGAATTTATAATATACTGAATATGTTGATTTATGAAAAGATGGACAGTATCGCCATTCTGAAAGCGACTGGATTTTCAGGCAGTGATGTAAAATGGATCTTCCTTTTACTTTCTTTAATAATTGGGGTAACCGGTGGTGTTTTTGGTTTGTTTTTCGGTTTTATATTTTCCCGAATTATTGATGTAATCCCGTTTGTAACCGCCTCGTTGCCAACGGTAAAAACATATCCGATGAATTATAATCCGATTTTTTATGTAATAGGGATTACGTTCGCAATTGTTACTACCCTTGTTGCAGGGTTATTTCCGGCATTAAAAGCCAGTAAAGTTGATCCGGTTGAAATCATTAGAGGAAAATAGTCATGAGTAATAAAGTATTGGAAACCATCGGACTCACAAAGTATTTCTACGAACCTTCAAAGTTTAAGGTTTTGGACAATATAAGCATGAGCATCGATCACGGGGAATTTGTTTCTGTTGTTGGGAAATCCGGTTGTGGAAAATCAACCCTTTTGTATTTGTTATCAACTATGGACACCGATTACGAAGGGAAAATACTAATTCATGAAGAGGATGTTACCGGCAAAAAAGATGTTGATTTGGCGCGTATCCGCAATGAAAATATCGGTTTTGTATTTCAGTTTCATTATTTACTGTCAGAATACAACGCTCTGAAAAACGTCATGCTACCCGGATTAAAACTTGGTAAATTATCAGAGGAAGAGTTGGAACATCAGGCCATGGAATATCTGAAAACACTCGGCATGCATGACCAGGCTTTAAAAAGGCCACGTCAATTAAGTGGAGGACAAAAACAACGCGTAGCCATCGCAAGGGCACTAATCAATAATCCTTTAATCATCATGGGAGATGAGCCGACAGGAAATCTTGATAAGAAAAACAGTGATATGGTTTTTGATATTTTTAAGCAATTAGCACAGGAGCACAACCAAACCATATTAGTTGTAACACATGATGTCGAATTTGCCTCTAAAACAAATCGAATTATTACAATGGAAGATGGAATGATAATTTCCTAATCCTTAATTACAAGATTATATTTTGCAAGCAATCCCTTTATGCCCTCCGAAGAGAATATCGCCTTTTTAAGTTTGGTTTTTTCCGGATCTATTGCAAAATCGTAACTGGAATAAAAGTCGGTTTTTTCGCAATTTGCATCTGTGAAAACTGCCAAACGCAGATTGCAGTTGTCAAATAAAGCCTCTGATAAATCGGTTTTCATGAAGTCGACACTAACCATGCTGCAATTAGTAAAACTGATTCGTTTCAGCTTTAAAGCATAAAACTGGGCATAATCCAGCAAACAGTTGTTAAAGTAAAATTCGTGTAAAATCTGATCGGTCATTGCAAAATTCACCGAAGTAAAATTACAATCATTAAAAATGGCGTTTCTCAGGCCGACATGGCCAACTTGAGCTTCCTTGAAATTGCAGTGATAGAAGGTACAGTCAATAAAAACGGTTCCTAAAAAATTGCAAAGCGTAAAATCGCAATGATTAAAAGTGCAATTTTCAAATTCCTTGAACTTTATTTCGTATTCAGCGAAAATGTTGTTTTTGTATTCTTTATCGAAAATAAAATCGGCATTCATTGTAGATGGTTTGAATGCAAATATAGATTATTATTCAGCGGCAATGGTTTTCAATTTTTCAATATCCATGGGTTTGCTGAGAAAATCTTTTACACAAGGATAACTCTGGGCTTTCATTTTGTCTTCCAGTGCGATGGAAGAGCTTGCAATATATATAGTTGCATCTTTTTCAAAACTTTTTTCAATGCGTAATAATTGGTCAAGAAAATCCCAACCGTCCATTTCAGGCATTTCTATATCGAGGAGAATAATATCCGGGATGTCACCGGTATTTTCAAAATAAGATAAGGCTTCACTGCCGTTTACAAAAGACCTGCTGTCTTCGAAAAGAGCGGTCTTTTCAATCAGTTTTTTTGTAACGAGTTGATAAATTGGGTCGTCGTCTATTATGTAAATCCGTTTTTGAAACATTATTTAAAATAAATTTTGAAGGTGGTTCCTTCGTTTAGCTTACTTTCTACTTTAATTTTTCCCTTTAAGGCATCGATCTGGTTTTTTGTAATAAAAAGCCCGATACCACGTGATTCCGGATTGTTTGTAAATGTTTTGTACATTCCGAAGAGTTTGTTTCCATTTTTATCTAAATCAATTCCTATGCCATTATCTTTGATTTCCACAACTCTGTAATTGTCTTCAAGGTAAGAATTTAATTCTATTCTAGGATTTCTTTCGGGATGTTTGTATCGGATGGCATTAGATAAAAAATTGAGTAAAACACTTTCCAGATAGGCCGGATTGAATTTTACGGTTTCGTCATCGGAAATATTGTTTTCGATTTTGGCTTCGTTTTTAACAATCTGATTCCGAAGTACCTCCAATGTTCTTTTAATGAATTTATTGAGGTTTAATTCCTCTATTACCGGTGTGATATTGGTTTGGATGGATACTACTTCATTCAAATTGTCCATGGTTTCATTCAAAGCTTCCGAAACGGATTTCAACAGAACCAGTAATTCTTTCTTTTCATATTCATTATCGCTCATTTCGATCAGATTGATCAGTGACTGGATATTGCTGGTGTGTGAACGTAGATTATGTGAAACAATGTGTGAGAAGTTCAGTAAACGTTTGTTCTGTTCGGTTACCAGCGTGAGTGAATTGTTTAGGTCGATTTCGAATTGTTTGGATTTTGTAATATCAATTAAAATTCCCCTAAATTTAATTGATTCTACACTTTCATGATAAATACTCACGATGTCCCTAACCCAAACGGTATTTCCGTTTTTGGCAATTATGCGGTATTCGGTGTCAAAAGCTTTTCTGGCTTTCGCATTGTCTGTACTTTGTTTGATTACCCAATCCCGATCATCAGGATGAATAATTTTTCTCCAGAAATATTTATCAGCAAGCCATTCTTCCGGAGTGTATCCCAAGATATCTTCGGATTTTTTGCTTACGAAGGTAACACCCGGTTCCACAGAATTTCCTTCCCAAACGATCCCGTCAATACTATCAATAAGATCTTTGATCTTTTTCTGGGATTCCAGAATCAGTTTTTCAGATTCTTTTCGTTGTGTAATGTCTTCTACAATGGTGATATGGTTGGTAGGATTGTCTTTGTGTTCCCAAAGAGGCGTGACAGTGATGTTGACCCAAATGATTTTCCCGTTTTTGTCGAAATACCTTTTTTCCATGGAAAATTGATTGATTTCACCATTTTTGAGTCGTTGCATGTAGTCTAAGTCGGCTTGAAGATCTTCGGGATGTGTTATCTTCATAAAATCCATTGACTTTATTTCGTCCTTACTGTATCCGATAAGTTCGCAAAATTTATCATTAGCATCAATGTATGAACCGTCTTTGGAATTATTGTGTGTGATCCCTAAACCGGCATGTTCAAAAATGGATTTGAAAAGAGATTCGCTTCGGGCTAATTTTAAAGTTTGCGCTTCGACCAGTTTTTGTAGTTCTGATGGTTTTTTCAGCAGTGTGGTTACAAAAAATCCACAAAGAAGACTCAGTAAAAATGCAATAGAGATAACCGGCATAAAGGCCCAAAAAAGTGCTGATTCATTTTTCGGAATGATGTATAAATTCCAGCCACCTTCCGGAATTTCAACTTTTTGGTAATTTTTTTTTGAGAAATCACTCTTATCTTCAAGGAAGAATTCTTCTTTATGGGTAATGGGGTTTATCTTAGAAAACTGGAAATAATATTTATCGCTTTTGAAGGATCCAATACCTGTCGATTTAATGAATGTGTCGAATTTGAGAATTACGGAAGAAAATCCCCAGAATCTTCCTTTTTTAAAGACAGGCAAACGTCCTACAACTCCCATTCCGCCTTGTATCAATTCTCTTGGCCCTGAAAAATAAATGGATTTTGTGGCTATTGCTCTTAAGGCTGATTTTCTGTGTACAGGATGGTGAAGAATGTCGAAATTGATTGCCGCTTCGTTACCTTTTAGCGGATAAGTGTATTTGATCACCCCTTTTGGAACCAGTTGTACCGCATCAACGGAAGTATAGTTGGCAACCAGTTGTTTTCCGACTTCTTCGAAGTTTTTCGGATTGCCTGAATCGTCAATTGTTAATGCAAGTGTAATGGTAGTAGCATAACTGCTTTTAAGGGTTTGCTCAATGTTTTGTTTAACTACGTTTAAGATGTAGGTCATATTGCGCTGTTCATTTTCCCTGATGACCTCATAGCGGAAATAAATAGCTAAATTTAAAATCGAGAAAAGTAGGGTAAAAACGAGCACTCCCGATATTTTTGGGCGAAGCAGAAACCAATTGTTTAAAGCGGTTATTTCCTTTTCAAGACTCAATTCTCATCGTTTTAGAATATAAATATAGCTAAAATTCAGATAATTATTATTAAATTAGGGGTGTAAATGAGGCAGGAGGAAAATAAAAAAGCTCACCATTTGGTGAGCTTTTTGTGACCTCGACAGGATTCAAACCTGTAACCTTCTGAGCCGTAATCAGATGCGCTATTCAGTTGCGCCACGAGGCCTTGTTTTTACGAGTGCAAATATAGGCATTATTGTATAACATGCAAATGAAATTTGATATAAATTTTAAAAAAAATGAGTTTGAAACAGTACATACGTGATATTCAGGATTTTCCAAAAGTGGGAGTCGTTTTTAAAGATATTACACCACTATTGTCCAGTCCGGAGGGAACTAAAGAATGTTTGTCTTTGTTAATCAGTAGTTTAAATGGAAAAAAAATTGATAAAGTAGTAGGAGTGGAGAGTAGGGGCTTTTTCTTTGCGACGCTTTTGGCACACGAATTAAATGTAGGGTTTGTTCCGGTCCGCAAACCAAAAAAATTGCCATTTACGACTATTTCGGCGTCCTATCAATTGGAATACGGTACAGATACTTTGGAAATTCACACCGATGCTATTAAAAAAGGGGACAGGATTTTAATTCATGACGACGTTCTGGCATCCGGAGGGACAGCAAAAGCCGTTTGTGAATTGGTAGAGAAATTAGGCGGAGAAATCGTTCAGTGTAATTTTCTTATTGAGCTGACTTTGTTAGGAGGGAGAAAAAAAATAGAAGGTAAAGAGATTTTTGCCGCGATGACTTACGGAAAAGATGGTGGTCTTTCAGCTTCTGATATGAGTTCTTAACTCAAAGTCTTTTAAAATTTTCGATTTTATACAAAATTTACCCTTGTAGTATTTTTATCTATTTGCAGGCTGAAAAAGTTCTATAAAATTACCGGAAGGGTCAATCAGTAAGATTTGAGAACCACCTGGTCCGGTAATAATCTCGTTGCGGAAATGAAGCCCTTGTTTTTTAAGTTTAGTAACTTCCGCACTTAAATCTTCAACAACAAGTTCTATCCGGTTCCATCCGCCGGGAAAGGGCAGCGTACCATCAGGCATGGCTCTACCGGCAGAACTCGTTCTTCCGCTAAGCAATAATCGCAGATTTCCTTTAACAACATCCGCGAATGCAGGAGCATTGTTTCTGATAAGAGAGAACCCAAGATATTTTATGTAGAAGTCGACGGATTTGTCAACATCCTCAACCATATACCTGACATTTACAAGGTTACTTTCTGTATGATCCATTTTTGTTTTGTTTTTTGTTTGCAAAAATTTCAAATGGAACTATAAGTTATCCTTTAAATCACCCCTTTCTCCCTCAATCCATCGCTGCAGCATTACTCTTTCGGAAGGAGCCTGATGCGTTCCCCCTGCCAGGATATCTAAAAAAATGTCCCAAAGATTTTTTTCCTCCCTAAATTCTTTCTTAAAAGTTTCAAAAGCTTTCAAATAATCTTTTTCATATTTGTCAGCCTCTTCAAAACTGAAATTTTCCGGAATATGGGCCATTAGAATTTGAGTAAGCCTGTGTATTTCATTAGGCGTATATTTTTCTATCATCTGAAGTTCTATTTCACAAGCTTTGGCGTGCGATACAATTAATGGTAAAATAGTGTCTTCAAAATTGCATACGTCTTTTTTCCAGTGTATATGTTCGCTTTCGGGAAGTATTTCGAACCCAAAATTTTCCAGATTTTTATTCGCATCTTTCAAATTATTCAGATGCAGTTCAAACTGTTTCCATAACATTGTAGAATCGGATCTGTCATGATTTTTGAATTTTTCTTTTGCAGAATTGAGTGTATTGTTTACGCCATCCAAAGAATCATTCATTCCCTTTAAACATTTCTTCCATTTTTCCTGAGACTCGGAAGAACTATGGGCTTCTATTATCGATAAAGCTTTTTTATTCAACTCTTCGAAGTTTTTCTCTATTTGAAGCATTTGTGCATAATGCTTTTCCAAAGCACTATTAAAATTTCTAATTGACACTAGGGCTCTGAGTTCTGAGTGATAAGGTTCATTTTTCATGATTCCTCTGTTTTTTAGTGTTTATTAACTTGTCTTATTTGTACTATCAAATTTACGCAGAAAAAGTGATTTAAGAGTTCTATTTTATTTATTATCGATAATTGTAATTATCTGTAGATCATTGCGTTGTTGTCTTTATGAATGAAGTTTAAATAACCTTTACTTCAATTTCCATTTCTCCACAATTTGGGCATTAAATCCTTCTCCCTCCAAAGGATTGGGTTCTCCTTTGCCCGTAGTTATTAGGTTATAAAGACTTTTTTTGATATAACCGGTCCAAGCATCAAAGCAAACATCGTAGCATTCATAATCCGGGACTAATCCTTCGTGAGTGAACCGGACTTTTGTTTTGTCTCCTTCGTTTGTTATTTCAAAAATTAGTTTTGTATCAATCCATTCGGTTTTGTCTTTTGTGAAATTAAATTGATTGTCCACTACCTGATAAACTAATTTTTTATCAGGAATGATCTCTATGAGTTTTATTTTACACAAATGAATGTCTTTATAATGATAGAAAAATTCTTCATTGAGTTGGTCTGTATTGCCATCAATTTCTTCCGACCACCAAGCGCGAAAGTTTTTAATTGCGTTGAATGCCGTTGCCTTATTTTGGTCAACCAAAATAGTTGCTGAGTAATCTGATGTTGTCATTTGCTTTATGATTTCTTATTGGTTATCGATTCGTACTACTTCGGTTATGGATGTGCTATCTTTTATTGTTTTTATCATCATTTTTTGGTTTGTAACTCAAAACAGTTATGTTGCTAAATTGGAACTTCGATTTCACGACTGAAAATTTCTGCATTGTTTCATTTTTTGCTTTTTAAAGAGCAATATCAGTTTTGTAATCTCCAAGATGCTTTCTTTTTTATACATATTCAATTACCTCAACGCTCTTGTAGTCACATAATACCGATAAGCGATAATTACTTTTTGCCATTTTTTTGCTTTGGCTAAATCCAGTTGTTGTTTGGTAAAACTTGGCAAAATCAGTTTATTTATTTTAGCTAAAACTCTGAACATAAGTGGTTTGTTTCTTACAAAGTTATGAAAAAAGTCAGTACGTTTGAAGAAGTTTTTTTGATCTTTACAGAGGAATAGGCTACAGTCTGACTCATAATCTGTAAATGCAGAAATCAAAAAAATGTTAAGCCAAATAGAATTTTGCGTATCTTTAATTTGAATAACAATAACTTAAATCGGAACTCTTATGGCAGCACAAAATCAATCGGAATGGGAAGAGATAAACAACAGTTTGTACAAAAGTTTTCTTTTCAAAGATTTCTCAGAAGCCTTTGGTTTTATGACTCGGGTAGCGTTGACAGCCCAGCAGCTTGACCATCATCCTACGTGGACCAATACCTGGAATAAAGTTGAAATTTGGCTGTCCACACATTCCGCCGGAAATATTGTTACCGATAAGGACCGTGAATTGGCTTCGAAAATTGATCTTCTTCTCTAAATCATTTTTAAGGAAATGACATTGCGATAGGATTACCTGTTTTTCCATTGAGTTATTTTTTATCTAGCTATTGTTCTGCATTTCAGTAACTTCCATTTAATCATTTGATTAAAATACTTGATTAAACCCTTCAATTATTGGCGGAATATTCTTAACTTTAAATACAAAATGAAATGACTATGCAGGTAGAACATTCTCATACAGATACCAATACCGAAGAAAAAATCATCGCTGCAGCCCGAAAAGTCTTTCTCAGCAAAGGATTTTCAGGAACCAGAACCCGTGATATCGCCGAAGAAGCCGGCATAAACCTGGCTTTACTCAATTACTACTTCCGAAGCAAGCAGAAATTATTCGAGCTGGTAATGCAGGAAAAAATTCAGAAATTACTCGGCAGCCTGCTCCCAATATTCAACAACAACGCTACTTCCCTTGAAGACAAGATTGCATTGATCGTTGACAATTATATTGAAATACTTTCCGAAAGTCCCGATTTACCCATTTTTGTACTGAATGAAATCCGTAAAAAGAATTTTCAGATTGTTCCCAAATCCGATTTAGGGACAGTGATTATGCAATCCTCATTTATAAAACAGTTACAGGAAAGGCGTACTGACATCAATCCGGTCCAGTTCCTGCTGTCGATACTTGGAATGATCATTTTTCCATTTGTTGCCAAACCCTTGCTGGACTATAATGGTCTGGCAAAGGAAGACATTTTTCTTTCCCTGATGCAGGAACGTAAAAAACTGATCCCCGTTTGGGCAGATGCAATTTTAAAATCAAATGACGTAACAAAATGAAGCAGCTCATACTCATTTCACTTCTTTTCATTTTCAGCCTGCCAGCAGTTGGCCAGATAAATATTGACACCTGCCAAAGTAAAGCAAAAGCCAATTATCCGCTAATTAAAGAATATGAATTGATTGCAAAATCCACAGAATACACCCTGTCAAACGCCAATAAAGCCTACTTGCCCCATATCAGCATTACAGGTATCGGAGGGTATATCATAGGAGGTTTGCCCACTGTTTCAGGACCAGGACAATTAGGGAATGAACCAAGTAAATTTCAGCTGATTGGCATCGGACAAATTAATCAGACCATTTGGGATGGCGGCGCTACCCGTTCCCAGAAAGATATTGCCAAAGCTAGTGCCGAGGTTGAAAAAGCATCCGTTGATGTTTCGCTGTACAGCATCCAAGAGCGGGTAAACCAAATTTATTTTGGTATTCTGCTGATAGATGCCCAACTGAAACAATTGGAAATCCTCACCGAAAACCTTAATCTAAATCTTAAAAAAGTTAAGCTGTCAAAAGAAAATGGCCTGGCCTACCAAACTGATGTGGATGAAGTAAAAGCCGAGGTACTCAATGTGGAACAAAAGAAAATCGAATTCTATTATACCCGCAAAGGTTATGTCGAAATGCTTTCGCTCCTGATTGGTGAAAAACTTAATGACTATGTGAAACTGGAAACACCTCTTATATCAAATTCGGCTGAAAATATGAATAATAACCGTCCTGAATTAAACCTGTATGCAAACCAGTTAAAATTAGCCGAAGCACAATCATCCATGAACAAGGTAAACAACATGCCTAAAATAGGACTGTTAGGCGCAGGTATTTTACTGGAACCCGGCATCGCTTTCGGAGCATCAGATTTTAACAGTCTAGCCGTTGTCGGACTGAGTGCTTCCTGGAATACGGATGGGATTTTCAGAAGTTCCAATAATAAAAACCTAGATAAAATCCGCATGGAAAAAATCACCAATCAGCAGGAAACTTTTTTGTTCAACAACAAACTGGAGCTCAATCAGGCCTCAAGCGCCATTGAAAAGCAAAAAGCCATTATCACTAAAGATGATGAAATTATCCGTTTGAAAACTGCCATAAAAAAAGGGTATCTGACAAAATATGATGCCGGCATGTGCTCCATGAACGATGTAATAAATGCTGTGAATAAAGAAAGTGAAGCACTGAGCAACAGAGATTTGCATAATATCCAGTTACTAATGAGCTTGTATGATCACAAAACAATTAACGGAAATTAATTTAATATCAAAAACCATGAAACGCAAATACTTCTTCTTAAGCTCATTACTGTTTAGTATCATGCTGTTTTCATGCAATGATAAAGATAAAGAATTTGATGCTTCCGGAACTTTTGAAGCAACAGAAACGATTGTCTCTGCCGAAGCTAACGGGAAAATACTGGAGCTGAACATTAACGAAGGAGATATTCTCAAAGAAGGTCAGCAGATTGGTTACATCGACAGTACGCAGCTGCATTTATCAAAACTCCAACTGATGAAAAATCAAA
This sequence comes from Flavobacterium enshiense DK69, assembly GCF_000498495.1. Taxonomy (GTDB): domain Bacteria; phylum Bacteroidota; class Bacteroidia; order Flavobacteriales; family Flavobacteriaceae; genus Flavobacterium; species Flavobacterium enshiense. Next base: position 131,601 of record NZ_AVCS01000028.1, on the reverse strand, counting down.
AGTCAATTTTATCAGGACGTCCGGATATCACAGTTCAATTACAATCTCTGGAAAGGGAAAAGGAAAGTGCGCTAAGTGACAAGAAAAAAATTGAGATACTGGTAAAAGGAGATGTGGCATCCCAAAAACAACTGGACGATGCCAATACTAAAATCAGAGTGATCCAGTCGAAAATTGATGCCATGAAAAGCTCGTTATCCACCACAACTTCTTCGCTGAATGAACAAGGTGGCGGAGTAGGTATACAGTTGGAGCAGATCAAAGACCAATTGCGCAAATGTAACATTACCAACCCTGTGAATGGTACTGTTTTGACCAAATACGCCAATGTTTTCGAAATGGCCAGCATCGGAAAGCCGTTGTACAAAATAGCGGATCTTTCTACAGTTTTGCTGCGGGTGTATATCACTGGAAACCAATTACCAAAAGTTAAGCTCAACCAGAAAGTAAAAGTGTTTACAGATGATGGCAAAGGAGGTTTCAATGAAGCTTCAGGAACTATCAGCTGGATAAATGACAAGGCTGAGTTTACCCCAAAAACCATTCAGACAAAAGACGAAAGAGCCAATATGGTCTATGCCATAAAAGTAAAGGTTGCCAATGATGGCACTTACAAAATAGGGATGTACGGAGAAATAAAACTTCAGTAGAAATGATTGATGTTCAGTTAAACAATATTATCAAAACCTACAACAAAGGAGAAATAAAAGCCGTGAATGATGTTTCCTTTTCTGTTGAAAAAGGAGAATTGTTCGGTTTGATTGGTCCTGATGGTGCGGGAAAAACAAGTATTTTCCGTATGCTCACCACATTGCTGCTTCCAGACAGCGGATCAGCTACTGTCACCGGTTTTGATATCGTAAAGGACTATAAAAAAATACGTCAGCATGTTGGGTACATGCCCGGCAGGTTTTCACTTTATCAGGATTTGTCAGTGGAAGAAAACCTAAACTTTTTCGCTACGGTATTCAATACTACCATCGAAGAAAACTACGATTTGATCAAAGATATTTATGTTCAGATTGAACCTTTCAAAACCAGAAGGGCCGGCAAACTTTCAGGAGGTATGAAGCAGAAACTTGCCTTGTGTTGCGCCCTTATCCATCGTCCGACCGTTCTGTTCCTGGATGAACCTACAACAGGCGTTGATGTGGTTTCCCGTAAAGAATTCTGGAAAATGCTGTATAAACTGAAAGAACAAAATATTACGATTGTCGTTTCTACACCTTACATGGACGAAGCTAAATTGTGCGACCGCATAGCGTTGTTGCAGGGTGGAAAAATAATGTCTATTGACAAACCCGATCTGATTATTCAAAACTTTCCCAAACCCCTGTTTGCTGCTAAAGCTAATAATATCTATAAGTTGTTACAGGATTTGCGATCGGATTCTGAGATTGAAAGCTGTTATGTTTTTGGTGAATTTCTACACGTTACACTTACTTCGAATGATGACAGCGAACAAAAGATAGGAAAAATAGCTGTTAAATATAGCCCTGAGGGATTAGAAGTTAAAAAAGTAATCCCCGCCATTGAAGACAGTTTCATCCGTTTAATGAGAGAGCAGGGAAGTAGTACGGAATTAAAAGAAACAACCGATGGAAAATAAAGCAATCATCTGTAAAGATCTTACCAAACGCTTTGGCGATTTTAAAGCCGTGGACAGTATCAGCTTTGATGTTAACAGAGGTGAGATATTCGGCTTTCTTGGCGCTAATGGCGCAGGTAAAACAACTGCAATGCGTATTCTTTGTGGTTTGTCTCATCCTACATCCGGTGAAGCAACAGTAGCCGGTTTTAATGTATACAAACAGCCGGAACTAATCAAACAAAACATCGGCTATATGAGTCAGAAGTTTTCCTTATATGACAACCTTACTATCCTCGAAAATATTGAGTTTTATGGAGGCGTGTATGGTGTTTCCCGTCCTGATATCAGGCAGCGTAGTGAGGAACTTGTTGAAACATTAGGATTGGGAAGTGAAGCAAAAAAACTGGTAGGTTCACTGCCTCTCGGTTGGAAACAGAAGTTGGCGTTTTCAGTAGCTGTTTTTCATCGACCCCAAATTGTATTCTTGGACGAGCCTACCGGGGGTGTTGACCCTATTACAAGACGTCAGTTTTGGGAAATGATTTATAAAGCAGCTGAAAACGGCATTACGGTATTTGTAACTACCCATTATATGGATGAAGCCGAGTATTGCAACCGCATCAGCATAATGGTGGACGGGCGTTTGGAAGCGATGGACAGCCCTGCTAATTTGAAAAAACAGTTCAATGTACATTCTATGGATGATGTTTTTTTACAACTCGCCCGTGGCGCTAAAAGATCATCAGATTAATGGAGAACTGACAATGGACAATCGATAATTGAAAAATGAAACAATTATTAGCATTTATACGCAAAGAGTTTTACCACGTTTTCAGGGATAAAAGAACCCTGCTGATTCTCTTCGGACTTCCGATAGTACAAATAGTGCTTTTCGGATTTGCATTGAGCAGTGAGGTAAAAAATATCGGCGTTGCTATTCAGGATAATGCCCACGATGTACGTTCTCATGAGATTATCAACAGAATAAAAACCAGCTCTTATTTTCAGGTAAAAACTCCAATAATTGGTTATGATGATATTGAAAATCGTTTTAAAGAGGGTAGTATAAAATGTGCCGTAATTTTTCCTTCCAACTTCGGGAACGATATTTTCCGGACAGGCGGGGCACAAATTCAGGTTATTGCCGATGCATCAGATCCAAATACTGCAACTATTTTAACCAATTACCTGACGGCTATCATCAATAATTATCAGCAGGAACTCAATCCAAACACAAAACTTAATTACCAGATTGTACCACAGTTAAGACAGCTTTACAATGAAGAGCAAAATGGATCACTTAATTTTATTCCCGGAGTAATCGCTCTTATTTTTATGATTGTGAGTACGGCGCTTACATCTGTTTCTATCGTTCGTGAAAAAGAGTTGGGTACGATGGAAATATTGCTGGTATCGCCTTTCAAACCCATAATGGTTTTGATTGCAAAAGCAATTCCTTATCTGGTCCTGTCGCTTGTCAATTTTACAATCATCCTTTTGCTTTCCGTTTTTCTGTTGAAAGTAGAAATAAGAGGCAGCCTGCTATTGCTTTTTGCCGAAAGCATCTTGTTCATTATTACTTGTCTTTCGTTAGGTTTGCTGATTTCAAATACTACTGACTCCCAGCAAACCGCAATGCTTACTTCGATGATGGGAATGATGCTGCCGACAATGCTGCTTACGGGTTTTATGTTTCCTTTGGAAAATATGCCGTGGATATTCAGGGTTATTTCTCACATCGTTCCGTCAAGGTATTATTATGCCATTGTAAAAGCTGTAATGCTGAAAGGATTAGGTTTCAGCTATGTATGGCAGGAAACATTGATACTGGCAGGAATGTCATCTGTGCTGCTGACAATTGCATTGAAAAAATTTAAAGCAAGATTATCGTGAAAGTGCTTAGTTTCATATTACAAAAAGAATTCCGCCAGATATTCAGGGATAAAATCATACTGGCAATGATGTTTGCTGTACCGACTATTGAGCTGATAATTTTGCCGCTTGCAGCCAATTTTGAGGTAAAAAACATCAATGTGGCTTATATAGATCATGACCATAGCTCCTATTCTCAAAAACTCATCAACAAAATTGCTTCTTCAGGTTATTTCCGTATAATAAGCAGTCCGCTTTCCTACAGAGAAGGATTAAAATTTATTGAAAAAAGCGAAGCCGATTTGCTTTTGGAAATTCCGCCGGACTTTGAACGAAATTTGGTTAGGGAAGGTAAACAAGATGTGAATATTTCAGTTGATGCTATTAACGGCACTAAATCATCGTTGGGAGGTGCTTATTTGACATCAGTTATTATGGATTTCAACAGTAACTTAGATGTAAACATCAAATCTCCCAAATCTGTGATTACAGGATCTGCGGTAAAGATTGGTGTGGCTAGTTCCAACTGGTACAATCCAAGGGCAGAATACAAATACTACATGGTGCCTGGTATTTTGGTGTTACTGTTGACTCTGATTGGCGGTTTTATAACGGCACTCAATATTGTTCGGGAAAAAGAAATTGGCACGATAGAGCAAATTAACGTGACCCCCATCAAAAAATGGGAGTTTATACTGGGTAAGCTTATACCGTTCTGGATTGTGGGAATGATTGTCTTTACTATGGGCTTAATCGTAATGTATTTGCTTTATGGCATTTTTCCAAAAGGTTCTTTATTTGTATTGTATCTGTTTGCGGCCGTTTACCTGATCGCATTGTTAGGTTTAGGATTATTTATTTCAACTCTCGCCAATTCGCAGCTGCAGTCAATGTTCATCGCATATTTCTTTATGATGATTTTTATGCTGATGAGCGGATTTTTCACTAGTACTGACAGTATGCCGGATTGGGCCAGAAAGTTTTCCAACTTCACACCGGTTACCCATTTTATAAAGGTAGTACGGCTGATTGTTTTAAAAGGAAGCGGATTGAAGGAAGTCGGAATAGAACTGTTATACCTTATGGGTTTTGCGGTTGCATTAAATGGTCTGGCCATATACAATTACAGAAAAACCAATTAACGTAAGATTTTAATAATTTTCATTATAATATTCAGCTTTGATTTTATGAAAGATATCCTTCAAAAGGTCACAGCGATAAATCAGTTTAAAATAGAAAAATGTTTCTGGAAATTGTGGTGTATGACATCGGTATCTAAATAAAAAAGACCGTTATGAAAGCGATCGGCTGCTCAGTCGCAAAAAAACAATCCACAATAGATAAAAAGAATAATGATAATCCATAATGAAATGATATAGTTGTAATTTTGTATTCTTTCTATTACTATAATTTCAATGAAAATACTATATACCTATATTAAGCAACATAAACTGCTTTTGTTTTTCGCCCTGTTCTTAGCTGCAATTAATCAATGTTTTTCTTTATATGACTCTATCATTATTGGTAAATTATTAAACCAATGTGGAGTGGGAGTAGCTACTTTTAACAACAATCAGCCGGCATTTATTAAAGCAGTTTTGGGTTGGCTGACCTTATCGCTAGGTGCTGCAATGATGTCTCGAATCGCTAAGAATTTCCAGGATTATTATACCAATATTATCATCCAGCGTACTGGTGCGCATATGTATACTGACGGGATTCAAAAAGCGTTGCAGTTGCCATATCAGGATTTTGAAGACCAACGTAGCGGGGAAACCCTCGGCAAACTCCAAAAGGTAAAAACCGATTGCGAGAAGTTTATTACCCTGTCAATCTCCATGGTGTTTCAAACGATTATCGGGATAATTTTTATTGTACTCTACGCTGTTAATATCCATTGGTTGTTAGGGCCTATCTTCTTAGCAACCGTACCTGTGATCGCTTTTATCAGTTCTTTTCTGGGGAAAAAAATAAAAACCGTTTCACGCCAGATATTGGGTGAAACAACCGCCCTTGCTGGTGCTACAACCGAATCATTGCGCAATATTGAACTCGTAAAAAGTTTAGGGCTTACCGACCAGGAAGTTAACCGACTCAATGCCACAACTGTCAAAATTTTAGGCCTTGAATTAAAGAAAGTGCGTTTCATCCGTTCTCTGAGTTTTATACAGGGCACCACCGTACATTTTATGAGAACCACTTTGGTCTTTGCATTGTATATGTTTATTTTCCAGGGTGTCATCAAGCCAGGCGATTTGATTACATTGATGTTTTTCTCTTTCTTTTTGTTCAACCCGCTGCAGGAATTAGGAAATGTGATTGCGGTCTATAACGAGACCAAGGCCTCTATGGATAATTTCAGTGGTTTGATGAATGCCAAAAGCGAAGAGACACCTGTACATCCGAAAACAATCGGCGCTATTACCCAATTGAAATTCTCGAATATTTCATTTAAACACCAAACCGCTTCCACTTATGCGGTTAAAGATATTTCATTTGAAGCCAAGGCAGGGGAGACCATCGCCTTTGTTGGGCCATCAGGAAGCGGCAAAACCACTTTGGTTAAGATGCTGGTGGGATTGTACACACCTGAGCAGGGCACTATTTATTACAATGGGATTAACGCCTCAGCCATTGACCTTACCGAATTAAGACAGCAGTTAGGTTTTGTGACTCAGGACGCACAGCTGTTTTCGGGGACGATTAAGGATAACTTATTGTTTGTAAAACCTACGGCTACAGAAGAGGAACTAAATGATGTGTTGCAAAAAGCAGCCTGTCAAAATTTACTCGAGCGTGCAGAGAACGGTATCAATACTACCATCGGCGAAGGCGGTATAAAAGTATCAGGTGGTGAAAAGCAACGTTTGTCCATAGCCCGTGCGTTGTTACGAAATCCGAGGTTGTTGTTATTCGACGAAGCTACTTCGGCTTTGGATTCGATTACCGAGGAAGAGATAACAAAAACTATCCGCAGCATCTCTTCAAAACAAGACCAGATTACGGTACTGATTGCCCATCGTTTGTCTACCATCATGCATGCCGATAAGATATTTGTTTTGGAGCAAGGCAAAATCATTGAGCAGGGCAAACACCTCGATTTATTGGAGGAAAAAGGCTTGTACTATGCCATGTGGAGACAGCAAATCGGGGAAAGAGCACATCATAAGGACGCAGCTGTGTAAAAGTAATGTCTTCCGCTGAAGTTTAAATAAAAAAAAACCGCCATATACATGCCGGTCTTTTTAAATTTGATTTTCTCCGCTGCGCTCCAATTAATTAATTTTCTTAATATCAAATGCCTCGGGTGATGATGATTGATGATTTGCGGTATTAATGTTTATTTTCGGGCTTTAGCCGCTTCTTTTGCTTTTTCTGCTTCTTCCAAAGCTTTTTCTCTTTCTTCTAAAGCTTTTTCTCTGGCTTTTAAAACTTCTTCACGATGTTTCATGGCCTCTTTTCTAGCTTCCATAGCTTCTTTTTTTGCCTTTTCAATTTCAGGACGTATTCTTTCAATTTCAGCCTTGGTTTCGTCGGTTATTTTTTTGATGTCGATGGTTTCAACAGTTCTTTTTGTTTTTCCGTCTTTTCCTTTGGTTACGATAACGATTTTTTTGTCTCCGTCGTGGATTACTTCCACTTCCTGATCGGTAAACATAACTTTATCTCCTTTTTCACCTTTAGGACCTTTAGGACCTTTTGTGCTGTAAACATTAACCGATTCTATGTCGTTTGGATCCATCGCATAAGCGAATTCTTCTGTTACTTTTTCACCATCAACCCAAACTTCTTTTTTATTACCGTTTTGTTTTACAACAACAGTTTTTTTCATGATTTTAGGTGCTCTTGGCGCTTTAGGTGCATCGGGTGGAGAAGGAACGCCTTCAAAATCCGGAGCATCTGGCGGGGAAGGTGGAGAAGGATGATCAAAATCAAAATCATTCGTCCATTCAAAATCATGATCGTCTCCATCAACGATTACCTGAATGTCTTTTTCACCGTCTTCACTGATGTGTTTGATTCGTTTCACTTGAACCAAATCAGATTTTTGTTTTCTGAAAAAATCTTTTGTTCCGATTCCGAAAAATTTGTCACCACCAAATTCTTTTACGATTTGGATAGGTTGGATTGGTGTCTTGCTGTTGTATTGAGAATCAGCAGAATTACCTTCATTGTCTTTTACTTTTATTTTAAGTCCGGTAATTTCACCGCTGGAGTTTCTTTTGATTTTGGATACTTTTAGGGTAATGGCAAAATCATTTTTCAGCATTTCAGCATCTTTTTTGATTTCGGCATCCGTGGTGTTTTTGTCAATTACCACAGAAACAACTTTTTTGGATTCCTGACTTTTTTCTGCCACCGGATTTGTTTTTTCCTGAGCCAGCACTCTTGTCTGAAACTGGAACATAAAAAAGGCCAGCAATGGAAGTACAACCAAATACTTCCAGGAATTCTTCTTGTCTGATTGATTTTTGTTTAACATGACAATTCGTTTTTTGATTAATGATTGATAAAATGGATTGGTGATTGCAATGCATTGCGACTGCATTGTTACTTTCAATAAGGTTTTCTGGTAACTTTTAACGTCTTCTATTTTTTTGGTGGCTTCGGCATCGGCAATAAACTCAAGGTTTTGTGCGATGGCTTTTTTGTACAGCCATACAATCGGATTGAACCAGAAGGCAATACAAAAGATTTGTGCCACAAGCATGTCCAAGGAATGTTTCTGGGCACTGTGCACTTTTTCATGGTGCAGAATGTTCTCCAATTCTTCCTCTTTCAGTAGGGCGGAATTATAAACGATGTAATTGAAGAAAGAAAAAGGTGATTGGACTTTTTCAGTATCGATTAAATAGAAATCACTTTTTTTAATGGCTTTCGGTTTCTCGATAATTTGCTTTATGGCAAAACAATCGATGGCGAATTTTACAAGGAAAACCAAAATCCCTATTCCGTAAACAGTTGCCAAAACCAAAAACCAGTCAATTTCAAAGGTTGGCTCCTGTACCGGAACGTAATTTGCCGGAAGCGCAAGCGTACTGTAATCATAAACAGGAGCAGGATCTACCCAAACTATTTTGGTATACGTCACAAACGGTAAAGCTAATGAAGTAATCAACCCTGCCAGTAAAAACCAGCGGTTCGAATTGAAAAATGTTTCTTTTCGAAGGTAAACAAAGTAAGCGAGATAGAATATTCCCATCAGGGCACTTACTTTCAGCAGATAAATTCCAAAAGCTTCCATAGGCTTTATTTTTTCTGTTCGATCATTTCTAAAATTTCGCGTAATTCTTTCGCACTGATTTTCTCTTCTTTGGCGAAAAAGGAAACCATACTTTTATAGGAGTTATTGAAATAATTTTCAATAGCAGTGTTCATAAAACCTTTGCGGTAGTCTTCTTTTGTTACGATAGGGAAGTACTGGTGCGTGTTTCCAAAGGCATTGTGCGAAACATAACCTTTCTCTTCCAGATTACGGATTATCGTAGACAAGGTGTTGTAATGCGGCTGATCTTCCGTAATTTCAGCCAAGACTTCTTTCACGAAAGCTTTTTCCAGCTTCCATAAAATGTGCATTACTTCTTCTTCTTTGTTTGTTAACTTTTGCATGATTGATGTTTTTTAAATGGGCGTTCCCACAAGGGTCGGGCTTTCGGCTTTATCTTTTGTTCCACTATGTTTCACAAAAGGATATCGCCTCTATCCCTAACGCAAATTAGCTGCGTAGATTTTATTTGACAGCCACCGGCTGTCCTCCTCTTAATATCAAATCTAACGCAAATGTGCTTACTAACTCTCAAGCACATAACAAACGTACAACTATATTTTTAGTTGCGCAACTATTTTTTTAGTTGAGTAACTAATTTTATAGTTTTATTAACAGATGCTTTTTTGTGCCTGCATTTAATATTTTGTATAAGGTACTGATATTCAATGAAAAAACCCCGACGAATCGGGATTTCTGCGGTAGGGCTTATTTGGCAGGCCTACCAAAAAAAGTGATAATTAAGTTATAGTTAGGTGGTGGTTATTCTTTAATTAGTTTTTTAGACAAGGTTTTGTTGTCGGTAGTTTCAATATTGATTGTATAAAAACCTTTTGCCCAGTTCTGACTTGGTATGTTTAATTCCAATGAATCTACAGTGTCATTGCTAAATACTTTTTGACCTAAAGTATTATATACCGCAATAGATTTGATCATTGAAGTTGCTTTAATGCTAAAGAAACTGTTGGCAGGATTTGGATATAACATCACAGCATTTTCCGCAGTTTCAAAATCGTTAACTCCTAATGTTGTTGGCAATACAAATTTCTGAGCATAAATTTTATTCTGATCTGCAGCTTTAGGTTCATTGAAAACCACAACAGCTTCACTATTGTTAACTGGTTTTGTTAAAGTTATTTGTCCTTTAGGAGCACTGAATGTAGCTACAGGAAGGGATTGTTCCTGCCATGCAAAATCTCCATTAGACTTCAAAAGAACTGCTTTAATTGGTACTGGTAAAGATCCATTGTTAAAGCCTTCAGTAATTAAGAAAAACGGGGCATCATTAATTAACTCTAAACTGCTGGCATGTACTTTTCGATTGGCATCAATAGGAAAAACCTGTTTGGCATTATCTGTTAATAATCTGGCTCCTGTAGTCTTATCAAATTTTTGCACGTATTCACCTCTAATGTCTTGAGTAGAAGGAGTATAGTTGGATATAGCCCAAACATATTGCGAACCTGGGGAAAAGGCAATTCTGGTATCCGTTTCATATAGCGTTGCGTTGGTATCAAAATCAACACCGTTAACGCCCCAAGGTAAAGTACCGTCCGGGTTGATTCGTTGCACAAAACCATCTTGTCGTGTTCCTGTATATCCTGAATAACCGTAAAAAACCACATCACCATCCTGAGCACCACGATAAGTCATATTGTTATAATTTGTCCCTTTGTTTGCTAATTGAACAGGTGTCGCCCATTGGGCAGTTCCATTGCTGGTATTATATTTTTGAGCAAAAAGGTTGGTTGCGGTACTTGCCGATATCCTTTTATGGAATACTACCATAACTTGTTGGTTTGACAATTCAAAAAGACTTGCCGGTGTTGTTTGAGATGCAGGGTTATCAGAGAGAACATCTACCGCTGCAGCCCAAATAGGAGTACCTGTCTCTGAGTATTTTTGTAATTTAGACGGCCCTGAAAGTGCCATATATTGTATTAATACATTACCATTGTCATTCTCTAATGGAAGTATTGAGGGTAGGTAACCGTTACCAACGCTTATTCCGTTGGCTCCCCATAACATTGTACCTGCTTGGTTTATTTTGTAGGCAAAAATAGGTTGTCCAGCTGTATTTAATGTACCTGTCACTCCCACATAAAGGTTGTTTTTTGAATCACCCGCTACTTTCATAAATACGGTAGAAGATCCCATAGGGATAGTATTACTGATCAGTATCCCTTCCGGGCCAAATTGTTGTACACCATTGGCGTTTAATAATTGGACTCTCAATTCAAAATAGACGGGCGAAGCCACTGATTTCCAAAATACAACATATGTACTTCCGTTTGGGCATTTAACAACTTCCTGAGCGTTATTGACTACATTGGCAACCAATGTGTTAACAGTTGTATCCGTTGTCCATTGCGCATTTGCCGACAGAAAGGAAACTAAAAAAAGTAAAAGAAAAGTAATTTTTTTCATAGCATTAACAGTTTAAGTTTGAAAAATATAATCGTCATAGTTTTTTAGATTACGATCCAGGGCTTTCCTGAATTTTTTGATAGTCCAAAATTATTTAATCAATATGACCGATACTATTTTTGAAGTCTCTATAAACTACTCATGCTGTTTTTTTCTACCCTTATTTACCACTCATTTTTTTGTAAGCTGTTGATTTTAAAGGGCTTTTTTAATTTGTTTTGAATTGTTATTTTGAGTGAAGAGTGGTGGATTCTTTGTGGAATTTTTAATTTAAATTAACTAAATAGGTAACCAAATCGAGGTTTGTATTGGTTAAATTTAATTTTTTTCTGAGTCTTGTTCTGGCATTTTCAAGCGATTTTATCGATTGGCCGGTAATCTGAGCAATCTCTTTAGTAGTTAAGTTCAGTTTTAATAACGCACAGAGTCTCTTATCGCGATATGTCAATTCCGGATGTTTCTCATTGAGGATGTTGTAAAATGATTCGTTGACATGTCCGTAATGCAGTTCGAATTCTTCCCAAAGGCTGTTATTGTCCCTTTTGCCCAATTGTTTAATAATAGTGTCAATGGTTTGCAATGTTTCCTTTTTTTGGGACTGTAATTTCAGCTCTCTTAAATCATCTATGATTTGTTCAATGATTTCCGCACGCTGAATTTCCATCATGGAATTGGTTATCAGTTCTTTATTCTTTAGTTCCAGATTGGCATCCAACTCGTTCTTTTTTGCCTCGAATAAATCTTTTTCCAATTGAGCATTTGTGAGCCTGTTTCTGTATTTTATCAATAAAATAAAGAGTATCATCATCACCATGATGAGGCTCAATCCTATTATATAGTATTTGAAATTCTCTTTGCTCTCTTTTAATAGCCGTAGCTCTTCATTTTCTTTATGCTCCTGTTCCAGTTTCAGTTTTTCAACATTCATGGCTTTGCTTTCAATATTCAGACTGTCCCTTATCTGATCATACGTTTCAAAATACGTGGCTGCATTTTTATAATCGCCTTTCAAGAGGTAGGATTTGTAAATATTGATTAAAGCATTTTTATATTCAAAACTATATTTTTCATTTTCCAGTAATGATGAGGCTTTTTGGGCATAAGAAAGGGCCGGAGCAGGTTGTTTTTTCAACAAATACATCTTAGAAATGGAATTGTATATCCAGGCTTTATTTTTGTCAGTTGCATTTTTTTCGGCGATTGCAATGGATTTGTCGAAGTAACTTTTGGCTTCCTCGAAATTATTTAAGCGAGTATAACAAATTCCGAGATTGTTGTATAATATGCTGTTTAATTTTTCATCGTGGATTTTTTTGCTTAGCACTAGGGATTCCTTAAAATTAACCATGGCGCTGTCCAGTATGTCATTGCTCATGTACAACGTACCTATATTATTAAGGGCTTTAGCTGTAAAAGTGGTGTTCTTTTTTTTTCGATGGTATTTAAGCAGATTATTGAAATAATGTAGTGCTTTATCTTTATTGTTTAATCGGGCATAAATGATGGCCAGGGAATTTTCCAGATGGTATTTTCTTTCATCAACATTATTTTCCCTGTTGTATTCATAGGCTTTCAGATAATAAGTTAAAGCAATGTCAAATGCATCTTTCTCGTTGTAGATGTCTCCAATTTTGATGTTGATATCGGCAGTAACTTGATCCGAGTCTATTTTTTTTGCAAGCTTTTCAGAAAATTCAATATAATGCAAAGATCTTTTCCAGTCGGAACTTTTTAGCTCGGCGGCAATTTTTAGGGCAATATTTGCTTTTTCCTTATCGGAAAGGTTCATCGTTAAACTGTCGACCAGTTTACTGACGTCGCTTTGTGAGAAGGTAAATTGACTTATTAAGAGAAGGAATAACAGCGCCTTACGCATATAAAAACTGATAGTTAAATAAATTTAACCTCTAAGGTACAGTTTTCCTACAGAAAAAAAGCAATATTCTGTTATTCAACAAAAAAATCAGTTTTCCTCATTTAATATTTTTTGCAGCCAAAGAAAACAGGCTAATGCAATGATACCACAGCTTCCCATGAAGAACCGGTTTACCGAATGTCCCCAATCGGGAAATGTTCTCCATTTCGGTTTTGGAGCTCATGGTGTGGGAAAAACTATTTAAACCAAAAAACGCATCCTTTCTTTAGAATGCGTTTATTTAGAACTTATTTTTGAAATTCTGAATTATTCTTCATCCGGTAAATGCAATGCTTTTCGCAGTATCATTTCGAAGGAATTATTGTTTGGAAACGGCAATTTTGCATTGACAAAGTTGCCATTCGGGTCAATAAGTATAAACCTCGGGATGGATACTACATCATAATTACTGCCGAATTGTTTGGAATTATCAATATGCCATTGCAATACCGTTTTTGATTTATTCTTTGCACTGATGTACCATTCTTTTACGTTTTCATCGCTACTGAGTGCCACAAACTGAATATTTTCCTTTTTGTATTTCAAAGCAAATTTCTCGAAGAAAGGAGATTGCTGTCTGCAAGGGCCACACCAGGTGGACCAAACATCTATAAGAACATATTTCCCTCTTAATCCGGCAAGTGAAACTTTTTTACCATCAAGCGCGGTAGCTTCAAATGAAGGTGCAATTTTACCTTTTCCTAAACTTTCGGCAATTCTGTTAAGGTTGTTGATTTTTCTTTGATAATCAGTATTGGTGATTAACGGATTGTACTGGGAAACAAATTGGTTTCTTTCTGTGCTGGTGGAAGCCTCCTCAATAACTTTTCTGATCTGCCAAAACAGCATTTTATCTTTAAACGATCCATTTTTGAGTTTCGAAATCGCCGTAATGGCTTTGGTGTTCTCGTCTATATCACTATTGTCTTTGGTAATTAACTGATCTTTCACATAGTCAAAATAATTCTGACTGCTTAATAAACTTTCATCGGTCAAAGACAATTTATTCTGTATTTCTTCAATAGATTTACCCCCTGTGGTTTTTTCGTTGGGGTATAACGCTGCTCTTCTTTTCAAAAAGTCATTCCACAAATTCAGGTAGTTTGTGGTGATCAATTTCTGGGTTCTTTCCGTATAATCGTTTTTCGGAATGTAATTGTCAACAGTTTTAAATGTATTGGACGCTTCCATTGCTTTCTTCCATTCTTTATATAGAGCATCAATAATAATCTGGGGCTTGTCCAAGTTGACGTTTTCCTGTAAATAGTAAGTAACAACACTCCAATCCGATTTAGGATCGGAATCCATTTGATTTTCGGCTAATCGCGTCCCTTTTAATTTAAATTCGGATTTCGGACCTGCAATTTTTCCATCCAGATAAATACTGTCTTTCTGCCCGAAGAATACGTTTCCGTCGTATTTCCCGTCCAAAATAAACTGATAGTTGTCGGCAATTATTTTGTCTTTAAAAATATAATGGAATTCATTGTTTTTGATTGGAATAATGGCAATGGTATCTTGGATTATAAGGTCTTTCAGGTAGATGTTTTTGAATTTATCCTTGCTTTCAATCTTACCACAAAATACTGTTTTGTCATGATCAGCCATCTGATTCGAGCATAAAAGCCAGCAGGTTAATCCACCAAAGATCGACAATATGGCTAAGCCGGTCGCTTGTGGTATTTTTGCAAAAGCCAACTTGAAGGTTTTGTGCTGGTACCACCTGAATCCGATGTAAAGCAAAATAGTACTGATGGTCAGACTGATATATTCGGTAAACGTAAACCAGTAGCCCAAATCGCTGCCTTCATGTTTGGATGCAATTTTTGAAAGAATTTCATAAGGGTACCAAACCGGAACCAAATTGAAAGGCTTTAGGAACAGCGTTAACAATAATCCAAAAAATCCTATCAGGATGGACCAGATAAAACTCGGAATTAAAACAGAAATTGTAAACTGTAACACTGTAATGAGCAGCGATGCCACAAACAACCTTGTAGTCGTGTGAAATATTTCCATCAGAGGAAATTCCAAGATGGCCATTTTAGGAACATCAATAAAGAAATGGAGTACCCAGGCCGACAGTAATCCAACAGTAATAAAAGAAACAATCGAAATTGCATTGGCAGTAAGGAGGGTGATGAATTTTGAGAAATAAATAGAGAACTTATACGCAGGTTGGGTTTCCATCAATTGCCAGCCTCCGGTTTTATGATCTAATTGTGTTATCCTGCTCGCCGTAATGATGATGAGCAGCGGGAAAAAGAAATAGGTAAAAGGTTGTAACGTGTCTTCAATAAATCTCAAATAGTAATTAAACGGTAGTTCCGATTTTATTTCTTCGTTTGGAATACTAATTAAGATGCTAAAAAACATTAAAGGCGAAATAATCCCAAGAATAGCGCTGTTCCAATACAACATGGTGCCTCTTCTTTTGATGTTTTCGGCTTTCAGTACGGTAATAAAGTTTGATATATTAGTTTTCATGCACATTTTTTTCGTTAGTTATTGTCATAAACCATTCTTCCAGCCCGTCTAAAATTTTAACTTCATATAAGGCAATATTCAGGTCAACAAGAGCTTTGATAAAATCTGGAATTTCCTCTTTGCTTTTAAGGTTTAAGGTAATTTGGTTCTGAGTTACCATCGTTACATTGGCATAGTTGTTTTCGAGAGTAGGCAGCCATTTATGGGCATCGTCAACAGTAATTTGAATTTTGCACATGCGGGCTTCTTTAGAAAGTTGTTGCATAGTTCCTTCAAAACACAACTTTCCTTTATTGATGATGCCTACATGCGTACACATTTTTTCAATTTCGCTCAGCAAATGACTCGAAACAAAAATGGTGACCCCTTTTTCTTTGTTGAGCTTGATGAGTAATTTACGGATATCGATTATGCCATTGGGATCTAAACCGTTCACCGGTTCGTCGAGTAGCAGTAATTCGGGATCATCCAATAAAGCCATGGCAATTGCCAACCGTTGTTTCATTCCTAAAGAATATTGTTTGGCAGAACGTTTACCATCTCGGGTTAAATCAACCAAATCCAGCGTTTCATGTATTTTTTCCTCAGGAATGTTGCGAAGTTTGGCTACATACTTCAAATTATCAATACCGCTCAGGTGAAGATACAACGCAGGCGATTCTACCAATGATCCAATCTTAGAGAAGACAAACGGGAGTTGCTTTTGAAGAGGTTGGTTAAATAACTTAATCGAGCTGCCCTGTTCGGGGATGATGCCGGTTAGTAGCCTCATCGTAGTCGATTTTCCTGCACCATTGGGGCCTAAAAAACCATAGATGGAACCTTTTGGAACATTAATCGAAATATTTTCTAAAACTTTCTTAGACTTCGAATATTGAAAATTGAGTGATTCGGTTTGAATTATATAGTCGGCCATAAATTTTTTTTATGACCGCTAAAGTAAGTAAAATATTATTTTTTAAGTTTATGTATAAAAATTTATTTACAAAATATGCAGTAAATAAGAATAATTACAAAAAGGATTATTCGTTTGCTGAAAGCATTCTTTGCAGCCATAGACAACAGACTAATGCAATGATACCACAGCTTCCCATGAAGAACCAGTTTACCGAATATCCAAATCGTGAAATGATCTCCATTCCGGTTTTGGAACTCATGATGTGAGCCAAGCTGAAACTCATTGTATAAAGCGCCATGTAACGTCCTTCATACCCTTTTGGCGCCCGGCTCATGGCAAAGGAATTGGAAAACGGAAAAGCAAACATTTCCCCAAAAGTCACAAACAACATACTCACAATTAAAATTCCGGCCCAAACATTAATAAGCAGCAAATAGTAACTGATAGCCATACACAAAGCACCATATAGAATGATTTTTACTTTATCAATCTGTTTTCGTTCCACATAGCCCACAATCGGCATTTCGAAAAAGAATACCATAAGCCCATTAAATGACATCAGTAATCCGGTTTGGAATTCTGTCATTGCAAATTGTTCATGATGATAGAGTGGGAGTGTGGTAAACAACTGGAAGAAAACCATCGCTGTAAGAAAACTGATGAAAAGGAAAATCCAAAAAGGCCTGTCTTTAAAAACGGATTTCTGTTGTCCATTATTAAATTGGTCAAGATGTACTTTTTCTTTCTTTTTTTCTTTTACCAATAAGGCAAATATCAATATCGAAACAATACAGCTTCCTCCATCCACCCAAAATAAGCCCTGGTAGCCTATGCCCATGATAATCAAACCACCCAAAGCCGGGCCGGCAGCAAAACCAAGGTTAACAGCAAGACGTACTAAGGTCAAAGCACGGGTTCTGTTTTCTGGTTTGGCATATGCGCCCAAAGAAACAAACATGGCCGGTCGGAACATATCGGCAATAATCATAATTGAAAACATACTGATACAGAGGCCTACAAAACTGGTGATGTACTGGATAACGAAAAATAATAATCCACTCGTAAATAAGCTGAAAATCATTATTTTATAGAAGCCTATTTTATCGGATAGTTTACCTCCTAACCAAGAGCCAATCATTGAGCCCAAGCCGAAGCAAACCATAATCCAACCTACCTGACTGTAAGAAAAATGTAAATCTTCTTTTAAGTATTTGGACAAGAATGGCAATACCATTGTACCTGCCCTGTTGATAAAAGTAATCAGCGTTAGAATCCAGATTTCTCTTGAAAATCCTTTAAAGTTGTTTATGTAGCGTGAAAAAACCTGTAGGAACATACTTAAATTATGAAATGCAAATCTATAATCTTATTGACCGATTCACTGTTAAATGATTGTGAATTTTTAAAACGTAATTTTTGAGTACTTTTGTGAAAAATATAAAAAATGAAAAAGCTTCTTTTTATCGTTTTATTTCCGATGGTTGTTTCGGCACAATGCAGTGAAGAGACTGCTAAAGCTTATCAGTTGCAACTCAATAAAGAATATGCCGATGAAAAAGAAAGTCCGCTTAAAAAATCGGATTTAGAGCATTTCAAATCACTCGATTTTTATCCGGTTGACATGAATTTCTGTGTGGAAGCTAAATTGGTAAAGACGCCTAATGAAAAACCTTTCGCAATGAAAACGACCGGCAGCAGAACACCTTTGTATGTCAAATACGGTGAATTACATTTTGTTTTGAAAGGGAAGGAATGCAAACTGAACGTTTACCAAAGTATCGATTTGTCAAAACAGGAAAAGTTTAAAAACTATTTGTTCCTTCCGTTTACCGATTTAACCAGCGGTGTAGAAAGTTATGGCGGAGGACGTTATATCGATTTGGAAGCTTCTGATAGTAAGACGATGATATTGGATTTTAATAAGGCATACAATCCGTATTGTGCCTATAATGAAGGGTATTCATGTCCGATTCCGCCAAAAGAAAACGACATTCTTGTGGAAGTAAGAGCCGGAGTGAAGAAGTTTCATGATTAGTTTATCATAATGAAATTTAATATCCATACTCATAAAAGTACCAGTCAGGAAAACGTTCTGGAAATCGTTAATCAGTATCCGAATGAGTTTGATGATATGGTTCAATATTTTTCCATCGGAATGCATCCCTGGTATATCGATGTGGATAGAACGGACGAATTTCTGCAGATTATTGAAGAAAAACTTCAACAGCAAAATTGCCTTGCGTTAGGGGAGTGCGGTTTGGATAAACGAATTGAAACATCACTTGAAATTCAGAGTGAAGTTTTCGAAAAACAATTGGCATTAGCTGTAAAATACCAAAAACCTGTAATTTTGCACTGCGTTTCGGCTTATCAGGAGGTAATCGAAATTAAAAAACGCCTGAAAATTGAAGTCCCGATGGTTATTCATGGATTTTCTAAAAACTGGCAGGTAGCCAAATCCCTTTTGGATAACGGATTTTATTTGTCGTTTGGGAAATACCTTCTCCGCAACCCGGAATTGGCTTCGGTTTTTGAACAGGTTCCGAACGAACTTTTTTTCCTGGAAACCGACACGATTGAAGAAAGCATCTCAGATGTATACAAAAAAGCTGCATTCATCAAAAAAATGGATGTGGAACAAATTATCTCAGATAATTTTAAGTTAGTTTTTAACCCGTAATGAAGACCGGTTTTTCGACCGGAATCACATTACACAAAATGTTGTAAAATGGCAGAATGGACAGAAAGAGCCGAATTATTATTTAAAAAAGAAGGATTAGAAAAATTAAGGAATTCCAATGTATTGGTAGTAGGAATGGGAGGCGTTGGTTCTTTCGCAGCCGAATTTATCGCTCGTGCAGGCGTTGGAAAAATGACTATTGTTGATGGTGATACAGTTGATATTACCAACGTAAACCGTCAGTTACCGGCACTACATTCTACAGTAGGACAGCCAAAAGTGACAATTGTAGGTGATCGTTTGATGGATATCAACCCGGAATTGCAATTAACCCGAATTCAGGAGTTTTTATCACCTGAAAGAGCTTTTGAATTGGTTACTCCGGAATTCGATTATGTTTTGGATTGTATCGACAGTATCACGCCGAAATTGAATTTGATATTGGCCGCTAAACGAAAAAGGGTTCGTGTAATCAGTAACATGGGAGCTGGCGGGAAGATGCTGGCAAGCAAAGTTGTCGTAAAAGATATCAGCAAAACAGATGTTTGCCCACTTGCCAAAGTGATTCGTAAGCGTTTGAAAAAAGAAGGGATTTCCAGTGGGGTTAAAGCTGTATTTTCAGTGGAAAAACCAGATGAGAGCAGCTTAAAAATGACTGACGGAACCAACTTTAAAAAATCGTTCTTCGGAACAAACAGTTGGATGCCAGCCTTGTTTGGTTTACATGCAGCTGAAACAGTAATCAAGCAATTGCTGAAAGACTAAAATATCTAAAATATAGAAAAAGAAAAAAGTCCCAGATTGGGACTTTTTTTATTATTGAACTTTTGTTGAATCTTTTACTGCTGCCGGTATTTCAATAGGCTTGGCTTTTTCTACAATCGGGATGTAAATTTCCGTAACCCATTGTGAAGCTCTTCTGGTTTCGTTCATTCCAACTTTGTAGACTTCAATATATTTTCCGGCATGATCTTCCATCCATTTGCGTTTTGCTATTTCAGCGTAAGCCTTATCCCATGCTTCTTTACTGTGGGAGTAATCTCCGGTAAGCGTGGTTTTTAAAGCCAAGTAAGAATAGAAACGTCCTCCTTCAATATCACTTCCTTCAGAGGTGAAAATTTCTTCGGCAATAGGCAAACAGGTTGAGAAGGTTACGATACCGTTTGCCGTGTCATATTTATAGTAAATAGCGAAAGGAGAACCGTTAACCGTTATGTTATTGTCTTTGGCAAATTTTGTAATTTTTCGGAACATGATTCCCATGTTTTTGGAAAGTGACGGAATCTTGCAGGTAACCGTTTGTTTGATATAATAAACTCCCGATTTTCTGGTTAAACCATTCACTTTTACAGTATAGTTTTTTAGTTCTTTTACCAAAAGGTTGTCAATATTGTTTAAGCCTTTTTCAAACATAGGAGCCATCATGTTTTCTACACCGCCCTTAAAGAAAGAGAAAAATTTCATCATAAAAGGCATTTTTCCTTTCATCTGCCAGGTTACTTTGGTGCCATTTCCTGTTTTTTCAAATCCCCAGATAATGTTATCAGGTTCGCCTTCTCCAAAATAAATTTTTTGAAAAATACTGTCGTTTTCCATGGTTTTAACCGTTTTCATTCGGCCTTCACCCTCTTTTCCAACCCATGAAAATGAGGCACCCTCACCATGTGTTTTTTCAGCATAGGTATATTGAATTGACTTATCTTCTTCGCCCCACGGACCCCAGTCTTCCCAGTTTTTATAATCGTTTATATAGTTAAATAAAACGGGTTGAGGTATATTGATAACTTTACTTCGTTTAATATCATATTGGCTGTTTTGTGTGCCGATATAAACGGTAATGGCAATAATAGCAAGTAATATAAGGAGGAGTATGTATTTTACAATTCGCATAATTTTGTACTAATTATGATAATTTTCAAATATAAGATATTTATTCTTTCAGGACTAATTTGATTATAAATAAAATTCCTATAAAAAGCAGGAAGAAAAAGAGTATCCATAAACTGCCTTTGTAATGTATTTTGTGTAAGGCCAAATCTTTCCGGTAAACATATATCATTACTGATACAAATGCGACAACAAAAAATAGGGCGAAATACAGTTGACCTGTTGAAAACATAGCTGGAAATTTTACACAAAATTAGTTTTTTGAAAATTATTTTATTTACTTTTCGCAACAAATTTTACGATTATGCAAAAACAACTTAACGCAGTTAAAGAATTTCATGATGCTTTCGGTTTAGGAGTGGGTCAAGAACCTAAAGGGTGTTTGGGAGATCAGGTAAATATGCTTCGTTTTAATCTGATGAAAGAAGAAAATGAAGAATATCTGGAAGCCGTTCAGAATAATGATTTAGTCGAAATAGCTGATGCCTTAGGGGATATGCTTTATATTTTATGCGGAACCATCCTGGAACACGGTTTGCAACACAAAATTGAAGAAGTATTCGATGAAATCCAGCGCAGCAATATGAGTAAGCTGGGTGAAGATGGGAACCCGATTTACCGTGAAGACGGAAAAGTGATGAAAGGCCCGAATTACTTTAAGCCCAATTTTGAGGAAATATTGAAATAAAGTAGGCAGACTACAGAAACCAGACTGCAGAAAGGAAAAAATAGAAAGCAGAATGCAGATAGCAGGATGCAAATTTTAGGGTATAAAAAATAAAGAAAAAAGGGACTCAAATTTTGAATCCCTTTTTTGTGCTATATGGTTAGTGTTCAATATGATTTCAAGTTTGCAATCTGCCTTCTGAAATCTGTAAACTTCCCAACTAAATCTTCACCGTCCAACCGAAAGTATCTTCAGCCAGTTTGTATTGAATATTTGTCAGCTTCTCTTTAATTTCTGAAGCGAATGAATTCTGTAGTTTTGGTAATTCATAATACGTGTCCTTATATGAAAAACCTGAAATCGGACTGATTACTGCAGCAGTTCCGGCTCCGAAAATTTCTTTCAAAGTGCCTTTTTCAGCCGCTTCCACAATTTCAGAAACCAAAACCGGTCTTACATCAACATCAATTCCATCACGTTCTGCGATGTCAATAATACTTTTACGTGTTACGCCATCAAGAATACGCTCGCTGGTTGGCGCAGTATATAAAGTATCGTTGATTCTGAAGAAAACATTCATCGTTCCTGCTTCTTCTAATTTAGTATGCGTTGCATCGTCTGTCCAGATGATTTGTTGGAAACCTTCCTGGTTTGCTAATTTTGTCGGGTAAAATTGTGCAGAATAATTTCCTGCCGCTTTTGCAGCACCAATTCCACCGTTAGCCGCACGACTGTAATGATCTGCGATAACTACTTTTACGTCTCCTGAGTAGTAAGCACTTGCAGGAGAAAGAATGATGCAGAAACGGTACTGGTTTGAAGGAGATGCAACCACACCATGTCCCGTAGCAATCATGAACGGACGAATGTAAAGTGAATTTCCTTTTCCTTTTTTAACCCATTTTTGTTCAATTTCGATCAATTTTTTTAAACCGTCAATGAAAATTTCTTCCGGAATTTCAGGCATCGCCAAACGTACAGCCGATTTATTGAATCTTTCGTGGTTTTGATCAGGGCGATACAACCAAACATCATTATTTTCGTCTTTGTAAGCTTTCATGCCTTCAAAAATTGCCTGACCGTAGTGGAAAACACGTGATGAAGGATCCATGGTAAATGGCTCATAAGGTTTAATTTCGGGATCTCCCCAAACACCATTGTCATAATCGCAAACCAGCATATGGTCTGTAAACACATTTCCGAATGATAAATTATCAAAATCTACCGAAGTTATTTTTGATTCTTTTGCCGTAACAATTTTAATGTTGTCTAAAGCTGTTAATTCCATTGAATAAAAATTAGTATTAAAAACACTAAATAATTGGCTATTAGAAAAATATGAATTTTATTTTTACTAATAAACTTGTTGTGTCATTGCAAATCTAACAAAAAAAAGTGCTTTTCAGCAGGTGTTATTAAAAATAGTGTAATTTATTGCGGTTTTCCTAATTTGTTTTTAAAAATTCAAAGAATGACTTCAAAAAACAATTTTTTGATCAGATAAACAGAAAATCTTGATTACGCATTTTGCCGTTCAATATTAATTTGTTTCTTTGGAAATCTATTAATTAAGGTCGAAAATTTAAATATCATGAAAAAAGTTGCCGTTTTAGCCTTTTCAGTTTTTGCTTTTATAAGCTGTAATAAGAAACAGGAGGAAGCAAATATCGCGGATGTCAAAAAAGTAGATTATGCTGTTTTTGGTGATAGTATAACTGATGCTGAGGCGCTAACGAAAGAAGAGATGTTTTCTAGGTTTAAAAATCTAAAAGAAGGAGATACACTAAACGTTAAGTTTAAGTCTAATATTAAGGAAGTATGTCAGAATAAAGGCTGCTGGATGTCTATGGATTTAGCGGAAGGAAACGAGACTTTCGTAAAATTTAAGGATTATGCATTTTTTGTTCCGATGAATGCAGGAAAGCAGGAAGCTGTTGTAAACGGAAAGGCTTTTGTGAGTATTGAAACGGTTGCAGACCAGAAGCATTATGCTAAAGATGCTGGTAAATCTCAGGCTTCAATAGATAGTATTACAACTCCAAAAGTAACCTATGCTTTTATGGCGGACGGTGTTTTAATTGCGAAATAATGAAAAAGGTAGTAGTGTTTTTTTTGCTGTCAGGACTTCTTTTTTCTTGTGTGAAAAAGGAAGAATCAAAAGTTGAGGCAAAAAAAGTGACAGCTGAAAAGAAAGATTTCAAAATGTATGAAATGTCGGAAATGGCAAAGTTGATGGAACAGATGTATGCAGATAATCTACGTTTGAAAGAACGGATCAAAAATGGCGATACTATCGGAAAATTTCCTCAACATTTTTTAGACATTCATAAAGCTGTGATGACGGATGAAAAAGAAAACGATGACTTCTTTAAAGCGCAGGCAGTGAATTTCATTAAAGCTCAGGAATTGATTTATCAGGATCCGAAAAACGCCAAAGAACATTTTAATAGTGGGGTAGATGCCTGTTTGAGTTGCCACCAGGTTAAATGTGGCGGCCCAATACCAAGAATTAAAAAACTATATATAGAATAAAATTGAAACGAAAAATTATTCAGACTGAAGATGGTTCTTCATCATTATTGATGGAAGAGTGGGGAGAAACCTATCATTCCAGACACGGAGCGATTCAGGAAGCAAAACATGTATTCATTCAAAACGGGCTGTCACTTTTTAAGGAGCAGTCCGTTACTGTTTTAGAAATTGGTTTCGGTACGGGGTTGAATGCTTTTATCACCTTTCTGGAAGCTGAAAATTTGAACCAAACGATTGATTATGTTGGGGTGGAAGCATATCCGATTTTGCCGGAAGAAGTTGAAAAACTGAATTATGTTTCCCAACTGAATGCCAATCAGTATGATGCATATTTTCAGCATATGCATTCCTGTGAATGGGAGAGTAAAACATTGATTTCGGATAGGTTTGCTTTAACAAAAAGGAAACAGTTTTTTAATGAAATAAACGATAAAAACTATTTCGATTTGATTTACTTTGATGCCTTCGGATTTCAATACCAGCCGGAGTTATGGTCGGTGGAGATTTTTCAGAAAATGTTCAATGCACTGAAAGAAAACGGAGTTTTGGTAACGTATGCTTGCAGGGGGCCTATTAAGAGGGCTATGCTGGAGGTTGGTTTCTCTGTTGAGAAGTTGCAGGGGCCTCCTGGCAAGCGTGAAATGTTGAGGGCTGTTAAAAAGCAGTTGGTTTGTTAAAAGATTGTGATATATATTCGGTGTTAATAATTAATTAATTTAAACTTAAAAAATATTAAAATTTTTTTATAAATTTACTAGTAAGTTAAATAACCGATTAAACAATTATTAGAAGTTCATTATTATGTCAAGATCAATGTATGCTTACACCAAATCTATTTTAGAGCGAGTAAGTTTTGACCCTATATTATTTTGTAAAGAATTAGAAAAAGCAGTTAAAATACTATTACCTTATGAGTTAGAGCAATTGACAGAATGGTTGCTTAGCTTTACAAAAGAAAAACCCGAATTAAGACAATGTTTGGTTTACATAAATGAATAAAAGGAGCTTCGGCTCCTTTTTTATTTACAGTCAGTTTGAATAATCGCAACTATTTTCCATTTGTTTTGACAATTGACTAGTTTTCTTTAGATTATTTAATGGAATATTAATAAAATTGAGAAAAAAATAATAATAAAAATGTAAGTATTTTAACGTAATTTCGATATAAAATGCGTTTTTAGTCGATTTATTTTGCGTTTAATCGATAAAATTTTGCTTTTTTTCTTTGTTGTGATATTTAAATTAATTAATTTTACATCACGTTCTTATTCTGTTAACCAAATAAATACGTTTTGATTATGCCACGAATGATTTATGACTATACCAAGTCAGTGCTTGAAAGAGTGAGTTTTGATCCATTACTTTTTTTGAAAGAGTTAAAGAAAGCAATTAAGAATTTATTGCCTTATGAAATTGAGCTATTGAGTAAATGGTTGAACTATTTTACTACTGAAAGGCCTGAATTACGACCGTGTTTGATTGTAATTAATGAAAATTAAATATAACTATAACTATACCTTAACTTAACCAAAAAATAAAAGGAGCCTATGTGCTCCTTTTGTTTTTTAACAGCGGACTGATAATCTGTACATTATGAAAGGCAATTGCGCCTTTTACCACTCCTGAAATAGTTGATCGTAAGGCATCGATAATGTGTATTTTGAGTTCGTTTTTAGGGAAAATCAAGCTTACTTCCCGAGCCGGTCTGGGCTCTTTAAAATGTCTCAGGTTTAATTTGGTCTTCTCGCTTAAATCCAAAGTATGTAAATAAGGTAAAAGCGTTATTCCTAATCCTTCGTCGGCCAGTTTGATTAAAGTTTCAAAACTTCCGCTTTCAAGTTGAAAATGACTGTCACGTTTCAGATTGGCATTTTTACATAAGTTCAGGATTCCGTCCCTAAAACAATGGCCATCTTGTAAAAGTAGTATGTTTTCAACATCCAGATCGTCTATGTCGATTTCTTCTTTGCCTGTATTTTTATGGTTTTCTGGAAAATAACCCACAAACGGTTCGTAATACAATACAATTTCTTTTATGGATTCTTCTTCTAATGGAGTTGCCGCAATGGCCGCATCCAGATGACCGCTTTTTAATCGCTTGATAATCTCTTCGGTATTATGCTCCTCAATGATCAGATTGATTTTTGGATACTTTTTGATGAAATTATTTAAGAACATTGGCAATAAAGTAGGCATAATGGTGGGAATGATACCAATTTTAAACTCGCCTCCGAAATATCCTTTTTGCTGATCGACTATATCTTTTATTCTGTCGGATTCATTGACAATATTTTTTGCCTGCTGAACTATTTTGGCACCGATTTCAGTCAATTGAATTGGTTTTTTGCTTCTGTCGAAAATCTGAATATCTAATTCTTCTTCCAGCTTTTGAATCTGCATACTCAGGGTTGGCTGTGTAACAAAGCATTTTTCTGCAGCCAAGGTGAAATTCTTGTGTTCCGCAACAGCTAAAACATAATATAATTGAGTAATGGTCATAAGATAAATATTTTCGATAAAATTATAAAATCTATCAATTTCATTTATAATTAAACTGTAAAATTTTAAAATAATTTTGTTTCATAATCATAACTAATACTTACAAATATGAAAACGAACAGTTTAGGGTTACCGGTTAAAGAAACACAAATTCAAGTAGCCGAATTAAATATTTTATTGGCCAATTTTCAGGTTTTTTATCAAAATTTAAGAGGACTGCATTGGAATATCCGCGGAAAAAGGTTCTTCGATTTACATTTAAAGTTCGAGGAATTATACAACGACAGCCAACTGAAAATCGATATGATTGCCGAACGTATCCTTACCCTTGGCGGAACTCCGCTGCATACTTTTGAGGACTATGTGTCAAATAAAAAAATACAGATAGGAAAAAATATTTCAAATGATGAAGCGGCTATACAGTTGGTAATCATTTGTTTGATTGAATTGCTTAAAATAGAACGTGTGATCTTAAAGCAATCTTCTGAAATTGACGATGAAGGTACCAATGCAATGATGAGTGATTTTATCAAAGAACAGGAAAAAACGCTCTGGATGCTTAAAGCTTGGATGGAAGAGGAAATGTAATTTTCCGTGATAATAGGATGAAAGCATAGTTGTATTAAATATTTCCCAATATGCTTTCAGTCTATTTTTTATTTTTTAATTTCGCCGCATGAAGATTTGGGTAAACATAGTACTTCTTTTATTTATGACTTTTTTAGCGACACCAACCATTGTGGGCATGCTGGAAAGTGATAGTGATACATCTATGTTTTACTCTCTTTCTGAAGAGGAGATTCAAAAAGAAGTAAAGGAAATTCCTGTGGGCATCGCAGCAGTATTTCATTTTGAAACTGTCAAATTCTCAGAAAGAAAGACTACAGTAGACTTTCAAAACGAACAGAAGCACGATAATGTTTCTGAAGAAATTTTCTCCCCACCTCCCGAAAAAGCATAATGTAATTTAACAATCAATCTTTATTGATTATCTGTCAGATACGTACTCGTGTCTGAAGTATTAATTATATTATATTTTATCGGTTATGACAAAAAAGACAAATATTTTTGGCAGCCTGAATTCTGATTTACCATCAGGATTGGTTGTTTTTCTAGTGGCTTTACCATTGTGTTTAGGTATTGCTATGGCTTCTGGTGCGCCGCTTTTCTCAGGTATTATTGCTGGCGCAATGGGAGGAATTGTTGTGGGATATTTAAGTAAATCCCATGTGAGTGTTTCCGGGCCGGCGGCTGGTTTGACGGCCATTGTGCTTACGGCAATTACAGATTTCGGTGCATTCAATATTTTCCTGATGGCAGTTTTCCTGGCAGGTTTAATCCAGTTAGCTTTAGGCTTTTTGAAAGCGGGAAGTATTTCTAATTATTTTCCAATGAACGTGATTGAAGGGATGTTGGCAGGTATTGGTGTTATCATTATCCTGAAACAATTGCCCCATGCTGTTGGGTATGACGCTGATTTTGAGGGAGATGAGGCTTTTGTACAAGCTGATGGCGCTAATTCTTTTTCCTCCTTATTTGGCGCTCTGGATTATATTCAGCTAGGTTCTGTGGTTATCACAATTATTTCGTTGATAATATTGATTTCCTGGGATAAAGTTCCCTTTTTAAAGAAGTTTAAATTAATTCCAGGTGCATTAGTGGCAGTAATTGTTGGTGTAGTCCTGAATGAAATTTTTACTTCATCGGGGAGTTCACTTGCCATCGCTAAAGAACACTTGGTTTCATTGCCAGTACCTTCTTCTGTGGATGATTTTAAGGCGATGTTCCTGCTTCCTGATTTTACTTCTATAACAAATCCTAAAGTTTGGATTGTGGCACTGACAATCGCTATTGTTGCATCAATAGAAAGCTTACTTTGTATAGAAGCGGCCGACCGTTTAGATCCGCAAAAACGTTTCACCGACACGAACGTAGAATTGCGTGCACAAGGTATAGGAAACATGGTGAGCTCTCTTTTGGGCGGTTTGCCGTTAACCTCAGTTGTTGTTCGTACATCTGCCAATGTAAATGCCGGTGCGAAATCCAAAATGTCGACAATTGCACACGGAATTCTATTACTTGTAAGTGTCTTGGCGATACCGGCACTTTTAAACAAAATTCCACTAGCAACTCTAGCGGCGGTTTTGTTAGTAGTAGGGTATAAGTTGGCAAAACCGGCAACAATCAAGCATTTCTGGGAAAAAGGAAAATATCAGTTTGTACCTTTTATTGCTACACTTTTAGCAGTTGTTTTCCTTGATCTTTTGAAAGGAGTTGCACTTGGAATGGTAATCAGTATCATTTTTGTCTTGAGAGGAAATCTGAAGAGAGCTTATTATTTCAGAAAAGAGGCTTATGAAGACGGTGATATTATTCACATCGACCTTGCTCAGGAAGTTTCCTTTTTAAACAAAGCGGCAATAAAACTGACATTAAAAAATCTGCCGGAAGATTCGCAAGTGGTTATCAATGCTTCGGATACAGTATATATTGCCCATGACGTCATCGACTTAATTAAAGAGTTTAAGGAGGTTAATGCTGTCGAAAAAAGGATTGAACTTTCACTGATCGGTTTTAAAGATGCTTATGAACTGGAAAATTCAAAATATGAAAACAATCACGTTTTTATGGAACATAGCGCTTTAATGGATTACAGGAATAAATCGATTTCCTCTCATAAGGAAGCAATAGAAGAACTAACAACAAATTAAATAAGAATAATTATTAAACCAATTTAGCGTAAATTCGCAGCGTCAATTACGCATAAAACAAGGTTTCGAAAAAAAACAAATTAAAATTATGGCAAGCGATTTTTATAGAAAGATTTTAGACAACAACAAGAAGTGGGTTGAAGAGAAATTAGCTATTGATAAAGATTTTTTCAAAGATTTAGCAAAAGGACAAACCCCACCATTGTTATGGATTGGTTGTTCAGACAGCCGCGTACCTGCTAATGAAATCATCGGTGCAGCTCCAGGTGAAGTATTCGTACACAGAAACATTGCCAATATGGTGATTCACAGTGACATGAATATGTTAAGTGTTTTGGATTATGCTGTAAACGCTTTAAAAATTCAGCACATTATCGTTTGTGGTCATTATGGATGCGGTGGAGTAAAAGCTGCTATGGGAAATGACTCAATCGGTATCATCGATAACTGGATTCGTCATATCAAAGACATTTACAGATTCCACCATACTTATCTTGATTCTATTATTGATGAGAATGAACGTTTCAATAAATTCGTTGAAATCAATGTGAAAGAACAAGTGTATGATTTAGCAAAAACATCAATTGTTCAATCGGCTTGGAAGAACGGACAGGAAGTAAGTATTCACGGATGGGTTTACGGATTAAATTCGGGTTATGTTACGGATTTGAATGTAAATATCGATTCTAACGAGAAACTTGACGAAGTATATCAGTTGAAATTCTAATTAAAAAGTCCCGTTCAAAACGGGACTTTTTTTATTCTATATCTAAGTTTTCGTTAAATGCGGAAGGAAGCATTTTCGGAATGAATTTGATCAGTATCGGAAGTAATAATCCTCCGCCGGGCAACAGGAAAATCGTTAGGGACGGGATTGTTTTGCAGATATCCAAAAGCTGTTTTTTTACTCTTTTCTTTTCTTTTGAATCCAAATCCCTTCTTGTGGAATGAGCCAGTAAAACCATGAGCTCTCCGCTTTGCGAAATCTCTTTGATTAATCGGTTTTTGTTTCGCGTAATCAAAACGGCTACATTTTGCGCCGCTTGGTCGTAAAAATGTTTTACAGGATTGGAATATTTGAAATACGGAATTTCTTTTTGGTATTGTTTAATGAATGTATCAATTGATTCAATGCTTTTGGCAGTGAAATCGGTACTAATGCCTAACTGTTCAGCTAATCGATACAGAAAATCGCTTTCCTGTTGTTCCAGGACATCGTCACTCCACATCGCCATTCCGGCTATATCCAACAAATAATTTTTTTCAATTTCCGATGTGAAATAGTCGAGTTGAAGCATTTCGATGGTTTCAACATCAACTTTTGAAAATTTGGTATACCGAACCGATGATTCGAACAGTTTTATCAGCAAATCGTCATAATTGGATTTGACGGATTTGGTTTTTAAAGCCAATGAAACAATACTGATGATTTTTTCTTCGAGTTTTTTCAGGTAATTCGATGGGATTTCCTGATGCAGTAAGTATTGACGAAATGCCAAAACATCCATGAACAACAAGGCATTAGTTAAAATATGCGAGAAATTTTTACTGATGATATTGTCGTTTGTCTGAACACGTTCATCAATCATTTCTTCCAATTTGTAACTGTTGGAAGAATCCGGAAGCATTTTTTTCAGCAGACTGAATCCTTCCGGGTTCATTTGCTTGTAAAATTTTATCGTTTCTTCAATGAAAGTTTTCGGATTACCGTCGTGTGTCACTAAACCATAAATACCATAAAGCGTGTTCAGTAAAGCTACTTTGGTAATTTCTTCGGAAGTCCAGCCTTTTGTAGTGATTGGTTTTTCTACATCAAAATCAACCGTATGCCCATAAATAAACCCGGTTTTCCGAACATTGGTATAAAAGACGGAAGAATACACAACAACGGGGAGGAGCAATGGCTTTTGCTCAGCAAAAAACTTGTCGATCCATCCGTTTATTGAAGGGTTAATCATTACTTGAAATTATACCACAAAGCTATAGCTTTTTCAGTATCAGATACAAACTTCGCATTAACTTTTCGGAAAATAATTATTGCCGGGATTTTATATTGGCTTCACAGAGTTTTATTATCTCTTCAATCCTTTTTTTTCGGGTTTCTTCGCGTTTCGCATGATTCAGCCAATAGAGATAGCTTTTCCTGTAAGTAAAACTGAAGTTATTATAATTCTCGAAAGCAATTTTGTTGGCATCAAAGGCACGTTGAAGGTCATCAGGAATTATGATTTCTTCTACGTGATCCAAAGAATTCCAAGAGCCGTTTTGTTTGGCGATTTCAATTTTTGTAAATCCGCTTTCATGCATTAAATTTTGGGCAATCAGTTTCTCAACATATGATTTGTTTATTTTACTCCAGACGCTTTTATTTTTTCTTGGTGTAAAAAGCTGTTGTCGTTTTTCATCATCCAACCGCTTGACGGTAGAATCAATCCATCCATAACAAAGGGCGACCTGAACGGCCTCTTCCCATCGCATGCTGTCATAAGGACTGCCCACTTTGTAAAATATGAGATACACTCCGTCAGTCGAATTATGGTTTTCATGCAACCATTTCCGCCATTCATCAGCATTTTTAAAATAGAGCAGTTCTCTTTTGTTCATTGTTTATCAGATAATTGCTGATCAAGTAACACGGCCTTCTGCTGCTCAAAGTCGGGAGACTTTGAGGATTCATATGAAACAAAAATAAAAAACTACAACGTATTGCTGTAGTATTTTATTTTTTTCTTTAAATAGTATTGCTTAAAGTTTCCTGACTTTGCGTTCAGGATTAAAAATTATTAGTTCTCAAAATATCGGTTTTCAATGCCTAAAACAAAACTTATTAATAGGTCTAACTGATCGCGGTTCTTTACGTCAATATGTATAAATGACAACATACAGTTTTTTTCTTCTATATAAACCGGTGATTCAATTATTCCCAATAATTCCCGATTATCTTCAAACTCAACTTTGATAAGATTGTTTGGAAACGCATTTTCTGTTGAAATATTTACCTTAAATATCTCATCATTGAAAAGGATATCAATTTTTTCCATACTTAATGATTTTTATCAAAGATACTTTTTAATTTGCTGAATATCAATCTGTAGTGAGTGTTTTAATAAAATTTTATAATTAAAAAAAGTCATAAAATTTTCATGGGGTCTTATAAGTTTAAAAAGGGAGCCTCAAATTTTTGTCAGAAAAAGAATTGATATTTTTTTATTTTCCCCCGCTCCAGCTAGCTTCTAGCTCGTGCCAGAACCTAATTCAAATCTATTTCTAAAACAGTTAAACTCTTTTTTTGAATCAATAGCTACTTCTGCCTTCATCATAACCATCATTATAACCATCGATATAACCCTTATTGTAATCAGAGGATTTGTCTTCTTCTGATTCTTTTGATTGTTTAATAATAAGACCTACTAATACAGCCCCGCCTAGCAAACATGCTATTTTTAATAAATTACTCATGATGTAATAATTTTAACAAATTTAATAAAAAATCAGTTATCTTTTTATGTATTCGTTTGATTTTCAATTATTTAAAATTGAATTTATTATAATCTTTCTAAATAAATTACTAGACGATAGCGCGGATTTACTTCGTCAGTTCGGCTAAAGCCTCGGGTGTAATCAGTGCCCCAAGTGTGCAAAATCTCCTGACTATGCGGACTCATGATATAACGAAAATAAAAAGCTACAACTTATGCTGTAGCCTTTTATTTTTTTGCTTAAAATAGCATTGTGCAAAGTCAGGAGACTTTACGCATGGGAGGTAATTTGCAACAGTTCTTTTTTGCTCATTATTTATCGGATAATAGCGGTACATGCCACTCGGCCACCGGCATTTCCTGTTGGCTGAGTTACGAAATCATCGGCACCTTTATGAACGATGATGGCTTTTCCTAAAACGTCTTTGGTTGCATCGCCGCAGCCAATACACCATTCGTCTGTAGTCAGAGTGATTTTTCCGTTTCCTTTTTCATCAGCCGTGAAATTTCCGATGTCGCCTTTATGATATTCACCTTCTCCCCATTTTCCGTGCTTTTTTAAAGTCGGATTCCAATGCCCGCCTGCCGAAGCAGCATCTGCAGCAGAGCAATCTGCTTTTTCATGGATGTGAATAGCATGTACTCCAGGTGTCAATCCGGAAATAGTTGCAGTGAAAGTGACTTTTCCTTCTTTCTCGGAAAAAACAACATTTCCTGATGTATTGGTATCGCTTTTAGGTTCTAAAGCCACTTTTAACTCGTTGACTTTTGTTTGTGTTTTTGTTTTACAGCCCACAAATGTCAGAGCAATGAACAAGACGGATAGGGTTATTTTTTTCATATAAAGCAAATTGATGGTTTTTGTAAAGTTACAGCTAAATTTCTTACGTTGATTATGTATTGGAAAAAAATGAAATTTCACTTTGTTGGTTGATTTATGTTGTTGATTTATAGATAAATGAAATAAAATTCGTAAATTCGATACTTGCTTTTAACAATCAATTTCTTAAGACGGCCCCTTCTTTTAAGTTAGTAAAATTTAATTTTTTACAGTATGAGGAAGTGTCTATTTACTGCAGCTATAGTGTGTCTTTCTTGTATATGCTGCAATTCGGTTAAAACTAAAAATGATATAGTAGATCAATCTGAAAAGCTTAATGGCTCTTGGGAACTGGTTTATATTTTGCCGGATGAAACCACATTTGCCGGATTGTATCGCGACAAAAAACCTACTATCAGTTTTGTAACAAAGGATAATACTGTATCCGGAAACAATAGTTGTAATTCCTATTCCGGTACACTAAAAGTTGATAGAAACAAAATCAGTTTCAAGGAACCAATGGCCGTTACAAGAATGATGTGTGGTGACGGAAAAGGGGAGACTGTTTATATGGAAACCCTGAAGAAAATTGATTCCTATTCTATTTCAGAGGACGGAAAAACCCTGAATTTCAAAATGGAAAATAAGCCCCTGATGCGTTTTAAGAGAAAGTAATATCGAGCAGTTATAAGTTTTTAAGCAGATAAAAGTTAAGGGCTGCGCACCAAATATTTAGATTATGAGAAAACTAGCCTTTTCGATAGCATTAATCAGCTGCATGACGCAGGTTTATGCTCAAATTACAGATCGCTCATTCTTTGGAGCAAAAGTGGGAATGAATGTATCATACATTAATTACGATCCTTCGGTAAATGGTCTGGAAACTGATTCTAAAGAAGGTCTCGTTGCCGGCGCGTATTATAATTATGCGATAAGCAAGAAGACTTCAATTCAGCCAGAACTGTTATATTCAAATATGGGAGCCGATATAAGTCAGTCATATCCTTCTCCGGATCTGGGGGGAAGACTGAAGCTGGAATATTTGTCCGTTCCTATTTTGTTTAAGTTTAATCCAATCTGGAGATTCTCGGTCTTTGCCGGTCCTCAATTCGATTTTCTGATGCATGCAAAATCAGAAGCGGATGATAAGACCAAACATAACCAGACCAATAACTTAAAAGGTACGGATATAGCTGGTACGTTTGGGTTAGAATACTGGGTGACGAGCGGTATAGGAGTCTATGCAAGATACATTTACGGATTTACAGATATCAATGATACTAACGGTACAGATGCAACAGTGCCTATAAATCCGCCAAACCCAATTCACATAGTAGACGGTATAAATAACCGCGCTTTACAGTTTGGATTAACTATTGGCTTCCGTTCGGCTCCAAAAACGCTGGAGGATATGAAAACCAATCCTCCGTCACTTGAAACCATGGCTCCGGTTGCGGCTCCTGCAGCGCCAGTATCAGATAAGGATACAGATGGTGATGGTGTTTTTGACAGTAAAGACAAATGTCCGAATGTTGCCGGTTCGCCTAAGTATGCCGGTTGCCCGATTCCGGATACTGACGGAGATGGTATTAACGATGAAAATGATAAATGTCCGAAAGTTTTCGGTGTGGCTAAATATGCCGGTTGCCCAATTCCGGACGGAGATAGTGATGGTGTTAATGATGATGACGATAAATGTCCGAAACTTGCTGGAATAAAAGATAATTTAGGTTGTCCGGAAATGACTTTCTATTACAAAAAAGCGATGTCAGCATTAAGTGCAGAGGATAAAGCTAGCTTGGATAAAGTTGTGAAATTCCTTAATGAGAACCCCGACTTAAGTGTGGATGTAGAAGGACACACCAGTACGCCTGGTACTTCAGCATATAATCAGGCGCTATCCGAAAGGAGAGCAAAAGCCGCCGTAAACTATCTCGTTTCAAAAGGTATCAGCAAAAATCGTCTGAAAGCAGTTGGTTATGGCGAGCGATTCCCGATTGGTGATAACACTAAGGAAGAAGGAAAAGCTAAAAGCCGCAGAACACTCATAAGAGTAGTCAAATAATTTAGACAAAAATCAGGATACAATAAATCAGGGAGGCAAAACAGTAAGTCTCCCTGATTTTCTGTGTTTAATGGTCATAGAAATCAAAAACGAAAAACGTTTACCATTATGTTAACAAACTGCTATTCTGTAATTCCATTATAATCGGTATATTTGCAAACTTTTTAAAACGATTATAAAATTTTGTTGGTTTTTTCCAACTGTAAATAAAAATATAATGAAAGCAGGAATTGTAGGATTGCCAAATGTTGGGAAATCAACATTATTCAATTGTTTGTCAAATGCCAAAGCACAAAGTGCAAATTTTCCGTTTTGTACTATCGAACCTAACATCGGAGTAGTAAATGTACCGGATCCAAGAATCAACAGATTGGAAGAGCTTGTAAAACCAGAACGTGTTCAGATGGCTACAGTTGACATCGTTGATATTGCCGGTTTGGTAAAAGGTGCAAGTAAAGGAGAAGGTTTAGGAAATCAATTCTTAGGAAATATCAGAGAGTGTAATGCTATCATTCACGTATTACGTTGCTTTGACAATGACAATATCGTTCACGTTGACGGTAATGTAAATCCGATCCGCGATAAAGAAACAATCGATATCGAATTGCAGTTGAAAGATCTTGAAACGGTAGAAAAACGTTTAGAAAAAGTAAATCGTACTGCTAAGACCGGAAACAAAGAAGCTCAGGCTGAAAAAGCGTTATTGGACAGAATCCGTGAAGCTTTAATGCAGGCAAAATCGGCTCGTACCGTAATTCCTCAAAATCAGGATGAAGAGGAAATGATGGAAGATTTTCAGTTAATTACCACAAAACCTGTATTATATGTTTGTAATGTTGACGAAGCGTCAGCGGTTAACGGTAACAAATATGTAGATCAGGTTCGAGAAATGGTTAAAGACGAGCAGGCGGAAGTTATCGTTCTTTCTGTTGGTGCTGAAGCTGATATTACTGAATTGGAAAGCTACGAAGAGCGTCAGATATTTTTGGAGGATTTAGGTTTGAAAGAGCCAGGTTCATCGGTATTGATTCGTGCAGCTTATAAATTGTTAAATCTTCAGACTTATTTTACTGCCGGAGTTAAAGAAGTTCGTGCGTGGACAATTAATATCGGAGACACAGCGCCAAAAGCGGCTGGAGTAATTCATACCGATTTTGAGAAAGGATTTATCCGTGCAGAAGTTATCGCTTTTGATGATTACTCAAATTTCGGTTCGGAATCAAAAGTGAAAGAAGCCGGAAAACTTCGTGTAGAAGGAAAAGAATACATTGTTAAGGACGGAGATGTGATGCATTTCAGATTTAACGTGTAGTTAAAATTGTAAGAAAAAGACAGATAAACAAGAGCCGCTGAAGAAATTTAGCGGCTTTTGTGCTTTAATTCGTTTGTAGGGTTTTTTATGTAATTCATCTGTTTTGTAAGTATTTCTGATGGATGAAACGAAATATATTTGTTAAATTTGGGTATAACGTTGTGTCTATAGGTTTGATTTAAAAAGATTTACAACCTTTTTTTTGAAAGATTTACAATGTTGTAAAAGAGAATTTCCACTAAAAACAAAAAACATGGTCAATAAGGCAAGATCATCCATGGAATTAACCTTCTTGGTATTTATCATGTCTTGTTTTATTGTAGGAGTTGGTGTTTACGGTTTTATACAAATCGGAATACTTAATCGAAATTCCCAAGAACTTTTTGAGGACAGGTTGATTCCGATGAATCAGTTGGGAGATGTTCGTTATTATAATTCAGTAATACTTTCAACAGCGCATCGGGCGAGTAAGAAACAAATAACTTTCGATGTCGCACTGGCAAAAGTCAAGCAGGCGCAGGACAGCGTCAATACCAATTGGAAAGCTTATGTGCAGACTTACCTCACACCTGAGGAAAAAATAATTGTAGATAAAACGACTGGTTTGCTGAAAGAATCATCGAATTCGGTTGAAAAATTAAAATTGATTTTGGCACAAGGTGATGGTTCTGGCCTTGATGCCATTATAAAAAATGAATTATCCCAAAGCTTAACCCCTGTCATGGATGAGGTGAGTAAACTGCGAAGATTACAGGTCAAAGTAGGTAAAAAGATTTATGAGGATAATTTAAAAGGTTATACATCTTATACCCAAAAGTTTTTGCTGATACTTTTGATAGCTATGGCTTTTACGGTCCCTTTTGCATACTACTTAATTAAGAAGAACCTAACCATAATTAACAGTGTTAACCTTAGTCGTGCCAAGCTGTTCCTTACCGAAAAAAATTACCGCAATCTTATAGAGTATGCAGGAGAAGCCATTTTGGTATTAAATGAAGAGACGGAAATTATAGATTTAAATGATTATGCCTGTCAATTGTTTGGTTATACACGTAATGAAATGCTGATGATGAAAATTTCATCATTGATTGCTCCTGATGAAGTCAATGAACAAGCGTTTGCAATTGAAAATGTAAGGAAAAATAAGTCGGCTTTAGTTTACAGGAAAATAAAAAGAAAAGACGGGACAATCTTAGAGGCTGAAATCAGCGCCCGTCTCATGGAAGGACGAGGTTTCTTTGGCATTATTCGTGACATTACAGAACGGAATAAAGCAGAAACAGCCCTTAAAGAATCCGAAGAAAAATACAGATACTTGTTCAATAACAATCCTGCCTGCATTTTTATTTGGGATTTAGAGACTTTAAAAATTCAGGAAGTTAATGAAACAGTGTTGAACAAATATGGTTATTCCAGAGAAGAGTGGAGCACCATGACCGTTCTTGATTATCGTCCGGAAGAAGATCATGAGAAATTAAAAGAGTTTGCAAGGAAAATGCTTCTTGGTGAAGAAATTTTTATAAAACAAAACTGGAAGCATTTCAAAAAGGATGGTGAAGAAATTATTATGGAGATTAGTCCTCACACAATAATTTATAACAATCGGCCAGCTGCTTTGACATTAGCCAATGATGTTACGGAAAAGGTAAGGGCTGAAGCTAAATTAGCAGAACGTGAAGCCCAACTTAATCTGTTTATAGAACACAGTCCGGCTTGTTTGGCCATGTTTGATAATGATATGCAGTATATTGCTACCAGCCGAAGAT
This sequence comes from Flavobacterium enshiense DK69, assembly GCF_000498495.1. Taxonomy (GTDB): domain Bacteria; phylum Bacteroidota; class Bacteroidia; order Flavobacteriales; family Flavobacteriaceae; genus Flavobacterium; species Flavobacterium enshiense. Next base: position 92,727 of record NZ_AVCS01000028.1, on the reverse strand, counting down.
GGATATCAGATTACAATCTGACCGGGCAGGATATCATCGGAAAAAGCCATTATGAAGTGTTTCCTGAAATCGGTCAGGAATGGAAAGATATCCATCAACGTTGCCTGAAAGGTGCTGTGGAGAAACGCGAAGAAGATTCTTTCGTAAGAGCTGACGGAAGTATTGAATGGCTGCGATGGGAAGTTCGTCCCTGGTATAAAGCCACTTCGGAAATTGGCGGCATTATAATGTTTACCGAAGTGATTACCGAGCGAAAAAGAGCCACAGAACTTTTTAAAAATCAGTTTGAGAATTCACCGGATATCATTCTGTATGTAAATAAATATTATAAAATTGAAGCGATAAACAGGACAAGAACACCTGAGATATCTGTAGATAAAGTAATTGGCGCAGATTGTATTTCGGTCCTTCCTGAAGAAAGCCGGGAGCCGGCAAGAGAGGCTTTGGAAAAATGTTTCAGCAATGGTGAACATCTTGAAATTGAAAACAAGATTTCTTCCGGGGAATGGGTGCGTTCAAGGTTTGTGCCCATTGTTACCAATAACGAAGTGACACACGTTATGATTTTTGGTACCGATATTACCGAGCGAAAACTGGCGGAATTAAAATTGACCCAAAGTGAGGAAAAATACCGTGCTTTAACCGAAAATATAAGTGATGCAATCGTTTTGGTCAATTCCGATTTTGAAATCCAGTATCAAAGCCCTTCTGCAGCGAAGATATCCGGATATGGCTTGGAAGATTTTAAATCAAAGCAGCTTCTCAGCTTTATATTTCATAAGGATTTGATCAAAGCCGAGAAATTTTTTAGGGAAGTAATCAGTTCTCCCGGGATTCCGTTGCAAAATCAGTTCCGACTTACACATAAAGACGGCCATTTGATTTGGGTTGAAGGTACTGCTTTAAATTTGTTGGATCAAGCCAGTATTAATGCTCTGATTCTTAATTACAGGGATATTACAGAACGTAAAAAGGCAGAGCAAGACCTTATTCTTTCTAATGAAGAACTGAAGAAAACTAATTCAGAATTAGATCGTTTTGTTTATAGTACTTCCCACGATTTGCGAGCTCCTCTTAAATCAATGTTGGGGTTAATTAATATTTCGAAAACTGAAATAGAAGAGAAGGGAACAGCGGATGAAAACAGTACTTTGATTGAGAGGCTGACCATGCTCAATACAAGTGTTTCAAAATTGGATAATTTTATTGAAGACATCCTCAACTATTCGAGAAATGCCCGAATGGAATTGGAACATAACGAAATTGATTTTGAAACGTTAGTAAAAGATATTAAAGGGAATTTAAAATTTGCTGAGGGAGCGAAAGTAGTCGATCTGAAAATACAGATGGATTCGGATTTGAAATTTGTCTGCGATTATAACAGACTTGCAATTATTATGAATAATATTCTTTCGAATGCCTATAAATATTTCGACAGAAGCAAGGAAAATCCCTTTATAATTGTTAACTTTAAGTGTGATAACAGAAAGGCCATAATCACCATAGAAGATAATGGCGTAGGAATAGATGAAAACGAACAGGGGAAGATTTTTGACATGTTTTACCGTTCCAGTTCGCTATCAACGGGATCAGGTATCGGTTTATACATTGTTAAAGAAACATTGGATAAATTAAAAGGAACCATCACTGTACAGTCAAAGGTAAATGTAGGAACCTTATTTACTATTAAAATTCCCAATCGAATCAAATTTTTAAAATAATTTATGAAAATGGGCCATATAATGCTGATCGATGATAATCAAATCGATAATTTTATTACGAATCATATCGTTGAAAAAAGTGGCATAGCTGAAAGGATATCGCTAATGAATTCTGCTATAGAAGCACTGAAGCATCTGGAAAGCATAAAGGAGGATTATGATAAGTTTCCTGATTTGATTTTCCTTGATATTTCCATGCCTGTAATGGACGGATTTGGCTTTCTGGACAAGATAGTCAATTTTCCGAAAGTCAGTAAGCATGCTTGTGATATTGTAATGCTGACTTCATCCAATGATGCTAAAGATATTGAGAGGGCTTCAAAGTACGGTATTGTTAAGGAGTATTTTGTCAAGCCTTTAAAAAAAGACATGCTTGATCTACTTGTTAATCATAGGGGAGATGCATAATTTTCTTGTCGACAGATGATTTAGTAAACCAATCTCTGATTTGAAATGCCTTTGACTATAGTCAGGCACATAAAAAAACGTCTTGCTTATTGCTGCAAGACGTTTTTTATTGTTACTGTTTACATTTCTGGTTTAATCATTTCTGCCTTTTCGGTTATGACAGTATCGGTTTTCGGGTCGACTGACTGCAGTATCAAGTTGCCGTCTGAATCAAAATGGCCCACTGAAACTTTATTTTTGCCTGTTACGATATATTCGCCATTAGAAGTTTCTCTCAATGTAGCCAATCGTTTTTTGGTATCAGGATGAATGATGGAATAGCCAACTTTATCTAAAATCATTTTACATTTGGCCCCGTTATAATTGTAAAATCCAGAGTAGTCTTTACTGATTTCCCGGGTAACACCATCTACGGTTACTGTAATTTTTTTTGATACGTCGGCTGGTTTATCAAGTACCACTTTTTCCTTTGTATTGGATTTTGCGTCTTTAAATTCGATTTTTTGTACTTCCTGAACCTCTTCCGTTTTAACCGTTGTTTTTTCTCCCTTAGAATCTTTAACTGTTTTCGTTGTAGTTACGGATTCTTTCTTAACATCCGTGTTTTGAGCAGTAATACCCACTGTGGTGAATAATGCTGCAATGATTAAAATTATCTTTTTCATGACGTTTTAATTTAATCATTAATACATTGCAAAATTAATTATAAAAAACAAGTAATATCTTTAAAATCATATTAAAATAAGTTTAAAAGTGTTAATTTGTATGGAGATTGATATATTTCGTGAGCAAGTGTTGTTTTTTTCTTTTATCAGAAGTTATATAATAAATTGTGATAAAAATAAGGGTGTTCCCAGTTCAATTTGAGTAAATTTGAGTACAAATCAATGGGTTATGAAAATTATAGCGTTTGGCGGAAGTATCAGCAAAAACTCAATAAATAAAAAACTGGCGACGTACGTGTCTCATTTATTTGAGCACGCAGAGGTTGAGGTTTTGGATTTAAATGATTTTGCCATGCCGGTTTTCAGCGTGGATTTGGAAAAAGAAATCGTACAGCACCCATTAGCACATGCCTTTTTAGATAAAATTGCTTCGGCTGAACTGCTGGTAATTTCCATGGCAGAAAACAATGGAAACTATTCCGCTGCTTTTAAAAATACCTTTGATTGGGCTTCGCGCATCAATGTAAAAGTGTTTCAGAATAAGCCAATGCTTTTGCTTTCCACCTCAGATGGTAAGAGAGGAGGAGCTCGTGTGATGGAAATAGCCCAAGCTGCCTTTCCCCGTTACGGAGCCAATATAATAGGCAGTTTTTCGTTACCAAGCTTCTATGAGAATTTTGACATGGAGAATATGAAAATATCCGATCCTGTTTTGGATAATCAAATACGAGATATCGTAAAAAACCTCAGTTTTTAATTTATTATTTAAGGTATTTTCCGCTTCGGGTTCTTCGTAACGAATGATTGCGTTGTGAAGTATGGTTATTAAGGCTGATCATCAATAATAGCTATAATTCTCAACGGAGCGCCACTTCCGCCTTTGATTTTCATTGGTAACGCTATTATTTCAAATCCTTTGTTGGGTAATTTATCAAGGTTAGCCAGATTCTCAAAAACAGGGATGTTTTTAGAAAGCAAAGTCACATGACTTTCAAAATACTCCGATTGCCCATAATCAATGCTTGGAGTATCTATTCCAATTGCATTAATATTACGATTCTCAACCAGCCATTTTGCTGCTGCAGGCGAAAGCCCTGGGAAGTGTAATTGTTTTACAGCTTTTTCCCCGCGTTCCTTGGTTCCGAGATATTTGATTTTGTCAGGATAATATTTAGAAAATCCGGTTTGCAATAAAACAATACTGCCCTCTGGAATTATAGTTTTTTCCTTTTTTTCCCAATTAAGAAAATCTTCAACACCTACCAAATAATCCGGATTTGTAAGCGCTTTTGAAGAAATATCAATTTTAATAGCTTCTCCCATTAATTTTTCAAGTGGGATTTCATCTACGGATTGCCCTGTTTTAGAGAAATGTACCGGAGCATCTACGTGTGTCCCACCATGTTCCGCTGCCTTGTAATTATTAGCAGAATAATAATATCCTTTCGGCGTTTCTCCATTATACACCGTGTCTAATTTGAATTCCTCAGCAGTTACCCAATAAATAGTTTCATCTGAAAAAACATGAGATAAATCAATTAGTTTTCTCTTGCTGGTTTCTGTTGGATTTGATGCGTCAGCTTCCTTAGACGATTTGGGTTTGGTATCACAGGAAATCAATAGTGAAAGGATTACGATGTAAAATACAGTTGTTCTCATCTGTTAAAAATTATACCATAAATTTACTAATAATTGCCCAGTGGTTTTTAGTGGTAAAGCTTGTAATTTATTTATAATCAGTATTTTTATTTCGTTATTTGAAACGATAAAAACTTCAAAAACAGTGTGTTTGATGCAAGATTTAAGTGAAAGAGAATTGTAATGTTGCCAACCAGATAAAAGACATTGTAAAAAGAATTTGGATTTTTATTTTTTGGCTTGAAAATTGTAAAAGCTAAGAAAAGCTGGAACAAATGAAAAAAATGGCCTTGTTTATTGCATTCGTATTTCTAATATCTTGTAAAGATATCGCCCTCGAACCATTAGGAAACAATTTTTATTTTGTTCAGCCTCAACCGGTCAATGATTCGGAGTTGTTAAAATTTCCATTAGCTTTTCAAGGTTTATTTATGAATGCGGATTCTGTTTATTTTGAAGTCAACAAAAGAACTATTCTTCAAAAAGTTATTAATAAATTCAGAATCCACCATAGTGAACTGGATTCGATTAAAAATGAATTTAGAATTAATGGAAACACCTTTGTTTTAAAAGGTAGTAGTGAAGTTTATTACAGAAAAGATATTGGTGATTCTATTCAGTTTTCAAATATTCAAATTGATACTTTTTTTTCATTTTCAGACATTCAGAAGGCTAAACGAATTAACAGATATTTGATTTTGAACACAAAAGATTCTGTTTATTGGAGGATCAAAATTTTAAATTTTGAAAAAAATGGTTTTAAACTAAAATACATTTATTCAGATGAAGATTTAAAAAAGTTGGATTCAATAACAAAAGACAAATCCCAAAGGATAGATTCATCTTCATACATAATCAGCCCTACCAAAAGAGAATTTAAAAATATCCTAAGATTACAGAATTTAGGAGAGGAACAGCAATTCAAAAAAATATCAGAATGAAAGCCATCAAAAAAAGCCTGATAATCCTTTTCAGAACTATCTTAGTCATTATAGCATTTATACTACTTTACGTTGTTGCTGTGTTAGGATTATCCCGTATTCCAGTCAACTCCGATGTGGCCAAACCGGAAAAAGGAATTGAAATTTACCTGCTTTCCAACGGAGTCCATACTGATATAGTGGTTCCGGTTAAAACACAAATAACCGATTGGTCTGAAAAAGTGAAATACCAGAATACTAAAGCCAATGATTCAACGGCAAACTATTTGGCTTTCGGCTGGGGTGATAAAGGCTTTTACCTAAACACGCCCACCTGGGCTGATTTGAAATTTTCCACTGCTTTTAATGCCACATCAGGTTTGAGTTCATCTGCAATGCATTGTACTTTTTACAAACGAATGGAAGAAGATGAGCAATGCAAGAAAATAACCATTACTAAAAAGCAGTATGAACAGTTGGTGGAATTCATTGAAAATTCTTTTCAGATGAAAAATGGACAAACCTTAAAAATTGAAACAAATGCGGTGTATGGAAACAACGATGCCTTCTATGAAGCTAAAGGCAGTTATAATCTTTTTTATACCTGCAACACATGGACAAACAGTGCTTTAAAAGCAGCCAATCAGAAGGCAAGTTTATGGACGGTTTACGACAAAGGGATTTTATATCATTACGAGTAAGAAATGAAACTCACAACTCATAATTTATAACTTATTACTATTTCTTCCCATTGTCAATAATTTTGCATTCAACCCCTTTTATTTACGGGTGATTTACCTTATTTTAGCAGAAATTCGAAAAATTCTTTATGCTAGAGCAAAATCAGTACACCGAAGACAATATCCGTTCCCTCGACTGGAAAGAGCATATTCGTATGCGTCCCGGAATGTACATCGGAAAACTAGGCGACGGTTCTTCTCCTGATGACGGTATCTATATCCTTCTGAAAGAGGTGCTTGACAACTGTATCGACGAGTTCGTTATGGGTGCCGGAAAGACCATTGAAGTAACCGTAAAAGACAAAACGGTTACTGTTCGCGATTACGGACGAGGTATTCCATTAGGGAAAGTAGTCGACGTAGTTTCCAAAATGAACACAGGAGGAAAGTACGATTCCAAAGCATTTAAGAAATCCGTTGGTCTGAATGGGGTCGGAACCAAGGCGGTGAATGCGCTTTCTACGTTTTTCCGTGTGGAATCCGTTCGTGATAACCAACAAAAAGCAGCCGAGTTTTCAGCTGGTGATCTGACATTAGAAGAAGATATTCAGGAAACCACCAAGCGCAAAGGAACCAAAGTAACCTTCATTGCCGATGATACCATTTTCAAGCATTACAAGTACCGAAACGAGTACATCATCCGTATGCTGAAAAACTATTGTTACCTGAATACAGGACTAACAATCATTTACAACGGTGAAAAATTCTATTCGGACAATGGATTAAAAGATTTACTTGAAGAAACCATTACCGAAGAAGATTCTGTATATCCGATCATTCACTTAAAGGGTGATGACATCGAAGTTGCCATAACACACAGTAAAACACAATATTCAGAAGAGTATTATTCCTTCGTAAACGGACAAAACACCACGCAGGGAGGAACGCATTTAGGTGCTTTCCGTGAAGCGTTGGTAAAAACCGTAAAAGAGTTTTATAACAAGAATTTTGAAGCGTCAGATATCCGAAAATCAATCGTTTCCGCTATTTCAGTTAAAGTGGAAGAACCGGTTTTCGAATCACAGACTAAAACGAAATTAGGATCTACAGATATGGGACCTAATTCACCTTCGGTTAGAACTTTCGTCAACGATTTTATAAAAACCAAATTAGATAACTTCCTTCATAAAAATCCGGAGGTCGCCGATGCTTTGCTTCGCAAGATTTTACAGGCCGAAAGAGAGCGTAAAGAACTTTCCGGTATCCGTAAGTTAGCCAAAGACAGAGCAAAGAAAGCCAGTTTACACAATAAGAAATTACGAGATTGCCGTGTGCATTTAACCGATGCCAAAAACCCGCGAAGTCTGGAAAGTACGCTTTTCATTACCGAGGGAGATTCCGCATCAGGTTCGATTACCAAGTCACGTGATGTAAATACACAAGCGGTTTTCAGTTTGCGTGGTAAGCCTTTGAACTCTTACGGGATGACCAAGAAGATTGTATATGAGAATGAGGAATTCAATTTACTTCAGGCAGCTTTGAACATCGAAGAAAGCATGGAGGATCTGCGTTACAACAATATCGTTATTGCTACCGATGCCGACGTCGACGGGATGCACATCCGTTTGCTGTTAATTACGTTTTTCCTGCAATTTTTCCCGGAACTTATCAAAGAAGGGCATTTATACATTCTGCAAACTCCATTATTCCGTGTTCGAAACAAAAAGAAAACAATTTACTGTTACAGCGAACAAGAGCGTATAGATGCCATCGAAGAACTGAAACCGAAACCGGAAATAACCCGATTCAAGGGATTGGGAGAGATTTCGCCGGACGAGTTCAAACATTTCATAGGGGAAGACATTCGTTTGGATCCGGTCATGTTGGATAAAGCTACTTCGATTGAAACCTTGTTGGAATTCTACATGGGGAAAAACACACCGGACCGTCAGGATTTCATTATCAAGAATTTGAAAGTTGAGCTAGATACTGTTGAAGAGCTTTCGAGTTAAGAATTAAAAAACAAGAGTCAAGAACCAAGACATAACTGTCACTGTTAACTGAATACTGTTAACTAATTTATGAGCGAAGAAAACGAAAATATAGAAGATTTAACCCCGGAGGATAATTTCTCGGAAGAAACCCATTCCGAAGATAACCAGTCTTTCGAAGGCAATCATTTTTACGACCAAGAGGAAAACAATTCCGAAGATACCATTACCAAAGTAACGGGTATGTACAAGGATTGGTTCCTTGATTATGCCTCTTATGTAATCCTGGAGCGTGCCGTCCCTGCCATTGAAGATGGTTTCAAACCGGTACAGCGTCGTATCATGCACTCCATGAAAGAGTTGGACGATGGACGTTACAACAAAGTTGCGAACGTGGTCGGGCACACGATGCAGTATCACCCTCACGGAGACGCGAGTATCGGAGATGCCATGGTACAAATTGGTCAGAAAGATTTACTGATTGATTGTCAAGGAAACTGGGGAAATATTTTAACTGGTGATGGAGCCGCAGCTTCTCGTTACATCGAGGCGCGTTTGAGTAAATTCGCTTTGGATGTATTGTATTCACCAAAGATTACCGAGTGGGGTGTGTCGTATGACGGTCGTCGTGCGGAACCGATCAACTTACCGGTAAAGTTCCCGTTGTTACTGGCACAAGGTGGGGAAGGTATTGCAGTAGGTTTGTCTACTAAACTATTGCCTCATAATTTCAATGAATTAATCGATGCGTCGATAAAAATATTAAAAGGAAAACCGTTTACATTGTTTCCGGATTTTCCAACCGCCGGTATTGCGGATGTTTCCAATTATAACGATGGGATGCGAGGCGGACGTGTACGTGTTCGTGCGAGGATTTCCCAATTGGACAAACAGACCTTAGTGATTACCCAAATCCCGTTTTCAACAAATACGTCATCATTAATTGATAGTATCTTGAAAGCGAACGATAAAGGAAAAATCAAAATCAAGAAAATTGAAGACAACACCGCTGCTGAGGTTGAAATTTTAATTCACCTTCCGCCGGGAGTTTCTCCTGATAAAACGATTGATGCACTTTATGCCTTTACAGCTTGTGAAACCTCAATCGCGCCGTTAGGTTGTGTGATTCAGAATCATAAGCCGTTATTTATTGGTGTTTCCGATATGTTGAAAATCTCAACAAACAGAACAGTTGATTTGTTGCGTCAGGAGTTGGAAATCCAATTGCAGGAACTGGAAACGAAATGGCATTTTTCAACGCTTGAAAAGATATTCATTCGTGAAGAAATGTATATCGACTTTAAACTGTATTCTGATAAGGAATCGTTATATGAGTACATGTACAAGCGATTTGAGTCATTCAGAAAAATGCTGATGCGTGATATCGTTGATGAGGATTTGCAGAAACTGACACAGATTCCAATGATTCGTATCACCCGTTTCGACTCTGATAAAGCCGATGAATTGATCGCGAAGTTAGAAGATGAAATGGCTCAGGTGAAGCATCATTTGGCACATCTGATTGAATTTGCCATCGACTATTTTACCAAGCTGAAAGAGAAGTATGGAAAAGGTCGTGAACGTCAGACAGAAATCCGAAATTTCGATACCATTGAAGCGACTAAAGTAGTATTACGTAATACGAAATTGTATGTAAATCGTGAAGAAGGTTTCATCGGAACCGGACTGAAAAAAGACGAGTATGTTGATGATTGTTCCGATATTGACGATGTTATTGTGTTCCTTCGCGATGGTAAAATGATGATATCAAAAGTTGATGAAAAGAAATTTGTTGGAAAAGATATCATTCACGTTGCTGTTTTCGATAAAAATGACAAGCGAACCATTTACAATATGATTTATCGTGACGGGAAATCGGGTTCGTCATTCATAAAGCGTTTTAATGTATCGGGAGTTACCCGTGACAAGGCTTATGATCTGACACAGGAAAAACTAGGTTCACAGGTATTGTATTTTTCACATAATCCGAACGGTGAGGCGGAAGTCGTAACAATTTTACTGCGTCAGGTGGGAAGCGTGAAAAAACTGAAATGGGATTTGGATTTTGCCGATATTGCCATAAAAGGAAGAGCTTCCAAAGGAAATACCGTGTCTAAATATCCTATTAAGAAAATCGAACTGAAAGAAAAAGGAATTTCGACGTTAAGACCTCGTAAGATTTGGTTTGATGATACCGTTCAGCGTTTGAACGTTGATGGAAGAGGGGAGTTGTTGGGTGAATTCCGTCCGAACGATCGCTTGCTGATAATTAATCAGTCCGGTAAGCTGAAAACGATCATTCCTGAACTGACCTCGCATTTCGATGAGGATATGATCATCCTTGAAAAATGGCACCCGACCAAACCGATTTCGGCGATTTATTACGATGGGGAAAAAGAACGTTACTACGTAAAACGTTTCCTTATTGAAAATGAGAACAAAGAGGAGATTTTCATTTCCGAGCATGAGAAATCGCAACTGGAAATTGTTTCCACTGATTGGCGTCCGGTAGCGGAAATCATTTTTGCAAAAAGTAAAGGTGTTCAGAAAGAGAACCAAACCATTGATATGGAACAGTTCATCGCCGTAAAAGGAATCAAAGCTATGGGTAACCAGTTAACGACAGATAAACTGAAACAGGTTAATTTATTGGAACCGTTGCCTTATGAAGAGCCCGTTGAGGAAGTTCCTGCAGAATCGGAAATGAATCAGAATACTGAGTTGACAGACTATAACATCGAACTGGATGATGATGGTCAGATAACGTTGACTTTGGAATAACAAAAAAGCTCTCTAATTTAGAGAGCTTTTTTGTTTGTAGTTTGATTATTTTGAAGGTTTTTTTCCTTTTTCGGTAGATTTAAAAGTTGAAAAATGTTTAAATAACTGCAAATAGAATTACTTAGGTAGTGTGAAGTAAATAACTGTTGTTTTGGAATAAACAAAAAGCCCTCAATATTGAGAGCTCTTTGATTGTATAACAGTATAAAAGATTATTTGCCTTTTTTACGCATTTTCATGTTTAGGAATTCCACCGCCAGTGAAAACGCAATGGCAAAATACAGATAGCCTTTCGGAACCACCCCTACACGCTGTCCCACTAAGGAAGCATCAGATAAGTGCATGCTTTCGGTTATCAGCATAAATCCAATCAAAATCAAGAAGGAAAGACCCAAAATCTGAATGGAAGGGTTTGCATTGACGAAATTACCAACCGGTACAGCAAATAATAACATTACCCCAACGGAAATTACAACGGCAGTAACCATGATGTATAGAGCACCTGTCACTCCGTTGGTCATACCTACGGCAGTCAGGATACTGTCAATGGAGAAAATAAGGTCGATTAACAAAATCTGAACAATTACGCTGCCAAACGATTTAGCTGCGGATGTTTTTAATTCTTTTTCTTCTTCTCCTTTATGATCGACTTTCTCGTGGATTTCTTTGGTGCTTTTATAAATCAGGAATATACCTCCAAGCAGTAATATTATGGCTTGTCCCGTAAACTTAGCATTGAACCATCCCAACTCAAGACTAAACCACGGTTTTTTCATGGCAATCAGATAAGTGATTCCCATTAATAAGCCGATTCGCATAAACATGGCTAAAAACAATCCGATTCGTGTGGCTTTTTTTCTTTTTTCTGCCGGTAATTTTCCGGTAACGATAGAAATGAAGATGATGTTGTCAATACCTAATACAATTTCAAGAAAAGTCAGGGTTAATAGAGCGATCCACGCATCGGGAGTCAGAAATACTTCCATTATAAAATGTTTAAATTATAAAGCTGTTAAACGTACGTTAATCGATTTTTGTTACAGAACCGCGTTGTTTTTTACCGTCTCCAACGAAAGCATATTCAAAAGTGTATCCTTTCTCATTGGTTGTCAGTATTTTCATTGCGATTGCTTTTTTTTCCTGCATGGTTTTAGGATGTAATTTTTGAAGTACTAATTCACAATCGTTTACCCATCGCACTGAAGCGGTGTCCGTTTTTCCGTTGAAGGTTTCGATCTGAAGATTTTCTGTTCGTTCGAAAATCGATTTTTTTTCTTCACCGTTGATTTCCTGTACGAATTCAAATTTTCCTGTTTTGAAATCTTTGCAGTTGCGTTCCTGATTGTAGCAGGAAATTAATAAAGTAAGAATGGGAAGTAGGTATATTTTTTTCATTTTAGTTTGTTAAGTTCATCATCTGTAAAATGCTTTGTGCTTTTTTCTTTCGAAAATTTTTCGGCATTGTAATCGTTTGATTTGTTTTTCGGAATGGAAAGGCTCGTCCATTCTGTTTTTTTAAGCATTTTGGCATAAAATACGATTTGGCCTACATGGTACGGATAATGTGCCAGCTGACGGTTAATCGCTTCCATTACAGTATGTCCTTCGTTTCTGATGTAGATGATTTGGGAAAGCTGTTCGGGCTCTAAAGCATCGAGCGCATCCGAAAAACATTTCCATCCTTTTTCCCAGGAAGCCATTACTTCTTCTTTGGTTGTGAAGGTCTGCTCGAATTCACCGTCCCTGTTGCGCCATTCTTTTTCTCCATCGGATGTAAGGAAATCGGTCCAGCGCGATAACATATTTCCGGAAAGATGCTTAACGATTACGGCAATGGAATTCGTGTCATCGTTAACGGCAACAAAAAGCTGTTCCGGTTCTAACTGCTCAATGGCTTTTTCGCCGATTGTCTTATAATACAGAAACAGTTTTTTTACACTTTCCAGGTATGATTTATTCGTCTCCATCGAACAGGCTTTTTACCATGATTTGTATTCCTTTGAACATCAGATACATCGATCCGATACAAAAAAGGATGCCTATCCCCAGAATTGGGATGTACATTGGATGTTCCTGATTTTTAAATGAACTGTGAATTATTGTAGGTCCGATAAACATCAGAGGCACTGCAAATGCCAGATATCGAATCCCTTTCATTAATAATGTTTTGTTTGTTGCCATGATTTAAAATCTGATTTGAAGTCCGTAACCGTTTGCATTCGCTAAAATATTCAGGTCAAAGCCTGTTGCACCTACGGTTGACTTTATTTCATTGTTATAAATTTCGAGAGCTTTTTGCATCTTTTTTGTTCGTCCTGACATAATAGGGATAGCAGCTACAATACAACCGGCACCCACATATGTAAAACCGGTTGGATAATCCGCATCGGAAACGAGTCCTTTTACAAGATCCCCAACAGTAAGGACAATTCCCGAGGCTATTAAAAATCCGCCCCATGCTTCTTTGTTTTTGGCCGATTTGAAATATTTGTAAGCTTCCGGATTGGTAATCAATAATTGTTTGGTTTCCCAACTTGAAATCTGGGTTCCCTCCTTGAAAAATTTTCCTTTTTGCATTGAAATTTCCTGCGCAGAAGCCATTGTCAGGATAAAGAAGCAAAATAGAACAAGTAATTTTTTCATGGTAACTCAGATATTGATTTGTTAGTTTCTGTTTTTAAAAAGTCATTCGTAAACCCAATCCTTTTCCGTTTGAAACTATCGACATCGATTCAAAATTGAAACCGGTGTCTTTTTTTGATACTCCGGCATTATAATCTTTAACGACTGTTTTTAATTTTTTAGTGGAACTGTATTTAATAGGCACTGACAAGAAAATCGAAGCAACTCCTGCAACCGTCAGTGCAGTTGGATATTCACCTTCTTTTGTGGCTGCTACAATTAAGTCGGTTGCGGCCAAAGCTATTCCTCCATACATCAGTGCGTTTCCAAAGATTTTCTCTGATCTTCCATCATTGTAAGATTCCAGTATTTCTGGTTGTTTTGCCAGTAATTCCCTAACCTCCTTTGAGGATAGTTTTTTGTCATTCGAATCAAAAATTCTTCCTCCCGTTTTGTATTTAAGTTCTTGAGAAAAGGCTGATACCGAAGACAGTAGGAATAAAGATACAATAATTTTGAATTTCATTTGGTCCTAGGGTTATTTATTGAAATTTTCAACAGCTTTTCTAACGCTACCGTGTTTTTCCAGCAATGCTTTTGCTTCATCATAGGACACTGGTATTTCTCCCATTATCATGCGGACACCACGGTCAATTAACTTTACATTGCTCAATTGCATGTCTACCATTTTATTGCCTTTTACTCGCCCAAGCTGAATCATGGTTGCCGTAGAAATCATGTTTAAAACTAATTTTTGGGCAGTACCAGCTTTCATACGGCTGCTTCCGGTTACGAATTCCGGTCCAACGACTACTTCAATTGGGAATTGAGCTGTTTTGGATAAAGGACTTCCTTCGTTGCAGGTAATGCATCCCGTGATGATGCTGTTTTCGTTGCATTTTTCCAATCCTCCAATGACGTATGGTGTTGTTCCTGATGCAGCAATACCGATGACAACATCATTTTCGTTGATATTCCATTCAGATAAATCTTTCCAGGCCTGTTCTTTGTCGTCTTCGGCGAATTCCACTGCTTTTCGGATGGCAGTATCACCACCGGCAATGATTCCAATGACCAAATCAAATGGAACACCGAAAGTTGGAGGGCATTCGGAAGCATCTACAATTCCTAAACGTCCCGATGTTCCTGCTCCGATATAGAAAAGTCGGCCTCCTTTTTTCATCTGTTCCACAACTTTCGAAACCAGGTTTTCAATTTGTGGTAATGCTTTTTCGACGGCAAGCGGAACGGTTTTATCTTCGTTGTTGATGTTGGTCAGCAAATCGTGGACCGACATTTTTTCAAGTTGCTCGTAATTTGATGATTGCTCTGTGGTTCTGGTAAAAGTCATTTTTATAAGTTGCTAAGTGGCTTAGGTTCAAAGTTACAAAGTTTCTTTTGTATTGCTATACTACTATGGTGCAGTTTTTCGCGTGAGGGATAGAAGTGGAAATCCTTTTTTGTTTAGATGAAACCTTATTTTTAGCCGAACGTTCTAACAAAAAAGATTGCAACGGATAGCCCGACCCTTGCGGTCACGCCCAAATCTACATAAAATAAGCCAACACGATTCCGAGTATAATTGCCGAAAGTTTTGCCAGATTAAATTTGTGTCCTTCACTGGTTTCAAAAATAATCGTTGACGATATATGAAACAGGATTCCGATTACAAATGCGGTGATTTCAGCGTAATAATGTGTGACGAACGGCGCTTTTTCCGAAACGATTGTTCCCATCGGAGTCATGGCAGCGAAGACTAGCATGAAAATTAAAATAGAAGATTTATTTAAGTGTGATGCGCTTAAGAAAGTAGTCAGAATAATGGCGATGGGGAAGTGGTGTACAGCGATTCCCCAAGCTAAATCGTTGTGATGACTTACCGGCATTCCTTCCAGTAGCGCATGCAGACACAAACTTATAAATAGTAACCAGGGAATATGATACATCGTGTCATGACCATGTACATGACCGTGTTCTGCTCCTTGTGAAAAATATTCTAATACGATTTGAAATATGATTCCGAACATGATGAAAAAGCCTATATTACCATGTACATGACCGTCTGATACTGCATGTTGTGCGGATTCATAAACTGTAGGAAGCAAATGCGAAACCGTTAATGCCAGCAAAAAAGAACCACTAAAGGCTAATAAAATCCTGAGGTTTTTTTTGCTTTTCGGACGGAAAAAAGTGGCTATAACATAACCAAAAATAACCGAAAGTAATGGCAGTAGGTATATCATATTATTTGAATATCATTATGAGGCGTTGCGAATCGTTTTTAAAGAATTTGCGCAGTTTGTAATCGCCGAAAACATCCAAAAGATAAATTCCGGCTTCTTCCATCATCTGTTCAAAATCGTTTAAAGTTAAGGCTTTTACTTTTTCGGTGAAATGAAAATGTTGACCATCGGCATCAAAATCTATTTCTTTGAATATATGATTGTCTTTTACGTAGCGTTTTATGTGAAAATCAATTCCGTCCACGGTTTTGACTTCTTCCGGAACCAGATTGTTGATGACATAATTTACATTCATAAAATCAATTACCCCAAAACCGTATTCAGAAAGGCTGTCGTGAATAGCTTTTAAAGTGGTAAAGTTATCATCGTCATTTTCAAAATATCCGAAACTAGTAAACAAATTGAAAACGGCATCAAATTTATCTTCAAAGGGCAGGCGCATATCGTGCACTGTGAAATGCAGTTTTTCATTGGCTACCGCAGAAGCTTCCGCAATACTGTTCTCGGATAAATCGGCTCCCGTAACATCAAATCCCAACGTGTTCAGATACATGGCATGACGCCCTTTCCCACATGCTAAATCCAGGATTTTAGCATCGTCTGGTAGGTTTAAATAATGCGTAAGGTTGTCCATGAAATGCTGGGCTTCCGCCTCGTCTCGCTCTTTGTATAAAATATGGTAGTAAGGAGTGTCGAACCAGGAGGCAAACCAGTTTTCGGTAGATTTTTTTTGTGCTTCAGACATGTATTCTTCTGTTGGAGGATAATTAATCTTGCAAATTTAACGTATTTTTGCCGATGTAATCCAATTTAGAAAATAGAAATCGGAAATTTGATTTTAAGGATTGCGATTGAAATAAATTATGGAGCAGAATTTTAAAATGATTGCCAAAACTCTTTTTGGCTTCGAAGAAATATTGGCAAAGGAGTTGCGTCAACTAGGCGCACAAAATGTTGAAATGGGAACCCGCATGGTAAGTTTTGCTGGGGACAAGGGATTTATGTACAAAGCGAATCTGGCTCTTCGTACGGCTTTAAAAATTCTGAAGCCCATCTATCAGTTTCGTGCTTTTAATGAAGCGAGTTTGTATAAAGGTATTCAGGGAATTGACTGGTCAAAGTACCTAAGTGAAAATCAGACATTTGTGGTGGATGTGACATTGCATTCGGAACATTTTAACCATTCGCAATTTGTAGCTTTGAAAGCAAAAGATGCGATTGTGGATCAGTTTCGCGATAAATTCGGAAAGCGTCCGAGTATCGACAAGGATTTTCCTGATTTACGAATTAACGTTCACATCGATCGTGACCAGTGTTCGGTTTCTTTAGACAGTTCCGGAGATTCATTACACCACAGAGGATATAAAACTGCTACGAACATCGCACCGATCAACGAAGTTTTGGCAGCAGGTATGCTATTGCTTTCCGGTTGGGACGGTCAGGGTGATTTTATAGATCCGATGTGCGGTTCGGGAACCATTTTAGCCGAAGCTGCAATGATAGCCTGCAATATTCCCGCAAACATCAATCGTAAGGAGTTTGCTTTCGAGCGTTGGAATGATTGGGATAACGATTTGTTTGACCAGATCATGAACTCGCTAATGAAGAAGGTTAAGGATTTTCATTATACAATTACGGGCTATGA
Organism: Flavobacterium enshiense DK69; assembly: GCF_000498495.1. Taxonomy (GTDB): domain Bacteria; phylum Bacteroidota; class Bacteroidia; order Flavobacteriales; family Flavobacteriaceae; genus Flavobacterium; species Flavobacterium enshiense. Next base: position 75,413 of record NZ_AVCS01000028.1, on the reverse strand, counting down.
TAAGGCTCCGTCTGCCGTGATGAAAGCTAAAGATAATATCAGAAATGCTAATTTGGATGAGTATGTAAAAATCTCGGAGCGTAACTTCTTTGATACCCAAAAAGAAACCCGCGGGCCGTTACATATGGTTTTCAATCCGCCTTACGGAGAGCGTTTGGATATTGAAATGGAACGTTTCTACAGGGAAATCGGTGATACATTAAAGCAAAGCTATCCTGGAACAAATGCCTGGTTCATTACGGCAAATCTGGAAGCGCTTAAGTTTGTGGGTTTGAAACCTTCCCGAAAAATTAAACTCTTTAACGGTAAACTGGAAGCACGTTTAGTGAAATACGAAATGTATGAAGGTAGTAAGCGTACTAAATTCCAGAATTTAGGGGATAATAATTAGTAAAAAGATATAAGTCTTAGTGTTTCACTTATAACTTAAAATTCATAACTCAAGAAGATGACTTTAAAAACCAAATCACTATTATATAATTTTTTAGGCTTTGCCTTATTGTTCATTATTGTACGTTTTGTAGCGGCCACTTTTACTAATCTTAGCGGGTTTTGGTTACCTTTAACGGCAGCTGTAGCAGCTTCAATTCTGGCACCAAAATTTCAGGTAATAAAAACACATGAAGGGGAGAAGATGTTTATGAAATGGTTGTTTATTAAGGGAGTGAAGGAGGTTAAGTAAAATAGCGATAAACACTGGATTTCCATATTTTCTATTAGTTCGGAGGTTGATATCACAGTGTTTTTTTAATGTTTGTTTCTGATTTTGCATAAAAATTTTAAAGACGTATTTGTATTTTTAAGAATCAGATTATTTTTTTTGTTGATTATTTGGCAGAAGTAATCTGTTCAATTGGTTGTTCTGATATCGCTCTTCTTTGATTTTTGAAACTGAACCAAACTTCTATGGTATTATATATATTAGGTTGATTTATATTCATTAATTTAAAAGGAATACCGGTAATTTGTTGCAATCTACCTGCTAATTCATTAGCCATTTCTTTGTCATTTTGCCGATAATATCTGATTTCATTTCCATAATTTGATTTATTTTCTACAAAATCTATTGGAGGTATGACATAATATTCTTTTAGTTGGTTTGCAAAACCATTTACTTTTCCTTCTTCTTCTTTTTTATCATATTGGATATAAATTTTTAATTGTCCTCTTGATAATACGTTTATTCTATTGGTAATAATGTTATCTTTTTTAGATAACACGGATACAGTTTTGCCGTCTGTAACCGGATCTAAGGTTACTTTTTTAATATCTTTGACATGTATTTCTTGCTTAATTAACTCATTGGTATTTATTGTTTTAATTGTTTTTACAAGATTTGAGTCCATCTGAATCATTATGCTTATTGGCCTTTGCTTTTCATTAATGCCCAAAAGAATGTTGTCTGTTTTGTATGTATTTGAGTTTGCTCTATACATTTTTATTAAAAACTTTTTTGCTTTCTCTTTTAAATCCGGTTCTTGATTCGTCTTCATATCATCCCAGACCATTTTTACAAGCTCAAGTTCACTGTTATATCTTTCAGTTGCCTTGGATTTTTGGCTATCACTGTAATTTATGTAGAAAAACAGTATTGTTACCGATAGCGTTGCCAATGGTAAAAAAAAAGGAACAATTCTTCTCTTCATAAATTTTTCAAATCCTGATAACTCAGAATCCTGAGCATTTTTAATATCTGTCAGGAGTTTGATTCTATCCAATTCCTCTTTAGGGAGTTTATCGATGCCGTCAATGGAAGTATTTTTATTTGCCATTGTTTCAATAATTGGTTAAAAGAATAATGAAGGAATTAACATCCTATATTCGAAATTGATTTCATGAGTTATTATGAAAATAAATACCTTTTATTGTTTTCACTCATCATGGGTGAAAAAAAATTTTTCAAATGATTTTCACCAGCAGCTACAACTTTAAGTTCTGCATCTTCTTTGGTAACCAAAAAATAATCAGTTCCAAAAAGCACACGTTTGTTATCAATCTCAGCATTGGTAAGATCGTTATGTAATTGGGTCATACAACTGCTGTCACAAAGCGAATAAGAGATGTCGGTAAAAGTGTTGGGGTATTTGTTTACGAGTATTTCCTGTTTAATTATTTCATACCAAGTTGCTGTACAGTCTTCTAAAAACATGGCTTCCTGTGACCACTTAGCATGTTTGCTATTAGGATTTTTATCACCCAGTATTTCAACGTCTCCTCCCATATGGGCAATACAAAGTTTGAGTTTGGGGTATTTATCCAAAACAGGGAGATAGTTTTCAGGATGAGTGAAAAGGTTACATGCTTTTGCATTTTCGCGAAAAGCTTTATTGGATGCATTCTTATAAGCAGCTATGCGTTTAATTACCTTGTCCATTATCGGATGTGTCGGATTGAGCGACAAGGGATTATCCGAAATTATAGACCATACATCTTTGCCTATGAAATAAGTGCCTCCACGGGTACAATGAGTCATGATTGGGATGTTATTAGCTTCGGCATATTTGTAAAGACCGTCAAGCCGGGGGTCAAAAGGGAAAAAACCATTTGGAGGATATAGTTTGATACCTGCAAAAGCGTTACTCTCAATTGCTTTTTTTACATTTTTCAAACCAATGGTATCAGGGTTTCTTGGATCGACACTATAAAAAGGGAAGAATGTATCAGGATATGTTTTTTTTAATTTATAGAGGTCTTCTATTTGTGAATTAAAATCCTGTTCCGGTTTTTTATTAGGATCGGTCATATAGTCCATGTCAATGCTGAGGGCCACGATTTTGATGTCACTGTAATTAGAATTATTATATGTTCCTTTTAGATTAGCAAAAACTTCTCCTTGTGAACTCATGACACCTATCTTTAGAAACTGCAATGTTTTGTTATGGATAAAACTTCCTAATTTTTCAATTAACCAAGAAACTGGTTTGGTTAAGAAAAGCCATTTGAGGAAACTTGAAACACCGTCCCCTAGGTTAAGACCTATTTGCAAAAAATCTTTTGGTGCACACTTTCCTGTAAAAATGTGTGAATGAATGTTGTATTTATCGTTCATGATTATAAAATTATTATGGTTTTATACCGGCTCTTCGGATGTTGATTGTTTTTACCATAACTTCAAACCAAAATGGTGCGCCGAAACTGAGGGCTAAAGACGAAATGAGAATGCCGCAAATCCATATTGGCAAAAAATGTTTTCCATGTGCCTTTTGCCAATTACCATAATATCCTATCGGAATTGAACTATTTTCGATTTCACTAACTATTGAATCGAGACGATTTAGATACATTTGTTCTATTTCATCTTTTTGTTTTTTGTTTTTTTTGATATAATCTACGGCTTGCTCGTAATCTTTAAAAAACTTACTTGAGTCTATTTTAATAGCTTTGAGCTCTTGTTGATTTATTTTTTTCTCTGCCTGAATAACAAGATCTTTACGAAGGGTTTCGTCGCTGTTAATTTTTTTTATTATAGCAATAGAATCAACGTTAAAAGCCAGACTGACCAGCAAACTGATATGGAATAGGGTTCGTTTGGTTTTGACTTTATACCAACCGCTAACTCTGGCCATATAATCATCAAACCAGTCCATAATCATTTTTTTCAGTTCCGGATAGTCTTTTGTTTTTTCATGGAAAGCCCTGAGTTGGCTCTTTAGAGGGCTATAATTCATTTGTTTCACTCCTTTTTGAAATCTTTCGTATGGGTCAGAAAAGCGTTTTTCTTCCATTTTCACCTCGACGAGGTTTTTAGATTTAGAAGAATCAAAAACATTCGTAAAGTGAATAGTCTCGGATTGAGTACCAATAATATCAATTAAGGCATCTGCAAACATGCTGGAAGAAATGTATTGTGGATAGGAATCCTTATTTTTTTTTAACTGATTGATACTATATTGACTATATAAACTCGTGCCGTAACTTTTATTAACAGGATCATTTAATAATTTGATGATAGTTTCATGAAGGAACCGTCCCCTTTTTTGTGTTTTATGCGAATACCATTCAAAAATTAATGAAACCACTGTACTGAACAAAAAGTAAAGTAGTGCTAATGAAATTAATATTTCAAGGGTTTTGGATACTTGCATGGTTGTTTCTGATTAATGGATTATTCTTGTTTAACGGTCAATGGTGAATCCCCAAAGCCGTAGTTTATCCCGAATAGTGTAAAGAGATTATTGACTTCTCCAAAATTTTTCCCATAACTCCCTGTAAAATATAGCCCATCAGTTATTTCGTATTGTATTATAAATACATTACGATCGCTATCAACACCAGTGCTTTCAGAAAAATTTCTGTGGATATGTTCATAAGCCATGGAAAAATCCTTTATTTGGAAATCTACTTTTATTCCAATATCGAGGGCATTTTGATGCTCAAAGAGATTATTTACGGTATCTGTAAGTACATTGTCGTTTATAAATTTTACAAGGCCCACAGCTGAAAAGTTATAATTAGCTTTTTGGGCAGTCATCCCTGCTGAATTTATGGCAACATTTGCCCAGACCCCACTTCGATTAAATCTTTTGTTGTCGAAAGTGTTATTTAAAAAGGCTTCACTATAGGCAAAGGCACCATCTATCTGGATTAAAGGAGGAGCATCTAATTCTTTCAAATAAGATTTTAATTCTTTATCTTCTTTGAGAACATTATAATAAGTGTCAGGCGCGTCCATTTCGATAGCAACAATTTCTTCATTTAATTCCTGTATACGTTCATTGTTTTTTTCCAAAGTTTCGTTAAGACTTTTTTTAATTACATCATTAGTTGATATGGAAATTTGATCTTTTAATATTTCATTTTCACTTTCTAATCTTTTCTTTTCAGATTCTTTATCATCAGTAATTATTTCTTTTGGTTTTAATAGCACTACTTTATTGGATATTTTTTCCAAAGTACCCATTAGGTATTTATTTTGTTTGGAAAGCCTATATGTAAAAAGATTAGTCCTAATACCAAAGGATAAATAATTTGTTTTGGCCTGAAGACTTCCACTGATAGTATCGCTGTAAACTGAAGCCATTGAAATACTTAATTTTTGTAAAATACCTGACATTGTCGCTGTGGGCTTATTGTCAGTTCGGATATTAAGATATTTGTGTATACTTGCTTTACTATCCTTAAAATACCAATAGGGTGAAACCTCCATGGCAAAGTTACTGGGTAACCCTGTTCCGTTATTTGTCTGACTTAAAAGTGTAAGCCCCAAAGCTTGAGGATTGATAGGCTTCTCGATTGACGTTGGTGAAATATCAAGAATCTGAAATCCTGGTGAATCTGGGGTTTTTAGATCGTCAATCTTTACTTGTGCTTCCAGTAAAAAAAGACTAAACAGTGCTATAAATGTTAAAAGTGTTTTTTTCATAGTTACATTCTATTTAAGTCTATTCTTTTTATCGCCCTGATAAGTTCTCCATTTGAACTTTTCCTCTTTTCATTATTATGTAATTTAAAGGGAATGTTTTGGTTTTCAGCCCCTCCATCCAAATAATAATTTATTTCTAAATTATCAAAACAGTTTTCCCATGCAGATTCTGGAACTTTTGATAACAGGATGATTGTCTCAATTTTTATTGTTGAATTGTCAAGTTTTGTGTCTACATCCATTGGCCTATCACTAATTAATCCGGCTCCATTTGTTGAGTTACCTTTATTGATAATTGTGCCGTCTGATAAAAATAACTTTACTTCTGTAGTTGCAATTCCGGGTGTAGTAACGGTCACAGTAAGCGTAATAACCTTTCCGTCTTTTCCTATTAGATAAATTTCATTTTCCATAATTTCTATATTTTAAATTTTTCAGCCTATTTAACATTCTCCTTTCAATGTAAGGGTTGCTTTTTAAATCGAAACAAACTCCCCTGAACCAGCATCATATTTCATGGAGAAAAGCCCGTCTGCAGTAAGTTTAGCAATATTGTTTTTTACAGTAGTAATTCGTGTTTTGTAGTTAGTGTCTCCAATAGTACAAAGGTTGGAATAAGCTTTTTCGTAATCGCCATTTGTATTAAGGGCGGCTGCAATGCGGTCGTTTTTCCCTCTTCCCTGATGGCGTATGTCACAAATCATAAGGCAGACTTTGGCCGGGGCATTATGCAGGCCGAAACGTTCATGATAGTTCTTCATATTTTTTTTAAATAAATTCAGAGATGTTTCAGTCTGAATTTTTCGGTGTTCAGAATCGTTACTCGCCCAGTGGACAAATCGGGCACTGCAAATTTGCTCTTGATTTTCGACGTCTTTTAATGTAGGGTTAAGGTAATCCATCAAGGCCTGTGTTGAAGTATCATCTTCTAATTGAGATAAAGTGCCATTGGAATATTTATAAAAAATTCTATCGTTTTGAAGCACCAGTTTCGGAAAGTAATCCTTGGCATTAGGTAGTTGGAGTAGCTTTTTGAAAAAATGGACAAAATCCCCATTGGGAACATGTGCGGCAAATTGCATAAAGCCAAAAGTAAACTTTGCTCTGTCGTAAGTATTCAGACATTTAAACGAACCTTTGCTTTCGGCCATGGCAGTTGGATAAATGAAATAGCTCCAAAAACCATGTTCATTTTTATAGTCTTCCGGATTGTAAACCTGATCGGCTGCAACTGTTGTGTTAAATAATCCGTAGTTGTCTTGAAAATGCGTTCTGTAACCTATTATAAATTTAGGTTCGCTGGAATTTAAACGTTGACCGCTGTAAGCTGTTCTGCCATTGGAAAGAACACTGCTAGTAATAGAAAAATCGATTGCCATTTTAATATATTTTAAAAATTAAAAAATTCAATGCGAGTTATTCTGTTTTTGGATAATAGAAAATGTATCCAATAAAACCAAAATATTTTTTGAATTCTATTTCGTCGGTTTTTAGTTTTTTAAATTCTTTGTGGTAAGAAGTAGATTAAAATTAATCAAAAAATCATTTCAAATTTTTCTTACAATTATTATTGTTAAAAATTCATAAAAAGTAAGTTAAACCCATAAAATAGCTTGAAATTGTAGGAAGATATTTCTATTTTTTTGAGAATTTAATACTTGTTTTTAATTTTTATTGATTAAGAAATTGGAGACAAGATTGAATTAAAATTTGATTTTAGGTAAGATATGTTTTATTTTTTTTTTTTTTTTTTTGGATAAAGTAAGATTAATATTAGCCCCATTTACTTTTGTGGTACTAACTTTTCCAGTACCAAATTTCAGGTGGTAAAAACACATGAAGGAGAATTGCAGTTTATGAAATGTTTGTCTATTAGGGATTGGAAGGGATAAAGCAATTAAATGAACTCTTTATAAAAAAATAATCCCAAATCAGTAAAAACCTGATTTGGGATTATTTTTAAAATTGATGTGTTTTTTACTTGGAGCGCTTATAAATCGGGATGAAATAGCTCACGCTGTAATTAAATCCGACACCAAAATGACCACCTTCATAAGTTCTGTTGAAACCGGGGATGAACAGGTTGTCAAAATTATCAGGACGTTTTTCATGTAACATATAATTCAGACGTAGTGATAAACCTAAATATAGGTTATTAACCATTTCTGCTTTTAAACCGGTAACCACTTCAAGCCATCCTGCAGTCAGTCCTTCAAATTTTTGTCCGGGATACTTTGTAGTTTCTCCAAAATATGGATTTGTGTTGTAGATACTGTAGCTGTTCAATGTTTGGGAAAATGAACTTCCTCCATAACGCATTCCCACATAAATCATGTTTTCCATATCCAGCCAGTTTCCATAAGTGTTGTAGTCAAATCCCAGTTTGACATAACTACCGTTGGTAGTGAAATTCAACTGGTCTTCATCAACGGTTTTTTTTTCATTTCCGAATTCGCCGGCAAGATATACTTTCTTGGTTAAGCGATAATCGGCTACAACTTCAAATCCTTTATAATGGTCACTGTCATATATGGATTTTGCTAATCGGTGTAAATCCAATCCAACCCGAATCCCGTAACGTTCCGTTTTTGGTTTTTTTATGGTGTCTTTTGCCTTTTCCTGAGCAGATAATGTTGTTACTGAAACCAACATTAAAGTCATACTAAAAATAGATTTTAATGTGTGTTTCATTTTCATTCTGAATGTTAGGTTGAGTTACGAATCGGGACAAAATCCAAAGGGAGCTATCGTCGGTTAAAATAGGATCTTCGGTAAGCTGAAATACGGTTTTATACCCGCAGGCTCTGGAAACATAGATATCGTTTCTGCTATAATTGAAAGTCAATACATCAATATTATCATTGTTCGGATTGGTGTCGGAACCATTTTGAATAAATTGAAGTATAGTTTGATCTTCGTTTGTTTTTAACGGAACTGTAATTTTGCTTACGCCATTATATGGAAAACCAGTCGAAAATCCAGACGCTACAACGCCAAGATTAGTTACAGGTTTTAAAGTTTCCGGATTGGCTGCATCATAAAATTCAATAACCAGATTGGGTGTAGTAGGGGTTCCTTCCGGACAGATATCGTCTTTCTCGCAACTCCAGAAGGAATTGGCGAGAAGTAGTGACATGGCGATTATTGTTAGTCTTTTCATCTGCTTTTTCAATTCTGAAATCTAACTTCTTTTTTCTAAAAGTACAACATTTTCCACGTGATGCGTTTGCGGGAACATGTCCACAGGGCGCACTCGGGTTACTTTGTACATTTCATCCATCAAAGCCAAATCACGGGCTTGCGTAGCCGAATTACAACTTACATAAACCACTTTTTCAGGAGCGATGCTTAAAATCTGTTTCACTACATCGGCATGCATTCCGTCACGTGGTGGATCGGTGATAATTACATCTGGGTGTCCGTGTGTTTTGATGAATTCGTCGTTGAACACATTTTTCATATCTCCGACAAAGAATTCACAATTGGTAATGTTATTGCGTTTGGCGTTTTCTTTAGCATCGGCAATCGCTTCGGGAACTGCTTCCACACCGATTACCTTTTTTGCTTTTTTCGAAACGAATTGCGCAATAGTTCCTGTACCGGTATATAAATCGTAAACAAGTTCTTCGCCTGTTAATCCTGCGAATTCTCTTGTGATAGAATACAGTTCATAGGCTTGAGCTGAATTTGTCTGATAAAAAGATTTCGCATTTATGCTGAAATTCAGGCCTTCCATTTCTTCAAGGATATAATCTCTTCCTTTGAAAAGGATGACTTCCTGATCGTATAAAGTGTCGTTAGCTTTCTGATTGATAACGTATTGTAAAGAAGTGATTTCCGGAAAACGTTCGGCAAGAAAGTTCATCAATAATTCGCGTTTTGCTTTATCGTCCTCAAAAAACTGAATCAATACCATGATTTCTCCTGTAGAAGAAGTACGGATCATCAAAGTTCTTAGTAAGCCTTCGTGATTTCTCGGATTGAAAAAAGACAAATCGTTTTCATTGGCAAATCTTCGGATTTCGTTACGGATATCATTTGAAGGATCTTGTTGCAAATGACATTTTTTGATGTCCAGGATTTTGTCCCACATTTTCGGAATATGGAATCCTACGGCATTTTTATTGTCAAGTTCTGCTCCGCTGTCTACTTCTTCCTGAGTCATCCAACGGGAGCTGGAGAAACCGAATTCCATTTTATTTCTGTAGAAAAACTGTTCTTTCGATCCTAAGATAGGTTCAAACTCAGGTAATTCAATTTTTCCGATTCTTTTCAAGTGATTATAAACTTCCTGATTTTTATAGAACAATTGCTGTTCATATTTCATGTTTTGCCACTTACAGCCGCCGCAAACGCCAAAATGTTCGCAAACCGGTGTTGTTCTGTGTTCTGAATATTCGTGGAATTTTATCGCTTTTCCTTCAAAATAGGATTTACGTTTTTTAAATGTCTGAACGTCAACTACGTCGCCAGGAACAACATTAGGTATAAATATAACCTGACCTTCTGGGGCTTTTGCCACCGATACGCCTTTTGCACCTGCATCAAGGACTTTTACGTTTTCGAATACGATTTTGTCTGTTTTTTTTCTTCCCATGGGGCAAAGATAATGAAACAGTATTCAGTTATTAATAGTTAGTGACGAGTTTTTTATCATGCGAATAGGGTTAATAAAAACTCAATTAACATAAAATTAGTAATGCGTTACTGTATTAATAAATATTTTCGTTTGTAAACCAACTGACATATGAAAAAACTTTATTTTGTTTTGACTCTTTTAGGCTTTACAGCAACTTTGTTTTCACAATCTAAAATGACCGGAAAAGTTTTAGATGAGAATACTTTGATTCCGAATGTGGAAGTGATAAATGCTACAAAGCAACTAATTATAAAAACTAATGATGAAGGCAATTTTCAAATTTTAGCAGATGTAAATGATGAAATCATTTTTTACTCAAAAAATTACCATCAGGTGCGTCTAAAGGTTAAAAAAGAACATTTCGCCAGTGAAAATAAAATCGTTTTGCAAAAGAAAGAAATCGAGTTGGAAGAACTTAAGATTGACAAACTTTCAACTTACAAAGTGGATATGAGTTATGAATCTTTAAAAACGGAAAAAATCTACAAAGAACAATCAAGGCCACAACCAGTAGGCGTTTATACGGGTGAAATTCAAAATGGAGTTGATTTTGTTGCCGTAGGAGGTAAGTTAGCGAATTTATTAAGCAGACTTTTTTCTAAAAATGAAAAAAAGAAAGAATCTAAAACAATAGTAAGTTTTAGCACACTTGCAAAAAACAGTTTTACGTATGATTTTTTTACCCGTAATCTTAATCTGCCTGAAAATGAAATTGATTTGTTTTTGACTTTTTGTGAAATGGACAAAGCGTCTAAAGCGTTCAATAAGAAATCAGGGACTCTCGATCTAATGGATTTTCTGCTTAAAAAAAGAGGGGAATTTAAATAGTGATTTTCATTCGAAAAATCTCTTTATCATAAGAACATTATGCAAATAGAAACTGAAATCAGCAAAGTGCAAATTGATAGCGTAAAACACCAATCTCTTACAAGGTGATTCCTAAATAAAATTATTAATAAATAACGGCAGCTTATCAATCGCAAACTGCCGTTATCTATTTTAAAAAAACTAACTCAAATCGTTTATAGTAAGTCTCAAATACAAGCGAGACTATAAAATTTAAAAATGAATTTCAAAAGTGCCATCCGTAATAGTTACAGATCCCGGTCCGCTATCGGTCTCCTGCATTGTGCCATAAAAAGTTCCTCTCATTATTTTGGCTGTGTTTCCACTATCTAATGCAATAGGAAAAATCATATTTTCAGAGGGAGGTGCCTCAGGGATTCCCTGATAATAAGTTCCGGTTTCAACATATTGCACAAAATACACTTCTCCGGATTCACGGTCAAAACCCAGTTCAAATGTGTTGGTTGGATCACCAATCATCTCAGCAACGATTTCCACAGATGTGTAATCTTCTTCAGGATCAGGACTTGGGATTTGTGTTGCACTTATAACTTTAAAATTTTTCTGATCACCATTAACCTTTGCTTTAAAAACATTGCCAGGAGTCGGATTTGGATTTGGATCTGGCGTAGAGCCATTGCTGTCTTCGTCTTTTGAGCAGGATGCAATCAAACCGACAGACAGGATTGCTAAAAACAGTATGATTTTTTTCATAAACGTAGTATTTTGATTTCAACATTAAGTGAATATAATCGAATAGTGAATTTAGTTATAATCAGTGGATTACGGTTTTACCGAATGGTTAAAATCGATGTCAGTAACTTTAAAATCGCTAAGGAGCAAATACGCGAAATGAGTTGGTTGAAAATTCATTTATATTTTTGAAAATCCTTCTGAAATAAATCGAAATTTATATGAAAACGCATTTGTCACTTTTACGCGCAATAAATGTTTATGAAATTTGTGATGAATCAAACTTCAAGTCAGAAATTAAAAATAAAGACAATTATTTACAACTTAAATACCAGTAGAAAGCCGTCAGGTTTTTAGTCATTAAAAAAGTACGTAAAAGAGACGCTGTAGTAATTTTGTTTGGCTTCGGTTTCGTAAGCCGTATTATAGAAAGGGGCTTGTCTGAAAGGATCTGTTAATCCCATATTGTATCTCAAATTACACATTACATTCGCGAATTCGACACTTACTCCCATGGGTAAGTAAGCATTAAAAGAGATTGTTTCGTTCTGTTCGTCGAACTTCAAATATTCAGTATTAAGATAGACAGGGTCAAGTAGATAGGCCTCCTTTGATTCGTCTGATGGTACATAGCTTTGTAATAAGCTGAGGGTAATTCCGGCATTAACGCCAAATTTCCACTTATCATCATTCAATCTTAAAAAGTTATAATTAAGGATAATTGGAATATTTATATTTTCTAATTTGAAATCTATATCTTCCGGTTCAGAATTTATATCGGCTCTCCCGATAAATTGTGTTCTATGGTGAGTGTAGTTGAGTTCAACCAACAATTCCAAATAATCGGTAAACTCAGCGGTTCCTACCACACCTATACTATAACCAGGCTGTGATCTGGTAAAAAGCACATTCGAATCTAAAACATAGTTTGTGTAACCTGCCGTAATTCCAAATCTTCCATCAAATGCCCCGTTTCCTCCACTGTAGTGATTGAAATATTGGGAATAAACCGGATTGTTAAGAACAAAAAAAAACAAAAGGATGCTTGCTGTTTTAAAGGAATTCATGGTGGAATTAGGAGGTTTTTTTTGTTAAAACTGGTTGCAAATATATTATAATAATGATACATTTGGCGAAATGAATTAAGACTATTTAATGAAAAAAGTAACTTTTTTACTGATATTAGTAACCATTTTTGGATGTGAAATTGAAAAAATTAATTATGTACAGCCAATAGCGGTAACTTTTGAGCCTGATAATGTGATGACTACTTCAGCTTCTTTAGGAGGAGCCGTTGCAAGCGAAGGAGGTAAAAATGTTTCAGAATACGGAATAGTTTGGGACGTAAATCCAAATCCGACAACCGCAGATAATAAAGCAGCCAGAGGTGTACGAATAGGTGAATTTTACGAAACATTCTTGGGTTTTCAGCCAAATACCACCTATTATTATCGCTTTTACGCTATCAATGAAGTTGGTGTTGGTTATGGCGATGAATATTCATTTAAGACTGGTATTGAAGCACCTTGTAACCCTGCTGTAAATAATCGTGTGAATTTGAATTCTTACAGCCAGATAAACATCAATAATGTAGAAATGTCTCATCCAAGTTGGGGTTTTAATGAAGGGAATATTGAATTTGCAACTTCAAGTTACAGCTCGACTGCCAGGATATTTGTTCAATTTAACGAAAATAACAGGAGAGCACCTTTATCAGGTGAATATACCACAGTACTTGGAGATTTTGGAAACGACGTTGATTTATCTACTGGAAAAGCAAAATTATTTATTCAAGATTATGGGATGGGTTACGGAGGTGCAACTGCAGTTGCCGGGACAAAGTTTTATGTTAAAAATGAAAACAACGTATTGACCATTATTTTCTGTGATACTCATGTTGGTGATCATTATATATTAAATGGTAAATTTTCATATAATCTTAACTAATTTGCAACTTAATTATTTTTAGATATTTTGAAGACTCACTTAGCTCTTTTACGTGGAATAAATGTTTCCGGTCACAATATGATAAAAATGGAAGATCTTAAGGCTTTATTGGAGCGTATGGGATTTGCCAATGTGAGGACCTATATCCAATCCGGGAACGTTTTTATTGATTCGGAAGAAGAAGATGGCCCGAGTGTCGGATTTAAAATCAAACAGGAAATCTTCAAAGAGTGGGGGTATGATGTTCCGATAATCGTAATTACCAAAGAAGATCTGGTGGCGTCACTTCAAAATAATCCCTATCTGAAAGAAAAAGATGTCGATACCAAAAAACTGTACTTCACTTTCATTTCTAAAGAATTAAACGCGAACAGTATTCATGAACTGAAAATGAGTCAGGTAAAACCTGATGAAGCGGTAATCGACAAGAACAGAATCTATATCAAATATGCAGTAGGAGCGGGAAAGACACGTTTCGACCAAAAATACATAGAGAAAAAGCTCAATGTAACGGCAACGATGCGCAATCTGAATACCGTTACTAAGCTTTTGGAAATGTATAACGAATAGTTAGTAGTTGTTGTTAAGCGTTTTTATAAAAGCTATCAAATTCTGAACTTCTGTTTTACTGAGATTCAGATTGTCCGTCGGTAAAGTTTGATTCTCCAGATTTATAGCGATCCCGGAACCTCCACCACGATTATAGAATTCGATAACTTCTTCCAAAGTCTGATAAACGCCGTTGTGCATGTATGGAAAGGTTACAGCGCTATTTCGGACCGTCGGAGTTTTGAAGGCATGTTTTTTAAGTGGAGCTTTGGTTATCAAGTATTCGCCCAAATCGGCATCGACAACCGCATTTTTTGTTGACTTTTTTGCCGGAACGCCCAATACTTCGCTCTCCGTTTCGTTAAACAAAGGTGGTACACAGCCGTTAAAAAGCGGAAAGAAATGACAGGTCGCACATTTGGCTTTGCCCATATACAAATTGAATCCCTTTTTTTCATTTTGGGAAAGAGTACTTTTTCCCCGCAGATAATCATCAAATCGTGAATCCAGTTTGGAAAGGGAGCGCACATAGCCTGCCAATGCTTTCAATAGATTTTGTTCCGTAATTTCTTTTTCGTTCGGAAACGCTTTTCGGAATTCAGCCTGATATTTAAAACTGGATTTAACCTTCTCCAAAGCATGAGCGAAACTGCCGTGCATTTCATCTTTGTTGTTGATGACTGCTTTGGCCTGATCCTCAAGATAACTTACGCGGCCATCTAAAAACAATGTGCTCTGAAAACCTGAATTCAAAAGGGTGGGTGTATTTCGGGAAAGGGCTTTGGTTTCAACGGCTTTGGTTTTATGATCTGCATAGCCTTGAGAAGGAATGTGACAACTCACGCAGGAAACATTACCGTTTCCGCTTAAAATGGTATCGGAAAAAAGTTGCTCGCCTAATGAAATCTGAATAGGAGAGGGATTTCTGTTATAAGTCGGTGCAAAATAATTAGCATTGAAAGCCGTTTCCTCAAAAACGGTAGGCACATCAAAATTGATCGCTCCGGGATAGGGATTGTTTTTTATGTTAAGCTGCTTCTGTATCTGATGAATTTTTTTTGAAAGGGGTATACAGTACTTTACAATGAAATCGGCACGGTTGAAAGTGTCGAAATTTTGATTGTTATTCAAGTAGTCTAAAGTTTCGTTTACCAATTTAGTAAGTGATTTGTCTTTTTTGTAAACCGATACAGTTTCGCCAATACTTTCAATAGATGCTTTTGTTTCCGGAAGGGAGTGTAAAGCGACTGGCGAATCAAATCCTGAAATCCCTAAACTCATCATTCGTAACATTGACAATTTCTGAGCTTCGAAAATGTTGCTGTCGGATAGTTGGATGGTTTCAATGGTGGCTTTAACAGATTGGGCATAACCATTTAAAATTCCTGTCTGTTTTCGAAGCTCATTCCAATCCGTTTCATCAGAAAAAAGCAATTCTTCCACTTTTTGAAATCCGCTTGCTTCTTCTTCTTTTCGGCTGTTTTCATGAATATCGTTTTTGTCGATGGCAGCACCATTTAATTTCAGAGCAGTTTCCGGAAGATAGAAAGCCAATAGCGCTTCTGTTTTTTTATACTTAAGTCGTGCTTCTTTGAACTTTTGTTGTGTTAACTTTTTGTTCAGCCCATTTTGTACAGCTGTGTTCAATTCCGTTGTTTTTTGTGCAAAATCGATGTAATTTTTAAAAAGAAGCTGCTTTGTTTTTTTTGTTGGAGAAAGATTTACGAATTCTTTTTTCTGGCAGGAAATAGCTGTAATCAGGGTAAGAAGCAGTACAATTATTTTTTTCATTATGCGTGTAAATTAAAAATTAGGAACATGATAAACCACGTTCCTAATTTGTTGTTATTCTTTGTTTTATGGTTATCTTGGTAAACCTTTGATTAAAACAATCTGACTTCCCTGATTTTCATTCGGACGTACAGAACCGCCATCTGCACCTTTGAAAGTATCCTTCTTCCAGGTATGAGGCTGGATGGAAAGCATGAACGTGTTAGGAATGCCAATCGTTTCTGATACGTCAATCAATGCGCCATATTCCCATGAACCTAAAGCAGAAGTTGTACTTAGGAATTTGTTGGTAGGATCATTTCGTTTGTGATCTAATTCGAAAACCACTTTAAGTTCTTTGGTCGCGATATTGTATTGGTAGATGTAAGCATCGTGTGTTTCGTCTCCATATCCGTTGGAATCTTCCTGGATGTAAACGTAGTTTTTGGTTACACAAATGTTATCCGGATTTTGAAATAATTTTGCTTTTCCGCTTCGGTTATCACCATCCAGCACTAAAGTTAGTTTTCCGGTTAACGCATTGTTTGCATCCAATTCCAATTTATATACACGTCCGTATTTTGAACGGGAATTATCGGCATTAGCACCTGTATTGTTTTGTCCGGTTACGTTGAAGTAGATTTCTCTTTCTTTTCCGTCTTCTTTTCGGTAGTCGATGTCTTCAACACGGCCGAAAGCAATGGCATTTAAATTTTGTGCTATCTGATTATTCTGTAAACCGGTGTTGGTTTTGGCGTTAGGTACTTCAATGAACTGTACAGGATAGGAGCTGTTTTCGGTCATTGTTCTTTCATTGGTAACATTATCGGTGCGTTTTAGAACAAAAACTCTTCCGTTGTTTAAATCACCAGTTGATGATTTGTACATTACCAATTGTCCGCCGTAAGCACCCGAATCGTCATCACCTAATAAAATCACGGTTTGGGCAGTATAGGCATTTTTAGAAAGAGGAACTGCATTTTCCGTGCTCCATCTTCCGAAACCTAAAATCGGCCTTGGTGTTGAGTTGTTTGCTTTTGTGTCAAAAGGGGTAATACCGTGCACTTGTGATTCGCTGTCGCTTTCTCCGGCTGTCAGGAAAAGAGGTCCGAATCCGTGTGTTTCTGGCATTGCCAACGTTGCAGAACATAATCTGTTTCCTGATCCGTTCGAATTCAGGACATATTCGCCGGCAACAGGTTTGAATGTTTTGTCAAGCTTGATTTTTGAAACCGAAAAGTTATCTTCATTATTTACCAGAAAGGAAAAAGTTCCGTCTGAATTTTTGAATAATCCTGAACCGTCAGCCGAACCTCCAAAAACATAATCCGGAGTTTCCCTGAAATCATCCTCACTGGAAAAAAGTGGAAATACTTTTAGTGTAGAAAATTCCGGTTTGGCATTTATCAGTGCCGGAGTGACTGAATGATTTTTTAGCGTAACAGGATTGGTGGGTTCATTAGTTGCAGGAGCAGAACCTTCATCAGAATTACAGGCAATTAAGCCAATAAGCATTGTTGTACCTAAAAAGGCATAAGTAAACTTCATGGTTTTTAATTTTTTTTGTTAGACAGGGCAAACCTAATGAAGCTGTGTTAAGGTAATTTTGATTGATTATTCTTATAACGTTATGTTTTTAAACAATTTTGACAGACTTTGTTGTATTTTGTTAACAAAATGTAAAGCAATGTGTTTTAATTACGATTGTTATAATTGTAAATTAAACAAACAATATTTGTTATAAAAGTATTAAATTAAATTTCGGAAACATATTTTTTTCATTTTGAATTGCTAACTTGCGTAAAATTACCAATAGTAGGTAAAATATAAAGAAATTACTACAAACGTCTATATTGTATGCAAGTTTTAAAGAAAATGAGTTCAGCGGAAGCAATTCAGTTAGAGGACAAATACGGAGCGCATAATTATCATCCGCTTCCAGTTGTTTTGAGTAAAGGAGAAGGAGTATATGTTTGGGATGTAGAAGGAAAAAAATATTATGATTTTCTTTCAGCATATTCTGCAGTAAACCAAGGTCATTGTCATCCAAGAATTGTTGGGGCTATGGTAGAACAAGCACAAACGCTTACGCTAACATCTCGTGCTTTTTACAATGATAAATTAGGTGTTTATGAAGAATTTATAACCAACTATTTTGGTTTTGATAAAGTGCTTCCAATGAACACTGGTGCCGAAGCTGTTGAAACGGCTTTGAAATTATGTCGTAAATGGGCGTATGAGAAAAAAGGAATCAATGAGAATGAAGCACAGATAATTGTTTGTGAAAATAATTTCCATGGAAGAACTACAACAATTATTTCTTTCTCTAATGACGAGAATGCACGTAAGAACTTCGGGCCTTACACTGCTGGTTTTATAAAGATCGCTTATGATGATTTAGATGCTTTGGAAAAAGCAATAACTTCTTCACCGAACATCGCAGGATTTTTAGTTGAACCTATCCAAGGTGAAGCCGGAGTTTACGTTCCATCGGAAGGTTATTTGGCTAAAGCAAAAGAATTATGCGAAAAACACAATGTTTTATTTATAGCTGATGAAGTTCAAACCGGGATTGCGCGTACAGGAAAATTATTAGCAGTACACCATGAAAATGTTAAGCCGGATGTTTTGATCCTAGGAAAAGCAATTTCTGGGGGTGTGTATCCGGTTTCAGCTGTTTTGGCTGATGATGCTATCATGAATGTTATCAAACCGGGGCAACACGGTTCTACCTTTGGAGGAAACCCAATTGCTGCAGCAGTGGCGATTGCTGCTTTGGAAGTTGTAACCGATGAAAAATTAGCTGAAAATGCTGAGCGATTAGGGAAAATTTTCCGTTCTGAAATTGGGAAATATATTGAAACTTCCAATATTGCTACATTGGTTCGCGGAAAAGGATTGTTGAATGCAGTTGTAATCAATGATACAGAAGAAAGCGATACAGCATGGAACATTTGTATGGCATTGCGCGATAATGGTTTGTTGGCAAAACCAACTCACGGAAACATTATTCGTTTTGCACCGCCTTTGGTTATGAATGAAGAAGAACTTTTAGACTGTGTTAGTATTATCATTAAGACTTTAAAACAGTTTGAGAAATAATAAAATCTAAAGATAATAAATAAAAAATCCGCTGAAAAGCGGATTTTTTTATGTTGTGAATGCTTGGTTATTGTCCAAGGAGCTCTCTCATTTTTTCTTGCATTAATTCAGGATCCTGCAGTGCTTCCATTCCAAAATAACTGATCATTACGGCCATCATTATTAGATAAAGAACTCCCAGGACAATACCGATGATACAAAGTATTTTACCTGTTTTAACGTTGTTGAAATTAGAATATCCACTTGGGTTTTCATTGTATATTTTGATGTCTTTGTTTGCTAAATACATTCCGATACCACCTAATAGGATACCGACTACACCATAGCAACAGCAGGTGATAATAGATAGGACTCCCAGTATGATTACCGGTGTAGCATTAGGTAGTTTTTGTTGAGCTTCAAAATTGTTGAAATTTGTTTCTTCCATAATTGTTTTTGGTTAGATATAAAAATGTTTAATGAAATAGGAAACTACCATAATAATGGCGTTTGCTATTGCTAAGGTGATTATTGGTTTATGATAATTTCTGGATTTATCAATAAAGCTTATTCCTATAAGTCCAAGAAAGAACAATAAGGTGTAAATGGCTGGAAACATTTTAAAGGCAGCTGTAAATTCTCCTTTAAATACTAAAACGAGCGCTCTTTGTGTACCGCACCCAAAACATTCAATTCCTAAGAATTTTTTGCTCAAACAAGGCAACATATATTCTTCCATGGTAAGCTTTTTCTGTCGGCAATTTAGAGAAAAAATATAAGTTACAAAACAGTAGACGTATATTTTAAAGTTTAGTATTTTTGAATTCTGAATCTGAAGAAATGAAAACAATTTATATCATACTTATTTTCGCGCTGATGGGCTGGGCTTTCTATGAACAGACAAAGCCTGAACCTAATATTTTTATTCAGGTAATCGGTGTATTGGTTTTCTTCTTCGGAATGATGAAATTGATGTCTAAAGTATCCTCTAATTCAAAAGATAAAGAAGAAGATGACGTTTAATATTGGAGATAAAGTTTCGGTGCTTGATGATGATTTCACTGGGGTAGTGGTAGGTTTTCAGAAGGATCAGATTCTGATTGAAACCGAGGATGGTTTTAAAATGGCTTACGCTGCGAATGAATTGATTAAAGAACAAAATATCAGTGATTTAAACTCGTTTACTTCAAATCAAAGTATAAGTCAGGTTTTGAAGGAAAAGGAACTTCCTCCAAAGCGTTCTTTTGCAAAAGAAAAGAAATCCCGTAAGGATGAATTTGTTTTGGAAGTCGATTTACATATTGAAAAACTGGTGCCTTCCAAACGCGGAATGTCCAATTTTGATATCCTGAATTTGCAGATGGAAACCGTAAAACGCCAACTGGATTTTGCTATCAGAAACAGAATGCCGAAAGTGGTTTTTATTCACGGTGTAGGCGAAGGTGTCCTAAAAGCCGAACTAGATTTTCTTTTGGGACGTTACGACGGAATTTCTTTCCAGGATGCCAATTACCAGAAATACGGATTAGGAGCTACAGAAGTATATATCAAACAAAACCCAAACCGTTAATCAACACCTGAAAATCCTAAATCCTTTGTGTGTTTTTTTGAGATGAATTGCAACTATGGAGTTGTAATATAATCGCCAAAGAAATAATCATCGTACACAAAACTGTTTTGTCCATTCACAAACTCAACATTGATGAATTTTATCCGGTGGTTGTATCCTGTAACTGTTACAATTCCGGTATCAGGGTCGGTTGTTGTATTTTGAGTTGTCGTAATCTGAATCGTTCCTCCTTCAGCTGCATTCCATTCTTGCTGAACCAATGGGGTAGCCGGTGGGACAGCGGAACAAATAACAGAATTATCATTAAGGTTTGCATCGTATTTACGGTAAATGATTCTGTCTGTTGAAGAAACCGTAACAATTCTGGGTTCTCCATCCGGGGTTATTTCGTTCGGGAAATTTGAACTTGGAATGTCTAACAGCAATAATTCCTGACCATTGATTTTAAATAACGGATCCTTGCTAGGGCATTTCTGAATGGAAACATTGTCAAAATTGAAAGTTTCCACAACTAAATCCCCATCATCACAAGAAGATAGAAGAAACAGACAAACCAGTAATCCGAATATTTTTTTCATAAAAGAAATTTATTTTTATTGGTTATGCTACCGCCAATTATTTAAAATACATGATTCATAACAAAGGCAATTTCATAAAAGATGAATTGTAAGGGACAAAAATAATATATTTAGATGGCAAAAGCCAATAAAAGAACCGCTGAAAATTCATCATAATTCCTATATTTGGGTCCAAATGAAAAATTAATTTATGTCATCTAAACACCAAACCAATTATCCTGCTCTTTATACGCTCATTACCGTTTTCTTTTTTTGGGGATTCATAGCTGCAGGGAACAGTATTTTTATTCCGTTTTGTAAAAGTTATTTTCTACTTGATCAATTTCAGTCCCAGTTAGTTGATTTCGCTTTTTACACTGCCTATTATGTAGGGGCATTGTTGCTTTTTATTTTTGGAACATCAAAACAAAAAGACATTGTTGGAAGCTGGGGATATAAAAAGAGTATTGTTTTCGGACTGTTATTTTCAGCTCTGGGAGCCGGAGCCATGATTATTGCGGTAGAGGCAAATCTTTATGCGGGAATGTTGGCGGGATTATTTATTGTGGCATTAGGATTTTCGTTGCAGCAAACCGCAGCAAATCCGTTTGCGATTTCATTGGGTAATCCTAAAACCGGTGCCGACCGCGTAAACCTTGGAGGAGGAATCAATTCTTTTGGGACAACCATAGGTCCGTTAGTTGTGGCTTTTGCACTTTTCGGAACTACAGCTTCAGTTACAGATGATCAGATAAAACATTTGGATCTTGGCAAAGTAATTCTACTTTATATATGCGTAGGATTATTGTTCATTGCAGCTGCAGCTATGTTTAGATTTTCTAAAAAAGTACCTGCCGGAATCTCGGATGAACCGATGGAAAAAGCCAATAAGGCGTTGCGTACTTTAGTAATTATGACCGGATTGTTAGCAATTATGTTTGCGCCGGTGTTTAATAGTTATAAAAGCAAAGAAGCGCTTACGGTTGAAACTTTGGAAAGAAAAATCGAAAAAATCAAAACTGAGAATTTTGGTGAAAAAATTAAAGATTTATCAGGTGATGAATTGACTAAATTAAGAACAGAAGTCAAGAATAATGAAACTGAAATAAAAGAAATAAAAGGCGATTTGGAAAAATACAGGATGTATTGGCTTTTTGGAGCTCTTACTGTAGTTGTCGGCGGATTGCTGTTTTCGTATAAATCGGCTCAGAAAAACAATGAAGGTTGGGGGGCAATGCAGTATCCTCAATTGGTTTTGGGGATGTTGGCCATCTTTACTTATGTTGGTGTGGAAGTTGCCATTGGAAGTAACTTAACTGAATTGTTGAAGTTGAAAGAATTCGGCGCTTTCAGTGTTTCGGACAGTGCGCCTTATATTTCAATGTATTGGGGAAGTCTTATGATCGGAAGATGGGCTGGTGCCATCAGCGTTTTTCATTTAAATTCGGCTAAAAAGACATTGGCTCTAGTCATTGTTCCACTAATTGCTTTTTCGGTTATTATTGGCGTAAATACATTGGCACAGAAAGACATGACACCTTTATATTACTATATAGTTTGTGTTGTTCTACAAACAATAGCTTTCTTTATCAGTAAAGACAAACCGGCACGTACATTGACTGTTTTTTCGGTCTTCGGAGTTACAGCCATGTTGATTGGATTGTTTTCAACGGGTACAGTTGCTATTTATGCATTCCTTGCTGGTGGACTGGCATGTAGCATCATGTGGCCGGCAATTTTCAGTTTGTCAATCATCGGATTGGGTAAATATACTTCACAGGGTTCTGCCTTCCTTGTAATGATGATTCTTGGAGGTGGAATTATCCCGCCAATTCAGGGTAAATTATCGGATATCATCGGAATTCACCAATCATATGTTGTTCCAGTATTGTGTTTTGGTTATTTGTTGTTCTTTGCGGTAGTTGTAAAATCAATTCTGAAGAAACAGGGGATTGAAGTTGATGAAATTGAAGCTGAAGGCGGACATTAAAATCAAATCTTAATAAAATAATAATATCAGATTCGGAGCAGGGGAAAAGACTTACCTTTGCTCCGAATTTCTTTTATATGCGAATCAACAAATACTACCTGGCCGCATTTACAGCTTTTGTTATATGGGGTTTTTTCAGTCTGGCATTAAAGCCGATTCATAATTATCCGTCATTGGATATTTTGTTTTATCGCGTTTTTTTGAGCGTTGTACTTATATCTGCCATCAATCTTTTACTTAGAAAAAATGTACTTCTGAAAGATTGGAATAATTTTAAGAAGCAATCCAAATCAGATAAGAATAAAATCATTCGTGTGAATATTGGAGGAGGTTTACTGTTAACGGCCAATTGGTTTATTTTTATTTTCGTTATGAACCATATCAGCGTTAAAGCAGCTTCGTTTGCGTATTTGGTTTGCCCAATATTGACTACAGTTTTGGCCTTTTTCATTCTGAAAGAACGACTGAGCAAATGGCAGTGGGTCGCTGTGGGAATCAGCGTGTCTGGTTGTGTTTTGCTTTCTTTCAATAGTTTTTCCGATATTTTTTACAGCCTGATTGTAGCGCTTACATATGCGCTTTATTTGGTTTCCCAACGTAAGAATACGGAAGTGGACAAGTTTGTCGGGCTGAATATTCAGATTCTGACTGCAGGTTTGATCATTCTGCCTTTTTTTCCTGCGTTTAGTGGACCAGTGCCCACAGAAAGTCTGTTCTACATTTGTTTGCTTTTCATTGTAATCCTGTTTACAATCATTCCTTTGTTTTTGAATCTGTATGCACTTAAAGGAGTGAATTCATCTACAGTCGGAATCATGTTGTATATCAATCCGATATTGAACTTCCTTTTGGCTGTTTTTTATTATAAAGAGGAAGTGACCGAAATTCAGATGATTTCGTATTCCCTGATTTTAATTTCCATCATAGTTTTCAACGAAAAACTTATCTTTAACCGAAAATTAAAGGAACACCGAGTTTCAGAATAAATGAAAAAAATATACCTCGATAACGCATCTACGACATCCGTTCGTCCTGAAGTTGTTCAGGAAATGACTAAAGTACTTCTGGAAGATTTCGGAAATCCGTCGTCTACCCATAGTTTTGGACGTAGTGCTAAAGTGCTGATTGAATCAGCCCGAAAATCGATCGCCAAACAAATTAATGCTGCCGCTTCGGAGATTATTTTCACGTCATGCGGAACAGAGGCAAATAACTGGATTCTGCGCTCTTGTGTCCGTGATTTGAAAATCGAACGCATCATTACAAGTAGAATTGAGCATCACGCTGTTTTACACACGGTAGAGATTTTAGGGCAGGAGTATGGTGTACAAGTTGATTTTGTAAATGTAAAACCCAACGGTGAAATCGATTTTACGGATTTGGTCGAATTGCTTTCACAAGGCAAAAAGACATTGGTCAGCTTGATGCATATCAACAACGAGATCGGAACTGTTCTGAATCTTGAAAAAGCGATAAGAATTACACACGATTACAACGCATTATTCCATACTGATACCGTTCAGTCCATCGGAAAGACAGAAATTGATTTAGAGAAAGCTCCAGTTGATTTCCTTGTAGCCAGTGCCCATAAATTTCACGGTCCGAAAGGAGTTGGATTTGCCTATGTGAAAAAGAACACGATTTTGCAACCGATGTTTTACGGAGGTGAGCAGGAAAAGGGATTACGTGCAGGTACGGAAGCGGTGCATCAGATTGTTGGTATGGCAAAGGCTTTGGAATTAGCATATGAAAACCTTGACAGTGAAAGAAGCTATATTTCGGAACTGAAGAAATATGCTGTTAAACGTTTTGAAATTGATTTTCCTGATTTCAAAATCAACGGTGAGGAAACATTTTACAATATTCTGAACGTGAATTTACCGTTACCGGAAGAGAAAACATCGATGTTGCTGTTTCATTTAGATATGAAAGGAATAGCTGTTTCAAGAGGTAGTGCCTGTCAAAGTGGTAGCATAAGGCCTTCACATGTTTTAGCTGAAATTCTGAATAAAGATGAAGTTAAGAAACCGAATTTGCGGATTTCCTTCAGCCATTACAACACTAAAGAAGATGTTGATTTATTTATTGAGGCATTAAAAAGCATATAACAAGAAGGCAGCAATTGAGCTGCTTTTTTATTTTGAGCTGCTATTTTTCTGATTCTTTTTCTGTTCTTTTTCCTGTTTTTTGAAATAACCTCTGAAAAGGAAATTGTGTCTCATGGCTTCCATGTTTTCGTTAAGTTTTATACTAGCCTTATTTATATTGGTCATGATAGAATCTATTTTCTGGACCAGTTTGGGATCGTTGGAAAGATAGTTTATAGCTCCTTTTCCCTCTTTAGCATTTGTAATTGTTGTATTTAGGTTTTTAACGGCATCATCGATTTTTAAACTTGAATTTTCCAGGTTTTTTAGAGTCTGTTTTATTGAATTGGCTGTTCCTGTATCATTAAGCACACCAATTACATTATCTTTACTGTTTAATGAAGTGGTTAATTGGCTTAAACTGGTTGCCGATTCCTTAAGGCCCTGAGTTATTTCTTTTAAATCGGCTGACATTGTAGTGTCATTTATCAGCATTCCAATAGTTCCTTTTCCTTTGGTGATTTCTTCTGTTATTTTTACCAAATTGGAAGTTATTTTGGCTGTATTCTCATTGGTTACATTCAATGTTTTAAGCATGTCCTCAGTATTGAGACGCTTCATGGATTTTATGACATCACCTTCTTTTACGGGTATCTTATTTTTTTTTCCGGGTAGAATGCTAATGATCTTGTTGCCCACCAATCCGTCGGAACTAATTATGGCGACTGCATCTTTGTTTATGTGGGAGATAATTTTGTCATCTATATCCATCTCTACCCGAATCATGGTATCATTAATCA
The DNA here is from genome assembly GCF_000498495.1 of Flavobacterium enshiense DK69. Classification (GTDB taxonomy): domain Bacteria; phylum Bacteroidota; class Bacteroidia; order Flavobacteriales; family Flavobacteriaceae; genus Flavobacterium; species Flavobacterium enshiense. The sequence continues at coordinate 49,522 of NZ_AVCS01000028.1, read as the reverse complement.
TTTCGATTGCGGTTACCGTTCCCACGCTTACGCCTGAATAACGAACATTATTTCCAAGTTGTAATCCGTTTACATTGTCGAAAATGCTACTTATTTCCGTGGTTTTGCCAAATATATTTTGCTTCTTACCAATAAAGTAGACAGTGGTAATAAAGATCAATAGTCCCACAATGACAAATATTCCGAGCTTTATTTTCTGTGTTGCTGTTTTTTCCATTGCCAAATCATTTAAAGAAAGCTTGAACTTTAGGATCCTTTGAGGTTGCTAGTTCCTGAAAGGTTCCTTCTGCGTAATTAATTCCGTCTACCAACAAAATCATGCGGTTTGCAATTACACGGGCGCAATCCACATCGTGCGTGATGATAAGAGATGACGTTTTGTATTTTTCCTGTACAGATTGCATCAGCATGATAATTTCTTTCGATGTAATAGGGTCTAACCCAGTCGTTGGTTCATCGTATAATATTACTTTGGGCTGAAGTATCAACGTTCGTGCAAGAGCAATTCGGCGTTTCATTCCCCCCGATAGTTCATTGGGCATCAGATTGATTGCATTTTCCAAACCTACATTTTTCAATGCCGTGACCACCATCGGTGTAGTATCTTCAATGATACCAAATTTTTTGGTGTGTCTTCGTAAAGGAAATTCCAGGTTTTCCCTCACCGACATTGAATCGTAGAGCGCACTTCCCTGAAAAAGAAATCCAATTTCAGTACGCAAATCATCCATTTCCTCCTGTTCCAGTGCCATGATATCTTTGCCCATGATTTCGATTGAGCCACTGTCAGCTTCTTCAAGGCCGATAAGACATTTAATCATAACGGATTTACCCGATCCCGATTTGCCCATAATTACCAGATTTTCACCTTCATTAAGCTCCATATTAAATCCATTCAAGACATTATTGTCACCATAACTTTTCATCAGGTCTTTAATTATAATTATAGGCTTATTGAGAGTTGGTTTTTCCATAATTATTTAATTGTAGAATATGTCGGTCACAAGAACAGCAATAAAATCAATTATAAACAAAAGCATTGACGTATATACTACTGCTGAATTTGCAGCGATACCAACTCCGGCAGTACCTTTTTTACAATTATATCCTTTGAAACAGCCCACCAATCCAATTGCAAACCCAAAAAAGAAAGTTTTAATGGTGGAAGGAATCAGGTCGCTAAATTCCAAGTGTCTGAATACTTGATTAAAATACAACAAAAAAGACACATTTCCTTTAGTGTTTTCAACGAGAAAAGAGCCGTAAATTGCAATAGCATCAGCAAAGAAAACCAGAATAGGGAGCATTAAAGTGGTGGCCAAAATTCGGGTTACCACCAGAAATTTATAGGGATTGGTTCCGGAAACTTCCATAGCGTCAATTTGTTCCGTTACCCGCATAGAACCTAATTCGGCCCCAATTCCCGAACCGATTCTTCCGGCACAAATTAACGCTGTAATGATAGGTCCAATTTCTCGGATAATAGAAATACTAACCATTGACGGCATCCAGGAGACCGCACCAAATTGTTGCAGGGTAGGGCGGGACTGCAGTGTAAAAACCAAACCGATGATAAATCCGGTCACCCCTACCAAAAGGAGTGATTGATACCCCATGTTGTAACACTGTTTCAGGAATTCCTTGAATTCATAAGGTCTCTTGCCTACTTCTTTAAAAAACCGACCTGAGAAATAGGAGAGTTCACCAATTTCTGTTAAAAAAGATTGTATTGGTTCGGATATTTTAAAAATTGTATTCATTGACTGAATTCATTTTTAGATAGCTGAAAACAATAAATCCGTTTCGCTTACGCAAAACGGATTTAGTATTAGACTTATGATGCCTTAAATCGCATAAGTTGCCTTAGGAATTGATAGTACATTTTATTCTGCCGTTACTGGGTCTATAATTGCCGAAACTTCGCTGACAGAATTTGCTGGAAATCCACCTAGTTTCGCATGCTCACGAACCATTTCTTCATTTGGTGCTATATAAACACAATAAATTTTGTCATCAGTTACATAACTGTGAACCCATTGAATATCAGGTCCCATTTTGATCAATACTCCACAGGAAGTTTCTGCGATTTCTTTTAACTGTTGAGGGGTAAGTTTACCTGCTCCGGGGATTTCCCTTTCGATTACATACTTTGGCATATTATTTAGTTTTTAGATTCCTAATCGTTTTGCTTTTTTGCTTCCATGTAATCCATTGGTTCTGAATTTTACTTTTGCGTTAAAAGTTTCAAAAAGCAATATTAAAGATACGTATTAATACTTTTCCCGTTAATTTACTGTAAGCTTAATCGTTGTAAAATTGAAAAAATCCGTTCTGTGAAAACAGATCGGATTTTTTAGCATAATGAAGTTCTCTATTTTTTAGGAGCTGGAGCTGCTGCCGTTTTCGGTTTTTTGTTACCCGGATGTTTTATTTCGGTCACAACCATCTTTATTGGGGATGTACCAAGATTTTTTGCCATGTGAGTAACAGCTGGAATATATAAGGCATCACCGGCTTTAATATCCATTGCAACAGGTGCTTTGCCTTTGTCTGTGATTTCTATTTTACCATCGGTAAGTGCATAGGCAACATGGTTAGGATGGCTGTGCCACGGAGTGGATTCCCCTGGAGCAAGTTCAATTTGTATCACTCGGACATTGTCGTTATCGAGAACCACTTTTTTGTAGATGTCCGGAGCAACCACAACGGGATCCTGAGCATACAGCGAATTGCTTAGCATAGGAATTACTCCGAAAATAAATGACATGGAAATAAGTTTGATTGTTTTCATCGTATTCTTAATTTTTTTTATTGTATTGCATTCGTTTTTTCTTTTGCATCTTGTTTAAAACAAGTTAGAGGTCGGCATTCAAAAAATAGCAGTAATTAAGAGTATAATGTGTTGAGGCAGTAATAAAATGTTCCTAAGTAGTAGGAATTAAAAACGATTAATATATAGTTGTAAATAATTGAAAAACAGTATTTTAATAAGTGCTAATTTACAAAAAAATAACCAGATTTGACTTCGTTTTTTTAATACGACGATGTATTAATCAAAAATTAAGTCATAGAGTAGATGATTTTGGATTTGATCAGATAGTAAAATTGTACTGATAGCGTTGTATCTTTCGGATTAGACAAGGCAATAAAAAAATCCACTCTGTTTTCACAAAGCGGATTTATAGTATTTGAACTAAAAAAACTTTAGTATCGGAATAAATTATAAATGGATTACTTCTCCGTAAGCATCAGCAACAGCTTCCATAACCGCTTCACTCATAGTTGGGTGAGGGTGAACCGCTTTAAGGATTTCGTGACCTGTAGTTTCTAATTTACGAGCTACAACTGCCTCAGCAATCATATCGGTAACACCGGCACCAATCATGTGACAGCCTAACCATTCCCCGTATTTAGCATCAAAAATTACTTTTACGAAACCATCCGGAGTTCCAGCTGCTTTTGCTTTACCTGAAGCAGAGAACGGGAATTTACCGATTTTCAATTCGTATCCTTTTTCTTTTGCCTGTTTTTCAGTTAAACCAACAGAAGCAATTTCAGGAGTTGCATAAGTACAACCCGGGATGTTTCCGTAATCTAACGGCTCAACATGTAAACCTGCGATTTTCTCCACACACAAGATTCCTTCAGCAGAAGCTACGTGAGCTAAAGCCTGACCCGGAGTAACGTCTCCGATTGCGTAGTAACCAGGAATGTTGGTTTGATAGAAATCGTTTACTAAGATTTTATCTTTGTCTGTAGCAATACCTGTTTCTTCCAATCCGATGTTTTCGATGTTGGTTTTGATTCCAACAGCTGAAAGTAAAATATCAGCTTCTAAAACTTCTTCTCCTTTAGCAGTTTTAACGAAAGCTTTCACTCCGTTTCCTGTTGTGTCGATTCTTTCTACTGAAGAATTAGTCATAACAGTGATTCCTGCTTTTTTCAATGAACGCTCAAATTGTTTTGAGATATCTTCATCTTCAACCGGAACTACGTTTGGCATGAACTCAACTATAGTAACCTCAGTTCCCATTGCGTTGTAGAAGTGAGCAAATTCAACTCCGATAGCACCAGAACCTACTACGATCATTTTCTTTGGCTGCTCAGGCAACACCATTGCCTGACGGTATCCGATTACTTTTTTACCGTCTTGAGGTAAGTTAGGCAATTCGCGAGAACGTGCTCCTGTAGCAATGATGATGTGATCAGCCGTGTACTCAGTTACTTTTCCGTCAGCCGCAGTAACATCAACTTTTTTGCCTGGTTTTACTTTACCAAAACCGTCGATAACGTCGATTTTGTTTTTCTTCATCAAGAACTGAACTCCTTTGCTCATTCCTTCTGCCACACCACGAGAACGTGCGATAACAGCGTTGAAGTCTTTATCAAATTCCTTTACGGTCAAACCATAATCAGAAGCGTGTTTTAGGTAATCAAAAACCTGAGCCGATTTCAATAAGGCTTTTGTTGGGATACAACCCCAGTTAAGGCAGATTCCACCAAGGTTTTCTTTTTCGATAACGGCTACTTTAAAGCCTAATTGTGATGCTCTGATAGCAGTTACATAACCGCCCGGACCACTTCCTAAAACAATAATATCGTATTTCATTTTTAAGGTGTTATTTTATATTAAGTTGATTTTCAATGCGTAAATACATCAAATATCGGTTTTAATTTCAGCGTACGAAAATAGGGATTTATTTGCTTTTTAAGAAAGAGAAATCCCAAAAAAGTTTATTGGTCAAATAATTAGTTTAAAATAGCAACAACTCTTGCTGGCCCTGCCGATGCTCCCTTAATTTTCAAAGGAAAAGCCGCAACCTGAAATCCGGTATAAGGCAAAGCGTCAAGGTTGACCAATTGTTCCATATGGCAGTATTCTTTCTCTCGGCCCACCAAATGTGCTTCCCAGAACAATTCGGAGTTGTTTGTTTTTTTAGCCTGTTCAATCAGATAAGGTAGGGGCAAATCCCATCCCCATTGATCGATCCCCATTATTTTTATGCCCTGATCGATTAACCAAACCGTGGCTTCGGCGCTCATTCCGGTACCTGTTTTATAATAGTTTTTGGTATTGATAAACTTGTCCCGACCGGTTTTTATCAAAACGATCATTCCAGGTTCCAGCGTGAGGTTTTGCCCTTTTAGGAAATGTTGTAAATCGGAAACAGTAATCGGTTCGAAATCAGCTTTATGGGACATGTCAAATACGATACCGGGAGCAAAAAGCCATTCCAACGGAACTTCGTCGATTGTTTTTGCTTTTTTTCCTTCGCTGGTTGGTGCATAATGATAAGGGGCGTCCAAATGTGTTGTGGAATGCACTCCCATTTTCTGAATGGTATCATCAGCCCAGCCTGTAAAGTTTTTAGGGAACAGACGAAACGGCAAACCAAAAAGCCGGATAATCCATTTTGCTTTCTGATGGGGTTTGTGCTTTATTTTCACCTTCATAAAGAAGGGATCTTCGGGATTGTGCTGTATTGTTTTGGAAAGATCAATGATTCTCATGAAATTTCATTGGATAAAAATTGTGACTCGTATAAACTTTTGTAATAACCTTCTGGTTTGGCAATGAGTTCGAAATGTTTGCCTTCTTCTACAATCTGTCCTTTATCCATCACGATGATTTTATCGGCATTGATAACGGTTGCCAAACGGTGTGCAATAACAATGGAGGTTCTTCCTTTTGTAATTTTTTCGGTTGCCAGCTGAATCAATTCTTCCGAATAAGTATCGATGGACGATGTAGCTTCATCCAAAATCAAAATACTCGGATTGCTGACATAAGCCCGCAAGAAGGCAATCAATTGACGCTGACCCGATGAAAGCATGGCTCCTCGTTCTTTTACGTTGTAATCATAACCGCCCGGCAAACTCATGATGAAATTGTGTACACCGATTCTTTCTGCAGCGAGTATAACTTCTTCTCTGCTGATATCCGGATTGTCCAGTGTGATGTTGTTCAGGATAGTATCAGCAAAGAGGAAAACGTCCTGTAAAACAATAGCAATCTGTCGGCGAAGACTGTATAAATCAAACTCGTTGATGTCGGTTCCGTCAATTAAAATACGCCCGTTACTGATTTCGTAAAATCGGTTCAATAGATTAATGATAGTCGATTTTCCTGCTCCGGTGGCACCAACAATGGCAATGGTTTCACCTGCGTTTATATCCAGGTTAATGCCTTTCAGCACTTCTTCTCCTTCAATGTAGCTGAAATGAACATTCTCCAATGTAAGGTCTCCTTTAAAATGACCCGCCGTCACGTTGCCGTTTTCCTGCACCAGGTCTTCACGCTCCAAAACTTCAAAAACTCGTTCGGCCGCAATGATTCCCATTTGCATCACGTTGAATTTATCCGCAATCTGGCGTAACGGGTTGAACAACATTCCGATAAGCATTGTGTAAGCGAACAAATCCCCGAAAGTCGTCATGGTATCGCCGTGCATAATGTTCCATCCGCCATACCAAACCACCATACCCAAAGTTAATGACGACAAGATATCGGCAATGGGGAAGAAGATGGAGTTGTACAGAATATTTTTTAACCAGGCTTTGTTGTGTAATTCATTGATTTTTTTGAATTTCTCCAACTCAATTTCTTCACGGTTGAAAAGCTGAACGATTTTCATTCCGGTAACGCGTTCCTGAACAAAGGTGTTCAAATTGGCTACTTGATTACGCACTTCTTCAAAAGCGACTTTCATTTTTTGCTGAAAAATACGTGTCGCATACAGTAAGACAGGCATTCCGAGTATCACTATGAAACTTAGTTTCCAGTTCATGTAAAACATGATTCCGAGTACGACCGTCATTTTCATCAAATCACTCACAATCATGAACAATCCCTGACTGAAGATACTGGCGATGGATTCGATATCGGTAACCGATCGTGTTACCAGTTTTCCCACCGGTTCAGTATCGAAATATTTCATTCGGAATGTCGTAATGTGATGAAATAATTTTTCGCGTATGTCTTTTACAATGTCCTGACCCAGCCAGCTTGCCCAATAGGTAAAGAAAAACTGTGAACCGACTTCGAGTACCAATACGACACCCATTAATATGATATAATTCAATAGCCCAACCTGATCGTGAACTTTAAGATAAGTATCTATGGTCTGTTTTAACAAATAAGGGCGGACTGCTGCAAAAACGGAAAGCGTAATTGAAAACAGTACAACCATATAAAGCCTTTTTTGATAAGGTTTTGCATAGTGCATTACTTTTTTAAGCGATATGGATTGTATGACTTTCATTACTGCTGGTGAATATACGGATAAATTACCTTGGTTAAATATAATCCGTGAGCAGGTACTGAAAATCCGGCATTTCCTCTGTTTTTGCTTTCGATTATTTTTCGGAAATCCTCGAATGAAATTTTACCGATGCCAACTCCGATTAACGTTCCGACAATTGCCCTAACCATATTTCGTAAAAACCGGTCGGCGGAAATAGTGAAAACCAGTTTTGTTCCGTTTTGTTGCCAATAGGCTTCTTTGATAACGCAGTTAAAGGTTTTTACATCGGTATGTGTTTTCGAAAAGCATTCAAAATCGATGTAGTCGAACAGGATTTTTGCAGCTTCATTCATTTTATCTACGTCAAGCGGATGAAAATGATACCAGCTTCCTTCGTTTTCAAACGCATCTTTGAAAGTGTGGATGTGGTATTCATAGGTTCTGCTGATGGCATCAAACCTTGCATGGGCATCATCTTTAAGCGGAATTATACGGAAAACCACGATGTCTTTCGGCAAAAATGAATTTAATTTCTGAGTCCAATAGGCAGAATCCAAGATTTCATCATGATCGAAATGCGCATACATTTGTTTGGCGTGTACGCCTGTATCGGTGCGACCTGCCCCTGTAATCTCTATTTCTTTTCTGAACAGAGTGGTTAAGGCTTTGACTAAAGTTTCCTGCACGGATACAGAGTGAGGCTGGTATTGCCAACCGTGGTAATTTTTTCCGTTGTAAGCAAATTCTATGAAATATCTCAAGGTGTATAAACTCTAAGTTGTAAGAGTAGCAAATTTACAAAGTTTTGATTTGTGATTGTTGATTTTTATTTTGATAGGTACTAAGTAGCTAAGATGCTGAGGGACTGATGTTCAAGGTGGTTGTTTCTGATTTATTTAATTTGGAATTTGCGAAATGCCTTGTGGATATTTACCTTAGCAGCTCGTTACTCAGTATATCTTAGCATCTCAGTGCCTTAGAGTCTTAGCACCTTCACAAAAAATGAAAAAAATCCTTCTTCTTTCCGATACCCACAGTCATATTGATGAAACGATTTTAAAATATGTCCGCATGGCCGATGAAGTATGGCACGCCGGGGATATTGGAGATTTATCGGTTACGGATACCATCAAAAAAATAAAGCCGTTGCGAGCGGTTTACGGTAATATTGACGATGGGAAAGCACGCTTGGAATTTCCACTTAATAATCGGTTTATGTGTGAAGGCGTGGATGTCTGGATTACGCATATTGGTGGTTATCCGGGAAAATACAATCAGGATATTCGAAGTGAAATAAGATCCAATCCGCCAAAGTTGTTTATTTGTGGACATTCCCATATTTTGAAAGTGCAGTTTGATAAGGAACTGAATTTGCTGCACATGAATCCTGGTGCTGCTGGGAAACATGGTTTTCATCAGGTACGAACCATGCTGCAGTTTGAAATTGACGGGGATAAAATTCAGAATTTGAACGTAGTGGAAATTGGAACGCGCGTCTAATTTTAGTTTGTAATCGGTATTTTGATATAAATCAATGTTCCCATTTTTTCTGTGGAAATGATATCTATGCTTCCTTTTAGGCTTTTGATACGCGTTTTTATCTGCGAAAGTCCAAGCCCTTCTTTGTGCTTTCCTTGTATAGCGTTGAATCCTTTTCCGTTATCTTCGATATTTACGGAAAGCAGACTGTTGTCTTTATCAACTGTTAAAAAAGCTTCAGAAGCATCACTGTGTTTAATAATGTTATTGAACAATTCGGCAACGATAAAGTATAATTTCATTTCGAAATCATTTTGAAAACGGATTTCTTCTTCAATGAAATTGTTAAACTTAAAATGGATAAGCGAATTGGAATTCTTTTCGCATAAATCCTCAAAGGCAGGAATTAAACCCAGTTTCTCTAACACTGGCGGAATCAGGGAATGCGATAAATCACGGACTTTATCATGCGCTTCTTTAATAATGGCTTTGGTTTTTTCCAGTTCGCTTTTTGTTTCAGGATGGTTGGTTTCAAAAGCCATTAAATGTAGGCTGGCCGATGAAAGCAGAGCACTTATGTTATCATGTAAAACACCGGAAAGTCTTTTGCGTTCCTCTTCCTGTCCGTCGATGGTTGCATTTATCAGATTTTGGTGGACGTTATGGCTAAGGTCTTTAAGTTTGTTCTTTTGTTTCAGCTTTAAATTCTGATAAAAGAAATAAAACAAAACACCAGACAACGCAAGGAGTGACAGCATCAGGTAAAGCATTTTTTCGCTTTTAAACTGTTTTTGTTTTAGGAGCTGTTTTTCTTCCTTGTATTTACTTTCAGCTTTTTCCAGTTCGTAACTGGTTCGTATGCCTTCTAGTTCACTGTCAAATTTTTTGACGAGGGCATAATCCAACAAACCCACATATTTGTTTAAATATTTAGTGGCAGATTTATAGTCGCCCATGTTTTCATAGGCACATGAAATGTTTAAATAATAATTAGAAAAATAAGTGTCAAGAGAATCGTTCTGATTGTCTTTTATTAATTCCGAATATAAGTCAATGGCTTTTTTGTAGTTTATGTCTTCCACCAGATAATGAACCCCCAAGTTGCTTTTTGCGGTGTTGATGGCGTCCTTTACTTTTGATTTTTCGGCATAAATGATACTGGAATCAAGATATTTTTTTGCAATATCCCTTTCTTTTATGTAGGAATGGAAAGCAAAATAATGGTTATAAGCTTCAGCAATTTTTTGGTTGTTCTTTATTTTTTTTGCATATAAAAGTGTGGGTTCTAGGTATTTGAAAGAGTGTTGAGTGTCTTCAATTGCTAAATAAGCGGTAAGAATAATGTGATTCAGTCTTTGACTGATACTGTCATTTTTGGTTTTGGCAGCAATCAGTAATCCTTTTTTCGCGAAATCAATTCCCTTGTCAAATTGCTGTAAACGAATATATGTCCTTGCTAGCTCAGGGTACAATTTAACCTTTTCAAAATCAGATGTCTTGTTTAAATTCGTAAGAGCTTCATAAACTATTTTTAACGAACGCTTCGGTACTTTAATGTCGTTGGTGAGAATGGTTGCCTTCTCATTAATATGTTTAATGTATTTTGGATAATTTTTTTTGTTTAAAAAAAAGGCAGCATTTTTATCTGAGTACTGCAGTGCCTTTTGGAATTGATTTGTTTCTCGATAATATGTAAAAGAATCTTTCACGGCTTTTTGCTGCGAAAAGGCCGTGAAAGAAAATAATAATAGTATCAGGTGTTTTTTAAACAACTTAAAAATGTGTGGTTATTATTTAAATTGAGGTTACTGTAATTTTCGGTTTGATAGAAGTAACTCCATTAAAGATTTCCTGAAATTGTAGGTTTAAAATACCGTTATCAGAGCTAAATGTCGAATATTGCTTTGCATAAGTAGTTGAGGGTTGTGACTGACCCGAATTTAACTGAATACTGATAATGTTGACTTTTTTGATTGAATCGTATTGCGCTGTATAATTGCAATTGTTTGGGATTTCGAAATCAAAATCAAATTCATCTTCAGATGTGGATTGAAAACCGTAGTTTTTTAAAAGTGGTGTAGCCATAATTGTTTTTCTTTTTTGGTTAATATTCTATTGATTGATTAAATTGTGTTTCATGGCAAACTTCACCAGACCGACAGTGCTTTTAACGTTTAGTTTTTTCAGAAGATTTTTGCGATGCGTTTCTACAGTATTCACACTGATGTATAATGCTTCGCTGATTTCCTTACCACTGTATTCCAAGGAAATTAGTTTTAAAATTTCAAGTTCACGGTCTGTTATAGATTCGGGAGTAATCAGGTTATAGGTGTTGCTTTCTGTTTTTGTGTTTCCCGTAAAAGAAAGAAAAATTTTCTCACGTACCGATTTGGAATAATATTCTTCCCCGTTGTAAACCGTGTTGATGGCTTCGATTATGTTTTCTCCGGCAGATTGTTTTGTTAAGTACCCTTTGGCACCTAACTGAAGAACTTCTTTTATAAGTTTCAGGTCATCAAAACTTGAAAAAACTATTACATTACATGGGAATCTGTTTTTATGAAATTCTTTAAGGACTTCAATGCCGTCTTTTTTTGGCATGTTGATGTCCATGAGTATGATGTCGATATTCTTGCCTGTAACTTCATCGACTAGATTTTCACCGGATAGAGAATAACCAACAACTTCGAAATTTTTATTGGTCTTTAAAACGGCAATAAGTCCGTCAATAAGAATTTGGTGGTCGTCGGCAAGGTAGATTCGTATTTTTTCTGACATTCTTTTCAAATTGGTAAAACCAAATGTAAGATTTTAATTTAAAATTTGCATCACTAAAATTAGTGATTTTGTATCACCAAATTTGGTGATATGAACGTTGCAAATCATGAAAACTTCGGAATGTCACTTTACTTTATTGGATAAAAAAATCCGAACCATTTAAGATTCGGATTCTTCGCGCACTAATAAACTAAGATGAAAGGTTTATCGTAATCGGTCTACAGATTTTACGAGATCTTCGTCCTTTTTGATGGCCTTATTGGCTAAGACTAACAAAACGATAGAAATGACAGGAAGAAACATCCCAATACCCTTCTCAGAAACCGTAGCTTCTCCGGATAGGTTTAGTAAACGATACACAAATAATCCTAGTAATATAAAGTTTAATATTATGTTCAGTCTGTTCATCACAAACTGATTTTGTCTTTTCTTAAAACTAACTATGCTTACTAAGGCAAGTGTAGTACACAATCCAAAAATGGCAGCATACACTACATCCAGCATGAAATAGAAATCTTTTCCGGCCATATCTTTCCATAACGGAAAAACAAAAGGCAAAACCCCTGAACAAACAAAGGCAAGGAAAAGATAAACAGTCTGAATTCTTTGTATCATTTTTTGGTTTATTGTCGGACAAAAATAGTTTCTTTTTCCTAGAAATGCTATTGTTTTTTAAATAAAATTCGTATTATTGCAATACAAAATCGTAAGTACTTCATTTTACGATTGTTTCAATTCAAAAAAATCCTTACCCAAATTTTAGTATCACATTACTCTAATTAAATTCAGATACACTACATGTTTGATATTTCTGTGTTAAAAGAAATGAAGCTGCCTGAGCTTCAAGAAATCGCTAAAATCGCTAAAATCAATAAATATCGTAATCTTAAGAAAGACGAATTGGTTTATCAGATTTTAGATTATCAAGCGGCTAATCCTGAGGTTGTTAAGCCTGCGCTTCAGGAAACTCCCCAACCGGAGGAGAAGGCAAAGCGCGCGCGCATTAAGCCTGTTAAAGAAGAATCCGAACAACCTGCTCAGGCTGAGAAAAAAACATTCACTCCTAAGCTTCACAAGAAAGTTGCTGAAACTGAATTAAAAGAAGAAGTTGTTGAAAAACCTACAACAGAAGCATCGGAACCAAAACGCGAAAATTTCGTAAGCAAAAAGAAAGAGTTTGTTAAGAAGCCACACTTTACGAAAGAAAGCAATCAGAATACTAAGATAAGACCTGCGCAAAATAAAGAAGTTGAAGAAACTGCTTCAGTTGCAGAAGTAGCGGAACCAATTACAGAAGCTCCGGTAGCGAAACCTCAAAATCCTAATCAGGGTGGAGCTAATCAGAATACTCCCAATCAGAACCAAAATCCAAGTCAAAAACATAAAAAGCAGAATTTCAGAGAACCTGAATATGAATTCGACGGAATCATTGAAAGCGAAGGTGTTTTGGAAATGATGCCGGACGGTTACGGATTTTTACGTTCTTCGGATTATAATTACCTTGCTTCTCCAGATGATATTTATTTGTCGACTTCCCAAATTCGTTTATTCGGATTGAAAACGGGGGATACCGTAAAAGGTGTTGTTCGTCCTCCAAAAGAAGGAGAAAAATACTTCCCATTAGTTAAAGTGTTGAAAATTAACGGACATGACCCTCAGGTTGTTCGTGACAGAATATCGTTTGAGCATTTAACGCCGGTTTTCCCAACTGAAAAATTCCGCTTAGCAGAAAGACAAAGCACGATTTCGACCCGTGTTATCGATTTGTTTTCTCCAATAGGAAAAGGACAGCGTGGTATGATTGTGGCACAACCGAAAACTGGTAAGACAATGTTGTTAAAAGACATTGCCAACGCGATTGCAGCCAATCATCCTGAAGTGTATTTAATTGTGCTATTGATTGATGAACGTCCGGAAGAGGTAACCGACATGCAGCGCAGTGTAAGAGGAGAAGTAATCGCTTCTACTTTTGATAGAGAGCCGCAGGAGCACGTTAAAATTGCCAACATCGTTTTGGAAAAAGCAAAACGTTTGGTAGAATGTGGTCATGATGTTGTAGTTCTTTTGGATTCGATTACGCGTTTAGCGAGGGCTTATAATACAGTTCAGCCAGCATCCGGAAAAGTTTTGAGTGGTGGTGTTGACGCGAATGCATTGCAAAAACCAAAACGCTTCTTTGGGGCGGCCCGTAATGTAGAAAACGGAGGTTCATTAAGTATCATTGCTACGGCATTGACAGAAACCGGTTCTAAAATGGATGAAGTTATCTTTGAAGAATTCAAAGGAACGGGTAACATGGAATTGCAGTTGGACAGAAAGATTGCCAACAGACGTATTTTCCCTGCTATCGACCTTACATCTTCAAGTACGCGTCGTGACGATTTATTGTTGGATGAAAATACAATCCAAAGAATGTGGATTATGCGTAAATACCTGGCGGATATGAATCCGGTTGAAGCGATGGATTTCATCAACGACCGATTCAAGAAAACCAGAAACAATGAAGAGTTCCTGATTTCGATGAACGATTAAAAATAAAGATTCAGAGAGAGGTTTTAAGCCTCTCTTTTTTTATGGCAATAATCAGCAATACTGTAAAGCATAAAAAGGGGGTAGTGGAAAGAATTATTTTGAAATTAGAGGATAGGATTCCGACAAGTAACACCAAAAGCATAAGTAAGCTAAGCAATACTAAACCAAGTAAATTGAGTTTTTTTGAACTATTGTTTTTAATGGCACAGTATAATAATATCAGTTGACCGCCCAGGCTTCCAAGAATGAGCGGATGGGTTAAGGATTCCAATAAATGAGGCTGCCTGAAAAGTAATTCGTATTCGATTTCATAAAGAAACGCACTTCTTCCTTTTCCCCATTCTGTATAGCCGAATAGGGAAGTTATTAAAAGACCAATATTCGCTAATCGTTTCATAATAGTAAAGTAACAAAAAATCCACCAAAAGGTGGATTTTTTATATGGTAAGTAAAGAAAATGAATTAGTTAACTACTATCTTCTTTGTTATCGTTTTATTGTTTTCAGAAGATAATTTTACCAAATAAAAACCTTTAGGCAAATTATCTAATCTGTAAGTATTTTGGATTGAGGCCGGTTTTTTAATATATTGAATTATTTGACCATTACTATTGATTAACTGAATTTCATTCAATTCTGCTTCAGATACGATGTTAATTCGACTGTCATTTGTGGGGTTAGGGAAGATGGTAGCATTCGCTAAAGCATCGAAAGATTCTGTTGCTAATGTCGAACCCCAAATTACAGATACCCATTCCGGATGATCGATATAAGGATTTCTGTTTCCTTGAGCACCATATACTGCATTGTTTCGGTCTATCTCTTTTTGACTGACAGGATCAGCAATATGCCAACTGTATAGTAGGTCTAAATACCATTGTTCAAAAACTTTGTCGCTGGTACCGTCAAGTACTGTATTGGCATCCGCATCATTTGTTTCCCATCCACCAATTAAATTTTGATAGCAAGTCGCCATGTAAAAATAATTTCTTGCTATATCACCTTTATATTGGTCGGCAGGCTCAAAAACCTGTAAAGAGTAAGGGTAATTTGGAGCTACACAATTTCCTATTTTAGAACCGTTGCTGGCTGTATATGTTGCTGTTCCAACTTTTCCATAAGCTAAGTTTCCTCTAAGGCCATTTACTTTTTTATCAGTAGGCATTACATGAAAGGCATCTGAATACATTGGTGTGGCGTTTGCAAACCAACTTTTAGGGAATGTGTGTTCACGATTATATCTTTGGCATTCTGATGTGCCCAAATTTCCATCGTCTTGATTTCCACCGCTTGCAACGGATCCAAATATAAAATTACAGTTTGAGTAGATATCCCAAACTTTTCCGTCTGGCCTCACGTCGGATGTGTAATACAAATTCCATAATCCCGGCGAATAGCTCACAACAGATGGGTTTTTTATAATATTATATAATTGAGTTTTTAAAGTATAGCCCGTTCCGATAGCAGAATTATAATATCCGGCCGGAATTTGAGCAAAACCAATAGTAACGCTCAGTAGTAATAGTAAGGTTAAGGTGTAGTTTTTTTTCATTTGGGATGGTTGATTTATGGTTTTCTATCCAATAACGCCATGTAAAAACCATCAAATCCTGATTCAGAAGCCAAAACTTTTACATCTTTTACAAAGGTGAAGTTCTTACCGCTTTCCGTTTTCAGGAATTTTTCAATCTGTTCCTGGTTTTCAGATGGTAATACAGAACAGGTAGCATACACTAGCTTTCCCCCTGGTTTCACTATTTTAGAATAGCTTTCTAAAACTTCGGCTTGCACTTTTCGGATATTATCAATGAATTCCGGTTGAAGTTTCCATTTGCTGTCAGGATTACGTTTTAAAACGCCTAAACCGCTGCACGGAGCATCTATTAAAACCCTGTCGGCTTTTTCATGAAGTTTTTTGATGGTTTTTGTTCCTTCAATTACACGGGGTTCAATATTAAAGGCACCGTTTCTTTTAGCGCGAAGTTTTAACTGCTTAAGTTTACTTTCATATAAATCCATTGCAATTAACTGTCCTTTGTTTTCCATCAAAGAAGCGATATGCAATGTTTTTCCTCCTGCGCCGGCACAAGTATCAACAATTCTCATTCCCGGTTTTACATCTAAGAAACGAGCTACTAATTGGGAAGAAGCGTCCTGAACTTCAAACAAACCTTCTTTGAAAGCGTCTGTTAAGAATACATTGGCTCTTTCCTTTAAAATAAGGGCATCCGGATATTCGTTCGGCAGTTCAGTATCGATATCTAAATCCATTAAAATAGCTCGTAATTTTTCGCGAGTGGTTTTCAAAGTGTTTACACGCAAAATCACTTTTGCCTGCTCGTTTTGTGCGTGGAGCTCTTTGGTCCATAATTCTTCGCCTAATTCCTTAGTACCCAATTCATCCATCCAATCCGGAATAGATTCACGGAATTTTCTGATTTTAGAAAGTTCGTCAAAACGACCCTTGATTTTACGAACAGGAGTAGTTTCAAAATATTTCCAATCGGGTAGGGTGTAGCCACGTAAAACGGCCCAAACCGCAAACATTCTCCAGATATTATCTCTATCGTACGGTTCTTTTACTTCGGCAATTTCTGCGTATAAACGCTTCCATCGAACGATTTCGTAAATGGTTTCCGCAACAAATTTTCGGTCATGGCTTCCCCAGCGTTTGTCTTTTTTCAAAGCAAAAGCTACCACTTTATCGGCATATTGTCCTTCATTGAAAATCGCCATCAGCGAATCAATGGTTGTAAATACTAAGTTTCTGTGTAATCTCATCGTAAAAAAATAAGCCTGCAAAGATAGGTAATTTATCTATTTATATGACTTATCTGTATTTTTTTATAAAAGAAGTAGGTGTTTCACCGCATTTTTTTCTGAAAAGTCTCGAAAAATAGGCATAATCTTCATATCCCAAGAGATCAGCAATCTGATTGAAACTCAGTTTCTGTGCTATCATTTCGCGTTTCGCTTCGAGGAAAACCCGTTCCAAAATGATGTCGGTTGTGGTTTTTCCAACCATATTCTGCGTAATTCTGTTTAAGTGTTTTGCCGATATGTTTAACCAGTCGGCATATTGCGAAGGTGATTTTTCTGATTTGTAATGTTCTTCAACCAAAGTCTTAAATTCTTGAAATTTAAGGGTGTATGAATTTTGCGGAACAACTTCCATCTCGTTTTTTTGAATATAATGACGCGTACTTTCGATATAAATCAAATCAATCAGTGAAATTATTTTATTGGTTTTTAATAGGTTATCGGATTGATTTTCAAGATGAATTTGTTCAAAAAGCGATTTGAAATATATAATATCAGATGATTTTAAATACAATAATGGCGAATTCTGAACGCTGTAAAAGAAAGGAAAACTGTTTACCCGATTTTTGGTGTAATGAATGTCATAGTAGGATTGTGTGTGAAAGAATATAAATCCCTGAATATCATCTGATAATTCCCAATGATGTATTTGTCCGGGATTCATAAAAAAAAGGCTGCCCGGCTTTACGTAGTATTTTACAAAGTCAATTTCATGTGTTCCGCTCCCATGTGTAAAAAGTACAGTTAGATAAAAGTTGTGTTTGTGGGGTTTGAAAATGTTTTTATGGCTAGTGATCAAATGATTTACTATAGTATTAGCATAAAAAACTTTTCGTTGCTTGTCCGATTCGAATTGCTGAATGTCTAGGACAGTAAAACTTTTCATGACGAGTTGGTTTTAATAATGTCCTAAAAGTACAAATTATTGTGCAATTCGTCTATAGTCGATTACTGTATAATTCTGAACTTTGTATAAAAATAATTCATATGTCAACTTTAGTAGATATACTCACCGAAAAATGCCCGAAATGCGGAAAAGGGCATGTTTTTTCTGAAAAAGGAAATATTTTTCTTTTTCGTTTACCGAAAATGCACAGCAATTGTTCGCACTGTAATCATAGGTTTGAAAAAGAACCTGGCTACTTTTTTGGATCAATGTTCGTTAGTTATGCGGTTGCTGTCGCTGAAATGGTAGTTTTCTTTTTGATTGCCAATCAGTTTGTTGACAGCTATTTAACCATAGTGGTTTTAATTGGCATACTTTCAGTTGTTTTGAGTACGTTTAATTTCAGGCTTTCACGAATGTTGTGGATTTACCTGCTCGACGGAAAAAACAAACAACTCTAGCAGTAAAAGTTTTGTAATTTAGCATTTCTAAATTTTTAGAAATGAAAAAAAGTTTATTGGCTTTGCTTTCTGCGGTATGTATTTCCTGTAGTGTGAAAAAGGTTTCTGATAATCCGAAATCGGAAATTTCAAATGCTAAGGAAGGGATTTTTAAACCAAGTTTTACTTCGGTGGAAATAGACACTTTGCTGTCTGAAAAACTAAGTATTCGTGCGATTTGCATCGACAGCAATAAAGTTTGGTATGCTGCGAATAATGGTAATTACGGTTATCTGAGTTTGAACAGTCGGAAGAATTTTGTTGGCAATATTGTAAAAGATACCCTGAAACTGGAGTTCAGGAGTATGGCGCAAACGAAGGACAATATTTTTGTTTTAAGTATCGGAAATCCTGGATTGTTATACCGAATTTCAAAAGATGAAAAAGAAACACAACTGGTGTATCAGGAAAAAGGCGAAAAAGTATTCTATGATGCCATACAATTCTGGAATGACAAAGACGGAATTGCTGTCGGAGATCCAACCGAAGACTGTTTTTCATTGATAACCACAAATGACGGAGGCCAAACCTGGAAAAAAGCATCCTGTAAAAGTGTACCCAAGGTGGCTGATGGAGAAGCGTTTTTTGCGGCCAGCAATACTAATATCAACATAAAAGGGAATAAAGTCTGGGTTGCTTCAGGCGGAAAGAAATCGAATATTTTTTATTCAGAGGATAAGGGGAAATCGTGGCATGTTATTGCAACTCCAATTATTCAGGGAAGTGCAATGACTGGAATTTTCTCAGCCGATTTCTATAATGAAAAGATCGGTTTTGCGACAGGTGGTGATTATGAAAAACCGAATCAGAATTTCGGGAACAAAATCATCACGCTTGATGGTGGCAAAACATGGAGCTTAGTTGGTGAAAATGAAGGTTACGGTTATGGTTCCTGTGTCCAGTTTGTACCGGGAAGCAACGGAAATGAATTGGTTAGCGTAGGAGCTTCCGGAGTATATTATTCATACGATCAGGGAAAAAAATGGAAAAAGATAGCAGATTACAAAGATTTGTTTACCATCCGATTCGTTGATTCCAAAACGGCCATTGCTGCCGGCAACAAAAAAATTCTCAGACTAAGATTCAAATAAAAAAAGGAGCAAAACGCTCCTTTTTTTATTTTTTACTCTCTTTAATCTGTTTAATCAGTTTCCGGTTGAAATCGTCTTCCGCTTTTCTCAGTTTAAGGATTTTTACAGAGCCAATTACAGGGCGTAAATCACTGCTGAGTTTTTTGCGTAACTGAAGCATTTTTTCTTCATTATCTTCCATTTGGGCTAAAAGCGCTGCGGCTTCTTTCTCACTCATTTTATCTACGCTTTCTTTATCCATGCGCTTTTTAAAGCTTCTCATTTTCTCATGACGCATTTCAAATTGTTTTTCTTCGAATGTGTTGTAAATAGGCCAGAATTTTTCCGCCTCATCCTTAGATAAATCCAATTCTGTAGTAATAAAAGCTACTTTAAGTTGCTTGATCTGTTCGCGTTTTTCATCGCTTGGCTGTGCGAAGGAAAAGGTGGAAATCAACAGAAAAACTATCGGTAAAAATTTCTTTAGTGTCATATTTTATTCGTTTAAATAAAGGTCTATATCATTTTCGTTTTCAGATAAGTAACTCTCAACTGAATCGTCATTCAATGCTATTGATTTTTCTAATTCATTAATATCATGCTGATCGAGTTCCTGCATGAGTTCATCCGCTGTCATGTTGCTCGCCAGATAGTTTTCAACCGTAGTGTCATCAAGGCTGCTTTTTGAATTAAAATTAAAATAAAAAGTCAAACCAAACACAACTAAAGCAACAGCAGCGGCACTTGAAATCCAAACTGATTTTCGTTGCCATAATGAGATTACTTTCACTTCCTTCTGTGGAAGTTGGCTCATTATTCGGGCTTCAAAATCCTCAAAGTAATTCTCCGGAATTTTAAATCCCGTTTCAATTTTCTTATCGTTATGTAAATCAAACTTTTTCATATGTATTGGACAAAATTTACCTCTAAAGGTTTAATTTTTATTTAAAAATTCTTCAATTTTTTTTACGGCATGAAAGTACGACGCTTTCAGTCCGCCTACCGTAGTCCCGAGTATTTCTGATATCTCTTCGTATTTCAGTTCCTGAAAATATTTCATCTTAAAAACTAATTGCTGTTTTTCCGGTAACAATGCTAAAGCCTTTTGCAGTTTCATCTGAATTTCATCACCATCATAATCAACATCGGCCTGTAAATTGTTAATCATTTTATCTTTTATTTCCTCGCTGGAAATTCCCGATTTTTTGGCTCGCTGATTGATAAACGTAATCGATTCGTTAGTCGCAATACGATACACCCAGGAAAACAATTTACTTTCGCCTTTAAAATTCTTCAGGTTCTGAAAAACTTTCACGAAGGTGTTTTGCAGCACGTCATCAGTATCATCATGATTCAGCACAATAGTACGGATATGATTGTACAACGGACGCTGATACTCGCGTACCAACCTTCGAAACGCTTCATTTTGCGTTTTCGGGTTCAGTAAGTCTGCTATGAATTCTTTTTCGTCCTGCAAGTGAAATCGATTTGTATTAAGACTAAAGTTACGGCAAATAGTTTAATCTTATTGCTTTTTGGAGCGAATGGTCATTTTGTATCGGCAATGGTAATTCCTGCTTTCCGATGCAATCTTTTTTTTGGAATCTTGCTCAAAGGCAAAATCCCAAAAAAAGGATTTTCTCTGTAATCAGGGCTAAATAGTAAGCCATTTTTATTTTTGTTAACAAATAATTCGCGCTGCATTTGTACCTTTGCGACACACAACACGATGATATAATGATAAAGACTGTAATTTTCGATATGGACGGTGTGATTGTCGACACGGAACCGGTTCACAAATATGCTTATTTTACACATTTTGACGAATTGGGAATCCAGGTTTCAGAAGAAATGTATGCTTCTTTTACCGGGAATTCAACCCGAAATGTTTTCCAGCGCATTAAAGACACTTTCGGTTTAGAGCACGATGTAGAAGATTTGATTTTGCGCAAACGCCACCTTTTCAATGAAGCTTTTGATACCAAACCCGATTTGGAATTGATATCAGGAGTACATGATTTGATTAAAAACCTTCATGAAAACGGAATGCAGCTTATTTTAGCTTCTTCGGCATCGAAAGGAACGATTCAGCGTGTTTTCAACCGCTTCGATCTTCACCAGTATTTTACACATAAGGTTAGTGGTGAAGATTTTCCAAAATCCAAACCTGATCCGGCTATTTTCCTGCATGCGGCTTCACTTTCCGTTGCGCCAAAAGAAAACTGTATCGTAATCGAAGACAGCACTAGTGGAATCAAAGCTTCCAAAGCAGCAGAAATTTTCTGTATTGGTTACCACAGTGAAAATTCAAAACATCAGGATTTATCGTTAGCGGACCATATCATTCATCATTTCGATGAAATTAATTATGATATTGTTTCGACTATCAAGTTGAAAAACAACATATAGTAAGGGGTTAGCCAAGAGCTTCTTTATAAACAAGCAAGCATTTTTCCCTTGCTTCTTTATGATCTACAATGGGTTTCGGATAATTTGAAGTTTCAAGTTCCGGAACCCATTTTTTAATATATTTAAAATCTTTATCGAATTTTTTAATCTGTTCACTAGGATTAAAAATCCTGAAATAGGGTGCAGCGTCGACTCCGCTACCGGCAGCCCATTGCCAATTGCCGACGTTGCTTGATTGTTCGTAATCCAATAGTTTTTGTGCAAAATAGGTTTCGCCCCAGCGCCAGTCAATCAATAAATGTTTGCAGAGGAAACTGGCTACTATCATACGCACTCTGTTATGCATATGTCCGGTGGCGTTCAGTTCACGCATTCCTGCGTCGACAAACGGATAACCGGTTTTTCCTTCGCACCATTTTTGAAAAAGTTCCTCATCGTTACTCCATTGGATGGCATCATATTTTTCTTTGAAACTTCGGTTCACTGTATGTGGAAAATGCCATAAAATCTGCATGAAAAACTCGCGCCAGATGAGTTCATTCAAAAAAGTTTCATTTCTTGCTTCGGCGGCTTTCCTTATTATTTCCCGAATAGAAACCACTCCAAATCTTAAGTACACTCCCAACATTGATGTGCCCGAAATAGCCGGAAAGTTTCGTGTGGCTTCATAATTTTCGATTAGTTTATCTGAGATATCAAAGGGTTGAACTTTTATGGATGAAGTTGAAAAGCCAATATCGGATAACGTCAGAAACGGGTAGGAGTGTGGCTTGAAATTGTTAAGTAAGTTTTCTGATGGATTATGAACTAAATTTTTTTTTCTGAAGTTTTCCTTCCATTTTTTCGAATAAGGAGTGTACACAACGTATGGATTCCCATCATCTTTAACCACTTCACTTTTTTCAAAAATCACGTGGTCTTTACAGGTTTTGAATTCAATTCCGTTTTCTTTGAATAGAAGATTTAGCTCGTTATCTCTTTTCCGGGCATACGGTTCGTAATCGTGATTGGTAAAAACAGCTGTAATTTTATTCTCAGCAATAAGTTTCTTGAAGATATTTTCTGGAGTTCCGTGAAAAACAGCAAGTGATTTACCAATGGTTTTAAGTTGCGATTGAATTCTTTCTAATTGATTATGAATGAATGTTATCCGGGCGTCGTCTTTTGATAATTGGGAAAGTATGTTTTCATCAAAAATAAAGATAGGCAACACTTCTTCGCTGCTGTTCAAAGCGTGAAAAAGTCCGGCATTATCATTTAACCGTAAATCGCGTCGAAACCAGAAAATTGTCATGGCTTTTTATTTAAATTCTCCGAAGAGTTCGGTGAGTTTTTGTTTTCTGAAATCGAAAATTTCCTTCAGTTTCGGTTTTACGAGTATTGGATGAAATAATCTTCCGATAAAACCGAAAGGCAATTTATAATGTACAACATCTTCGATTTCCACTCCGCCTTTAATTTCCCTAAAAAAATGTTTGTGATGCCAGAATTTATAAGGGCCGATACGTTGCTCATCTACAAAATATTCCTTTTCCTTAACATGCGATATCTCTGTGACCCATTCCATTACAGCTCCGCTGAAAGGTGAAATTTTATAATGAATAATTTGCCCGGCAAACATTTTTCGTTCGTCACCCGAAAGCGTTTCAAACTTCATGGAATCCGGCGTTATGATATTCAGGTTTTTAGGATCAGAAAAAAAATCCCATGCTTCGTCGATTCCAACGGGTAATTGTTGCGTGTTGCTTATCGAGTACATCTTTTTTCTGTAAAATTACAATTTCGTTTAATTTTATATAAAAGATAATAAACAAAATAAATTTAGAGATATATTAACAGCTGAATTTATATTTTTCCTTATTTTCGTTAGGCATAAATCAAAAAACTGATAAATATGAAAAAAATAATGATTACTGCTATTTTTGCTTTCGCGACATTGGCAATTCAGGCGCAGGTTAAAACACCACAGCCGAGTCCGAGCGCTAAAATTGAGCAGCTTGTAGGTTTAACAAATGTTGAAGTTGATTATTCCCGTCCGAGTATAAAAGGTCGAACCGTTTTTGGTGAATTGGTTCCATTTGGTAAAATTTGGAGAACAGGTGCCAATGCAAATACTACAATTTCCTTCAGTGAAGATGTAATTATTTCAGGTAAGAAACTTGAAAAAGGGAAATATGCTTTATACACTTTCCCTAAGGCGGACAGTTGGGATATTATTTTATACAAGGATACCGATAACTGGGGGGTTCCTCAAAATTGGGATGAATCCAAAGTAGCAGTGCGTGCCACAGTAAAACCGGAGTCGTTAAACCGCAAAGTTGAAACGTTTACAATTGGTATTAATAATTTGGATAACGATTATGGCTTTTTGGAAATGATGTGGGAGAAAACTATTGTAGCTCTTAAATTTGAAGTGCCTACACAGAAAACTGCCATGGAAAGCATCGATAAAACATTGGCCGGACCAAAAGCAGAAGATTATTTTTCATCTGCTCAATATTTGTATCAGTCTAACGGCGATTTGAACAAAGCACTTACATGGGCGAATAAATCCATTGAAATGAAAAAAGATAAAGATGTTCCGTATTGGTTTTATCGTCTTAAATCATTAATTCAGGCAAAAAAAGGCGATAAAGCCGGAGCTATTGAAACTGCTAAATTATCTTTGGCCGGAGCTGAAAAAGATAAAAATATGGATTATGTAAAGATGAATAAAGATTCGATTGCAGAGTGGTCAAAAAAATAAACCGTTTTGATATTTAAATAAAAAAGGCTGTCAATCGACAGCCTTTTTTATTCTTTTGATTTTATTACCGTCTGAAACAGCATTCCTAATATTATAGTGAGAATTGCTCCGATGAAATTCAACCAAAGGAAACTAACTACATCAAGATAGTAAATATAAAATATGGTCAGCTGTGTAATCACGGCGCTCCAGAAAACAGCTTCCGCTTTCACAAATTTCACATAAAAAGCCACAAGGAAAATCCCTAAAACTGTTCCGTAGAAAATAGAACCGATTATGTTTACCAACTGAATAAGGTTTTCAAAAAGTGTTCCCACGCAGGCGAAGAGAATAGCCACAACACCCCAAAGCAGCGTGAATAATTTTGTAGCATTCACAAAATGTTTTTCGGATTTATCGGTTTTCAGGTTTCTTTTGTAGATGTCAATCGTTGTGGTTGATGCCAACGCTGATAATCCTGACGACGACGACGACATGGCTGCTGAAAATATTACGGCAAGCAATAAACCAATCAGTCCTTTCGGTAAATAATTCAGAATGAAATATAAGAAGACATAGTCTTTATCGTTGGTCTCTGTTTTGCTGTCCACTTCACTGATTATTTCCTTTGCCTGTTCGCGTAAATCTTTTTCTTTACCGGAAAGGGAAATCATCTTTTGCTGTAAAATTGGGTTGTCAAAATCCTGATTCAATTGTCCCACATACAACATGCTTATTTCCTTTTTTTCTTCCTGAACCGCATCAAGTTGTTTCTCTAATTTTTCAAAATCGGCTTTACGGTCAGAATTTTTTACCAGCTCGTTATTGGTCGGATTGAAATGTAACGGGGCTGAATGGAATTGGAAAAATACAAAAACCATTACGCCGGTTAATAGAATCAAGAACTGCATAGGAACTTTCAACAGACCATTCATGATTAAACCCAACTGGCTTTCGCGAATTGATTTTCCTGTCAGATAGCGGCCAACCTGCGATTGATCGGTTCCAAAATAGGATAGAGCCAGGAAGAATCCGCCTGTAATTCCGCTCCAGAAAGTATATCGGGTTTCAGGGTTAAACGAAAAATCAAGGATATCCATTTTATCATTGGCTCCTGCAATTCCGAGGGCATTACTGAAGCTTAATTCGTCTGGGAGGTAATTCAGAATCAGAAAAAAGGCAATGAACATTCCCGTCATGATGACAAACATTTGTTGTTTTTGGGTAACGTTGACAGCTTTCGCTCCGCCCGAAAAAGTATAGATAATTACCAGTACACCTATGACAACATTCATAAGGGTAAGATTCCATCCTAATAAAGCTGATAGGATAATTGCCGGTGCATAAATAGTTAAACCGGTTCCGAGTCCGCGCTGCACTAAAAATAGGATAGAAGCAATTGAACGTGTTTTTACATCAAAACGTTGTTCAAGGAATTCATAAGCTGTAAAAACTTTCAGCCGGTGATAAATCGGAATAAAAGTGATGCAGATGACCACCATGGCAATCGGTAACCCAAAATAAAACTGAACGAAGCCCATTCCGTCATGATAGGCTTGCCCTGGAGTCGAAAGAAATGTAATCGCACTTGCCTGCGTTGCCATTACGGATATACCCACCATCCACCAAGGTGTTTCGTTGTTTGCCAAAATATATTCTTCGACGTTTTTACTTCCTTTGGTTTTCAAGGTTCCGTAAATAACTATGAACAATAGCGTTACTGATAATACAATCCAATCGATTAGTTGCATGGCTTAGGCGTACATTTGCATTAAAAAATAGAACAATAAGATATAAAATGCATTAAGCAACAATACAATAGTGTAGCTTCTTTTCCACTTAAATTCGCGTCCTTCTTTCATTGTTTTTATTTCTTGATTCTTATCCCTCCTTATTATTCTCCAACAGCAATCAGATTGGCCATTAGTCGGAAAGCTCCAGGAACGCCTTCAGGCAATTCACGAAAGAAACTTAAACCGGTATAAATATAGTGACCGTTTCCGTATTTTGCTACCAATAATCCTCCATCTTTAGGAGTTTCGTTTTTATCGTGGGAAGAAAGTATCGGAGTGAATTCTTTTGCCCATTTGTTTGGATAGTACAGTCCCTGTTCCTGAATCCAACATTCAAAATCCTTTTCGGTGATTTTATTCGGGAAATTTAAAACGGGGTGTTTCGGATTTAAGAATGTAACTTTTGCCGTTTCTTCCGTAACCCTGTCTTGTGATAATTTTAGATCAAATGGAGCAATGTCGTTCGTAACCAATTTTCCGGCTGTATTGTATTGTACGATCATCGTTCCTCCATTTTTCACATAATCAAAGAGGGTGTTCTGTTTGAATTTTAATGCTTCAACGGTATTATAAGCCCTGATTCCAATAAGGATAGCGTCAAAATCCTTAATATTTTCGGATGTTATTTTTTCTGGAGAAAGTAAGGTTACGTTATAATCCATCTGACGTAAACTTTCGGGGATTTCATCACCAGCACCCATTATATATCCAATATTAGTACCTCGGGTTTCAATTTCAATTTTATTGAATTTAGCTTCCGAAGGCATCAGAACCTGTTGAAGCGGAATATGCGAATAATCAATGGTAGCCAGTCTTTTATTAAAGCGGGCACCATCAATTACAGCAATGCTTTTTGCAACAGCTTCAGTTGGATAGGAGGGTGGAGTTACTTCGAAGGTAACCGTTTTTTCGCCTCCTTTTTGGGGAATTTCAAATGCGATTTTCTTTGGCCATACTTTCCAGTCGGCCGGTAAATCGAAGATAACATCTCCTTTACAATTGTCTTTTCCTGCTCTGACTTTTACCGTAACAATGTGCTTTCTATTGTTCGGAAACAACTCCACTTTGTTTAGGATTTCGGTGGTAACTTCCGGAAGAACCGCAAATGGCTTGTACATTTCTCCCTTCACGGGATCATTAAACTTGTATACCAGGTTTTTGTAAATGTCTAACGTAACATCACAAAGTCTGATTTTCCAATGCAATTTCAATGGATCGGTTTCGGATTTACCAATCATATTCATATCGGTCACGGAAAATAAACCTAAGGTTCCTTTTTCGTTTAGCCAATAAGGAGATGAAAACGGCACATTTTCCGGAATCTTAATTTGTTTTTCTATTTTAAAAGGGACGTTGTTTTCCAGTTTTACATCCTCTGTCAGAACGGTATTTAAAAAATCGACTGAAATTATTTCTATAGGTTCACTGCAACGGTTTGTAGCTTCTAATTTTAAGGAGATTTCACCATTTGGATTTGTATTTTGCAATGAAGCTGCACTTTCCAGATACAAACCACAGGTGGCAATAATAATGTTTTCCAGTTCCTGTTTTTTTATTTTTTTCCAGTGTTCATCTTCAAGTTGATTGATGAGTTTGTAAGCTTCGATCAATTTTGTCAAATGGACTTCCGGGTTTTTGAAGTTGAAATTTTTTTGAATATCGGTGAGGATTTTACCAATGGTTTCACCACCTTTAACTCTTGTCCAAGTGGTATTTATACCTTCAAAAATGTTGTTTTTATCTTTTGGGAAATCCCCTTTTAAAAATTCTAGATATTCCGTTTCATTGCCCCGTGTTCCGGTACTTCCGAATCCCTGGCACTGATGCTGGCTTCTGCTTAAAGCTGCGATTTCGCCGTTGCTTTTTCCTTTTAAAGGGTAATAAACGCCGGTATTAATGGCAACAAGATTGGTTTTATCCGCCTTTTTAAAATTTTCTTCGCTTCCGTAAAACCACCACGAAGTATTAAAAAACAATCGTTTTGGCTGCCAAATGGAAACTGTTTTCAGATGTTCCGGATAAATGGCAGGGTCATTGGCCTTATCAAAGGCTTCAAAACTTAAAATTGCAGATGCCGTATGGTGACCATGTGTGGTGCCGGGAGTCTGGTGATTAAAACGGTTAATGATCACATCAGGTTTGAATCGTCTAATTGTTAGGATTACATCGTTTAGAATTGCATCCTTATTCCATATTTCAAAAGTTTCAAGCGGTTCTTTTGAATAGCCGAAATCGTTAGCACGGGTAAAAAACTGTTCGCCACCATCGATTCTTCTGGCGGCTAAAAGTTCCTGTGTCCGTAAAACACCTAACAGTTCCCTTAATTCGGTTCCGATAAGATTTTGTCCGCCATCGCCTCGGGTTAATGATAAATAACCTGTTCGGGCTTTGGTCTCATTTGACAAATACGAGATGAGTTTAGTGTTTTCATCATCGGGATGTGCAGCAACATAAAGGACTGATCCCAGAAAATTTAATTTTTCTATCTGATTGTAGATATCGGAAGATGTTGGTTTTTGCGGTTGTTGCGCAAGAATGGGTTGCAAAAAAAGCAGGGAAAATATATATAAAAGTAAGCAAGGCTTCTTCATAATGTAGTGTTATTCTTGTTTTCAAATATAGTGAAATAGACGTTTAGACGAAGGTGTTTTACAAAAATAAAGAAGCAAAGTCTCTTATGACTTTGCTTCTTTTCTATATAGATTATGATAGTTTTGGATTATCCTCTTTGTCCACCATGACCTCTTCCGCCTCCATTGCCATGACCATTTCCATTGCCATGACCATTGCCTCTACCGTTTCCTCCTTTTCCACGGCCATTTCCATAACCTTCGTCATTTCTGCTATAACCATTACCTGAACTTTTGTATTCTGTACGGTAGTAATCATTGTGTCTACGTTCTCCGCGATTACCATCTTCACTTCTGTTGTAATCGTTTCTATAATAGTCGTTTCTGTTATCATCATCTCGTTCGTTTCGATAACCATCTCTAGGGCCATTGTAAACAACTTGAGGACGATGACCTATTGTCTTTTGATAATGCCCTTTGTGGTAACCATGATGGTATTTCACTTTGTGGTGTTTGTAATAAACATATGGGTTTGGACCATAATCATGTAAACAAACTTTATAGGCTCCGTATAAATCATAATGTCTGTATCTGTATGGTAAGTAGGCTGCTCTTACCCATCCGCCTCCATCAAAATAAATAAACATTGCCGATGGGATGTCGTAATACGCTTCAATATCAGGGATGTAATAATAACGTGTTTCGGCATACCCAACCGGACCCCAAAGTGGGGGTGTGTTAATGTTTACATTCACAGAAACCTGTGCGTTGGCACTTAAAGTCATTAAAAATAATCCTGCAAATAATAGTTTGAAAGTTTTCATAGTTCTAAAATTTAATTAGCATTAAGGGGTTTGTTATTGGAGTGTTTCCAACTACCGTGCCAAAAATTATTTGAACAAAAAAAAAGACAAGTAAAACTCGTCTTTCATCTTTAAAAAAGGTAATATGTTAATGTCCTTTCCCATGTTTTCCATGATGCCCATGCTTGGATTCATGTTTGCCTTCACCATAATGATGACCATTATTCCCTTTAGATTTATAAGGTTTTTGACCTTTTACTATATATCCTTTTGGATATTTTGATTTATGGGTGTGGAAATAGTCATAAGGGCTATGACCTCTGTAAGGAAGGATTACTTTGCATCCAGAGTGTAAATCAAAGTGAGAATAGTGTGCTGGTAATCTTTTACATCTGATCCATCTTTCTTTGTATGGATATATAAACACTGCATTTGGGACATCATAATAAACCTGAATATCCGGAATATAATAGAAATGGGCATCGTGGGTATCTGCAGGCCCCCAAACCGGGATATTAATATTTACATTAACACCTATTTGAGCATTAGCAGAAGTTGATAAAAAGAGGAATAGTCCGAAAAATAAAAATTTTAATGTTTTCATTCGATTAATTTTTTTAGGGTTTAGATTTGGGATAATGGATAAATATAATAAAATATTTGTTTTTTAATTGTTTTCTGTAAAATTTTTCAGATGTTGGTATACTTTATCAACGGGAAGCCCAACGACATTCGCATAAGAACCATCAATCCTTGCAATTGCCACAAGGCCAATCCATTCCTGAATTCCGTAAGAACCGGCTTTGTCGAAGGGTTTGTAATTATCTAAATAATACTTAATCTCTTCGTCTGAAAGTGGATTAAATGTTACGTGGGTAACCTCATGGAAAGTGTCTTTTTTTGCATTTGTTTTTATGCAGACAGAAGTTATCACCTCATGTGTTTTCCCGGATAAAGACTTAAGCATTTTGAATGCATCGTCATAGTCTTTCGGTTTGCCCAATGCTTTATTTTCTTGCCAAACAAGTGTGTCGCTGGTTACGAGGATATCATTATCTGACAATTCGTTATCAAAAGCGCTTGCTTTCAACTCGGCCAAATAATCGGTAATGGCTCCGGCTTTTAAATTATCGGGATAAATTTCTTCTATTTCTTTTAAACGAATTTCGAAATCCAGATCCAAATCCTTGAAAAATTGCTGGCGTCTTGGAGAACCGGAAGCCAGAATAATGTTGAAATTTTTCAGTTTATCTCTAAGCATTCCCTTTCATGTTTAGTGTTATGACAACTATTGAAAGTATTCCGAACAACATAACCAGTTTTAGTATCAGACTTAAATGATTAAAGTCTTTTTTGGTAGATGCGCCCCATATTTTTATCAGGAAGTAGAGTAGTGGCCCTAAAACGAAAAGCAAAGCATAATACATCACCCATTGTATGTCCGACAGATTTTTGTTTACATAAAATATTAGTAAGGCTATCGGAATTAAAGTCAAGCCAAAAACCAGTTTAGAAGTTCTGTCTTTACCCAAGACAATCGGAAGTGTACTCATACCCGAATTGTAATCGCCATCCATATCTTCAATGTCTTTAACTATTTCGCGAATGAAATTAATGATAAATGCAAACAAAGCGTAATCCAGGAGTATGCTGAAAATTAGTCCCATTTGCTCACGGTTTCCTTCGTATGTTGCCGGATATAAATCAAAAATTCCAACCAGTATAATACTGAACGCTACTAAAAGGGCAACAATTATATTTCCGACAAGGAGATTTTGCTTCAAATTGGTGGCATATAAGTATAATGTCGCCGCTACAACAATGAATACTGCCGAAAAACTTGGCTTCTGAATAATATTTGCCAGGTAAAAACCAATGCCGACACCGATAATATTAAGCGCCACATAAATGTTGTAAGCCATTCCCTCGGAGATATGTTTACCTACGATAACATTATTTGGCTTAGAAAATCCGTCGGTTTCCTGATCCATAATATTGTTAATCACATATCCACCGGCCGCAATCGTTACTGTTGCAATAACTAAAAGGATAAATTGCCAATCGGCTAAAGCCAAAGGCAAATCCTGCTGATTTTTGAAGAAAAGAAAATGAAAAACCAATTGTGTTAAGGCTAACATCAGTAGGTTTTGAAAACGAATTAGTTTAAAAAAATGTGTCATTGGGTTAATATACAATTCTTAATTTCAGAATTCTTTAATTTAGTCAAATTTCGCGTCAAAATGCTCCATCCATTTTCCTTGGACTTTCATAACCTGTTCAATCACATCGCGAACGGCACCTTTTCCTCCGTTGCGGTGGGAAATGTAATTGGAAATGTTTTTGATTTCGGGAACAGCATCCTGAGGGCAGGTTGGTAATCCGACTAATTGCATCACATGATAATCCGGAATATCATCACCCATATATAAAACCTGCTCTGGTTTGATATTGTAGATATCGGTGAATTCTTTGAACGTATCAACTTTATTGGGAACACCTAAATGAATATCGGTAATACCAAGGTTTCGTAATCGAACACGAACACCTTCGTTGCTTCCTCCCGATATGATACAAACAGTATATCCATTTTCAACTGCAGCTTTCATAGCATAACCATCGCGAATATTCATTTCACGGAGCATTTCTCCGGTTGGGGTTATGTGAACGGTTCCATCAGTAAGTACTCCATCAACGTCAAAAACAAACGTGGTGATGTCGTTCATTATTTCTTTATAACTCTTAGCCATTATATTTTTGTATGGATTGGGTTAACAATTCGTAGATTGTTTTTTTATTCTCGTCTTCTAAAAAAGACAAATGTTTTTCGATAGTTTTTTGGTCGTTGCGTTTTGCCGGACCGGTTTGTGCTTCTAATGGGGAAAGCATTTTGATTTTATCAGCAGTTTCCAGAATCAGGGGCATTAAAATTTCGAAAGGAACCTGATTTTCGTCGCATATTTCTTTTCCCAATTGATACAAATGATTTACAAAATTGCATGAGAAAACTGCAGCAACATGTAAACTTTGCCTTTGTCCTGAATTGATTTTAAATACTTTATCTGAAATAGCTTTTGCCAGGTTCTCCAAGATAGCAAAATCCGGATCGTTTTCGGTTTCCAAACAAATTGGAACTACTTTAAAATCGACTGACTTTGTTTTTGAAAATGTCTGCAATGGATAAAATACACCTCGTCGGTTTTTGGCACTTAATGTATCCAGACCAGCGCTTCCGGAAGTATGAACCACTAATTGGTTTTCAAACGGAAGTTGTTCCGAAACTTCTGCAATAGCATCATCCGTAACAGAAATAATAGTGATATCTGCCGGTTTTATGTCGGAATACAGCGTTGTGATTTTATCATCGGAAACCAGATGATTTATGTTTTCCTTTTTCCGTGAAAAAACCTGCTGCAACACAATACTTTCAGTTTTCTGAAAAACCGAAATCAAATGCTGCGACACATTGCCTGAACCGATGATGTTTACTGTAATCATTTCCGATTTATTCAACAGCACTCACAATCGCCACAAAATCCTCAGCGCTCAATGCAGCACCGCCAATCAATCCGCCGTCAACATCAGGTTTAGAGAAAATTTCTTTCGCATTATCCGGTTTTACGCTTCCTCCGTAAAGAATGGAAACATTCTCGGCTACTGAACTTCCGTATTGATGCTGAATGGTTTCACGGATAAAATGGTGCATTTCCTGTGCCTGTTCCGGTGTGGCGGTTTCCCCGGTTCCGATAGCCCAAACAGGTTCATAAGCCAAAACGATATTTACCCACGCATTGGCTCCCAAATGAAACAATCCGTCGCGCAATTGAGTATCCACCACATTGAAGTGCTGTTTATTCTGACGGTCTTTTAATTCTTCACCGATACAGAAAATCACTCGCATTTCATGTTTTAATGCTGTATCAACTTTGTTAGCCAAAAGCGCATCGGTTTCTTTGAAATAAGCGCGTCTTTCCGAGTGACCTAAAATTACGTTGCTTACACCTACAGATGATAACATGCTCGCCGAAACTTCTCCGGTAAATGCGCCGCCTTCTGCCTGATGCATGTTTTGTGCAGCCACACTCACATTGGTATGTTCCAAAATGTTTACAGCTTGCGATAAATTAACAAAAGATGGAGCAACAATCACTTCAACTTCTTTTCCTGACGGAAGTTGGTTTAAGATATCCGCTAATAACTGCGTAGTTTCCGCAGCATTTTTATTCATTTTCCAGTTGCCTGCAACTATGTTATGTCTCATTATTTTATGTTAGTTTATTGTTTTTAATGTTTCAATCATTTTTAAATCATCGGCTTCAATTGCATTGAAAAGGGCAATCTTGCCTTTTTTGTCAACGACCAAATAGCGCGGAATCCAGGTTAAGTCAATTGCTTTTCCGAAAACACCTTTCATACCGTCAGTTGCCATATAATGTTCGCCTGTTACCTCGTGTTTTTGGATTCCTTTTTGCCATGCTTCCTGGGTTTTATCCATAGAAATAAATAGATAGGTAACTTCAGGAAACTGACTTTGTAACGCTTTTACTTTAGGCATTCCTTTGACGCAATCTGAACACCAGGATGCCCATATGTCAAGTACAATAGGTTTTCCTTTGTATTTTTTCAGGATGTCTTTAAATGTAATCGAACTTCCGTCTAAAGTGACCATTTTATTTTTTAATGCTTCTTTTTTAAAAGTTGTCTGCGTTTCCTGTGCACATGAAGAAAGCGTTAAGGCAAAAAACAGAATTGCTAAAAATTTGTTCATAATTATTTTTTTAATTCCGAGTAGGGTTTGTTAATAATGGTTTGATATTCAGTGGGGTTGAATTTATTATCGGTTATTCCGTAGTAGAATTTATAATCGTTTCCGTTCCACAGGTATTTTACGCCCGGAGTGTCTTTTCCAGAGCCAAGTACGCCCCAAAACGGAATAACATCAATCATCACATACGGATATTGTGCGCCGGCAAATTTGAAGAAATCTGGAATTTTTTCCGGTTCTTCATTCATGAAAATGATTTTGATTTCAGGGAAATTAGGATCTTTCCTTTTCATCTCTGTAAGTTCTTTGGCAGCCTCCATACAATGATCACATCCGGGAACAAAGAAACATAGTGTTTTGCGGCCTTTGTCGATATCAGAAAAATATTTTGCATAACCTGATTTTCGTTTTGCCGGCTCATTAACAGGGGTTTTTTCGACTACTTTTTCAGTTTCTTTTTTAGCAGTAGGAATATCTTTAACAGTATCTGCTTTAGTTTCAGGTAATTTATTTTCTTCAGCGGGGATCGATGTACTGTCGATGCTTGTTTCCAATGTACCGATGTTTGTTACCGGTGCGATTACATCATCTGAAGTAGTTTTTTTGATTGGAGCCAATAAAAAGATCCCTAAAATTGTAAGGATTGTAATTAACCCGACCAGCCAAAATTTTGAAGTAGGAGCATCCTCTTTGATCAATTTATAGAGCCAGACCAATAATACAACCGCAACGATGTTTTTTATGATAGCTTCAATCGGGGTCATTGGAAGTAATTCACCAAAACAACCGCAATTGCCCGTGTTTCCACCGCTTAGAAAAGTCTGATACGATAAATGCCCGATGAAAACCACCAATAGCAAAATCGTAGCCGGAATGATTAATTTTTTCAGATAATTATTCTGCAGAATTAATATACCGAGGGCTAATTCGATTCCTATTAAAATTCGGGAAAACCATGGTGCGATCGTCTCGGAAAAACCAAGAGGATACAATTGTTTCACTTCAAAAGTTGAAATAGCAAAATAGGGTGATGGATACATTTTTGCTATTGCCGAAATGATGAACAAGATTGCTATTATAATTCGTATTGCAGTTGAAACGTATTTCATATAGAGCTATTATTTATTTTTTAAAGGAATATGGTATCGCCATTTTTTATTTTACTTTTAATTTTGGAATCATGACGATTTCATAATTTTAGACTACTATTTTTTTTGCGAATCCCATTAAAATAAGAGAGAAGACAGCATAGTTGATCATATCCTGATAATTAGCGTCAATACCTTCGGAAACCAAAGTTTTTCCTTTGTTGTCTTCAATTTGTTTTACGCGAAGCAGTTTTTGTAAAATCAGGTCGGTAAGTGAGCTCACGCGCATATCGCGCCAAGCTTCACCGTAATCGTGGTTTTTGGCTTCCATTAAATGTTTGGTGATTTGTACTTTTTCATCATACAATTTAACTGCCGTTTCCCAATCTAAATCGGGTTGGTCTGCCACGCCTAAATCCAGCTGAATTAGTGCCATAATCGAATAATTAATGATACCGATGAATTCTCCAGTTTCATCCTCATCGATTTTGCGCACTTCGTTTTCCTGTAGACTGCGGATGCGCTGGGCTTTGATAAAAATCTGGTCAGTTAATGAAGGCATGCGTAAAATGCGCCACGCGCTACCATAATCCTTCATTTTCTTTGTATATAAGTCGCGGCAAATGGCAATTACCTTGTCAAATTCCTGTGAAGTCGTATTCATTTAAGTTATCTTTGTTTCTTGAGTTTTCAAATGTAAAGAAATTAAGGCGAAGTACAAAGCCGAATGATTTTACAATATTATTCGGGTATTCGACTTTTAATAACTGATTTATAGTATGAATATCAATTGCAAAGGGCAACTTATTGATTTGTCGCAACCCAAAATAATGGGGATTTTGAATATTACACCCGATTCTTTTTTTGATGGGGGCAGGTATCAAACAGATGAAGAACTTTTGAATCAGACAGAGAAAATGCTTAAGGAAGGAGCGACGTTTATTGATATTGGTGCTTATTCTTCAAGACCAAATGCGATGTTTGTATCCGAATTGGAAGAGTTGTCCCGCTTGCTTCCGATTGTGGAATTGATAGGTGAAAATTTTCCAGAGGCAATATTATCCATCGATACTTTCAGGGCCAATGTTGCCCAACAGGCAATTGACAGCGGAGCTGCTATGATTAACGATATTTCGGCAGGATTGCTGGATGAAAATATGCTCGATGTTATTGCTAATGCTAATGTTCCGTACATCATGATGCACATGAGAGGGACGCCTCAAACTATGGCTACACTTACGCATTATGATGATATTGTAAAAGAAATGATTTCGTATTTCGCTGATCGAATTGCCGAAGCGAGAAAATTAGGCATCAATGATATCATTATTGATCCCGGATTTGGTTTTGCAAAGACCCTGGAGCAAAACTATGAAGTACTTCAGAAATTAGAACTATTTGAAATGTTGGATTTGCCTCTTTTGGCGGCTGTATCAAGAAAATCAATGATTTATAAAGCATTGGAAACCAATCAGAATGAGGCACTCAACGGAACCACGGTTTTAAATACGATTTCTCTTCTGAAAGGAGCAAAAATCCTGCGCGTACACGATGTTAAAGAAGCTGTGGAGTGTGTCCGTTTGTGTTCCTTGATCCAAAATTAAATTTTTAGAATATGAAGAAAATTACCTGTCTTTTTCTAGTGCCATTATTATTTTCCTGTGGTGAAAAAAAAGAGATATTATTGCCAAAATCAGATGTTACTGTAGTTAAAGAGGTTTTGGATCTTTCCAAAGTAGATTTTTTCTTTTCGGTTGTAAATAATGATACTCTGGCCGTCGTTAATAAAAATACAGTTATTACTACAACCAATTGGGTTTTTAATATTGACAAACGTCTGCCTCTAAAGACCATAATTCCTGAAATTAAAAAATTGCAGGCGAAAAAGCTGAAACGAAAAAGCGATGAAGATCTTCCTAAAGATAACTTTTATTCGTATGCCGACAGTATAGGGAAGAATCTGGCGTTCATTCCGTTTACGAAAATTGTTTACAGAGAAGAAAAACCAAAATCTGGACTAATTGTATTTTTTAAGAAAGACAATCAGGTTTTTGTAAACGATTCACTCGTTAAAAGAGTGGAATTAGGGCGATATCTAAACAATGCAAAAGATTCTATGGATAATGTGAGGTTTTGTTTTGATAAAAACAGCAGTTTCGGAACTTATATTCAGAATAAGTTATTCATGAGAACTTTAGATTTGAAAATGATAGAATTTACTGAGTTTGTGTATTAGAAATAGTTAGACAATTAATCTTGTCAATATTGTAAAAATTTTATTTTTATTTTAAAGATAAAGGTCTTCCTTTTTAATAATTAGGAAGACCTTTTTTATGTGATAGTTTAAGCAGATCTGTTTTAATAAACTGTAGTTTGTTTAATGAGTTGGCCTCTGATTTCTCCGCCTTCATAAGGTGCATCATTATGTATATTTACATAGTAAAGATTGGCTTTAAGATCCGCTTCTTGTTCAGCAGTTAAAGCGCTACTGGTATAATTGATTGGTGATGTATAACTCGTGAATGGAAAAACTGGTAGACCACTAACCCCAGGTGCACCTAAATGTATGTGCCCATTAGTAGGGGTCTCTACATTATGAGTAACCGTAATGGTAAATATTTTAGTGGTGTTGTTGAATTTTAGCACTGCGGTTCCCGTTGCAGCGGAAGTATTTGGAGGTACTTCACTAGCGCCATTTAAAGTTGCATTAAAAGTAATAGTATTACTCGGTGTCGGTGTAGGAGCCATGTAATCATCATTGTCATCGCTACACGAAACCATACCAAATGTAAATAAAGCAACCGCTAATAAACTCATATAAAGTTTCATAATTGAAAAATTAAATGGAAATAGAATTTTTGAGGAAAAGAAGCGCTTGATTTTTAGTTCTGCGCATAAACCCATAATGTTACGATAGCGTAGCATTTACAATCACTAGTAAAATTAGGTGTTTTTCACAAGATTATCATTAATTTTTGATAAATTTAACCCTGATTTTAGAAGTGATTTTGATGTGTAATTCGCAGTTATACAGTTTTTTACTGGTGATGGTAAGGTTCGTTTTTCAGAATTGTGAAACCACGGTATAATTGTTCGATAAAAAACAAACGCACCATTTGGTGGGAGAATGTCATCTGGGAAAGTGAAATTTTTCCCAATGCTTTTTTATAAACTTCCTGGCTGAAACCATAGGGGCCTCCAATTACGAAAACCAAGGTTTTTATGCCCGAATTCATTTTCTTTTGCAATTCCTCCGAAAAACCAACGCTGGAAAACATTTTTCCGTTTTCGTCCAGTAAAATCAATTGGTCTGAGGCTGATAATTTTGACAGGATTAATTCGCCTTCTTTCTCTTTTTGCTGTGCCTCTGAAAGATTTTTTACGTTTTTGATGTCCGGAATAATCTCCAATTCAAACTTAATGTAGAACGAAAGCCTTTTCGTGTAATCGTCGATTAAGGTTTGTAGTGCTTTATTATCGGTTTTGCCGATAGCTAGGAGTTTGATATTCATGACTTCTGATTAAAAAAGCAAATATAAATGAAAATTACGAAACAGTTTTTCAGCATCTGAAATCTGTTGAATTTGAATTGTAATTATCATTGAATCAGATGAATATGTTAAATTTTAGTTATTCTCTTTAAAACGGGAGATCTGGAAATCCTCAAATAATCAAAATAATGTATCTTTGACCGCAAATGCTTTTTAAGTTTTAAGAATGATTACAACACAAACAACACAACTGGAACAATATTTTCTGCAATTCAGAAAAAA
The DNA here is from genome assembly GCF_000498495.1 of Flavobacterium enshiense DK69. GTDB lineage: Bacteria > Bacteroidota > Bacteroidia > Flavobacteriales > Flavobacteriaceae > Flavobacterium > Flavobacterium enshiense. Next base: position 10,291 of record NZ_AVCS01000028.1, on the reverse strand, counting down.
TATCATCGGAATCGATCAGGAATTTGATTCTCCTTTCGGAAGAAAAAAAATAATTTATACTGATTGGACTGCTTCAGGACGTTTGTATCGTCCGATTGAAGAGAAACTGATGAATGAATTTGGACCATTTGTTGCCAATACGCATACGGAAACTACGGTATCCGGAACTGCAATGACAATGGCTTACCATGAAGCACGCCACATAATCAAAAAACACGTTAACAGTGATGAAAACGATGTTCTGATTGTTGACGGAAGCGGTATGACCGGTGTTATCAATAAATTTCAGCGTATTTTAGGATTAAAAATTCCTGAAAATCTTCAGAAATACACGCAGGTTCCTGAAGAGAAAAGACCTGTTGTTTTTATTTCCCATATGGAACACCATTCTAATCAGACCTCATGGTTGGAGACTATCGCAAAAGTGGAAGTAATCCCGGCTTGCGAGAAAGGGCTGATCTCTATGGAAAGTTTTAAAGAATTGCTGGAGAAGTATAAAGATCACACTTTGAAAATTGCTTCTGTTACGGCTTGTTCAAATGTTACAGGAATCAGAACGCCTTATCATGAAATAGCAAAATTGATACATCAGTACAACGGAGTTTGTTTTGTGGATTTTGCCTGTTCAGGTCCTTACGTAAAAATCGATATGCACCCTTCAGACAATCCGGAAGGTTATTTGGATGCCATTTTTATGTCACCACACAAATTCCTTGGCGGACCAGGTACTTCGGGAGTTTTGGTTTTCAATAAAAAACTTTACAAAAACATGGTTCCCGATCATCCGGGTGGAGGAACAGTTAGCTGGACCAATCCATGGGGAGAGCACAAATACTTGGATAATATTGAAGAACGCGAAGATGGCGGTACGCCTGGGTTCCTTCAGGTTATCAAAACGGCTTTGGCAATTCAGTTGAAAGAGCAGATGGGAATTGACAATATTCTGAAACGCGAGCATGAAATCGTTGATTATGTTTTCGACAGATTAGGGAATATCCCAAATATCAATATCCTTGCAGGTCAGCATAATGATAGATTAGGTGTTATTTCGTTTTATATTGACGAACTGCATTTTAACCTTGGCGTAAAAATACTAAATGATAAATTCGGAATCCAGACACGTGGAGGATGTAGTTGTGCAGGAACGTACGGTCATTATTTGTTGCATGTAGATCAGGAAACTTCTCATTATCTGACGGATAAAATTACCCACGGGGATTTAATTGAAAAACCGGGATGGATCAGAATGTCAATACACCCAACTACAACTTCGGCTGAAATTGAATTCGTTTGTGACAGTATTGTTGCTTTAGCAGAAAATCATAAAGAATGGGCGAAGGATTACGAATACAATAAAAACTCCAACGAGTTCCTTCACAAAGAGGCTTCAGGTAAAGAAAAAGAAATGGTTAAAAACTGGTTTTCTTTATAAGTAAAATACATATAGACAAAAAAAAATCCACTTATATAAGTGGATTTTTTTTGCTGTCTGCATTCTGTTACCTGCCTTCTGAACGCTGCCAACTGCTATGCTTCCTTAGTGTGTTTCCATCTTTTATGTGTCCACAGGTAATATTCAGGTTTGTTAAGGATTTGCTCTTCTAACATTCTGAAAAACATGTCGGTGATTTCATAATCCGGTACTTCTTTGATATTCTCAACCATCGGAACGAAAGTAGCCTGATATCGGCCACGGCCTAATTTTTCTCCTTTTATATATAGCACGTTCATGTTCAATCTTTTGGCAAGCATTTCTGCTCCTGTATGTACAGGAACATCAAATCCCATAAATTTTGTCCAATGGTGTGCTTTCCATACTTTTGGATTTTGATCGGCAATGAATCCATAAAGACTTTTTATTCCTTTTTTATGGTTAGCCAATATGGTAGGAGTAGTTTCCGTTGTATCAATTAAAGTGGCATCAAATTTACTACGGATTTTTCGGACCAAATTGTCAAAATACCTGTTTTTAATTCGTTTGTAAACTCCGTAACCTTTAAATTTGGAGTATTTATTCATGATGATTAACCATTCATAGCTCGCATAATGGCCCGACAGAGCAATAATGCTTTTGTCTTTTGCTTCGTATTCCTGATAGAGATCCATATTGGTAATGATAAAACGCTTGCGCATTTCTTTTTCGGAAATAGTCATGGTTTTAATCATTTCCATGAAACCGTCAACTAAATGATGATACGATTTTTTCTCTATGATCAAACGTTCTCTTTCCGATAAATGAGGTAAAGCCAAAGCCAGATTTTGTCTGACCACTTTTTTTCTGTAGCCAATGATATGATATACAAGTACGTAAATGCAATCGGAGACGAAGTATAATAATCGGAATGGTAGAATTGATATACACCATAAGATAGGATATGCCAATACAAATATTAATAACTGCATTTATTTAAATTTTTTGCAAATATAATTTAAAACAGATTATTCGGATAATAAATAACATTCTATAAAGAAACATTGGTTATTTTTACCCAACGAAAATACAAATATATGAACTCTGTATTATTATTGATTATAGCAGCAACTGTCATTACAAGTTTTAAAGGCTTTGGAGATCAATCTTTTTTCAGAAAATATGAATTTCACATTGGCAGTATTCGTGCAGGTGAGCATATCCGAATGATAACTTCCGCATTTTTGCATGGTGATGTTGGGCACTTGTTATTTAACATGCTTACATTGTATTTCTTTGCGCCAGTGGTTATTGATTCTTTTGGGGTATTTTCATTTGTGATAATTTACTTTGGGAGTTTGATTTTTGGCAGCTTGCTCACGTTGTATTTTCATAATAACGATTATTATTACCGTGCAATCGGAGCTTCGGGAGCCGTTACAGGAGTATTGTATTCTGCTATCTTGTTATATCCCGAGATGAGTTTGTATATGTTTTTCATTCCAATTCCCATTCCTGCTTATTTATTCGGAATAGGTTATTTGCTGTATTCTATTTACGGAATGAAAGCAAAGAATGACAACATAGGTCATACGGCACATTTTGGAGGGGCAATCGGTGGATATATCATCACGCTTGCTAAGGTTCCGACAATGTTGACAGACAATACTTTAATGGTTGTTTTATTGGCGATTCCGATTATCATATTGTTGATTTTATTAAAAATGGGCAAGATTTAATGCTTTTGGCATCGCTTTTGATTTGTAATGAAAAACTTAAATTAAAAAAAATGAAAAAATTAGTTTTATTTGGAATCGTATTATTTACAACGGTATTTTCTTATGCACAAACTCAGGAAAACAAATTGGTTCCACAGATTGTAGTTTCTGGTGAAGGGAAAATTAAGGTTACTCCGGATCAGGCCGTGATAACTGTCGGCGCTGAAAATACCGGTAATGATGCAGCCGACGTAAAAACGAAAAATGATGTAACAATTGATGCTATAATCAAATACATCAAAAAAATGAAATTACCGGCCACTGATTATCAGACACAAAGAGTGTCTTTATATAAGTCATACGATTATCAGAAAAAGAAAAATACCTATACAGCTTCACAAAATATCATTATTACACTTAAGGATCTGTCTAAATATGATGAGTTAATCATGGGAGTGGTCGATGCAGGCGCCAATGTGATCCATGGTGTGGATTTCAAATCGTCTAAAGTGGCCGAATATGAAAGTCAGGCAAGAGTGAAAGCCGTTCAGAATGCTAAAGCCAAAGCGGCTGATTATGCATCGGCTTTAAACCAAAAAGTAGGGAAGGCAATTATGGTTTCCGATAATTCTATGACAAATTACCCTAGACCTGTTTATGCTGCAATGAAAATGGATTCAGAAATGGCTGCACCGGCAAGAGAAACATTGGCAATTGGAGAGATTGAAGTAATTGCAAACGTAACTATTAACTTTGCCATCGAGTAACAAATTTGTTCCGATAATTTTGTTTGGCTTTCAGAATCCAATTACATTTGCATTACTCAAAAACAACACATAAATAATGAACACAATTACGACTACCAATTTTAACTTTCCGGGTCAAAAATCTGTTTACCGTGGTAAAGTAAGAGAAGTTTACAATATAAATGACGAACTTTTGGTAATGGTGGCAACCGACAGATTATCAGCTTTCGATGTTGTTATGCCAAAAGGAATTCCTTACAAAGGGCAGATTCTAAATCAGATTGCTACTAAATTCATGCAGTTAACAGTAGATATCGTTCCAAATTGGTTAATCGCCACTCCGGATCCAAATGTTGCTGTTGGTCATTTGTGTGCACCTTTTAAAGTGGAAATGGTAATCCGTGGTTATTTGTCCGGACACGCAGCTCGTGAATATGCAGCAGGAAAAAGAGTGTTGTGTGGAGTTGAAATGCCGGAAGGATTAAAGGAAAATGATAAGTTTCCAACACCGATAATTACTCCGACAACAAAAGCGGATAATGGTTCTCATGATGAAGACATTTCGCGTGAAGCAATTTTGGCAAACGCAATCGTATCTGAAGAAGATTACTTGATTTTAGAGAAATACACAAGAGCTTTATATCAAAGAGGAACTGAAATTGCTGCTTCCCGCGGATTGATTCTTGTAGATACAAAATATGAATTCGGAAAAACCAAAGATGGAAAAATCGTTTTGATTGATGAGATTCATACGCCGGATTCATCACGTTATTTCTATGCTGAAGGATATCAGGAGAGACAAGATAGAGGAGAAGACCAGAAACAATTGTCGAAGGAGTTTGTTCGCCGCTGGTTAATCGAAAATGGTTTCCAGGGTAAAGAAGGACAACAAATCCCTAACATGACAGACGAATACATTGAAACTGTTTCAGAACGTTACATCGAATTATATGAGAATATTATTGGTGACAAATTCGTAAAAGCTGATATTTCTAATATCAATGAAAGAATTGAGAAAAACGTCGTAGCCTTTTTAAGTAAATAAGATAACCCAAATTTAAAGATATACTAACCACGCTTTGCGTGGTTTTTTTGTTCTTTGTAATGTCAAAATGAAAGCCGGTTTTAAGAATATCGACAAACGGTTTTAAAACACCGATTATCAGTATCTATTTGTTAAAATTGTGTTATAATCAGGATTTTCGAGTAACGAAAGCAAATTAAAAGCGTCTATTCATTAAATCATTAATCAAAAAATAAATCATCATGAAAAAAACGATCAGTTTGTTAGGTTTAGCTTTAATCGCAGCTACAAATGTTGCTTTAGCTTCAAATGTTGAAACTTCAACTTTTAAAAATGTTGCAATTTACAATCACGATGTGACTCCACTTATCGTGGCAATCAGTAAAGGAGATGTAGCGACAGTTAAAAAATTCATCGAATACGGGGTAGACGTAAACGAAACTAAAAACGGAATGACACCATTAATGTTTGCAGCTCGTTTTAACAATGCTGAGATAGCAAAATTTTTAATTGAAAAAGGAGCGGATGTTTCAGCTAAAGACCTTAATGGCCGTACCGCTTTGCAACTTGCCGAAGCAACAAAAGCTACCGAAGTGGCTGAAATTATCAAAGCGGCTTCAAAAAAATAGGTTTAAGTTTGTTGTAGTAGTTAAGAACCGGGTTTTATACCCGGTTTTTTTATGATTTGAAAATAAATTTTAGGATTGAGAACTGTTCAATTCGGAAATCACGAAATCTTTATATGTTTTTGAAATCGGGATTTTTTTACTGCCTATTGTAATAAAGGAAATGTTATACCCGTCAATTTTAGTTTTGTTTACGATAAAGCCTTTGTGGGTTTTAATAAAATTAGCGGGAAGTTTATCCATAAACTCAGTTATAGTAGAACGATAACGATATTCTTTTTCCGGAGTACCTATGAGCAGGTAATTCTTCTGACTTTCTGCATAAATGATGTTTTCAATGGCCACTTTTTCAAAAACCTCGTTGTGTTTGATATATATGTAAGCACTCTCTTTAGGAATAGTAACGTTTTGTTTGTTGTAGTTAAGCATCGCTATTTCTATGGCTGTAAAAAGTTCCGCTTTCTGAAAAGGTTTTATCAGATATCCGTAAGGATTCGTGGCTATGGCATTTTTAACGGTAACATCATCAGAATAAGCCGTTAAGAATACGTGCGGAATTGAATATTTTTCCTGAATATAATTCGCCAGCCAAATACCGTCTTTTTCACCTTGAATAGTGATATCCAAAAGGGCGAATTCAACTTTATTTTCAGAAAGTACCTCAATAGCTTCCTGTGCATTCATAGCGGTTCCGACAACATTGTAGCCCATTTCTGTTAAGAGGACTGTTATTGTTTTTTGGGTTATGTATTCGTCTTCTACTACTAATATGTTCAGTGGATGGTTCATTATGCTAAATCTTTAAAAGTAATAATAATGCTGGTTCCGTTTTCGTCTTTCCAATCAACACTACCTTCCAATTGTCTTGTCAAACCTAAAATCAGATCAAAACCAATCGATTGGAGTTTCTTGGGATCAAAATCAACAGGCAATCCAACGCCGTTGTCTTTTATGATAAGTGTGTAAATATCGTTTTTTTTGGTGAGATTGATTGTAATATTTCCGCTTTCCTTGTTTTTAAAAGCGTGCCTGAAACAATTAGTCACAATTTCGTTGATAATCAGACTTAGCGGAATAGCTGTGTTTATGCCTAGTTCAATCTCATTTGCTTCGACATCGATATTTATCTTTGTGTTAGAGTTGTATGCTATTTGAATGGCTTGAATCAATTCGGATAAATAATTCTGAAACCGAACTTTACTGAAATTTTCCGACTGATAAAGCGTTTTGTGAATCAGTGCTATAGACTGTATTCTCGACTGTCCTTCTTTTAAAATAACCTTCGCATTTTCATCACGGATGTTCAGGTTCTGAAGTTCCAGTATTCCCGAAATAATCTGCAGGTTGTTTTTTACTCTGTGATGAATTTCCTTTAAAAGCATTTCTTTTTCAACCAGCGATTCTTTGATGGTTTCATTTTTTGCTAAAATTTCATCATTCTTCTGCTGGATTTCTTTCTGTTTTTTTCGGGAATTATTCAGGTATAACAAAGTTGTCATCAAAATGATTCCTAAGGCTGTTGCAACGATATAAAGTATTCCTTTTTCTTTGGCGTTGATATCCGACTGTTGTTTTTCAATTAAATTATCCTTTTCTTCTAATTGGTATAGGATTTCGTTTCCAGCCAATAAAAGGCGCTGTTTTTTCGAATTTATCGAATCACTCAAATTGAACGCTTTCTCATTATAAGTATAGGCTTCATCTTTTTTATTTTGAGCTTTCAGTAATTCTGCTTTTGTTCTATAGTAGGCTACTCTTGTTTCAGGTGATATTCCTTTTGAAAGGATTTGTTGTTCTGCAAGTTCTATGTTTTTTTGGGCCTCAGAATAGTTTTTTAACTTAATGTTACATGTGGAAAGATAGATAATGGTTTTGACGATTCCATCGTTGTTGTTGTTGTCCTTGATTTTTATTCCGACGGAAATGTCTTCCATCAATAGTGGCACAGCGGCTTTGTAATCGCCTTGTTTCATTTTTAAAAGACCTATATTTCCTTTCACCAGACCGGATAATGCATTGTAATTTCCAAAATCATTTTTCTTAAGAGCTGTTTCTGCTTTTTGTAGTGACAGATTATAATAATGGTAGGCGCTGTCAATTTGATTATTCTTAAAAAAATAATATCCTAAACTGTTGTAAGCAGAAGGAACAATGAGTGAATCACGTTTTGGATTTTTCAGAATTTCTTTGATTTCCGATTTCAATTGTAAAATTGCCTTGTCATATAAGAACAATCGGGCATATAAGCCGCTTTTATTACTGTAACTCCACAAAGGATAATTCACCCCTTTTTTTCTGAGATAGGCTATTTCAGAGTTTATTTTAAAAACATTGGAATATAAATTAAGGTTCAGATATGCACTTTGCAATTGAACCAATACATACATTTTTTTTGAATCGGGGAATTTGTAATCCTTGTTGTTCAGAATTTCTTTAAAAGCAATAATGGTTTTTAGGTCTTCCTGTTTAAAAACATAGATTTCGGCTAATGCGAATTTAAGTCGCATCGACGATTTTGTATCTGAGTTAATTTGTTCATCAGTAGTTAGTTTAAGTAGATTCTGATATAAAAAATCCAGATGATCCAATTTTTGACGATGAGTCAGACTTTCGTAAAAACTGATTTTATCAATACCTTTTTTGGAGGTATAAGTTTCCTCTATTTTATCGGTCGTTTGAGCGTTTCCAATGAATAAAGGGAAAAAAAGGAGTAAACAGCGGATTATGTTTTTTAAAGAAGACATTATTATAAAACTTCAATTTTTACTTTTAGCTCACCATGAGTTTTCTTGTCGGTTATTTTCATGAAGGCTTTTTTGGACAGGTCGATTTCCCGTCCTTTTGAAAATGGTCCGCGATCATTAATAATAACCACAACCGATTTGTTGTTGGCAAGGTTGGTGACCCTCACTTTTGTGCCGAAGGGAAGTTCCCGGTGCGCAGCGGTTAATTTCTTATTACTAAAACGTTCTCCGCTTGCGGTTTTACGACCGTTGAATTTATTATGATAATAAGAGGCAACTCCCGTGCTTTTGTATCCCTTTACTTTTGAAACAGTGGTAGTTTTGCCTTTAGAATGCGATGACCCACAACTGTTCATTACTAAAGTAAATGACAATAGTAGGAGAGCTGCCTTGAATTTTGTCGGTAATGAAACCATTAAATGTTATTTGAAATAAGAGAAAGTTTCGTTGTTCTCAATTCGCAATAAACTTTCATAAATTAATTTGATGACATTTTCCACGTCTTCACGGTGAACCATTTCTACCGTCGTATGCATATAACGCAAAGGAAGCGAAATTAGTGCAGAGGCAACACCACCATTACTGTAAGCAAAAGCATCGGTATCCGTTCCCGTAGCTCTTGAAGTAGCGTGACGCTGGAAAGGAATCTTTTTGTCTTCTGCGGTTGTTACAATCAGCTCACGTAATCTGTTTTGAACAGCTGGAGCATAAGCAATAACCGGACCTTTACCCATTTTCAGATCACCTTCAATTTTCTTTTCGATCATTGGGGTGGTAGTATCGTGGCAAACATCAGTAACAATGGCTACATTCGGTTTGATGGTTTGCGTAATCATTTCCGCTCCGCGAAGACCAATTTCTTCCTGAACCGAATTCACTACATACAATCCGAAAGGTAATTTCTTTTTATTCTCTTTTAACAAACGCGCTACTTCCGCAATCATGAATCCTCCCATACGGTTGTCTATGGCTCGGCAAACGAATTTATCGTTGTTTAAAATCATGAATTCATCTGGATATGTAATTACGCAGCCTACGTGAACGCCTAATTTCTCCACTTCTTCTTTGGTAGAACAACCACAGTCAATGAAAATATTATGAAGTGTTGCCGATTCTTCCTTACCGCGATTTCTTGTATGGATTGCCGGCCATCCGAAAACTCCTTTTACAATGCCGTTTTTAGTGTGAATGTTTACGCGCTTTGAAGGTGCTATCTGATGATCAGATCCTCCATTGCGAATAACATAGATCAATCCATCATCCGTAATATAGTTTACATACCACGAAATTTCATCCGCATGACCTTCAATCACAACTTTATACTCTGCTTCCGGATTTATAACACCTACAGCTGTTCCGTAAGTATCCGTAATAAATGTATCTACATAAGGTTTTAGGTACTCCATCCAAAGTTTTTGACCACTTTCTTCATAACCTGTTGGAGATGCGTTATTTAGGTAGTTTTCTAAAAAAGTAAGTGACGATTCGGACAGTATTGATTTCGTTGCCATAAAATATTTTTTTCGCTAAAATAATAAAATGGCATTAGAGTTGTTAGTATAATGCATAATTTTGATATAATAAATAAGTCTATGAAGCGATATCTTTTTTTGAGTATTTCATTCTTTTTTTCCTCCTATATATATAGTCAGGTTACCAATGATACTGTCCGAACTCAGGAACAGGATACATCTGTTGTTTTTAAAACAGAAATGGATGAAATGTTCATTGGTAAGGATAAAGCTAAACTGGAGGAAATGGAGCGTATCAAAAAAATTCAGCGCCGCGTTTATAAAGTGTATCCCTATGCAAAATTAGCAGCCGAGAATTTAAAGATTATGAACGCTAATATGGCCAAACTTAAAACAGAAAAGGAAAAGAAGAAGTATTTTAAGATTGTAGAAAATTATCTTGAAAATGAATTTGGTGATCGCTTGAAAAAATTCTCGCGCAAGGAAGGCCAAATTTTAGTAAAACTTATTAATCGTCAAACCGGGGTTACCACTTTTAATCTGATTAAAG
>NZ_AVCS01000027.1 GCF_000498495.1 Flavobacterium enshiense DK69 | reverse complement strand
TGTTTCTCCCGCACATATTGGTGCTACCGCATTAAACGTAGGCGTCACATTAGGTGTAACCGTAACAGTCATCGTAGTTGTCAAAGCGCACTGACCAGGGTTTGGCGTAAATGTATACGTAGCCGTAGTTGTGTTATCAAAAACAGGAGCCCATGTTCCTGTAATACCGTCAGTTGAAGTTGTCGGCAGTATATTGGTTGCTGTTGTTAAAGCACAAACCGGTGCAACCTGAGTAAACTGAGGCACTCTGTTTCCATTATCCAAATAAACAATATCTACAGAACTTGAACAATATAATGTTGTCCAATTATATCTATAAGTACCCGATACACTAAATCCGCTAATAGTAGTAGTATTATCGTATGGATCTGCAATAACTGTAGTCGCTGGATTGTTTGGATCAGCAGACCAAGTTCCCACTCCGGCACCCACAACGGTTGTAAAATTACTGCTACTCGTACAATCTAAACTTAAAGGCGTCGCCGAAACAATACTGTTATCTGCTGTAAATTTAATGTTATCCAAGAAATTTCCTTGCGATGGATCATAACCAGCCGGCGCAGGATTAGGAGTAACCGCCTCGAAAATAAATCGGGTAACCGTCTGACCTGCAGGAACCGTATAGGTACGTGGAACATCATTATACGTCCAACGCGACGTATCTGAAGTTCTCCTGTCAATCTCCACATATGGGCCCCCAGGAGGACCTGCCATAACTTTAACCACGTCAGGAGGCATGTTAGATCGTCTCGCCCTGTGCGCATATTGATAACTGAACACGGTAGTTACCGGCGTTTCAAAATCCTGATATACCCCGGAAGCCACATAAGCGTTTAATTCGATAAACTGACGGCCGGAATATGCCGGAACGGTCTGAGTACCATCATAAGCCCAAAATTCCATATGGTTATCCGTACCAATTACTCTCCATCCCAATACCATGTGGTCGTATAGATCAGCAAATCTTGGATTATTAGGGATACCAGGGCTAGGAACGATTGGATATTCAAAATCCCAGTTAACCGTATTGATCAAACAGCTTGTACTGACTCCACTTGTAGGAGCTACAGGTATTTTAACGCAAACGTTAAATTTCACATTGGTATTCGTAGTAACCGCATTGATAGATGCTCTTACTAGATATGTACTACCAATTTGTAAATTGGATGCCGTTATCGAGTTGTTATAACTACATTTCAGTTGATTCAGAGTACCACAGTTTCCTGAATAAAGGGCCATCATAATCGGTAGATTCATGTCTGGACCAAAATCTATAAAATCAATAGTATGCGAGGAATTAGTCGCCGTGAACTTGAACCAGATATCACCTGAATTTGCAGCTCCACATGTTGTACCTCCTACTGATGAAACAGTCGATCCATTTAATGCTCCGGCTGTTACTAGAGTACATTGATCATTATTGTTAACCGGAACATTATAAGCATCTGCACACTCATCATTCCCGATAAACGTTGTAAACTCTTTCTGTCCAGACCATGGACTAAAGTCGGTTCCAGCTGTACAAACCGCTCTTACATAAAATTCATAAGCTGTAAATGTTTGTAAACCTGTAATTGTATAAGGCGGCGGAGTGGTTACCGGTGTGCCTGCAGTAGCTGCGGTAGGTGCCGCAGTCCCCTTAGGCTGTACAATAATTTCCCAAGCCGTTTCAGTACATCCAGGTGTCCATGTTACGTTCGCACTGTTTATTGTCGGAGTCCCAACAACAGCTAAGTTGTAAGGCTTAGGACAAGTAGGAAGTTCTACTTTAAAGTTATCAACTGCTGCCGGTGGAATCGTACCAGCCGATGCATTATTTCTCCATTCAAAAATCACACGCATATTACGTCCTGCAAAAGCCGTTGCGTTATACGTAAAGTTTACAGTTGTGAAACTTCCTCCTAAACTTAACTGGTTCGATATTTGTGTTCCTCCACTTGCAGCTGCCGTGATTCCAGTCCCTGCCACTGGAAGATATGTTGAAGGCACTACCCAAACATTTAAGTAATCCTGAGCCGCTTGTCCCACAGAACGCCAATCGAACGAAATTTTAACTTCCTGAGCACAAGTTGCCGGTACAGCAATATCTCTATAAGCATGAACGATTGATGAAGATGTATTGGTATATGTGTTGGTAACACCATTATCACTACTGATGTACATTGCACGCGTACCACCGTTATTAGCTGCAGTTCCTTCAAACCATTTGTTAGTCTGAGCTCCATTCACCGTTGCCCAGCCTGAAGTTCCCTCAAAACCTTCTATATAAGGTATTGTTGCAGCAACCTGGGAAGTAATAAATGTTTTTGGCCCAGTCCAGGTACTTACATCAGTAACTGGGGTACAAACCGCTCTAACGTAGTATTCATAACTAGTATTGGCGCTCAATCCTGTAATTGTAAACGGATTTGTTGCAGCCGGAATTATAGTACTTGATGCCGTTGGCTGACCGGAACCTGCCGGTTGAACAACAATTTCCCATTGTGTCTCAGCAGCCCCTGCTGTCCATTGTACCGTTGCTGTTGAATCGGTCACACTCACTACTGTCGGAACCTTAGGAGCCGGACAAGTGATTACAGTAACATTAACATTATCTATAGCTGCAGGTGGATTTGCTCCTGCGAAAGAGTCGTTTCTCCATTCAAAAACAAGTCTGAATGCCTGACCTGCATAAGCACCAACGTTAAAAACTAAATTTCTGCGCGCCCATGCGCCTCCAAGACTAATGTTCCCACTAAGATTGATCCTGTCTATTGCTGTAGTTATTTGTGTTCCCGGTGTAGGAACAAATGTCGTAGGCACAGCCCATACTCTGAAGTAGTCAGCAGCTTCTCCTTGTGATCTCCAATCGAAAGCCACATTAACCTGGTTAGTCCCAGCCGGAATTTGAATATCTTTATATGCCTGAACTATAGAAAGGACGTTATTAGTATATGCATTGGAAGCCCCGTTATCGTTAGTGATGTACAATGATTTTGAACCACCGTAATAAACCGCAGATCCCACTGTCCATTTGTTTGTCTGAGTTCCGTTCACGATATTCCATGCATATGTTCCCTCAAAATCTTCTGCATAAGGCATTGTTACAGGATATTGAGTCGTAGAAAATGCTAGTGGCCCTGCCCAAGTACTTACATCGGTACCAGGTGTACAAACCGCTCTAACATAATATTCATAATTGATAGCCGGATTTAAACCCGTCGTAACAGTAAATGGATTGGTTCCTGCAGGAATAATAGTACTTGATCCTGTTGGCTGACCGGTACCAGCCGGTTGAACAACAATTTCCCATTGTGTTTCGGTCCCTATGGAAGTCCATTGTAACGTAGCAGATGATTGTGTTACAGCCGATGCTGTCAGAGCAGTAGGAGCCGGACATGTAATAACTGTCACATCAATATTATCTACGGCAGCTGGCGGATTTGCTCCTCCTGCCGCATTGTTTACCCATTCAAAAACAATTCTTACGGTCTGTCCTGCCAATGTAGCTGTATTTACAACTATATTTCGTCGATTCCATGTTGCGTTATTATTAATGCTTCCGCTAAGATTGATTCTGCCGACTGCTGTTGTGATTGCAGTTCCCGCTGTCGGAACATAATTATTAGGCACAAGCCATACTCTGAAGTAATCAACAGTAGATTCCCCTTGTGCACGCCAGTCAAAGGCAACATTCACCTGGTTAGCTCCCGCAGGGATTTGAATATCCCTGTACGCCTGAACTATGGAAGTCGATGTAAGGGTATATGCATTAGATGCACCATTATCATTGGAGATATACATTGAGCGTGTACCTCCATAATTTACAGCAGTTCCTACAAACCATTTATTGGCTTGAGTTCCGTTAGTTATATCCCATTCAGAGGTACCTTCAAAAGTCTCTGAGTATGGTAATGTTGCTGGAAGCTGAGGCGTTCTGAAAGTAACCGGCCCGATCCAAACACTTGATCCGCTAGCACCACAATTTGCCAATACATATACATCATATGTAGTAGAACCATTTAATGAAGTATAATCGTAAGGTGGAGCTGTGTTTACCGTTACCCCTTGTGTTGGAAGTGTTGGTATTGGTGAGCCTGTAGGCTGAACCAAAACCTGCCATGATGTTTCTGTACCACCCGGAGTCCACGAAATTGTCGCAGAAGTTGGCGCGATATTAGAAACTGCTAAAGCCATTGGCTCTGGACACGCAGGAATATCTTCAACGATTACCTGATCGATATAAATTCTCGAACCGTTTGCACCCGGTGCCACATACCAACCGATGTTAACGTTTCCGCTTACACCAGTCATGTTAACAGTTTTCTCGATATAAGTCGTATTATTATAAGATCCTGACGGCACAAGCACTGTTGTCATATCTGCAGGTGATGTTCCGTTTAAAGAATATCTCACCTCGAAAGTACACGGAGACCCAGCCGTTTCAACACGGTATTTGTATTTTAAACGCTGGTTACCAGTAAGCATGATCTGCGGTGAAATCAACCAGTCATTGTTAGACACTGAACTTGAAAATATACTCGCCGTTTCATTTCCTTCAGCCGGGTTAGTGGCATAATTCATGTTCCATGAATTCGCATCACCGTCTAAATTCAATACAGTCCAACACGATTGTGTTGTAGAAGCACTGTTAAATCCTTCCGTGAAAGGAACAGGATATGCAGCACACAAGGTTCTGAAAACAAAAGGCCCTGACCATACGCTGTATGTTCCGCCTCCACAATCTACTCTCACGTAGAATTCGTAGCTCGTATTTGCTGCTAAACCAGTAACCGGAGCCGAAGTTGTTGTTGCAGGAGTTCCTGCTCCTGTAGGAAATGAACCTCCTTGAGGTTGGAACACATATTCCCAGGCAGTAGCCCCTCCCGGGTTACCCCAAGTTAGCGTTGCCCCTGATTGTGAAATTCCCGATGCACCTAAATTATTTGGCGGCGGACATCCTACCTGCTGAATGGTTAAAGTATAAGGAATTGTTCCGCTTAATGACGAAATTACTATATAATAAGTAGTTCCTGCTGTAACAGCAAGAAACGGAATATTTCTAGGTGTCGCTGCTGTATTGGCAACACCAGCCAAACATATTGAACCTACGTTGGCACAGCTTCCATAAACAAAAAGACCTGAATTAGTTCCTGTAGGTGTCATAGTGATATCCACCACCCCTGTAAAAGAAGGTGTGAAAGCATAAAACACATCGTTACCGTTTAAATAGTTTCCTGCAATACCACAAGAAGCTCCCGGACTTCCTGTTACAGTATTACCAAATAAATTGGTATTGCTTGTTTCCGTGAACGGAAGTGCAGTTATCGCAATAGGCGCTGCACAAGTTTGACCGTATGGAATTGTCTTAAAAGCAAACGGGCCAATCCAGTTGCTGGTAGCCCCTGTGCTACAAACTGATCTCACATAGTACTTATAATTCGTTGCAGGAGCTAAGCCTGATAAAACATACGGATTTGTAGCCCCAGTTATATCCGGCACCCCAGTTGGAGTATCGGCACTAAGCATCCATTCAATATCCCACGATGTAGCCGGCCCCGTATTTGTCCAGCCTAATTGTGCTGAAGTTGGGGTAATTTGCGTAGCAGTTAATGCTGAAGGATCTGTACATTGCTGAATAACATTTACATCATCAATTGCCCAGCGGTCTCCCCAATACGGGTTTGGAGACGAATCTCCTGTTTGAGTATGCACTTTTACAAAGGCAATGTAAACGTTTTGTCCTGCATAAGCAGTTAAAGACTGCACAATTTCACCATAAACATTGTATGCAGTTGAACCACCTGCCTGCATAGCTGTTTCCAACTCTGGCTCCGTCCATTGCTTGAATGTGGTAAAACTTGCCCGGTCGGTTTGCGAAGTTGTTGAAATTCGCAATTGGAAAAGCGTACCATAATCGGCGGGCGCTGTCATTTTCGCCCAAAAACGGAGCTGTGAGTTAGTCGGCACAGTAAACTGAGGTGTGACTAACCAATCCTCAGAGGTGTTATTAAGACCTAAGTCTTCCCTATCAGCCAAAGCGTGCTGTGCACCACTATGCGGAGGGCCGAAAGCGGTTGATCCCGTCCAGCTTTTGACGGTACCAGTTCCGTTATCCATAACGTGCCATGCCGCGGGAATTCCCGTATTAAAACTTTCCGGAAACTGTGCATATCCCAGGAAAGACATTAACGACATGAAAATTACAAGAGTAATTTTTTTCATAATTAATATTAATATTTGATTTTGAAAAATAGTTTATGTCCCAAATATATATTATTATTTCCCAAACGCTTAAGCCACAACACCTTTATGAGGCTGTTTTCACAAAAATTAAAAATTTGTTTATTTTTTAACATTGCAGGTCATTTCCAACAAATACTACAATTGTTAATTCTTATTTATGATTATTTAAGAAAATATTGCAAAAATCAATACATTACCCAAACACCAAATCTAAGACTTCAACCAATTCAAAACGCAAGGCATCTTTAATAGCAAATTGCAGGACGTTTGGTTTTTCATCAGATAACTGCTCCTTGCAGTCCATCATAAAAATCTTGCACTTACAGAACCCTGTTTAAACAAAAAAAGCGCCCCTTGAGGGCGCTTTTTCAATCATTTT
>NZ_AVCS01000026.1 GCF_000498495.1 Flavobacterium enshiense DK69 | reverse complement strand
TGTTTCTCCCGCACATATTGGCGCTACCGCATTAAACGTAGGCGTCACATTAGGCGTAACCGTAACAGTCATCGTAGTTGTCAAAGCGCACTGACCAGGGTTTGGCGTAAATGTATACGTAGCCGTAGTCGTGTTATCAAAAACAGGAGACCATGTCCCTGTAATGCCTTCAGTTGAAATTATTGGTAAGGCTGCCATTGTTGTTGAAGCACAAATCGGTGCAACCTGAGTAAACTGAGGTACTCTGTTTCCATTATCCAAATAAACAATATCAACAGAACTTGTACAATATAATGTTGTCCAATTGTATCTATAAGTACCCGATACGCTAAATCCGCTAATAGTAGTAGTATTATCGTATGGATCTGCAATAACTGTAGTCGCTGGATTGCTTGGATCAGCAGACCAAGTACCCGCTCCTGCCCCTACAACTGTAGTCACATTAGTACTCGTACAATCTAAACTTAAAGGAGACGCCGAAACAATACTGTTATCAGCTGTGAAGTTAATAGCATCCAAGAAATTTCCAACTGTAGCATTCCCTGAACCAGTTGGACCCGCCTCGAAAATAAATCGGGTAACCGTCTGACCTGCAGGAACCGTGTAAGATCCTGTATTAAACCTCCAAGCCGTTCTTCCTTGCACAGAGGTAGCAACCAAAGTATATGGTCCTCCCGGAGGTCCTGCTTTAAGATAACAAGTATCAGGACCAGCCGCAGATCTTCCCCTGTGTGCAAATCCGTAGTTAAACACTGTAGTTACAGGCGTTGGAAAATCCTGATACACATAAGAAGAATAATTTGCATTCAATTCGATAAACTGAGTACCGGAATAAGCCGGAGTATTATCCCCATTAGGGGTATCCCATACTTCTATAGCATGATCTGGAGCACTAGTTTTCCATCCCAAAAATGTATTATCATGTGGAAATATTGGCCAGTTACCGACAAAAGCAGGAATCTCGAAATCTGAGTTAACAGTATTGATCAAACAGCTTAAACTTGTTCCGCTGGCAGGAGCCACCGGTGTTTTAACACAAACGTTAAATTGCATATTGGTATCGGTAGTAACCGTATTGATTGATGCTCTTATAAAATAAGTACTGCCAACCTGTAATCCTGTAACCGTAGCTGAGTTGTTATAACTACAAGCCATTTGAGTCAAACTACCACAGTTTCCAGAATAAACTGTCAGCATAATTGGATGAGCAGTCCCTGCAAAATTTATAAAATCAATGATATGCGAAGTATTAGCAGCTGTGAACTGGAACCAGATATCACCTGAGTTATCAGTACCACAAGTAGTACCACCCACTGTAGAAATAGTTGATCCATTGAACATTCCGGCTCTTACCTGAGTACACAGATCGTTACTGTTAACCGGAACATTATAAGCTCCAGCACAATCATCATTTCCGATAAACGTTGTAAACGCTTTCGGTGCAGACCATACGCTAACATCTGTACCTGCTGTACAAACCGCTCTTACATAAAAATCATACGAAGTGGATGCCAGCAGACCTGTAATTGTGAAAGGCGGCGGAGTCGTTACCGGTGTACCTGTAGCAGCAGCGGTAGGTGCCGCAGTCCCCGTAGGCTGTGCAATAATTTCCCAAGCTGTTTCACTACATCCAGGTGTCCATGTTACGTTCGCACTGTTTGGAGTCGGAGTCCCAACAACAGCTAAGTTGTAAGGCTTAGGACAAGTAGGGATTTCTACTTTAAAGTTATCAACTGCGGCCGGTGTCTGTGTACCAGTTACCGTATTATTTCTCCATTCAACCACCACACGCATATTTCCACCTGCAAAAGGCACAGCATTAAACGCATAGGTTAAAGTTGCGAAACTTGCTCCATTAATTAACTGATTCGATAATTGTGTTCCTCCACTTGCAGCTGCCGTGATTCCGGTCCCTGCCACTGGAAGATATGTCGAAGGTACTACCCAAACATTTAAGTAATCCTGAGCCGCTTGTCCAACAGAACGCCAATCGAACGAAATATTCACTGTACCAGCACATGTTGCCGGTACAGCAATATCTCTGTAAGCGTGAACAATTGATCCGCTCGTTATCGCATAAAAATTGGAAGTTCCATTATCATTACTGATGTATAACGAACGTGTTCCACCGTTATTAGCAGCAGTTCCCTCGAACCACTTGTTCACCTGAGTTCCATTTGCCGTTGTCCAGCCTGAAGTTCCCTCAAAACCTTCATTATAAGGTATTGTTGCCGGAACCTGACTGGTAATGAATGTTTTTGGACCTGCCCAGGTACTTACATCAGTAACAGGGGTACAAGCCGCTCTAACGTAGTATTCATAACTAGTATTGGCGCTTAATCCTGTAATTGTAAACGGATTTGTTGCAGCCGGAATGATAGTACTTGATCCCGTTGGCTGACCGGAACCTGCCGGTTGAACAACAACTTCCCATTGTGACTCGAAAGCTCCGGCAGTCCATTGTACCGTTGCAGTAGATTGCGTTACGCTTACTACTGTCGGAACTGTAGGAGCCGGACATGTAATGATTGTAATGTTGATGTTATCAATAGCAACTGGCGGCTGTGTTCCTCCACTAGCATTGTTTACCCATTCAAAAACAACTCGAACATTCTGACCTGCCAACGCACCAACATTTAACACCAAATTTCTTCTGGCCCATGTTGCACTTTGGTTAATGCTTCCACTAAGATTGATTCTGTCAGCTGCACCTGTTATTTGTGTCCCTGCTGTCGGAACAAACGAAGTAGGTACAAGCCATGCTCTGAAATAATCCAAAGTGGTCTCCCCTTGTGCTTTCCAGTCAAAACCAAGATTAACCTGGGTAACACCAGCAGGGATTTGAACGTCTCTATACGCCTGAACTACCGAAGTTGATGTAAGTGTATACGCATTAGACACTCCATTATCATTAGAGATATACATTGCACGCGTACCTCCATTGTTAGCAGCTGTCCCCTCAGACCACTTATTCGCCTGAGTTCCATTCATAATTGTCCAACCTGATGTCCCTTCAAAGTCTTCTGCATAAGGTACTGTCACAGGAAATTGCGCTGTGGTAAATACCTTTGGTCCTACCCATGTACTTACATCTGAAGCACCACAATATGCTCTAACATAGTATTCGTAATTTATACCTGGGTTTAATCCCGTAATGGTAAACGGATTTGTTCCAGCAGGAATAATAGTACTTGATCCTGTCGGCAGACCTGAATTTACAGGCTGAACAACAATTTCCCATTGTGTTTCTGATCCTATGGTAGTCCATTCTACCGTTGCAGTATTTTGTGTTACAGCTGTTACTGCCGGAGTAGTAGGAGCCGGACATGTAATAACTGTCACATCAACATTGTCAATAGCTGCCGGTGGATTCGTACCTGCAGTATAATCGTTGCGCCATTCAAAAACGAGTCTTTTTGTTTGTCCTGCTAATGCAGCCGAATTTACAATTATATTTCGTCTTATGAATGCTGCTCCATTCAGATTAATGTATCCCGTTCCTCCTATCAGATTTATTCTGTCCGCAGCTGCAGTAATTTGTACTCCAGGGGTAGGAACAAAGTTGTCAGGCACAATCCATGCTTTTAAATAATCATATGTAGACTCTCCTTGTGCACGCCAATCAAACGCAACATTCATTTGGTTTGCACCAGCTGGAATTTGAATATCTCTGTATGCCTGAACTACAGAAGTAGGGTCTGGAGTACCGCCTGTAGTATAGGTATAAGCCACTCCATTGTTATTGGAGATGTACATGGAACGCGTTCCTCCATTGTTAACAGCAGTTCCTACAAACCATTTATTGGTTTGAGTTCCATTTAAAGTATCCCAGTTGAAATTACCTTCAAAGTTATCTGAGAAAGGAAGCGCCGCCGGAACTTGAAGAGTTCTGAAAGTAACTGGTCCAATCCAAACACTTGGGCCGTTAGCACCACAATCAGCCAATACATAGACATCATGATTTGTAGAACTATTGATTGCCGTAGCGTTATATGTTGATGTTCCAGTCACTGTCACTCCCTGTGTTGGAAGAGTCGGTACCGGTGAGCCTGTTGGCTGAACCAAAACCTGCCATGATGTTTCTGTACCACCCGGAGTCCACGAAATTGTCGCAGAAGTTGGCGCGATATTAGAAACTGCTAAAGCCATTGGTTCCGGACATGCAGGTATATTTTCAACGATTACCTGATCGATATAGATTCTCGAACCGTTTGCACCCGGCGCCACATACCAACCGATATTAACGTCGCCGGTTACACCAGTCATATTCACCGTTTTCTCGATATAAGTTGTATTGCTATATGACGCTGGTGCTACAAGCACATTTGTCAAATCCGCAGGTGATGTTCCGTTTGTAGAATATCTCACCTCGAAAGTACATGGAGATCCAGCCGTTTCAACACGGTATTTGTATTTTAAACGCTGGTTACCGTTAAGTGTGATCTGCGGTGAAATCAACCAGTCATTGTTAGACACTGAACTTGAAACAATACTCGCCGTTTGGTTTCCTTCAGCCGGGTTAGTGGCATAATCCATGTTCCATGAATTTGCATCACCGTCTGCATTCAATACTGTCCAGCACGTTTGTGTTGGGGAAGGATTGTTAAATCCTTCCGTGAAAGGAACCGTATACGCAGCACACAAGGTTCTGAAAACGAAAGGCCCTGCCCATACGCTATATGTTCCGCCTCCACAATCTACTCTCACGTAGAATTCGTAGCTCGTATTTGCTGATAAACCAGTAACCGTAGCCGAAGTTGTTGTTACAGGACTTCCTGCTCCTGGAGGCAATCCGCCTCCTTGAGGTTGGAATACATATTGCCAAGCAGTAGCTCCTCCCGGGTTACCCCAGTTTAGCGTTGCGCCTGATTGTGAAATTCCCGATGCACCTAAATTATTTGGCGGCGGACATCCTACCTGCTGAATGGTTAAAGTATAAGGAATCGTCAACGGAGTTCCTGATGTAGAAATTACTATATAATAAGTAGTTCCTGCTGTAACCGAAAGAAACGGAATATTTCTAGGCGTCGCTGCTGTATTGGCAACTCCAGCCAAACATATTGAACCTACGTTGGCACAGCTTCCATAAACAAAAAGACCTGAATTAGCTCCTGTTGTTGTCATAGTGATATCTACTACCCCTGTAAAAGAAGGCGTGAAAGCATAAAACACATCGTTACCGTTTAAATAGTTTCCTGCAATACCACAAGAGGCACCCGGAGTACCACTCACAACATTACCAAACAAATTGGTATTACTTGATTCCGTGAACGGAAGTGCAGTTATCGCGATAGGCGCTGCGCAAGTTTGACCAAATGGAATTGTCTTAAAAGCAAGCGGGCCAATCCAATTACTGGTAGCTCCTGTACTACAAACTGATCTGACATAGTACTTGTAATTCGTTGCAGGAGTTAAGCCTGATAAAACATACGGATTTGTAGCCCCAGTTATATCCGGCACCCCAGTGGGAGCATCGGCACTAAGCATCCATTCAATATCCCACGACGTAGCCGGCCCCGTATTTGTCCAGCCTAATTGTGCTGAAGTTGGAGTAATTTGCGTAGCTGTTAATGTTGAAGGATCTGTACACTGCTGAATAACATTTACATCATCAAGTACCCAGCGGTCTCCCCAATACGGGTTTGGAGACGAATCTCCTGTTTGAGAATGCACTTTTACAAAGGCAATGTAAATGCTTTGTCCTGCATAAGCCGTTAATGACTGCACAACTTCACCATAAACATTGTACGCAGTTGAACCACCTGCCTGCATAGCTGTTTCTAACTCTGGTTCAGTCCATTGCTTAAATGTGGTAAAACTTGCCCGGTCGGTTTGCGAAGTTGTTGAAACTCGCAATTGGTAAAGCGTACCATAATCGCCGGCCGCTGTCATTTTCGTCCAAAAACGGAGCTGTGAGTTAGTCGGCACAGTAAACTGAGGTGTGACTAACCAATCCTCAGAGGTGTTATTAAGACCTAAGTCTTCCCTATCTGCCATAGCGTGCTGTAAACCACTATGCGGAGGGCCGAAAGCGGTTGATCCCGTCCAGCTTTTGACGGTACCTGTTCCGTTATCCATAACGTGCCATGTCGCGGGAATACCCGAATTGAAATTTTCCGGAAACTGTGCATATCCCAGAAAAGACATTAACGACATGAAAATTACAAGAGTAATTTTTTTCATAATTAATATTTGGTTTTGAAATAGTTTAATTCCCAAATTTATATTAAACACCATGTGACTTTGTCCCAACATTTTAGCCTTGCATCCCAACAAGCTGCTTTCACAAAAATCTAAAAATTGTTTATTTTATTGCGTTTTCAGTAATTTTAACTTAAAAACTAACAAATAACTTTAATTTTTAAGCTAAAAATGTTATAAAACCAAATATTCAAAACCAGTACTAAACCAAGGGCTTCTAACACCAAAAACCAGAAGCATTTTTTTTATTGTAAGGAGCAAATTATTAGCCTTTTCATAATCTAAAACAACTTCTTTTTTTCGATAACTAACAGGGCAGAACTATTTCAGCAAACCATTTTCTTCCATGCAATCATAGTAGTTGAAGCAATAAAAAAAACCACTCGTTTCCGAGTGGTTTTTTAGTATTAAGATATTCGAATGATTATCGTTTCATCGAGAAGTGCGCTTTAAATATTTTCTCTGCTCCGTTCTCTTTGTATTTAACGGTAAACCAGTAATCCGTAGATGGTAAGGTCTGTCCGTTGAACAATCCGTCCCATCCGTTTCCGCCTGGAACAATCTGTTTGACCAGTTTGCCATAGCGGTCAAAAATATGGATTTCAGCATTCGGCTGATCGTTGCTCAACGACCAGATGTTCCAGGTATCGTTATAACCGTCACCGTTCGGTGTAAAGAAACGCGGATAACCAATGGTCACGATATGCTCTAAAGTGATATTTGTACATCCTGCAGCATCCTGAATTGTTACGGTATGCTCTCCCGGTAAAACATTTACAAAGACATTGCTCTCCTGGAAGGCTCCACCGTCCAGACTGTATAAATATGATCCGTTTCCGGCTACAGTTACCGTGATAGCCTGAGTATCCTCAAAGTAATTCGTAACTACTGCTGTAGCGCTAGTTGCCGGATTAGAAGCTTTA
>NZ_AVCS01000025.1 GCF_000498495.1 Flavobacterium enshiense DK69 | reverse complement strand
CCAAACCAGTGCTTTATTGCGGATGCAAATATACAATCATTTTCAAGTCTTCCAAATGTTTTGCTGAAAATAATTTAATTTTTTTTAATGTGTTTATCCAAACTTTTGTTTTTCAATAAGATAAGTGGTTAGTATTTTTTCGAATTTCTCGTCTACAGAAACGGGAACGTATTTTATTTTGTATTGCGAACAGGTATTGGCTACTTTTTCAAAATAGGCTTCCGCCAGTTTTTCATAGTCTTTTTTAATGTTTTCGGCAAAGAGGTTTACCTGTTCTCCGGTTTCCACATCAATAAATTTTCTCGGAGCGTTGTCAAAATCAAAATTGAATTCCGTTTTCTTGTCGATAACATGGAACAGAACCACCTTGTGCTTATTGTGTTTTAAATGCTGCAGTGCTTTAAAAAGCCGTTCGTCATCTTCACCCTGAAACATATCGGTGAATAAAATAATCATGGAGCGGCGGTGCATTTTTTCGGCAATATGATGCAAATACGTGATAGTGTCGGTTCTTTTGGCTTCTTTTGGTGTTTGCAAAATCGATTCCAGCTGGTTTAAAAGCATGCGGTGATGACGTTCGCTTCCTTTTTCCGGAGCATAATAATCATAGGTATCGGAATAAATGCTCAGCCCAACGGCATCACGCTGTTTTTTCAGCAGATTCATTAAAACTGCCGAAGCCAGAACAGAAAACCCGATTTTATTTTCATAGAAAAACTGACCGTCTTTCAACTTCGGATAATGCATGGAAGACGAATTGTCAATAATGAGATGGCAACGCAAATTGGTTTCCTCTTCAAAGCGTTTTGTGTACAAACGATCGGTTTTGGCATATAGTTTCCAGTCGATGTGTTTGGTGCTTTCACCGGCATTGTAGATTTTGTGCTCGGCAAATTCGGCAGAAAAACCATGGAACGGACTCTTGTGCATTCCGGAAATGAAGCCCTCTACAATCTGGTTGGCTAAAAGTTCCAAGTGCTCAAAGCGGGATATCTTCTCTATTTGCTTATCTATCTTCATAGTTTCAAAGATAAGAAAAAAGGAGTGATGCAGATTTGGATTTTATTTCCAATATTTGCGCTATTAATACAATTCAAGATGAGTCCGGATACATTACAATCGATTGCCTTTCGCTGGTTTGAAGCGTTCAATGCGAAACAGTTGGAAAAATTATTGGCCCTTTATGATGATGAGGCGCAGCATTTTAGTCCTAAATTAAAAATTCGCAAGCCGGAAACCAACGGATTGGTTGTCGGGAAAGACGCAATGCGAGAATGGTGGCAGGATGCCTTCGATCGTTTGCCGAGCCTACATTATAGAGTAACTTCGTTAACAGCAAATACGGACAGGGTTTTTATGGAATACATTCGTCAGGTAGATGGTGAAGAAGATATGCTGGTAGCTGAAGTCCTGGAAGTTCGTGATGGAAAGATTATTGCCTCAAGAGTTTATCACGGATAAAATTTTATTTATCTGGAGGTAGATCTTCGATTGAATAGAGGAGGGACTAGTTCCCTCTTTTTTTATTCTCTTAATGAAGCATTTTAACGAATATATAAGGAGTTAGGTAGGTAAATACATTATAAAACGAAATGACTTTGTAATTTTGTAATATGGAGTCGAATCGTAAAGGTTTATTAGTCAAGTTTTTAAAAATCTCTTTTGTAGCGATCGCTTCCTTATTGCTTCTTATGTACTTATTGCCGATTTTGTTCCCCGGTAAAATTGGTCAGGAGGTTAGGGGATTGGCAAATAAAAGACTGAAAGGGGAGCTGAATTTTACCAAAGCCAATCTTTCATTCTTCAAACATTTTCCGTCATTAACCTTCACGGTAGAGGATTTCTCTTTAAAAGGATCGGCTCCATTTGCTAAGCAGAATCTGGTTTCTTCGGAAGAAGTCACTTGTGGGATCAGAATTATGCCGCTCATTTTTGGAGGGGAAGTTAAAATTGACCAGATTTTTATTTCCAAAGCCAAAATAGATATCAGAATAAATGAGAAAGGTGAGGCGAATTATAATGTTTATGTTTCTGAAACTAAAAAAGACGAAAAGGATACGTCGACAGCTTCCTTACAGCTTGATAAAATAGTGATTCAGGATAGTCATTTAGTGTATGATGATAAGTCGTCTAAAATTCTCATTGATGCCAAGGGGTTTGATTATGCAGGAAAAGGTGATTTGCATGAAGCGATTTTTGATTTGAAAACCAAAGCGTCCATTACTTCTTTTGACCTTGTTTTCGAAGGGGAAGAATATCTTAAGCATAAAAAAGTGGATGCCGAATTGATTACCCGAATCAATACAAATTCACTGGAATTCGTTTTTCAGCAGAACAATCTGATTTTAAATAAACTGCCAATTGATTTTATCGGAAAACTGAACATCCTTAAGAGTGGTTATGATATTGATTTAAAAGTGAAATCGCAGAACAGCAAATTGCACGATTTTTTTACGGCATTGCCTCCTCAATACATAAAATGGCTGGAACAAACCGAAATTAGTGGTCAAACAGATTTTTTACTGGTCTTTAAAGGAATTTCAGATAAGTCTAAAAACCGAAACCCGGATTTAACGTTTAACATGAAGGTGCGTGATGGTTTTGTTTCGTATAAGAAAGCCAATGTGCCGGCATCGAATATTTATTTGAATTTCGATACAAAAATCCCTGCATTGAATACTGACAATATGTATGTGAAAGTCGATTCGTTGTTTTTTAATGTCGGTAAAGATTATTTCAGCGGGATTGCTGAAGTAAAAGGGTTGGAAACTCCTGATATCGATGCTAAAATCAAATCGCAACTCGATTTAGGAAAACTGCACCGTGCCATTGGGATTCAGAGTATGAGTTTTAAAGGGATTCTGAAATCGGATATCAGAGCAAAAGGAAAATTTGATCAAAAAGCGCGCCTTTTCCCGGTAACAAAAGGTGATTTGGTGTTGCAGAATGCTGCGATTAAAACGGAGTATTATCCGAACCCGATTGAAAATATCAACCTTAATGCTAAAGTTTTGAATACAACCGGGCAGTATAAGGATTTAAAAGTGGCCATAAAACCCGGTCAATTCAATTTTGAAGGAAAGCCAATTTTTATTGATGCTGATCTGGAGAATTTCGATGATGTTGCATACGATATTAAAGCCAATGGGGAATTGGATTTAGGGCGTATTTATAAGGTTTTTTCAAGAGAAGATTTGGATGTGCAGGGCTATGTGAAAGCGGATCTGAGTATGAAGGGAAGGCAAAGTGATGCTGTAAACGGCAATTATAACAGGCTGAACAGTAAAGGTACTTTGGTTTTGCGTGATATCAGAACGAAATCGGATTATCTTCCTTTGCCGTTTGTTATCAAAGAAGGTTTGTTTACCTTTAATCAGAATGACATGCATTTTAAGGATTTCCGTGCGGTTTATGGCCAGTCCGATTTTAGAATGAACGGGAAAATGCAGAATGTCATCAATTTTATCATGTCGGATAATGCTGTTCTGAAAGGGGAATTCACGGTTGATTCAGATTATATTAATGTGGATGAATTTATGACAAAATCGGTGTCTGTAGATTCGGTAAGTGTTGAAGCTTCTGATGAAAATCTTCCGCAACAAGAGACTGTGGGAACAGGTGTTGTGGTGATTCCTCCCAATTACGATTTCGATCTGAAAGCCAGGGCTAAAAAAGTCAATTTTCAGGGATTAAATATTGATAAGCTGAATGGGGGATTAGCGATGAAAGACGGAACGATTAAGATGAAAGATGCCAGGTTTGAGATGATCGGAAGTCCGTTTACGATGAATGCTACTTATGCAGCATTATCAACTCAAAAAGCGGCTTTTGATTATTCGATAAAAGCGGAAGATTTTGATGTCAAAAAAGCATACAATGAAATAAAGATGTTTCGCGAGATGGCTTCTGCGGCTGAAAGTGCTGAAGGAATCGTTTCTTTGGATTATAAGATCGGTGGTCATTTAGATGGGAATATGGATCCTATTTATCCGTCGTTGAAAGGCGGAGGAGTTTTGTCTGTTCGGGATGTGAAAATGAAAGGCTATAAACTGTTTAACACGGTTGGTAGTAAAACAAATCACGATGAGATCAAGGATCCTAAGCTTTCGAAAATAGATATTAAAACTACTGTTAAGAATAACATCATGACGATTGAGCGGTTTAAATTCAAAGTCTCCGGATTCCGTCCGAGAATAGAAGGACAGGTTTCCCTTGACGGAAAACTGAATTTAAAGATGCGCTTGGGATTGCCTCCGTTTGGGATTATAGGGATTCCTATAACTATTACGGGAACGCAGGATAATCCTAAGGTAAAAGTCGGTAGAGAAACCGAAGATTTGGAAGAAAAAGAATATGATGAAGAGATTACCGGTACCGGTGTTGCAGTAAATGACGATATTTTAAATAGTGAACCTTAGATTTATAATACTGACTTGGTTTAAAATCAAATGTTTGGGTTTGCCAGTTTTTCAAAAGAAAACAACTGTATTTTAATTTGTTGGTTTTGAATTGATAAATTTCTGCAAATCGACCATGGGCTGTTGGGAAACCCTTATAAAATTGTTCTGCGGACGGTCCAATACTGCAATCAAAGTTATTACTAAAGAAAAAGAGATTGCTAAGATAAGGGTTGACCATGATCGGGTGGAACCGGCAATGGCCATTTGGTAGCCAACCGAAAACATGGAGAGAACGATGAGGATATAAAGGACTAACCAAAATAGGTTTGGAATCCTGGCCTGCCAAGAGATAGCTACTCTTTTATGGTGCATATTGATCATTTCGTTTACGGATTCAACGTATAGGGCGCCTATATCCGAGTTCAGGTCCTTTTTTCCATTGGAAACGGCTATGTCGAAAAGTTGGTTGTGGATTTTTAAAGACTGGCTGATTGCTTTTTCGATTCTTATTGTTTTCTCTTGAAAAGATTCATGGATTTGGGGAAGATTGACGCGTATGTTCAAATATTCTTTAATTAATTTTTGGCTTTTGCCGCGGTTTGGCTCTTCAAGAAACTCTGATCTTAACCATACGTCCCGAATCGATGCGGCTTCCTCACGTACAATGGCTCTTTTTGTGTCATAACGTTCAGATACGATGTTAAATGTGAAGACCAAAATGAAGGCAAGTAATCCCAAAATAGAACCTGAAATGCCTGATACGGGGGATTCTTTTTCTTCGAGGGATTTTTTGTGGACTTTGGCGCCAATTCGATAGCCTCCCTCAATACAAAGAACCACCAACAGACATGTCAGTAAAAAAAAGAGCCAGATAGGAACATTGTCCAGTGCCATCTTCTAATCTTTCTTAAAAACAGTGGTTAGCACTGTTTAAATTTTATCACTTAAAAGTACGAAAAAATTGCAAAATTATGTTGAAAATGACTGACTTTGTAAGTTTAAATGCCTGATAATTAATTGTAAGGTGTTTAAAAAAGCAGGTGAAAAGAGGAGTGGTAGTTGTTGTGTTTTTTTATTGGGTATAAACAAAAAAACCACTCGTAAAGAGTGGTTTTTGATGTGGTGCCTCCAGGAATCGAACCAGGGACACATGGATTTTCAGTCCATTGCTCTACCAACTGAGCTAAGGCACCATTATGTCTGCTTTCGTTAAGCGTGTGTTGCTTGCTGATTGCGAGTGCAAATATAGAGTCATTTTTCATTTATCCAAAACAATTTTTTAAAAAAATCAATTTGTATCTTTGTTTTCACAATCCAGAAAATATGCTTTTAGCCGTCGATGTGGGGAATACCCGAATTAAAGTTGCTGTCTTTGAGAAACATACCATTTTAACTCAAGATGTTTTTTTGAGAGAAGAGGCGCAAAAAAAAATTGAAAATATTTTTAAAAAAAATCCAAAAATTACAGAATCGGTCCTTTCATCGGTCGGAAAACTCGATGATGAGGTAGTTGATTTGATAAAAAAACATTCAGTTTTGAATGTGATTTCTTCCGAAACCAATTTCCCTTTTCAAAATAATTACGAAACGCCAAAGACATTGGGGGTGGATCGAATGGTTCTTGCTTCCGGCGCAACTCTTATGTATCCGAATCAAAATCGTTTGATAATTGATGCCGGAACCTGCATTACCTATGATTTTGTTACGGCAGACAATATTTATCTGGGTGGGGCCATTTCGCCAGGGCTACGATTGCGTTATGAAGCCCTTCACAATTATACGGCTAAATTGCCGTTACTTGAGTTGGAACAACCGGCTCATTATATTGGAAATTCGACAAAAGAAGCTATTCACTCAGGAGTTGTTAACGGAATTTTAAATGAAATCGACGGATTTGTAAGTCAATACCGTCAGCAATATCAAGTTTTAACAGTAATTTTAACAGGAGGCGATGCCGAATTTTTGGCTAAAAACATAAAAAACACCATATTTGCCAATTCAAATTTTCTTTTGGAGAGTTTGAGCCATTTACACTATTATAAAATCGAAAATGATTAAAAAGATAATTTTAGGCATTAGTTTGCTTTTTTCTGCTGGGCTTTTGGCTCAGGAAAGTGTAGCCTCACCTTATTCGTTCTATGGAATCGGAGATGCTAAGTTTAAAGGAACAAACGAGAACAGGGCCATGGGAAGTGTTGGTGTGTTTGTAGACAGTATTCACATTAACTTGCAAAATCCTGCATCTTATTCATTTTTGAAATATACATCGTTAGCAATTGGTGCTACAAACGTTAAAAGTACTTTTAAAACAGATTCGCAAGAGGAGAAAGCTAACAGAACTTCGATAGATTATCTTGCGATAGGATTGCCTATAGGTAAAGCGGCTGTCGGGTTTGGATTGGTTCCCTATACATCAGTGGGATATAATGTGCAAAATGTCGATGTTTCTGATGAAGATACAAGAACCAGCACCTATGAAGGAGAAGGAGGGCTTAATAAGGTTTTCTTAGGCGGGGCGTACAAGATTACGCCTAAATTGAGTTTCGGTGTGGATTTTCAGTATAATTTCGGAACTGTGGAGACCTCTTCAGTTGTGTTCAT
The DNA here is from genome assembly GCF_000498495.1 of Flavobacterium enshiense DK69. Classification (GTDB taxonomy): domain Bacteria; phylum Bacteroidota; class Bacteroidia; order Flavobacteriales; family Flavobacteriaceae; genus Flavobacterium; species Flavobacterium enshiense. The sequence continues at coordinate 38,728 of NZ_AVCS01000025.1, read as the reverse complement.
AACAGAGCCCCAGGTACCGCTGGGGTCACGAGCTAAAAACAAAACGATTTACAGTGGTTTTGGTATGGTGACAGGATTGTATTATCAGACTAAATTGCAAAATAAGCTGGAATGGTCCAGTAGTTTGACTTATACGCCTCCAACTAATCTGAATGCTGAAAAAACAAGAAACGTTGCTACTGTTTCCTATACGATTAACGGTACCGAAATTGTTAATGATAATGAGGATATTGAGGTGCCGGATGCAAAAATAAAAACGCCTTCAAAAGTGTCTTTGGGTACGGCATTTGGTAAGAGTAAAAAATGGTTTGTAGGTACGGAATTTACGTTCCAGGACAGTAACGATTTAGGGAGTCAGGATAATTTGCCGGGTGCGAGTTTTGAAAGCTCTACGCGATTTGCTGTAGGGGGGTTTTATATTCCTAAATACAATTCATTCACAAGTTATTTTGATCGTGTAGTGTATCGTGCTGGATTCCGATATGAAAATACGGGATTGGTTCTTAATGATAAGACAATTAGGGATACTGCTGTCAGTTTGGGATTTGGGTTTCCAGTAGGAACCAATATTTCCAATATTAACATAGGATTGGAATACGGGAAAAAAGGAACAACAAGCAATAATCTGATTCAGGAAAATTATTTTTCCATCAATGTTGGTTTATCATTGAGCGACCGTTGGTTTGTTAAACCAAAATATGATTAATATAATCTAGGCAGATAGTGAGGGTGTTTCTTAAAAATAGCATAATCATGTTGGTCACTGTATTAGCCGTGACTGTGTTTTTTTCGTGCGAAAGTAATTTTAAGGAAGTAAAGCGAATAAATTCCGTGGCGTTTTCTCCTTCCGGAGAGGCGGATAATGTGGATTTGAAGTATACGGATTCCGGGAAAATCAAAGCGATATTGGTGAGTCCCAAAATGTTGGATTATTCGAATGCGAAATATCCGTTTACCGAGTTTCCTAGAGGGGTTCATGTGACACTTTACGATGATAATCAGAAACAAAGTTTTGTGGATGCCGATTATGCCATTACTTATGCGCGAACGGATATTATCGATTTGCAGGGTAATGTGAAGATAACTTCCAGTGATGGAAAATTGCTTCAAACGGATCAGTTGTATTACGATCAGAAAAATGAATGGTTTTTTACGGAAAAAAACTTTAAGTATACCGATGAAGCCGGCGGTTATTTAGAAGGGCCGGGTGTTGATTTCAGCAGGGATTTCAAGGTTTTTAATATGCAGAATAGTAGGGGAGAAGTAACCAAATTAGAATAGAGATGAAATTTTTACAGTACATACATTACATGTATCTTATAATGGCGGTTTTATTTGTATATGATGGAATTGTCAGAGTGCAGAACAATGAAAATTCGATATTGAGTTTTCTTTTTGCGGCAGCAGCCGTATTTATGTTTTTCTTTAGAAGGCGTTTTTCCGAAAAAATTAAAAATAACAACAAATAATTCAGGATAACAGGGTAAAAAACTTTGTATACTATTTTATTATTTAATAGATAATTGTATTTTCGCCCACTGAACAAAAAATTTAACTAGAATAAAAATGGCAGTTTTATCAAAAATTAGACAACGTTCCATATTGCTTATCGGAGTGATTGGGTTTTGTTTATTAGCATTCGTTGTTGGTGATGTAATCCAAAACGGAGGTTTTAGTCAGACCTCAAGAAATGTAGGGAGCGTAAACGGTGAGGATATTTCGGCTCAGGAATTTTTACAGAGAGTTTCCATGGCAGAGAAAAATGGCCAGGGAATGAGTAATACTCAGGCTGCAAATGGAGTTTGGGATCAGGAAGTAAAAAGAATTCTTTTAGAGGGAGAGTACGAAAAATTAGGTTTGAAAATTGGAAAGGACCAGTTGTTAAACGTAATGAAGCAAAATCCTAACTTTGCTCAAAATCCTCAGTTTTTAAATTCTGCCGGAATTTTTGACATTAATAAATTCAATGAATATTTAGCGACTATTAAAAGTTCTCAGCCGGAGCAGTGGAATGCTTGGTTAGACTTTGAAAAACAAGTTGAGCAAATGGCAACTGAGCAGATGTATACAACCATGATCAAATCAGGATTGGTGACTACCAAAGTTGAGGCTAAAGCGGCTTACGCCAATGAGAACGACAAAATAGATTTTGACTTTGTAACGGTTGCTTATTCTACAATTAAAGACGATCAGGTAAAAGTTTCTGATTCTGAAATCATGGATTACATGAAGAAGAACGAGAAAAAATATAAGTCTGAAAATTCAAGAGATATCGAGTTCGTTTTCATCGAAAATAAACCTTCTGCAGCTGACGAAGCTGAAATGAAAACTACTATCAATGGTTTGTTGTCAGGAAGAGTTGTTTATAATGATAAAACAGGTAAAAACGATACATTGCCTGGATTTAAAGCAGCTGTTAACGCTGAAGAGTTTGTAAATGCAAATTCGGACATCAAATATGATTCTTCATATATTGCTAAAAAAGATTTACCGTTAGAAAACCAAGAACAATTATTCAACTTGCCTCAAGGAGAAGTTTTTGGACCGTACATTCACAATGGTCACTACTGTTTATCTAAAATGCTAGGAAGACAATCAGGTTCTTCAGCAAAAGTTAGCCATATTTTACTTTCTTATGAAGGAAGCAAAGCACCTGCAGCTGTTAAACGTACTAAAGAAGAGGCAAAAGCAAAAGCAGATGAATTATTGGCTCAGGTTAAAGCTAATCCGGGAAGCTTCCCAATGTTAGCGATGATGAATACAGATGATACTGGTTCTAAACAAAACGGTGGATCTTATGATAACGTTACTAAAGGTCAGATGGTAAAACCATTTAATGATTTCTTATTCAATAATCCTGTTGGAGCAATGGGAATCGTTGAAACGGAATTCGGTTACCATGTTATTAAAGTTGACGCTAAATATGATGCAGTAAGATTAGCTACAGTTGCTAGAAAAATTGAGCCGTCTGAAACTACTGCAGATCAGATCTATACAAAAGCTACTAAATTTGAAGCTGACGCTAACGAAAAAGATTTCGCAGCTGTTGCAAAAGAAGCTAAGTTAACTGTTAAACCGGCATCGGTTAAAGGTACGGATGAGTATCTTCCAGAAGTTGGAGCTCAAAGATCGGTTGTTTCTTGGGCATTTAACAAGGACACTGAGGTAGGTGATGTTAAGAAATTTGACAATATGCAAGGACACATCATTGCCAGAGTTAAAGCTAAAAACGAAACTGGACTTATGTCAGTGGAGCAGGCAAAAGCTATGGTGGAGCCTATCTTGAAAAATAAAAAGAAAGCTGAGTTGATCAAGGCTAAGATGGTTGGTTCTACATTAGAAGCTGTAGCACAGAAATCGGGTGCTACTGTGTCAAACGCTGTAGCGGTAGCTCTTGCTAATCCATCTATTACAAACGTAGGTTATGAACCGAAAGTTGTTGGTAAAGCATTTGGATTAGGTGCAGGTAAGACTTCTAAATTGATCGATGGTGAAATGGGAGTTTATATGATCAGAACAAAAGCAGTTGCAAAAGCACCAGCTTTACCTGATTACGCTACTTATGTAACAAGACTAAAATCTCAAAGTCAAGGTTCAGCTTCAGGAAGAGCAGTTATGGCTCTTAAGAATGCTGCTACTATCGAAGATAACAGAGTAGAATTTCAATAAGAACAATCACTAATTGAATATAAATAAAAAAAACGCTCCTGAAAAGGAGCGTTTTTTTTATTTTATCATATCCCTGTAAGGAACTATAATTGTAAAACCTTTTGTTTGAAAATAAGGTGTGGGGTTTTCTTCAGATATGGCTAAGATAAAATCGCCGCCCCAGGCTCCCAAACTTTTTATGCCTCCGGTAAAATCCGAAAAAAAGGCTTCTTTAACCGTTTGCATTTCCAGGACATCAGACATGATTATTTCATGGTGATTAAGCGCCGCCGAAAACTCCAAAAGGCTTTTAGTATTTATTATGATGTTTGTAATCGCATCTATTTTTTCAATGATATTTGCCATTTGTGGCCGTTTCTTATAGTAAAATGCTATGGCTTCTTTACTGTTTTGTTTCTGATTTAAATACACAAAGTAAAGATTGTTGGCAAAGATTGGATTAAAAGAAACTGACTCGATTATAGGTTTATCATTTTCCAGGCTGTACAAGATAGGCGAATCGTTTTGTGCACAGGCAATATCATACCCGCTGCCCCCGAAGCTTTCTCTCAACAGTTCAAAGGCGTCGATTTTCAACCACTGAGCTATGTTGTTTATGAGTGTGGAAGAAGTTCCCAAACCCCAAAATCTCGGAAAAGTCAATTCGGTGGTTACAGTGTAGCCATCTGAATTACTAAGGAAATCATTATTTTGAAGATAAGCTTGGTGTAAGATTTCGATCAGGGTTTTTTTTATCCCTTGAGACGCATCAAAACTTGTTTTGTGCTTTATATCATCAAATAAAATAGTGTCTTCAAACCAAACCGAGCCGTCTGCGTCAAAGCTCTTCCAGGAAATAATTTGGTTTTTTCCGGGTGAAACGTGGAGATATTGCCCTGATTTTGTAGGTAAGGCCAATGCCTTTGCGCCATCAAGAACCGAATATTCTCCTGTTATAAGCAGTTTGCCGTTACTGTAAAATGTTTGTTGCACAATTTGTTATTTTCTGATTTCTTCCAAATAGGCAACGACAGCTGAATGGGAAACCGTATGTTTATCAAAGTGTTTCACTACCTGTTTTCGTTCCTCTTCATTGGCATTGAACTGATTTAAAATATTCATCAGGTGCATTTTCATATGCCCTTGCTGGATTCCGGTTGTGGTCAACGAACGCAATGCGGCAAAATTTTGTGCCAAGCCTGCAACTGCTACAATTTGCATTAATTCATGTGCGGACGGGTTACCCAACATTTCCATCGACATTTTAACGAGTGGATGCAGGTTCGTCAATCCACCAACGGTCCCTAAAGCCAATGGGATTTCCATCCAAAAAGTAAAAACGCCGTTTTCCACTTTGGCGTGAGAAAGACTGGAATATTTTCCGTTTCGGGACGCATAGGCATGTACGCCGGCCTCTACGGCTCTAAAATCGTTTCCGGTGGCCAAAACCACCGCGTCAATTCCGTTCATGATGCCTTTGTTGTGTGTCACTGCGCGGAAAGGTTCTACTTCGGCTATCTGAACAGCACGTATAAATTTTTCGGCGAATTCTTCCTGAGAAATGTGTTTGTCTTCCTTTAGTTCGGAAACCAGACAGGAAACTTCGGCTCTGACAATACAGTTAGGAACGTAGTTTGACAAAATACTCATTACAACCTGAATATTTTTTTCTTCTTCAGATAATAAAGTGCTTTTTTGAGCTTCGTCTTTTAATGTTTTGGCAAATTGTTCCAGACAGGAATTGATGAAATTTGCGCCCATGCTGTCCTTGGTTTCAAAGTTCACATGCAATTGGTAATAGTCTTCTAATTCACTTGTTTTGTCGCGTAGTTCAATATCTAAAATTCCACCGCCTCTTTTTTGCATGTTTTTGGTGAGGCTTTCAGTTTCACTGAAAAACTTAGGTTTGATTTCTTTTATGAATTGTACAAGGCTTTCTTTATTTCCGGTGTAGATAAAATGAACCTGGCCGATTTTCTCAGAGTTGATTACCGAAGCTTTAAATCCTCCACGATGCGACCAAAATTTAGCAGCCTTAGAAGCAGCAGCCACAACGGAACTTTCTTCTATGGCCATCGGGATGGTATAGTTTTTTCCGTTGATTAAAAAATTTGGGGCTACACCTAGCGGCAAATAGAAATTGGTAATGGTATTTTCGATGAATTCATCATGAAGTTTTTGTAAATCAGCATCTGAATTCCAATATTTTTTTAATGTTTTTATTGCTTCTTCCGGATTCGAAAAGTGTGTGTTTGCAATCCAATTTATTTTTTCGTCTTTCGATAGTTTCGAAAAACCGCTAACTGCTTTTGTCATTTTATTTCAGTTGAATACTTTTGAGTGCAAAGATACATTTTCAGGTATTATAAATTAATTTTTCAATTTATTAGTCCATTTGAGAATTGCATTTTCAAGTACCTTTTTTTCAATTGGTTTAGTTATATAGTCATTCATTCCCATGGATTTGCACAATTCTTCTTCACCTTCAATAATCCCGGCCGTTAGTGCTATAATAATGGAGTCTTTGTCCTTTTTTCGAATTTTTTGAGTGGCTTCATATCCGTTCATTAACGGCATTTGGATATCCATCAATATAATTTCAGGATGATGACGTTCAAATTGTTCCACTGCTTCAATACCGTTCACTGCTTCTAAAATAATTGCGTTCGGGAGGATTTTCTGAATCAGTGTTTTTGAAAGCAACATGTTGATTTTGTTATCCTCAACGATAAGTACTTTGTAGGTGGTGTCTATTACAATGGCATCAGCGTCTTTTACTTTTTGTGGATGCGTTTCTTGTGTTTCTTTGTTATTGATTTGGTTGAGGACATGTTGTAATACATGTATTTTAACCGGTTTTACAACTGGTTTTATAATCGTGTTTTTAGGGTATTTAATTTCTGTCGAATTTGAATTTTGCATGAGAATGATTGGTTTTTCAAATTTTGATAGTTCATCAAGTCCTTTTTTTCCAATCAGTTCATAATCTGCCAAGAACAAATCGATTTCTGGGGCGTATTTATAAGCATTCTGATAGTTTTTATTGACAAGCGATGCGATGTTATAGTGGTTCATCATTCGTTGGATAACCTGACAATTGCTTGCATTATCATCTATCAGTAAAATTTTGGCTATTTTATTGTTTTCGAGCTCATTCAGTGAACCGCATGGTTTTGCTTTTACTTCCAAATCAAAGAAGAATATGGTGCCTCCTGTCGGACGGTCTTCGATTTGAAGTCCGCTGTTCATCAAGCGCAACAGGCTTTCTGAAATTGGGATGCCAAGCCCGGTACCACCATACTTTCGGGTAGTCGAGTTGTCTTCCTGTGAAAACGCCTCGAATATTTTCTTTTTATTTTCCGGACGTATTCCAATACCCGTGTCTTTTACCGAGAACTTCATTCGGAATTGGTCATCATGCACCGGTTGGTGTTTGATTTCAAGTTCTATTTCGCCTTCCTGAGTGAATTTAATGGCATTGGAAAGCAAGTTGATCAGAATTTGTTTCAGTCGGATTTCATCAATCCAGATGAGGCAGGGGATGTTTTCATCAATATTGACAATAAGATCGAGTTTCTTTTCGTGTGCCGAATATTTAACCATATCAACAATCTGATTGATCAGGTCGTGTAAATTCGTTTTTGTGATGTAAAGTTCGAGTTTTCCGGCTTCAATTTTGGAAAGATCCAGAATGTCGTTTACTATTTCCAGCAGGGCATCGGCCGACTGGTTTACGGTCACCATATATTGTTCCTGTACGGAAGTCAGATTTGATTTCAATAACAGATTACTGAAGCCGATGATGCCGTTTAACGGTGTTCGGATTTCGTGGCTCATGTTGGCCAGGAATTGTGTTTTTGCTTTGTTGGCCGCTTGTGCAACTTCTTTTTCCTTGATTGCATCTTCCATCTTTCTTCTTTCAGTGGTCTCGATTATAACGCCTTCAAGGTGCGGTATTTCATTCTCAGTGGCGATAACCTCACCGTATTCGTCTATCCAGGCAATTTCTCCGCTTTTTTTGACAAGGCGGCAGGAAATATGGAAAGGAACCCCATTTTTTACGGCATCATCTATCTCTCTTCGAATCCGATCTCTTTCCTCAGGGTGATACAATTCAAAGATGTCTATTTTACCTTCAAAAAATTCTTCTCTGGAATAGCCTGTTAATTTTTCAATTTCATCGTTCAGGAAAAGTTTGGTTCTTTCGGGATTGTATTTAACCATATATACCGTTGCTGGAATATTGTTTGCTAACAAACGGAATTTTTCTTCACTTTCAGTTATGGCTTTTTCGTTATTGATTCGCTCGATTGTAGAGGCAAAATTGTTTGTGAAGGTCTGTAGGATGTTTATTTCATCTACTGCCCACTCTCTTTCAGTGGTGCAGTCATCCAAACCGATAAACCCATACAGTACATTTTTTATGAACAATGGTAAGATTAGGAAGGATTTTACATTCTGATTTTCCAAAATGGTTTTAATCTCTCCGTCATTCATTTTTTTTACAATTGCCTGGTATGGTTTGTTTTCAAGAAGGTCATTCGCAAATTTAGGATATTCAGAAAGTGGGAAATTGTGCAGTTTATGATTTTCTATTTTGTTGAATTCCGTATTTCTGACCCATTGCAAACGCTGGCTGATACGATTTGTTTTGGAGTCATTTTCAAAGTAATACAATCGGTCTGCTTTTGTTGCCTCACCGACATAACCCATCGACTTTTCGAAAATTTCATTTAAGCTGTTACTTTTTAACAGTTCTTCAGTCGTTTTTGAAATAGAGGACAGAACCTCGCTCTTGTAAACGATAAGTTCTTCAGCGCTTTTTCTTTTCAGGGTCTCAATAGCCAGGGCGATGATATCCGAAACGGTTCTGGCAAAATTGATTTCATCAGTTGTCCAGTTTCTTATTTCCTTGGTGTTTTCATAGCAGGTGATTCCCTTCAGTTCTCCTGAAACATAAATAGGGAAATCCAGTAAGGATTTGATATCAAATTTTTCAAAATAATTACCCATAAATTCAACCGTAATCGGATCGGTTTTGACATCGGAAGCTACAATAAAAGGCCTGGTCTCTATGGCGCTGAAATATCGCGGGAAGTCGGCTTTCTGTAAAGCAATAGCATTTGAAAAAGTGTTATTGTCCTTTTCATACAGAGAAAACAGTTCGACCCCAATTTCCGTTTTATTCCATAAACTTACCCGGCTTACATCCAATGCTAGTGCGGCTTCTTTGATAATATGCTGGATCAGTTTTTCCTGGCTTCCGTAAGTAAAGAAATTCAGTGTATAGAGTTGATTCAACGTTTGGTTTAACAATAGGTTTTTTTTCTGGCGTAAACTTTCTTCGATCTCTATTTTCTTTAGTTTGGTGATGTCCCTTACGATTGCGGAATAACCTGCGATTTTTCCATTTTCGTCTTTTTTTACGGTAACTTTCTGAGATACCCACATTTCTTCGCCATCGCTTTTTAAAATCGGAAACTCGATAATGTCAAAATCTGCCTGGCTTCCACTTTGTCTTATGTAGAAATCTTCAATGGTCTTCGAATGTTCCGGTTTGATGAGGGTTGAAAAATGCTTTCCGATGAAAAACTCCGTCGGGTAACCTAACGACTTTTCGGCAAATTGATTCACAAAAGTGAAAAATCCTTTTTTGTCTACCTCGAAAATAATATCGGAAGCAAACTGAACCAGATTTCGGTATTGTTCCTCCACCATTATTTTGCCGGTGATGTCCTGCCCGTTGGCAACAAAGAGATTGTCGCTGTATTTTTGATCGGTCCACTGAATGTATTTGTATGTGCCGTTTTTGCATTTCAGTTTTCGTGTATATAGCGAATCAGGAACATAGACGTCGTTGTAGTCAATATCCTGAAATTCGGTGTCTTGAGTAAGTTTCCAGAAATTTTCGCCCATAACTTCTTCCGGTGTGTATCCTAAAATCTTTTCGATTGATTTTCCGCAGAAGGTCAGTCTTCCTTTTCTGTCAGTTGCTATGGTTAATGAGTTCGAGTTGTTGATAATGCTGTTTGAAAATAAAAACTTGTCGTTGTTGTTTAAGATGGAAATACGTCTGGCGTAATTAATGACCAAAACAATAAAGGAAGTGTTGATTAAGGTGATGATTTGTTCTGTTTCCGCAGGGATATTGAAAAGTAAAATCAGAAGGGAGGCCAGTAGCGCAATCACAAAGGCTGTATATTGTTTTACATTTTTAAACGCACTATATGAGAAAAATAAAATCAGTAAAAACTCAGTATAGGTGATTAAGTCGAAAGGTTGTGAAGCAATTTTAGTAATGATATGTATAGAATAGCTGACTAAAATCAGAATAAATAAAGGTCTGAGATATTTGTCAAGCAGAGTAGATTTCTTGGATATTATATAAAGGGAAATGAAGAGTAGCCCTATGAATAGGTTAGCTATTAATTCAGAGTTAGGGCGCTTTATAAAATAAAGGTTTATGATTTCGGTAAGAGGAAAAATGATTCCCAAAAAGAAAAAGAAAGTCTGTATTTCTTTATTGTCTTCCCCTGTTTCTGAAAAATGCTTGATAAAATCTTTATTGTAGGTGGAAGCGCGGTCAAAGATTAATTTCATGAACAGCCCAATGAAACAGAATACAGGAAGCAGGAACCACCACTTAAAGTAATACGGAGTGTCAATCCTAAAAGTATATGATACAGGAGAACTTTTTATATTCCCAAGGTTGTCGACCAATCTTACCTGAAAGGTATAAAATCCGTATTTTAAATTGGAATAGGTTACCTCATTGGATTTGGAAGGGGGTGACCAATTTTGATCTGTTCCTTTTAAAAGAAAAGAATACATTAGCTCCTCATCTTCTAAATAATTAACCACTCCAAAAGTAAACGTGAGTTGGTTTTCCTGTGGATTAAAGATATAGCCTTGTCTTGGGATATTAAACCAATAGCCGTCTGTTGCATCGGAGTTTTTCCAGCTTTTGGATTGTTTGAAAACGTCGATATTGGTTATTTTTAATACCGGAGCGGATTTTGCCTTCGGGGTGTAGTTTGTTAAATAGATGTAAAGACCGTTGGCGGTCCCAAAAAACAGATTTCCGTCGCTGTCCTGTGTTTCTGCCCTAGCATTGGTTTCCAAACCAGTGAACCCGTTTTCCGAATTATAGTTTAAGATGTTTTTGATTGTTCCGTCTTCGTCAACTTTGATTTTTGAGATCCCAAGGTTATGTCCTGTATAAACAGCTCCTTTTTTATCTGCCGAAAGTGTAAAAATAAATGTTGATGTAAGGCCATTTTTTGTGGTGTATTTTTTAATCTTTTTTTTGTTTACATAGTAAAGGCCGTCTCCACTGGCAAACCAAAAATTACCAAAACTGTCTTTGCAGGAGGTATTAATGGTTTTGCGGATAATTGGTTTAACGGAAAAAGTATTGGTTATAGTTTCAGAAAGAAGGTATAGGCCAGTGTATGTTCCTATGTACCATTGTTTTTCATTTAGCGGTTCCAGTGTGGTTACATTCTGGGATTCAAAAAGGTCGATGGATTTAATGAGATTCTCATTTTCGTCCAATAAAAGCAGTCCTTTTGAATAACCAACGAAATATCGTTTTTGATTATCCTGCCAGATAAATCTAATGGATTTTTCTTCGGGGAGTTTTGCATTGATGGGCAACGGGATGAGACGGCCTTCAGCAATTTTGAATAGGCCGTTTCTGGATCCGGCCAGGATTTCTTTTTTATGATTTTCGTATAAAGCTGTTGCTCTTTCGAGCTGCGGGTATTTTCTTTTGAGCTTAAGATCCCCGTTTTGGTCGGGCTCGAAATAAAAGACTCCATCGCTAACTGTTCCTGTATAAATCCCTTTTTCTGTGTTTAGAATGGAAAATATATACGGAGTATTTAATTCCGGGACATTATTGTAATTGTAGAAGATTTGCGAGTGTGTTCTGTACAATCCGGTGCCGTAAGTACCGAGGTAGAGTTGACTGCTTTTGTCCTGAAACATGCACAATACATTTTCTCCCGTAAAACCGTTTGTATTGTTGATAAAACTAAGGATGTCTTTTTTGTACATGGCCAATCCTTGTTTTTTGTCACCAGCCATCCACACAAAACCACTTCTTCCAAGCAGCATTTTTTTGATGAAAAAAGCTTCTTTATTGGGAAGGATAATTTTGCTTTCCAATTGAGTGTCATATGTGCCTTTTGCCAGGTAGGAGAGTTTCCAGACTTCGCCTTTATGGTTTCCTATCAAGGCTTTGTCCTTGTCTATGGATACTATGCAGGTGTATCCTGAAAACTGTTCTGGTTTAAATGAGCTTGCTGAATTGTTTTCAATTTTTAAAAGCCCTTCGTCGGTTCCGACAAAAATGGTAAAGTACTTGTCGCAAAAAACGGAATTTATAATTGTAGGTTTGTCAAATTTGGCAATGGGTTCAATGGAATAATCCTTTCTAAGCAAGAACACTTCTTTCTGTGTAAAACAATAAACACCATTTGGAGTTGTATAAAGCCGTTGCACAAAGTCTCCTTTAAAGGAAGAATTATTTTGATTAAAATCTTTAATAAACTCTTTTCCGTTATAAACCAATAGTCCGCTGTATTTTGTTGAAACTATGATATTAGCGTTGGTATCTTCAACTAAATCGGTTACGAAAAATCCTTCACTTTTTTTTGATTTATCAATGATGTCGAAATTTTTTCCGTCATATCGGACCAAACCGGCACCGTCGGTACCAATCCATATCAGGTTGCGGCTGTCCTGAATTACAGCAAAGACAGTTGAAGAAGGAAGTCCATTTTTCTGATTAAGTATTTCATAATCAAAAACTTGTCCAAAGGCGCCTTGGATGAAAAACAGAAGATAGATACAAAACGCCGCTTTTTTAATCATAGTTACGATTATTGTCTTTTGTTGGGAGGTTTAAAATAGTAATAAATTAATTGATTTCCTACAGCCTGTAGTTCAAATTTTTTGATGAAGTATTTTTTGTCGATAAAGGGTAAAAAAAACCGACGTGCAAACAGTGGATTGTTGTGAGTATTTTATCCATTTAACAAATTAAATTGCGTTAATTGATAAAATTTCACTAAAATTGGGGGTTTTTTTACCATCAAATTTATGAAAAATACTTTTAAATGTTTGTTTTTGTTTGTGTTAGCATCGTTTTCGGCGATGGCACAACAAAAAATCACCCTTGAAGAAATTTGGGGAGGTGCTTTCAGGACGCAGGGAATGACTGCTTTGGAAGCAATGAAAAATACCAATCAGTACACGGTGCTTAATTTTGACCGTGCTACCAAGTCTTCACAAATCGATTTGTACGATTTTGCAACTTTGGAGAAGGTGGCAACTTTGATTGATTCCAAAAATTTTAAGGAATTGGAAGGGGTTGACAGTTACAAGTTCAGTAAGGACGAAAAGAAAATTCTGATTGCTAATCACACTGATCATATTTTCCGTCATTCATTTGTTGCTGATTATTTTATTTATGATATCGCATCAAAATCATTGACAAAATTAGCTGACTTCAAAGTACAGGAGCCTACTTTTTCTCCTGATGGTTCAAAAATCGGATATGTTTATCAGAATAATTTATACGTATACGATTTAGCGGCTAAAAAGCATACTCAGATTACTACTGACGGAAAGAAAAATGCCATAATTAATGGTGTTACTGACTGGGTTTACGAAGAAGAATTCGCTTTTGTGCGTGCTTTCGACTGGAATGCAGCCAGCGACAAGATCGGTTTTATCCGTTTTGACGAATCACAGGTTCCTGAATTCTCTATGGACATGTATCTTCAGGGATTATATCCAACTCAAAATGTTTTCAAATACCCGAAAGCAGGTGATAAAAATGCTTTGGTTTCGTTGCATGTTTATGATGTGAAATCGGCGACAACCAAAAAAATAAACTTAGATAAATACAACGATTTTTATATTGCCAGAATTGAGTGGACTAACGATGCAAACACGTTGAGTGCCCAGATTCTAAACCGTCACCAGGATAATCTGGACTTGTTGTTTGTCGACGGTAATTCAGGTGCAACCCGTGTTGTATTGAATGAAAAAGACAAAGCTTACATAGCAGTTACCGATAATTTAACGTTCCTGAAAGACAACAGTTTTATCTGGACGAGCGAAAAAGATGGTTTCAACCACATTTACCACTACGATAAAAATGGTAAGCTTAAAAAACAAGTTACAACTGGTAAATGGGAGGTGACTTCTTATTACGGTTTCGACGAGAAAAATGGTACAATCTTCTTCCAGTCTACAGAAAATGGTTCAATCAACCGCGATGTGTACAGTATCAAATTAAACGGTTCTTCCAAAACACGTTTAACAGCACAAACAGGGACTAACAGTGCTACATTCAGTCCAAATTTCCAATACTTCATCAATGCCTATTCAAGCGCTAAAAATGCGCCTAAATATACTTTGAACGAAGCCAAATCCGGAAAATTGATCAAAACCATTGTTTCTAATGAAGCTTTGGAAACGAAATTGGCTAAATACGATTTGCCTTCAAAAGAGTTCATGGAAATAACTACTGTAAAAGGTCATAAGCTAAATACCTGGATGATCAAACCGAAAGATTTTGATGCAACCAAAAAGTACCCGGTATTAATGTACCAATATTCAGGGCCTGGTTCACAACAAGTGAATAATGATTGGAGCAATTCTGATGATTATTGGTTTATGATGTTGGCACAACAGGGTTATATCGTTGCTTGCGTTGACGGTCGCGGAACCGGTTTTAAAGGTGCTGATTTCCAAAAATGCACTCAAAAAGAGTTAGGCAAATTTGAATTGGAAGATCAAGTAGATGCTGCTAAAGTTTTCGGATCATATGCTTATGTTGATAAATCCAGAATCGGAATTTTTGGTTGGTCTTACGGAGGATTCATGGCTGCAAATTGTATTTTCCAGGGAGCTGACGTGTTTAAAACAGCTATTGCTGTGGCGCCGGTAACAAGCTGGAGAAATTACGATACAATTTATACTGAAAGATACATGCAGACACCACAGGAAAACGCAAGTGGATATGACAATAATTCACCAATCACCCACGTAAGTAAATTAAAAGGAAATCTACTTGTGGTTCACGGAACAGGTGATGATAACGTTCACGTTCAGAATACTATGAAAATGGTTGAAGCGTTGGTGCAGGCAAACAAACAATTCGATTTGATGCTTTATCCGGACAAAAATCACGGAATATACGGTGGAAAAACACGTTTACAGTTGTATACGAAAATGACCAACTTCCTTAAAGAAAAATTATAATACTAACTAAATACCAAAAACAGAAACAAAAGAAAAAATGAGCGAAACAACAGCAAAACAAGGACATCCAAAGGGGCTTTGGGTATTGTTCGGAACCGAGATGTGGGAGCGTTTCAATTTCTACGGAATGCGCGCACTGTTAACCTTATTCCTGGTTAACTCGTTGATGATGAAGGAAGAAGAGGCTTCTCTAATTTATGGAGGTTTCCTTGGATTATGTTATTTGACACCAATGTTGGGAGGTTTTATCTCCGACAGATTTTTAGGAAACCGTAACTGTATCATGTTAGGAGGTTCCCTTATGGCTATCGGGCAGTTGTTGCTTTTCACAAGTGCATCTGTATTCCCTTCTAATTTAGAATTGGCCAAAACCTTAATGTATGTGGCATTGGGTGTAATCATTTTTGGTAATGGTTTCTTCAAACCGAATATTTCCTCGATGGTAGGAAGTTTGTATCCGAAAGAAGAAAAAAGCAAATTGGATACGGCTTTTACTATTTTCTACATGGGTATTAACATCGGAGCTTTCTTAGGGCAATTCATCTGTCCAATCGTTGGAGACGTGAAAGACGCCGGCGGAATGCGTGATATCCACGCTTTCAAATGGGGATTCCTGGCAGCAGCTCTTGCGATGATTATCGGAACTTTGGTGTTCTTCTTTCTTAAGAATAAATATGTGGTAACTCCTGAAGGTAGACCATTAGGAGGTCTTCCGAAACATAATGACGCTTCTCATTTTGAAGAAGGCGAGGCTACTAAAGCGCATTTTACAGGTCAGGCATTAGGAATTGCAGTTGTTGCATTTGTAGCTTTAGGATTATTATTCCACTTTGCATTCGGACAAAACTTGATTTATTCCTTGATCTATGGAAGTGGTTTAACATTAGCCGGGTTGATTTTATCAGATAAATCGTTGACAAAAGTAGAGAGAGATCGTATTTTAGTAATCTATATCGTTTCGTTCTTCGTAATCTTCTTCTGGGCGGCTTTCGAACAGGCAGGTTCTTCGTTAACGTTCATTGCTGACAACCAGACAGACAGAAACTTTTTTGGATGGCAAATGCCTCCATCGATGGTGCAAATCTTCAACGGATTGTTTGTAGTTCTTTTGGCAGTACCATTCAGTATGTTATGGGATAAATTAAGAGCTAAAGGGAGCGAGCCTATTTCACCAATGAAGCAATCTTTTGGATTATTGTTGATAGCAGTGAGTTATTTCATCATTGCTCACAATGTAAAAGATTTAGGAAACAGCGGTTTATTATCAATCTACTGGTTGATCTTATTGTATTTGATTCAGACTTGCGGAGAGTTGTGTTTGTCGCCAATCGGATTGTCGTTGGTAGGTAAATTATCTCCTAAGCGTTTTGCTTCTTTGTTATATGGAGTATTCTTCTTATCAAATGCCTCAGGTTACGCTTTAGCTGGAACTTTAGGGTCTATCTTACCGTCTACGGGAGATAAATTCAAAAAAGCACAGGAATTAGGTATTAACCTTCAGGATGTTTTAGATAAAAAAGTAGTGCCGACTGCTGAGCAGGCTAAATTGTTGGCTGAAAACCAAATCAGTGATCATTACCCGGTTTTCGCAGGATTTGAAATCCACAATTTATTCGAATTCTTCATGGTATTCGTAGTATTGTGTGGAGTTGCTTCTGTAGTATTGTTCTTATTGACGCCAATGTTAAAAAGAATGATGCATGGTGTAAAATAATCACTTTAAAAAATATTTTATATCTTTCAAGCCCGTAGGAAAACCTACGGGCTTTTTTTAATTCAACCATTATGAGAAATAAGCACCCCAGGGGGTTACTGTTTTTGTTTTTTACCGAAATGTGGGAGCGTTTCGGATATTATTTGATCATCGGAATTTTTGTTTTATACATGATCGATCCGGCCGCTACCGGAGGAATGGCTTTTTCCGATAAATATGCCGATGATATCTTCGGAACTTATATCGCCTTAACCTATCTGACTCCGTTTTTGGGAGGCTATCTTGCTGACCGGGTGTTGGGTTACTTTAAAGCAATTTATCTTGGTGGATTCCTGATGGGATTGGGCTACATCGGGTTAGGGATTCATGATACTACTGCTTTTTATGTGTCGATGGCGCTTATTATCGTTGGTAACGGATTTTTCAAGCCGAGTATTTCGACGCTGGTTGGAAATTTATATTCAACTGAAGAGTATAAAGCCAACAAAGATGCCGGATACAATATTTTCTATATGGGTATCAACATCGGGGCGTTCATTTGTAACATCATAGCCGCGTTCATGCGTAACCAGTACGGATGGAGTGCTGCTTTCATAACAGCAGGTGTGGGAATGTTTATTGGTCTTATCATTTTTACCTTGGGAAGAAAACATCTGCAAAGTGCCAATGTGATGAAACCAGTTCAGGAAGGCGATATTAGTCTAGCCCGAATTCTTGGGATGGTTTTTTTACCGGCCATCATTTGCGGAGCTATAGGGTGGATGATTCCGGATAATATTTTCAAGAGTGATTCTACCGATGCCTTTATTTTTGCCTGTATACCAATTATTATTTTCTATGTCCGTTTGTATCTCAAAGCCAATCACGAAGATAAGCGTCCGTTGGGAGCACTGCTAGCTATCTTTGCTGTAGGAATGTTATTCTGGGCGGTTTTCAAACAGAATGGTACAGCCTTAACCCGTTGGGCAAACTATTATACGGATAGACAGGTGACCGGTTCAACTGAACAGGCATTGTCGTCCATTTATCTGGTGGATAAAAAAGATTTCCAGACGAAAGAAGTTCAGAAATACGACAATCAGTTTCAGGCTGAAAAAGACGATGCGGGAGAGCCGATAAAAGTACAAGGTAAAGATGTTTATTTTACCAATATTTCGAATGAACAGCGTGTCGAATTGGAAAAAGATCCTACTCAGACGGTTTCATTAATCAATACTGAATTGTTCCAGTCGGTTAACCCGGGTTGGATTATTCTGCTGACACCTGTGGTGGTTGGATTCTTTTTATTTATGCGTAGAATGGGCAAAGAACCTTCAACGCCTTCAAAAATTGTTCTGGGATTATTTATTTCATCATTGTCCTGTTTGGTAATGGTGGCAGCGGTTTATATAGGCAGTAATGGAGCTGTTAAAGTTTCACCGCTATGGCTGGTGGGTACTTATGGGGTCATTACTATTGGTGAATTGTGCTTGTCTCCGATGGGACTTTCGATTGTTTCCAAACTAAGTCCGCCACGATTGACCGCATTAATGATGGGAGGTTTCTTCCTGTCAATTTCCATCGGGAATAAATTATCAGGAGTATTGGCAAGCATGTGGTATGATTATGAGAATAAAGCGAATTTCTTCTTGGTAAACTGCTTGCTGCTCTTGTTTGCTACTTTGTTAGGATTGTCTATCCTGAAACGTTTGAATGCTGTAATGAAAGAAAAGGGATTAAATTAATAAGTTAGTATGAGTTCAACAATAGATGAAATTCAGGATTTCAAAGGGATAAAAGTGGACGATATCCAGAATTTTAAAGGTAAATACCCAAAACAGCTTTGGTATTTATTTTTTAGTGAGATGTGGGAGCGTTTCTGTTTTTACGGGATGCGCGGAATGTTGGTGGTCTTTATGGTTAGCCAATTGATGATGGATGAAAAGACAGCCAATCTGCAATACGGGGCAACTCAGGCGTTTGTTTATGCATTCACATTTATAGGCGGACTGTTCGCCGATAAGATTTTAGGTTACAGAAAGTCTTTGTTCTGGGGTGGTTTACTGATGATTGCCGGAAGTATTATTCTGGCTGCGGATCCAAAACAATTCTTTTTCTTCGGAATTAGCTTTACCATTATCGGAACCGGATTTTTCAAACCGAATATCTCCACAATGGTAGGTAAGTTGTACAAAGACGACGATCACAGAAGGGATGCCGGCTTTTCTTTGTTTTATGCAGGGGTGAATTTAGGCGCCTTGATCGGTGGTTACATCTGTATTGCCGTTGCTAACGGAAATATGTTGGCTTCTTATGTTCCGCAGCATTTGCGCTGGAATGTGGCCTTCGGATTTGCAGCAATCGTAATGATTATAAGTTTGCTGACTTTCACGCAAACGCAGAAAAGTCTGGGTGAAATTGGTTTGTCCCCGTTATCCCATTTGGAAATTTCCAAGCGAAGAATATTTGAAATTGCTACGTATGTAGGTTCTTTGGTAATTATTCCGGTTATCATGACGATGGTGGCCAAAACAGAATACACAGACTATTTTATGTTTGTTATAGGGCCTGCAGCGTTGTTGTATCTGTTTTACGAGATGCGTTATTTCTCTTCAGCAGAAAATAAAAAATTATTGGCTGCTTTGGTGTTTATCATCTTCTCCATTTTCTTTTGGGCCTTTTTTGAGCAAAGTGGTGGGTCCCTGAGTTTATTCGCGGCTAACAACTTGCATAATACGGTGTTGGGAGTTAAATTGGATCCTAATGGAGTTAATAATTCAGCGAATTCGTTATTCGTAATCGGTTTTGCGGCTTTGATCGGAATGGTATGGTTGTGGATGAACAAACGTAAATTCGAGCCGAACACGGTGGTGAAATTCGGATTGGCATTTTTGTTTTTGGCCGGCGGTTTCTATGTGTTTTATTACACGAAATTCTTCGCGGATGCTTCAGGGAAAACATCTTTGGATTTGTTCACATTTGGTTGGTTCATCATTACCTTTGGAGAATTGTGTTTATCACCAATCGGAATGAGTGCGATGACCAAATTGTCTCCTCAAAAAACACAAGCGGTTATTATGGGGATGTGGTTCCTGGCGAGTGCATACGGACAGTATTTTGCCGGATTGTTAGGGGCAAATATCGCAGAGGCTTCTGAGAATGCAACGAACCTTGAAAAGTTAAATGTGTATGCAGACGGTTACCAGCAATTGGCTGTGTATGCGGTGATTGCCGGAATTGTATTGATAGCTATTTCCCCGTTCGTGAAAAAATTAATGCAGGACGTTAAGTAATAATCGGCATTATTTTTGTTATTTAGTAGCTGATTTAAAAAGGGATACAATGAAAAAGATACTTTTAGGATTACTTATCTGCTTAAACACGTTAGTCTTATCGGCCCAGGAAGGCGGATTGACATGGCATACCAGCATTGATAAAGCAATGGAGGTTTCCAAACAGGAAAAAAAACCGATGATGTTGTTTTTTACTGGAAGCGATTGGTGCGGTTGGTGTGTTCGTTTGCAAAAAGAAGTTTTTTATAAAGAAGAGTTTGTAAAATGGGCAAAGGAGAATGTGGTTTTGGTGGAAGTAGATTTTCCTAGAAAAAAACAATTGGAACCCATTTTACAGCAGCAAAATTATGCTTTACAAAATGCCTTCGGAGTCCAGGGATATCCAACCGTTTGGTTTGTGAACGCCGATATCAAGGAAGGAAAAACAAATTTCACCCAACTTGGCAGGACAGGTTATGTTGCCGGAGGACCGGAAGCTTGGATTTCAGGAGCAAATCAGATTTTAACAAACAATAAAAAAGGATAAATAAATGAAAAAAATACTATTTGCCGTGCTTTTCGTTTTAGGAAACCTGGCGGTTCATGCTCAAGATGCAGAAGTTAAAGAGATCAAATGGATGACTTTAGATGAGGCATTAAAGCTTCAGAAGGATAAACCGAAAAAATCAAAGCCAATTTTCATGGATGTGTACACCGACTGGTGCGGACCATGTAAGATGTTGGATAAAAATACTTTTCATGATCCTAAATTTGTAGATTACATCACTGAGAATTATTATCCGGTTAAATTTAACGGAGAAGGTAATTTTGAAGTGACTTACAAAGGGAAGAAGTATGCGAATCCGGGATATGACCCTAACAGGAAAGGACGAAATTCGGTTCATGAGTTTACAATGTTTTTGCAAGTACAAGGGTATCCGTCAATGTATGTTTTCGATAAAGCAGGGGAAGTGAAAAACCCGATAGTGGGTTACCTAACCGCCGATCAGGTAATCGAAGAACTAAAAAAAATAAATTAATTTTCAATTTTATAGAATCCCTTTTCTGCGGTAGCGTGAAAAGGGATTTTTTTTGTTTCGCACGTGGATTTCCATCGGTTTACATAGCTTTTGTAATTCGTAGCATCCGCTATTACTGCTTTCGGATGAATAGTTTCAATTACACGATTCAAATTTACTTTCGGCGATTGAATCAATAATAGAATGTCCGTTTTTTGATTAAGTGAGTAGACACCGAGACTGTCAATAACTAAAATTTTTCGGTTGTCATAAAACAATACGTTTTGTAGTGGCTGCACTTCTAGAGTTTGATTGAAATTACCACAACTATAGGCTTTCAGGTTTTTATTTTCCTTTGGCAGACTGTCGTTGGAATACACGCTGATTCTATCCTTTCGTTTCTCTGTCAGCAGCGTACTTTTTTTGTTGTTGAAAACGATGAATTCGCTTCCTTGTTTTGATTGCCATAACGTAAATAAAATCAAAATCTGAAAGGCGAAGGAACTGCTTAAGAATAAAATGAGCCTTGAATATTCTTTTTCGTATAACCAAAGTACCAAAGCGGTAAGCATCAGATAAAAAATCAGCAATAACGAAAATGAAAACGGAATATCCTTGATTGCAAAAGTTTCGAAGGATGCAATCCAGGCAATGTACTGATTCATTATTTCGATGGCGAATCCCAGGAGTTTCCCTAAAATTATAGCCAAACCAGGTATAGTGAAATTGAAAGCCAATATTGCAATTCCTAAAATCAATACAAAACTAGACAGCGGGATTACTACAAGATTAGCTAGGAAAAATAACAAAGGAACCTGATGGAAGTAATACAAGCTTAATGGTAAAACCCCAATTTGTGCCACAAATGAAATCGTGAGGAGATCAACAAAATAATTAACTAATTTGAATCGGGAAGGTTTGAACGAACGATAAAAAGGTTGTAACCAGACAATAGAAAATACCGCAACATAGCTTAGCTGAAAACCTACATCAAATAAGAAATTCGGATTACACAACAGGATAATCAGCATTGAAACCGCCAATATGTTATAAATGTTTCCTGAGCGGTTAAGGTATAGCCCGAAACTGATAAGGCTGAACATAACGACAGAACGTACCACAGACGCAGATAAACCGGACAAGATTGCGAATAGCCACAAAAAGACTATTATGATTATGAATTGCAGTAGTTTTCCGTTTTTAAACCGGTTTAAAGGTTTGAGAAAGAAAAGCAGCAACGCATATAATATTGCAATGTGTAAACCTGAAATAGCCAAAATGTGGATCACTCCCGCATTGGTGTAATTATCCGTCACTTGACTATTCATATCTTGTCGTTGACCCAGCAGCAACGCATCGATTATGTGATTGATGTCGTTTGTGAAATGATGAATTTTAAAGCTTCCCAATAATTTATTTCGATAGGTTTCCACATAAAAGTCAAGGTTGTGATTTGTTGCTGCTTTTAGGTAAGTTCCTGCTTTCAAATTTAACTGATGGAATACATTTTGTTTTTCAAGATATGAAGCATAATCAAATTGATAAGGATTGAATGATTTTGCTATAGGCGTCAACTCTCCTTTAATATACAACTCGTCGCCAGCGTGGAATTTTTCTGTGCTGACTTTTTTAGGAACTGTCAAAAGAATTTTACCGAATACTTTTTTATCGTTTATTCGGGTTATTTTGAAATAATATTTTTCGGCGTAGTCATTGGATTTAAGTCTCTCTGAGATTGTGCCTTTCATTAAATCGGCATCCGATAAAAAATGACTGTAATGATTTTTATATCCCGGATGATAATGAAGCGAATACGTTAACATCCCAATGCAAAAAGAGAGCAGACAGGTAAAAAGGCTGAAGTAAATTTTTTGAAAAAAATGCTTATTTGATAGTCGGAAATGAATTCCGAAAAGGATCAAGACTGTCAGGTTTGTTACCGCTATCCATGTCGTATCAAGTCGCCAATAAAAATTGGCAACGATACCAAAAATAAAAAACAAGGCAATTAAAACTGTAGGAAATTTTATTGTTTTCATACTGTCGAAGATAGACAGAATGAAACTTATAAAAAAGAAAATTCTTACATTTTTATATAATCCAATTTGTGTTGCATCAATTCACTGCTGTATAAATTAAATGCGCCGTTTTTTCGCTGGCTCCTTCACCACCCAACTTCTCTTCAAGCAATTCATAATTATGTAAAACTTTGGCGCGGTATTCAGGGTTCAGCAACTTTTCAAGTTCGGTTTTTATCCTTTTCGGATTACATTCGTTCTGAATTAATTCGGTTACTACTTCCTTATCCATGATTAAATTTACCAGGGAAATGTATTTCAGAGTGATAATTCGTTTGGCAATGTGATAAGATATAAAGCTTCCTTTGTATAAAACAACTTCCGGAACTTTAAAAAGTGCGGTTTCCAAGGTTGCGGTCCCCGAAGTTACCAAAGCCGCATGTGCTACACTCAGCAAATCATAGGTTTTATTTGAAATAAAATGAACCTGATCGTTGGTTAAAAATTGCTCATAAAAAGAAAACTCCTGGCTTGGCGCCCCAGCAATTACAAACTGATAGTCTGGGAAGTCTTTCATCACCGCTAGCATTTCGGAAAGCATTTTTGAAATTTCCTGTTTTCTGCTGCCTGGTAAAAGCGCAATTATAGGCCTTTCGTCCAAACCATTTTCTTTTTTGAATAGAGTGGGATCGGTTTTTTGTCGGTTATGAATCGCATCAATCAGCGGATGGCCCACAAATTCAACAGGGAAGTGGTGTTTCTTCTCATAAAAATCTTTCTCGAACGGAAGGATTACATACATTTTATCGACATCGCGCTTAATGGCTTTGATGCGGCTTTCTTTCCATGCCCAGATTTGAGGAGATATGTAATAATGATTTTTAATTCCGATTTTTTTCGCCCATTCTGCTATACGCATATTGAAACCCGGATAGTCGATATATATAATAACATCGGGCTTAAATTTGAGAATATCGCTTTTGCAGATTTTTATATTGTTCAGGATGGTCTTTAAATTCATCGCCACTTCGGCAAAACCCATAAAGGCCAAATCGCGATAGTGTTTCACCAAAGTGCCGCCGGCTTGTTGCATTAAATCGCCTCCCCAAAAACGGATTTCTGCGTTAGGGTCCTGTTTGAAAATGTTTTTCATCAGGTTGGAACCGTGTAAATCCCCGGAAGCTTCTCCTGCAATGATGTAGTATTTCATTCTTATATGATTACCGTTAGAATGGCCAAAAGTATCGTTGCCAAAATTACGCCTCTTGCCATTAATTCTTTCTCGAGTCTTAATAAAATAAAGAAAGCAATTAAGTTAAAAATAGCGCCAAGAGTGATTAATTTTCCCATCAATCCCTGAGCACGAACTATTTTTACATCTTCCAGGGAACGGGCATCGGCAAAGAAATATAAAAATAACCCGCAGCCTAAAGTCGCTGCTATTATTCCGATTAAAAAGCCAATAAACAAATCTTTTTTATTCATTTTTAAGTCTTGTTATTATAATTCCCAACTGTTTAACTGCTGAATGGCGTGATGTGCCGTAAAATCAAACTGAACAGGTACTACTGAAATGTAGTCGTGTTTCAGTGCCCATTCATCGGTGTCTTCACCTTTGTCTAAATTTACGAATTCACCGGTAAGCCAGTAATATTCTTTTCCTTGCGGATTTGTTCGTTTGTCGAATCGTTCTTCCCAAACGGCTTTCGCCTGACGGCATACCTTGATTCCTTTGATGGGCTTTTTAGGAAGATTAACATTGAGAACAACACCTTCAGGTAGTCCTTTTTCCAGTACTTCCAAAACTATTTTTTTGACATAAGGCTTAACAGGTTCAAAATCGGCGCTCCAACTGTAATCCAAAAGGGAAAAACCAATGGCGGGAATTCCTTCAATACCGGCTTCTACGGCGGCCGACATGGTTCCGGAATAAATAACATTGATGGAAGAATTGGAACCGTGGTTGATTCCCGATACGCACAAATCCGGTTTGCGCTTCAGGATTTCGTGTACTGCGATTTTAACGCAGTCTACCGGTGTACCGGAACAAGAGTATTCGTTTTTTAGTTCTTTATCGATGGTGACTTTTTCAAGATGAAGGGTGTTGTTGATTGTAATGGCATGTCCCATGGCTGATTGCGGACTGTCGGGCGCCACTACGATGACTTCGCCAATTTCTTTCATTACTTCAATCAGTGCACGGATGCCCGGTGCGGTTATGCTATCGTCATTCGTGACTAATATCAAAGGTTTTTGTGTCATTCCGGCAATATTTTTTTACTTTCGCTAAAGTAAGCAATTTCTAAATGAATGCTGGTACAATTTTTGATTTTGAATTTGCAGTACTGGAGTTTGGTTCGAACAAACCTTTAACAAAAAATTATTGGAACATTAAGAAAGAGGCTTTCTTTTTTATGTAATTTAGTGAAAAATAGTAATGAACACTTTTTGGCAGTTTATGAAGAGAAATTATAAGATTGTATTGTTGATAATGGCTTTATCAGCAGTACTATGGAGTTTTATGCCTAGTAAAAAAGAAGATCCGGAAAAAGATAAACTTTTGCTGGAGTTGCTTTCTTTTGTGCTGGAAAAAGGGCATTATGACCCTATAGCGATGGATGATACGTTTTCAAAAAGTGTTTATAAGGAATATATCGATGCTATTGATCCTTCCAGACGTTTCTTTGTTCAATCGGATATTGATGAGTTTAAAAAATACGAAACTCAGATTGACGATATGATTAAAAACAAAGATTTGAGATTTTTTGAACTGACATACAACCGTCTTGTGGAGCGTATGGCTGAATCTAAGAAAATCTACAAAGAAATTCTTGACAAACCATTCGATTTCAATAAAGAAGACAATATTAATACGGATTACGAGAAATTGCCTTTTTCTAAAAATAAGGCAGAATTGAAGGACCGTTGGGAAAAACAACTTAAACTTTCTGTTTTGTCTTCGATTACCGATAAGTTGAAATTAGAGGATGACAAAAAGAAAAAGGATTCAAACTATAAAGCTAAAACATTCGCTGATTTAGAGGAGAATTCACGTGAAACCACAATGAAATCACTGAATGAATATTTTGAATTTGTTGGTGAATTGGATAGAAATGACTGGTTTTCTGTGTATTTAAATGCAATTGTGGAACGTTTCGATCCACATACATTCTATTTTGCTCCTGAAGAAAAGGATAAGTTCGATATCAGCATGAGTGGAACCCTTGAGGGTATTGGTGCTCGTTTGGTTAAGAAAAATGATATTACCGAAGTCTCAGAATTGATCCCTGGCGGACCGGCATGGAGAGGGAAAGAATTGGAGCAAGGAGATTTGATCTTGAAAGTAGCCCAAGGGAACGGTGAACCGGTAGATGTTGTGGGGATGAGAATCGATGACGTGGTTAAAAAGATTAAAGGTAAAAAAGGCACCGAGGTGCGCTTAACGGTTAAAAAAGTTGATGGTACAATAAAAGTGATCAGCATTGTCCGTGAAGTGGTAGAGTTGGAAGAAACCTATGCAAAATCAAGCGTGGTTAAAGACGGTAATAAAACTTATGGGATTATTTACCTGCCGAAATTTTACATCGATTTTGAAAATAAAGATAAAAGAGATGCCTATAAGGATGTGGCTCAGGAAATTGAAAGACTGAAAGCCCAAGGGGTAGAGGGTATCGTTATGGATTTGAGAGACAACGGTGGAGGTTCGCTTCAGACTGTTGTGGATATGGTTGGATTGTTTATTGAAGACGGACCCGTTGTTCAGGTGAAATCCTCCGGAAAGAAAAAAGATATCTTATACGACAAAGATTCACGAGTGCAATGGGATGGTCCTTTGGTAGTTATGGTGAATAATTTCTCGGCTTCGGCATCTGAAATTTTCGCTGCCGCCATTCAGGATTACAAACGCGGAATCGTGATCGGAAGCAAGCATACTTATGGAAAAGGAACCGTACAAAATGTTATTGATTTGAATCAGTTTGTAAGAAGCAGTTCTTTTGGAGATCTTGGAGCCTTGAAAACAACTACTCAAAAATTCTATAGAATAAATGGAGGGTCAACACAAAGAGAAGGGGTTCTGAGTGATATTGTTATGCCAGACAGATATTCATATATCGAAATGGGAGAACGCGATGTTGACAATGCAATGCCTTGGGATAAAATTGACGAAGCACCTTATAAAGTCAGCAAAACTGCTTCTTTTGATGATGTAATTGCAAAAAGCAAAGCCAGAATGGCAAGCAGTACGCAATTCAAATTGATTGACGAGAATGCAAAATGGATTAATGAGCGTAAGGATATCAACACTTACAGTTTGAATTTTAAAAAATTCAGAGCTGAAGAGGATGCAGTAGAATTAACTGCCAAGAAATTCAAAGCAATTACAGATTACAAAAATACTTTGAAGTTTACATCGTTGCCATACGAACAGGAAATGTTTAAAAAGGATACTGTACTTGCTCAGAAAAGAGAAAGATGGCATGAGAGTTTAGCCAACGATGTTTATGTTGAAGAAGCAATGCATATTCTTTCGGATATGAAGTCTACTGCAGTAGCAAAAGGAACTATCAATTTGAAAGATAAAAAAGTTAAATTGGTAGAGGCAAAATAAAGCGCCTCAGACATGTATAAAAAAAGCCATTCACAAACGTGAATGGCTTTTTTTATTTCATTAATTTGTCTAATGCTTTTTGTTCTTTCTCCAGTTGACGCTGGTATTTTTGTTGTTTTTCGGCAAGTTTTACAAGTTTTTTTCTTGCTTTTAGTTCCTCATCTGTATCTAATTTGCCTTTTTCCATTTTTCGGTCAAATTTTCTCTGTTCGTCTTCCAGTTCTTCTTTGGAGTCTTTCAGTCTGGCCTTGGCTTTTTCAACATCTTTTTTTGCGTCATCGAGCTTTTCTTTTTCTTTTTCCGCTTTTTTAAGCTCTTTCTCCATTTCAGCCTTTTCTTTTTCAGCCAGTTCTTTTTCTTTTGCCGGGTCAACTGTTGGTGTCGATTTT
Organism: Flavobacterium enshiense DK69; assembly: GCF_000498495.1. GTDB lineage: Bacteria > Bacteroidota > Bacteroidia > Flavobacteriales > Flavobacteriaceae > Flavobacterium > Flavobacterium enshiense. Next base: position 10,803 of record NZ_AVCS01000025.1, on the reverse strand, counting down.
TCTCCAATGTCAACTTTCTTTTCGACTGGTTTTATGGGCTCTTGTGAGAATCCCAGTTGGAATCCTAATACAGCCATTATTACGATTAAATTTGTTTTTATTTTCATAGTGACTTATTTTGAATTAATACCTTTACAAATTTATTAAATATTGTGTCATAAATCGAAAATTTGCGATATATCTTATATAATTGATGATATGAAATTTTTTAGTTTTTTTTTATTGTTGGCCTTTTTTTCGCTAAAACAAAATGAGACAGAATCTATAACCTACAAATTAGATTCTTTGACTGAAGGAGCTATCAGGGCGGATGGGATTAAAACATTTTCGACAGTCTCTTGGTTTGATTTTCATCCAACATCGTCCTCAGGAACTATAATTCATCGTGATGGTTATTCCTTTTCGTATATGGAAAAATATGAACAGTCCGAATGGGTGGCTTACGAATTGTCGTCAGCCGATTTTTCAAATCGCGATTTCAAACGCCCCTATTTTGTCCAGGATCCGAAAGTCAAAACGGAATCTGCCGATTGGAGAAATTATAAGAAATCTGGATATGATAAAGGGCATTTGTGTCCTGCCGCCGATAGGAAAAGTTCCTATCAGGCTTATGCGGAAACCTTTTTTACCTCCAATGTAACGCCGCAAAAACATGATTTTAATGATGGTGTTTGGAACCGATTGGAGCAAAAGACTCGATATTGGGCCAAAAAATACAACGGACTTTATGTAGTGACGGGCGGCGTACTCAAAGGGAACCTGAAAACAATCGGAAAAGAGAAAGTAGCTGTTCCTAACTATTTTTATAAAATACTAATGACTAAGGATGCGAAGAAAATGATAGGTTTTCTAATGCCTCACAAGGAGTCTGACCTGCCTTTGTATAAGTTCGTTGTTTCTGTAGATGTTATAGAAAAAACGACAGGAATTGATTTTTTTCCGAAACTGTCTGATGTAAAGGAAAGCCAGTTGGAAAAAGAGTCCGATTATAAAAACTGGAGCTTTTAACTACCATTCATTCACCTTATTGGCATCCATCTTGATAAAAACATAAAGCATTATCGTAAACGCCCAAAGACTTGAACCACCATAGGAAAAGAAAGGAAGCGGTACTCCAATGGTTGGGAATAGTTTTATAAGCATCGCTATGTTTACCATAAAGTGGGTAAACAAGTAGGTAGCCACGCAATAGCCATAAATTCTGCTAAATTTTGTTTTTTGTCTTTCTGCAAGATAAATTATGCGGAGAAAGAGGCATACGAACAGAAAAATGACCACAGTTGCGCCAACAAAACCCCATTCTTCACCAACTGTCGTGAAGATATAGTCAGTGTGTTGTTCCGGTACAAAACCTCCTTTGGTTTGGGTTCCTTCAAGGTATCCTTTTCCAATCCAACTGCCTGAACCAATGGCAATCATTGATTGGTTAAGGTTGTAACCTTCTTTCTGCATGTTTACATCTTCCCCAATCAATACATTGATACGGTCTTTTTGGTGCGGTTCCAATACGTTTTCATACACATAGTCTACCGATAATACCATTCCGGTGATGGCTACAAACAGGGCGGCGTAAATGATCGGGTTTCTGGTAATTCGCGCATTCAAAATGAAATGGATGATCATAACCAACAATACAAAACCAATCAAGAATACCGGTTTTACAATCAAAGCGAGTATGAATAGAGCTATTCCGATAAAACCCGTCCAAAGGTACCAGCTTGGTAAACCTTCGCGATAAAGAACAAAAACTAGCGAGAGGAAAATCATAGCACTTCCTGCATCGGGTTGCATTAAAATAAGTAATACAGGAAAGCCGAAAACAGCCAGCGCAATCAGCTGGTGCTTAAAGAGTTTTAAATTGATTTGAGTGTCGCTGACCAATTTAGCTAACAAAAGAGCCGTGGCTGTTTTTACGAACTCAGAAGGCTGAAAACCAAAACTCCCGAACTGATACCAGTTGGTTTGTCCTTTAATTGTTTTACCAAATGCGAATAAACCCAGCAGTAAAAAGATTCCCAATATATAAAAGACAGTGGAATATTTTTCAAATATTTTGGCATCCATGGAAAGGATTACCAAAATCAACGGAATGGCCATGATTATGAAAAGCATCTGTTTTCCATAAATCTGCGTCAAATCGAAAAAGGAAGTTTCTTCAAGTGGTAATGAAGCGGAATAAATATTCATCCAACCCAAAATCACAAGTATGGCGTAGATAAGTACCGTAATCCAATCGATGTTATTTACAACGCTTTGATTTTTCATTTCTTTTCCGACTTCTGTTTTTTATTGGTAGTAACGGTTGTTTTTTTATCCGTACCCGTTGTTTTTATGTTTGGGTTATTTTTTTGAGGGCTTTCTTTTTTTTCCTCTTTTTTAGTGCCGGATTTAGTATCTGTTTTTTTCTCGTCTTTAACTTCTTTGACTTCAGTTTTTTTGTCGCCCTCAACCTCATTTTTTTTCTCCCAATTAGGATCGACATAAAAACCATTGATGACTTTATCGTATTCGGCCTGAAGACTTCCTTCGAGCATGCGTCGCTCAAGATCAACACGAGTAATGGTGTCTTTCTTGATGTATTTCTCAATCATCAAACTTGAAATTGGCGCAGCCCAAGTCGCGCCATAGTGCCCATTTTCTACTAATACGGCTATAGCAATTTTTGGATCGTGGCGTGGGGCAAAAGCAACGAAAACGGAGTGGTCCTGTAACTGAACGCGTTTACCGCTAATTTTGGTAAAGTTTTCGGCGGTACCTGTTTTTCCGCATATTTCTATTCCTTCCACGCGCACTCCAGCGGCTGTACCGTGGTTGAATACGTCAAACAAACCATTTACTACAGGTGTGTAATATTGCTTATCGATAGTTGTGATGTGCTTCGTTCTGAATTTTTTATCGATTTGCTGACCTTTGATTTTTTTGATGATATGAGGCGTATAATAGTAACCTTGATTTGCAATGGTAGCCATCATGTTAGCTAATTGGATAGGTGTCATCAAAACCTCTCCCTGTCCGATTGAATTCGAAATAATGGTTGAACTTCTCCAACCTCCATTAGGATACCAACGGTCGTAGTATTTAGAGGTAGGGATGTGTCCCTTTCTTCCTGGTGGTAAATCATACCCCATGAAATTACCTAAGCCAAAACTTTTAAGGTGACCACTCCAAGCATTGACTCCGAAACGGGGTTTTTGGTATTTATCTATTGTTAGTCTATAGACATTGCCAAAATAGGCATTACAGGACTTGTAAATTCCGACATTCAGATTGCGAACGCCACCTCCACAGTGACACTTCATGAAAGATCCTCTTCCGTAGGACCAACCGTGATTACAGACAAATTGCGTTTGTTCGTCAATAACGCCTTCCTGTAAAGCGACTAAAGCGGTTAGTATTTTAAAAGGAGATCCAGGTGGATATTCGGCTAATAGTCCTCTGTCAAACAAAGGCATGGCAATTGAATCATTGTACAAAGCCGTATAATTTTTAGAACGTTCTCTACCAACTAAAATAGCAGGGTCGTATGATGGCGCAGTAACCAAGGCCAAAATTTCTCCTGTTTTCGGTTCAATGGCCACAATTCCGCCTCGTTTATTTTTCATTAAGGCTTCACCGTATTTTTGAAGTTCGGCATCAAGTGTTAACGTAATGTCTTTTCCCTGTACGGCTGTGGTGTCGTAAATACCTTCTTTGTAGGGGCCAATATCTTTATTAAAACGGTCACGCTGACGGTATTTTACGCCTTTGATTCCGCGTAAAACCTCTTCGTACATTTGCTCTACTCCCTGCATACCAATCAAGTCTCCGCTTTTGTAGTACGGATTTTTCTCTATGATAGCATCATTTACCTGGGTGATGTATCCAAAAACATTGGCGCCCACTTCAACCTGATAATCGCGGAGAGAACGTTTTTGAATGTAGAAACCTTCGTATTTTCTGATTTTTTCCTGAAAAGCAGCATACTCGTTTTTGTTCAACTGCGCTAAAAAAACTGAGGGAAGTCTGGGACTGTATACCTTGGCTTTTTCGATTTTCTTAATAAACTCGTCTTTGGTGATTTTCAAGATGGTGCAAAACTCCAAGGTGTCAAGGTTTTTTATCTCTTTAGGGATGACCATGATGTCATAAGAGGGCTGGTTGGCTACCAAAAGAGCTCCGTTTCGATCATAAATATAACCGCGCTCCGGATAATCGTATACGATTTTAATAGCATTGTTGTCTGATTTCTTGATGTAAGAATCGTCCAATATCTGCAAATAGAAAAGCCTTGCTATCAGCACAGTTGCTATAACAATAATAAAACTGGGTAAAAATAGCTTTCTCATCGTTTGCTTGGCTTAATCAAATAAATAATTATAAAGCAAAGTAACAGTGTAAACGTTGTTGATAGCAAAGTTCGCCATAAAATTTCCCAAAAGAAATTAAATCGGAAGATTTCTAATAGGTATAACACCATGTGGTGTAATAATACTGCGATAAGAATAAATGAAAAGCGTTCCGGGGAAAACTTGTCGGCAATTTTAACGGTTTGGTATTCATAACTGATACCAAAAGCAAATTTAAAAATCGAAGGTCTGAAAAATGCTAAAACCAAGCAGGCAGTAGCGTGTACGCCTCCCGAATTAAGAAACATATCCATGGCTAGGCCAAGTAAAAAACTTGCGGCAAGCAATCCGGCCCTGTTGCCGTTTACCGGATACAGGATTATAAATAAAATGTAAGGAAAAGGATTTACGAACCCCAGAAAGTTAATGTTGTTAAACAGCACAATCTGTAGGGCCAGCAAAATCACAAACCGAAAAATATTTAGGAGAAAAGTGCTATTCATCAGGTTTTGTTTCTTCTTCTAATTTAATGATTTCCTTTCGTTTTACATTTTCAATCACATAAACGTGACCTAAATTTGTCATATCGTTGAACAAACGGATGTTGATCGTGTAATAGTTTGTTGCTTTGTCGATGAATATCTTGTCGATTTTTCCGATTGGGATATTTTCCGGAAAGATTACCGAACGTCCACCGGTAACGATGGTGTCACCTTTGCGCACGGAGGCAAGTCTCGGCACGTCTATTAACTGGGCATAACCAACGTTTTTAGCATTCCAGATTAAAGAACCGAAATGGTTCGATTTTTTAATCTTGGCATTAATTTGCGATTTAACGTTAAGGATACTCTGAACAGTAGCGAAATTTTTAGATGTTTTCTCTACGATGCCGACAATTCCCAAACTGTTTACAACGCCCATGTCCGGTTTAATTCCGTCTTTGCTTCCGCTGTTAAGGGTAAGGTAGTTTTCGGGAACGTTGAATGAGTTTTTGATTACCTTCGATTGAATTACCTTGATGTCTTCATATCCTCTCGGAATCAGTTCGGTCGAAGCGATTACCGTATCGGGTTTGTTGTAAAGTAATTGTTTCAGATAGGCATTCTCCTTGGCGAGTTCATCGTTTTGAGTGCGTAAATGGAAATATTCTTTCACATTGTTGATTCGCTGGTAAACCCCTCCGGTCACATCGTTGGCAGAACTTACAAACTGGCTTCTGTGATAAGAATGCGATTGAATCGTAAGAGTTAATGATGTTATCAAAAGCAGCAAAAACAGCAATCGGATGCTGTTTTTAAATATAAAATTAATTATTTGCTGCATGTATTATTTCGTTATTTGATAAGAATACTTCTAAATTTTTGTAGGTTTTTCAATGCCATTCCGGTTCCTCGTACAACTGCTCTCAGTGGGTCTTCAGCAATGTAAACCGGTAGGTCTGTTTTTTGTGAAATTCGCTTATCTAATCCTCGTAACATCGAGCCTCCTCCTGCAAGGTAAATACCTGTGTTATAGATGTCGGCTGCTAATTCAGGTGGTGTTTGGGACAAAGTTTCCATAACCGCATCTTCAATACGCTGGATGGATTTGTCAAGCGCTTTGGCAATCTCGCGGTAAGAAACGTTAACCTGTTTTGGTTTCCCTGTTAAAAGGTCACGTCCTTGTACTTCCATGTCATCCGGTGGCGTATCCAGATCTTCTGTTGCGGCACCGATGGCAATTTTGATTTTTTCTGCAGTGGTTTCCCCAACAAAAAGGTTGTGCTGAGTTCTCATGTAGTAGATAATATCGTTGGTGAAAACGTCACCGGCAATTTTAACCGATTTGTCACACACGATACCGCCTAAAGCGATAACGGCAATTTCTGTGGTTCCTCCACCTATATCCACAATCATGTTTCCTTTCGGTTGCATGATGTCAACCCCGATACCGATAGCCGCAGCCATCGGTTCGTGGATCAAGTATACTTCTTTTCCGTTTACACGCTCACACGATTCTTTTACCGCACGCATCTCCACTTCGGTAATCCCGGAAGGGATACAGACCACCATGCGGAGTGCCGGCGTAAACATTCTTTTCTTTAAGGCCGGAATGCTTTTTATAAACATGCTGATCATTTTCTCCGACGCATCGAAGTCAGCAATAACCCCGTCTTTTAACGGACGAATAGTTTTGATATTCTCGTGGGTTTTACCCTGCATCATGTTCGCTTCCTTACCAACGGCAATAATTTTTCCGGAGATACGGTCGCGGGCAACGATAGACGGGCTGTCGATAACAACCTTGTCGTTATGGATGATTAAGGTATTTGCGGTTCCAAGGTCAATTGCGATGTCCTCGGTCATGAAATCAAAAAATCCCATACTCAAAAGAGGGTTTAATTTATTTATAAATAATTAGCCTACAAAAATAATAAAATTAATGTTTAAAATGGCGAACTCCTGTAAATACCATTGAAACTTTGTTCTCGTTGCAATAGTTGATACTCAATTCGTCTTTTATAGAACCACCCGGTTGGATAACCGCAGTAATCCCGGCATTTTTTGCCAATTCCACACAATCAGGGAACGGGAAGAACGCATCACTTGCCATCACGGCGCCATTCAAATCAAATCCGAATGAGTTTGCTTTTTCAACAGCGTGACGCAAAGCATCTACTCTTGAAGTCTGTCCGGTTCCGGAAGCCAGTAGCTGACCGTTTTTAGCAAAAACGATAGTGTTGGACTTCGTGTGCTTACAGATTTTAGAGGCAAACAGTAAATCAGCTACTTCCTGTTCTGAAGGCGATGTTATTGTAACGACTTTCAAATGCTCTTTATTGTCTGTAATATTGTCTTTATCCTGAATTAACAAACCGTTAAGACAAGTTCTCACTTGTTTTGTAGGTAATGCTACTTCGTTTTGAATCAAAATGATTCTGTTTTTCTTTTCTTCTAAAACTGCAATTGCTTCATTATCATAGCTTGGGGCAATTACCACCTCGCAGAACAGCTGGTTGATTTCATTGGCTGTAGCCAAATCAATATTTCCGTTTGCAATCAAAACACCTCCGAAAGCTGAAGTTGGGTCTCCTGCAAGAGCCTCCAAATACGCTTCTTTCATGGTGTTTCTTGTCGCTAATCCACAAGCGTTGTTGTGTTTTAAGATCGCAAATGTCGGGTTGTCATTTTTGAATTCACCCATTAAATTCACTGCTGCATCTACATCCAATAGATTGTTGTAAGATAGCTCTTTTCCGTGAACTTTGTTGAACATTTTTTCAAATTCTCCGAAGAAAAATCCTTTTTGGTGTGGGTTTTCTCCGTAACGTAAGATTTGTCCGTCAGCAATACTTGTTTTATAGATGGTTTCGTCTGTATTGAAGTAGTTGAAAATAGCTCCGTCATAGTGAGAAGAAACGTGGAATGCCTTGGTAGCCAGTAGTTTTCTTTCTTCAAGGGTTGTTGTTCCGTTTCCTTTTGTAATCATGTCAAGGAACAAAGCATATTCATTCACAGATGCCACGATAACGGTATCTTTAAAGTTTTTAGCCGCTGCACGGATCAATGAAATTCCGCCGATATCGATTTTCTCGATGATATCTGCTTCACTTGCGCCAGACGCAACCGTTTTTTCGAACGGGTATAAGTCCACAATCACTAAATCAATCTGAGGAATCTGATATTCTTCCATCTGCGCCACGTCACCTGCATGATCCTGACGGTTTAAGATTCCTCCAAAAATTTTCGGGTGTAATGTTTTAACTCGTCCGCCAAGGATTGAAGGGTAAGAAGTTACATCTTCCACCGCCACAACCGGAATGCCGAAGCTTTTAATGAATTCTTCCGTTCCGCCGGTAGAATAAATCGTTACATTGTGCTCGTGTAATTTTTTTACGATTGGCTCTAAACCTTCTTTGTCGAAGACCGAAATTAACGCTGATTGAATAGTTTTTGCAGTGTTCATTGTGTCGTTATTTTTAAAGGTGCAAAAGTAGGTATTGTAACGTTAACATTAAAACATTATAACATAGTTTTTTATATTTTTTTGAAGCGAATGGCATGGTGCTTTTTTGTAAACCATGTTCCTGCCGTCCGTTTTATTTTTATGACTCACAGGTTTTTACTGCCTGTGCCTCATAAAAGATGCCACTCCCATCAGGGCTAGTAAGGATTTGTATTGTATTTCTGTAACATTTTTGGTGTTTTTTATACAAATCAGGTATTGCTTGCAAGCAATTTCAAAATCACAGATCCATGAGTCATCACAACAATGCTGTTCTTTATGCCCGACTTTTAAAAGAGAGTTTGAGCTTTGCACTTAACGCACTTCGAAACAATAAGTTGCGAACGCTGCTTTCGTTGTTGGGAGTGACTATTGGGATTTTTTCCATCATTGCGGTTCTGACTGCGGTCGACTCCATGGACCGAAAAATAAAAAGCGATTTGAGCGGATTGGACAAAAATACGATCTACCTCTTCAAATATTCATTTGGTCCAACAGATGTACCGGATTGGAAAGTGGGGCAGTTTCCTAATGTTTCGTACGACGAATATTTATACTTAAGACGTTCGATGAGCAATTTGGATAAGAGTTGTTTCGCCTATTTCACCAAAAGAGAAAATATTAAATTCGAAAAACAAACTGCCAGCGATATTGAAATTGTCCCGTCAACAAACGAAATTGAAATTATTGACGACGTGAAGGTAGGTGAGGGGAGGTTCTTCTCGGAAGCCGAATCAAATGCAGGTTTGGGCGTAATTGTTTTAGGTAGTGAAGTGGCTACAACCCTTTTTGGGGATATGAATCCGATTGGTAAATCCGTGCGTTTGTACGGCCAACGCTATAATGTAGTCGGGATTTTGAAAAAGCAGGGAGAATCCATTTTTGGAAGTAACGATACCAGAGCTTATATTCCGAGTAATAATTTCAGAAGAATTTACGGTGACAATAATGATGCACTGACTCCGGTAATTGAACTAAAGCCTGAAAAAGGTACCGATATTGACGAGTTTAAAGGAGAACTGACCTATAAGCTGCGTAATTACAGAGGGTTAAAAACCAGTGAACCCGATAATTTCTTTATCAATATTCTTTCCGGATTTACGGAAATGATCGACAACATTGTCGGGCAAATGAATATGGTAGGTTGGATTATCAGCGGATTCTCGTTATTGGTTGGTGGTTTCGGAATTGCAAACATCATGTTCGTTTCGGTGAAAGAGCGTACCAATCTTATCGGTATTCAAAAAGCATTAGGTGCCAAAAACCGATTTATCATGTTCCAGTTCTTGTTTGAAGCGATTATTCTTTCGGTTATTGGCGGAATAGTTGGGATGCTTCTGGTGTGGGGAATTGCTGTAGGAATGTCCAAAGCCTTGGATTTTGAATTCGTGCTCGGTTTCTGGAATATATTTATAGGAACTTCACTGGCAGCGTTTATTGGACTCGTTTCAGGAATCGTGCCTGCTATAGCGGCTTCTAAATTAGATCCGGTTGAGGCTATTCGCAGTGGGATGTAAAACTGTAATTTGGATTTAAGCTGTTAAAAGAGCGGTTGTTTTATATTTGGTATAACTTGTTCTTTTAACAAAAAACTAATTTTTTTGTAAATATTTTCTACTTTCGCTCGTTCAAAATTAAATTATGAATAAAATAATCTTAATGCTCTTGACCTGTGTACTTTTGAGCTGCTCAAGTGATGATACTGTGTCGGCTCCAGAAGAGCAATTGACCACGAACGGGACAAAACTTCGAAAATATGTTGAAAAAGGTTCTAACGGTGATATAATTCTTGGAACTGAGTATGAGTATGAGGGTGACAAATTGAATCGGATGATTTATTCAAATGGCCAGATAAGAAAATTCTTCTACATAGATGATTTAATTACTAAAATTGAAGATTATGGAGGAAATGTTATAGGTGCAACAACCTATTTTTCATATGATCCAAACGGGAAGGTGTTAGGTATTGTTTCGCATCGAAATGATGGCCATAGTGGACGAGCTGAATTTTTGTATAATGCAGACAACACTGTAACAGTCAATAATTATGGAGGTGATGCCGAGAGTCAGGACTTGTTTGGCGGTAGTTCGAAGTTTTTTTTGGAAGATGGTGTTATAGTGAAGAACGAGAGCAGTCAAGTTGGTGTGACAGGTACAAGAACATGGACTGAGGATTTTACTTACGATGATAAAGAAAATCCTTTGAATGTTATTTTAGGTTTTGAAAAGTTACGCTTTTACTTTTATGAGGAAATTTTTATTCATCAAGGGGATCTGCATAATGTTGTAAAAGAGGTGCATGTCAGTTCAGAATTTACCGGAATACATACAAAACTTAAAACTTTTACTTATAATGATTATGGTTTTCCAATTAAAGCTGCAATAACTTCTGATGGGAATTTTGATGGAACAACAGAATACTACTATGAAGTGCAATAGAGTAGATTATGACTGTTTAATTTTGTTTTAGAAAATAATTAATAAAAAATCCCGA
>NZ_AVCS01000024.1 GCF_000498495.1 Flavobacterium enshiense DK69 | reverse complement strand
TCGGGATTTTTTATTAATTATCGGATAGGTTGATTTTGAATCAGGTCGATGTACAAATTCAACTTGTCTTTCAGTTCTTTTCTTGGTGTGATAAAATCAAGGAAACCATGCTCCAATACGAATTCAGATGTTTGGAAACCTTCCGGTAAATCTTTTCCTGTCGTATCTTTTACTACACGTGGACCCGCAAATCCGATTAAGGCGCCTGGTTCAGCAATATTGATATCACCTAACATTGCATAAGATGCTGTTGTTCCTCCTGTAGTAGGATCGGTACATAATGAAATGTATGGGATCTTGGCATCGGCTAACTGAGCCAATTTTGCAGATGTTTTTGCTAACTGCATTAGTGAGTAAGCAGCTTCCATCATACGTGCTCCTCCAGATTTTGAAATCATAAGGAACGGGATTTTATTTTTGATAGAGTAATCAATTCCGCGGGCGATTTTTTCTCCCACAACAGCTCCCATAGAACCTCCGATGAAAGCAAAATCCATACAGCAAACCACAAGGTCTTTTCCTTTTGATTTACCAACTCCTGTACGAACAGCATCTTTCAGTTTGGTTTTGTCCATAGCGTCTTTCAAACGCTCACTGTATTTTTTTGAATCGATAAATCCTAAAGAGTCTTTAGAAGTCATGTTGGTGTCCAGCTCTTTGAATTCGTTGTTGTCAAACAAGATTTCAAAATATTCTTTACTTCCGATACGAACGTGGAATCCATCTTCAGGGCTTACCCAAAGATTTTTGGCTAACTCTTCTGCATCTACGATCTTCCCTGTTGGTGATTTGTACCAAAGTCCTTTAGGAACGTCTTTTTTATCTTCTGTTGCGGTTTGAATCCCTTTTTCTGTTCTTTTAAACCAAGCCATAATTTTAAAGTTATGTGTTTAAAGTTATAAGTTATGAGTTGCAAGTCTGAACTTGTAATTCATAAATATAACATAATTAAAGTGTATTAACGTTATTTAAATCGGCGAAAGCCTGCTCTAATCGTTTGTTGAATGTCATTTCTCCATCACGCATCCATTTTCTTGGGTCGTAGTGTTTTTTATTTGGAGAATCTGGTCCTTCTGGGCTTCCGATTTGTGTTTTCAAATAGTCGATTTTATCAGTGATATAGTCGCGAACTCCTTCTGTGAAGGCAAACTGTAAATCGGTATCGATGTTCATTTTGATTACTCCGTAAGAGATTGCTTCTCTGATTTCTTCTAAAGAAGAGCCTGAGCCTCCGTGGAATACAAAATCAACCGGGTTATTTCCGGTGTTGAATTTTTGCTGTACAAATTCCTGAGAGTTTTTCAGGATTTTCGGAGTCAGTACCACGTTCCCCGGTTTGTATACCCCGTGTACGTTTCCGAAAGCTGCTGCGATAGTGAAACGCGGACTGATTTTCATCAATTCCTCATAAGCATAAGCAACTTCTTCGGGTTGGGTGTATAATTTAGAGCTATCTACATGTGTATTGTCAACTCCATCTTCTTCACCTCCTGTAATACCTAATTCGATTTCCAAAGTCATGCCCATTTTGCTCATGCGTTTTAGGTATTCTTTGCAAAGCTCGATGTTTTCTGTGATTGGCTCTTCAGACAAGTCAATCATGTGTGAACTGTATAAAGGTTTTCCGGTTTCGGCGAAGTGTTTCTCACTGGCATCCAATAAACCGTCAATCCATGGTAATAATTTTTTTGCGCAATGGTCAGTGTGAAGGATTACGGTTGCTCCGTAAGCCTCTGCTAATGTATGAATGTGTTTAGCACCTGCAATTCCACCTAAAATAGCTGCTTTTTCATTTTCGTTCGATAAGCCTTTTCCGGCATTGAAAAGACATCCTCCATTAGAAAACTGAATGATTACAGGAGCGTTTAGCTTCGCTGCTGTTTCCATAACAGCGTTTACAGTACTGGAACCGGTTACGTTAACAGCCGGTAAAGCAAATCCTTTTTCCTTTGCATAATTAAAGATTTCCTGAACCTGATCTCCGGTAGCTACTCCGGGTTTAATATTGTGAGCCATTGTGTTGTAATTTTATTTTAGGTGACAAAAATAATAATTTCTATACTTAGAACGGATAATTAATTCCAATATTTACAACCGACTTATCAAAACGCATGTCTTTAAACCAACGTTCGCTTTGTTCTTTAGCCGGATTGTAGGTTTTAAATCCTAAATCCAATCGGGCAATGAAGAAGTTGAAATCATAACGTATTCCAATTCCGGTACCCAAAGCAACGTCTTTTAATGATTCCCATCCGTTAAAGGTGTATCGTTTATCTTCTACGTTGTCCCATATATTCCAGATGTTTCCGGCATCGGCAAATAAAGCGGCATTACATTTTCCGAAAAGATTAAAACGGTATTCGGCACTGAAGGCCAGTTTCATGTTGGCTTCGTTAAAGTCGTTGATACCACCACTGGTACCAGGACCCAGGGCGTATGATTCCCAGGCTCTGTTATCATTCGAACCCCCTCCATAATAACTTCGTGAAAACGGTACGTTGTCTGCATTTCCATAAGGTATGGCAATCCCGAAGAAGCCCCTCATAGCATAAACCTTTTGCCTTCCCAAGTCCCAATGTTTAATAAAATCGAATTCGGTTTTTACGTATTGTGAGAACTCTACATCCAAAAAGGTCTTTTTGCCATTTGGGCCTAGTTTCTCCGTGCCGATATTGGATACCAAATTCAAAAAGGCTCCTGCAGATTCAATTTTTGTTTTGAAAATGCTGAACGAATTGTCCAAAAGATCGGTTTTTGACGATTTTGTATAGGTGAAATTGGTGGCAAATATCAAGTTGTTCTCCGTTAATCGGTTTTGTCTTTCATCGATGCTTCGGATGTCTTTGTATGCATCATCTTCCGGACTTAAAACAGTTTGTCCTGTCAATACATCATTGATGAAATTATCCGCTCCGCCTTCCTCAATCGTAAGGTCTCCGTTTTGGTCCACGTTGTCCGGATTGGTGTTATAGGCTTGTGCATAATCATTTAACGTTTCGTAGGAAGATTCATATACGTTAAAATAATTTTGTGGGTTAAGGTTTCTTACAAACTGAATGTTGAGCAGGTCAAGTCGTGCCGAATTCGTTTTCTTGGGAAACCAGTTGTATGTTGCAATTCCCGAGAAATTCTCTTTGTCCAAACCGATGTTCCTTTGTCGGGAAAAACCAACAGTTGCCACTGTAGTTGGGAACATGGACCTCGGGATTATTTTTTCGGTTTTGATTGGCGCTAAAATCCTTGGGATGGTTAGTTTTACATCGGCTCCATATTCGGAGATATTAAAAAATACTCCTTTTGGATTGGCCATATCTTTTGAAGAACCAATGCTTCCTCGTGTGGAGATGTCCAAAATCTCGGCTCCTCTGAAAAGATTTCGCCAGGTCAGCGTCATATTACCTGAGATTCCAAAATCCTGGATGTTGGAATGCATGAAATCTAAGGCCGGAATCCAACTGTATTTTTTTCTCGGACTCAGGACAATGTTGGTTATCAGTGAAGTTCCGGTAGAATCTTTCGGGTCTTCCACAAATTCGATTGAAGGATAATTGAATATGCGCAGGTTATTTAGCGAGCGGGATGTCAATGTTCTTTTCGTGTCGCTGAATACGCTTCCTTTGGTTATGAATATCGCATCCGTTATGGCTTTGGGGCGATAAGCCAATTTGTCGGAACTGTATAGGTTGATGTCTTTATGGGTAACACTGTCAGCTACTTTTAATTTATCTTTACCCACATGGGTATCAGTATACACATTTACTTCGCTTATTTTGTATAGTTTAAAAGGGACTTTTATTAGCGAATCTCCGGTTTTGATCGTCTGGTTTTCAACAACAACTTCTACATTGGCTTTGTAGCCTGTTTTAATGGTGTCTACGTTGTAAGAGATGTTTGTTTCCTGAAATTTATAAGCGCCATTGTCTCTGAAATAAGTCGAAATTCGCTTTCTTTCGTCTACTAAATCTTTAGCGTCATATTGTTTTCCTGTTTTGATCAGGGATGAGCTTTTTATTTTTTGATACAGAGAATCGAGGTCAGGGCTTTCAACCACAGTAGAAATACTGTCAACTTTATAAGGTTGTCCTGTTACAATGTTGTATTTTATTTGCCCGCGTTTATTCTTTAAAGTGTCAATTTTATAATCGACTTTTGTTTTGAAATAGCCTTTGCTGTTATAATAATTTAAAAAGCGATTAGTGGTTTTCTGTGCTTTTTTCTCGTCAATAATCACTGGGGCTTCCCCGCTTTTTTTAAGGAAGTTGCTTAGGCCGGAAACAAGGAACGATTGTCCAAGACGCTCAACCTGTTTTTCAGAGAGTATGGCAGCCAGTGTTTTATGACGTTTCGGTTTTCTTTCCAGCCAGACATGATAAGAAGAATCCGGATTTTTTTTAGCAAGATTGTACATGTGCAGACGCAGCGGGAATCCTAATCCTAATAAAGAACTGTTGGGTTTTTGCTGTTGCTGGTTGACAATGATTTCTTCGTTTGTTTTTTTGTCATTAACCACCACATTGCTTTTGGTTAAAAGGTACTTGCCTTCCGGAACCCTTTTAACAAGGGAACAGGAGTATATAATTGCACCTAATACAAATAATAGTGCTATTTTTGGAAAATTCTTTTTCAAGTCAATAACGAAAAGTCGGTCAAAAATACGTTTTTTATGCTTAGTAAAAACCAAATAAAGCTAATAACAAGTTTACAGCAAAAAAAATACCGAAAACAGCATCAGTTGTTTTTTGCTGAGGGAGTAAAGGTAATACAGGAATTGTTGAATTCCAATTTTGAGCTGGAGCATCTTTTTAGCACGACTGAGCATTTTCATAACGTTCCGAAAAATAAATTTTCGTTAATTTCTGAAGCAGAATTAAAGAAAATATCGGTGTTAACTACTCCGAATGTCTGTTTGGCGTTGTTTAAAATCCCGGCAGAATTGCCTGTTGCCGAGAAAGGTTTAGTGGTGGCTCTCGATGATATCCGTGATCCGGGGAATTTAGGAACCATAGTGCGTTTATGTGATTGGTTTGGTGTGAAGCAAGTAGTGTGTTCGATGGAAACCGCAGATATTTATAACCCAAAAGTGGTTCAGGCGACCATGGGGTCCATAACGCGGGTTAATGTTGTTTATGCAAGCCTTGAAAAGTTTTTGTCAGAAACTAAACTTCCGGTTTTTGGAACATATATGGACGGGGATTCCATTTATAAAACGAAACTGCCAGGCGAAGGAATTCTTGTCATGGGGAATGAAGCCAATGGAATTTCTCCGGCGATAGAGAAATTAACCGGTAATAGGCTTTCCATACCACGTTTTGGTGACCTTCAGCAAACCGAAAGTCTGAATGTGGCCACTGCTACCGCAATTATTCTGAGTGAATTTAAACGACTTGGATAACTATTTTAGTGGAAGGCAAAATTGATAAAAATACCTCTGGTTTTCATTGATTCCACATTTCCGGTCCATGGGCTATCTGGGTTGTTGTCGCGGATAAGTTCATCATTAATTCCGAAGACTCCTCTGACGGAAGGCGAGAACTTGAAGTATTCAAAATAGAGATCAATCCCAAATCCGACTTCGTAATTGGAAGTCCATTTTTTCATTCGGAATACGTCGTTGTAATTGTCATCTTTGGAATCGGAATTGCTTCCTAAATTCAACGATTTTGAAAAACCGCCAATTAGGTAGGGGCGGAAATTGCCAATCCTTTTGGATGAGAATTTCAGTAATAGCGGGAAATTGATGTAGGTAGACTTTACCTCGCGAAGTCTGTCGAAAGAATCTTCAATGTTAGGGAAAACCAAATTACGCTGGGAATAAGCCAAACCTGGTTCGAATCGTAAATCCAGGTACTCCATCAGGCGAAGGTTTCCGATCAGACCAACATTAAAAGCCGTTGTGGATTGCACTTCAATGTCTTTGTCCGGTTCTATATAGTCAAATTTGAAATCGTACGTATTGAATCCTAAATAATATCCCCAATGCACACGTTGTTTGTCGAAATTTTCAAGATTGATGATGGGGTTTTTACCAAACATACCTATTCCTTTCTGGGCAAAACTTTTTCCCGAAACAATAAGTACAAGTAAAACAAATAATTTTTTCATATTATTTTTTTGAAGCCGAATAAATGGTTGCTACTCCAAAAGTTTGAGGCATGTCTTTAACATCTATAAACCCAACTTTTCGCAAAATATTGTTCAAGGCTTCTCCATAAGGGAAATGTGATGCCGATTCAGACAGGTAGGAATAGGCTACTTTGTCTTTTGAAAACAATCTGCCAATAAGCGGAAGGATGTTTTTGGTATAGAAATTATATCCTTGTTTGAAAGGGAATTTGGTAGGTACAGATGTTTCTAGAATTACAAAACGGCCATCTGGTTTCAATACGCGAAGTATTTCGGACAGGCCTAATTCTAAATCTTCAAAATTACGCACGCCAAAAGCTACAGTTATAGCGTCAAAATAATTGTCTTCGAAAGGGATTTTTTCGGAATCGCCCAGGACCATTTCGATTTTGCCGTTCAGCTGTTTTTGTGCTACTTTTTGTTTTCCGATTTCCAACATTCCAGCGGAAATATCCAGGCCGATTATCTTTTCGGCATTGGTATTGGCCATAAGGATGGCTAGATCACCGGTTCCGGTTGCAATGTCGAGAATGTTCTTCGGATTTTTTGCAGCTATGAGCTTTAAAACATTTTTTCTCCACTTAATATCAATCCCAAAAGAAATCACTCGGTTAAGGTTGTCATAATTGCCTGAAATAGTGTCAAACATTTTAGTAACCTGTTCTTTTTTACCTAGATTGGATGACTTGTATGGAGTGATGTTGTCGTTCATCGATTAAAAATATTTGTACAAAGATAATACAAACTTTAACATATTCAATCTAATGAAATAATTGTAATTTTAAGACATAAAGAAAGACGAAGTTCTTTTACATAATGGAAGAAAAAGCTAAGGTATCACCAAATTTGGTGATACGAAAAATACACTTTTTTAGTGATTGTTTGACGTTATAATTCGTTGCAATTTTACAGTCATCATACAAACGGACTAATATGTTGTCTAAGCTTATGTCATCGGAAATTAAATGGGTATTACTGGCACTTGTAATCTCATTGGTTCTTGTGGAAAGCGTCAACAGTGGTGTTTTTTTTGACACTGCTGATTCAGGGGTGCCGCAAACGTTCTTTGGGTTAAATTTGTTTTTGGAAATTTTAGTTTTTTTTGTCTTTAGTACTTTTGTGGTATTTGGTATTAGAGGCTTTTTTGAGATGTATTCTCAGAAATTCGCCAATGTTATATTATTCATAACAGGTTTATTATTAACAGTGGTGATTTTTATTTTATGTTATCAGGTGCTTTCACTTGAATAATCCGAACGTTAGAATAGATACATTTTAGTTTGTTAGTTTGAACATCCCGGTAATAGTTTATCGGGATGTTTTTTTATGCCCGTACATAAGTCTGGTATGAAAAATCAAAAGCGTGTTTTTCGTCTTTAGGATGAAATTCTTCGTTGGTAAGTTTCCATTCCTCTAAATGGATTTCCGGAAAGAATGCATCGGCTTCAAAAGTGGCAAAAACGCGGGTAAGCTCTATTTTATCGGCAATTTTCATTGATTGGCTGTAAATTTCGCCTCCACCTATGATGAAAATATCTTCCTCTTTCGGGCAAATGCTTATGGCTTCCTCTAAAGAACCAACAACGAGGCAATCTTCAGGAGCCTTATAGTTTTCCTGTCGTGTAATAATTACGTGCGTGCGGTTGGGTAATGGTTTTGGGAAGCTTTCAAACGTTTTCCTTCCCATGATGATGTGATGACCGGTTGTGATTTGCTTGAATCGTTTGAAATCGTCGGGAAGATGCCAGATCAAATCGTTGTCTTTTCCCAATGCGTTATTTTCTGCAGCTGCAGCAACTATAGTAATCATTATTGTGAAATGTTGTTTTTTTGATTAAAATCTTTTTCGATCTGTTCCAGTTTTCGTTCCTGCTTCATGATTAGCTTGTCAATCTGGGCACGTTCCCATTTTTTGTTCATGAAACTGTCGGTTATGAAAACCCTTATGAAATGGAGCGCAAAAATAAATCCCCAAACGGCAATGCCCCATTGATACCAATTGATTTCGGGTTTGACATCGAGTAACTTATTAGCTACAATCATAAAAATGCTGCCCACGAAAAACAAGACAAAGTGAAAATAAAGCCTCTTTTTTTGTTTTAAGCGCAAACGGGCATATTCATACAATTCGTGTTGGTCGATTTCCATAAATAGAGTTTTACGGAAATAAAGTTAAGACTTTTGCTTTAATCTTTCCTCTGGTAGATCTAATTTATCTTTATTGTAATAGGGAGAGTGAACTGCGAACGAAATATTTTGCCTCTGTGAACGGCCGGAATCCAGTTCTTCATTTTATAGAGTGTTTTTTTTGCAGCTTTTTCAATCTCTTCATTGTCACTACGTAATGTTGTTATTTCGTTGATACTGCCGTCTTTTTCAATAACAAATCCAAATAGAACTCTTATTTCTTTGATACCGCTTCTAATTTCAGGAGTGTCAAAATGAGACACGAATGTTCTGTAGAAATTCTGAATGCCTTCTACAGGTGCTGCCTGGGCTTGGATTTTCGTGTATGTATAGGTGTTGTTCAGCAAATCTACAGAGGTTCCATCGACTAATTGGCCCATTTTATAATATTCTTTAAAAGCAAGGTGGCCAATTTTTGAAGTACCTTCCCACAGCCCGTTTTTATATCCGTTCAGTATTTCCCCTTTTGCACTTTCCAGATCAGAAACCTCATTATAAATTCCATTTCCGTTAAAAACTTTTTGTGAGCCGTTTTCATCCCAATGATTTTTTATAAGTAATCTGGATGTTTTTTTTCCATCGCTATCCTCAAAAATCAAGTATTCTCCCTCTACATTTTTGTTTCCATTTTCATGCCAGAGAGTGAAATCACCATAGGGAAGCCCTTCATCGTACATGGTGCGTGATTGTATGTTTCCGGTTTCATAATAGCTGTTAAATATTCCTTCTTTAGTTCGGGACAATTTGCTGCTGCACACGCCTTCCGATTTTAATTTTCCTGATTTATAATATTCACTAACGTTGTACTGTTTTTTTTCTTTATGAAAATCTTTAATCACCAGATATGTCATGTGATTGGTATATTGTGTTTCGCTTCCTATGGAGTCCAAATAAATGGTTTTGTCTTTTTGGGCATAAAAAACGGTTGAAAAAAGGCATAGGAAAACCGACAATAAAAAGTGTTTCATTGTAATAGAGTGTTGAAATGTGTTTGTTAATTAAATGGCGACCTGTCCTTTGATGTGAGGATGCGCATCATAATCTACCAAAGTGAAATCTTCAAACTTAAAATCGAAGATATTTTTCACATTAGGATTTAAAACCATTTTTGGAAGTGGTTTTGGTTCGCGGGTAAGCTGTAATTCCAACTGTTCGATGTGATTGTTGTAAATGTGGGCATCGCCAAAGGTATGAATGAATTCTCCCGGCTGCAAATCACAAACCTGAGCCACCATCATGGTGAATAGGGCATAAGAGGCAATGTTGAACGGAACGCCCAGGAAAATATCGGCGCTTCTTTGGTATAACTGGCAGGATAATTTACCGTCAGCTACATAGAACTGGAAAAAGGCATGGCAGGGAGGTAAAGCTGCTTTACCATTGGCAACATTTTCGGAAAACGATTTTTTATCATCCGGTAAAACGGAAGGGTTCCAAGCAGAAACCAGCATGCGTCTGCTGTTTGGATTTTTTTTCAGGGTGTCGATAAGCTCCTGGATCTGGTCGATTTCCTCACTGTTCCAGTTGCGCCACTGGTGACCGTAAACCGGGCCTAAATCGCCGTTTTCGTCTGCCCATTCATCCCAGATTCGCACTCCGTTTTCTTTTAAATAGGCAATATTGGTTTCACCTTTCAAAAACCAAAGCAATTCATGAATAATAGATTTCAGGTGCAGTTTTTTGGTAGTTACCATCGGGAAACCTTCACTTAAGTCAAAACGCATCTGGTAACCGAAAACACTTTTCGTTCCGGTTCCTGTTCTGTCTCCTTTTTGATTTCCGTTTTCTAAAACGTGCTTCACTAAATCTAAATACTGCTTCATTGCTTGTTTATTCGTCAATACGGTTATTTGGTTGTTCGGATTGTTGCGACTGCTTTCTGTTTCCGATAGTTATCGGGGCTGAGCACTGCCATCTGGCTATGATTCTCTTTTTGAAATTTCGTCACGGATTTTAGCGGCTTTTTCATAGTCTTCATTCTGGACTGCTCCTTCAAGAAGTTCGTAAAGCTCGGCTAAAGAATATTGAGAATAGGATTCGCCTGTTACGGATTCTTCTCCAACCAATCCGAAGGTTTCAGGGTTTTCCAGCGGATCATTGCTTTCTTCAGATGACTTGCTTTCTTCGGGTGGGTTTATTTTCAGATAGATTCCGGCTTTGTCCAAAATGTTTTTGTAAGTGAAGATAGGCGCGTTAAAACGTAGGGCCAAAGCGATGGCATCCGACGTTCTGGCATCGATTATCTCTTCGATACGGTCTCTTTCGCAAATGATACTGGAAAAGAAAACGCCGTCAACTAATTTGTGGATGATAACCTGTTTAACCACGATGTCAAAACGATCGGCAAAATTTTTAAACAAATCGTGTGTTAAAGGTCTTGGGGGACGAATTTCTTTTTCCAAAGCAATTGCAATGGATTGGGCTTCGAACGCACCGATAACAATAGGTAACTTTCTCTCACCATCCACCTCGTTTAAAATTAGTGCATAAGCGCCATTTTGAGTCTGGCTGTATGAAATCCCCTTTATAGTTAGTTTTACTAAGCTCATATTTTTAGCCACTAAGGCCGCTGAGGCGCAAAGTTTTTTGTTTGTTAATAGCTATTGGATATACTAATTTACGTCAATTATATCAATAAATTATAAAAATATAATAGAATTGTGTTCTTCTCCCAATTGAATCGCTATATCTATGCTGAAAGTAAGAAATAAGCATCAAAGAAGAAAAGCTGATTGCAAAGTAACGAAAAAGTTTTGCTCTGGAAAATAAAAAAACCATCTAAAAAGATGGTTTTTTCTATTAGAATGTGAGCGGAATTTTAGTGTTGTGCCGCTTTGAAAGCTTTTAATTTCTCGATTAATTGCGGAACTACCTGGAAAGCATCTCCAACTACACCGTAATCAGCCACTTTGAAGAAAGGTGCTTCCGGATCTGTGTTGATAGCTACTTTTACTTTAGAGGAGTTGATTCCCGCAATGTGCTGGATAGCTCCTGAAATACCTACAGCAATGTATAAGTTAGCTGCTACCGGTTTTCCGGTTTGTCCAACGTGCTCGCTGTGAGATCTCCAACCTAAATCGGATACTGGTTTAGAACAAGCTGTCGCTGCTCCAAGAACAGAAGCTAATTCTTCGATCATGCCCCAGTTTTCAGGACCTTTCAATCCACGACCAGCAGAAACAACGATTTCAGCATCAGCAATAGTTACTTTTCCGGTAACTTTTTCTACAGATTCGATTTTTACTGAGAAATCAGCATCGTTTAATGACGGAGCAAAATCTTCTTCAGTTAATGATGAAGCCGATTCTTTGATTCCGTATGAGTTTTTGGCGATTCCCAATACTTTAACATCCGTAGTGATTTCAGTGATGTTGAAAGCTTTGTTTGAGAATGCGTTTCTTTTTACTGCAAAAGGCGAAGTGCTTTCCGGTAATGCAACTACGTTAGAAGCGTAACCAGCGTTTAAACCTACTGCTACAAGCGGAGCTAAGTATAAAGAGTCAGTTGTTGAAGATAAAACCACAACTTTCGTTCCTTCTTTCTGTGCTGCCTGTTTGATAACATCGGCATACGCTTTTGCATTGAAGCCTGCCAATTTATCGTTAGATACTTTTAATACTTTATCTACTCCGTATTTTGATAATTCAGAAACATCACCTGCATTTACAGTCACGGCCGTAACAGTTGTTCCCATCATTTCAGCAACTTTCTTAGCATAAGAAGCCAACTCGAAAGCTACTTTTTTAAATTTTCCTTCTGCTGATTCAGCGTATATTAAAATTGACATAATTTTCAGTATTTAAAAATTGAAAGATTTAAAGATTCAAAAATTCCGTAATTCGTAATTTTTAATTTGCAATTAAATTACTTTCGCTTCGTTATGTAATAAGTTGATTAATTCGTCTAGGTTGTCCGGGCTAACCAATTTAACTGCTGATTTTGCAGCTGGTTTTTCGAATTTAACTGCTTTGGTAGTGTTGTCTGCTCCAACCGGTTCCAAAATTGTTAATGCTTTTGTTCTCGCTGTCATGATACCTCTCATGTTCGGGATGCGCAAGTCTTTTTCTTCTACTAACCCTTTCTGACCGCCGATTACCAATGGTAAATTAGCTGAAATGGTTTCTTTGCCACCGTCTATTTCTCTAACGGCTTTAGCAGTTGTTCCGTTGATGTCCAAACCGATACAAGAGTTTACGAAATCGTTTCCTGTTAAGGCTGCAAGCATACCTGGAACCATTCCTCCGTTATAATCCAATGATTCTTTACCGGCAATTACTAAATCGTAACTTCCGTTTTTTACTACTTCAGCAAGTTGTTTCGCAACGAAGAAACCATCTGTAGGATTAGCGTTTACGCGAATTGCTTCGTCAGCACCGATAGCTAGTGCTTTTCTTAAAGTAGCTTCTGCATCAGCACCTCCAACGTTCACCACGGTTACGTTAGCACCTTGTTGCTCTTTGAACCAGATGGCTCTTGTTAAACCGAATTCGTCATTAGGGTTAATTACAAACTGAACACCATTAGTATCAAATTCGGAATCTCCATTAATGAAGTTAATTTTTGAAGTAGTATCAGGTACATGGCTGATGCAAACTAATATTTTCATTTTTATAAAGTATAAAGTTGATATTTCGAGCGACGAATTTAAGCAAATATTTCAAATAAAATAGTATGCACGCATATTAATTGTGAATTTGTCAGTGATTTGAAAAATTATTCTTATTAAACGTAAAAAGAGCTGGGGTTGTGGAGCTTTGGTTGCGAAATTTTTATTTGGTCCGCTTTCGTCAGTGAGAATTTTATGGACTGATTTATTGAAAAGGCTATCATAAAAAAAAACCGTCCGTTTGAGCGGAGTCGGTCTTTTTTTTTTGGTTGTGTTGCAGGATGTTATTTTAAGATGATTTTTGTATTTAATTTACCTTTATCTGATTCAATTGACGCAAAATAAACGCCTTGGTTAACTCCGGTCAAATCCAATTCGGTTTGTTCGGATATGCCGTTTGGTTTAACCTGTTTGATGATTCTTCCGTTTAGGTCGGAAACCGTTATCGTATCTATTTTGATTAAATCAGGAGTGTTGATGAATATTTTTCCGTTGGATGGATTAGGATATATTGCTATCATTTGCAGTAACGGGCTATCGGTGCTAAGTAGACAATTAGCTGAATAGGTTGCGGTCTCGTGAAAGTTGATGCCCCAGTTTGTCGAAGAGTAAGCAGGGTTGTCCACACTGATGCAGCTTAAGCCTTGGTTGAACTGTGCTCCGTTGTTTGTTAAAATGAAATTGATATTGTTGCCGTTTCGCAAATCAAGTGAAGTCAGCCGGTTTCCCTGGCAGTTAATTTGGGTAAGCAGCGGCGATTGCGCAATGGAAAGTGTGGTAAGCAAATTGTTGTTTATCCTTAGTTCTTTCAGGTTGACTGCATGGGTCAGGTCGATACTGGTGATCTGATTGAGTCCCAGTTTCAGGACTTCCAATGCAGGGTTAGCGCTGATATTAATACTGCTTAAATTATTTCCATATGCAACCAATTGAGTCAAGGCAGCGTTGTGGGAAATGTCTATTGATGTTAATAAGTTGGATCCGACATGCAGTTCTTGAAGGTTGGTGTTGAGGGTAACATTGAGTGAAGTCAGATTGTTTTCGTCGAGACCTAAATACTGTAAGCCTGGATTGTGTGTCACATCTAAACTGCTGATTTGGTTGGAGTAGGCATCAAGATAGTGGAGGCTTGTGTTGGCTGTTAAGTTCAGTGTGGTAAGAGTGTTTCCGTAACATTCCAGTTCTTGTAAAGTAAGGATTGGTGTTACGTTAAGGTTGCTTAAATGATTGTCTCCGCAATTCAAATACGTTAATGAAGTAAATGCTTCAATACCTGTAAGGTTGGAAATGTTGGAAGCTGAAACGTCCAAATCGGTAACTGCGGCAGCGCTGGCGGTCAGAACGGATCCGTTCACGACATTGTCTATGCCTAAAGCAACTAATTTTTGCTCGAAATTCGCATCTGGGATTAGGGTTGTTTGAGCAATAAGTAACTGTGGGGCAGCAAGCAGAATAAGTAATACCTTTTTCATAAAAAATAAGTTTTAGTGAATGTTTTTATGTTGTGGTATTTTCTGGTACTTACAAAGTTAAAAAAATAGTTGAAAATGTCGATTGAAAAACAAAGATTTTTTGTAGTAAATTTTTGGGTAAAATATTGAATGTCATTTATTTGGAATTAAAATTGATTGAAAATATTATAGTAAGACATATTTTTCAAATATTGATGTTTTTTAATCGGGAAAAGTAAATTTTATCGATTGTTTTTTATCATCTTGTTTTTGCAGTCAGATGATTTTATAGGATGGTTTTGAAGCTTTCGGATCAGCCCAAAAGCAAAAGAATTCAGTATAAAATAAATTCGGCGTAATAAATCGTTACTATGGCCGATAAGTAATGTGAGATTTTTTATTTTTGTTAAAATTTTAACAATCGATAGTATGAAAAAACATTTACTAAAAAGTTTAGTTCTATTTATGGCTGCTTTGGCCGTAATAGTGTCCTGTTCTAAAGATGATGCAACGGAAAACGACAAGGTCGATCAAAATGGGGGCGAGGTTTTTCGCTATCAGGCGGTAACAATTAATCTAAACGGAGTCGATTTATCACAAAATGAATATGAAGCTACATTTGCCGGTGAACAGGTAATTTTGAGAAAAAGCGGTGTCAATACTTTGGTTTTTTCAGTTTCTCCTAATGCCTCGTTAGGGAAAACAGATTTAGTCATCAGTTCATTAAACAGTGCTACGATTCACTATGATGTGAAGGATACAGTGCTTACCGATACTTCTGAAAATACTTTGGCCTCTTTTTTAGGGAATTTAGAGAATTATTCTAATCAGGTTGGTGCTTCAACATTTCCTGAGTATCAAACTTCTTTGAGACTTGTTTCTGCTTTTAATTCTTTTTATGCGGATGCGGATGCAGCGCAAAAAGAAGTGATGGCCAAATTATATAAAGCAAATAAAGCTTCTTTTGATTATATTATGATGTCAGGGATTAATGGTGCGACAGGTAGATTTACTCCGACGGAATTTGCTACAGTTTCTTTAGATTTATTTAATGCAAGTGTGGCAGGAATAGTTGTTGGAGTTGCGGTTATTCATGTTGCAGATTGGCTTGTAAGTAATCCGGGAATATTTACTGCTGTTAAAATTGTAGGTGCTGTTTTGACTGGTGTTGCATTAGGTTTATGTGCTGAAAGTTTGCGCGATTTTCTTCTTGCCAAAGCCAAAGCTGTACAGCTTAGTGTTTCTTCGTTGTTTGGTGATAATAACAGAAATACTAATAGTTCGTTTATCAGTTTTCAAAATGATGTGAGTTTGGTTACGCCTATTAATACTTACAGAAGAAGCGTAGATACGAGTGATGCGGCAAGTGATAATGCTTTAATACGTTTGTTTTTTAAATCCCATTCCATTTATACGGGTGCTTTGAATACAATTAATGATGCTATCGATTATATCAACAATTATAATCCGCTTTATGATATTCCAAACGTACCGATTAGACAAGTTTCGTCAGTTAGCCAATCAGAGCAAGAATTGATGACTTCAGAAATTTTTCAAAAGCTTGCGCTAAGTGTTAATCATCCCAATCTTCAGCTAGTTTCCTCTTCTTTGCAGGGTGACGGACAGTTGAATATGAAAATTAAGATTATCGGAACTCCGGCTTCGTTGCCCGTTTCTTCGTACTTGAATTATAGCTACAGTGATGAATTTAGTTCATTTTCTGGGAAGTTACCAATAAAGGTTGAGGTTGTTCCTGTTCTGTATATTGGAATGAGTTACCAAGGAGGTAAAATAGCATACATATATCAGCAAGGCGATCCAGGTTATGTTCAAGGAGAACAGCATGGGTTGATTGCAGCTCCTGAAGATATAATCTCTATTAATGGTTTAATTTGGTCAAATAGCCGTAGTTTGTCTGGCGGAACAGATGAAGGGCTGGGTAAAGGGTTGGAAAACACAAACAAAATGCTTTTGTTGAATGATAATAGTACATATGCAGTGGCAAGAAAATGTTCAAATTTGGTAGTAGATGGCTATGATGATTGGTTTTTGCCGAGCAAGGAAGAATTAAGGAAAGTTTATATTAGTAGAAGTGCATTAGGGGGATTTTATGAAGCTGATTATTGGTCATCGACTGAAATTTCGAGTTCTGCAGCTTACGCGCTTGATTTTTTTAATGGGTATAATGCGACATTAGATAAATATCGATATGCTAGCTATAATGGTCCAGTTATGGCAAGGGCTATTAGATATTTTTAATTTTATAAAAACTATATCTGTCAACTTTAAAAGGAATTTGCAGTATAAGTAATTTTAAATTTTTATTTTTGCCTTTCAATAATTTTGGATAAAGAAAAATACATGAGAACGATACAGTTTAGAGAAGCGGTTTGTGAAGCGATGAGCGAAGAGATGCGTCGTGACGAATCGGTATATTTAATGGGTGAAGAAGTAGCGGAATATAACGGAGCATACAAAGCTTCTAAAGGAATGCTGGATGAATTCGGAGCGAAAAGAGTAATCGATACGCCAATCGCAGAACTTGGTTTTGCCGGAATCGCAGTAGGTTCAGCTATGAATGGTTGCCGACCGATTGTGGAATTTATGACTTTCAACTTCTCGTTGGTGGGTATCGACCAGATTATTAATAACGCAGCAAAAATGCGTCAGATGTCAGCGGGACAATTCCCAATGCCGATGGTATTCCGTGGTCCGACAGCTTCAGCAGGACAGTTAGCGGCTACGCACTCTCAGGCTTTCGAAAATTGGTATGCCAACTGTCCGGGTTTAAAAGTGATTGTGCCATCCAACCCGTACGATGCAAAAGGATTGTTGAAATCGGCTATTCGCGATAACGATCCGGTGATTTTCATGGAGTCGGAGCAAATGTATGGTGATAAAGGTGAAGTGCCTGAAGGAGAATACACTATTCCGATAGGTGTTGCCGATGTTAAAAGAGAAGGAACGGATGTGACGATTGTGTCTTTCGGAAAAATCCTAAAAGAAGCTTTCATCGCGGCTGATGAATTGGCAAAAGAAAATATCTCTTGTGAGATCATCGATTTGAGAACTATTCGTCCTATGGATTACGATTGTATCATCAATTCGGTGAAAAAAACAAATCGTTTAGTAGTGTTGGAAGAGGCTTGGCCGTTTGCATCGGTAGCTTCCGAAATTACTTATATGGTTCAGGAAAGAGCTTTCGATTATTTAGACGCTCCGGTACAAAGAATTACAACGGCAGATACGCCTGCTCCTTATTCGCCAACTTTATTGAAAGAGTGGTTGCCTAATGCAAACGATGTGGTTAAGGCGGTTAGAAAAGTAATGTATAAATAGATTGTAAGATTTTTTAGAATATTAAATTTTTTGAATTATTGAAGGATAAATCATCTAAAAATCTAAATAGTCCAAAAATCTAAAAATCTAATTAGTATATTTGAAACTTCATCAGCAATTGTTGGTGAAGTTTTTTTTTATCGGCCTATGAAGAAGTTTTTACTGATTTTAAGTTTTTTTATTTTTTATATCAGCATGTCAGCACAGACCAAGGTTGGTGGAGTAATCTATGATGAAAACAACCAACCGATGAGTTATGCCAATGTTTATTTTAAAGGTTCTACCGAAGGAATCGTTTCTGATGAAAACGGGCGGTTCTATCTTCAATCCGATAAAACATATAAGATATTGGTTGCTTCCTTTGTGGGATATAAGGCGGTAGAAATCACCCTGACAAAATCGGTTGATCTGGACATGAAAATCACCATCAAGCCGGATAATCAACTTCAGGAAGTTAAAATTTATACCGGAAAAACTTCCAAAAAGAACAACCCGGCCATTGACATTCTCAGAAAAATATGGGAGCGCAAGAGGAAAAACGGTTTGTACATGTTCGATCAGTATCAATACGATAAATACGAAAAAGTGGAATTTGACCTGAATTCCATCGACAGTGCTTTCAAAGCCAATAAGATTTTTGAAGGCATGGAATTTATCTTTGACAGAATTGATACGTCAAAAGTAACCGGAAAAGCTTTTTTGCCAATATTTATTAACGAAACGCTTAGTGAAGTTTACGCTGATAATGTCAAAGGGAAAAAGAAAGAAATAGTCAAGGCTAATAAAAATTCAGGTTTAGGAACCGGGGACGGTGTGAATACCTTTATTAAAGATTTGTACGCCGAGTATGATATTTATAATAATTACCTAAAATTTTTTGATAAGGATTTCGTGAGTCCGCTTTCCCGAACTGGTATCAATGTGTACAATTATGTGTTGTCAGACAGTGCTTTCATAGACAATAAATGGTGTTACAATATTATTTTCTATCCGAGAAGAAAAAATGAATTGACATTCAAAGGGGATTTTTGGGTAAATGATTCCACATTCGCCATTAAAAAAATCAATATGGAGGCCAGTAAAAGCGCCAACATCAACTGGGTGAAAGAGATTTATATCGAACAGGAATTCGATGTGCTCAACGATTCGGTATTTTTACTGAAAAGGGACCATATGATGTCGGATTTCAGTTTTTCCAAAAGGGAAAAATCAAAAGGGGTATATGGAAAACGAACCACTTTGGTGAAAAATCATAAGTTCAATATTCCGAAAGACGATAAATTCTATAAAGAAGAAGTTGATACTTATGACAGTGAAGTTTATACTAAACCTGATGAGTATTGGGAGGAAAACCGTTTTGAAAGCCTCAGCAAGAATGAAAAAGGGATTTATGGGCTTTTGGATACATTAAATACGATTCCGAAATTCAAAAGATTTTATAACCTTGCTACTGTCCTGGCTAGTGGTTATATAGAAATGCCGAAATACAAGTTTGACTATGGACCTGTATATTCCACTTTCGGATATAATGACGTTGAAGGCTTGCGTTTGCGTGTGGGAGGAAGAACTTATTTTGGTCCGAATGATCCTTGGCGCTTACAGGGATTCGCTGCATATGGTTTGAAGGATGACCAATTTAAGTACGGGATTTCCGGAAAGTGGTTGGTTAACCAAAAAAACAGATTGATCCTATCGGCAGGGCACAGAAGGGATGTTGAGCAAATAGGGGTAAGTTTGACCACTACAAACGATGTGCTAGGGCGTAGTTTTGCATCCAGTTCTTTGTTCTCAACCGGAACCAATAATAAGCTGACTTCAATTAACCTGTCAATGCTTTCTGCCGAAATTGAGGTCGCAAAAAATTTGACAGTTGAAGCGGGTCTTACCTATCGAACCTTAAAATCGGCATCCGATCAGTTCAGTTTGGATTATTATGATGAAAACGGCACTATTCAGAGTGAGGTAAAGCAGTCCGAAATAGAATTAAGGGTGGATTATACTCCAAATCGAAAAACCATTGGTCATGGTGTTGAAAGGTTATTGGTAGATTACAATTTTCCACGTGTTTTTGTCAATTACGCTCACGGTTTTAAAGGGATTCTTGATAGTGATTTTGATTACAGAAAACTTCAGTTTTATTACAGACAACCTGTTCTTATAGGAGGTTTTGGCCGCTTGTTCACTACCATGGAACTGGGGAAAATATTTAATGAAGTGCCTTTGGGCTTAATGGGGGTTGTTCCCGGTAACCAATCATGGTTCCAGATAGATAATACATTCAGTAACCTGCAGTATTATGAGTTTCTGGTCGATCGATATGCGTCGTTTCATTTAGAACACCATTTTAACGGAAGGCTTTTTTCAAGGGTGCCACTGTTGCGAAAATTAAATTGGAGGGAAATTGTCGGAGTCAAAGGGGTAGTTGGTACTGTTTCCGATGAAAATATCGCTATAAATGCTTCCGGATTGGAATACCGTGCTCCTGAAAACGGGTATTGGGAATACCATGCAGGAATCGGGAATATTTTCAAATGCTTCCGTTTGGATTTCTCATGGAGAGGGAATTACTTAAATGTTCCTGATGCAAATAAATTCGCTGTTAAAGGTTCTTTCGGATTCTATTTCTAATGAAAAACGCAATAGCGCATCTTCTTAAAAACGAAGATAAGTTTCAGAAAATAGTTGCGTTGTACGGCGTACCTACTTTTGTGCAGCGCCCACCCGGTTTCGAAACGCTTTGCCTGCTGATTCTGGAGCAACAGGTTTCCATAAACTCGGCCAAAGCGACGTTCAATAAAATTAAACATAAACTTCCTGATTTTTTGCCTGAAACGCTATTGGCTTTTTCCGATGAAGATTTTAGGGCTTGTGGGGTAAGCCGTCAGAAGACAACCTATTTAAAAGCACTTTCCCAGGCTGTTGCTGACAAATCGTTAGATGTGGAAAGCTTGTCTGTTAAAGAACCGGAGGAAATCAGAAATGAGTTGATAAAAATCAAGGGCATCGGCCATTGGACAATAGATGTGTATCTGATGTTTTGCCTGCAATCTCCGGATATTATTCCGCTTGGCGATATAGCGGTTGTCAACACTATTAAGGAATTGTTTGATATTCACGAGAAAGAAGCCATGGCTACGTATGCAGAAAACTGGAAGCCATACCGCACAGCAGCCACTTATTTTCTATGGCATTACTACCTTAAGAAACGGGGAAGACAACAGCCTTATTAGGTCTTTGTTATAATATTGCGAAATATACTTCATAATTGTCTGAATTTCTTGTTAGAGAGTTGTTTTTGTACTACTTTTGCACCCGAAAAAAATACGTAAAAGTTAATACAATGACAGCTGATAAAATTAAAACTTTCGATGTTTTAATCGAAATCCCAAGAGGGAGCAGAAACAAATACGAATACGATTTCGAATTGAAAAGAATGCGTTTCGACAGAATGTTATTCTCGTCTATGATGTATCCTGCAGATTACGGTTTTATTCCTGAAACATTAGCGTTAGACGGAGATCCGTTGGACGTATTGGTTTTGGTAAACGAGCCAACTTTCCCTGGATGTGTTATGGAAGTGAAGCCAATTGGTGTTTTTCACATGGCTGATGATAAAGGACCGGATGAGAAAATTATCTGTGTGCCGGTATCGGATCCAATCTGGAATAAATTAGACGATTTGTCGGATATGAACCCGCACTTGGTAAAAGAAATCGAGCACTTCTTCCAGGTATACAAAGATTTAGAGCACAAAAAAGTCGATGTTGAAGGATGGGGAGATGTAAACGATGCTAAACGTATCTTGAAAGAGTGTGTTGACCGTTTCAATGCTGTGGAAAATAAGCCAGAAGGATTATTCAGCATCAAATAATAAGATTTCTTAAAATTTTATATAAAAAGCAATATTTCGTAAGGAGTATTGCTTTTTTATTTGTTTTTGTTTCTATATATTTACGAATATATTAACCGTATACCAAAAACAAATTTTATGGGATCAATGGTGATTTACGTGCCGGTCATAATGGCATTGTTAGGACTTGCGTTTATGTGGGTAAAAAGGAGTTGGGTTCTGAAGCAAGATGCGGGTGATGGAAAAATGAAAGAGATTTCAGATCACATCTACGAGGGAGCATTGGCTTTTCTCAAAGCTGAATATAAATTGCTGGCGCTTTTTGTTATTCTGGCAAGTATCATTCTGGCAAGTGTCTCGTTTATTGTACCAACTACGCACATATTAATCGTTGTTGCCTTTGTTTTCGGTGCCTTTTTTTCGGCTTTGGCCGGGAATATGGGTATGAAAATCGCAACTAAAACAAATGTCAGAACGACTCAGGCAGCACGCAGCAGTTTACCCGATGCATTAAAAATTTCCTTTGGAGGCGGAACCGTAATGGGACTTGGTGTCGCCGGTTTAGCTGTTTTAGGACTGACGTCTTTCTTTATTTTCTTCTTTAATTATTTCATGCATGGCACATGGACTTCCACCGAAGATATGACCATTGTATTGGAAACCTTGGCGGGATTCTCTCTTGGAGCCGAATCCATTGCCTTATTTGCTCGTGTAGGTGGCGGAATTTACACTAAAGCAGCTGATGTGGGCGCCGATCTTGTTGGGAAAGTAGAAGCGGGTATTCCCGAAGACGATCCGCGTAATCCTGCGACTATTGCTGATAACGTAGGTGATAACGTGGGCGATGTTGCCGGTATGGGTGCTGATTTGTTCGGTTCGTATGTGGCAACGGTTTTGGCGGCCATGGTGCTCGGAAATTATGTTATCAAAGATATGGGAGGCAGCATTCAGGATGAGTTCGGTGGAATCGGGCCCATCTTACTGCCAATGGCAATTGCCGGTTTCGGAATCCTGTTCTCGATCATCGGAACAATGCTGGTGAAAATTACAAGCAATGATGCCAAAGAAAAGCAAGTACAAGGTGCTTTAAACATAGGAAATTGGGTGTCAATCGGACTGACATTAGTGGCTTGCTACTTTTTGGTGCAATACTTATTGCCTGAAACCATGAAAATGAATTTTTACGGGGAAGGACTAAAAGAAATCTCATCAATGAGAGTGTTTTATGCTACAATTGTAGGGTTAACGGTAGGAGGTGTTATTTCCTCGGTTACGGAATATTACACTGGATTAGGTACCAAACCTGTTTTGGCAATCGTACAAAAATCGTCTACAGGGGCGGGAACAAATGTAATAGCCGGTTTGGCTACAGGGATGATTTCAACTTTTCCAACAGTATTATTATTCGGAATCGCAATTTGGGCATCGTATGCTTTAGCAGGATTCTACGGGGTAGCATTAGCAGCTTCGGCAATGATGGCTACCACGGCCATGCAGTTGGCTATTGATGCATTCGGACCTATTTCAGATAATGCGGGAGGAATCGCCGAGATGAGCGAACTGCCAAAAGAAGTTCGCACCAGAACCGATATCTTGGATTCGGTTGGAAATACTACAGCGGCAACCGGAAAGGGTTTTGCGATTGCTTCGGCGGCGCTGACTTCTTTAGGATTGTTTGCGGCTTATGTAACGTTTACCGGAATCGACGGGATCAATATTTTCAAAGCGCCGGTTTTGGCAATGTTATTCATAGGTGGAATGATTCCTGTGGTTTTCTCTGCTCTGGCTATGAACTCGGTTGGAAAAGCAGCTATGGATATGGTGTACGAAGTACGTCGTCAGTTCAAAGAGATTCCGGGCATCATGGAAGGTAAGGGAAAACCGGAGTACGGGAAATGCGTTGAAATTTCCACCAAAGCCGCGTTACGCGAAATGATGTTGCCGGGTATCTTAACCATTGGTTTTCCGATCTTGATTGTGATCATAGGCAAACTGGTATATTCCGGAAATAATCAAATGATAGCCGAAATGTTGGGTGGTTACATGGCAGGTGTTACCGTTTCAGGGGTACTTTGGGCAATATTTCAAAATAATGCCGGGGGTGCCTGGGATAATGCTAAAAAATCATTCGAAGCCGGTGTGATGATTAACGGAGAAATGACTTTTAAAGGTTCCGATGCTCACAAGGCTGCGGTAACCGGTGATACAGTTGGAGATCCGTTTAAGGATACTTCAGGTCCTTCAATGAACATTTTAATCAAATTGACGTGTTTGATCGGATTGGTTATCGCACCAATTTTGGGCGACGGACATTCTGATTCTACAATGATGGCCAAAGACGATTGTTGTGGTCAAACGGGAATGTACGCCCAACATAAAACGAAATGCGACATGTCTAAAATGGCCATGATGTCGAAGGAAGAATGTGCCAAAATGTGTGAGAAAATGGGTTGTTCCGATGAAGAAAAAGCCATGTGTGCATCTTATTACGATGAAAACGGAAAATTCATAGGTGGAAAGGGGATGGTAAAAAATGAAGTGATGAAGCGTGTTTCCATTGAAAAAGAGACGGAAGACGGAAAAACAAAAGCGACGATTAAAACGACAACTATAGAAAACGGAAAGGAAACAGAAAAAGTAGAAACTTTTGAAGGTACTGAAACTGAAGTTGATGCTAAAATAGAAGCCTCAAAAAATAAATAAACGGTTTGATAAGAAATAAAAGTCTCACAATTTGTGAGATTTTTTTATTTTCACATCAAAAATTGTTTTACCTTAGTTTTTTATCAAATGCCTTACAAATTACATATGAAAAAATATTTTTACGTCCCTCTATTGCTGTTATTTATTACTACAGCTAAAGCACAATTTCCCAATGATTGTGCCAACGCCATTACTATTAGTACAAGTGGTGTTTTTACCTCGAATGCCACGAGTATTGGTAATGTTCAGGAAGTTAATGCATGTGGAGGACGTGAGCATAATTCTATCTGGCTGAAAATTATTGTCGCACAAAGTGGGACATTAGGTTTTGACCTAATGCCATTGGATGCAGCTATTACTGTGGATTATGATTTTTGGGTATATGCGCCAAATGTAAGTTGTTCTAATTTGGGAACACCTATCCGTTGTTCTACCACAAATCCGTTTTTGGCAGGTTTGGCAACAAATCATACCGGAATGAGCGGATCATCCAATGCGCTTTCTTCGGGACCTGATGCTAATGGAAATGGTTATGTGAGCTGGCTAAATGTAATTGCAGGACAAACGTACTATATTGCTATTGATAGGCCACATGGCGATGGAGGATTTGAGTTGCATTGGACAGGTTCTGCAGGTTTGTTGCCGGGACCGATAGTAAATCCCACTAGCGATTATATGATTTTTAGCGATGCTACACCAAATGTAGGCCTTTTTAATTTAGATGCTAAACGGAGCGAAATAAATTCGGATTTGATTAATAATTCTGTTGATTTTTTTACAACACTTGCCAATGCTGTTGATTATGTTTCGCCATTACCAAATTTTTTTGCAAACACCAGTAACCCACAACCAATATATGTACGGGTCACCAACAGAACAACAGGTTGTTTTACCCTCACACAATTTAATTTAGTTGTGTCTACTACCCTAAGTGTTAATCTTGATTCAGCAAATGGTTACTCGGTTACAGCTAATCCAAACCCTTTTAAGGAAAACTTCAACCTCGACTTAACCACTTCCAGTGGAGAGACAGTTGGTGTTTCTGTGTATGATATGTTAGGAAAATTAATTGACGAGAGACAAATTTTGCCAAATGCAGTTTCCGATTGGCAAATGGGAGGTGAATACCCTTCAGGGATTTACAATATTGTAGTAACTCAGGGTGATAAAACGAAAACCCTTCGAATAATAAAAAAGTAATTCTTTTGATAAATCGATAAATGCCTCACGAAAATGGGGCATTTTTTTTATCTTTTTTATATAAATTAGCCAAAGACAAACAACACTTCCATGACTTCTAGACTGATTGTATTTTTAGTATTGCTTTTCAATATTGCCTTTTCGCAAAATCCATTGCCGTTAATTCCGAAACCCAAAGAATTGGTTCAAAAAGAAGGGGACTTCGTTTTAAATAAGGGAACACTTATCCTTATTGGGAATTCAGGAAGCAATACAGAAATTAAACTGTTCAACCAGTTTTTAAAATCGGCATACGGATTTGAACTGAAAACAACAAACAATTCCAAGAGCCCGCTGAATACGATTCAGATTCAGGTTGAAAATCCGAAAGACAATCAATCAGGAGAATACGAACTGAAAGTTCTTAATTCACAAATACAGATTTTCTCCAAAGGGAACATCGGACTTTTTTACGCGTTTCAGACTTTAGAACAAATGCTTCCGATTGGTAAAACAGCAGAACTGAAAATTCCGTGTATCGAAATTAAAGACGAACCAAAATATGTTTGGCGTGGAATGCATTTAGATGTCGGACGCCATTTCTTCCCAAAAGAATTCATCAAAAAATACATCGATTATTTGGCGATGTACAAAATGAATACCTTCCACTGGCATTTAACGGAAGACCAGGGATGGCGCATCGAAATTAAAAAATATCCGAAACTAACTGAAGTAGGCGCTTGGCGCAAAGGCTCCATGGTGGGACATTATAATGATCAGAAGTTTGATGACAAAAAGTACGGCGGATTCTATACGCAGGAAGAAATCAAAGAAATAGTTGCCTATGCCAAAGAACGTCACATTACTGTGGTTCCCGAAATCGAAATGCCAGGTCATTCACAAGCGGCTTTGGCTGCATATCCGGAATTATCATGTACCGGCGGACCGTTTGAAGTGGCGATGCAATGGGGTGTTTTGGATGATGTGTATTGCCCGAAGGAAGCTACGTTCGAATTTTTGGAGAATGTCCTGACCGAAGTGCTTGATCTGTTTCCATCAGAATACATTCATATCGGTGGTGATGAAAGTCCGAAAACCCGTTGGAAAAACTGTGCCCCTTGTCAGGCGTTAATCAAAAAAGAAGGACTGAAAGACGAACATGAACTGCAGAGTTATTTTATCAGACGAATCGAAAAATTCCTGAACTCGAAGGGCAGACAAATTATCGGTTGGGATGAAATTCTAGAAGGAGGTTTAGCTCCCAATGCTGCCGTAATGAGTTGGCGCGGAACAGAAGGCGGAATAGCAGCGGCAAAACAAAAACATAAAGTGGTAATGACACCGGGATCACATTGTTATTTCGACCATTATCAGGGTGAACCCAAAAACGAACCGGTTGCCATCGGAGGATATACAACTGTGGAAAAAGTATATTCGTTTGAACCGACCTCAAAAGAACTGACTGAAGAAGAAGCAAAATACATATTGGGTGCCCAAGGGAATGTCTGGACCGAATACATGAACACGCCCGAACACGTCGAATATATGATTATGCCGCGTATGGCAGCTTTGGCAGAAGTGGCTTGGGGAACTTCCGATGTGTCGAAGTATCAGGATTTTCAAAACCGATTGATACAGCATTTTTCGGTTTACGAAGCAAAAGGTATCAATTACAGTAAGGCATTGTTTGAAGTTACCTCCAAAGTTAGTCCGTCTGATAAGGAACAAGGCGTTGTCTTCTTGCTGAAATCAACAAAAGATGGAATCCATTTTACAACTGACGGAACGAATCCGACTGCTGTTTCGAAAAAGTATGAAGAACCACTTTTGGTATCACAAAGTCAAACCATAAAGGCTGCCTATTTTGAAGATGGGAAGCAGAAAAGCGCCGTAATCGAGCAACCATTTTTCATTACAAAATCAACCGGAAAGAAAATAAGTCTGGAGAATCAGCCTCATGGGAATTACGGCATTGGAGGTTCGTTCACATTGGTTGACGGAATGCGTGGAAATATGGAGAAATATGGACGCGACTGGATTGGTTTCTGGGGGAAAGACATGGAAGCGACCATCGATTTAGGAAAGAAACAAGATGTTTCGAAAGTAACGGTTGATGTTTTAACGAGTGAAGGAAGCTGGATTTATTATCCGAAGTACGTTGAAGTTTTGGTATCAACAGATGGGAAGATGTTTCGTTCGGTGAAGAGAGTCGCTGTTGAGGAAATCATTCAGCAGAAAGGCATGGCTTCAATGACATTTGATAAGCAAAAGGCAAAATACATCAAAGTAATAGCTCCCAACGCTGGAAAAATTCCGGAAGGGAAACCGGGTGCAGGCTCAGATTGCTGGTTGTTTGTGGACGAAATTATGGTGGAATAAAAAGTAAAAGTTATGGCAAATCGCAGGAATTTTTTAAAGACAACGGCCATCGCTTCAGTAGCTGTAGCACTGAACGGCTTCCGTGGAAAAACGGAAGGAAACGAAGTGATTCTTCCTTCAGGGAAAGTAAAGAAACCCATTGTGCTTTCTACGTGGAATTTCGGAATTCCGGCCAATGCGGCTGCATGGGATGTCCTTAAAAATAATGGGCGGGCTCTAGATGCTGTGGAAGCCGGCGTGAAAATTCCGGAAGGCGACCCGAATGAGCGCAGTGTGGGTTACGGCGGACGTCCTGACCGTGACGGACGAGTTACCCTCGATGCCTGTATTATGGATGAGTTTTCCAATATCGGTTCAGTGGCATGTTTAGAATATATTAAACATCCAATTAGTGTGGCCCGCGCCGTTATGGAAAAAACGCCTCACGTAATGTTGGTAGGTGACGGAGCGCTTCAATTTGCTTTAAACCAAGGATTCAAAAAAGAAAATTTACTGGTAGAAGCGTCAGAAAAGGAATGGAAAGAATGGTTGAAAACCAGTCAATATCATCCAAAAGCCAATATAGAAAATCATGATACCATCGGAATGATTGCTTTGGATGTACACGGAAACCTGTCGGGAGCGTGTACCACAAGCGGACTGGCCTATAAAATGCACGGCCGCGTAGGTGATTCGCCAATAATAGGTGCCGGATTGTATGTAGATAACGAAATCGGTGCCGCGACAGCAACCGGACACGGTGAGGAAGTAATCCGAATTACGGGTTGCCATTTGGTGGTGGAACTGATGCGTCAAGGGAGATCTCCACAAAAAGCATGTGAGGAAGCGGTTGCCCGAATTGTAAAGCTGACCAAAATCCGAAACAAAAATCTTAAGGATATTCAAGTCGGATTCATCGCATTGAACAAAAAAGGAGAGCACGGCGCATATTGCGTTCAGGGTGGGTTCAATTACGCGAAATATGATGAAACCGGAAATAAATTAATTGACGCCGATTACTTTTTGAAATCATGAAAAAATTAGAAATAGCTTGTTTTAATCCTGAGTCGGCATTAATTGCACAACAGGGTGGAGCCGACAGGGTAGAACTTTGCGATAATATAAAAGAAGGCGGAACTACGCCCGATTTTGAGATTACAAAACAAACCCGTAAAAATTTAGACATTGATTTATATGTGATGATCCGCCCCAGAGGTGGTGATTTTGTGTATGCAGAAGAAGAATTTCAGCAGATGAAAAATGAAATCCTGCAATTTAAAACCCTTGATATAAACGGATTTGTTTTCGGAATTTTAAATGCGGATAAAAGTATTGATGTGCAGCGAAATTCTGAATTAGTAGAATTAGCAAAACCGCTTCCGTGTACGTTTCATAGGGCCTTTGATGAGGTTCAGGACGTTTTTTTGTCGTTAGAGAACGTAATTCAATGCGGGTTTTCAACTATCCTTACTTCCGGAACAATGCCCAATGTGGCAGAAGGAATCACCGTGCTAAAGCAATTGGTGCAAAAAGCCAGTAACAGAATAGTAATAATGCCAGGTGGCGGTTTGCGTTCAACCAATATCGGGTTACTTCAAGACCAAACCAATGCTGGGTTTTACCATTCTTCAGCAATTACAGATGGAAGTGAAATAGCTTCCATTGATGAGGTTAGGGCTCTGAAATCAAATTTAAAAGAATGAAACTTTTTTTGAGATTTCTTTTTGTTTTCTGTTGGCCGATGCTCGTTATGGCTCAAAATTCCTATTCCGATTTAGGAAAGGGAGACTGGAAATTCAGAAAGAAAGGCGATGCTAAATGGAGTCAGGCTTCTGTACCGGGAACGGTTCATACGGATTTGTTCCGTAATAAAATGATTCCGGATCCTTTTTTCGGAGTTAATGAAAAAGAACTTCAGTGGATTGAAAACGAAGACTGGGAATATGAAACATCGTTTGCAGTTTCTGCCAAAGATTTAGAAAACGAAAATATCGAATTACAGTTTGACGGTTTGGATACGTATGCTGAAGTTGTTCTGAACGGGAAATCGATTTTGAAAGCCGATAACATGTTCCGGACCTGGAAAGTTGAGGTTAAGAAGTACTTGAAGCTAGGGGAGAATAAGTTGCGGGTTGTATTTGATTCGGCCGTAAAAAAAGAAAAAAAAGCAGCCAAAAAACTTTCTTATACTTTGCCTGGTGATGAAAAAATATTTACGCGAAAAGCGCAATATCAGTACGGCTGGGATTGGGGGCCGCGATTTGTTACAGCGGGAATCTGGAAAAAAGTGCAGTTGCATTTCTGGAATTCGGTAACTATCGAAAATATTAAGTATGAGCAAAAGGCGCTTACCGATGAAAAGGCAGAATTGATTTTTGATGTTGTGGTGAATTCTCAAAATACCGCAAACTACCAGTTGAAGATAAATGAAAAATCAGTTCCTTTTCAGCTGAAAAAAGGGAAGAACAATTTGAAAATCGGATATGAAATCAGAAACCCGAAACGTTGGTGGAGCAATGGCTTGGGAGAGGCTTATTTGTATCCGTTTGCCGTTTCTCTTTCAGATGGAACAATTGTTTTGGCTAACAAAGAATTGAATATTGGTTTGCGGACCATTGAGCTGGTTCAGGAAAAGGACAACCTCGGGAAAAGTTTTTATTTTAAACTCAATGGCGTTCCGGTTTTCATGAAAGGTGCCAATTATATTCCACCCGACAGTTTTCTGCCAAAAACAAAGGATTCAGTTTATAAAAGCATCGTAAAAAACGCTGTGGACACCAATATGAATATGTTACGTGTTTGGGGCGGCGGCGTGTATGCCGACGATGCTTTTTACGACGAGTGTGATAAAAACGGCATTCTGGTCTGGCAGGATTTTATGTTTGCCTGTGCGATGTATCCGGGTGACAAAGCATTTTTGGAGAACGTGAAAAAAGAAGTTGTCGATAATGTCAACCGACTGCAAAACCATCCGAGTCTGGCTATCTGGTGCGGGAACAACGAAAACGATGAAGGTTGGCACAATTGGGGATGGCAGAAGCAGTACAAGTATTCTAAAAAAGATTCGACAAGAATCTGGAACGATTATAAAAAATTGTTTCACGAACTGATTCCGAAAACACTTGACAGTCTTCTGTCAAAAGAAAAGAACCTGTATTGGCCGTCGTCACCTTCCATCGGTTGGGGGAGAAAGGAAAGCTTGCTTCAGGGGGATTCTCATTATTGGGGCGTTTGGTGGGGAATGGAACCTTTTGAAATTTACAAAAAGAAAGTCGGCCGTTTTATGAGCGAATATGGTTTTCAGGGAATGCCCGACGTGAAAACATTTAAAAGTTTTGCCAATGAAAGCGATCTAAATCTTGCTTCCCAAGCCGTAAAAAACCATCAGAAGCATCCAACAGGTTACCAAACGATTCAAACGTATATGGAGCGCGATTATAAGGTTCCTAAAAAATTCGAAGACTATGTTTATGTTTCTCAGCTTTTGCAGGCAGAAGGCATGAAAACCGCTATTGAGACACATCGCAGGGCAAAACCGTATTGCATGGGAAGTTTGTATTGGCAGCTGAATGACTGCTGGCCGGTGACTTCGTGGAGTTCGGTGGATTATTTCGGGAACGGGAAAGCCTTTCATTATCAGTCCAAGCGAAGTTTTGAACAGATTTTGATTTCAGTTACTGAGGAAGATAATCAGTATAAACTCTACGTGATTAATGATGAACTGACTCCTAAAAAGGGAAAGCTACAATTGGAGCTGGTTGATTTTAAAGGTACGGTTTTGTGGAAATCGTCTTCGGAAATTCAGGTGGAAGAAAATACAAGCAAAGTGTATTATGCAATTGCTAAAAATGAGTTTTCCATGTTCAATCCGAAACAATCAGTTCTTTCTGCGAAGCTTGTTTTACCTGATACGGATGTGAAATCGGTATTGTTCTATTTTGAGAAACCAAAAGATTTGGAACTGCAACAGCCAAAGATTAAAATCGTTTATACAGATGAAAATACCATGGAAGTGACCACCGATGTTTTGGCTAAAAACGTTTTTCTGTCATCTGACAAAGGAAACTTTAGTGATAATTACTTTGATTTGCTGCCACACGAAAGAAAAGTCATCAAAATGACGGGATTAAATAAGGGTATTGAAATAAAGTCGCTGTTTGATACTTTGAAATAGCGAAAAGGGGTAAGAATTAAAATAGATTCTGTTTAGTGTTTTTTTTTTGATGAGAATTACAGACTTACAAGATTGGATCGTTGGAATCGGGGTTATAGTCAAATGTAATGATACCTATGACAATTACTATAGCGCCGGCCGAAACTAAAATAGTTCCAACTGTTAGAATTGTAGAAGTTGTTTTGTCGACTTGGCGAAGGCTTTTAATTTCGTTTTGCTGTAGAGGAATTTTTGTTATTTCACCGTTTATTTTAATGCTGCCATAATATACACTGCCTATTTTTTCTATTTTTCTGAATTTGTGTTTTTTGTCGTCTCTGGTAATGACTTTCATTCTTCTATTGGCAGCGACAGCTTCATCCAAACTTATCGGGGTCCTTTTATAAACATGACAACTTTGTAAAAGGAAAATGAAGGCTAATAGTATACTTAGCATTTGGGTCTTTTTGTAAAGTACTTTCATGATGCAACGATTTATAGTTAATAATCCGTGACCCTCAATAGGTTTTTGAGGATCAAATTTTTCTTTTCATAATTTCTGTTTGCTTTAGAAAATTAGTATTGATTAGTTTGGTATGGGTTAGATTGGACAGGGTTACGCGGAGATCCCCACTTATCGTCGCCGGTGGACCAAGCAAGGGCAAATAATCCGAATGTTGATAGCAGGGTAACTCCGATTGTTAAAAAGATAGAAGCTTCTTTATTAACGGGATGGATACTTTGAATTTTATCCGTGTGCAGCGGAACTTTTACCATTTGATTTCTTGTTAAGGTGAGCCCGTAGTATGTGCTGTCCGATTTCAGGATTCTTTTGAATTTGTATTTCTTGTTGTCGGTAGTAGTGACTTTCATTCTTTTATTAGCCGCAACAGCTTGGTCAAAACTCATTGC
Organism: Flavobacterium enshiense DK69; assembly: GCF_000498495.1. GTDB lineage: Bacteria > Bacteroidota > Bacteroidia > Flavobacteriales > Flavobacteriaceae > Flavobacterium > Flavobacterium enshiense. The sequence goes on along the minus strand of NZ_AVCS01000024.1, from coordinate 55,956 downwards.
TGTTTTATGATAGACCACGCAGCTTTGCAAAAGAAATATGAAGGCTAATAGTATACTTAGCATTCGGGCCTTTTTGTAAAATATTTTCATGACTCAATGATATATGTTTAATAATCGGGTAGGACATCAGTAGTTTTTGTAGTGTTGATTGCACCTCTCAGAGTTTTTTTTTTTTTGATTTAAATAATGGTTTATGTTGGATTAAAAAGGTTCCATGTTTGGAAAAGGGACAGAGTTGGGGTAAATTATAGTATCATCAGCAACTGAAGTTGCTCCAATGAGGAGTATAACAAAACCGACTGGTATTATTACAGCTCCGACTGATAAAGCAGTAGAGGCTGCTTTATTGACTGGGTGAATACTCTGAATTTTAGCTGTCACCAAAGGGACTTTTACATCTTGGCCTCTGGTTTTAAGAAGGCCGTAATACGTGCTGTCCGATTTTTGAATTTTTTGGAATTTGTATTTTTTGCTGTCTATAGTAACTACTTTCATTATTTTATTAGCAGCGACAGCTTCATCCAAACTTATCGGAACTTTATGATAAACATGACAACTTTGAAATAGGAAAATGAAAGCTAATAGTAAACTTATAATTCGTGTCTTTTTGTTAAATACTTTCATGATGCAACGATTTATAATTAATAATCCGTTTGGGTATCAACAGTTTCGTAGTGAGGTATATAAAGTTACAAAAAAAAGCCTCATAATTCGAGAGGCTTTTCTGTTTAAAATGTGCGTTGTTATATAAAGACTGACCTTGTCTCGTCTGGTCTAATGCCCTGGTGTGGTTAACCCTATTACATATAGAACCATGATGGCAATATTGGCTGTCCCTGTGGATGTATTCGCTGAGGCCGGCACGCTGGCGGCACGAATGTTTTGAATTTCATCTTTCTCTATAGGAACTCTTACAATTTGATCCCTGACTTCAGCAAGGCCGTAATATACACCGTCAGTTCTCTGTATTTTTCGGAATTTGTATTTTTTGTTGCTGGCAGTAGTGACTTTCACTTTTGTGTTTGCCGCAACAGCATTATCCAAACTTATAGGAACTTTGTCGTATGTACTACAGCATTGTAAAAGTAAAGGCATGGAGAGAAAGATACTTACGATTGGGGCTTTTTTGTAAAGTACTTTCATAACCCAATGACTTTAAATTAACCTTCAATAAACTTTTGAATTCTTTGGTAGACAGGTACATAAAGGTACAAAAAAAAGCCTCAAAATCCGAGGCTTTCTGTTTTAAAATAATCCGTTTATTTCGGCATCAATTCGGTTAATTACGTTTCCTAAATGTTCCGGGTTATTGACAAAATCAGTAGTGTCTACATCAATGATCAATAATTTTCCTTTGTTGTAGGTTTGGGCCCATGCTTCGTATCGTTCGTTCAATCGGCTCAGGTAATCTATTGAAATAGTGTTTTCATATTCACGTCCTCTTTTGTGAATCTGTCCTACAAGATTTGGAATGGAGCTTCTTAGGTAAATTAATAAATCAGGGGCTCCTACGAGATTCTCCATCATTTCAAACAGGGTGGAATAATTTTCGAAATCGCGATTGCTCATCAGTCCCATAGTGTGCAGATTGGGAGCGAAAATGTGAGCATCCTCATAAATTGTTCTGTCCTGAATGAATTTTTTCCCGGTTTCACGGATTTGCAATACCTGGCGAAAACGGCTGTTCAGGAAGTAAATCTGTAAATTAAAAGACCAACGATCCATCGAATGATAAAAATCATCCAGATACGGATTGTCAACCACATCTTCATAATGCGGTTCCCATTTGTAATGTTTTGATAAAAGTCGGGTTAAAGTCGTTTTTCCGGCACCAATGTTTCCTGCTACAGCTATATGCATTATGGTAATATTAGTTTATAATTCCTGATTTCGTTGTCGGTAAAAATAGATAAAATTTGTTCTCTGTAATAGAAACTTTCAATGCTTTTTTCTTGTAGTGGAAGGATTTGTGAAGTTTCTTTTCCTAAGTCGTAAATACTTAAAACTGTGCCTTTTTTTAACAATAATTGTTTAGAAGATACAATCTGCATGCTTTCATATTCCGGAACATTGCCGAGGAAATTTATCTTGCCGAAAATGTTTGAGGCAAACAACTGATTCTCTTTGTTTATCCAGTAAAAATAATTGTAGTCGGATTGGGTTTTAACAATGGGTGATTCAAAAACTACGGTAATGGGGTTGAATGTTCTTTTGAGATAATTGTATAGCCCTAGTTTCTGTGTAGCGAAATCAAATAGCCAGAGTTGATTTTGAGAAGCCATGCATACCCACAGCGGCTGCAACTCGGGATTGGCTTCCGAAAAATTGATTTTTACCGTTTCATTCAGCTGGTTGTCCAATAAAACCACCGCATTCATTTCTTTGTAAAACAAAACCAGTTGCAGCGGATTTTGTAGGTCGACTTTTTCGATTTTTCCTAAAGCCAGGTTCTTGTATTCTTGTTTTTTCTGGCTGCTTTCTTTTTTTAAAACATTGTCTTTTACGTAGTAATTAAAACCAAAGGCATCCCGGCCGGCAAATGAATCGGCATCGGTTTTCTCCGAAGAGATAAATGCAAGGCTGATGTTTTTCTCCTGGCTGAAGCCGAAAGAGAAAAATAGGAGGAGCATTATTTTTAAAAGATTAAGCATAGCATGACAAATTACAAAAATAACGAGGAAAACTATAATTGTAGGAGCTTGTTTTTAGAATATTTTTTTGTTTTAAACCTTTTGCAATAATTGTAGTCTAATAGGGAGTTTTGTAACAAAACAGTGTTTCAAACGTCTTATAAGTCTTAATTAACTTTAGAAATTATGAAAAAATTTTCGTTGACATTAATTGCGATATTTTGCTCTTCTGTGGCTTCTTTTGCTCAGGAATTCCAAGGGATGGCCGTGTATGAATCCAAAACGAGCACAGCCGAATTTAAAGCCCGAATGGACGGAAACAAAGATATTACTCCGGAAATGAGAAAAATGATGGAAGAGCGTATGAAAAAAATGTTCGAAAAAACGTTCATTCTTAACTTTGATAAAACCAGTTCGATTTATAAAGAAGAAGAAAAATTAGAGGCTCCGGGTCAAAATGCGGGACGAATGAGAATGATGAGTTCCATGATGGGCGGCGGCGGGACGTACTATAAAAACGTAAAAGAGAAAACCTATACCGTTGATAAGGAATTCATGGGAAAAGAATTTTTGATCGTTGATTCCTTGCCTAAACTGAAATGGAAAATGACTGGCGAAACCAAAAAAATTGGTGATTATAATTGTTTTAAAGCTACGGCAATCAAATCGGTAGATGCTTCTGATTTTAGAAATGCCCGTCTTAAAAAAGAGGGAGAGGCTAAAAAAGAAGGAGAAGCTAAAAAAGGTGAGGAAGTCAAGAAAGAAGAGGCTTCCAAGGAAAAACGAGGAGGTTTCATGATGTCTGAATTTGATATGCCGAAGGAAATTGAAATTACGGCATGGTATACTCCTGAAATCCCAATCAATCAAGGACCTGAAGGGTACTGGGGATTACCGGGACTGATTTTGGAAGTCAACGATGGCAAAACCGTAATCATGTGTTCAAAACTGGTGATGAATTCTAAAGATAAGGTGGAAATCAAACCGTCTAAAAATGGAAAGGTTGTTAAGCAAAAAGAATACGATGAAATCGTAACTAAGAAAATGGAAGAAATGCGCGAGCAATGGCAAACACAAGGTGGAGGAAATAGAAATATGATTAGAATGGGGCATTAATTTGATAGTCTAAACCTTTTAATCTTTTATTTCTAATACAATTTATGAAAAACATATATTTTGTTGTTATGCTCCTTGTAACAACAATCACTTTCGCGCAGGATGTGAAATTTGAAGGAGTTATCAAAGATACGACCGGCGTAGCCTTGGAAATGGCCAATATTATGGCTGTGAATCAGGCTACAAAAGCTATGGACGGCTATTCCATTACCAATGAAAAAGGACGCTTTCAGATTTCATTGCATCCTAATGCTGTCTACGACATAAAAGTAAGTTATGTAGGGTTTCAACCTTATGAAACCACTATAAAAACCGGAACAGAAAACATCGTTAGAAACATTGTTCTGAAGGAAGGTACTATGCTTAAGGAGATTGAAATCGTTAAGGAAATGCCTGTTTCTATTAGCGGTGATACCATTATTTATAATTCAGATTCCTTCAGAAACGGTACGGAACGAAAACTGGAAGACGTTCTGAAGAAGCTGCCCGGTGTGGAAGTGAACAAGGACGGTGAAATCCAGGTGGAAGGAAAGAAAGTGCAGAAAATTATGGTTGAGGGCAAAGATTTCTTCGATGGCGATACCAAAATTGCAACTAAAAACATCCCGGCCGATGCCTTGGACAAAATTCAGGTACTGAGAAATTATAATGAGGTCAGCAATCTGAAAGGGCTCGAAAACAATGAGGAAAATGTGGCGCTTAACATCAAGCTGAAAGAAGGGAAAAAGAACTTCTGGTTTGGTGACATGACCGCGGGTATTGGTGTAGGTCATGAAGAAGACCGGCACATTATCAATCCGAAGCTGTTTTACTACAATCCGAAATACAGTGTGAATGTCATCGGGAACTTTAATAATATAGGTGAATTGCCGCTCACAATGCAGGATTATTTCAAGTTTACCGGCGGATTCAAAAACATGATGCGAAGAGGAGGAACAAGTTTTAATGTGGCTTCCAACGATTTGGGTATTATGGGTTTGCGAAACAATCAGGCAAAGGAAATCGATACCAAATTCGGAGCGGCCAATTTCAGTTATAATCCTTCGAAAGCATGGACAATAAGTGGTTTCGGTGTGTTGATGGGAAGTAAGACCGATTTGCTGACCAATGTAAAATCGACGCGTATCAACGAAAGTTTAAATACAACCACATTCAATGACGAAACTTCGTCTACCAAACAAGACAGTGAATTAGGCTTTTTAAAATTGAGTTCGAGTTATGTGCCTTCGGAAAAAGTGCATTTCGACTACGATGCTTTGGTTAAAAGTTCTAAACAGGATGAAAATACGTCGTTGATATCTAATTCGGTAACGACTCTTAACGGAATTTCGGTTCCGCAATACAATGACGTTTATTCGCAAAAGAAACAAAACCCATTCTCTTTCAATCAAAATCTGAACTACTATTATACACTAAACGATAAGCAGGTTTTTGCTTTCGAAATGCAGCATTTGTATCAGGACGAAGACCCGTTCTATAATGCAAATTTGGCTTTCTTGCCATTTGTAGATGTACCCGGCCAGCCTAGTTTACTGCCAGGTTATGATACGGATGAAAATCGAAATGACATCACCCAAAATCGTTTTGTGAAAACCAATAAGGTAGACGCTAAGCTGGACTATTATTACATGGTAACACCAAAGAGCAATATCAATTTTACTTTCGGGAATACCTACTCGTATCAGAACTTTAACTCCCATATTTTTCAGATTTTGGATAGTGGTTCGCAGAATGACCTGAATGATCAGACCAATAACAATGATGTGAATTATGCTTTTAATGATGTTTTTGCAGCGCTGCATTATAAGTTCATGACCGGAAAATTTACATTTAATCCGGGATTCAGCGTACATTATTATCAGACTAATGATGAGCAACTTGGGACATCAAACAAAAATTCTTTCGGCAGATTCCTGCCTGATTTCTATGCGCTATGGCAGTTGAAAAAATCGGAAACATTGACATATAATTACACCATGGCCAATAATTTTACAGATATTAATAAATTGGCCGAGGGTTACGTGTTTTCAAATTACAATAGCTTCTTTAAAGGGAATCGAATGTTAGAGAACTCATTGTCTCAGGTGCATTCCCTGCGTTATTTTAAATACAACATGTTTAATTTTGAAAATATTTTTGCGAATCTTACCTATACTAAACAAATCGATGCGATAAAGAGTAAAGTGTTGTTCGTGGGAAATAATCAGGTTTCGTCATCGGTTAACATGAATTCGAATTTTGCCGACGAGACTATTTCAGGTAGCGGTACCTATGGGCGTTCTTTCCTTCGTTATTACAAGGCTTCTTTTGGTGCCAGCCTGAATTGGAGTAAGTTTAATAACATTAGTGTTGGCGACGATTCAGATTTCGAGGATAATCTAAATGAAGTACAGACTACCGAATCCTTTACGCAAAATTATAACCTGAAATTCTCAACCAATTTTAAAAAGATTCCGAACATTGAGTTTGCATACAATTATACGGTTAACGATTTTTCCAACGATATATTTTATGTTGACAGCCCATCGGTAACATTAGAGTATTATTTCCTTGATGCATTTTCATTTACTTCGGAGTATTCCTTCTATCACAACCGAAATAAAAAAGGAACGTCGGATACCGAATACGATTTCTTATCGGCAGCGTTGATGTATCAAAAGAAGGGCAGCAAATGGGAATGGAAATTGTCAGGAACGAATTTATTGGATACTAAATCGATTAATGAGAGCAGTTTTAAGCAGTTGGGAGGAATAAGCAGTTTTTCAACCTATGTTGTTCAGCCGCGTTATTTGATCCTGAGCCTGAAATATGCTTTATAGATTATGGCTATGGAAAGCAAACACGAAAAAATGGTAAATGTCACGAAAAGAATAACCCTATTTAGTCTTGGGTTGATGTTGGCAGTAAGGTATTTTGATAAAGGAGAACTATTCGGATGAAAGTGCCATCGCTGTTATTGGCTTGGTAATAGTATCTGCTCTTTCTGTTTTGTATCGATGGAATTACGAGATAAAGAATGGGATATTTGACTTGAAAAAGTACCAGCCGATGATAGTATTTCTGATATTGTCAGTAGTGATTTTTATTCTTTTTGCCACCTTTGAATAAAACAAAAAACCATCTGCAACAACAGATGGTTTTTTTATGTTTAAACTTTTGGAATTACAATCCGAAAGCTGCTTTTACCTGATCAACATAATCCAGTTTTTCCCAAGTAAATAATTCTACGGTAACTTTTTTCTCTTCCCCGCCTGGTGATTTGAAAGTTTTCGTAACAGTTTCCGGTTTACGTCCCATGTGTCCGTAAGCGGCTGTTTCGCTGTAGATTGGGTTTCTTAATTTTAAACGCTGTTCGATGAAGTAAGGACGCATATCGAAAATAGCTTCTACTTTTTTAGCGATTTCCCCATCGGTTAAACTTACTTTAGAAGTTCCGTAAGTATTGATATAGATTCCCATTGGTTTTGCTACACCGATTGCATAAGAAACCTGAACTAAAATCTCATCAGCGATTCCAGCAGCTACAAGGTTTTTAGCGATGTGACGCGTAGCGTATGCTGCAGAACGGTCTACTTTAGAAGGGTCTTTTCCAGAGAAAGCGCCTCCTCCGTGAGCTCCTTTTCCACCGTAAGTGTCTACGATAATTTTTCTTCCTGTTAACCCTGTATCTCCGTGAGGTCCGCCAATAACGAATTTTCCGGTAGGGTTAATGTGGTACTGAATTTTATCGTTGAATAAATGTGCATATTGAGGATATTTTGCAATAATCCTCGGAATCAAAATTTCGATGATATCTTTCTTGATTTTAGCTAACATTTCAGCTTCTGCAGCGAAATCGTCGTGTTGTGTAGAGATTACGATAGCATCAATACGAACCGGTTTGTTATTGTTGTCGTATTCTAACGTTACCTGAGATTTTGCATCAGGGCGTAAATAAGTGATTGCTGAATTTTCTCTTCGTAAAGCCGCAAGCTCCTGTAATAACTTATGGGATAAATCCAGAGCCAATGGCATGTAATCAGAAGTTTCGTTGGTTGCATAACCAAACATCATTCCTTGGTCACCGGCGCCTTGCTCTTCTTTGCTGGCACGGTCAACTCCCTGGTTGATATCCTGCGATTGCTCATGAATGGCAGATAAAACACCACATGAATTGGCTTCAAACATGTATTCGCTTTTTGTATATCCGATTTTACGGATTACATCACGTGCAATTTGCTGAACATCCAAATAAGTTTTGGATTTTACTTCTCCTGCAAGAATAACCTGTCCTGTAGTAACTAGCGTTTCGCAAGCTACTTTAGAATCGGCGTCAAAGGCCAAGAAATTATCGATTAAAGCATCTGAAATCTGGTCCGCAACTTTGTCCGGATGTCCTTCGCTCACTGATTCTGACGTAAATAAATAAGCCATAATTTAATTATTTTTAAATTTTAGTGAGGAAAAATAATTGCAGGGATTGCCTAAAGGAGTAGTGGGTACTGCTTTAGCATTTTTTATTGAGGTTGCAATCAGTTCAAATTTTTCCTCTGGTTTCGGATGCAAATGTATGAAAGAAATTGAAACTGCAAACGAATTTTGTTTTTTTTCTTTTTCTATTAAAAATAAATTAAATGAGGATAAAATGTTAAAAAGATGGCTACTCTGCAACTAAATCACATTTTTAGTAAAATTGTTATGGATTATATAGCTATATTTGAGTGTAATTATAAAAACATAAGGTATGATAAAAAAAATACTATTCAGTGGCTTATTGATGACTGCTTTGTCAATTCATGGGCAAAATTTACTTGTGCAAAATTTCGATGATATGACTGCCCTTCCCGGTTTAGGTTGGTCTTCAATAAATCAAAGTTCAACTGTGGGGACGGTTCCAAATTGGTTTCAAGGTACTCCTTTGGCAGCTGCGGGTCCTTTTAATTCTTATGCAGGAAACGCAAACTCTTATGCGGCTTGTAATTTCAATAGTGTAACTGGTGCAGGGACTATTAGTAATTGGTTAATTACGCCTGTAATTAGTCTTGTTAATGGAGATGTTATAACTTTTTATACTAGAACGATTAGTCCTCAGGCTTATGCGGACAGATTGCAGTTGAGAATAAGTGCCAATGGGGCTTCTTCGGCAAATCCTTCTGGGCCAACCGGAGTGGGGGATTATACCACGTTAGCGTTGGATATTAATCCAACCCTGGTTGCCTCTAATTATCCTGGTGCTTGGACGCAGTATTCTTATACCGTAAGTGGTATGGCTTCGGCAACAAATTGTAAAATAGCATTTAGATATTTTGTTGAGAATGGAGGGCCAACCGGTGTTAATTCTGATTACATTGGAATCGATTCTTTTTCAGTGAGCAGGACGTTGGGTACCAGTGAGTTTTTTGCTGAGAACTTCTCTGTTTATCCTAATCCAGCTTCGAATGTTTTGAATTTTTCTGTTAAAAACAGTGCCCAAATAAATAATATTCAGATTTTGGATTTGAACGGACGCATTGTGAAAAGCAATAACTTTAGTGCTGTTTCAGAAGCTCAGATTAATGTGTCTGACTTGAATGCGGGGGTGTATTTTGTTGATATTGCCTCAGATCAAGGTAAGGCTACGTCTAAATTTGTTAAAAAATAAATACTTGTATTAAGATGTGTAATCAACAAGGGTAAATGTTAAAATTTATTTTTTTGTTTGGTTAATTCAAAATTAGTTTCCAATTTTGCCCCATCAAATACGAAGAAAAGATGAACTCAATTAAACGTTATATGCATACTTGCAAGTGGAATATTTCCGCAGAGGACGCTATTGTTTAAATTGAAAGTAAAATTTAAATATAGAATTAAGCCTCTGCTAAACTGCAGAGGCTTTTTTTTTGAAATGATTACAGCATAAATAATACAGCAAAAATTAAAAAAATGAAAACGACAATCATTAATAATAAATTTATTAAACGCATGAAGTGGGCTTGTAAGCACTACTGCTTGTATTATTGTTGTTGCCAATATCGGATGAGTTAATCTCAAGTTATAGTTCAAACTGTAAAAGTCCTTTTGGTAACAAATCCGAAAGGACTTTTTTATTTCAAATTAAATTCAATCGATAAAAAAATATAAATCATGACAGCTTTAAAAAATAAAATAAGAAGAATTAAATCTATAGTATCGTCAATAGAAAATGCACAAAATACTTTGTTAGGAAGTCAATTCACTGAAGAGATTGAAGAGTTGGTGGCTGATTCGGAATCGTTGATAATTCAAATCAATGCGGAGGATAACGAAATCCTATTCATCTAATTAAGTTCAATCAATAAAAAAATAATATCATGACAGCTTTAAAAAATAAAATAAAAAGAATTAAATCGATAGTGTCATCAATAGAAAATGCGCAAAACGATTTATTAGTAAATCAATTACCGGCAATAAGTGAAGAATTGGTCGCTGATTCGGAATTGTTAATCGTTCAAATCAACGGTGAGGAAAATGAATTCCTGTTCATCTAATTAAGTTCAATCAATAAAAAAATAATATCATGACAGTTTTAGAAAATAAAATAAAAAGAATTAAATCGATAGTATCGTCAATAGAAAACGCACAAAGTTATTTGTTAGGAAGCCTATTTACTACAGTTGCTGCAGTAAGTGAAGGATTAATTGCTGATTCAGAATTGTTAATTCTGCAAATCAACGCCGAGGATATCGAATTCTTGTTCGTCTAATGTTTAAAATAATATCCAGAAGGTATGAGTAATAGAATAGTAACGGTAAACGGTGTTTCAGGGGCCGATAACCAGTTCTTGGTAAAAACCAACGATTTCAATGTGGTGATCAGTAATTCGGTATCCGGGGAGTTCAGTGAAGGGCCAAGTCCAACCGATTATCTGCTTGCGGGTTTTGCCGGAAGTATCAATGCGGTAGGTTTGATTGTGGCGAAAGAATTGGGTATTGAATTGCAATCGCTGGAAGTGGAAATTGTAGGTGAACTTGAAACTAAAAAAATAAAAGGGATGCAAACCCGTTCCAGGGCCGGTTTCAGAAAAATAGAGGTTGTTGTGAAGCCTGTTTCCGAAGCGCCGCTGACACTATTGAAGGAATGGATAGATACCGTAAAAGAAAGATGCCCGCTGCGTGATAATCTAATGAATTCCACACCGGTCATGCTGACTTTATTAAAAGAATACAATCAGCACAATGCTGCTTAGTTAAAGATTGTTTGTTTGTTTTTAAACTGCCTCCCGATATGTTTTTGAGGGAGGCAGTTTTGTTTTTTACTCATAAATATTGATTTTCAGCTAACAGAAAAAACATCTACAAAAACACTTCTAAAGGAAATTTTTTAGAAAAAATAACTGTTTTATTTTTTTAATTAGAAAAAACGTCTAAATTTGCACCGTAATAAAAAATAGAAATGAAAAGAATTGAGCGAATGATGATGCATATGATGTTGGGGAACTATCCGCAGAGGATGCTGTATGCTTAATTTAATCAGTATAAAATTCACAGCTAAAACCTCTGCACTCCGCAGGGGTTTTTTTGTTGAATACGAAAAACAGATTTTTTTAAATCAAAAGGAGAAAAGGTAAATAATAACTGGCTGAAAAAAGATATTTCTGTGTTGCAAAAGCTGGTTGTCTTAAAAAGTGGATAAAAAATGAACGGACTACAAAGAACAGATGTTTTCGATTTCACTCTTGAAAATGGAGTAAATAAAAGATGGGTACCATTGTACTTTCAGGTATTTGGACAGGCAATCGGAACCGCACCCGTGGTTTTAGTGAATCATGCGTTGACCGGAAATTCACAGGTAATAGGGGAAAAAGGCTGGTGGAATGAGTTAATCGGTGAAAATAAAACTATCGACACGAATGTTTATACCGTAATCTCTTTTAATATTCCGGGAAATGGTTTTGACGGGAACCCGGAAAATCTAATCGGAAATTATAAAGATTTTGGAACGAGATACATTGCTAAACTTTTCTGGAAAGGACTTCATTCGTTAAATATTAGAAACCTTTTTGCAGTGATTGGCGGAAGTATTGGCGGTGGTATTGCCTGGGAAATGGCTTTTCTGAGACCCAACAGTATTAAGCATCTCATTCCGATAGCTTCCGACTGGAAATCTTCGGATTGGTTGATTGCGAATGTCTTGGTGCAGGATCAGATTCTCAACAACTCCAAAAATCCAATCCACGATGCCCGAATGCACGCTATGTTATTGTACCGAACACCGGAATCACTGAAAGCGAAATTCAACCGTGCTAAAAACGATGGGCAGGAATTGTATCAGATCGAGAGTTGGCTTCAGCATCACGGAAAAAAACTGGAAAGCCGTTTTGAATTGGCGGCCTACAAATTGATGAATCATCTGTTGAAAACCATTGGGGAAGACATGGATAGTGAACAACTACTGGCTTTCGCAGAAGAAACTTCAGCTAAGATTCATTTGGTGGGAGTGAATTCCGATTATTTCTTTACTGCTGAAGAAAATAGGGAAACCTACAAAATGCTTAGGAAAGTAACAAGTCAGGTATCTTATCAGGAAATACAATCCATTCACGGACACGACGCTTTTTTAATTGAATTTGAGCAGTTAGGAAACATTTTGAAAAACATTTTTACAACAACTAAACTAAAAGCAACAGTACTGGCATGAAAATATTAAAATTCGGAGGAAAGTCTTTAGCCTATGGCGAAGGTTTCGATAAAGCAATAAGCATCATTTTAGATAAAGTCAACAAGCAGGAGAAAATCGCAGTGGTTGTTTCCGCTATCGGTAATGCTACGGATGAATTGGAAGAAATTCTTGAAAAAGCCAAGAAGAATGAAGTCTACCGCGAGCAATTGGAGAATTTCAAGAACTACCAGAAAAGCAATTCTTCGGTTGATTTGACGCCAGAATTCACACTATTGGAAAAATTGTTCGAAGGTGTGGCACTTTTGGGGGATTACAGCAAAAAGATAAAAGACAATGTGTTGGCCCAAGGCGAAGTGATTTCCGGTAAAGTGATAACTCAAGCTTTGAAGGAAAAAGGAGTGAACGCTAATTTAGCAGATACACGCCAGTTAATTAAAACCGATGCCAAATTTGGAGACGCCCAGCCGGTAGACACTATTTCCCGTAAAAATGTGCAGGCGCATTTCAAAAATAACAGCGGTACTACAGTAAACATTGTGACTGGTTTTATCGCTTCAAGTACGGATGACGAAACCACTACTTTAGGAAGAAACGGAAGTAATTTTACTGCTTCGTTATTGGCTAATTATCTTGAAGCCGAAGAATTGCAAAGCTTCACTCACGTAGACGGAATTTTTACTGCCAATCCGGATTTAGTGCCGGACGCCAAAAAAATTGATCAGCTTTCTTTTGAGGAAGCCAATGAGATTGCTACTTTCGGAGCTACGATCCTGCATGCAAAAACTATAATTCCGTTGATAGAAAAGAAAATTCCGTTACGAATTTTAAACACATTCAACCATACGCATAACGGAACATTGATCAATGCCGAAAATTCAAGAAAGGGAATCAAATCGCTTTCGGTTTTGGAGAATGTTGTGTTGGTAAATCTGGAAGGACGCGGTTTGCTGGGGAAACCGGGAATTGATGCCAGAATCTTCAGGGCTTTGGCTCAAAATAACATCAGTGTGAGCATTATTTCACAAGGTTCATCCGAGCGTGGTATTGGTTTGGTGGTGGATGCGAAAGACGCACAAAAAGCCAAAGATGCAATCGAGGCAGAATTTGAATTGGATTTCTATACACAAGATGTGAGCTGCGTTTACCTAACTGAAAATGTTTCGGTTATTTCCATCATCGGACAGGAGTTGGCCACTTTCAACAAACCTTACGACGCTTTAATCCGCAACCAGATAGTTCCGATTTTGTTCAACAATACTGTTACCGGAAAAAATGTGAGTTTGGTGGTAGAGCGAAAACAACTTAAAAAAGCGTTGAATGTCATCCACAGTGAGATTTTTGGTATTACTAAAAAAGTAAATCTGGTGATTTTCGGACACGGAACAGTTGGGAAAACATTGATCAATCAATTGTTAGAAAGCCGTGAAAACATTATTCAGCGCAAGGGACTTGAATTGAATATCGTCGCAATCGCAAATTCCCGTCAGTTCATTTTTGATTCGAAAGGTATTTCTAATGATTGGGAGTCGGAATTGCAAAATACTACTCAAAAATCATCTGTAGAAGCCATTCTAAATGCAGTGAAAGAACAGCATTTAGGAAATTTAATCGCGATTGACACAACTGCAAGCAAAGATTTTGTTTCCAATTATGTGGAACTGATCAAAAACGGTTTCGATTTGGTTTCAGCCAATAAAATTGCCAATACGAAAGAATACAGTTTTTATAAAAACCTGCGTGAAAATCTTCATTTCTATCAGAAGAATTATTTATACGAAACCAATGTGGGCGCCGGATTGCCGTTAATCGATACAATTCGCCTGCTACACCATTCCGGTGAAAATATTACCCGAATCAGAGGTGTTTTCTCAGGAACACTGAGCTACCTGTTCAATACGTTTTCTGCTTCGGATAAAAAATTCAGCGATGTGTTGAAGGAAGCTATTGAAAAAGGATTCACCGAACCGGATCCGCGCGAAGATCTGAACGGAAATGACGTTGGTCGAAAATTATTAATCCTTGCCAGAGAACTGGATCTAATCAATGAATTCTCCGAAGTGAAAATCCAAAACCTTATCCCGGAAAGCCTCCGCGAAGGCAGTGTGGATAGTTTCCTTTCGCAATTGGAAGAGTTGAATCCGATTTATCAAAACAAGAAATCAAACCAAACCGAAAATCACGTGTTGCGCTATGTAGGTGATTTGTCAGGTGATTTGTCGGTGGAAAACGGGGCCAATCTGGAAGTAAGTTTGGTGTCCGTTCCGCAGGAAAGTTCATTAGGACAACTCAAAGGTTCGGATTCCATTTTTGAAATCTACACCGAATCCTATGGCGAGCATCCAATCGTAATCCAAGGTGCCGGAGCCGGAGCAGCCGTAACCGCTAGAGGTGTTTTTGGTGATATTTTACGATTAGCCGAAAAAATTAAATAATTAAAATAAACAGCAACAATATAATGAGTAATTCAGAATTCGGTTTCGAAACCCAAGCCATACGTACCCAATTAGAACGTTCGCAATATTTGGAACATTCCGTTCCGTTATACTTAACCTCAAGTTTCGTCTTTGAAGATGCCGAAGACATGCGTGCTTCCTTCACGGAGGAAAAAGAACGAAATATTTACAGCCGATTCACAAACCCGAATACAAGCGAGTTTGTAGAAAAAATCTGCCAGATGGAAGGAGCCGAAGCGGGTTATGCTTTTGCAACCGGGATGGCGGCTGTTTATTCCACTTTCGCAGCGCTGTTGGAATCAGGTGATCACATCGTTTCGGTGGGCAGTGTTTTTGGTTCAACGCACACGTTGTTTACAAAGTATTTCCCGAAATGGAACATCACTACCAGTTATTTTGATATCAACAAGCCGGAAACTATTGAGGATTTTATACAACCCAATACTAAAATCCTTTTTGCAGAATCGCCTACTAATCCGGCTGTTGATATTATCGATCTGGAATTATTAGGCCAAATTGCAAAAAAACACAACCTGATTCTGATTATTGATAACTGTTTCGCCACGCCGTACATCCAGAACCCAATTCAATTCGGAGCTGATTTGGTGGTGCATTCCGCAACCAAGTTAATCGATGGTCAAGGGCGTGTTCTGGGTGGAATAACCGTTGGCCGTGCTGATTTGATTCGTGAAATTTACTTATTTTCAAGAAATACGGGGCCGGCTTTGTCGCCATTTAATGCTTGGGTGTTGTCAAAAAGTTTGGAAACGTTGCCAATCCGTGTGGAAAAACATTGTGAAAATGCATTAAAAGTTGCTGAATTTTTGGAAAACCATCCGAATGTAAAACAGGTGAAATACCCGTTCCTGAAATCGCATCCGCAGTATGAAATTGCTAAAAAACAAATGCGTTTGGGCGGAAACATTGTTGCTTTTGAAATTAAGGGCGGAATCGAAGCGGGCCGTAAGTTTTTAGACAGAATTCAACTGTGCTCGCTTTCAGCCAATTTAGGCGATACGCGAACAATTGTAACGCATCCTGCTTCCACCACACACAGCAAATTAACCGAAGATGAACGTTTGGCGGTAAGCATCACCGATGGTCTGGTTCGTGTTTCAGTTGGATTGGAAACGGTTCAGGATGTTATCAATGATTTACAACAGGCTTTGAGCTAGCTGGCTGTTTAAAAAATTATTTTCGTAGATTTTTGAAGAAAAAAAATCTGTTTAATTGTGAAAATTAAGCTAAAAGCAGAAAAAATTTCCGAATTCAATTTTTTGTTGTTAGCTTTGCAGCGTTCTTATACAGACTGACGTTATCACGAAAGGCAGAGGGACTAGACCCAATGAAGCCTTGGCAACCCTACTCTCGTAGAAGGTGCTACATTCTACCACTGATTGTGGACAGATAACAAGATACTTTTTCGGTATCTCTCTGATTTCACGATAACAAAATAGTTTAGAATTGGAAGCAACCCGAGCGATAGCGAATTGGCGAAGCAAAGGCTTGGGCTTTTTTGCTGTCCCTGTTCCCGCTATACTCACTACAAGGTAGTTGCTGCAAACACGAAGTGTTCACATAACACCTCTGTAAATATTAAATCAGTGAAGTAATCGGGGCTAAATAAGAAACAAATTGATTTTTTGGAATCGCTATTGGCTAAAAGCTAGTGGCTAAAAGCTTAAAAAAATATGTCAAAAATACAGGAAGCCATACAAAACCGAATCCTCATCCTCGACGGAGCGATGGGTACAATGCTGCAACGCTATAAATTCGAAGAAGAAGATTTTCGAGGTGAGCGTTTCAAGGATTTTCCGCATCCGCTAAAAGGGAATAACGACTTACTGTCGCTTACACAGCCCGAAGCGGTTAAAGAAGTACACCGCGCTTATTTTGTTGCCGGAGCCGACATCGTGGAAACCAATACTTTTTCCGGAACCACGATTGGAATGGCGGATTATCACATGGAAGATTTGGTGTATGAGTTAAACTACCAATCGGCAAAAATCGCAAGAGAAGTAGCAGACGAATTTACCGACCGACCTCGTTTTGTAGCGGGTTCCATCGGACCAACCAACCGAACGGCTAGCATGAGCCCGGATGTAAACGATCCGGGGTTCCGCGCCGTGACTTTCGACGAATTGCGCATTGCCTACAAAGAACAGGTAGAAGCCTTGATTGACGGTGGTTGCGACGTGTTGTTGGTGGAAACTATCTTTGACACATTAAACGCCAAAGCGGCACTTTTCGCTATCGAAGAAGTAAAAGAAGAACGCAACATCGATATTCCAATCATGGTTTCGGGAACGATTACGGATGCTTCGGGCAGGACGTTATCGGGGCAGACGGTGGAAGCGTTTCTGATTTCCATTTCGCATATACCGTTGTTGAGCGTTGGTTTTAACTGCGCTTTAGGAGCGGATCAGTTAAAGCCGTATTTAAAACGTTTGGCACACAATACTTCGTTTAATGTTTCTGCACATCCCAATGCCGGATTGCCAAATGCTTTCGGTCAGTACGATCAAACTCCGGAAGAAATGCAGGCGTTAATCAGGGAGTATTTAGAAGATAATCTGATCAATATTATAGGCGGATGCTGCGGTACAACGCCGGAACATATAAATTTAATTGCCGAAGTAGCAAAAGAGTACAAACCAAGAATACTGGAGGAAGCATAATGAGCGAAAGAGCAAGCCATAAATATTTAAAACTATCGGGATTAGAACCTTTAATCGTTACTCCCGAAACTAATTTCGTGAACGTAGGGGAACGTACTAACGTAACCGGTTCGCGAAAATTCCTGCGTTTAATCAAAGAAGAAAAATACGAAGAAGCACTTGATATTGCCCGTGCGCAAGTGGAAGGTGGTGCGCAGATTATCGATATCAACATGGACGAAGGGATGCTGGACGGCGTCTATGCGATGACAAAATTCCTGAATCTGATAGCTTCCGAACCTGATATTTCAAGAGTTCCCGTGATGGTTGACAGTTCCAAATGGGAAATTATCGAGGCCGGACTGAAAGTAGCACAAGGAAAATGTGTGGTGAATTCCATCAGTTTGAAAGAAGGAAAAGAAGCGTTTCTTCATCATGCGAAACTGGTAAAACGATATGGGGCTGCAGTAATTGTAATGGCGTTTGATGAGGTTGGTCAGGCCGATACTTATGAACGTCGTATCGAAATCTGTAAACGTTCCTACGATATATTGGTCAACGAAATCAACTTCCCTGCCGAAGACATTATTTTCGACCCGAATATTTTCCCGGTAGCAACCGGAATGGAAGAACACCGTCGCAATGCATTGGATTTCTTTCTTGCTACCAAATGGATACGCGAAAACCTTCCATACGCCAATATTAGCGGAGGAGTGAGTAACGTGTCATTCTCCTTCCGTGGGAATGATAAAGTACGTGAAGCAATGCATTCTGCGTTTTTGTATCATGCCATCAAACACGGAATGACGATGGGGATTGTGAATCCTGAAATGTTGGAGGTGTATGATGAAATCGACCCAATTTTATTGGAATATGTTGAGGATGTACTCTTAGACCGTCGCGATGATGCTACCGAAAGGCTTTTGGAATTAGCCGAAAGTTACAAAGGTGATGTGAAATCTCATGAAAAAGCAGTGCAGGAATGGCGCAACGGTTCCTTGCAGGATCGAATCACACACGCATTGGTAAAAGGAATCGATGAATTTATCGAAATCGATGTGGAAGAAGCCCGACAATCGGTTACAAGGCCTATCGAAGTTATCGAAATCAATCTGATGGCTGGTATGAACGTCGTGGGGGATTTGTTCGGAAGCGGAAAAATGTTTTTGCCTCAGGTGGTAAAATCGGCCCGTGTGATGAAAAAAGCAGTAGCTTATCTTCTTCCTTATATAGAAGCTGAAAAAGACGGAGCTACATCATCAGCCGGAAAAGTATTGATGGCAACCGTAAAAGGCGATGTTCACGATATCGGTAAAAATATCGTTTCGGTGGTTTTAGCCTGTAACAATTTCGAAATTATCGATTTGGGAGTGATGGTACCGCCGGAAAAAATTATTGAAACTGCGATTAACGAGAATGTGGATATCATCGGTTTGAGCGGATTGATTACGCCTTCGCTGGATGAAATGGTGTATTTGGCCAAAGAGATGGATAAGCGAAATATCAAAATTCCGATTATGATTGGTGGGGCAACCACTTCACGTGCACACACAGCCGTTAAGATTGCTCCCGAATACAGGGAAACCGTGGTTCACGTAAACGACGCATCCCGTGCGGTAACCGTAGCAGGAAATTTGCTGAATAAGGATAAAAAAATATACGCGAGTACGATCCGGGCGGAATACGAAGCGTTTCGTGAAACATTTTTAAACCGCCAGCGTGATAAAAGCTATCTGAAAATAGAGCAGGCAAGAGCCAATAAATTACAGTTGGATTGGGAAAACTACCAACCTGTGAAACCTAATTTCATTGGAACAAAAACCATCGAAGTGAAATTGGAAGAATTGGTTCCGTACATCGATTGGACGCCGTTTTTCGGTTCGTGGCAATTATTCGGAAAATACCCGGCGATATTGACGGATAATGTTGTGGGCGAACAGGCAACGATACTGTTCAATGACGCGCAAAAAATGTTAAATCAATTATTGGAGGAAAACTGGTTAACGGCAAAAGGAATCTACGGAATCTTCCCTGCGAATCAGGTGAATGATGACGATATAGAATTATATGACAAAAGCGGGAAGCATTTGGAGACTTTCCTAACCTTACGTCAACAATCTCAAAAGACCAAAGGCGCGCCCAACATCGCTTTGTCTGATTTCATTTCCCCAAAAGAACTTGGAAAAGAAGATTACATGGGCGCCTTTTGTGTCACAACAGGATTTGGTGTGGATGAAAAAGCAAAAGCATTCGAAGAAAACAACGACGATTACAGTTCCATTATGGTAAAGGCTTTGGGCGATCGTTTTGCAGAAGCTTTTGCAGAATTCCTACACGAGAAAATACGTAAGGAAATCTGGGGGTATGCTTCGGAAGAGAAACTTACCAACGAAGATTTGATTAAAGAAGAATATAAAGGAATACGTCCGGCTCCCGGATATCCAGCCTGTCCTGATCATTTGGAAAAGCCGACAATCTGGAAACTCTTAAATGTGGAAGAAAACATCGGGGTAACATTAACGGAGAGTATGGCCATGTGGCCAGCGTCTTCCGTTTCGGGATATTATTTTGCACATCCGGAAAGTAAGTATTTCGGGCTCGGAAAGATAAAAGAAGATCAGGTTCGCGATTACGCCAAACGAAGAAATTGTACATACGAATATGCAGAGAAATGGCTGAATCCGAACATCGCCGATTAGGGATTTCGGAAACAATCATAACTCATAATTTATAACTCATAACCAGAAATGAAAGTAACACAACATATAGAGAAAGCTAACGGAAAGCCTTTGTTTTCTTTCGAAATCCTTCCTCCGTTGAAAGGACAGAACATTCAATGCATTTTTGATAATATTGAACCTTTGATGGAGTTTAAGCCGCCTTTTATTGACGTAACTTATCATCGTGAGGAATACGAATACAAGGAACTTCCGAATGGTTTACTGGAAAAGAAAGTTGTGAAGAAACGTCCGGGAACGGTGGGAATCTGTTCA
Source organism: Flavobacterium enshiense DK69 (assembly GCF_000498495.1). Classification (GTDB taxonomy): domain Bacteria; phylum Bacteroidota; class Bacteroidia; order Flavobacteriales; family Flavobacteriaceae; genus Flavobacterium; species Flavobacterium enshiense. Next base: position 35,491 of record NZ_AVCS01000024.1, on the reverse strand, counting down.
GCAATTCAGAACAAGTATCAGGTCGATGCCATCCCGCATATTTTGTGCGGTGGTTTTACCAAGGAAGATACCGAAAACTTCCTGATTGATATGGATTTCCTTGGTATTGACAATGTTGTTGCTTTGCGTGGTGATGCCGTAAAAAGCGAAATTTATTTCAAACCGGAAAAAGAGGGGAATACTTATGCTTCGGAATTGGTGACCCAAATCAGCAACCTGAACAACGGAATTTATTTGGATTCGGATTTACAGAATACCAACAAAACGGATTTCTGTATTGGTGTGGCCGGTTATCCGGAAAAACACATGGAAGCCCCAAGTCTGGACAGCGACATTTATTTCCTGAAACAGAAAATCAAAAACGGAGCAGATTACATCATTACACAGATGTTCTTCGATAATCAAAAGTTTTTTGATTTTGTGGATAAATGCCGTGCTGCAGGAATTACGGTTCCAATTATTCCGGGACTGAAGCCGATTTCGACCAAAAAACAGCTGAATCTGATTCCGCATCGCTTTAAAGTGGATTTACCTGATGATTTGATTATGGAGGTGGTGAAAGCAAAAGATAATGAGGCTGTTTCCCAAATCGGGATTGAGTGGTGTACAGCACAGAGTAAGGAGTTGGCAAAAGCCGGGATTCCGGTGCTGCATTACTATTCGATGGGTAAATCGGACAATATCCGACAGATTGCCAGCGAAGTTTTTTAAAATAAGCATACCTAAATACAACACAAAAACAGGTACGGCCTGCAGGATTTATTAAATCTTGCAGGTTTTTTTATTCAAAGAAAACAAAAAGGCTTCCAAAAAAAACTCCTTATTCTCTTCAATTAAATATTCTGCTATATTTGTCTGATTTTCAAAATCCGAAATGCGATTACTAACCTATATTTTATTTTTTCTTTCGATTCCCCTTTTTGCACAGGAAAAAGAAATGAAACAATATACTGTTGAGGCGAATTACTTTTACGGAAGTATTTTGCCGCATGACACCAATATCCTTCATTTGATAAAAGGGCATCCGGATGGAACCGTTATCAGTTTTAACCGAAAAACCTTCGGGTCGCAAAAATGGGAAGCCTGGTACAATTATCCGGATTATGGACTTTCATTTCAGTATCAGGATAATAAAAATTCCGAATTGGGTGATTTATACGGTTTGTATGCTCATTTCAATTTTTACTTTTTCAAGAGGAACCTGCAATTTAGGGTCGGTCAGGGGGTAGCGTATTGCACCAATCCGTATGACCGGGAAACCAATTATCGAAATCTCGCGTATGGTGCCAGGTATATGCCTTCAACTTACTTTATGTTGAATTATCACAAGCCTGATATTTGGAGAGGTTTGGGTTTTCAAACGGGCGTAAATTTTGTGCATCATTCCAATGCAAATATTGAAGCGCCTAACACGAGTACAAATACAATAGCTTTCAATGTTGGATTGAACTACACCATTCCTACAAAAGATTCAATCGCTTATATAAAGCATCCGAAAGAGAAATTTACGGAACCGATTCGCTATAACGCTGTTTTCAGGAGTGGCGTTAACGAAAGTGATGTTGTAGACAGTGGCCAATATCCTTTTTATGTGGCTTCTTTATATGCAGATAAACGAATCAATCATAAAAGTGCCATTCAGGCGGGAGCTGATTTTTTCTGGATGCTGTATTTAGAAGAATTTATCCGTTATCAATCGATCGCTTATTTTGAAAGCAATTATAACGGGGATGCTGATTACCGAAGAATAGGTGTTTTTGTTGGTCATGAACTATTTATTAATAAATTAGCAATTGATACCCAATTCGGATACTATATATATGATCCTTCTGATAAATTCGGACCGTTGTATCAACGCTTAGGGATGAAATATTATATTACCAAAAATGTTTCGGCAGGGGTGAGTTTGAAAACTCATATTTCAAGAGCGGAAGCAATGGAGTTTAATTTAGGAATCAGATTATGAGGATGAAAATAGTATCATTTCTAGCGGTTGTTTTTCTGCTGATTTCTTGTAGTTCCGAGGTTGTTCCAGGATGTTACAGGGAGCCGGGCAAGACCATTTCGCGTTTTGATGACGTTGAAGCGTTCCATGAGATTAATATTGCGGGAGGAATCAATCTGGTGGTAAAGCAAGGAGATGTTGCTGAGGTGAAAATTGAAACCGGAGAAAATATAATTGCAGAAGTTACCACCAAAGTAACAAACGGAATTTTATATGTGAAAAACAAACTGGAATGCGATTTAGGAACAACGATTCCTGCACGAGTTACCGTGACCGCACCTGATATTACCAAAATTTACTCATCGTCGCAATATAGTGTGGAGTCGGAAGGCGTTTTGAATTTTCCGTATCTCAACCTGCAACAGGGTTTGTTCGGGGAAACCGCTTCCAATATTTTTGATCTGAATGTGAATTGCCAGAATCTGGTTGTTGAAAATAACAATACGACGATTTTCAGGATCAAAGGCACAACGAATTCACTTAATGTGGTATTTTATTCCGGCGTTTCCCGTTTTGAAGGAGCTGATTTAGCGGTTCAGGACGTGTATGTTTTCCAGCGCAGTTCGAATGACATGATTTTAAAACCCGCCAATAAAATTGAGGGAGACATCTATAGTAACGGAAATATTATCTTGTTGAGCAGGCCTTCGGTGGTAAATGTTGTTCAGCATTATACCGGGCATATTGTCTACCAATAAAATAAAATTGACGCAATTAAGTTGATTTTTTAGCAGATTGTTTTCAAAATTAAAATCCAAAATGCGTACACCAATTTTCCGTTTAATAAATTATTTTTTCTTTGTTTTTTCGCGGAATATCTGCTCCAGGTTTTTGCTTTTTAATGTAAGCTGTAATGTACGGTAACCATTGTTGTGTGCAAAATCGAAGACTTTAGGGCGCATATCATCATTGGTTTCAAAAGTAAGCTCCCACGTTGTGCCCTGAATGTTCTTGGAAGATTTTAGATTCGGAATCGTAGCCAGTAACTCAGATGAGATTTCTTTGTCGAATTCCACTTCAATAATCTGTTCAGTAACATCCGAAACTAAGTTGTCCAACTTTTTGTCGGTAACAATTTTTCCGTTATTGATAATGATCACGCGGTCACAGATGGCTTCCACTTCCTGCATGATGTGCGTTGAAAGAAAAACGGTTTTGTCTTTTCCGATGTTGCGGATCAAATCACGGATTTCTACTAATTGGTTCGGATCTAATCCTGTTGTTGGCTCATCCAAAATCAAAACATCAGGATTATGAAGTAAGGCAGTAGCCAATCCCACACGCTGACGGTATCCTTTGGACAGTTCACCAATTTTCTTGTGACTTTCCGGTGTAAGTCCGGTTAAAGCAATCACATCATCAATGCGTGATTTGGCAACTTTATAGACATCGGCATTAAAAGCAAGGTATTCGCGAACATACAAATCCAGGTACAGCGGATTGTGTTCCGGTAAGTAACCAACGGATTTTTGGACTTCTTTGGGAGCAACAGCTACGTTATGTCCGTTAACAGCAGCATTGCCTCCATCTGAAGTAAGATAGGTAGTCAGAATTTTCATTAATGTCGATTTTCCGGCACCATTCGGACCTAAAAAACCAACGATTTCACCTTTTTTTACCGAAAATGAAACGTTATCCAGCGCTTTTTGTTCGCCGTAATTCTTGGAAATATTCTGAACTTCAATAGACATAACTCGTGATTTGGAGCAAAAATAAGAAGAAAAGCAGGTATACGATTTGCAAAAAACTTAAAATTTTCAAAAAATATAGATTCAAAACAAATTTTTACTAAGTTTGTAATTCAAAATCGCTCAAAAAAAGCAATGAACTTAAATAACACATTTTTTAGCAACAATTTCTTTTATTTCTATTGGAAAATGGAAAGGGATTGTCGTATGGTTATTTAACTGAAAAAGTAAATACAATTATCATAATACAATCCCGATGCTTCATCGGGATTTTTTTTTGGACAAAATCATGGAAAAACGAATTGCAATTCAGGGAATCAGAGGCTCATTTCATCATCAGGTAGCGAAAGAATTTTTTAACGAAGATACTTTTCTCGATGAGTGCATGTCGTTTGAGAGCTTGGTAACCAGTTTGATAGAAAACAAAGCACAGCAGGGTGTCATGGCGCTGGAGAATTCTATTGCCGGTTCGATAATTCCGAATTATGCCCTGATTGACAATAACGATCTGCATATTGTTGGTGAACATTATCTCGATATCCACATGAATCTGATGGCTATTAAAGGGCAGAAAATTGAGGATATAAAAGAAGTTCATTCACATCCGATTGCCTTATTGCAATGCGCTGTTTTCTTTAAAAAGTATCCGCACATCAGATTAGTGGAAAGTGTAGACACTGCAGAAACGGCCAAGCGTATTAAAGAAGGGAATCTATTGGGGATTGGCGCGGTCGCAGGTCCGATAGCGGCAAAAATGTATGATTTGGAAATAATCGCTTCGGGAATTCACACGGTAAAACCTAACAAAACCCGATTTGCAATTGTGAAAACCAGCAAAGATGAACTTTCTAAAGAGGAAATAAATAAAGCGTCCATAAAATTTGAGTTAGAGGATAAGGCTGGAAATTTATCCACTGTGTTAAATGTGATGAATAACTGTAAGCTGAACCTAACCAAAATCCAGTCGATGCCTGTAATTGAAACCCCGTTCCAATATTCGTTTTTCGTGGATGTGGTTTTTGAAAAGTATGAGCATTATGAAGAGGCAAAAAAGATATTGGAATTAATGACAACACATTTTAAAGTTTTGGGAGAATATAAAAACGCAAGAATATGATAGTAGCAGCAAAACGATTGGAACAAGTACAGGAGTACTACTTTTCGCAAAAACTGCGTGAAGTAGGAAAGTTACTTTCGGAAGGCAAACCTATTCTCAATATGGGAATCGGAAGCCCTGATTTGAGACCGGCACCAAGAGTCATCGAAGCGATTCAAAAATCGATGGGTGATTCTAAAGCGCACCAGTATCAAAGCTATCAGGGATTGCCGGAACTACGAAAAGCGATGGCCGATTTTTACGCCAAAAATTTTAATGTTACTGTCGATTTCAATTCGGAAATATTGCCGCTGATGGGTTCTAAAGAAGGGATCATGCATATTTCATTGGCTTTTCTGAATGAAGGCGATGCGGTTTTGATTCCTAATCCGGGTTATCCAACGTATGCTTCCGTGACGGAATTAGTAGGAGCTCAATCGGTTTTTTACGATCTGAAAGCTGAAAACAATTGGGAACCTGATTTTGAGGCACTGGAAAAACAGGATTTGTCCAATGTGAAAATCATGTGGGTGAATTACCCTAATATGCCAACAGGTGCTTCCGGAAGCTTGCAGTTATTTGAGAAGTTGGTGGCTTTTGCCAAAAAGCATGCTATTGTATTGGTTAATGATAACCCTTATAGTTTTGTCCTGAACGATAATCCCATTTCTATTTTACAGGTAGAGGGAGCCAAAGAAGTGGCGTTGGAGCTGAATTCATTGAGCAAAACGTTTAATCTTTCCGGTTGGCGTGTAGGGATGGTATTGGGCGATTCAAAACTGATTGAAGCCGTATTGAAAGTGAAAAGCAATATGGACAGCGGAATGTTCTACGGTATTCAGAAAGGTGCGGTCGAAGCTTTGCAATTGGGAGCCGATTGGTTTAAGGATCAGAACGATATTTATAGTAAAAGAAGGCTCTTGGTTTTTGAACTGGCGAAACGATTAGGATGTTCCTTTGATGAAAAAGCGGTAGGTATGTTTGTTTGGGCCAAGTTGCCGGAAGGGGTTGCTTCGGCTAACGAGTATGTGGATGAACTGCTGTATGATAAAAATCTGTTTCTCGCTCCGGGAACTATTTTTGGCAGTAATGGAGAAGGATACATCCGATTTTCATTGTGTGTGGATGAAACATTAATTAAAGAAGCATTAAAACGATTCTGATGGAAAGTAATGAGAAGATAAACGTATTTGTTATCGGTTTGGGATTGATAGGTGGTTCTCTGGCTTTGGATTTGAAGGCAATAAACAGTCGGGCCACAATTTTTGGTATCGACACAAATGACCTACATCTGGAAAAAGCTTTAGAATTGGGGCTAATAGACGAGAAAGCGGCTTTTGAAGATTTGTCTCAAGCCGATTGGGTGATTTTAGCCATCCCTGTCGATAAAATGACGGAAGTTTTGCCGCAGATTTTAAACGGAATCAAAGACGAAGCGATAGTTTTAGATGTAGGTTCAACGAAAGAACAAATTTGCAAATCGGTTGAAAATCATCCGAAACGACGAAATTTCATGGCGGCACATCCAATCGCGGGAACTGAATTTTCTGGACCTTCGGCGGCACAAAGAGGTTTGTTTATAGGAAAAACAAACATTATTTGCGAAGTGGAAAAAACAGCTTCCAGTCTGCAGCAAAAAGCGTTGCGGTTTTTTAATGACATCGGGATGCACATTCGTTATATGGATCCGAAATCTCATGACAAACATATTGCATATGTCTCGCATTTGTCGCATATTAGTTCTTTTATGTTGGGGAAAACCGTGATTGAAAAAGAGAAAAACGAACGAGATATTTTTGACATGGCAGGAAGTGGTTTTGAGAGTACGGTTCGTTTGGCGAAAAGTTCACCTTCGATGTGGACGCCTATTTTCAAACAAAACAAGGAAGAGTTGTTAAAGCCATTATCCGAGTATATCGATAATTTGAATCGGTTTAAGGAATTGCTGGAAAACGATGATTTTGAGGCAATATATGCGGAGATGGAGCAAACCAACAGAATAAAAGAAATATTAGAAGGTATAAACCTTAAAAAAGAAAGAAGTAATGGAAAATAATAAAAATATGCGCGCCTGGCTGGATGATTTCAAATTGTCACATCCGTTGGTAATAGCAGGTCCGTGCAGCGCTGAAACCGAAGATCAGGTTTTGGCCATTGCAAACGAATTAAAAAATTCAGACGTAAGTATCTTCCGTGCCGGAATCTGGAAACCTAGAACACGTCCGGGAGGGTTTGAAGGTATTGGTGAAACAGGGTTGAAATGGCTACAGAAAGCCAAGGCAGAAACAGGGCTTTTAATGGCGGTCGAGGTAGCTAATGTGTCTCACGTTAAAATGGCGTTGGAACATGATATCGATGTATTGTGGATTGGCGCGCGAACAGCCGTGAACCCGTTTGCGATTCAGGAAATAGCAGATGCTTTGAAAGATACTGACAAAATTGTGCTGTTGAAAAATCCGGTAAATCCTGATCTGTCGTTATGGTTGGGTGGATTGGAACGTCTGTACAATGCCGGAATAAAGAAATTGGGGGTAATTCACAGAGGATTTTCAACCTACGAAAAATCAAAATACAGGAATAATCCCGAATGGCAGATTGCTATCGATTTGCAGAATCGTTTCCCGGACATACCGATCATTTGTGACCCTTCTCATATTGCCGGAAAACGAGATATGATTCAGGAGATTTCTCAACAGGCGTTGGATTTGAATTTTGACGGACTGATTATTGAAACTCATATCGATCCGGATCATGCGTGGAGCGATGCCGCACAGCAGGTTACTCCGGATACTTTGAAGCAGATTTTTAAGGATTTGCGCGTGAGAAAGGAAACAGATGAAGCGGATGATTTCAATAATCGAATGAATAAATTACGTACTCAAATTGACGATTTGGATGCGAAGCTGTTGGAAATTTTAGGCAAGCGAATGAAAATCGCAGAGAAAATCGGTACGCTGAAAAAAGAGAAAAATGTGGCGATTTTACAAAGCAGCCGTTGGCATGAAATTTTAGGCAAAATGGTTTTGGAAGGGGAAGAAAAAGGACTGAGCGAAGAGTTTGTGCTGAAACTGTTCAAGGCAATCCATCAGGAAAGTATTTCGCACCAAGAGAAAGTGATGAGATAATTACGAATTTCAAATTACGAATTATCAGCTATAATAGTTGTAATTTTGCCATGCGTAATTTGGAATTCATAATTCGTAATTAAATATGACAGGAACCGTTTATAAATCTACAGGAAGTTGGTATACCATAAAAACAGAAAACAATTCGTTTTTAGAATGCCGTATTAAAGGTAAATTCCGAATGAAAGGAATAAAAAGTACCAATCCGATTGCCGTGGGGGATGTTGTTGATTACGATCTTGAAGAAACTGCAGACGTAACTACCGGATTGATTACAAAAATTCATGACAGGAAAAACTACATCGTTCGTAAATCGGTAAATTTATCGAAGCAGACACATATCATTGCATCTAATATCGATTTGGTTTTTTTGTTGGTTACGATAAATAATCCGCCTACAACGACGAGTTTTATTGACCGTTTTTTGGTTACTGCGGAAGCTTATGGGATCGAAGCGGTTCTGGTATTCAATAAAATTGACACTTTTGACGAAGCCATGCTTGATGAACAGTTGTACCTGCAATATATTTATTCCAATATAGGTTATAAATGCCTGAGGGTTTCTTCCACCGAAGGTAAAGGGACTGAGGAACTGAAAGAGATGATGAAGGGGAAAGTTTCCATGTTCTCCGGGCATTCTGGCGTTGGAAAATCTACTTTAGTTAATGCGCTGGAACCTTCCCTAAATCTGAAAACAAAAAAGATTTCGGAACAACATCAGCAAGGGCAACATACGACGACTTTTGCGGAAATGTTCGATTTGTCTTTCGGTGCCCAAATTATAGATACACCGGGAATTCGCGGATTCGGAATTGTTGATATGGAAAAACAGGAGATAGGAGATTACTTCCCGGAGTTTTTTGCATTGAAAGATAAATGTAAGTTCAACAATTGCCTGCACAAAGATGAGCCGCATTGCGCTGTCAAGGAAGCTCTTGAAAAAGATGAAATTGCCTGGTCGCGTTATAAAAGCTATCTTCAGATTCTGGAGGGGGATGATGAGAATTACCGTTCTGATATTTATGGAGATGACCGTGAGGCGAGTGACAGAACAAGACAATCTTAAGTTATCCTGAATTTTAATGAAAGCTGTAATACAAAGGGTTTCCGAAGCTTCGGTTACCATTGAAGGAAAAAAAGTCGCGGAAATCGGAAAGGGATTGTTAGTTTTAGTTGGGGTGGAAGACACTTCCAATCAGGAAGATATAGTTTGGCTATCCTCTAAGATTATCAACCTGCGTGTTTTTGGTGATGACAATGGAGTGATGAATCTTTCCGTTAAAGATGTGGATGGTGACGTTATTGTAGTCAGTCAATTTACTCTGCATGCTTCTACTAAAAAAGGAAACCGTCCATCATACATCAAAGCTTCAAAACCAGATTATGCTGTTCCTGTTTATGAAAAATTTGTTGCTCAAATGGAGAGCGATTTAGGTAAAAAAGTACAAACCGGAGAATTTGGTGCCGATATGAAAGTGGCGCTGATTAATGATGGGCCAGTTACGATAATAATTGATACTAAGAATAAAGAATAATGGATATAAAAAATGCTCAATTAGAAGTTGACAACTGGATTAAAAACCATGGTGTCCGCTATTTTAATGAATTGACCAATATGGCGCAACTTACCGAAGAAGTAGGTGAAGTAGCCCGAATCATTGCGCGTCGCTACGGCGAACAATCAGAAAAAGAAAGCGACAAAAACAAAGATCTTGGCGAGGAATTAGCCGATGTGGTTTTTGTGGTTTTATGTTTGGCCAACCAAACGGGAGTGGATTTACAGGCGGCTTTCGATAAAAAACTGGATCTGAAAACCAAACGCGACCACGACCGTCATCATAATAACGAGAAATTGAAATAATAGTGGATTTACTTTTAGAGTCATCGGTCTGTAATTTGCAAAACGTTATCCGTATCTCTGGTTCAAAATCAGAGACGAATCGTTTATTGTTGTTACAGGCGCTGTATCCAAACATCGTTTTGGAAAATAGTTCCGATTCTGATGATTCTAAAGTAATGATCAAAGCATTGCAAAGTGATGAGGTATTGAAAGATATTCATCATGCCGGAACCGCAATGCGTTTCTTAACGGCCTTTTGTACTGTTCAGGAAGGGAAAGAAGTGATTTTGACGGGTTCTTCCCGTATGAAAGAACGTCCGATACAAATTCTGGTGGATGCCTTACGACAGTTGGGTGCTCTAGTTGAGTACGAAGAAAAAGAAGGTTATCCACCGTTGCGAATCACCGGAAAAAAAATAATCAAGAATAAAGTTAGTCTAAAAGCAGATGTAAGCAGTCAGTACATTTCTGCATTGCTTTTAATTGCTCCAAAACTGGAAAACGGACTGGAACTGACGTTGGAAGGAAGCATCACTTCGGTTCCTTACATTAAGATGACATTACAATTACTCAATGAAATTGGGGTAAGAGCTTCTTTTGAAGGGAATGTTATTAAGGTTTCTCATGCGGAAAAGATTGCCTCAAGAGTTATTACGGTGGAATCCGATTGGTCTTCGGCTTCTTATTTTTATTCGGTTGTAGCTTTGTCGGCTATTGGAACTGAAATTAAATTGTCGAGCTATAAACAAAGCAGTTTGCAGGGTGACAGTATTTTGGCTGAAATTTATGAGGAATTGGGAGTGTCTACAACCTTTGTTGATGATTCCGTTATTATTAAAAAAGAAAACGTTTCTAAAAAAGAGATAAACCGCAATCTCAATGCGTCACCCGATATCGCGCAAACTATAGCCGTAACTTGTTTCGGGTTGGGAGTTGGATGTCATTTGACCGGATTGCATACGCTGAAAATTAAAGAAACCGATCGACTGGAAGCTCTGAAAAATGAATTGGGTAAATTGGGGGCAAGCGTTTCCGTGACCAACGATAGCCTAACCTTAGCGCCTTCATCGGAAATTAATAAAAACGCACACATTAAAACGTATCAGGATCATCGCATGGCAATGGCTTTTGCTCCGTTAGCGCTAAAAGTACCTGTCGTGATTGAAGATGCTGAAGTTGTTTCCAAATCCTACACTAATTTTTGGGAGGATCTTAAAAGCATTGGTATTATTGTGAATCCTATATAAATTACCTTTTTACTATTTGAATCCTGTCTAAGATTGTTTGTGTTTTGTCCGGTGAAACGGGAATTTGGATGTTGTTTCCCATTTCCAGAAAGCCGCCTTCTGATTTGTTAAAGGCAATCACATGGTCAAAATTCACAATATACGATTTGTGGACTCTTATGAAACGGTTATCCGGGCATAAAATATCTTCGAAATTCTTTAAATTACGGCTCACCAAACGCTTTGGGCTGTCTGTGAAGAATACCTCTGAGTAAGCGCCTTCGCCTTTTATATACTGAATTTTATTGCTGTCCAGGAATATCAGGCTGTTGGCTGAAGGGACAGCTATTTTAGTTAAAGTTTCCTGTTGCAGGTTTTCTTTTAAAACTTTGAAGCTTTCAATTTTTTGTTTTTGTTTTTGTGCGCGTTTAACTGCTTCGGTTAATTCTTCCGGGGCTATAGGTTTTAGCAAATAATCGATGGCTGAGAATTTAAACGCCTGAATCGCATACTCATTATAGGCTGTGGTGAAGATAATGCCGAAATTCACTTCTTCTTCATCAAAAAAATCCAATAATTCAAGACCGCTGTGTCCGGGCATTTCAATGTCAAGGAAGACCAGATCCGGCTGAAGTTTTCTAATCGATTTTACTCCCGATGAAAGATTTTCACATTCAGCAATTACCTCTATGGTCGGACAGTATTCCGCCAGAAGTAATGAGAGGTTAACTCTTGCTCTTTTTTCGTCGTCTATAATTATTGCTTTCATAGGTTTATTGCGTTATAGGAATGGTGAAAATTACCGTTGTTCCCTCAGGTTGATCGTCCGCTGATATTTTGTCAATGTACGAAAAAGTTATGTTCTTTTGTGTAAACTGGTTCAATAAATCAACTCTGTTCTGAATGGCGTTTGTGGCAAACGAACGATGATTTTTATTCTTGACCGCATTCAGTTCGGCACTTTTTTTTCTTCCGATACCGTTATCGTCGATGCTGATTTTCAAGTCATCATTTATTTTTTCAAATGAGATTTGGAGCAGCTTTTTGCCTTCTTTATGTAGTAAGCCATGTTTTACGGCATTTTCCACATAGGGCTGTAAAAGCATTGACGGTATTTTGATGTTTTCGGAATCAACATTGTCTTTTACGGTTATTTCATACTCGAAATCATCTTCAAAACGCGCTTTTTCAATATCCAGATACAAACGTAAAGTTTTTACTTCCTCTGAAACAGTTATAGCTTCTTTTTCCGTCATCTCTAAAATTGTTCGGGTCAGATTCGAAAATTTGGACAAGTAATTTACAGCCTGCTTCTTGTCATTTGACAGGATGTAGGACTGAATGGTGTTTAAGGCATTGTAAAAGAAATGCGGGTTCATTTGCGATTTTACTGCCTTAAGTTTTGACTGGTTCAGATTCTTTTCCAAATTAATTTTGTCAAGTTGCATCTGGTTTCTTTTCTCAATTTTCTGTATTTGTTTTTTATAATACGAAAAGAGCAGGAAAATAAATAGAGCAGACGCTAAAATGACAACTATAGGGTTTAACCAAAAAGGTTTTTTTATGATAAATTCGATTTCCTGAACAGTTAGTTTTTTGTTTTCAGGACCTATTTTTAGGGAGACAGTATATTTGCCCGGAGACAAAGATGATAAAATCAGGCTGCGGTTGTCTGGGTCCAACGGATTCCATTTTGAGTCGTTTATTTTGTAATAAACGTCATATTTTTCGTTTGGTATAAACGACAAGAGCGAGAAATTTATCTTGATGTCATTCTGGTTGTAACTTAACGTCGGAATACTGTCAGGGCTGAAACTTTTTTCACCTGCCAGAAGTCCGTTAATGCTTAGTTGAGGTTGTATTGGTGCTTTATAACGGTTGACTTCTTTTACAATTATTCCCTTGGCAGAAGCAAGATAGATGATGTTGTTAATTAAGGCAAGGTCGGTTATTTCGATGTCTTGCGTTAGATTGATTATTTTTCGGAATCGGTTTGTGACCAGGTTTACTTCATAAATGGCTTGATCGCTAAATAAAAACAAAGAGTTGTTTTCCAGGTCTATTCTTCCGAATTTTTCGTTTTGAAGCATCTTAGGTATCAGAATAGATTTTGGGAAGACATATGGTTTTACGTTGTTAAACCGATCAATCGTATATACTTTTTCATTGCTGGACACTGCATACAGCAATGAATTGAAATATTTCAGTTTAGTGAGGTAGATGGATTTGTTGTTGTATTTTATTTCCTTGCTTCCTTTAAGGGAATAGGCTATTAAGCCGTTATTGGTCGCATAATAAATGGTTTTGTTTGCGGGGTTGTAAGCCGTTGATTTGCCATTGTGGTTCTTTAGGAGGTACGCCTGATTGAAGTTAGGTTTCGTAAGGGCTTTGTTTTTGTTGAAAACAGCATCCCATTCGCTTTTCTCATTGTTGTTTACTCCAAAAATGCCAGAGATTCCGGTTGCGGCATAAGAGCAATATTTTGAATCAATACGGGAAATATCCTTAATGGAAACTTTAAGCTCGTAACGTAAATTTCCTTTCAGATTTTTAAACTTTGAAGAAGTGAAGAAAAACTGATTGTTTTTGGAATCGTATGTTAGCTGGTTGATGCTGTGGTTGCTGTTTCCTTTATAAATAGGAGAGATTGCATCAGTATATAAATCCATTTTCCAAAGTTCATCTTTTTCGGAGCCTATAAATAAATTGGATCCGGATGCGGCAAACACTATTGGCCTAGGTGTTAACTCGTAAAGTTTTGTGTCGAAATTTTCAATGAAAAAAAGGCCTTCGGTTATAGTGGAAACCCAATAGTTTTTTTGGTTATCCATGAACACATATGATATGTTGTCTCTTTTAAAAAAAGCTTTGTACTCGTTGGTTTTGGTATTTAAACGAAAAACTCCTTTAGTAGTGCAGAGCCAGTGCTTGTTTTCTATCGAGGCAATATTTTGAATAAAATTAGCCGAAAACGGTAGCTTTTTTTTAGTAAAGACTCCGTTTTTATACAGGTGGTAGATGTTGGAGTATTTGGAGGCTATAATCAGGCCTTCAGCAGAGCCTTGTAACACAGGAGCTTCGAAATTTTTTGTGTTTTGAGGAAGAGAAGTGGTTGTTTTCCGACCTTGTTCATTAAATTCATTAAGTGTTTTGCCTAAAATAAAAAATGTAGTCCCATCACAAAAAGTTGTCCCTAGTTCACTGTATTCTAAGGAGATCTTTTTCTCTGCCTTTAGGGTTTTCAAATTGTATATGTAAAGATTGCCGGATTTTATTGCAAACAGTTTGTTGTTGATAATGCCATAAGGAAAGTAGCCCGCAGAAGCGGTTTGTGTCAGGGTTTTTAGTTTTCCTTTTTCAACATAATACAAATATCCGTCAAAATTTTCATACCATATTCTGCCGTACAAATCTTCTTTGATGCAGGATCCTGATTTAGACGTTTGAAAATCGGCTGAAAAAGTTTTAAATGTGTTTCCGTCATAGCGGCATAGTCCGTTTCCGGTGGCAAACCACATAAAGCCTTTGCTGTCCTGAAAAATATCATATACACTGTTCGAGGGAAGGCCAGATGATTTGTCGATGCTGTGATAGTACGGATTTTGACTTACAGCTAATCCCGAAATTAAAAAAAAGAGTATGTAAAAAAAGTGCTTCAAATGCTATTGATTTCAAACAAATATAAGAAATTGCAAGACTTAATTGAGTTGTGTGGTGGTGAAATCCGCATCTTAAACAATGAAAGTTGTATCTGTGAGAAAAAATGTAGGAATTTCATAAACTGAAAACGCTGTTTGGTAAACTGAGTTAGTTTTGAATAAATACAGTGAGTATATTTGATACTGATTCTAAGAATGCAATTCCGTTAGGATTGTAGGGTTAGTTTTTTTGGGGAAATGAAAACAATGAAGCATTGATTTCCATTGCGGGAATCAGTGTTTCAGGTTTTCGATTAATAAAACCCCGGGGCAAAACAGGAATGTTTACTTTAATCTTCTTCTTTTTGAAAGCAACTGTTTAGTCTGTATTTTGCGATTCCGCTCCCTTTTAGTTTATTTGATTAATTGCTTTCACGAAAATTTGTGTAATTAGTAATGAAGTGTTTAGGTTTTGAAGTGCTGTGCAAGGCTTTCTGATGGACGATTATAAAAATAAAAGCTAAAACACTTGACAAGGCCTCTTTCACGATAGTATATTTGCAACCTATTTATTATTCAGGTACAATTCTGAATTCTAACTTCTAATTTAAAATTTACAAAAAAAACATGAAGTTATCAAATTTTAATTTTAACCTTCCGGCAGAACTTTTGGCCGAATTCCCTGCAGAAAACAGAGACGAGGCACGCCTTATGGTCGTAAACAGAAAAACACAAACCATCGAACACAAATTGTTTAAAGATGTTTTGGACTATTTTGGGGAAGGTGATGTGATGGTTTTGAACAATACAAAAGTTTTTCCGGCCCGTCTTTACGGGAATAAGGAAAAAACAGGTGCCAGAATCGAGGTTTTTTTATTGCGTGAATTGAATGCTGAACAGCGTTTGTGGGATGTTTTGGTTGATCCGGCCAGAAAAATCCGTATCGGTAATAAATTATATTTTGGCGATGACGATTCATTGGTAGCAGAGGTTATTGATAATACAACTTCCCGAGGAAGAACTTTACGCTTTTTATATGACGGTTCTTATGAAGAATTCCGTGCAAAATTGCTTGAACTTGGCGAAACACCAATCCCTAAATACATTAACCGTGAAGTAACTCCGGAAGATGCAGAGCGTTATCAAACGATTTATGCTAAGGAAGAAGGTGCGGTTGCGGCTCCTACTGCAGGTTTGCATTTCTCGAAGCACCTGATGAAACGCCTTGAAATTAAAGGAGTTGAATTTGCTGAAATAACGCTTCACGTTGGATTGGGAACTTTCAATCCGGTGGAAGTTGAAGATTTGTCAAAACATAAAATGGATTCGGAAGAATTGAAAATAACGCAGGAAGCCTGTGATATTGTCAATAAAGCGAAATTGGCAAAAAAAAGAGTATGTGCTGTTGGTACTACAACAATGCGTGCGATGGAAAGCTCGGTTTCTTCTTCAAAAACATTGAACCCATATGAGGGGTGGACTAATAAATTCATCTTCCCTCCATATGATTTTAGCGTTGCCGATTGTATGATTACCAATTTCCATACGCCGAAATCAACGTTGTTGATGATGATTTCTGCATTTTGCGGTCATGATTTAATGCGTAAAGCATATGATGAAGCAGTTAAGGAGAAATATAAATTCTACTCTTATGGAGATGCTATGTTGATTTTATAAAATCCTAGGAATAAATAATATGTGAATCCGGCCTTAACAGGTCGGATTTTTTTGTCATTTAGTTTTTTTTCACAGGGGTATTTGTTTATGTTAAATAAAACCGTCTGACTCCCTTAGTTCTATGGTTGAACGATCATTTTGTATGCATTCATAGTATTTTTTGTATTTTTTGTTTGATAAGTGTTGAATATCAATAGAAATTTATGGATGTGAGTATATTTTTTTTCTTATTTTTACCCCCCTATTAAAAAAACAAATGTCGATGGATTTCGAAAATACACGTGAATTTGCACGAGGATTAGACGCGAAGGACGCGCTAAGAAGCTATAGAGATGAATTTATCTTCCCGAAAGTTGACGGGAAACAGGTGATTTACTTTGTCGGTAATTCTCTTGGGTTGCAACCGAAGAGAACAAAAACGTATGTCGATGAAGTCATGAATGATTGGGCAAATCTTGCCGTTGAAGGTCATTTTTATGCCGAAAAGCCATGGTGGGATTATCATGAGCGTTTCGCGGCGCCGCTAAGTAAAATCGTTGGTGGATTGCCTAGTGAGATAACGGTTATGAATACGTTAACAGTTAACCTGCATTTGATGATGGTTACTTTCTATCAGCCTACATCAAAGAGATATAAAATCATTTGTGAAGAAAAAGCATTCCCAAGTGATCAGTATATGTTTCAAAGCCAGGTTAAGTTTCATGGGTATGATCCTAAGGATGCCATTGTGGAAATCAAGCGTCGCGAGGGAGAGCACAATATCCGACTGGAAGACGTTTTAGCCAAGATTGAAGAGGTTGGTGATGAGTTGGCATTGGTTTTAATCGGAGGAGTAAATTACTACACAGGACAGGTTTTTGATATGAAAACCATTACCGCTGCAGGTCATAAAGCTGGAGCTTTTGTGGGTTGGGATTTAGCTCATGCCGCAGGAAATATAAAATTGGAACTTCACGATTGGGGTGTAGATTTCGCAGCATGGTGTAGTTATAAATATATGAATTCAGGACCAGGAAATGCTTCGGGTTGCTTTGTTCATGAAAAACATCATCAAAACAGTGATTTGCCAAGGTTCGCAGGATGGTACGGTCATAATAAGGTGCGTCGATTCAAAATGGAACCGCAATTTGATCCGGTTAACGGAGCAGATGGATGGCAAATCAGTAATTTGCCAGTATTGTCATTAGCGCCTTATTTGGCTTCTGTGGAAATGTTTTCCGAAGTAGGGATGGATAAGCTGATAGAAAAACGTAACCTGCTTACGTCTTATCTGGAATTTATACTTCATGAAGTTGATAAAGAAATTGAAGGAGCAGAATTTGAGATTATTACCCCTTCGAATCAAGACGAGAGAGCTTGCCAGCTTTCTGTTTTCCTTCATGGCCAAGGAAGAACATTGTTTGAATACTTAATGAAAAACGGAGTAATCACCGACTGGCGTGAACCTAATGTGATTCGTTTGGCTCCTGCGCCATTCTATTGCTCGTTTGAAGATATGTATGAATTCGGACAGGTGCTTAAGAAAGGAATTTTAGTAAAGGATAAATCTTTGGTTTAATTGATTCTATAAAATGACAAAGGAACAAATATTAAAAAATTTTGACCCGTCTCAACCAGGCTTAGCTGATGCGACAGTTTTTGGACTCCCTTTTTCGGCAAAGCAAAGCGAGATTGTTGTAATCCCGGTGCCATGGGAGGTGACTGTAAGTTACGGGGCAGGAGCTTCTGAAGGACCTGCAGCCATTATGGATGCTTCTTTTCAGGTTGATTTAAATCACCAAGAGTTTCCGGAACTTTGGAAATTAGGGATTTATATGGACGAAGCGCCAGGTCATTGGGCAAAAAATTCTGAAAAATATAAAGGGTTGGCACAACCAATCATTGAAGCTTTGGAGGCGGGTGAAGATGTTTCGACATTCCCGGTCTTACAAGCAGATCTTGATAAAATCAACAAGGCATGCAAGGACATGAATGAAGAAGTGAAGAATCGCACGCTTCATTGGTTGAATCAAGGAAAAAAAGCGGTTCTTTTAGGAGGAGATCACAGTACGCCGCTTGGTTACTATCAGGCAATGGCGACAAAACATGATTCTTTCGGGATTCTTCATTTAGATGCCCACATGGATTTGAGAATCGCTTATGAAGGCTTTACCTATTCTCACGCCTCTATCATGTATAATGCGTTGCAGATTCCGCAAATTTCAAAGATTGTTCAGGTAGGAATCCGCGATTTCTGCGAACAGGAAGTGGAAGTGGCGTTGAAAGACCGTGTTTTGGTTCATACCGACATGGATTTAAAACAGGAAACGTTCGAAGGAAAGACATGGCAGCAGCAATGTGATCATATTATCGCCTCATTGCCTGAGAAAGTGTTGATTTCATTCGATATTGACGGAATGTATCCATGGTATTGTCCAAATACAGGTACTCCGGTTCCGGGCGGATTTTCATTTGAGCAGGCTGCTTATTTGTTAAGCCGTTTGGCAGAAACCAATAAGGAAATTATCGGATTTGATTTAGTGGAAGTAGCACCTGGTGATGATGATTGGGACGGAAATGTCGGAGCAAGAATGTTGTTCCATATGTGTGGTGTTTTGGCTAAATCACAAAAAATGGCTGTTGGAAAGAAAATACAATTCAATAGATAATAACAGAGAATCCTCCTTAGCGAGGATTTTCTTTTTTTAAGAAAAATGCTTTTCCGATAAATATCAGTTTCATAAATAAATATTGAGTAAATTTACGCTCTATTCAAGAAAATTTCGATGCAGACTCCCAAGAAGATAGCTGTAGTGGGTTCCGGATTGGTTGGGACACTATTGGCAATTTACCTTAAAAAAGCAGGTCATACCGTTCATGTTTACGACAGAAGTCCGGATATCAGAAAAATTGATTTTTCCGGGCGTTCCATTAATTTGGTAATGTCAGACAGGGGATGGCGAACGCTTCAGGAAATTGGATTGGATGAGGAAATAAAAAAAATCGGTATTCCTGTGGACAAGCGTGCCATTCACATGCTAGGAAGCGAGTTGAATTATCAGTATTACGGTAAAGACGGCGAGGCGATTTTTTCATTGTCCCGCGGGGTGCTGAACCGCAAGATGGTTGATTTAGCCGAAACTGCCGGTGTGGAATTTTTCTTTGATAAAAAGGTTTGGGATGTAACGTTGGCAACAGCGACTTTGCACGAAGGAGAAACCGAAAGAGGTGAGTGGGAAGAGTTGGATTATGATATTGTTTTCGGGGCTGATGGTGCCTTTTCAAGAGTACGTCACCGTATGCAGCGTCAGAGCATGTTCAATTATTCACAAGACTTTATCCGAGTAGGTTATAAAGAACTTCATATTCCTGCCAATGCGGACGGGACTCATAAAATAGATAAAAATTCGTTACATATCTGGCCAAGAGGAGAATTCATGTTAATGGGACTGGCTAACCCGGATGGTTCGTTTACCTGTACGCTTTTCATGCCACATGAAGGGGAAAATTCATTTGAAAAGCTGACAGACAAAGAAACATTGGAGGCCTTTTTCGCCAAGTATTTTCCTGATACGAAAGAAGTGATTCCGGATTTAGTGGAAGATTTCTTTAAAAATCCAACTAGTTATCTGGTAACCATGAAATGTTATCCTTGGACTTATGAAGATAAGGTGGCTTTGATTGGAGATGCGGCCCATGCAATAGTTCCTTTTTACGGTCACGGAATGAATGCCGGTTTTGAAGATATTACGATTTTAAATCAGTTGATGGAAAAACACGGAGACGATTGGTTGACGATCTTTAAAGAATATCAGCAATCACGTAAACCGAATACAGATGCAATAGCTGAACTTTCGTTCCGCAATTTCATGGAAATGAGTACTAAGACTGCCGATGCGAAATTTCATTTGCAGAAGAAAATAGAAAAATGGTTCTCCGATAAGCATCCGGATAAATGGATTCCGTTATACAGCCGTGTAACTTTCAGTCATCATCCCTACTCGGAAGCCTTGGCGGAAGGAGATAAGCAAAATAGAATTATGGAAGAGATTCTCAGTATGGAAAACATAGAGCAAATTTGGGAAACCGAACTTGTAGAGAACAGAATACTGGAATTGTTAAAAAAATAAAAGAGGCATGAGCCTCTTTTTTTATTCTTCACGATGTACTGAATCCATGCTAAAGGCGGGTGTGCATACCGCCAGGTATTCGCACGGTTCTTCAAAAGGATTGGAGTACTGAACCCTAACGTTTCTTTCAATTTTAATAGATTGGCCAGCTTGCAGTACTACTGTTTCATTATCAATAATGAACTGCTTTTTTCCTTTTATTATATAGGTGTATTCGTCGAACTCGGGTGATTGAAACGGTTCGCTCCAGCCCGGAGGTGCTATCATGTGAGCAATGGATATTTCTTTATTGTTGGTGGTTGCCAGCCCGTGGTGTTCTTCAATGACTTTGCCATCGGAAGTAGGAACCACAAAAGGTGCTTTTTGAATAAAATATTTTTTCATGTCGTTTTTTGCGAGGTATACAACCTTGTTAAATGTTAATTTATTGATCTAATCCCAGACATATTTCCAGTTTCCGTCTGATTGTCTTTTCCAAACGGTATGAAAAACGCCTGATGCTGTTTTTGTGTTTCCGAGGGAATCTTTAACTGACCAATTGTATTTTCCGTAAGTATAGGCCAAATCTCCAGAATTGGATATGCTGATAAAATCAGGCGACCAGGTTACGGTGGCTTTTTTGTACTTCGGATTTGAATAATAGTTTCGAATGTTTTCTTTTCCGAAGATTAAGGTGTCATTCTCTCTTTTGATTGTCGCACTGCCATCAGCAAAGTAATAAAAACCTTCAGCAATACCTTTTTTGGCAACCATTTTCTCAAATTCTTTTTCGGCTTTTGCGATTTCACTTTTGTATTCTTCCAGACGTTTGATTTCAGTTTTTACGGTGCAGCCCGTCAACATTGAAATGGCTGAAAAAAATAGGAGCATTATTTTCATGGGGTGTTTATTTTTTAAACATGAAATAGACGGCCAATACTAAAAAACAAAAGCCGATAACATGGTTCCACCGGAATTCTTCTTCTTTGAAAAACAATAAGGAGAAAATCACAAAAACAATTAAGGTGATAACTTCCTGTATGACTTTTAACTGCAGTAGTGAAAAAGGGCCACCATTTCCATTAAAGCCTATCTTATTGGCTGGTACCTGAAAGCAATATTCAAATAAGGCCAGTCCCCAGCTGATTAGGATGATAGCTATCAGTCCGGCATTTTCAAACCATTTCAGTTCTTTAAACTTCAAATGGCCGTACCAGGCTAAAGTCATGAAGACGTTAGAGAGTATTAATAAACCAATAGTAAAAAAAGCCCTCATTATTTTTTGAACATTTTCATTAAAATTCCGAAAGCACCGCGTATGAACGTAGCGCTGGTAATCACTTTAACAACTGATTTTCCAATAGCTTCGGTAGTGCTGGGTTCGCTTTTTCTTTGTTTTTCTTCGACTTTGGCTGTTTGTTCTGCTTGTGCCTGTTGTGTTGCTTTATCTATTTTGGCTGTCAGGATTTCGTAGGCACTTTCGTTGTCAATTACCTGATTGTATTTTTTTGCCAACTTCGAATTGTTGATGATGTTGCTGATTTCATTATCGGATAAAATGTCCATTCTGCTCATTGGAGCACGCATCATGCAGGCTACAAGCGGGGTAGGAATTCCTTTTTCGTTTAATGCTGTAACAAAAGCTTCCCCTATGCCCAGTTGCGTAATTACATCTTCAGTTTTGTAATAGTCGGATAAAGGATAGTTTTCGGCCGTCATTTTTATCGCTTTCCTGTCGTTTGCGGTAAAAGCTCTCAGGGCATGTTGGATTTTTAGTCCCAATTGCGCCAATACACCAGCAGGAACATCGGTTGGATTTTGTGTAATGAAATAAACCCCGATACCTTTAGAACGGATTAGTTTTATGATGGTTTCGATTTGATCAAGCAAGGCTTCACTGGCTTCATCGAAAATCAGGTGGGCTTCGTCAATAAAAATAACCAATTCAGGTCTTTCGGCATCCCCGATTTCGGGCATTTGCTGATAAACCTCTGCTAATAAACTCAGCATGAATGTTGAGAATAATTTAGGTTTGTCCTGAATGTCCGTCAGGCGGATGATGTTCACATAGCCGTTTCCGTTTTCGTCAATGCGCATCAGATCGTCAATATCAAAAGAAAGCTCGCCAAAGAACAAATCAGCGCCCTGTTGTTCGAGCTCGATGACTTTTCTAAGGATGGAACCCGTTGAGGCTGTTGAGATTCGGCCATAATTTGCTTCAAACTCGTCTTTGCCTTCTTCGGTTGCAAACTGAAGCGTTTTTTTAAAGTCCTTCAGATCCAAAAGGGGAATCTTGTTGTCGTCACAATATTTGAAAATTACAGAAACAACTCCGCCTTGGGTGTCGTTCAGATCGAGGATTCGGGAAAATAACACGGGGCCGAATTCCGAAACAGTAGCCCGCAACCGGACTCCGTTCTGTTCGGATATGGTCATTAATTCTACAGGACAGGCTTTGGGTTGGTAAGGGATACCAATCTTGGCGTGACGTTCGGTTATGAATGGTTTTTCTTCCCCGGCTGCTGCTATTCCTGAAAAATCGCCCTTGATGTCCATCATCAGGACCGGAATTCCGTTTGAAGACAGCTGTTCGGATAAAACCTGTATTGTTTTTGTTTTACCTGTTCCGGTAGCTCCGGCAATTAATCCGTGGCGGTTAATTGTTTTTAAGGGAATTTTTATCTGGGTGTTTGGGATTGCTTCTCCATTTAAAATGGCACCGCCCAATGCAATGGATTCTCCTTTACAGTTATAACCGTTGTTGATTTCTTCTATAAACTTTTCTGCGGACATATTTTTCGTAAATTTGTAAGAATTGAACGAATTTAAACTAAATTCAAAGAGTAGTAAAACTAAAAAAAATAATAGTATTTGTTAGATAAAGATCGAAAAAAAACAAAAGAGTAAGAATAATATTGGTAATAAAAAGTTATTATCCTTACATTAGCTTAACGATTGAACAGTAAAATCAAACTAATCATGTCCTCAATGTTAAATAATTCGTCATGTGACCTGAAAAAAAAACGATTTTATTTTTTTTATTACACTAAAAACATAAATTTGCGACTCTCATAAACAGATTTTGGCTTATGGGGCAATAGTTATAACAAAATTGAAAAACTAAAATTTAAAAAAATGACAAAAGTATCTAACGAAACTGTTGAAAAAGGAGCTAGCTCAAAAGGGACAAGCATGTTTGCTGCCTTTGCAATTGTAATCTGTTTATTGATTGGATTCCTAATCTGGAAATTCGTTATGGGACACCCATCAAACTTTGAAAACGGAGACAATACAGGTCACCCGCTACCAGGAAACTATTTAGGAATGGTTTATAAAGGAGGATTTATCGTACCTGCGTTAATGGGATTGTTCTTAATGGCAGTTGTTTTCTCTTTTGAGAGATTCTTCGTTATCAGTAAAGCAGCTGGTAAAAACAATGTTGAGAAATTCGTTAAAAATGTACAGGTTTTAATCGGTCAAGGTAAAATCGATGAGGCTATCGCTGAGTGTGATGCTCAACAAGGTTCAGTAGCTAACGTGGTTAGAGCTGGTTTGACTAAATATCAAGAAGTAAGAAGAGAAGGTTTTGATAGTGAAAAAGCAACTGAAACAATTCAAAAAGAAATTGACGAAGCTACTTCATTAGAAATGCCAATGTTAGAGAAAAATATGACTATCATTGCTACTTTGGTATCAATTGGTACGTTAATGGGATTATTAGGAACAGTATCAGGTATGATTAAAGCGTTCTCTGGATTAGCTGCTGCTGGTGCTCCTGACCAGGCTGCGTTAGCGACAGGTATCTCTGAGGCTCTTATTAATACAGCTACTGGTATTGGTACTTCTACGTTGTCAATCATCATGTATAACGTGTTTACATCTAAAATTGATAAATTAACTTACTCTATCGACGAGGCTGGTTTTGCTATCACGCAGGCTTACAGACGTTTGAAAGGTGGTCATGCAGCTTAATTACTGCATACCGTTTTAGAGAGTTAATTATTAATTTGTTGCAGGTAAAAAGAGGTTTTGCCTTGTTCCCTTGTGACTAAAATCAAAAGAAAATGGCAAAAGTAAAAATGTCAAAAAAAAGCACGAAGATTGATATGACGGCTATGTGTGACGTAGCGTTCTTATTGTTATCTTTCTTCGTAATGACATCTACAGCTAAAGTACCCGAGCCACTTCCGGTTGATACACCTGCGTCCACAGTGCAAACTAAATTGCCGGATGCAGATTTAGTGACCATTACCGTTGGTAAAGAGAAGGTGTTCTTTGGTATGATTGGCCAGGATATTCGAAGAGATGCTTTGGGTAAGATAGCTGAAAAATATAAGATTCAGTTCACCGAAGAGGAAACTAAACGTTTTTCTTTGATTGATGGATTTGGAGTTCCGGTTGGAAATTTGAATAAATTGATCAGTTTGACTGGTGAAGAGCGTAATAAAGAGGGGTTGCAACCTGGTATTCCTTACGATTCAGTTGACAATCAGTTAAGAGAGTGGGTTTTGGCAGCGCGTTATGCTACAAAAGAATTGCATAATACGGAGTTGAAAGTTGCTATCAAAGCAGATGGAAAAGAGGAGTATCCTACAGTTAAGAAAGTAATTGATATTCTTCAGAAACAAAAAGTTAATAAGTTTTTCTTAGTCACTGGTTTACGAACTGATGATTTTTAATTAAAAAATACTGTAAAATGGCAGAATTAAATACCGGCGACGGCGGTGGCAAGAAAGGTCATATTAGAAGTAAGAAACAAAATGCGGGTGTCGATTTGACAGCGATGGTGGATTTGGCATTCCTTTTGATTACTTTCTTTATGCTTACTACGTCATTGTCTAAGCCTCAGTCCATGAATTTGGCAATGCCGGATAAAGACGAAACACAGGAGAAACCCCAAACATTGGATG
Organism: Flavobacterium enshiense DK69; assembly: GCF_000498495.1. GTDB lineage: Bacteria > Bacteroidota > Bacteroidia > Flavobacteriales > Flavobacteriaceae > Flavobacterium > Flavobacterium enshiense. The sequence goes on along the minus strand of NZ_AVCS01000024.1, from coordinate 10,198 downwards.
TTTCTGAAGACCGTACCTTAACGTTGCTGTTGGGTGAGAAAAACCAATTAGTATGGTACTACGGTTTACCGACTGCTCCAATTGAAGGGCCTGAGAAAACAGGATACGGAAAAAATGGTATTCGTAAAGAGATACTGGAGAAAAAACAAACGGTTAAATCTAAATATGCGGCAGAGCCGAAGAAACAGGATTTGATTGTTTTGATTAAAGCCAGTAAAAAGTCTACGTACAGAAACTTAGTAGATGTTCTGGACGAGATGGCTATCGCAGATGTTAAAATCTATGCGATTGTGGATATAACACCAGAAGAAAACGCAATGTTGAAGAAAGAGGAAATCCTTTCGGAGTAATTTTTTTTCAAACATTTAAAAAGAAAAAGTCATGTCAAAATTAAACTTATTTAAGACAGAGTGGATTGATATAATCTTTGAAGGTCGTAATAAGGCGTATGGTGCTTATAAATTGCGTTCAGAGAGTCCTAAAACTACATCAAAAGCCCTTGTTATTGGTGCTTTGTTGTTCGCTTCGGCTATTGCTGCTCCGGTAATTGAGAATATTATCAGTCAACGATTAGCTAAAGGTGAAAAGGAGAATATGGACAAGGTAATTGAAACAGCATTACTGCCACCGCCTCCACCAAAAGAAGATTTACCACCGCCTCCACCGCCAGAACCACCTAAATCGGTGAACGATCAGGTGAAATTCCCGCCGCCTGAAGTGGTGAAAAAGGAATTGGTGCGTGATGAGGATCCACCTACAGTGGAAGATTTGAAAGAAGCAGATCCTGGCCAAAAGGATGTTAAAGGAGACAAAAATGCTGAAATCGTTATTGACCAACCTACTGGTGAAGGAGATAAAGCTGCAGCGGTTGTCGAAGATGATAACAAGGTATATGTTGCGGTAGAAGTGCAAGCGGGACCTAATGGAGGTATGCCTGGTTTCTACAAAAAATTCGCAAGTTCTTTTAGTGCTCCGGAAGTTGACGAAGGAGTTTCTCAAATTCGTGTAATGTTAAGCTTCGTTGTCGAGAAAGACGGAAGTTTTACAGATGTGAAAGTATTGAGAGATCCTGGTTACGGTGCTGGAAAAGAAGCGATCCGCGTATTGAAAAGTATGCCTAACTGGAAACCGGCTATTCAAAATGGTCGTCCGGTAAGATCACAATTTACATTACCTATTACTATTCAGGTTGCACAGTAATATGAAAATATTTCAAAATTTTAAACAGAAATCGCCACAACAGCGATTTCTGTTTGTTTTAGGCCTGGTCTTTTTAGGATTGTATGTGTTTTTAGGCGTAACTTTGTTTGTCTGGAAAAGTGTGCCAGTAGAGATTTCCTATTCACGAAGAGTGATTTTAGGGGTGATATTAATTGTTTATGCAGCAATCCGTTTTGTCCGTCTGCAACAATCTCAAGAGTAAATGAAAAAATATATTTCAATCGTTCTGCTTATATTACTTTTTTCAGCTTGTCAAAAAAACAAAGATAAAGCAACAGTAAAAGAAACAGCAGTTGCCGGGTCGGCAACTATATTGGTCGATGAGACTATCTTCCCTATAATCGAGGATGTCGCCATTCTTTTTGAAGACCAGTACACAAGAACGAAAATCAATTTAGTCAGTAAATCTGAAACAGAGATACTGAATATGATCAACAATAAAAAGGGTCAAATTGCTATAATGGCCAAGAGTCTTGATTCTTCAGAAATCAGTTATTTTAATAAGACTAAAAAGGTATATCCTAAAATTACCGAGTTCGGAGTGGATGCCATAGCTTTTATCGGCAACAAAAAAAGATCCGATTCTACTTTGGTGTTAAATGATGTAATGCGTTTTTTGAAAGGAAATGCCAATTCAAAAATAAAATCATTGGTTTTTGATAACCCTAATTCCAGTACTGTTAGGACACTAAAATCGTTAGCAGGGATTAACGATTTACCAAAACAAAATATATTTGCCTTGAATTCAAATAAAGAAGTGGTAAAGTACGTTAGTGAGAATGAAGGTGCCATAGGGATATTAGGAATAAACTGGTTGTTACAGCCGACTCCTGATTTGGAGGCTTATACAAGTCAAGTTAAAGTGTTGGCAGTTGAGAATGTTAAAGTTAACGCAAAGGACAAGTTTGTTAAACCGAATCAGAGTAATATTGCTGATGGCAGTTATCCTGTTACCCGTAAGTTGTATATGTTAAATTTTCAGGGGACAACAGGATTGGGCATGGGATTTGCTTCGTATCTTGCAGGTCAACAGGGACAGCGGATTATTTTAAAATCCGGATTAGTTCCTACACATTTTCCAACCCGTCAGATAGCGGTAAGGGATAAGGTTGAATAGTAAAGAAATAACCATAAAAAAAGTATTTAGAAATGAAAAATGCTAAAGTTTTAAGTTTAATGTTGTCTGTACTTTCAACAGCAGTTTTTGCTCAGGATTTGGAACAGGCAAAAAAAGCTATTGATGCTGAACAATACGACAAAGCAAAAAAAATATTAAAAGGATTAGTAAAGTCCAGTCCAGACAACGGAAAGAATTTCTTCTATTTAGGTGATGTGTACCTAAGAGAAGCAAAGGTTGATTCTGCGTCTATGATTTTTAACAAAGGATTGGCCGCTAAAGACAAAGGGACGTTAAATTATATCGGTTTAGGGCAAATCGAACTGGATAATAATAAATCGGCTCAGGCTAATTTTGATAAAGCTTCTGCCAATATCAAGAAAAAGGATGTTGAAGAAATGTTGTTAATCGCCAAGGCCTACATCAATTCTGAAAACCCAGACTATAAAAAAGCAATCGAAATCATCAACAAAGCGATGTTGATTGATGATAAAAATCCTGGTGCCTATCTAGCGATGGGAGATGCACAATATGGCAATAAAAATGCAGGTGAAGCTTTCCGTGCCTATGAATCGGCCTATGAATATGATAAATCATTATTGATTGCCCGTGTAAAATATGCTGCAATCCAAAAAGGAGCTAAAAATTTTACCGACGCTGCTAAATTGCTGAACGAAGTTATAGCTAAAGATGCGAACTTTGGTCCGGCATACCGCGAATTGGCAGAAACGTATTATTTATGGGGGAGCAATGAACCGGCAAAATACGATGAGTATGTTAAAAAAGCATTGCAGTATTATGAAAAATACATGAGTTTAACGGGTTATTCGGTTGAATCTCGTATGCGTCACGCTGATTTCTTAATCGTGAATAAAGATTACAAAGCATTGGAAATCGAGGCTAATGAAATGAAAAAACTGGATAAAGTAAATCCGCGTATTCTACGTTATTTGGGTTATGCTGCCTACGAAAACGGTAACTATGCTGAAAGTTCAAAAGCAATGAGCGAGTTTTTTGCTAAAGTTGAGCCAAAAAGAATCATTGCAAGAGATTATTTGTACCTAGGTTTGACAAAAATGGCCGAAGCTAAAAAAGCAGATGGTACTTACGACGAGAAAATCTTCAACGAAGGTGTTGTTGAATTGAACAAAGCAGTAGAAAAAGATCCGGTAATTGCAGCTGAATTAAATCCGCTTGGACAAAAAATGTTCAAAGAGAAATTATACAAAAACGCTACTAAATTATTCGAAGTGGCTGTAAAAAACCCAAAATCGAAAAATTACTTTGCGGATAATTTCTATTTAGGATATGCTTTGTATTTCGATTACGATCCGAAAACCTCTCCAAAAGACCAGTTGGTTAAGGCGGATGCGGCCTTCTCTAAAGTTATCGAATTGAACGCGGCAACTCAGGATGCGCACCTGTTCAAAGCAAGAGCAAATGAAGCAATGGGAACACCAGAATCAGCAAAAGTTGCATTGGCGGGTTATGAGGAATATGTGAAATTGGTAAACGCCAAAGGAGATGCTGAAAAAGCAAAACCGGCGGTTAAGAAAAACCTAATCGAAGCCTATACTTTTGTGGGTGCTCATTATGCTAACAGCGCTGATAAAGCAAAAGCAATCGAAAACCTTGAAAAATTATTGGCAATCGATCCAACTAATGCTTACGCTACCAAAACGTTAAAAGCACTTAAAGCGTAAAAGCTTAAAATAAATAAAAAGCCGATGACTTAAGTTGTCGGTTTTTTTTTGGAGCGAATGGTCAGAGATTTTTTGTAAACCCTGTTCCTGCTGTCCGCTTTATCCGCCTCGTTGAAAAAACGAGACGGGATGCCACTCCCATCAGGGCTAGAAAGAGAAGTTTTTGCCTACTTGCAAAGGGTAAGTTAAAAAGCTAACAATCTAATTTTCAAATTGCTTACCTTTGCAGACTATTTTTATATAAAATGCTTAAGAAAGAAATACAAATTGCGGTGGAAAAAGGCGAAATGTTGCCTTTAATGGAGGAGTTTTATACAATTCAGGGTGAAGGGTATCATACCGGTACGGCTGCTTATTTTATCCGAATCGGCGGTTGCGACGTTGGTTGTCATTGGTGCGACGTAAAAGAAAGCTGGAACGCTGAATTGCACCCGCCAACGACCACAGAAGTCATTGTGGCCAATGCTAAAAAATATGCGGAAACTGTTGTGGTTACTGGTGGAGAGCCTCTAACCTGGGACATGACTGCTCTGACTTCAAAATTAAAAGAGCAAAATTTACGCGTACATATTGAAAGCTCAGGCGCTTATCCGGTTACGGGAACTTGGGATTGGTTCTGCCTTTCTCCAAAAAAGACTAAACTTCCGGTGGATGATGCCTATGAGATCGCACACGAATTAAAGGTAATTATTCACAATAAGCACGATTTTATCTTTGCAGAAGAACAAGCAGCTAAAGTAAATGAAAACGCAATCCTGTTTTTGCAGCCCGAGTGGAGTAAAAAAGAGGAAATGACACCTTTAATCGTGGATTATGTTATGAATAATCCAAAATGGCGTGTATCTTTACAGACTCATAAATATCTGAATATTCCTTAATTTTTATAACTAACACCAAAAACAATGAGAAAATTAATTTTAACGTTTGCACTTGTTTTAGTAGCAAATATGGGTATGGCTCAAGCTAATGATACCTTTAAAAAAGACGTGATGAAAATGATTGAAGTTACAGGTTCTGCAAACCAGATGAAAGTTGCGAAAGATCAAATTCTGAAAATGGTCCCAAAAGAAAAACAAGCTGCCTTTTTGGTGGAATTCGATGCGACCCTTCCGGCATTATATGATAAAATGGCTGAGTTGTTTATGCAGGAATACACTCAAGAAGACGTTAAAGCCATCTTGAAATTTTATGAAAGTCCAATCGGAAAGAAAATGTCTCAGAAATCTGGGGTTATTGCCGAGAAAAGCATGACGTTAGGTCAGGAATGGGCAATGGGCTTACAGGGTATGATGATGAAATACATGCAATAATCGATCTTAAAAGAATAAAAAATCCCAAGCTGTAAGAGTTTGGGATTTTTTATTTATATAAGATTTAGAGATGCGTCAGTCTTGCCAGATAATCATAATGTTCGCCTTCCAAAATCAATTCGCATTGTAATCCATTGGCATAAGCGGCATTCTGCAAGGTATTGTAATCGATGTACATCCAGTCAAATGGTTCTTCTTTTTCACCTTTATACGAAACATTAAAAATAACTTCCCCGTAGTAATCGGTGTTACTCGGGATCCATTTTCCTCCGTCTTCATCCTCATCAAACATATAAATGATGTCCGAACTGTCTAATAAAATCTGACCGTTTTCATTCAACAGGGATTTTAATTTTTGAAGAAAGCCGGCAATTTTTTTAAGTTTTCCACACATGCCTGCTCCGTTCATCATCAGCAAAATAGTGTCGAAGGTTTCATTTTCCAGCTCCATTACATTTTGAACCCGCGCCTTTTTTATTCCGCGCAATTCGCAGGCTTTAATTCCATTGGCAGAAATGTCAATAGCAGTTACATCCAGATTTTTTTCGTTCTGCAGATATAAGGCGTGACTTCCGGCGCCACAACCTACATCCAGAATTTTTCCTTTGGCCAAATCCAGTGCCTTTCGCTCTATTTTTGGCATTTCTTTGTAATTGCGAAACAAATAAGCGACACTCATTTCATCCGCTTCTGATATCGAAGTTTCTGTGATTAAGTCTACCGGGGAATTGTTGGTCTGATAATCGAGTATGGCTTTTCCAAAAAGGTCTTTCATTTTTTTAAGTTTAAATTTTGAAAGTCTAAACCTGAAAGTTGGTACTTTTGCATAATAAATGTTTTGACATGTTAAAACCAACTTTATCGGAGCTTCCAAAGTTAGCCAAAGATAAGCATAACGAAAACAAAAAGTATTTCGATAAGCTGAAAAAGAAAACGCCCAAGAATTTGGATTACGTTATGCAGGATCTGCATGACGCCGAATTTAAAAGAACCGACTGTTTAGAATGCGCCAATTGCTGTAAAACGACAGGCCCGCTTTTTACATCGGCCGATATTGAGCGCATTTCAAAACATCTTAAACAGAAACCGCAGCAGTTCATAGATCAATACCTTCGCATCGATGAAGACAACGATTATGTACTGCAAAGTGTACCATGTACTTTTCTGGATGCCGAAAATTATTGTATGATTTATGATGTACGTCCGAAAGCCTGCCGTGAATTTCCGCATACCGACAGAAAGAAATTCCAACAGATTTCAAATCTTACACTTAAAAATGTAGCTATTTGCCCAGCAGCTTACAATATTGTGGAAGAGATGAAAAAGAAATTGCCATTATGAAAAAGATATTCAAATCAAAGATTGATATCGCTTTGCCTATTTTGATTCTTTCAGGAATGATACCTGGTTTTGTGTTGTCACTAAGGGAACAAGATTGGGTGTTTTTAGGAATACTGATTTCTACATTAGTTTTTTCAGCCTATCTTTTTCTTACTACCGATTACACGATTACAGGGAAAAACCTTAAAGTGCGTTCTGGCTTTTTAGTCAATAAAAATATTTCCATAGAGGCGATTAAATCAATTGAAAAGACTGACAGTATTTGGAATGCTCCTGCAGCTTCCCTTACAGATCGTATCGAAATAGTGTATAATCAGTCCGATACTATTGTCATTTCTCCAAAAGGGAGAGAAGATTTTATAAAAGAATTACTTAAGCTGAATCCCAATATTGTAGTAAACGTCTAACTTATGGCAAAATTCCAACCAATCCGTCCAATGATGTGGACGAATGAATTAAAAGAAACAATTGCATTCTACGTTAATATCCTCGGATTTACTTGTGGAGAATATAACGAAGAGTGGGGATGGGCTTCCTTGTATAAGGACAATGCCGAAATTATGTTGGCAAAACCCAATGAACATACTCCGTTTGATAAACCGACTTTTACAGGTTCATTTTATATTAATGTGGACAATGTGGAAGAAATTTGGGAGCAACTGAAAGACAAATGCAGCTTATGTTACGAGATTGAAACTTTCGAATGGGGCATGCGCGAGTTTGCTGTTTACGACAACAACGGCTATTTACTGCAATTCGGACAAGAAGTTACCATATAAAAAAAAGGCTGTCTCAAAGGACAGTCTTTTTTTATTCGCTATATATAAGGTAGGATTTTCGAATCAGCTTAAAATCGGCAATTCCCTTTTCCCAACCTTTTCGGATTTCATTTTCCGGGACTCCGGTCTCAATTTGCTGTTGGAGTTTTTTGGTTCCTGCCAACTTGGTGAAAAAGTCATTAAAGAAATTAGATTTATCCGAAGTGGTCTGGTAGGCTTTGATTAGCCATGTCAATTCCAAACGATTCACTTTTTTAATTTTTGATAAATCTTCACCATTGCAAAGTTTTCCATTATGCATCGGGTCTTTTGCACCTAAATTGGGACCCGGAGTGAAGTTGAAATCGCTTTTAGGTAAAAAAGGCGACCCGTAAATTTGAAACTGTTTATCAGTTCCTCGTCCCACACTTACATTCGTTCCTTCAAATAAGCATAAACTTGCATACAGGTTAATGGCTTGGTCATTCGGCAAATTCGGCGATGGTTTTATAGGAAGGCTGTATGGCATAGTGTGTTTGTAGTTCAAACACGGAATCACTGTTAACGCACAATGAACTCCATTTTTTAGCCATTTTTCACCGTTGATCATTTTAGCATATTCTCCAATTGTCATCCCGTGTAAAACCGGAATCGGATGCATGCCGACAAAACTCGCGTATTCTTTTTCCAAAAGGGGGCCGTCAATAATGCCTCCGTTCGGATTCGGTCGGTCCAGAACAATAAGCGGAATATTGTTTTCCGCGCAGGCTTCCATTACATAATGCAATGAAGAAATATAGGTATAGAAACGCGCACCCACATCCTGTAAATCAAAAACCATGATGTCGATTCCGGCGAGTTGTTCAGGTTTTGGCTTTTTGTTATTGCCGTAAAGTGAAATAATAGGTAAGCCTGTTTTGGTGTCTTTTCCGTCTTTGATTAATTCGCCGGCATCGGCAGTACCTCTAAAACCATGCTCGGGAGCATAAATTTTTTGTACACCGATTTTCTTTTCCAAAAGAAAATCAACCAAATGGGTCTTGTCGGAAAGAATTCCGGTCTGATTGGTTACAATGCCGACTTTTTTATCTTTTAATAAAGGTAAATAAGCGTCTGTGTTTTGAGCACCGGTCCTGATGTCGGAAGCAACTGTTTTCTTTGGTGTATTCGGAGTCTCTTGCTTCTTGTGGCTTGCTTCTTGTGGCTTAACAGAATTTCCGCAGGAAACTATCGACAAAACCAAGAATAAAACTGTATTTTTGAGGACTGAATTTGAAATCATATATCTTGAAATTAGAATATTTTATAGCCAAAAGACTCGTTACTGCTAAAAATTATAAAAGTAGTATTTCTGCTCCAATTATAAAAATTGCGATTGCCGCTATTTCTATTGGAATGGTTATGATGATAGTTTCCGTGGCTACCGGTATGGGGCTGCAGCAAAAAATACGCCAGAAAGTTTCGGCCTTTAACGGCCATGTGATTATTTCCAACTACGACGATAATCAGTCGGAAGTCAGTGTGGAGCCGATTTCGATACATCAGGATTTTTATCCGACCTTCAAAAGTGTCGAAGGAATCAGTCATATTCAGGCAGTGGCCACTAAGGCAGGGATCATCCGAACCGAAAATGCTTTCGAAGGAATTGTTTTTAAAGGAGTCGGGAAAGATTACCAGTGGCAAAATTTGCAGGAATACATAGTTGCCGGAAGAATTCCTGACCTGAATAGCAATTTGAATCCTGAAGTTGTCATATCGGAATACCTGGCAAATCGTCTTCAGTTGAAACTGGGCGATAAGTTCAATACCTTTTTTATGAAAGAAGAAGGCAAACTGCCTAACCTTCGTAATTTTAAAATTGTCGGGATTTACAATTCCGGCTTCCAGGAATTTGATGCTACCTATATAATAGGTGATATTCGCCACTTGCAGCGAATCAATAAATGGCAAAAAGACGAAGTAGGGGCTTTCGAGGTTTTTTTGGATGACTTTTCCATGATAAAAGAAAAAGGAGAAGAAATCTATGCTGAAATTCCGCCTACCTATAATAGTATCACCATCGAGGAAAAGTATTTCAATATTTTTGAATGGTTAAAATTGTTCGACTTTAATATAGTAGTGATTCTTATTATTATGATTGTGGTGGCTACTATTAATATGGTGGTGGCTTTGTTGGTGCTTATTTTGGAGCGCACCCAAATGATCGGGATACTGAAAGCGATTGGAGCTAACAACTGGACAATACGAAAAATATTTTTGTACAATGCCGGCCATTTGATTCTTCGCGGATTGTTTTGGGGTAATCTTGTCGGTCTTGGTGTGTTGTTTATTCAAAAGTATTTCGGTGTCATCAAGCTCAATCCCGAAAATTACTATGTGACTGAAGCTCCGGTTTCAATTTCCATACCTTATATAGTAGCTTTAAATGTGGGTACAATTTTGGTTTGTCTGTTCGTTTTACTGATTCCTTCCTATATTATTACTAAAATTTCTCCTGTAAAAGCAATCCGATTCGATTAGAAGCGAAACGTTCGGGCTTTTTTGGTTTCCATGTTCCCGCTTTCCGTTGCAATCCGTCATTGTGAGCTTGCGAGGCAATCTCCCAATGCCGGGATTTCCACTGCAATCAGGGCTAGGGGATGGACTTTGTGGATTTGCCGGTAAACTTTTTTGGGACTGCTACCTATTTATAGTATAGTAGAAACACACATGGCAACTCCGCTGTTATGCTTCTTTAAGATTTTCGAA
>NZ_AVCS01000023.1 GCF_000498495.1 Flavobacterium enshiense DK69 | reverse complement strand
CAGGCGGAACATTCAACGCGTTGGCAGGAACTTATGTACCGGCACCAGGTTCAACGAGCAGTACTTTCCAATACTTTATGACAGGAACTGCTCCATGTGTTAACGATGTGAGTGTGGCTACGATCAATATCAATCCACAGCCAAATGCAGGAGCCGACGGAGCCACAACGATTTGTGATTCCAGTACGGCATCGATTGACTTATTCAGCTTAATCACCGGAGAGCAGGCAGGCGGAACCTGGACCAGATTAACAGGAACAGGCGGAACGTTCAACGCGGCAGCAGGAACCTTTGTAGCGGCACCAGGCACGACAACCAGTACATTCCAATACAGTTTAACAGCAATCACTCCATGTGTTGATGATGTGAGTGTGGCTACGATCAATATCAATGCACAGCCAAATGCAGGAACCGACGGAGCCACAACGATTTGTGATTCCAATACATCATCGATTGACTTATTCGGTTTAATCACCGGAGAGCAAGCGGGCGGAACCTGGACCAGATTAACAGGAACGGGCGGAACATTCAATGCGGCGACAGGTACATTCGTAGCGGCAACAGGCACAACAACCAGTACGTTCCAATACAGTTTAACAGCAATTGCCCCATGTATTGACGATGTGAGTGTGGCTACGATCAATATCAATCCACAACATATTGCAGGAGCCGACGGAGCCACAACGATTTGTGATTCCAACACAGCATCGATTGACTTATTCGGTTTAATCACCGGAGAGCAAACAGGCGGTACCTGGACCAGATTAACAGGAACAGGCGGAACGTTCAATGTGGCAGCAGGAACCTTTGTACCGGCACCGGGCACAACAAGCAGTACTTTCCAATACTTTATGACAGGAACCGCTCCATGTGTTAATGATGTGAGTGTGGCGACGGTCAATATCAATCCACAGCCAAATGCAGGAACCGACGGAGCCACAACGATTTGTGATTCCAACACAGCATCGATTAACTTATTCGGTTTAATCACCGGAGAGCAGGCGGGCGGAACCTGGACCAGATTAACAGGAACAGGCGGAACGTTCAACGCGGCAGCAGGAACCTTTGTGCCTGCACCGGGTACGACTACCAGCACCTTCCAATACAGTTTAACAGCGATCGCCCCATGTGTTGATGATGTGAGTGTGGCTACGATCAATATCAATCCACAACCAAATGCAGGAGTCGACGGAGCCACAACGATTTGTGATTCTAGTACAGCATCGATTGACTTATTCAGCTTAATCACCGGAGAGCAGGCAGGCGGAACTTGGACAAGATTAACAGGGACAGGCGGAACGTTCAACGCGTTGGCAGGAACTTATGTACCGGCACCAGGTGCAACAACCAGTACGTTCCAATACAGTTTAACAGCAATCGCACCATGTATTAATGATGTGAGTGTGGCTACGATCAATATCAACGCGCAACCAAATGCAGGAACCGACGGAACCACAACGATTTGTGATTCCAACACAGCATCGATTGACTTATTCGGTTTAATCACCGGGGAGCAAACAGGCGGAACCTGGACCAGATTATCAGGAACCGGCGGAACGTTCAACGCGGCAGCAGGAACCTTTGTACCGGCAGCAGGCACAACGACCAGTACTTTCCAATACAGTTTAACAGCAATCGCCCCATGTATTAACGATGTGAGCGTGGCGACGATCAATATCAATCCACAACCAAATGCAGGAACCGACGGAGCCACAACGATTTGTGATTCCAGCACAGCATCGATTGATTTATTCGGTTTAATCACCGGAGAGCAAGCAGGCGGAACATGGACGAGATTAACAGGGACAGGTGGAACGTTCAATGCGGCAACAGGAACCTTTGTACCCGCACCAGGCACAACAACCAGTACGTTCCAATACAGTTTAACAGCAATCGCCCCATGTATTAACGATGTGAGTGTGGCTACGGTCAATATCAATCCACAGCCAAATGCAGGAACCGACGGAGCCACAACGATTTGTGATTCCAGCACGGCATCGATTGACTTATTCGGGTTAATCACCGGAGAGCAAACAGGCGGAACCTGGACGAGATTAACAGGAACAGGCGG
>NZ_AVCS01000022.1 GCF_000498495.1 Flavobacterium enshiense DK69 | reverse complement strand
TTCAACGCGGCAGCAGGAATCTTTGTACCGGCACCGGGCACAACAACCAGTACATTCCAATACTTTTTACCAGGAACTGCTCCATGTATTAACGATGTGAGTGTGGCTACGGTCAATATCAATCCACAGCCAAATGCAGGAACCGACGGAGCCACAACGATTTGTGATTCCAACACAGCATCGATTGACTTATTCGGTTTAATCACCGGGGAGCAAACAGGCGGAACTTGGACCAGATTATCAGGAACAGGCGGAACATTCAACGCGGCAGCAGGAACCTTTGTACCGGCACCAGGCACAACAACCAGTACGTTCCAATACAGTTTAACAGCAATCACCCCATGTATTGACGATGTGAGTGTGGCTACGGTCAATATCAATCCACAACCAAATGCAGGCGCCGACGGAGCCACAACAATTTGTGATTCCAATACAGAATCGATTGACTTATTCAGCTTAATCACCGGAGAGCAAGCAGGCGGGACATGGACCAGATTAACAGGAACCGGCGGAACGTTCAACGCGGCAGCAGGAACTTATGTACCGGCACCAGGTTCAACGAGCAGTACTTTCCAATACTTTATGACAGGAACTGCTCCATGTGTTAACGATGTGAGTGTGGCTACGATCAATATCAATCCACAGCCAAATGCAGGAGCCGACGGAGCCACAACGATTTGTGATTCCAATACGGCATCGATTGACTTATTCAGCTTAATCACCGGAGAGCAAGCGGGCGGAACCTGGACTAGATTATCAGGAACAGGCGGAACGTTCAACGCGTCAGCAGGAACTTTTGTACCTGCACCGGGCACAACAACCAGTACGTTCCAATACAGTTTAACAGCAATCGCACCATGTATTAATGATGTGAGTGTGGCTACGGTCAATATCAATCCACAGCCAAATGCAGGAACCGACGGAGCCACAACAATTTGTGATTCCAATACAGCATCGATTGACTTATTCAGCTTAATCACCGGAGAGCAAACAGGCGGAACCTGGACCAGATTAACAGGAACTGGCGGAACGTTCAACGCGGCAGCAGGAACCTTTGTGTCGGCCGTCGGAGCAACAAGCAGTACTTTCCAATACAGTTTAACCGGAACCGCTCCATGTATCAATGATGTGAGTGTGGCTACTATTACTATTAACCCGCAACCAAATGTAGTGGCAACACCAGCATCAAGAACTATTTGTTCAGGGTCGGCAACCGGCATAGTTTTATCAAGTGCTGTTGCTGGAACAACTTATGCGTGGACAGTTGTGCAGACAGGTGTAACAGGTGCAACCAATGGAACAGGTGGCTCAATTTCACAAGTGTTGACAACGACAGGATTAACTGCAGGAACAGCTGTATATACCATTATTCCAACAGCCAACGGGTGTACTGGTTTGCCAATAGTTGTGACAATAATCGTAAATCCTATACCTGTAATATTTGTCACACCGACTTCAGAATCGATTTGCTCGGGACAATTAACAACAATTGCATTAAACAGTAATATAGTAGGAACGACATACTCTTGGACAGTAACCCAGGCAGGTGTTTCAGGAGCAACTGCAGGTAGCGGAAACACTATTTCTCAGGTGCTGACAGCAACAGGAAGTGCTATAGGAACAGCTACTTATACTGTGACTCCGATGTTTAATGGTTGCTCTGGCTCGCCTGTTAGTGTTACGATAACCGTGACACCGGGGGCAATAATCAGTGCGACAGCTACAGCAACGAGTATATGTTCCGGGGAGAGGGCGGTTATCAATTTGGGCAGCAGTTTACCGGGAACAACTTATAATTGGAATGTAATTCAAAATACAGTGACTGGAGCAACGAGTGGGACAGGAACTTCTATTTCTCAAGTATTGACAGTCGCTGGTAATTTACCAGGTCAGGCAACATATACTATTACTCCTGTTACAAACGGATGTCTTGGGACACCGATATCGATAACAATTACTGTAAATCCAATCCCGGTTGTTAAGGCTAGTCCTTTAAACCAGACAGTTTGTTCAGGAACTGCTACTAATATTGTATTGATTAGTAATGTGCCAAATACCACTTTCACTTGGAATGTTATTCAAACAGGTGTATATGGTGCAGCCTCAGGAACTGGTAATAGTATTACACAAACCTTATCAACGGTATCACTTGTGCAGGGAACGGTAGATTATATAATTACTCCTCATACCAACGGATGCGCCGGAATGCCTGTAACAGTAACTGTATTGGTGAATCCGATGCCGGAAGTGTTTGGGGATCCGTCTGAAACAGTAATTTGTAGCGGTGATTCTGCGGAGTTTGCATTATTCCCGAATATCCCAGGCACAACTTTCACTTGGACAGTAGAACAAAACGGAGTGACAGGGGCTTCAGACGGAAGTGGAAATGCTAATCCGTTACCAGTTAGTCAGGTGTTGGAAACAACTGGGAATACGCCAGGAACAGTTACTTATACTATAACTCCAAGCGCCAACGGTTGTATCGGTACACCTATTACTATTGAATTTACGGTAAATCCGTTGCCACAACCGCAACTTCAGCATGGTTCTATCTGTGTTGATCCGAATACAGGTTCTGTGTTGTCTACGCATACATTGGATACCGGATTAAACAATACTGATTATGATTTTGTTTGGTTCTTCAATGGTGAGGAAATATCGGGAGCAACAAGTAATACTTATGTTGCCGATCAACAAGGGGATTATTCGGTACTTGTATCGAACTCGCTTACAGGTTGTGTTTCTCATCCGGTAGAAGTTACTGTGACTGAATCTCATCCGGCACAAGCATTAAATCTTTATGTGAACGAAGCTTTCAGTAATGATCCGACTATTACGGCAGTAGTAACCGGAGGCTCGGGTAATTTTGAATACCAATTAGATGGCGGGGCTTATCAGGCTTCCAATGTGTTCACGGGTGTTCTCCAGGGCTTGCATGTAGTTCATGTGGTTGATGTTGAAGGATGTACTGATTTAATCCAAAACATCTTCGTGATTGATTATCCTCGCTTTTTCACGCCAAATGGAGATGGCTATAATGAAACGTGGAATATTTGGGATTTGAAGGATCAGCCTAATGCAGAGATTTTCATTTTTGATCGTTACGGAAAATTAATCAAACAAATTGCTACAACAGGAGAAGGTTGGGACGGAACATATAACGGACACCCACTGCCATCTACCGATTATTGGTTTACGGTTAAATTTAAGGACGGTGTAAATAAAGAGGATCGCATCTTTAAAGCGCATTTTTCCATGAAACGTTAAAATATAAAAAAATGTTATAAAAAGCTGCTTTAATGCAGCTTTTTTTGTGTGCGACCGTTACCTGAAAACGTATTTTTAAAGGTGTTTCGCTTGGTTTGTTAAAAATAATAACAAATTAGTGTCTTTTTGTGTTATGTTAAAGTTAATAAAATTTCACGTTTTGTGCTTATTTGTGTTATTTTTGCGTTCTTACAGCCAAATACCCAATTAATTATGAAAAAAAAATACTTACTAATCCTTTTTGGATTTTTATCATTTCTTGTCAAGGCACAGGTAGTAACTGATCCTACCGTGATACAGGTAAATGCGGTAACTCCTACGGCTATGTGTAATCCGGGACAGAGTGTAACACTTTCATGTAATTATAGTCAAGTCAAACAGCCAACAGGTTATGCGGTATCATCGATTCCTTTTGGTACTGTAATACCACCCACTATTACAACAGACTTAACTACTGATGATTATTGGTCTGGTGTTATTGACTTGAAAGGAGCAGACGCGCAAGATTTTAATTTTTGTTTTTACGGAAATTCGTACTCAAAATGTTTGGTTAGCACTAATGGAGTAATAACCTTTAGTATTAATGGCGTTGTTCCGGGAGGAATGTATACTCCGGGAGCCAATTGCGGTTATATGATGACGGGTACAATCCCCCATACCCCAACTGACGATAGAGATTTACCTTATGCAAATGCTATCCATGGAGTTTCTCAGGATATTTACCCAGGTATCAGTAATTCCTTTGCACACCCTAAAATTAGTTATTTTACAATAGGAACTTATCCTAACAGAATGTTTGTTCTAAATATTTCAGAGGTGGCTCAATATGGCTTCAGTTGTAGAAATGACGCTGCCGTAGGGGCACAGTCCAGCCAGATTGTGCTTTATGAGAGTACTAATATTATTGATGTAAATGTGACGCGAAGAGTGCCTTGTCTTAGTTGGCGAAATGGAGAAGGAGTGCTGGGGATTCAAAACAGTAACGGGACTGTAGGTGCTTTTCCTATAGGGAGAAATACAGGAGCTTGGTCTGCTAATAACGAATCATGGCGATTTACTCCAACTGGGACTTTAGTGAATCCGGTTATTCAATGGAAAGATAACTTAGGAAACATTGTAGATACTGGGCAAACAATTACAGTTACTCCTAATGCAACCACTACTTATACGGTGACTGCTACTTATCCTTCATGTGATCCTGCAGTTTCCCATCAGGTTTCAGATGAAGTAACTGTTAATTTGATTGACATAGCTACAGGTCCTCCAATTAATTTATCAAATGCTTGTAATCCAGGGGCAACAAGTTATAATTGGGATTTTACGTCAAATGGAACGTCAATAATGAACAACTTGGATCCGACTAAATATGAGCTTAGTTACCATACTAGTTTGGAGAGTGCACAAATGACGTATGCTGATTTTATAACAGGGAGTACTACTAGTTATCCCGCTCCGGGAGGTACAACTATTTGGGTAAGAGTTGAAGATTTGATAAAAGGTTGTGTCAAGGTGTTGTCTTTTGATTTAAATGTTAACTGTCCTTCGACTCCTGTTCAACCAGCAAATATGTTGGTTTGTGACAATGATGGAAATACAACAGAATCATTCGATTTAACGCAACAAGACAGTTCAATTTTAGGAACGCAAAATCAGGCCGCCGATTATATAATTACTTATCATACGACTTTAGCCAGTGCTGATGGTACTTCTTTAAACAGTGCTTTAATTCCTGCAGGTAATGCAGTTGGTCAGGACCAGAATTTCGTGAGTTCAGGACAGACAATTTATGTAAGAATGGAAAGCGTGGCTTCTTCGGGAGTTTTCGGGACTACATCTTTCCAATTAGTTGTAAATCCTCGTCCTGCTATAGGTGGGACACTATCAACTTGTGTTGGTTCAACAACTCAGTTGACGGTTGCAGGAGCTTCTTCTTCTGGTAGTTGGTCCTCATCAGATACATCTGTAGCAACGGTTAACTCTTCCGGCGAAGTAGGAGGAGTCGCACCGGGAACAGCAATTATTACTTATACAGACAGTAATGGATGTTTCAATACTGCAACTGTAACAGTAAACCCGCCGTCTACACCTACCTTTACTCAGGTAGCGACAATTTGTTCAGGCGGAACGTTAGCGGCCCTGCCAACAACGTCTAATGAAGGTATAACGGGAACTTGGTCTCCGGCTTTGAATAATACAGCCACAACCAATTATACTTTCACTCCGGATGCCGGACAGTGCGCTACTACAGTGCCTATGACTATTACGGTAACACCTAATGTCACACCGACGTTTACACAGGTGGCTCCAATTTGTTCAGGGGGAACGTTAACGGCATTGCCGACAATTTCCAACGAAGGAATAACAGGATCTTGGGCACCGCCGTTAAACAATACTGCCACCACGATTTACACCTTTATACCTGACCCTGGACCATGTGCAGTTTCGACTACAATGACTATTGTGGTGACACCTAATGTGACGCCGACATTTACGCCAGTTGCACCAATTTGTTCAGGAGCAACGTTGTCAGCATTACCGACAACTTCCAATGAGGGTATAACAGGATCTTGGAATCCGGCTTTGAATAATACCGCTACAACCATATATACCTTTACACCAGATGCCGGTCAGTGTTCGGTTCAAACTGCAATGACCATTTCAGTAAACCAGGTGGTCACGCCTACCTTTACCCAAGTAGCTACAATTTGTGCAGGAACAACATTAGCGGCCCTGCCAACAACATCCAATGAAGGTATAACCGGAAGCTGGTCTCCGGCGTTGGATAACACGGCCACCACTATTTATACTTTTACACCGGATGCGGGACAGTGTGCCTCTACGACACCTATGACCATTGCGGTTAATCAGTTGCCAACTATTTCAGGGGCTTTATCGGTGTGTAAAGGCTCAGTAATCAGATTAACAGGATCAGCGGCACCTGCTGCAACAAATGCATGGTTGTCATCAGATCCTACTGTAGCTACAGTCAATTCAGCAGGAGATGTTTTAGGAGTTAATCCTGGTACTTCTGATATTACTTATACCAATAGCAATGGTTGTTCGACAACGGTAACGGTAACCGTTAATGCTTTACCGACAATTTCGGGAACATTAACAACTTGTATCGGTGCGACTACTACATTGTCATCTACTAATCCTCCGGCAGCATCAAATGCTTGGTTGTCATCAGATCCTACTGTAGCCACAGTTAATTCAACAGGTGATGTTTTAGGGGTTAATGTGGGTACCACGACA
>NZ_AVCS01000021.1 GCF_000498495.1 Flavobacterium enshiense DK69 | reverse complement strand
CCTGTAATTGCAGCTTTACCGGCAACATCAACCATAAACTGTCCTGCAGTTCCACAATTTGCTCAGGCAACAGCTACTGATGCTTGCGGCTCTGCAATTACACTTACCTTCAATGATGTGACTACGCCTGGATCATGTGCCGGAAAATATTCAGTAACCAGAACCTGGACAGCTACCGATGCTTGTGGAAACTCATCAACAAGATCACAAACCATTAATGTACAAGACCTAACATCGCCTGTTATACCACAAGCTCCAGCAAACGTGACTGTTTCTTGTAGCGGTGATATCCCACCAATGATATCATTAACCGCCAATGATGCTTGTAGCGGGCCAATTACAGTAACAGGAACAGATACAATGACTGCTGGAAGTTGTTCAAGCAGTTATACTGTAACCAGAACATGGACATTTGTTGATGTTTGTGGAAATACTTCATCTGTAAGTCAGATCATCAATGTATCGGATAGATCCAATCCGGTTTTACAAGCCCCTCCTGCAAATATTACCGTTTCATGTGCAGGTGAAGTTCCTCCTATGATTTCTTTAACCGCAACAGATACCTGTGCCGGAGAAATTACAGTAACGGGAGTTGATACTACTGTACCTGGAAACTGTCCGAACTCCTACGTCATTACACGAAGATGGACAGTTGCCGATCCTTGCGGAAATTCAGCATCTGTATCGCAAACCATTACTGTTCGAGATACTACTCCTCCGGTAATT
This sequence comes from Flavobacterium enshiense DK69, assembly GCF_000498495.1. Lineage (GTDB taxonomy): Bacteria > Bacteroidota > Bacteroidia > Flavobacteriales > Flavobacteriaceae > Flavobacterium > Flavobacterium enshiense. Next base: position 84,381 of record NZ_AVCS01000021.1, on the reverse strand, counting down.
GCACCGCTTCCAGCCACGTCCACCATAAGCTGTCCTGCGGTTCCTGAATTTGCACAAGCTACGGCAACTGACAATTGCGGTTCTGCTTTCACACTGACATTCAACGATGTGACGACTCCAGGACAATGTGCCGGTTCTTATTCCGTTACCAGAACATGGACGGCTCGTGATGTCTGCGGAAATTCATCTACAAAAACACAAACCATAAATGTCCAAGATGTTACTGCTCCTGTTATAGCAGATTTACCGGCAGCATCAACTATTAACTGTCCTGCTGTTCCTCAATTTGCTCAAGCTACAGCTACAGATAATTGTGGTTCTGCTTTCACACTGACATTCAACGATGTGACAACTCCGGGGCAATGTGCAGGTTCTTATTCCGTTACCAGAACATGGACGGCTCGTGATGCCTGCGGAAATTCATCAACAAAAACACAAACAATCAATGTTCAGGATGTAACTGCTCCTGTAATTGCAGCTTTACCGACAACATCAACTATTAACTGTCCTGCTGTTCCTCAATTTGCACAGGCAATAGCTACCGATAATTGTGGTTCAACTTTTACGTTAACATTTAATGATGTGACTACGCCCGGACAATGTGCCGGTTCTTATTCTGTAACCAGAACTTGGACAGCTAGAGATACCTGCGGAAACTCATCAACAGCTACACAAACCATAAATGTTCAGGATATTACTGCACCGGTAATTGCAGCTTTACCGGCAACATCAACCATAAACTGTCCTGCGGTTCCGCAATTTGCTCAGGCAACAGCTACTGATGCTTGCGGCTCTGCAATTACACTTACCTTCAATGATGTGACTACGCCTGGATCATGTGCCGGAAAATATTCAGTAACCAGAACCTGGACAGCTACCGATGCTTGTGGAAACTCATCAACAAGATCACAAACCATTAATGTACAAGACATAACATCACCTGTTATACCACAAGCTCCTGCAAACGTAACTGTTTCTTGTAGCGGTGATATCCCACCAATGATATCATTAACCGCCAATGATGCTTGTAGCGGGCCAATTACAGTAACAGGAACAGATACAGTGACTGCTGGAAGTTGTTCAAGCAGTTATACTGTAACCAGAACATGGACATTTGTTGATGTTTGTGGAAATACTTCATCTGTAAGTCAGATCATCAATGTATCGGATAGATCCAATCCGGTTTTACAAGCCCCTCCTGCAAATATTACAGTTTCATGTGCAGGTGAAGTTCCTCCTATGATTTCTTTAACCGCAACAGATACCTGTGCCGGAGAAATTACAGTAACGGGAGTTGATACTACTGTACCTGGAAACTGTCCGAACTCCTACGTCATTACACGAAGATGGACAGTTGCCGATCCTTGCGGAAATTCAGCATCTGTATCGCAAACCATTACTGTTCGAGATACTACTCCTCCGGTAATTGCACCGCTTCCAGCAACAGCTACTATCGATTGTAAAATGCAACCTCAGTTTGCTCAGGCTACAGCTACAGACAATTGCGGTTCTGCTTTCACACTGACATTCAACGATGTTACTACTCCAGGTGAATGTGCCGGTTCTTACTCTATAACCAGAACATGGACCGCTACAGATGCCTGCCAAAATGTATCAACATTATCACAAACTATTGTCGTAGAGGACACTACTCCTCCGGTATTTAACGCTTTACCTGAGGCATCAACTATAGACTGTACACAACAGCTTCAATTTACTCAGGCAGTAGCTACAGATGACTGTAGTCTTCCGATTGCTTTAACATTCGCCGATGTAACCACTCCAGGTGAATGTGCAGGCTCCTACTCTGTAACCAGAACATGGACAGCTGCTGATGCTTGCGGAAATTCAGCTACAACATCACAAACAATTAATGTTCAGGATATTACTGCACCGGTTTTCGAAGCATTGCCAGCTGCATCAACAATTGACTGTACTGCAACACTTGAATTTGCTCAGGCAGTAGCTACAGATGATTGCAGTCTTCCGATTGCTTTAACATTCGCCGATGTAACCACTCCAGGTGAATGTGCAGGCTCCTACTCTGTAACCAGAACATGGACAGCTGCTGATGCTTGCGGAAATTCATCTACATCATCACAAACAATTAATGTTCAGGATATCACACCTCCTATTATTGAAACGCTTCCTGAAGCAGCTACAATCAATTGCCCAGCGCAGCCTGAATTCGCACAAGCTGTAGCAACTGATAATTGTAGTTTGCCGATAGCTTTAACATTCGTTGATGTTACTACTCCAGGAGCATGTGAAGGTTCGTATTCCATTACAAGAACATGGACGGCTGCTGATGGTTGCGGAAATTCATCTACGGCATCACAAACCATAAATGTTCAGGATATAAATGCGCCTGTAGCACCTCAAGCTCCGACAGATATTACAGTTTCCTGTGGTTCCGAAATCCCGACAATGGTAACTTTAACAGCTAGAGATAATTGTAGAGACGATATTACAGTGGAAGGAATCGACGTGATTACACCAGGTACATGCAGTAATTCATACACTGTAGTAAGAACATGGACTTTCACTGATGCTTGTAATAACACTTCATCTGTAAGTCAAACTATCACTGTTTCAGATATCATTCCTCCTACATTGCCAGAAGTACCAGCCGATTTAACCGTGTCTTGTGCATCTGAAGTGCCAGCAACACTTTCTCTGACAGCAGTAGACAATTGTACCGGAAATATAACAGCGGAAAGTGTAGATACATTAGTACAAGGAGATTGTCCTAATTCATTTGTAGTTACCAGAACATGGACATTTACCGATGTGTGCCAAAACACATCCACTATGTCTCAAATAATAACTGTTTTTGATGAAACTCCACCGGCACTAGTGACCAATCTTAGTGAAGTGGTAACAGCACCATGTTCTAGCATTCCAGCTGCTCCTGAACTTGAATTTTCAGATAGCTGCGGAGGAGAAGTTACAGTTGTATTTGAAGAACACGTGGATCCTAATTCAGAGATTGAAGGTAGTTATGACATAATCAGAACTTGGACTGTGACCGATATTTGTGGTAATCAAACTGTGGTTTCACAAACTGTACATGTTACTGTTGGCGACACTTTTAGTGCTGATAATCCGGATTTGTGTAACAATGACAGTGCATATACCACATTCAATTTGATGTCACTTCTTCCGTTAGGAACCGAACCTGGAGGTCAATGGGTTGGTGTAAATATACATGATGCCCTTATTAACCACGCCAATAATACAATTGATGTAACTCAGCTGCAAACCGGTTATTATACACTCCAATACATCCTTACAACTGAACAAACAACATGTCCTAGAAAATTAGAATTTTACGTTCATGTGGTTGATGATTGCGGAGTGTTGGCTGCGTGTACTATTACTGTGAACAATGGATTCTCTCCAAATAATGATGGTGAAAACGATTACCTAATTATCGACGGATTAGAATGTTACCCTGAAAACAATCTTCAGATATACAACCGATGGGGAATTCTGGTATTCGAAAAAAGCGGCTATAACAATACAACTGTTGTTTTTGACGGAAAATCTGAAGGAAGAGCTACTCTTAATAAAGGTGAATTATTACCTGGAGGAACCTATTTCTACATCATGAAATACAAAGACAATGAGTCTGGGCAATGGAACGATAAATCTGGATATTTATATTTAAGCAGATAATTCTCATACTTCTATTAATTATTTACCAAATTAATTTAAATTAGTGAACATGAAGACAAAATTAATAACACTCGTTTTGGGATTAATAGGTATGATGGGTTACGCTCAACAAGACTCACAGTATACACAATATATGTATAATACCATTACCATAAATCCTGCATATGCCGGTTCGCGAGAGGTTCTAAGCATCTTTGGCTTATACAGAGCCCAATGGGTTGGTTTGGACGGAGCGCCTACAACTGCTGCGTTCTCTGTAAACTCACCCATTAGTGATTCAAGTTTTGGAATTGGATTGTCCGTTGTTAATGATAAAATCGGACCTGCAACTGAAACTAATATATCTGCAGACTTGTCATACTTTATCCAAATGTCTGAGAATTACAAACTGGCATTCGGATTAAAAGGAACAGCAAATCTTTTCAATATAGATGTAAATAAGCTGACTATCGAAAATCCGGATGATCCCAGATTTCAAAATCTCGATAACGATTTCAGTCCGAATGTCGGAGCAGGAGTATATCTGTACTCAGACAAATTCTACGCAGGTTTATCAGTTCCTAACTTTTTCGAAACAAATCATTACAAAGACAACTCAGTTTCGATTACAAAGGAAAAAATGCACTACTATTTCATAACAGGTTATGTTTTTGATGTTGGAAGCAACTTGAAAATCAAACCTTCAATACTTATGAAAGCAGCGGAAGGAGCTCCGCTGCAAGGCGATGCTTCTTTAAACTTTTTGATCTATGACAAACTAACTCTGGGAGCAGCCTACCGATGGGATTCTGCCTGGAGTGCAATGGCCGGATTTCAAATATCAAACTCTCTCTTCATAGGATATGCGTATGATATGGAAACTACTGATTTAAAAAATTATAATGACGGGTCCCACGAGATCTTCCTGAGATGGGAATTGTTCAATAATTCTAAAATGTTAACTCCTCGTTTCTTCTAAATTGAATAGTTATGAAAATCAAAACACTACTTATAATTGCCATTTTCAGTATTGGTAATAATATATATTCTCAATTCGGGAAAGAAGCAAAGGCCGACAAAAAGTATGACAATTATGCTTATATCGATGCAATAAAGATATATGAAAAAGTTGCGGAAAAAGGCCATAAATCGATAAGCTTATTTGAAAAACTGGGCGATGCCTATTACTTCAACGGTGAATATGATAAAGCCGAAAAATGGTATTCCCAATTGTTTGCAATGCCTGAAGCTGCGGATGCTGCCCCTGAATATTATTTCAGGTATGCACAATCTTTAAAGTCTGTCGGTAATTACGCTAAAGCAGATGAATATCTAACTAAGTTTTTCCAGAAAACCAATAATCCTACAGGTGCAGAACTGGTGAATCAGAAAGATTACTTGGCTGAATTGCAAAAAGATTCGGATAGATATAAAGTTGAAAATGCCGGTGATATCAATACCGAATACTCCGACTACGGATCGATGTTCAAAGGAGGCGATGTTATATTTACTTCTGCACGAAAAAGCAAAGATGTCTTCCAAAGAAAACACAGTTGGACAGGTCAGAATTTTACAAGACTTTTCACAGCCAAAGCAGCTGAAGACGGTAAACTCAGTGAAGCCAAGGAATTCTCGAAAGACCTTGATTCAAAATTTCACGAAGCAACACCTGTTTTTTCAAAAGACGGTAATACCGTTTATTTTACCAGAAACAACTATAATGAGGGCAAAAAGAGAAAAAGTGATGACAAAGTCACCAAACTTAAAATCTATAAAGCCACTTTAAAAGACGGAAAGTGGCAGGATGTAAAAGAACTTCCGTTTAACAATGATAATTACAGTGTAGCCCACCCTGCTTTGAGTGCAGACGGAAAAACATTGTACTTCTCATCTGATATGCCGGGAACTTTAGGACAATCGGATATTTTCAGAGTAGCTATCAATGAAGACGGTTCTTTTGGAGCTCCTGAAAATTTAGGAGAGAAGATCAATTCTCCAATGCGTGAAACATTTCCTTATTTAGACGATAAAAATGTATTGTATTTCTCTTCAGATGATCATTTGGGCGTTGGAGGTCTTGATGTTTTCGAATCTAAAATGAATAAAGATGGATCATTCACATCGATAAAAAATGTTGGAGCTCCCGTAAACAGTCCTAAAGACGATTTTGGATACATCGTAAATACACAAACCCATATTGGTTATTTTACCTCAAACAGGGACGGCGGTGCAGGTTCTGACGATATTTATAAATTCAAAGAAAGTATTTGTCTTCAGATAATAAAAGGAAAAGTAACTGATATTTCTTCTTTACAGCCTTTAGCTTCAGCTAAAGTAATATTAATGAATGCCAATATGGAAGTAATCAAGACCATAGATGCGGATGCATCCGGAAATTTTGTCTTCGAAGAAGGTATTGAGTGTGATAAAAAATACTACATAAGGGCTGGATATCCGGATTATGAAACTAAAGAAATTGGTGTAGCAACACCTCTTTCCAGCGGTGAAACAAGAGCAGATATCGCTTTAGTGAAAAAAGCGCCTCCTATTGTTGTGGGAACCGATCTTGCAAAAGTACTGGATCTGGGAATCATTCTTTTCGATTTGGACAAATGGAATATTCGTCCTGATGCAGCTGTGGAATTAGAGAAAGTCATTGCCGTAATGAAAGAATACCCTAAAATGAAAGTGGATATCCGTGCGCATACCGATAGTCGTGCAACTGCCAAATACAATATGAAACTTTCAACAAACAGAGCAAAATCAACTTTAGAATATATGGTGAAAAATGGTATCGATCGAAGCAGATTAACTTCGAAAGGATATGGAGAATCTCAACTGTTAAACAGATGTAAAGACGGAGTAAAATGTTCCGAAGAAGAACATCAAAAAAACAGACGAAGTGAATTTATCGTCATTAGTATGGAATAATCATTCTTTTTTACAATTCGTTTAATTAAAAAAAGCATTCACTTAGGTGAATGCTTTTTCATTTTTAGGATTATAAAAACCCAGAAACTAAACACATATTGTAATTAAGATTATTTTCTGATAAAGATGGTAGTGAAATACCTTTTTCCTTCTGCATTTTCTCGTACAGAAATTCCAAAGTGAGTATAATTACCTTCCATGTTAGCTTTATGAGCCGGGCTGTTAATCCATGCATCAACTACAGACTTTGCTGTAGAATAATTGTAGGCTAAATTCTCTCCAACAGCCACGGCTCCTAAAGTAACTTTCAAATTCTCCTCTCTTTGGGCAAAAAGGGCATGCGTCAATGTATTGATCGATATCATATATTCATCGTGTTCTTCCGAAACATTAGAAATATGATTTATTTTTTCAAGTGATTTTAAATCTTTACTTATGCGGTACTGATTAATTAAATTAGCAACTTCCAATTCAATCTGGCTGTAAGCGTACTTATCATTTACAGCATATTCTGTAGATGATGTGTTTTGAATTGATTCTTCTGTACTTTCAGTTGAACAAGAAGCAAAAACCAGCAGAAGTGTAACGATAGACAGGGAACGAAAAAACGATAACTTCATAAAATCAAATTTTAAATGTCAAGCTCTGTTTTTGCACCAAACAAAATTGTAACTGACTGACTTACAGAGCTAAATTAGTTAAAAATCGATTATCTACAAAAAAAATCGATAAAATACACTAAATTTTAACATTTATATTTGTTTTTCTGAAGTTTTAAGGTGAAAGTCTTTCGATTTTCCAATTAAAATCTTCTAAAAGCTGATAACGTATGCGGTCGTGAAGTCGATTTGGCCTTCCTTGCCAAAATTCTACCGATACAGGTCTAACCAAATAACCACCCCAATGTTTCGGACGTGGAATTTCTTTGTTTTGATATTCTTTTTCCAAAGCTTTGAGGTTTTCCTCCAAAAAATCTCTTGAGGGAATAACTTCGCTTTGTGGTGAAACTACGGCACCTAACTTACTTCCATCCGGGCGACTGTCAAAATAGTTGTCGGAAACTGTCTCAGACGTTTTTTCTGCAATACCCTTAATTATAACCTGTCTCTCCATGGAATGCCAAAAAAAGGACAAACAAACATTTGGGTTATGTTCCAGTGCTTTTCCTTTTTCAGAATTATAATTGGTGTAGAAAATAAAACCTTCCTCATTAAACTTTTTAAGCAAAACTACCCTGGCCTTCGGAAATCCATCGAGACCAATTGTAGTAACTGTCATTGCATTAACCTCTTCTAGTCCGTCAAAATCTTCAGCTTCATAAAACCATCTGTGGAATAAATTAATAGGATCTTCAGGGATATTGGTTTCCAGAAGTTCACTCTTTTCGTAAGATTTTCGGTAATTGCTTAAATCGGACATTATCTTAGGCTCCTTAGATTATTAGATTAGTTAGATATTTAGATTTCCTGGAAACATAGATTACTTTCATTTCTAGATTTCTTAGAAACTCTGATTACTTATTGATGATTCACTTTAATATAAACATAGCTGTTTTTTTCGAAATTTCTTAATTAAAAAATTCTAAGAAGTCTAATTTTCCAACATTCTAAGTTGTCTAGAATTCAAATTCCCTCCCGTCATCGGCCAGTAGAATATTCGGAAAAACGCTTTCGGCTTCACTTTTAAATCGTTCAATAGAATCATATCGTGTGGAATAATGCCCTAAAACCAATTGTTCTACATTAGCTTTTTTAGCAATTGTAGCAGCTTGCTTAGCAGTACAATGCATTGTTTTTTCGGTCAGATGTTCTTCAGATTCCAAAAATGTACTCTCATGATATAAAACGGTAGCATTTTCTATGATTGGCACAATACTTTCATCATAAGCTGTATCAGAACAAAAAGCATAGCTTCGTGACGGTTCTGGATCGAAAGTCAGCTTTTCATTAGGAATTACTCTTCCGTCTTCCAAAGTTATATCGCCACCATATTTTATTTTCTGATAATAGCAGGTTTCGATATCGTGGTTTAAAATAGCATCAATATTGAGTTTACGCTCACGGTTTTTTTCCTGAAATAAAAAACCATTCGTATATACTCTGTGCCTAAGCGGGATGGTTTTAATGATTACTCTCTCGTCTTCAAAAACAACTTCACTTTCTTTGCTTTCCAGTTCGTGAAAATAAAGATTATATCCGGTATAAGAATTTGATAATCTGAGTTGTAAAAGGATTACTTCCTTAATTCCTTTAGGTCCGTAAACATGTAAATCCGTTTGACGGTTCAACAACATGAAAGTGGAAATTAACCCCACCAAACCATAAAAATGATCACCGTGAAGATGCGAAATGAAGATATGTTCGATTCGCGAAAACTTAATCTTATTTTTTCGAAGCTGTACTTGGGTTCCTTCTCCGCAATCAATTAAAAACATGCGATTTTTTATTTCCAGAACCTGTGAAGTCGGATTGGTAATTGTACGTGGTGTGGCAGCATAACAGCCTAGAATTGTCAGTTTCATTATTTTCAGTTTTCAGTAGCAGTGCTAAGTCGCAGTTTCTGAATACTGTAAACTGTAACTGCCTACTAAATTAGAATCCTAAATCGCGTTCGATTTCTTCCATTTCAATCATGTCGTGCGCCTCTAAAAGCGTTGGAACAACCAACAAAGAGGCCGGTACGTCATTAAAATCGATGTTTTCGGCAACAATCACAAATGATTTTTTTGCCTTCTTGTGTTTTTTAGATAATTCCACAAAGGTTTTGATAGCCTTTACATCTGCCGATTTATCATGGGAAACATCCAAAATAAGATTGCGGTCTTTAAAGGATTCGTATTGGTCTGTAACTTTCTTAAGAAACTCCGAAACATCACCTTCGGTATCTTTTAGAATTGTAGTGTGTATTTTATGGTCTACTTTCATTATTAAATTAAGTTGCTAAGTGGCTGAGTTGCTAAGTTACTGAGGATTTTCAGTTTTAACAAATCAATTTTATTGTAACATCCACTCCATTAAGTTTTCTTTATCAATAATAGACCAAGAATGTGGATGACGTTCTCCATTGGCGCGGTATCCTTTGTTTTTGGTCTGAATCAATTCAACATTCGAAAAACCTTGTTTTTTCAATTCCTGTGAAAGTTTTTCAATGGAATAAGCATTCATTTCTTCGTAACTCTGATCGCTGTCTTTTTTCCACCAGTCTACATCAGGTTCTGTATAAAGTCTTATTTTGGTATTCTTTAAAGCCGATAGATTTTCAATATTTCCGGTTTGATAGGTAAAGGGCGAAACTTGCTCATATTTTTGAATACCGTTTTTTGGACTGCCTAATTTAGTGTTAAAATCACCAACTATCCATTTGGATTCTTCAACAGTTTCTTGAGAGAAGTTTTTAGCAATATTTTTTTCGCAATTCTGATAGATTTTCAGTAAATCCACAGGTGAATCCCCTATAAAAACGCCTTTGGGTTGGATTTTACTTTTTGATTCAACAAAATAGTTACCTACTAACAAACTCACATTTCCTCCACTGGAGAAACCTCCGATATAAATATTTTCAAAAGAGAGTTGATTGGTTTCAAAAATTGTAACCATTTCATTTGCTAATGACGCTTTTTCATTGTCTTTTAAAAAAACACTTTGATTGAAATTCATCAACACTACCGAAACCCCTTTCTTTGTGGCAAGTTCAATAATCTTAAACTCATTTTCAGTATCCTTAGCAAAATGCCCAAAACCCGGAAACAAAACAAGCGTTCCTTTTGAATCGGCAACTTTAACCAGCTCATAATTCTTATTTTTCACAGTTTCAATTTTATTCGAAGCCTGTAAATCAGAAAGAGCCTCCTTATTTGTGTTCTTACAAGAAGTAATCAGAATAAAAAAAGCTCCTAAAACTGCTAATCTCATAATAAAACTTTTAACTTATCCCTTTTAACTTTTGACTATTTTATCTTCTGCGCCAATAAATAGATTACAGCCATTCGAACTGCAACCCCGTTTTCAACCTGGTTTAAGATAACCGATTGTGAAGAATCCGCCACATCAGAAGTTATCTCCACTCCCCTGTTAATTGGCCCCGGGTGCATGATTACTATTTCTTTGCTTAAAGAATCGAGTAATGCTTTATCAACACCGTATTGTTGCGCATATTCACGTGTTGATGGAAAATAATTCACATCTAAACGTTCATTTTGTACACGAAGCATATTCGCAACATCACACCACTCCAATGCTTTACGAAGATTTGGTTCATATTTCACTCCAAGCGATTCAATGTAGCGCGGAATCAACGTTTTTGGGCCGCAAACCATAACTTCTGCCCCTTGCATTTGCAGTGCAAATATATTGGAAAGTGCCACACGGGAATGTAAGATATCACCAACAATCACAACCTTCTTCCCACCTACTTCACCAAGTTTTTCGCGAATGGAATAACTGTCCAATAAAGCTTGTGTTGGATGCTCATGTGCACCGTCTCCAGCATTTACAATACTCGCATTAACATTTTGTGATAAAAAATAAGCTGCTCCCGGATTTTTATGGCGCATTACAACCATATCCACTTTCATTGAAAGAATATTGTTTACGGTGTCAATCAATGTTTCTCCTTTTTTAACCGAAGATTGAGCCACAGAAAAACTCATCACATCTGCCGAAAGACGTTTTTGCGCTAATTCGAACGATAGTTTGGTACGCGTACTGTCTTCAAAAAAGATGTTGGCAATGGTAATATGTTGTAATGAAGGTACTTTTTTAATCGGACGATTGATTACTTCCTTGAACTGATCGGCAGTTTCGAAAATTAAATCGATATCGTTTTTGTTGATGTATTTTATCCCTAATAAATGATTGACGCTTAGTTCTTTCATTGTTATGCTGTGTTGTTGTAATTCTTAGTTGTTTGTTGTTTTGGCTACTAAAAGCACCTGATCTACTCCGTCATGTTCTTTCCAGTTCACCAGTACCCTTTCGTTATTGATGGCATCTACCTGTCGTCCGCGATAATCCGGCTGAATAGGTAAATCACGACTGAAACGTCTGTCGATAAGCGTCAAAAGCTCAATTCCGGACGGTCTTCCAAACGATTGAATTGCTGTTAAAGCGGCACGGATACTTCTTCCGGTGTATAAAACATCGTCTATAAAAACCACTTTTTTATCTTCTACCAAAAAATCGATTTGGGTTTTATTGGCTTCAACCGGTTTTTCGGTTCTTCGAAAATCGTCCCTGAAGAACGTAATATCCAAAAATCCAAGCGGAATGTTTTTAATATTATATTCCTCTTCCAAAATCTGTTTGATTCTCTCTGCAACAAATTTACCGCGTGGCTGAATGCCGATAAGGATAGTGTTTGAAAAATCGAGATGCTTTTCGATTAACTGACAAGCCAAACGATGTAGAATGATATTGACTTCTTTTGAAGTGAGCAATACTTTTTGACTCATATATGAAGTGTTGAGTTTGGAGCGTAAAAGTACAATTTTTTTATTTAAAAAAAATTTTGCTGTACTCAGTTTACATAAAAAAGACCGCTTTTTGAACTGTCTTTTTTTTAAATGTTTTTGATTGAAATCATTCTTTAATGAATCGAAATGTTCCTACACTTCTCGTTTTAGTAATTTTAATAAAAATGGATCCCGGGTTGATATTGAACCAAGTTGACTACAGAAGCGACTTTCTTATCGGCAATACTCCTTTTAAAAATTCATCAAAAAACCATTTTTTTTATTTTAAGCATTTTATCGATAAAACAAGTAAATTCAACTAAAAATTTATTTAATTTTATGTTTTTCAAAAAAATAAAAATAATTTTAACATAGTTATTAACAATACAAAATCAGCAATAGATATAAATAAAGAAATTAATATTTGAGTTAGTTTAGTTAGAAGCTGTGGGAAACCACAGCTTTTTTTATCTTATTTCTTAATCTATATTAAGTGCTATAGTAATATTGTAAACTAACTTTGTGTATCTAAATAAAAGAAATAGTACAATGACAACAAAAAATATTGAATTAGTAGCGGCTCCAAGGACACCTCATTTTGTTGGTGATGGCTTCAGGGTACACAACTTTATTCCGAGTGGCTATCATTTGGATATGGAGCGTATGAGTCCATTTATTATGTTGGATTACAACTCCAAATACAATTTTCCGCCTTCTGAAATTCCGAGAGGCGTTGGCGTACATCCGCACAGAGGTTTTGAAACTGTTACTATAGCATACAAAGGAAAAGTGGCGCATCATGACAGTTCGGGCGGAGGCGGTGTTATTGGTGAAGGCGATGTGCAATGGATGACAGCTGCTTCTGGCGTTTTGCATAAAGAATACCATGAAAAAGAGTTCAGCAAAAAAGGTGGTGAATTTCAAATGGTGCAGCTATGGGTAAATTTACCGGCCAAAGATAAAATGTCGGCCCCTAAATATCAAGGGATTACCAATGAGCAAATCGACAAATATATACTTCCTGATAATGCGGGATTTATAGAAGTCATTGCAGGAAAGTACAAAGATGTGAAAGGTGCCGCATCAACCTTCACGCCTGTTCATCTGCAAAATGCAAAACTGAGTGAAGGTGGAAAAGCTTCATTTTCGTTTCCTGCAGATTATAACACCGCTTTATTGGTTATCGAAGGAAGCATCAAAGTTAACGATACAGAAATCGTTCCAACAGACCATTTCGTGTTGTTTGAAAACAAAGGAGAAGATTTTAGCATTGAAGCACTTGAAAATGCTACCGTTTTGGTTTTAAGCGGCGAACCGATTAACGAACCCATTGTCGCTCATGGCCCGTTTGTTATGAATACTAACGAAGAAATCCTTCAGGCATTTGACGATGTGAATACAGGTAAATTCGGTTATCTGGCAGACTAAACAATAATAAAACAGCAATCTCAATACAATGCGATTGTTGTTTTTTTTTTAATTACCTAAAAAACTAACCTTCTAAAAAATCCAATCATGAAACCAGAATATTTAGAAATCCCATTAGTAAAAAACGAAGAAAAAAATCAGTTTGAAATTACCATTGACGGACACAAAGCTTTCATTCTTTACAAAGAAAAACCGTATGCCACAGCTTTAATCCACACAGAAACCGAACCCGAACTGGAAGGAAAAGGTGCCGGAACTGCCGTAATTGAAAAAACACTGGCATATATTGAAGAGCATAACAGTAAAATCATTCCGCTTTGTCCGTTCGTTTTCGCATACATAAAAAGGCATCCTGAATGGAAACGTATCGTGGATGAACATTTTAAAGGATTTGACGAATAATTCATTAACTTTATAAAAAACTGCTTATGTCAAACGTAAAATTAATAATAGAAGAACGCGCTGCCGATATTGGAAATTTTATGGTTGGACGACTCCTTCCCTTTCGTGAGAAAAGAGCCGTTGGACCGTTTGTCTTTATAGACCATATGGGTCCGACCTATTTAAGCGATATCGAAAATTTCGATGTAGCACCCCATCCTCATATAGGGCTTTCCACCCTTACCTATCTTTTCAGAGGGCGCATCATGCACAGAGACAGTTTAGGAACCGAAATGGTAATTGAGCCCGGTGCTGTAAACTGGATGACCGCCGGAAAAGGAATCGTGCATTCAGAAAGAACTCCCCAATTCCTTAGAGGCTTCGAAAAAATGCTTCATGGATTACAAATCTGGGTAGCCCTTCCAAAGGAATTAGAGGAAATGGAACCCAATTTCACACATATTGAAGAAAAGGATATTCCGCAATGGGAACAAGACGGCCTGTCATTCAAACTGATAGCCGGTGAAGCTTTTGGGAGAAAATCAGCAGTACCTGTTTACAGTCCGCTTTACCTTATCGAAATAAAAAGCACTACTCCCCAAAAAGTAAAAATCGGAGACGATCTGTTTGGAGAAAGTGCCTTGTACATATTAGAAGGAAGTATTAAAAGCGATGATGTTGTTTTTGACCCGAAGCAGATTTTAATTGCCAAAGACACTAAACTTTGCGAATTTGAAATCGGTGAAAATTCTTCCATTTATATTTTCGGTGGCGAATCTTTTCCCGAAGAACGCTTCATCTACTGGAACTTCGTTTCTTCAAGTAAAGAACGTATTGAAAAAGCCAAAACAGATTGGGAAAAACAAAAGTTCCCTAAAGTTCCGGGCGAAACCGAATTTGTACCTCTGCCATCCCCTGCAAAATTTTAAAAAAAACAAAGATTTAACGCGACTGTGATGGATAAGCTCTTAACCGAAATCAGGAACTGTAAAGTTTGTGAAAAGTATCTTGAACTTGGTCCGAATCCGGTTATAGCCGCAAGTTCGAAGAGCAAACTCATCATTATTGGCCAGGCACCAGGCAGAATAGTTCATAACACCGGTATTCCGTGGAATGATAAAAGCGGTGACAATCTGAGAAACTGGTTAGGTATTGACAAAGCCACTTTTTATGATACCAACAAAGTGGCTTTAATGCCGATGGGTTTTTGTTATCCCGGAACCGGAAAAACAGGCGATTTGCCGCCAAGACCGGAATGCGCTCCTCTCTGGCACAACAAATTACTGGCATTAATGCCCGAAGCAAAACTTATTTTATTGGTAGGACACTATGCCCAAAACTATTATCTCGGTGATAAGAAAGATAAAACCCTGACGGAAACTGTTAAGCGATTCAAATCCTATTTGCCTAAATATTTTCCTTTGCCACATCCTTCACCAAGAAACAATATCTGGCTCGCTAAAAATGAATGGTTTACTCATGAAGTGTTGCCTGAGCTAAAAAAAGAAATAAGAGATATTTTTGAATAATGTCCTTAAAATTCACAAATAAGCATAAAAAAATCCCGCTCGTAAGCGGGATTTTTTATTATTAAGAATACATTTTCTTTCTCATCTCCTGAATTTTATCATCCTCAAGATATTCATCGAAAGTCATATATCTGTCAATTACTCCATTTGGTGTGATTTCCACCACTCTGTTGGCAACCGTTTGTGCAAACTCGTGGTCATGAGTTGTAAACAAAACAGATCCTTTAAAGTTTTTCAGCGAGTTGTTGAAAGCTGTAATCGATTCCAAATCCAAGTGGTTTGTCGGCTCATCAAGCATTAAAACGTTTGCTCTCATCATCATCATTCTGGATAACATACAACGTACTTTTTCCCCTCCAGACAAAACGCGTCCTGTTTTTAAAGCCTCTTCTCCTGAGAAAATCATTTTTCCTAAGAAACCGCGAACATAAACTTCATCTCTTTCCGGTTCTGTTTTTGCCCATTGGCGCAACCAGTCTACTAAAGTCAAATCGTTTTCAAAGAAACTGTGGTTATCGTTTGGAAGATACGATTGTGTGGTTGTAATTCCCCAATCAAAAGTACCTGTATCGGCTTTCATATTATTGTTCAAAATTTCGTAAAAAGCAGTCGTAGCACGGGCATCTTTAGAGAAAACAACAACTTTATCCCCTTTTGCCATATTTAAATCAACGTTTTTGAACAAAACTTCACCATCAATTGAAGCACTTAAATTCTGTACATTCAAAATTTGATCTCCGGCTTCTCTCTCTTGTTCGAAAATAATCGCTGGGTAGCGACGGCTTGATGGTTTTATTTCATCAAGGTTTAACTTATCGATCATTTTTTTACGGGAAGTTGCCTGTTTTGATTTTGCTACGTTCGCCGAGAAACGACGGATAAATTCTTCTAATTCTGCTTTTTTCTCTTCAGCTTTTTTGTTTTGCTGTGCACGTTGTTTTGCAGCTAACTGAGAAGATTCATACCAGAAAGTATAGTTACCCGAGTAATGGTTGATTTTTCCGAAGTCAATATCTGATACATGCGTACAAACCGCATCCAGAAAGTGACGGTCGTGAGAAACCACCAAAACCGTATTATCATAATTTGCTAAAAAGTTCTCCAACCAACCAATCGTTTCAAAATCTAAGTCGTTGGTCGGCTCATCCATGATTAGAACATCAGGGTTTCCGAATAATGCCTGTGCCAATAGCACACGTACTTTCATCTTCCCTTCCATATCACTCATCAATGTATAATGAAGTTCTGCACCAATTCCTAAGTTGGAAAGCATCGCTCCTGCATCTGATTCGGCATTCCACCCGTTCATTTCATCAAACTGCATCTGAAGTTCACCGATTCTGTCTGCATTTTTATCATCGTAATCTGCATACAACTCGTCCATTTCCTTTTTAATGGCAAATAATGTTTTATTCCCCATTAACACGGTTTCTAAAACAGTATGTTCGTCAAACATATTGTGGTTCTGGTTTAAAACCGACATACGTTTGCCCGGTTCAAGAATAACACGACCAGAAGTAGGATCGATATCACCTGCCAATATTTTTAAAAAAGTAGATTTTCCAGCACCGTTTGCTCCGATAAT
Source organism: Flavobacterium enshiense DK69 (assembly GCF_000498495.1). Taxonomy (GTDB): domain Bacteria; phylum Bacteroidota; class Bacteroidia; order Flavobacteriales; family Flavobacteriaceae; genus Flavobacterium; species Flavobacterium enshiense. The sequence goes on along the minus strand of NZ_AVCS01000021.1, from coordinate 67,421 downwards.
TCCGTAGCAGTTCCCTTGTGTGAAGGTTACGTTTACTTCGTCGAACAAAATTCGCTTACCAAATTGAACTGATAAATTTGAAACTGTTAGCATTGATTTTTTGATTTTTTTTAAAAGTGTTGCAAAAGTAGAAAAAATAGCGGAGTTTTGGCCCCTTATTATAAGAATGTTCATTTTGGCATTTTAACTGTACATTAACAGCAAGTTATCCCCTACAGACCTATATTTGTTTTGAATTAATTTTGATTAAATGTTCGCCTATTTTAAAAATCTACTATTACCTATCTCGTCTGTCGTTCTGTGCGGACTTTGTTCCTGTAACAAAGAATTCAAAGACGACAACTACACTGCATATTTTGGAGGTGAAATAATCAATCCGAACAACCGTTATGTACTTCTTTTAAAGGATAATAAAGTAATTGATTCTTTACTTTTGGATGATAAGAACCGTTTTTTCAAAAAAATCGATTCACTTGCTCCCGGAATGTATACTTTCAGGCATGAACCGGAATACCAGTATGTCTATTTTGACAAGAACGACAGTATCATGCTTCGGTTAAACACAAAAGAATTCGACAATTCATTAGTGTTTTGCGGCCGTGGCGACCAGAAAAACAATTACCTGATTGAAATGTTCCTGAAAAATGAAGCCGACAGAAGTTATGATGTTTTTGATAAAGACTACAAGCGATTCTCAAAGACAATTGATTCTTCATATGCTGCAAAAAAATCATTTTACCTAAGAAGAAAAACCGAAATCGGCTGGAACGAAAAATTTGATGTTTTTGCAAAGGCTTCACTAGATTTGGATTATCTCGCGAAAAAAGAAATATACCCTATTGCCCATAAAAGGAGAAACGGGGAAGACATCTGCAAAGTATTACCTAAAAACTATTATGCTTTCAGAAATAAGATTGACTACAACAATGAGGACTTGACCACTTATGTGGATTTCGTGCGCTACATAACGGCTATGTTGAACAACATCGCCTATAAAAATTGTACCACTGAAAAAGAATATGAACAAAGCGCATTAGCCTCCAACATAAAAAAACTGAACATAACCGATACGCTGATTAAAAATCAGAAAATAAAAAACGGTGTTTTAAACAACATCGCCTTCATGTATCTTCTCGAAGATCAAAATATGGCGAACAATAAAAAGTTTTTAGACCGTTATTTTCAGCTTTCCACGGATAAAAGTAAGCACAACGAAATCAGAAAAATATCGAGTGCTGCCCAACTATTGACACCGGGAAGTAAACTTCCTCCACAGAAGTTTATCAATAAACGAAATGAAAAAATCGACTTTAATTCGATAGCTAAAGGCAAAGGCGAGACTATAGTTTTCTTCTGGACTTTAAGTTCGAAATCGCATTTGGAAGGTGTTCATAAAAAAGCGCACGATTTAAAAATTAAATATCCTGATTTGAATTTTGTAGGTATCAATATGGATGATTCATTAGAAGATTGGCAACAAACGCTTGCTTCCTATAATTTCAATGATACCACAGAACTTCATGCAACGGATATGCAAAAACTGAAAGATGAATGGGTTATCACCAAAATTCACCGCGTTTTACTTTTAAATCCTGACGGAACAGTTAAAAATGCGTTTGTCAGCTTATTCGATGCTGATTTTGAAAAATATTTGAAGTAGTGTTCAAATTGCAGATAGCTGGCCGCAGATTTCACAGTAAGCAGATTCCAGATTTCTTATTACAAATAAAGGGAACACGGATATTAATGAAAAACAAAAAAGGATTCAAAATTGAATCCTTTTTTTATATCCTACAGTGGGCAATCTGTCATTTTGCTTCTTGCTTTTAATCTGCTCGCTGCAATCTGATTTCTGCAATATGAATACTACTTATTTCCTTTTTCGAAATCAGCAACAAACTGAGCGATACCGATATCCGTTAATGGATGTTTTAATAATCCTAAGATAGAAGACAAAGGACCCGTCATTACATCAGCTCCGATTTTAGCACAATTTACAACGTGCATTGTATGACGAACAGAAGCCGCAAGAATCTGAGTTTCGAAAGCATAGTTATCATAAATCAAGCGGATTTCATCAATCAGGTTTAAACCATCAGTTGAAACATCGTCCAAACGTCCTAAAAACGGAGAAACGTAGGTTGCACCAGCTTTTGCAGCCAAAAGCGCCTGACCTGCAGAGAATACCAAAGTTACATTAGTTCTGATTCCGCGATCAGAGAAGTATTTACAAGCTTTGATTCCTTCTTTTGTCATCGGTAATTTCACAACAATTTGTTCGTGTAATTCAGCCAACTCCTCTCCTTCTTTGATCATACCTTCCAAATCCAAAGCATTTACTTCGGCACTAACATCACCTTCAACAATATTACAGATATCTACATAATGCTTTAAAATATTGTTTTTTCCTGTGATTCCTTCTTTAGCCATTAATGATGGGTTTGTTGTAACGCCATCTAATATACCTAATGCCTGTGCTTCTTTAATCTGCTCTAAATTGGCTGTGTCAATAAAAAATTTCATCTTGATGTATTTAAAATTGTTGTGTATTATTCCTTTAAATTTGGCGCAAAATTATTCATTAATTTACTTAAAATCTAAATTTAGCCGAAACATTTAAATCTATACGATGTAATCGTTCTCTGGATTCTTCATCCATTACTATAGTTTCCCTAGTGCTATCCGGATAGCTAACATTAATTCTTTCCAAAAAACCTCCTACATATGCTAATTGCGGTCCTATTAAAAAACGTTCCGTAATCCGAAAATGATAAGCTCCGGAAGCAGAAAATCCTATATTTCCACCTAAATAGATTGTGTGTTCATTTGCAAAAGCATAGGAATCATTTCTGTATTTGATATAGCCCAAAGCAAATTCCATAAATACCTGTCCCACTCGTTTTTTACCATCATCTACACTGTTCGACGAAAGAAAAACCGAAGCTCCGAAAAATGTAATGTTGATGTCATCTCCAAAACTACCGTACTCACTGGAGTAACCACTCCCTTTGGAGTTATATTTATTAAATTTCAGTCCTAAACCACCGTATAATGAATTAAACTTGTAATAAACGCCGATGTCAAAGTTTGTGCCGGTTTTTAAATCCTTCAAATAATCCGTTTCGGCTGACGACAATCCTTTAGGAACTTTTACGACCCTATAGCTAAAGCCATAACCACCAGTTACAATAACAGCGGCTCTTATAGTGTCATTTTCCGCAAAAGATTGCGAAAAACAGAAGTTGGATACCAAAACGAAAAATAGAAGAAATTTAAACTTCATAATCGCTTATTTGCTTAAAGCTTATAATGATTCATTAATAATTTCTCATACATTTTATCCGGAAGAATTCGCTTTAATACGATTGAAAACCTTTGCATCAAAGCGCCTACTTTATAATGCACGTTCGGTTTCGGAGTCTGAATAACGGCATATATAGCCAATGCCATTTCGTCCGGATTACTCCCACTGTCTACATGATCATCCATTGTTTTTAAAGTGTTACTGTAAGGGATTTCATAAGCCGACCCCTTTACTAAAGGCGCATGATAACGTCCAGCTGCAATATTCGTCGCAAAATCACCCGGAGCGACATTCGTAATCTGAATCCCAAACGATTTAGTTTCCATTCGCAGGGCTTCGGTAATTAATTCCAACGCTCCTTTTGATGCCGAATACACGCTTCGATACGGTAATCCCATATAACCTGCAATAGAAGTTACGTTAATAATCAAACCCGATTTCTGATGACGCATTTGAGGCAAAACAGCTTTCATCACTTCAATGGGCCCGAATAAATTGGTTTCAAAATTGTTTTTTATTTCTTCCGAAGGAATTTCTTCAAGTGGTCCTGTGATTCCAACTCCGGCATTATTGATTACAACATCCAGTCGTCCGGATTTAGTAATTACTTCGTCAACGGCTTTTTTGATACTTTCTGAATTTCTCACATCCAAAGCAACCAATGGAAAAACAGAATGTTCAACACGTTCCGGATTTCTGCTCGTTCCATATACAATGAATCCCTTTTGGTGTAAATATTCGCCAACAGATTTCCCGATACCTGAGGAACCTCCTGTAATCAAAACTACTTTGCTCATTTTTAGATTATTCGATTACTCGATTATTTGATTTTAGATTATTTGACTTATAGATTTAGATTATGGGGCATAACCTCTACGAAAGTAAGGAAGATATTACGTTAAAAAAAATGCAGGTTACACATTTCCATGTTTACGTAATTTCGATTCCCAAGCCCGGTTTTTCAGAAAGGTGAATGGTCCCGTTAATTATCTGACTTCCTTTTGCAATATCATTGGCAATTAAATTGGCTCCATCTAAATCGGCAAAATCCACTAAAGAAGCTAAAGCTGCTCCTGCCGAAATGCCGATGGTCGATTCGGTCATACAACCAATCATGATTTTGAAATTTAAATTTCTGGCTTTTTTTATTAATTCTAATGCTGGGGTTAGTCCGCCACATTTAACCAGTTTTATGTTGATGCTTCTGTAGTGAGGTTGTAATAGTTTTAAGTCGATGTTTTCCTGGCAATCTTCATCGGCCATCCAATTCGGATATTTATCGTAATGCAGCAACTCAAAATTAACTGCTCCAGGTTTCATAGGTTGTTCCACATAAGTAAAACCGTTTGACGCTTCAAAATTTTCAAGCCAATGACATTGTGCCGAAGTATAACTCCCGTTAGCGTCTAAAGCCACCGATTTTCCTGTTTGCAAAAGTTTTTCGATTTCCTTCTCGTCAAAACGGTTGCATTTGACTTTAAATTTGCTCCAGGATGAATTGGCTATTTTATCAAGTTGGGTTTCAATTGGCGCAACGCTTATTGTTATTGAGGATTCCGGAATATTGCCGATTTCTATCAAATTCAATTCTGAAAAAGTCTTCATTTCCAGTTTCCCGAACAAATCCCAATAGGCGCAATCCAATGCAGAACGCAAAAAACTCGGCAATTCCAAGGTTAACAGGAATTTGTAAAAATCTGTCGGATGATTAATTTTCTGGGATTCGATTTTATCTTTTATCAGATGGAGTTTTTTATCGAAATCCGCTAAACTTATGTGATAGTAATCAATTCCCGTGCATTCGCCATAACCACTTTTACCTAAATCACTCAACTTGATAATAAGCGCTTCCCTGAAAGCGTAATTACCATATGAAATCGAAAAAGTTTCTTTAAGATTGAGACGGACGATTTGCCAGGACAGGTTCATGGGATAGTTTTGAATACCCTAAAAATAAAAAAATCTCCGCAAGGGAGATATATAAACTGAAAAGATATTCTAAAAAAACGGCAAGCGACCTACATCGCACCGCTACAACCGCGTACCTTTGCTGCGTTCCCACCCTGGAGGAGTCTGCAGGAGCTGGTCGTGTAGGACTTGCCGGTGCAAATATACAATTTTTTTATTTTTTTGCAAGTCAATTGAAGATATAAAAATAACATTGTATATTGCCTTTAACAATTTTTAAACGATGAAAAAACATAACCTATTAGCATTCATATTATTAGGAACAGTAATTATTTCCTGTAACAGTGATAAAAAAGCCACAGAAAATTTATTTTCTTTCGATTCTTCCCAATTTAAAGAGCAATATAAGCCTCAGGAATCACTTTCTTTAGCCTTAAATAATCCTGAAAACAAAAAAATAGACTCAATTATTTATTATATCAATGATAGAAAAATAGGCACCGTTAAAGGAAGTGATAAAATGAATTTTCCTTTTGCAGATCAAAAACTGGGATACCAAAACATTAAAGCATTAGTTTATTTTGAAGGCGAAAACAACGAAGTAACTTCACGTGTGGAATTGGTTTCCAATATTCAGCCGAAATTATTGAAATATACAATCGTAAACACTTATCCGCACGATTTGAAAGCATACACTCAAGGATTGGAATTTTATCGAGATACCTTATTTGAAAGTACAGGAAATGGGACCGGAAGCGGGACCGGCTTAAAAGGTATTTCTTCCCTACGCAAAACAGACTACAAAACCGGTAAAGTACATAAAATTGTAGAACTTCCTGAAAGCGTTTTTGGTGAAGGCTGTACCGTGCTAAACAATAAGGTGTTCCAAATAACGTGGCAAAACGGCGAAGGTTATGTTTACAATCCCGATACGTTCAAAAAAGAAAAAACTTTCCAATACTTCAAACCGAACATGGAAGGATGGGGATTATCCAATGATGGCAAAAACCTTTTAATGTCTGATGGTTCTGAAAAGATTTATTTCGTTAATCCGGCTGATTTCAAAGAAGTGGATTATATCAATGTTTATACTTCCAATTCAAAAATCAAGGCCGTAAACGAAATGGAATGGATTGATGGTAAAATCTACGCCAATATTTATCAGATGGACGCCATTGCAATCATCGACCCTAAAAATGGCGCTGTGGAAGCTGTTGTTAACTTATCCGATTTAAAATCAAAAGTGACGCAACACCCGGATATTGATGTATTAAACGGAATCGCTTACAACCCTAAAACGAAAACCATTTTTGTTACAGGAAAAAACTGGGACAAAATGTTTGAAATAAAAATTACGGAATAACACATTCCCACACAATAAAAAAGCCCGTTACTACAACGGGCTTTTTTTTATTACTATTCCTAATTAAAAATCTTAACCAGCATTTCTTTCAACAAATCGTGTTGTGGTAAGTTGTTCGCCCCTACCCCTTTGCTTTTCACATCAACATCACGAAGCGTACTTACAATGGCACTCACCTTTTTCATTGGGTAATTCTTTAACGCCACATCATAATCTTTCACAAAATAAGGGTTTATTTTCAATGTCTTTGCCACATTGGCAGGACTTTTATCCTTTAATCCGTGATACTGCAAAAGCTGTGAAAAGAAACCAAATACCAAGCCGATTGTCAATACAATGGGGTTGTCTTTGGGATTTTGAGCAAAATGATCAGCTATCTGGTAGGCTTTTAGTTGATTTCGTTCACCTATAGCTTTACGCAATTCAAACGGATTAAAATCCTTACTGAAACCTATATTTTCCTCAATAATTGCAGGTGTAATAGTTTCACCTGGCTTTAAAATGATAGCCAATTTGTCAATTTCATTGGCAATCCGACTTAAATCGGTTCCTAAAAAATCGACGAACATTGCAGCGGCTTTAGGTTCAATACTCAGCTTTTTTCCTGCCAAAACTCTTTTTAACCAATCGCCTACCTGATTTTCATACAGTTTCTTGCTTTCAAAAACAACGCCTGCTTTATTAAGTGTTTTGGTGACTTTCTTGCGTTTGTCTAACGTTTTGTATTTATAGCAGATTACCAAAACCGTTGTTGGCTGCGGTTTTTCTGCGTAAGCATCTAATTTTTCAATGGTTCGGGATAATTCCTGCGCTTCTTTTACAATAACTACCTGACGATCGGCCATCATTGGAAAACGTTTGGCATTCCCAACAATGTCTTCAACGGTAACATCACGACCATACAAAACAGTTTGGTTAAAATCACGCTCGTGTTCCTGCAAAATATTCTCTTCGATATATTCGGCCAACTTATCAATATAATAAGGCTCCTCGCCCATTAAAAAATAGATTGGTTTGATGTTTCCGGCTTGTATGTCTTTGATGATTTTTAAAACTTCGTCCAAAATGCTTTGATTTGGTTATTTGGTTATTTGATGATAGCTTTGTCAGATGCAAAAACTGAATTTTCCCGCTTATACGTTTCGGTTCAAAAATAGTGAAAATAAACTCGCTGTGTTTGATGAAATCCGTAAAAAATTTGTGGTTGTCACTCCCGAAGAATGGGTGCGCCAACACGTGGTTCAATTTCTTTTACAGCAGAAAAACTATTCGAAATCCTATATTAATGTTGAAAAATCCATTAAAATAAACGGTTTAACAAAACGGTATGATGTAGTTGTATTTCAGCCTGATGGAAAAATATTTCTATTAGTTGAATGCAAAGCCCCAGAAGTAAACATTTCCCAACAGACTTTCGATCAGATTGCACGTTACAACATGACACTGGAAGCAAAATATTTAATGGTGACCAACGGACTAAATCATTATTTTTGTTACATGGATTATGAAAACGAACAATATCAGTTCCTAAAAGACTTACCCTAAAACTTCCAAATGATCATACTTCATAAACAAAATGATTTAATTATAAATCGTTTCATAATTACATTTGCTTTTTTAGTTAGCATATTTATGTTTCCAAATCTTTGGATTTCCAACAACCACTTCCCTTTAATTCCAATAATTGAAAAAATCCCAATACTCCCTTTATTTGCCAGCAAAATTTTTCTTGGGGTTGTTGTTCTATTATTAACAATATTTCCTTTAAAACAAAATAAATACGTCCAATCACTTTTATTGATATTACTTAGCTATCTCTTTCTTTCAGATATCAACAGACTTCAGCCTACATTTTATATTTTTATGTTGCTTTTATTCTGTCATTCTTTTGCAAAAAATGATAAAGAGACACGGATGGCAATAATTCTATTATTTTTTGGTATTTATTTCTGGAGCGGAATCCATAAATACAATGAGCATTTTTTAAATGTTTGGTTAGGCGGCTTAAACAAAAGGATCCCTTTTGTTCCTTATTTTTTTAGGGTAGCATTTACTTATGCTGTTCCATTTCTTGAAGCTGGTTTTGGTTTATTATTGCTTTCTAAAACAACCCGAAAATTAGGTTGTATCTTATTAATTTTAATGCACGGCATTATTATAACGGCATTATTATTAATGAAAACAGGATACAATGTTATCCCTGTTAACATATTAATGATTTCAACGATTGCTTTAGTAATTTATTCCGATAAAACTTCGCTCAAGACTTTAATTGCTCCGACTTATAAAAAGACATTCATAACTATTTTAGTTATTTTATTGCCTATTTTTAACCTGTTTGGTCATTGGGATCATTTTTTATCATTCAGCATATTATCCGGAAAGCCCAAATATGCCACTATTCGCATTAATGATACAACCTTACTAAAAAAATTACCTCGAGAAATCAAACCATATATAACAAAATACAATTCAGAATATTTTGTTTATATAAGTAGTTGGGCATATGATTACAAAGGAATTATGATTTATCCTGAAACGAGAATATATAATAAAATCAATCAGTATCTTGCTTCTTATTCAACAAATAAAAAAGGGGCAACAACTGTAATCGAATATTAAATGAAAGTAGCAGTAGTCATTCTAAACTGGAACGGTGTTAAACTTTTAGAGCAGTTTTTACCATCAGTCATTCAGTATTCCCCTGAAGCAAAAATATATGTAGCCGACAATGCTTCAAGCGATGATTCTGTTGCCTATATTAAAAATAATTTTCCTTCGGTTACCATTATTGAAAACAAAGCGAATTTTGGATTTGCACAAGGATATAATGAGGCCTTACAATTTGTTGAGGAAGAAATCTATGCTTTGGTCAATTCGGACATAGAAGTAACCGAAAACTGGTTACAGCCAATTATCAGTTTATTCAAAAACGAGCCAAGTACTGCAATTATCCAGCCGAAATTATTGGATTTTAAGAACAAGGCTTATTTTGAATATGCCGGTGCTGCTGGTGGTTTTATTGACAAATATGGTTTTCCGTATTGTCGTGGCCGTATCTTTGAAACGTTGGAAAAAGACAATGGGCAGTATAATGACACGATTGAAATATTCTGGGCATCCGGAGCCTGTTTTTTTATCCGAAAAGAGATTTTCAGGGAATTGAAAGGTTTTGATCCTGATTTTTTTGCTCATCAGGAAGAAATCGATCTTTGCTGGCGGGCCTACAACAAAGGATACAGCATTAAATATTGTGGTTCATCCACAGTATATCATGTCGGCGGAGCTACTTTGGACGCCGGGAGCCCGAGAAAAACATTCCTGAATTTTAGAAACTCAGTTTGGATGATGCTTAAAAATCTTCCGTCTTCGCATTTGTTTCCAACGCTTTTCATCCGCATGTGTCTTGACGGAGTTGCAGGAATACGCTTTCTTCTTCAAGGAAAACCTAAACATTTGTGGGCCGTTTTAGTTGCACATTATTACTTTTATGTACAGATGTTCAGGTTTTTAAAGAAAAGAGACGCTTTTCAGTCCAAAGATTATTATAGAATAAAATCAGTTGTATACCGTTACTACTTTAAAAATGGTAAGATTTTTGATGTTAATCTTTAACATTTGTTTATCATTTTAAATTTTAAAACATTTTTAATAAGTAAGTAACTTTGTTAATACCTTTAAAAAAATCATTAATCATGAAGAAACTATTTATTTTACTTTCTGTTGTTGGCCTATCGCTGACATCTTGCGGAACCAAGAAGAAAATAGCAGAGCTGGAAGCTAAAAACAAAGAAATTCAGGATTTACTGAATACTTGTACCGTTAAACTGAACACTTGCCTTACTGAGAAGGAAGCATTAAACAATCAGAACGATTATTTAAAGAAAACCAACACCGATCTGATCAACAGTTCCAAAGAAATGACTGTTTTGACTACAAAAGGTGCTCAAAATCTTGAAAAATCACTGGAAAGTTTAAAAGAAAAAGATTTAAAAATATCTCGTTTACAGGATGCTTTAACCAAAAAAGACAGTGTTACATTGGCTTTGGTAACAAGTTTAAAACGAGAAGTGGGTATTGACGATCCGGACATTAACATCAATGTAGAAAAAGGAGTGGTAATGATTTCCATTGCCGATAATCTTTTATTCAAATCAGGAAGTTATGAAGTAAGCGACAGAGCTAAAGGTGTTTTGGGTAAAGTAGCCAAAGTAATCAACAGCAAACCTGATTTTGAGTGCATGGTAGAAGGCCACACAGACAACGTGCCTATTAAAAATGCAGTATTGTTGGACAACTGGGATTTATCTGTTAAAAGAGCAACATCCATCGTGAGAGTTTTACAAAAAGACTTAGGTGTAAATCCGAAGCAGTTAATCCCTGCCGGAAGAAGCTATTACATTCCGCTTTTTGAAAATGACACGCCGGCTAACCGCGCTAAAAACAGAAGAACAAGAATCATCATCATGCCAAAAATAGATCAATTCTATGATATGCTTGAGAAAGAGATGAAGACTTTGGGCAAATAAATATACCGTCAGTAAGATTTATTCTGATAAGAATTAAAAAAAGAGTTTCAATAGAAACTCTTTTTTTAATTTGTTTAGTTGGATTGATGATTGGCTCTTCAAATACCAATCGTTCAATTGAAAAACAGAATCGACTATTTGACCGCTATCGCCGCACTTGTAGGCCCCGCTAATGGAATCATCGACGTCGATTTAAAACCTACTTGAGTTGCCCATTTATTAAAATCAGCGAGCGTATAATCAAATCCTGTTCCTGTTTCTATCAGCATGTTAAGGCTCATCATCAACCCGAAAGCATTTTTATTTCTGTTTTCGTCTATTACGTTTTCAACAGCTACAAAAACCCCCCCTTCAGGCAAAGCATCATACGCTTTTTTCATGAGCATCAGTTTAGTTTCCTCATCCCAGTCATGAAGAATATTACCCATGGTTACAATATCGGCTTTCGGAAATTCGTCTTTAAAGAAATCCCCTTGCGCTGTTTTAACACGATCCTGAAGCTGGAATTTCTGAATGGTTTGATCAGCAATCGGTGTAACAGCAGGTAAATCCCAAGTAATACAGTTCATGTTCGGCTGGTGCTTGGCAACCATCAACGACAATATTCCTGCCGACCCCCCAACATCCACAAGTGTTTTGGATTTTGAAAAATCCAGTTTTTGGGCCAATGCCATAAATGCTCCCATCTGAACACCGCTCATGGCCTGAATAAACTCTTCCAACCTTGCCGGGTCTGCATACAGTTTATCAAAAAGATTTTCTCCCTGAATCGCTTCATTTTGAGGATTTCCTGTTAGCAGTCCTTCTTCAAGATTCCCCCAAAAACCATACAGCCTATTATTTAACATTTCAAGTAATCCTCCTATATAAGAGGGTTTGTTTCTATCAAGAAAAAAGTCGGCATCAGCATTATTGCTGTATTTCGCTGTTTCCAATATACCTTCACGGTTCAAGAAACCAAAGGCTGTTAGCGCATCTAGAAAATCACACACATTCCTGTCGGAACACTTAAAGCCTAAAAGCGATTTGATTTCGCCGGCCGACATACTTTTTCGTTCGGCAAGAGTTGTGAAGATTTGAAATTTTACTGCGCTCAAAAGAATTTTTGAAGCCCAAAAGCCTGAGGCAATCTGAAGGATACTTTCAGGGGTCGGATGATTTTGTGTGTTGTTCATATAATTTTAAATATTTGTTGTTACTTATTTTTAACGTTTTAAGCTGATCCTATTTACTTCTTATGTGATATTCAGTATAAGATTCTATTCTTCTTCATAAATGTTGTCAATAGTCATTCTGAATCTTAGCGTAATTCGACGTTCATTAATTCACTTCCTCAATATCTCCCAACTTCCATGATTTATCATACAAGGCTTTCTTAGGGCCGTAAAAACGTGCGAGCACTTCGAATTGTCCTTTAGAATCCGTCGGAATCCAGTTCGATTCGCCACTTGGCGGAGGCGTTGGTCCGAAGTAAATATCCACGGAGCCGTCATCGTTTGTCTTGATACCGGGAGTTTGCGAGGAACGTCCCATCCATTTTGCATTTCGGATGAAGGTATGTGTATCTCGGTTATATACCGTCATCGACCAATATTGGCTTACCGGTGCGTTTGCCGGCACATTCAATTTATAGTGCTTGCTGCCTTCTAACGGTTTTTCATCTATATCTTTTAACGTCATCAAATAATATTGCGACTCCCCTATATGTTTGGCACTGAAAAAAGCCATTGTATAAATCACTGCACGATTATCTACGGGGTATGAATCAGGAACTTTGAAATCGTTTATGATGCTCTGATGTGTTTCCTCCGTGGCCGGGAAAAACCAATGAGCGTCTATATAATATCTTGGCATCGATTCATAGTTAACATCAAGCCATGCTTTTGCAGCTTTGATTGCATGGTTTAGAATTTCCACTGTTCGTGGTTTAGGATTAAAAGGTTTCCCTCTTTCAATACCAATAGTTTTTAAAAGATCAATCATTGCCTTATCACGCTCAAGCCATGGCTCGGCTTGAACCATAAGATTTAGCGATTTAAAAAACCTAATATCATATGGGATGGAAGAATCATACACCACATTGCTTGCATCCAAAAAAGTAGTTTGCGGTGATTGGCTTGCCTGTGATAAAGGGTAAAGTTTGATTCGTTTTGAATATTCGATAGCTGCTATAACATCAACAGCGCTGCCGCTTTTAAGGACCGAACGGATTAGAGCATAACCCTGGTACGTATTAGAAGCGAGCGGGATATAACCTTTCGGAACCTTATTTACGTCATAATCCGGAGGGAGAAACAGGTATTTCCCTCCTTTACCTTTATCAACTCCACCAGGCCCTACATCTTCAATAGCTGCTTGCCAATAGTTCATTACACTTCCGTTCAACACTCCCTTATCAGCAGGAGGAATTTCCAAAACAATAGGCCCAACATCTTTTGTATTGAAAAAAGGCATGAGATAGATGACATCGGGATTTGGGGTAAGTGTTTGATTTTTCCAATCCAAAAGTTTCGGCCAAATAACAATCTGATTAAAATCTCCTTTAAGCTTAGTGGCCATCTCCTGATACATAAGCTGGTAATTTACCACAGGCATGCTCCATACTGCCGCTGTCAATGCACGGCTGTAAATCATTTCTTCCTGAATATTTGCCGGTCTAAAGGTATTTGCTGCTGATTGTATAGGTGCATCAGTATTTGTTTGTTCTTTTTGCTTCTTATTACAACCTATCAAAAGCAAAATAAGAAAAAATGAAAGAAGGATATTTTTCATTACAGTTTATTATGTATTGGTTTATTCTTAAAAAACACGCAAGACTAACAACCAACTTCTCACCTATCTCTGTTTCAAAAGGTTGTCACATTTACATCATCAATCTATTTCACTTTCATTACAGCAGGCGGTTTCCGATCGTACCTGTTCCATACACTACATCCTGGTTGGGTCAGGCAACAACTTTTTGTTCCGCCTTCATGTAGTCGGTAAGCATACAAATGCGATTCATTGGCGTACCTTATATTACGCCATCTATATACATAAGTTTTTTTAACTGGCCGAACATCGACACCCTATTATGTACATTGACCATCGGCAGTCCCGTAGGTAAATTACTATCTACCAATTAATAAATAACGATTTCAGTAATTAAACCTCGCTCTTTTGCAGTATTGATTCTCATACTCATAATCAGAATGACGAGCAGTTTTTCTCTTCTCTTTTTCAATACATTAGTGTAATATCATGCAAATTTTTGTAATCCTTTTTGTAATCTATAAATTAATCGTTGTAACAAATAAAAAAACCGACAAGAACTAATTGTCGGTTATTGAGTTATGATTTTAATTTCAATTTCTGAATTCTGCCTTCCCGCTATGATCCTGCGAATGGCGTTCCGAAGATACCAACAGCCAATTCGATCCAAATCAGGACGAGCACTGCCAAAACAGCTCCACAGAGAGCTATTCTATGTTCGGTTTTGGCTACTTTCCTTATTACAAATTCGCACATCAGACCAGTTCCCAGCAATAAGACTCCTGCAACAATAAAATCAAATAAAGTCCAATTTACTTCATCAGTAAACTGCATTGCTGTAAACGGAATAAACAGTAAAACTGCTACCGCTAGCACAATTCCTAAAAGCCTTTTGTTTTGCATAATTTTAAATTTTGATTTGAAATAATTTTCCATGAAAACAGAACTAAAATGACCCTTATTTAAATTGTAAATCATTCATCTTCAATTTTCTCTACACAAATTTAATAAACTTTGAAATACAAAGTACTTTTTATTTATAAAAACTATATTTTATTTAGAGATGTTTTATTTTACAAGAAAAATTAGGTGGTTAGAAAAATATATTCTTTTGCATCAGATGAAATCTTCTAGGATTTGATTTCTTTTTAATATATGTAAAATCAGTTTTGCGGTCAGTTAGTTTCAGTAACTATAAACATTTAATAAAAAACGCCTTGAATTTCAAGACGTTTTTTATATAAATAGCTCTTTACTAATTCTTATAAAATATCCAAACTTCCTTTTCCTTCACGAACAACAACAGGCTCACCATTCGATAAATCAATAATAGTTGATGCTTCGTTATCACCATAACCGCCATCAATAACCAAATCGACAAGGTTTTGCCATTTTTCAAAGATTAATTCGGGATCAGTAGTATACTCAATAACCTCATCGTCATCATGAATTGAAGTGGAAACAATTGGATTTCCAAGGTGACGCACAATTTCCAATGCAATTTCATGATCCGGCACACGAATACCTACCGTAGTTTTCTTTTTAAATTCTTTCGGAAGATTATTATTTCCGGGAAGGATGAAGGTATAAGGTCCCGGCAATGCTCTTTTCAGGATTTTGAAGGTCGACGTATCAATCTGCTTCACATAATCGGAAATATTACTTAAATCATGGCAGACAAAAGAGAAATTAGCTTTTTCCAGTTTCACGCCTTTAATTTTGGCAATGCGCTCCAAAGCTTTCGTATTGGTGATGTCGCATCCCAAACCATAAACCGTGTCAGTCGGATAGATTATTAAACCACCATCGCGAAGTGTTTTTACCACTTTAGCAATTTCCTTTTCACTTGGGTTTTCCGGGTAAATTTTAATGAATTGTGCCATTGTTTTCAGCATTAAGCCATAAGCAATTCGCTTTAAGCATTTATAATTATTAAAGTTAAAGCTTTTTCTAACTTCTTACAATACTTTCTAAAAGAGCTTTCTCTATTCTTTTTGACAAAGCTTTGTTTTTAATTAATTATTGAAAACTACTTAATTTTCCCGTTTTAATTGCATTTGAATGGTATCTTTATAAAAAACCATATTCCATTCCATCGAATTACCTTTAAACTTATTTATTTGAACAGGAATTGTATCTGGTTGCTGAGGGTTTTTCTCATATGATATAACTCTTATTGCATCTTTATCTTCATTGTATTCATATTTAAACAAAATGGATACATCGTCATCATATTTATAAGGATTAGGTGTACAATACAATTTCCCACGCTCTTCGAAATAGATATTTTTCCAAGCTAAAGTATCTTTTTCCCAAGCTTTTTCAGGAATAACAGATCCATTTCGTTTCATAGTTTCTACTTCCCACTTACCAAAATACTTTGATGAAGCATATACATTACTCTTATAATAAGTGATAAAAAATATAGGTAGTAGTATGCATACAACTCTTATGCTATTGCGTATAGTTGAATTCCCTATAGTTGGTAATCCTATTTCGTATCGTTTGAAGAAAGAAATTATCTCCTCTTTTCTCTGATATAATAAATAAATCAAACCTAATGTCATTGAAATTGCAGTAAATGCGACTACTATACCTATCCCATAAAATAGGTTAATCAATACGATATTAAACATCACTGGGAGTAACAATGAAACACCTATAAGAATAGTCCGTCTGAACAATAATAGATAACTTCCAACTATTTGAAAAAAAGCCACAATCAACGAAAGTCCGTAAGAATAACTATAATAAATCCAGGTTAGTTCTTGCCCGTTTAAAGTACTTGTCAAAGCATCATCAGCATGATAAGAATGAGCAAAGTTTACGCCCAAAATTTTCTCAAAACCAAATGTAGCTATTTGTACAGCCAGCCAATAACGCAACAGCGTGGTTAACCAAACATGGCACTTCTCAGAGTTAAACGAGTTACTTTTCTCTTTATAATGCCAATAGATTGAAAAAACAATTGAAAAAACAATTGACAAAGCCAACATAATTAAACCAATTGGCAGAATGTATTTTGACAACTTAAAAGGCAAAAGTGGCAATACTATAAACAGTAACAAATTAACTGCTCCAACTATAGACAAAAAACTTAATGAAAGTTTTGTAAACCATTTGCTTTGTTTTAAAGTTTGGGCAGCTATCATAAAAGGATTGTTTTAAATATTCTGTTACTACAATTCAAAACGAAATTAGAAGAAAAATAGTATTAAAAAAATAACTTTAATAAAATTTTCAAAATATACATTCGTTAAAAGAGCTTACAGGTGACTAAAACATGATATATACTTTTTACCCAATCACATCCAGCTTCGCGAAACGCAACAACAACTTCTTGATTCCTCCTACTTCAAATTTGATTTCTGCTTTTTTGTCTGCCCCTGCTCCTTCCAAATTCAGGATTTGTCCTTTTCCGAATCGTTCATGCATTACGATATTCCCTATCGCCAAATTACCGTCAAACAAATTGGCTTTACCGCTTGGCGCGGAACCCGAAACTGGCTTCAATTTACGAATATTAAAGTCAGGTTTTGGCTCATTACTTGTAATATATTTCGGAGGTGTCCCAGCAACAGGCTTTGTCAAACGAAGTTTCGATTTATCTACATCTCCAAAAATATCGGTATTAATCATCGGTTTATAACGGTAATTCGTTTCTACTGGTGTTAAATATTCCAAATACTGCGGATCTATTTCTTCTATAAAACGCGATGGTTCGCTGTCAACAAGTTTTCCCCAACGGTAACGCGATTGTGCGTATGTTAAGTACGCTTGGTGTTCCGCACGGGTTAAGGCTACATAAAACAATCGGCGTTCTTCTTCCAGTTCGCTTCGAGTGTTCATACTCATCGCACTCGGGAACAAATCTTCTTCCATACCTACGATAAAAACCGTTGGGAATTCCAATCCTTTTGCCAAGTGAATGGTCATCAATGCTACACGGTCGTCATCACCGGTATCATTATCCAAATCAGTTGCCAAAGCCACATCTTCCAAGAATTCAGATAAGGCACCACGGGCACCGTCAACTTCTTTTTGTCCTTCGATGAAATCCTTGATACCTCCCATTAAAACTTCGATGTTCTCAATACGGGCAATACCTTCCGGAGTGGCATCCTTTTTTAGTTCCTGAATTAAACCGGTTTTCTTGGTTACATGATCGGTCAGATAAAGAGCATCTTGATTTTCGTTGATGACTTGAAAACTCTTAATCATCATTACAAAATCCTGCAATTTATTTTTAGTTCCCGATGTCAGCTTCAAATCGATTTTTTCAATGTGTTCCATAACTTCGAAGATGGAACGCTTGTAATGATTGGCCGCAACCGTTAGTTTCTCAATAGTCGAATTACCAATTCCCCTCGCCGGATAATTAATTACGCGAATCAATGCCTCTTCGTCTTTCGGGTTAATGACCAAACGCAAATAGCACAACACGTCTTTGATTTCCTTGCGCTGATAGAACGACAATCCTCCGTAAATTCGGTACGGAATATCCCTTTTGCGCAAAGCATCTTCCATTGCTCGTGATTGGGCGTTGGTACGGTACAAAATAGCAAACTGTCCGTTCATCATCTGCTTTTGCATCTTCTCTTCAAAAATGGTGGAAGCTACAAAACGACCTTCTTCCCCATCAGTTAAACTGCGGTGGATTTTAATTTTCGGACCGAAATCATTCGCGGTCCAAACCACTTTATCTAACTTGGTTTTATTCTTGTCGATGATTGTATTGGCGGCTTCAACTATATTTCTGGTCGAACGGTAATTCTGTTCCAATCGATACGTCTGAACACCTTCATAATCCTTCTGAAAGTTTAAAATATTATTGATATTCGCTCCGCGGAAAGCATAAATACTCTGCGCATCATCACCTACCACACAGATATTATGGAACCTGTCGGATAAAGCGCGAACAATCAGATACTGTGAATGGTTGGTATCCTGATACTCATCCACAAGGATATAACGGAAACGATCCTGATACTTCGCCAAAACATCTGGAAAACGATTTAATAATTCATTTGTTTTCAATAACAAATCATCAAAGTCCATGGCTCCGGATTTAAAACAACGCTCCACATACTGATTGTAAATTTCACCCATGCGCGGTTTTTTGCTCATCGCATCGGCTTCCTGTAATTCCGGATTGTTGAAGTAAGCCTTAACGGTTATCAGACTGTTTTTATAGGATGAAATCCGGCCGAAAACCTGTTTTGGTTTGTAGACATCCTTATCCAGCTGCATCTCCTTAATAATTTGTCCGATCAGGCGCACAGAATCCTGGGCATCATAAATGGTGAAATTACTTGGATATCCTAATTTATCGGCTTCAATACGCAAAATCTTGGCAAAAACCGAGTGAAAGGTTCCCATCCAAAGATTTTTGGCTTCAGGGCCTACGATGTCGGTAATACGTTTTTTCATCTCACGTGCCGCTTTATTGGTAAACGTAAGCGATAAGATATTGAAAGCATCAACACCCTGATGAATTAGATTGGCAATACGAACCGTAAGCACACGTGTTTTTCCGGAACCGGCACCCGCAATCACTATCATTGGTCCGTCTTTTTGCAGTACGGGCGCACGTTGAGCTTCGTTAAGCTGATTTATTATCTGTTGCATTTTATTTGAATCACTGACTTTCAAAATAACTGGATTTCTTGGTTATTGAAATTATAATCTACAAAAATAACCATAAAAAAAAGACATTCAAGTTTTGAATGCCTTTTAACGTTACATTTTTTAAGATTTGGAAGCCAATTTTTCGACTATTTTCTCTTCCTCTATTGTCAATGTCAGACCCGAATCAAATTCCCAGTATTGGGATTTAATATTGTTTTTATTACGCGCAAGTACCGAATTATCCATGATCTCTTCTTTATCATAACTAAAATTTTCATCAGCATAATTTTTAACCACAAAAGCATTCTTGGCTTCCAGATCATAATCCATTCCTCTTTTATTCCAAGCTTTAAAATGAACATCAGCAAAAGTATTGGCAAGGAAATATTTGTCATTTTCAAATTTAAAAGTAGCCTTAAAATCATCCTTCTTAAACAAAGCTCTCATTAATATAAAATTCATTTCTTTTGAGTATTGAAGATGGGAATCGGCTATTTTCATATCTACTGATAAAATCAGTTTTTGTGAACGGTTATAAGCCACTTTAGCTTCGTAAAGTAATTTTTCGGCTTCCTTCTTCGGAGTTATATATATGAAATAAACATTATCATCAGAAGGATTGCTCTTAATTTCAAAATCATAATCTTTCTGGCTTTTTTTTGTGCAAAACGTTTTTAGCACACTAAACTCATAGGTCTTTTCAATAATCCTATCCAACTTGAATCCTATTAAATGCTCTGAAGCAGGATCTTTTTCATTAAGTCCATAAGATCTGTTTTGAAGTGCAACAGCATCAATATCTACTTTTTTTGCTTTTCCTTTAATATGTAAGTCCACCAAACCATCTGAAAATCGGGAATAGTTTCCGTAGTTCTTCACAAATTCACGGCAATAAGTACTTAGATGGATAGGCATTGTCAATCGTTTAGCAGAATTTTCAACCAATGCTGAAAGAACCTGGTAAATTGGTGTTTTGGAAATAATCATTTCCTCAAGTTTGGTATCGTTTTCCTCAAGAAAGACAATTGTTTCAGCCTGTTTTAAATCTGAAGACGGTATTACTTTTGTTTTATAGGTTAAATGAGTAATTACTATTTCGGAAGGAGCATCTATGGAAAGACGAAAAACACCTTCTTCATTGCTGACAGCACCTTGGTTTGAATTTACAACGCTAACAGAAGCCCCTGAAACTACTTCTTTTGTTATTTCATTTTTAAGGATAACTGTAATTTTCTTTTCCTGAGATAAAGTTTTGATTGTCCAAAGACTAACTAAAAATAAGATTATTGTCTGTTTCATAAAATAATTAATTTCTTACAAAGAAATATATTTTTTTAACAGAACAAAAGAAAATTATTATAAAAAGTTGTTAATTTTTAATTATTTGAGTTATAATTTAGAAGCCAGACTTTCAATTATCTGTTTTTCTTCTTCCGTCGGAGTCAACCCTGAATCGAATTCCCAGTAATTGGTTAGTATGGTATTTCGTTTATTGAATAACGATTTCTCTTTGTAGACATCACTTTTATCATAAGGAACCGGTTTCGTACTGAAGTTTGTCGTGACCAGATAATTCTTCACCTCAATGCGTTCTTCTTCTTTTTTCTTATTGGTTGTCTTGAAACCTATCTCTTCTTTTGAACTGGCTAGGTAATACTTATTTCCGTCATATTTATAGGTAGCATTAAAAACCGAATTAAAAATTTTTCCTTTAATCACTAAAAAATCGGTTACCCCTTTAAACTCATAACGTTCCGTTAGTACTGAGGAATTGATTTCGATTATGATGCTCTTTTTATAATCGTAAACTATATAGAAATCAGGGAAATAACCTTCAATATTTGGCAACGGCCTGATATTCATTATGTAATAATCCTGATTATTTGGAAATGTTTTTATTTCGTAATCGTATTTTTTCTTCGAATAAGCCTCCACTACTTTTTCAAGGTATTTGAATTCATAGTAGTTACCGATTATATCGTTTAAATTGTATCCTAATGTACTTTCATCAATTTCATCATTAATTAACCCATAAAAACGATTTTGTTCCACCAGTATATCGGTCTTTACGTTAGTAGGCCTTCCTTGAATGTAAAAATTTAAAAGTCCGTCGTTAAATGATGTATACTTATCATTTTTCTTAAAGAATTCACGGACATAAACTTTAAGATTTACTGGAATCGTTAGTTTATCAGAGGAATTTTCGATCAATTTCTTTAAAATTTCCTGAGGATGTTTTGTGGTTATGATAACTTCTTCCAAAGTTTTAGTATTCCGATCCATATAAATTATATTTTCCTTCAATTTCAATGAAGCCGAATTAACCACAATCGTTTTATAGGATGCATGTGAAATCTGGATCTTTGAAGGTTTATCCAAGGAAATTTTAAAAATACCGTCTTTATTACTTACCAGTCCCTGATTGGTGTTAAGTACCGTAATAGAAGCATCTTCGATCGGAAGATTGGTTTCATAGTCTTTTAAGGCAACAACAATTTCAACGTTTTGTGAAAAAACCCCTAAATGCATAAAAAACATAAAGACCAGTAATAACTTTTTCATATTTTTACCTTGTTATTAACAAAATTAACGAAAAAGATTGCAAGGATATATCCTGAATTCCGTTAATCTTATACTTTTGCAAAAAATTAAACCCAAAAAATGGATTATTCTAAAATAATTGATATCGCAGCTTACACACTTCCCTCAATTGTAACAGGAGGTGTAGCTTATTACATTTTTAATTCTTATTTAAAAAACGAAGAAGGCAGAAGACGTTTCCTTTTACACAAAGAATCCCAAAAAACGGCTTTACCCTTACGTTTACAGGCTTATGAGCGCATGGCTTTATTTTTAGAGCGTATTAACCCCGGAAAACTGTTGGTTCGTGTTGCTCCTCTTTCTATCGATAAGAATGATTATGAGTCTTTATTGATTCATCATATCGAACAGGAATTTGAACATAATTTAACACAACAGGTTTATATTTCAGACGAGTGCTGGAACATTATCCTTACAGCAAAAAACACCATTATTCAAACCATCCGAAAAACAACTTTACAAGTTGAAAATGCGGACAAATTGCGCGAAAAACTCTTAACGGATTTATTGGAAAAGCAATCCCCTACCGTTTTAGCGCTGTCTTTCATAAAAAATGAAATCACAGAAATTCTAGGATAAACTAAGAGCCCTGATTATCGGGGCTTTTTTATTATAAATAACCTTTTATAATTACATTATAACACTTATACGGTTCATCGGTATGCTTCGTTTTTCGTCTGAATACAATCTCAAAATCTTCCAATACTTACTTGGACTTTCAAAAAACAATTTTCATTAATTAATTTTCTCTATTAAAAAGATGCATTCACAAGAAATTGGTTGCGTACAATTCTTACAATAATTTTTGTAGCTGCACTTTTTCGTTTTCAAGCAAAGTTGGTCGTAATCCCAGAATTAGTTTTGGAGTTTTTTTGTTTTTTGTATTACCATTCATCTGAAAGATAACCAAAGTATATAAATAGAAGTATATAAATAAAAAAAGCCCCAAAAAATTCGGGGCTTTTTCATTAATGATTTCTTATAACATGAACAGTACCATTTAAGGTATGCGTTCCTGTTTGATTGGTATATGTACCGCTAAAAGTCATGTCGATATATTCTCCTAAATTACCATGATTGGTTAAATTAAAGGACATTGTGTTTGCTGGCGTATCTCCGCCAACAGCATATACACCTCCAAACGGACCGTCAATACCGAAATGATGTGTGGCTGTTGTATAAACTCCTGGAGCGCATACGTCTCCACTTATTTTAATGATTCCTCCATTTGCGAGATTACCTACGACCCATAATTCAGTTCCTAATCCTCCTTCGTTAATTGGAATTGGGCCTGCCCATGATATGTCATTTGCAAAAACGGTTTCTCCACCATCTATCTTATATGAAATATATTCGCTACTATCATTGCTTGAATTGTCATTTCTTGAATTGTCATCGTTAGAATCACAGCTTACTGCAAAAACAGTAATTAGTAAAACGGCAAAATACTTTAAGTGTTTTTTCATATATTATCTTTTTACATTTTTATAAATGTAGGATTTTATCCTGATAAATTTGTTAAAAAAAACTAAAATAATCGTTGCAGTTGTGTTTTTTCGTTTTCAGGCAATGTAGGCAACAACTCCTGGAAATACTTTCTGAATGTATCCTGTTTCAGCATTTCCCTGATTTTTTCGCGGCAAAACTTAGTAAACTGCCATTTAGGATGGGTTAATCCGTTTACCAGATTAGGCAATACGTTTTTATCGGCTTTATTAAGAAATAATAAATTCACAATGGCGTTTTGTCTTGTGTTGGCTTCAAAATTCGGTGTAGTATATCTTAGTAATTCATCATAAAACTTCACCTTGTTCTCTTCTTGATAGTCCGGTGTAGCCAAAGCCAATGTCAACCAGGCAATTCGTAAATTCTTATCACTGAAGCCACCCCAGTCTTTCGTTTGTTCTAATACAGAAAACCGATCTTCTGGAAATTGTGCCATTACATTTTTAAAAGCTACTTCCCTTGTAAAATAAGAATGATCATTCAGTAGGGTCATGTATTCTGATTTGAAATCAAGCGGAATTTGTTTCATCGTAACAGCAATAGCTTGTCTGATTTTACTATTATCCGATTTCATAGCTATTAGCAACAAGTCTTTTTTCTCCTCAAAAGGAACTTCTGTCATCTGATAAACAACTTCCTCTTTCATAGGATAAAAAGCATCAGAATTTAAAATGGCTTCAAAACGGGCTTTCTTTTCTGAAAAAGGTACTTCCGACTGCTCTACCAAATTAAGATAATCCGACATGAATTTGTTTTTCTTCAGAATAGCCAATGCTTCATTCACCTGAAATCCGGATGCTTGCAACCAGTTTTTCCTAAAGAGATTGGCATCGTATTTGGAAACTTTATTAATCTCAGCCAAAAAATTATCCGTATTCACATTTTCGAATCTGTATTT
Organism: Flavobacterium enshiense DK69; assembly: GCF_000498495.1. Lineage (GTDB taxonomy): Bacteria > Bacteroidota > Bacteroidia > Flavobacteriales > Flavobacteriaceae > Flavobacterium > Flavobacterium enshiense. The sequence continues at coordinate 42,933 of NZ_AVCS01000021.1, read as the reverse complement.
CTTTAAATATCGTTTGACAGCCTTTTTGAAATTTTTATCACCAACTTGTTCTCTCAGATTATGCAGCGCCCAAGCTCCTTTCTGATAAAACGTAAGCGAACTTGCTTTTTCATTTAGTAGCGGAATCGTATCCGTTTTCGCAGCTCTTTGCAATGTTTCTGCCGTCTGGTACAATTCGAAGTTAAAATGGTCTTCGCCAAAGAGTTCCTTTTCGGCCAATAATGCATAATAGGTTGCAAAACCTTCCTGCAGCCAATGGTGTTTTCCCGTTTGGGCCGTAACCATGTCGCCAAACCACTGATGGGCTAGTTCGTGCGCATTTACATTCATGTAAGTTCGGTCATTAAACCCAATTTCATCCACTACAAAATCCTGTGCAAAAATCGTTGAAGTTGTGTTTTCCATTCCGGCATATAAAAAATCCATAACAGGAACCTGGCGGTATACTTCCCAAGGATACTTCACCCCTATTTCTTTTTCAAAAAAATCAAAAATCTCTTTTGAAAATTTATAGGTTGTTGAGAATTTATCTTTGTCTTCTTCTCTCAGATAAAATTCCAATGGTGTTCCTGATTTTGAAGTTTCCGTTTTCTTTACAAACTTCCCAATGGCCAACATTACCAAATAAGAACTCATAGGTTTTTGCATCTGATAATTCCAGGTTTTCAAATTTCCCTTTGAATTCATGCTGGTGTTTTTTAAAACACCGTTCGATAAAACGGTAAAATCATTTCTGAACTGCGTCGAGATATTAAAAATCACTTTTTCGTTTACGTCGTCAAAACTAGGCAACCAATGTGACGTATATTTCCCTTGTCCCTGCGTCCAAATTTGTCCGGAACCCGTTGAAAAATCACCAACAAAATACATGGTTTGCTTCGGTTTTGCCGAATAAGAAAATTCCAGTTTGTTTTTTCCTTTCTTATAACCTTCGAAAAGATTTAATGCTTTTCCTGAGTTTTTAAATTGTACTGATTTACCATTGATTTTTACATCACTGAATTCCATTCGGATCGCATCAATTTTAATGGTATCCGTTTTTGATTTCACTACAAAATCATAAGCTATATTTCCACTGATGGATTTTTCAATTGAATTTGGATTCAAATTGGCGTTTAACGAAATAAAATCGACTTTTTTAGTTTGCTGTGCAAAAGCGAATGAAGTGATAATCAGTAAAAAATATTTCATGGTGAATTTATAAGAATCCCAAAAATACAAAGGAATTTCGGACTTTTTTGTATGTTTACTTCCAAATTACAAGATTTGAAAAAGAAAGCCCTTTTTAACTGGAGCAGCGGAAAAGATTCGGCTCTGGCCTTATATAAAATCCTTCAGAATCCCGATATGGAAATCGTTTCGCTTCTAACAAGCGTAAACAAACAATACAATCGGATTTCCATGCATGGTGTTCGCGCTGAACTTTTGGAACAACAAGCCGAAAGCATCGGATTACCGCTTTATAAAATGGAAATTCCCGAAATGCCTACCATGGAAGTTTATGAAGATGTTATGAGACAGACGCTGAATCATTTCAAAGAAAAAGGTGTTACCCTTTCTGTTTTTGGCGACATTTTCCTGGAAGATTTACGAAAATACCGAGAAGATAAATTAGCCGAAATGCAATTGGAAGGCGTTTTTCCGCTATGGAAAATTGACACGAGAGAACTGATCCATGAATTTCTGGATTTGGGCTTCAAAACAATAGTAACCTGTGTAAACGAACGAAATCTAGATAAAAGTTTTGTTGGAAGAGTTATCGATGAGCAATTCATAGCCGATTTACCTGATGATGTTGATGTTTGCGGAGAAAACGGAGAATTCCACACGTTTACTTTTGACGGGCCGATTTTCTCCAAACCAATCGATTTTGAAATCGGAGAAATTGTGTATCGTAAATACGAGAAACCTAAAAAAGAATCATCCAATACCGCTTGTGATACAGATGACAGCGCTTTTGATTACGGATTTTGGTATTGTGATTTGATTCCGAAATAACTTTTCATTTGAAAAATTAAGTTTTATATTCGCTTTACTTTTTACAAGCCAAAATGAATAACTTACTTGACACTCCCATTGAATATCTGAAAGGCGTTGGTCCTCAGCGTGGGGATTTGTTGCGTAAGGAACTGAACATTCATCGATACGGCGATTTAATCAATCTTTATCCGAACCGTTACATCGACCGTACGCGGTATTACAAAATCAACGAACTGCAAAACAGCAATTCAGAGGTTCAGATCGTCGGTAAAGTGATTCATATCAAAACTGTCGAGCAGAAAAAAGGAAAACGTCTGGTAGCCACTTTTGTTGATGATACAGGCGAAATGGAACTGGTTTGGTTCCAAGGGCAAAAATGGATACGCGAAAGCCTGAAAATAAACACACCTTACGTGATTTTCGGGAAAACGACTTCCTTTAACGGATTGTTCAACATGGCACATCCGGAAATGGAATTAGTTGAAGAACACAAAGCGAGTTTACGATCGGCCATGCAACCTGTTTATCCGAGTACGGAAAAATTAGCCAATAAAGGTATTTCGAACAAAGTCATTAATAAAATGATGCAGCAGTTGTTTATTGAAACACATTCATTATTCACTGAAACCCTGCCGACTTATTTACTCGAAGAATTAAAACTGATTCCGAAGAACGCTGCCTTGTTCAACATTCATTTTCCGAAAAGTCAGGAGCTTTTGGCCAAAGCGCAATTCCGCTTAAAATTTGAAGAATTGTTTTTCATTCAGCTGCAACTGATTACCAAGAACCTCATCCGTAAACATAAAATCAAAGGCCATCCGTTTGAGAAAGTAGGCGATTATTTTACGACATTCTACAACAGTCATCTTCCGTTTGATTTAACCAATGCCCAGAAAAAAGTACTGAAAGAAATCCGAAATGATTTAGGCAGCAATGCGCAAATGAACCGATTACTTCAGGGTGATGTTGGTTCCGGAAAAACCATCGTCGGATTGATGAGCATGCTTTTAGCTATCGATAACGGTTTTCAGGCTTGTCTAATGGCGCCCACGGAAATTCTTGCCTCACAGCATTTTGTTGGTATAACAGAATTAGCCAAAGAACTAAACCTCAACATAAAACTATTAACCGGTTCAACTAAAACTTCAGATAGAAAAATCATCCATGAAGAACTTGAAAACGGCAGTCTGCACATCATAATCGGTACACATGCTTTGCTGGAAGACAAGGTGCAATTCAAAAATCTTGGTCTGGCAATTATTGATGAGCAGCATCGTTTTGGCGTGGAGCAGCGCAGTAAGTTGTGGAAAAAAAATGAAGTTCCTCCACACGTTCTGGTAATGACCGCCACTCCTATTCCGCGTACTTTAGCGATGAGTTTGTATGGTGATTTGGATGTTTCCGTTATTGACGAATTACCTCCAGGCAGAAAGCCAATCCAAACCGTACATCGTTATGACAATAACCGACTGAAAGTATGGAAATTCCTGAGAGACGAAATTGCAAAGGGAAGACAGATTTATATTGTGTATCCGCTAATCCAAGAATCGGAGAAAATGGATTATAAAGATTTAATGGATGGTTATAACGGAATCACAAGGGATTTCCCGTTACCGCAATATTCCGTTTCTATTGTACACGGACAAATGAAACCTTCCGAAAAAGATGCCGAGATGAAACGCTTTGCCGAAGGAAAAACCAATATAATGGTTGCGACGACGGTTATTGAAGTCGGCGTTAACGTTCCCAATGCCAGCGTGATGATTATTGAGAGTGCAGAACGTTTCGGTTTATCACAATTACATCAGTTACGTGGAAGAGTAGGACGTGGCGCCGAGCAGAGTTATTGCATCTTAATGAGCGGACATAAATTGAGCAACGATACCAAAACCCGAATCGAAACCATGTGTGCAACAAATGACGGTTTTGAAATTGCGGAAGTCGATTTAAAACTTCGCGGACCCGGAGATATAATGGGAAAACAACAGAGCGGTGTCTTAAACTTACAGATAGCCGATCTGGTAAAAGATAAGGATGTTTTAATGCTTGCCCGTCACCACGCCATAAAGCTTTTAAAAGATGACGCTGCAATGGAAAAACCGGAACATCAGACATTGCGAAAAGTTTTTATTGAGCTGGGTAAGAAGAAATCGATTTGGAATTACATTAGTTAGACTGGAGAAAAGAAACAAGACACAAGAAATTAGAGGACAGAGATAACTCATAACTCAAGATATGGTACAATATAACACAAAAGACTGGATCACTTTCATATTTAGATTTCACAAGGCAGATACTTTTAGGCTTTTACTTCCGCTAATGATTTTTATTGGCATTTATTCAGGCTTCATTGGATATTTAGAAGTCAGCTATTTAAATCTTCCTGAAAATAGTTATGTGAGAAATATAGGCGCCATGCACGGAATGCTGGGTTTTGTAATTTCATTACTGTTGGTCTTCAGAACGAATACCGCTTACGACAGATGGTGGGAAGGCCGAAGAATGTGGGGAAGCCTAGTAAACAACAGTCGAAATTTAGCCATGAAACTTTCTGTTATTTTAAGAGATGAACACGACAGGGCTTATTTCAGAAAAGCTATTCCGGGGTACGCTTCCATTCTTAACAAACATCTGAAAAACGAAGAAACTGGGCTTAGTCTTTTTGAAGGACTTGATTTAAAAATCGATCATGAAAAACACAGACCAAATCAGGTAGCTAAAATGATGTTTGAAAAGATCAATGATTTGTACAACTCAGGAAAAATAACCGGTGATCAATTAATCATTCTCAATTCTGAAATTCAATCGTTTACCGATATATGCGGTGCATGTGAGCGCATTAAAAACACGCCTATTCCCTACTCTTACAGTGCATTCCTTAAAAAATTCATCTTCTTTTATGTGATGACCTTGCCCTTCGGATACGCTTTCACATTAGGCTATTATGTAGTTCCGGTTGTGGTTTTCATCTTTTATGTACTCGCTAGTTTGGAGCTAATTGCCGAAGAAATTGAAGATCCGTTTGGGGATGATGAAAATGATTTGCCAACAAAAAAAATATCGGAGAACATTAAAAAACATGTCGGGGAAATTCTTTAATTTTATAAGAAAAATCCATGATAAAAAAATGTTCCCTTTTATTACTTACACTCTCACTTTCTCCGCTTTTCTTTAGCTGCAAGGAAACTTCAGAAAAACAAACAGCCCAAATGAATCCTTATTTTCAAAAAAGTAATGATTCAATTCAAACTGGAGGTATTCAGATAATTCCGATTGAGACCCCGAAAGGTACATTTAAAGTATGGACAAAACGCTTTGGAAACAATCCTACAACCAAAGTACTTTTATTGAACGGCGGCCCTGGAGCCACTCATGAATATTTCGAATGTTTCGAAAGTTTTCTGCCGGCAGAAGGAATTGAGTTCATCTATTATGATCAATTGGGATGTGGAAATTCAGACAATCCTAAAGACGTTTCCCTGTGGGATTTGCCACGTTATGTGGAAGAAGTAGAACAGGTTCGTAAATCCCTTAACCTCAACAAAGACAATTTTTATTTATTGGGACACTCTTGGGGCGGAATTCTGGCTATGGAATATACCATGAAGTACCAGAATAATATGAAAGGGTTAATCATTTCCAATATGATGTCGGATGCCGTTGCCTACGGAAAATATGCCGATGAAGTTCTTGCCAAACAGTTGGATCCGGATGTATTGAAAGAACTGAGAGCCATTGAAGAGAAAGGCGATTTTTCCAATCCGCGCTACATGGAATTGCTGATGCCAAATTTTTATGAGAAACATATTTTGCGTATGCCTGCAAAAGATTGGCCGGAACCGGTACAGCGTTCGTTTGGAAAAATGAACCAGTCGCTTTATGTGACCATGCAGGGGCCCAGCGAATTTGGTATTTCCGGTAAACTTGAGAAATGGAACCGCCAGCCAGATTTAAAAAGCATTACCATTCCGACTCTCGTTATTGGTGCACGTTACGACACCATGGATCCGAAGCATATGGAGCAAATGGCAAAATCGGTTAAAAAAGGTACTTACCTGTTCTGTCCGAAAGGAAGCCACATGGACTTTTATGACGATCAGGAAGTTTATTTTAAGGGTTTGATTTCGTTTCTTAAGAAATAAGCCTTGAACATTAATGGCTCATCTTTTTTAAATCCTAAAAATCATGAAAATACTGATATTTGGCGCGTCGGGTTTAACAGGTTTACAATTAACCCAACAGGCTTTAGAAAAAGGACATCAGGTTACAGCCTTTGTAAGGACTCCTGAAAATTTTCATTTACATCATCCAAATTTAACTGTCTTTAAGGGTGATGTAACCGATACAAATGCTGTTGAACGCTCCATTGAAAATCAGGATGCTGTCATTTGTGCATTAGGAGCCAAAACACCTTTTATACATGATCCAGCCCTGATAACGGGAATTAAAAACATTGTTAAGGCAATGGACACAAAATCTGTAAAACGATTTGTTTATCTCTCATTTATTGGAGTGGACGACAACAAAAAAGGATTGGGATTCTTAGTGAATTATATAATGCCTCTTATATTGAGCAAGGCAACTCAAGACCATAAAATCAAGGAAAACATAATTGAGAGCAGTGATTTGGATTGGACCATTGTGCGAGCTCCCAAATTAACCAATGGCAAATTCATTGGTGAATACAATGTTGGTGAAGCTATTTTACCAAATTCGTTACTGTTTACAATATCCCGAAAAGATTTATCCGAATTTATGCTCTCTGTAGCAGAACAAGGCTTATATATTAAGCAGAAACCCCGAATTATGTATTAACCCAATATTCTCTAATCAAATTAACACATTACAAAAATGGCAAACGAAAAAGAATTATCTCCGAAACAACGCGAAGAACTGTTTAAAACACTAAAAACACGTTTCGAAAAAAACATGAGCCGTCATGAAGGCCTTGAATGGAATAAAGTACAAGCAAAATTGGAAGCCAATACCATTAAACTCTGGTCACTAAATGAAATGGAACAAACAGGAGGCGAACCTGATGTAGTTGGTTATAATAAAAATACAGACGAATATATTTTTTATGATTGTTCCGCAGAAAGTCCTAAAGGCAGAAGAAGCCTGTGCTACGACCGTGCTGCCCTTGACTCACGAAAAGAATACAAACCGGCAGACAGCGCACTTGACATGGCCGCTTCCATAGGGATTGAACTGTTAACGGAAGAAGAATACCGCGAACTGCATAAATTTGGAAAATTCGACTCAAAAACATCGAGCTGGGTGAAAACACCTGCCGATATCCGAAAACTTGGCGGTGCTGTTTTCTGCGATTTCCGTTATGGTACAGTCTTCCTGTATCACAATGGTGCAGAATCATATTATGCTGCCAGAGGATTTCGAGGCTCTTTAAGAGTATAAATTCGAAAAGAAACCCCGATGAATCCTTAATAAGACAGCCATTAGCTGTTCGTTATTTATTTGTCATCACTAACATATTCTAAAATGTCACCGGGTTGACAGTCTAAGGCTTTACAAATCGCCTCTAATGTGCTAAACCGGATTGCTTTTGCCTTTCCGGTTTTCAAAATAGAAAGATTGGATAATGTCAAATCAACTCTTTCAGAAAGTTCATTCAGAGAAATTTTACGTTTTGCCATCATCACGTCTAAGTTTACAATGATTGGCATAGTCTATACAGTTAAATCGTTTTCGTTTTGGATTTCAATTCCTTTTGCAAAAATTGTTGCAATAACATAGATTACAGCCGCCATTAAGATAAATGCTTCACTGTCGACCCAAAACTGGTTTAGGTTGTCAATAGCATAACCACGATGCTGCAAGTTTTTGGCTGTTTGTCTGGCTACATAACTCAAGATTCCAATTGAAAAAGTGTAGTGACTCATCTTTGATATCTGTTCCGAAACAAAGCTGGTGAATGGTTTTGATAAATTAATTTTGTGTAAAAGCCTGATAACTATACAGAACAGGTATGCTTTCAAAACAGCAATGCTCAAAATAAAAGTATACATAACAAAAAATGCCCATTTGCTACGATTATACATTTCACTTAAGTCCAGCTTCTGATACAGATTTTGCACAAATTCAGGTTTGAATAGGCTGAATATGAAATTGACCACCAAGCCTCCTGCTTCAATGGATAAGCCTACGAAGATTACCCAAGCAATAACAAGTAAGCCATTAAATACGAAGTTATTCTTTGTTGACATAATTGTTTCAAATTTAAAATTACATCACAAATTTAATAAAAATTTATTGATAAACAATAAAAATACATTATTTGTCAAAATAGCAATGTAGATATTTTTAGATTAATTTGTATATTCAGAAGTTGAATTATCATATTATCAGGTTAAGTTACGTCATTAGTAACAATGACTGCTTACTTAGAAATCTTATTTCACTTTAAGGCTTCGAAATTTCACTTTCACTTTTCCGTCGGGACCATCAACAGCCATCAAATGAACTGACATTCCTTCGTCCCTTTTTTTCTTCCGAATTTTAAGATTTTTTATGTTTTTATCTTTTTGAGGGTCACGCAAATAAACATCTACATTAAGATTTGTACCTCTTTCCAGGGCATAAACTCCGCTCAAATCAAAATTCAACACGCTTGTGTTTACTTTCATCGGACTGATATATATATTTCTATTACTGACTTTAAAATCACCATTTAAGTTTTCAAACGTCACCTTTTTAAAATTTCGCCCGGGAAAAACTTTTTCCCCAACGTTCTCAATCGGCTGGAAATTAATAAAGGCTCCGTTCTTCAAAATAAAAGTAAGATTTCCATTCAATGAGTTTCTCTCTATTCCGCCTTTATCTGTAAGAATACCATTGAGATTTGCATTTAGATCGATATTACCGGTTATATTTTTATAGTTAATCGTAGCAGATCCGAAATTATCAAAAGAATACAGCAAATCCCTGATATCCAGTTTCGATACATTTACCTTCAGATTAAAATCATCATTTTTACCGGTGCGATCAATTATTCCGTTAAGATTAATAGTCCCATTTCCTTTACGGATGGCTACTTTTTCAATCGCAATGTTATCGCTGGATGTTTTTATGTTTGCAATCGCATTTGTTGCTTTAAATTTTTTATAAGTCAGTTTATCGATATTCAGATTAAGAGCCAGATTGCTGTTGTTAAGTGCCTTTTCTAAAAAATCAGACCTGTTCTTTCCTTTTGGCGATTTTTTTGACGTTCCCTTCTTATTTGATTTTAACATAAAAATAAACTCCGACAAGTCTATCTTAGGACAATTAATATCCAGGTTCAAAACTATTTTTTCCGGGTTATCATAATACAGATTCATGAAATTCCCTGCATAACCTTTCATATAAAACTCACTTTTCGGGGTTTTAAAACCAAAAGTCCTTATGTCGAGTTTATCCTGAGTAAATTCCATTTTTAAATTACAGTCGGCAACAGCTAACTTACTTTGCCCATAAGCAAAATTCGAATTCAAAATATTGACATTCCCGATAATAAAAGGCTTCGAGATTTTCAAATCAACCACGTTCGCTTTAAATTGAACCGAAACATTGGCTTTCCCTTTTGTAAATTGTAGAAGGTCTTTAGAGAAAATCGAATTAAAAGCCGTGACGTCAAAATCACTTTTCACAGACCCTGAAGCTATTGGTTTTTTCAGATTAAAAATCATCATATCCTTTGTGGTGAATGGGATTCCTCTGTAATTCCCCCTAAAACCATGCAGAAACACCGCCGAATTCGGATCACCAAAGATTCCGTTCTTCACATAGTGGTTGATAAATTCCCCTTTAAAACTGCAATCGTCAATGACTTCATTTTTTGTAGTCAACTTATTATTTTCCATGTTGGCAATCACATGAATGGAAGGATTTCCTCTTACTTTAAGATTACCTTTAAGAGTACATCGCACATCAAAAGGTTCTGCCAAATTGAATTTATCCAATTTTGTTCTGACATTGTTGGCCAACAAAGATGAAGCTTCTCTCCATTGAATTGACGGACAAAAAAGCATTATTTTGAAAAGGGAATTGGTTTTAGAAATCCCAAACGTAGCTTTAACTTCGAAAGGATTCCCTCCGATAGTAAGCTCCTTTGAATATGCACCTATTTGTTTTTTTTCGCTGTTGTAAACAACACCTATCTCCCCTTTTATGATTTTCTTTTCAGCATAACTGCCTTTTGTGGTATTAAATGTCATACTGTTTACAAAGGTTTCCACTGCAACAGCTGCTTTCCATCCCATATCATTACGGGAGATCCGCATCTCCAGATCCGATGTTATGAAATTGAAATTTTTCTTCTTGATTTGATTTTCAGAAACGAGGGTAACATCCGTAAAGTCGATTTCATCAATATTTACCTCTAAATCTGATTTTTCATTTTCCTCAGGTTTTTTCTCCTTTTTGAAATTCGTAAAAACAGACATATTACTATATCCTTTTTCATCAATATAAATATCAATAACCGCATTTTTAATGGTCAGATTGTTTACAGAAATCGTTTTCTTTAAAATTGCCCAAGGTGAAACTTTTGCATACACTTTATCTGCCTTTAAAAGCGTTCTCTTATGAAGATGCCACAGACTGTCTTTGACGATAACATCCTTAACTTGGACAGTCAGACTCGGAAACCCCTGAAATAAGGAAACTTGCAGGTCTCCTATCTTCATTTCTCCGGTACTTTTTTCGTTGATTAATTCGGTGAGATTGTTTTTGATTTTATCTTTTCTGGCAGAAAGATAAATACCTAAACCTAAATACATTATGACAAACAAAAGTAACAGCGCGCCAAGACCTTTTAGCAACATAAAAAGAACTTTGTTCCCTTTAATTTTACCGTACAAACCTACTTTCGTTTCCAAATGTGTAAGTGTTTACACAAATTTAAGAAATTAATCAGTCAGAATTACTCAATTTCAGGCATAATTGCTCGCTGTTTTGTAGCAAAAAATAACAGACAATTATTATCTTTGCAATCTTATAAAAACGATACAGAAATGCGCATATCCTACAATTGGTTAAAACAATTCATCAAAATTGACTGGAACTCTGAAGATACTTCTGCCCTGCTTACTGATTTGGGTCTTGAAGTAGAAAGTGTGGACAAATACGAAAGCCTTAAAGGAGGTCTGGAAGGTGTAGTGGTTGGTCATGTACTTACCTGCATTCCACATCCGAATGCCGATAAATTAAGCATCACTACGGTTGATTTAGGCGACGGCAATCCGCCGGTTCAGATTGTATGTGGAGCTCCGAATGTGGCAGCCGGTCAAAAAGTCCCTGTGGCAACCATAGGCACAAAATTGTATGACACTGAAGGAAACGCTTTCGAAATCAAAAAAGGAAAAATCCGCGGAGAGGAAAGTCACGGAATGATTTGTGCCGAAGACGAATTAGGTCTTGGTGAATCTCATGACGGGATTATGATCCTTGCCGAGAATCTTGTTCCGGGAACTTTAGCTTCTAAAGTGTTCAATATCGAAACTGATGAGGTTTTTGAAATCGGATTAACGCCAAACCGTGCCGATGCCATGAGTCATCTAGGTGTTGCCAGAGATTTGCGTGCAGGGTTAATTCAGAAAGGAAATAATCATTCTGAATTGATGACGCCATCTGTAAGTAAATTTAAAGTTGAAAAACGTACGCTGAAAATCGACATAAAAGTTGAAGACACGAAATTGGCTCCAAGGTATTGCGGAGTTACCATTTCCGGAATCACGGTTAAACCGTCACCGAGTTGGTTGCAAAACCGTTTAAAAGCCATCGGATTGGCTCCAAAAAACAACGTTGTTGACGTTACCAATTATGTTTTACATGAATTGGGGCAGCCATTACACGCTTTTGACGCAGCCAAAATCAGAGGTAATAAAGTGATTGTAAAAACACTTCCTGCCGGCACAAAATTCACCACTCTTGATGAAGTTGAAAGAACGCTTCACGAGGAAGATTTGATGATTTGTGACGAAAGCGGACCAATGTGTATCGCAGGTGTTTTCGGAGGAAAAAATTCAGGCGTTACTGAAAACACGACTGCTATTTTCCTTGAAAGTGCTTACTTCAATCCAATATCGATTAGAAAAACTGCAAAAAGACATACGTTAAGCACAGATGCTTCTTTCCGTTTCGAAAGAGGAATTGATCCTACCATTACGGAATATGCAATGAAACGTGCTGCTCTTTTAATTCAGGAAGTCGCAGGTGGTGAAATCACTTCGGATCCTATCGATATTTATCCGAAAAAAATCGAGGATTTCCCTATAGTGCTGAATTTTGCGAATGTAAATAAGATTATCGGACAGGAAATTCCGAAAGAGACAATCAAAAAGATATTAGTTACTTTAGATATCAAGGTAAACAGTGTTTCTGATGCCGGTTTAGGATTGACAGTTCCTGCTTACCGCGTGGATGTACAACGTGAAATCGACGTAATTGAAGAAATTTTACGCGTATACGGATACAACAACATCAACTTTACTACAAAGCTGAATGCTTCGATTTCCAATTCGTCCCGCACTGAAGATTACAAAGTGCAGAATGTAATTGCCAACCAATTGGCTTCACAGGGATTCAATGAAATGATGGCAAATTCCCTGACTTCTCCTCAGTACATCAGCTTAACAGAAAAACTGAAAGAAGAGCATAATGTAACGATGCTGAATCCGTTGAGCAATGATTTATCAGCTATGCGCCAGTCGTTGTTGTTTAGTGGCTTAGAAGCTTTATCCTACAATATCAACAGAAAGAAATCCGATTTGAAATTATTCGAGTTCGGAAAATCATACCATAAACTACTTTCAGGTTATACAGAACTAAAGCACTTGACTTTATTCGTAACCGGAAACCGATTGATGGAAAGCTGGACAACGGCTGAAAAACCGTCCGACTTCTTCCTTTTCAAAGGTTATATTACAGCAATATTGTCCCGTTTGGGAATTGATAAAATTACAACCCAACCGTTGGATAATGATGTGTTCTCGGAAGGAATTGCGCTTACAAACGGTAAGGAAACCATTGTTGAATTCGGAACCGTTAAGAAATCGATCCTAAAACATTTTGACATCAAACAGGAAGTTTTATTTGCCGATTTTAACTGGGGTGAAGTTTTAAAACTGATTTCAAATAAAATCAAGTTTGTTGAAATTCCTAAATATCCTGAAGTACGCAGAGATTTAGCATTATTGGTTGACAGTAATGTACAGTTTGAGCAAATCTATTCGATTGCAAAGCAAACAGAAAAATCATTGCTGAAAGACGTTAACTTATTTGACGTTTACGAAGGAAGCAAACTTCCGGAAGGCAAAAAGTCTTATGCAGTAAGTTTTACGATTCAGGATGCTTCAAAAACACTTACCGATGCTCAAATTGACAAAATCATGAGCAAATTGCAACAGAATTTCGAAAAAGAAGTTGGCGCTCAGTTAAGATAAACAAACTTTTTTTTAAACTTAATATCAATCCTGCAAGGCAAAACCTCTGCAGGATTTTTTTTGAATCCATATTTAAAAACAAAGTCAATCCTATTGATTATTTACCTATAAATCACTAACTTAGAGTGTTTTTCTTTTATCAATCATTTAAGAAACATTACTATGCTGCTGAAGAAAACAAATATTCATGAAAAGCTTATTTCTCAGCGAAAAAAATCCGGTTCTTACACCGATCCGGTAGCTTTTGCCAATTTATTATTGGCAGAAGATGAAAATAAAAGAACTTTCATTCGTAAAAAACTTGGTTCAAAATCTGAAATCACAGAAAACACATTTGATTTTGATTTACTCGAAACCGAAAGAATCTTTCACCTAAGTCAGATAAAGGCAATCTGTATCGATTACCGATTACGATTTTTAGACAGCCATCTTTATAAACTTCCGTTTCCCGAGGAAGCTGTCTCCAAAATAAAAAATCTGGAAAAAGCACATCAAACTCAATTGAGCGGATTTAAGATGATTGCCCCTTCCAAAGTATTTCAATTAAAAAAATACAATGACCCGCTTTTGTTTGCACCACTTGGCAACGATTATTATTATCTGATACACAAATGGGGAAATGACTTGCATCCGCTGAGAAAATGGCTGGTACTTCCCTTCCGTAATCTTGGAACTCTGATTCTATTTTTCCTAATGTTGAGCGCCTTTTGCTGTTTGTTAGTGCCTGAAACATTTTTAGGAAAGTCAGACACTGCAACGATGAGATTTATTTCCTTCCTGTTCATATTTAAATATTGGTGCGCTATAGGAATCTACTATGCCGTTTCAAGAGGTAAAAATTTCAATGTGAATATTTGGAACAGTGATTTTGGCGGATAAAAAAATCCCGACTACAAACTGCAATCGGGATTTCGATGTGTAAAAAATTTAACCTCAATAAAGAATTTTACGTGCAGCAAGGAATTTAATCCTAGCAAAAATAAACTCGTTCGCAACAGAAACAAACTCGCTCGCAACAGAAACAAACTCGTTCGCAACAGAAACAAACTCGCTAGTAGCAGAAATAAAGTCCCTCGCAACACAAACAAACTCACTCACAACACAAACAAACTCGCTAGTAGCAGAAACAAATACGCTCGCAACAGAAACAAACTCGTTCGCAACAGAAATAAACTCGCTAGTAGTAGAAATAAACTCGCTCGCAACAGAAACAAAAAATCCCGACCACAAACTGCAATCGGGATTTTAATCTATAAAAAATATAACTTACTGCTTGATAAACTTGGTATTTGAAGTTCCTTTATCCGAATTGATTTTGATGAAATAATTCCCGGAAGCCAAACCGGAAACATCCACTTTCGAAACATTCTGTGCGTTTGGAACCACCAACACCAATTGTCCTAATTGATTGTAGATATTGATGGAACTTACTTCTATAGTTTGCTTGGTTTCGATGTTTAAAACGTCTTTAACGGGATTCGGATATAACACAAAATAAGTCGCAAAGCTAAAATCCTGAGTGCTTAATGTTTGGATTGTAGTAGTAGCTGTATTAGTTACAATCGGGAAGTTGTAATCAAAATAAATACTCGCGTTGTTGCTGAAAGTATTCCCAACAACCAAAGTTGGTTTCGTTTTGATTTTAAAAGCCACATACCCGTCATTATTCGCATTGTCGAAAGGTAAATCAATGTTCTCAAAAATAAATTCAACTTTATTATCGTTTATTCTCGTAACAAAATTATGACTTCCTTTTAACGGTACTAATGAATTAATATCAAACTTGTTCGTATCAATCATGTCTTTTACCACAATGTTTTCTGCCGGGAAAGAACCGGTATTTTCAAAACGGATAAGGTAATGCACGTACTTCCCTACTTCGCTTGGAGTAATCGTGGTACCTTCCAAACAGGTTTTGTCGTTTGGATCGAAAGAGTTAACCACGGTTTGATTAAATGCAAATGTATTGTCATTTGGCGTTTCATCTGTCGCAACTGAAGTAATGCTTGCCGAATAATTTAAAATATCTCCGTTATTTACTGCCGGTGTTTCCGTTGGGGAATTTAGATTTAGGGTTATGGTAATTTCTCTTGTCTCAAATGGTAGCAAATTAGTGAAATCCCAAGTTAGATTATTGACTGTTTGGGTTAATGTCAAAGGATTAGCTGAAACTAAATCCAAAACCGCATCATTAAAAGTCAGATTAACTGTTCCGGATTGTGCATTGGTTCCCTTGTTCTTATATATCAATTTATAAATTGCGTCAAAACCCGGACGCACTGGTCGTGATGACAATAAAGTAACTTCTAAATCAGGGTGAATACCGTTAGCGGCAATACAAAAATCTTGAGTAAACGGACTTGTTTGTGCTGGAAAATTTACAACCGGACTTGTTTGGGAAATTGTAAAATAAGACGGATTTTCCAAAATTGGAGTTATAGTATATGTTCCTGCCTGAACTGGAGTAGAGTAATTTCCAGAAGTATTTGAAATAAAAGTTCCGCTATTTGTTCCATCTGAAATGCTGAACTTTAGGTTTTGAAATGCTGAATCCGAAACATCACAACCATTGTTATTATTATCAAATTTATTATTTCCTTGGATAGTAAAAAATTCAGCTCCCGGAACGAATGAACAGTAAGTGTTTACATGACAATTTGTATACCCATATTCGTTGATTTTGTTTTGAATTGCATCCACTTGAAAATCATCTGCACAGATATATCTTAAATTGGGCGTATTGCTAAATCTAAATACGGGATATTCCGTTTCCCAATCATTATCATCAAAATCAAGTTCTTCAGAATTATTTTTTAAAAACAAGTATTCTAAGGGATTATTACTACAATTCAAATACGAAAAGTTTGGATGACTGCCCAAATTTAAGGAAGTCAATTGATTATAATCGCAATGCAAAACTTGTAAATTTACAAGACCATTCAAATTTAATGATGTTAATTGATTGTTACTACAGTGCAACTGCTCTAAGTTTGGATAACTGCCCAAATTTAAGGAAGTCAATTGATTGTTATTACAACGCAACCAATATAAGGATGGACCACTGCCCAAATTTAAGGAAGTTAATGGATTGTTACTACAATCCAACCCAACAAAGATTGGATGACTGCCCAAATTTACTGATGTTAGTTGATTGTTATTACAAAACAAATGCAATAAGTATGGATGACTGCCCAAATTTAAGGAAGTCAATTGATTATTATGACAACTCACTTCTTGTAAATATACAAGACCATTCAAATTCAGCGAGGTGATTTGGTTATTATCACAGTAAATATTTCTAAGATTAATTAAAGGACTAACGTTTAAAGAAGAAATTTGGTTATAGGAACAATCTAAATCTGTCAGATTTACTAAATTACTAATATTTAAAGAAGAAATTTGGTTATGGGAACAACGTAACTCTGTCAGATTTACTAAATTGCTAATATTTAATGATGTAAGTGTATTATTTGAGCAATTTAATTTAGTCAGGTTAGTAAAAGAATTTACGTTCAACGTTGATAGCTGATTTTCATTACAGCCCAGTACATTAAGGTTTGTTAGTCCATTAATATTCAAAACAGCAATCTGATTCATATGACAATACAATTCTCTAAGATTTGTTAAATTACTAACATCCAATGAAGTAAGATGGTTACCTGGACATACCAACGTTCGCAGATTAACAAAATTGGATACCCCAGTCAGATCTGTAACAGCATTGTTCCACTCCCTTGACCATGACACTTCCAGATAATAAATTAGTGCCGCTTCTCCTATTTGAATTTCTCCGTCAAGATTACTATCAATACGGACCTTATTACCATAAAAATCTTTTGCAATTACAAATGAACTAAATGGATTTGCCTGAAGCAATTTCTCCTTAAAATTAGCATCTGGAAAATTAATAATCTGTGCGTTAGCAGTAGTAAAAAGGCACACGGCCATCAGAAATAGGTAGATTTTTTTCATAATCAATAATTTATATCCCTAAATGAATGATTTATATCCCTAAATTACATACAATTAACAAGAAACTCTTTTCATAGGGATGTTGGTTGTCGTTGATTTGTTACCGCTGTCGATAAATCAAATTAATTGCGATTGTAATAAGCGCATATGACGTGATAAACGAATCATAAATCAGCAAAAATCAATTTATAACCTTCGAAAATGAACAAAAAATCCCCTGCATTTGCGGGGGATTTAAGCTATTTAAAAAACTGTATTCTTACTTCTTGATGAATTTAGTATTTGAAGTTCCCTTATCCGAATTGATTTTGATGAAATAATTCCCGGAAGCCAAACTGGAAACATCCACTTTTGAAACATTCTGCGCGTTTGGAACCAGCAACACCAATTGTCCTAATTGATTGTAGATATTGATAGAACTTACTTCGATAGTCTGTTTGGTTTCGATGTTCAAAACGTCTTTTACGGGATTCGGATATAACATAAAATAAGTCGCAAAATTAAAATCCTGAGTACTTAATGTTTGGATTGTAGTAGTAGCAGTATTAGTTACAATCGGGAAGTTGTAATCGAAATAAATACTAGCACTGTTGCTGAAAGTATTTCCAAGAACCAAAGTTGGTTTTGTTTTGATTTTAAAAGCGACAAACCCGTCATTATTGGCATCATCAAATGGTAAATTGATGTTTTCAAAAATAAATTCAACTTTATTATTGTTTATTCTTGTAGCAAAATTATGACTTCCTTTCATCGGAACTAACGAATTGATATCAAACTTGTTCGTATCAATCATGTCTTTTACAACAATATTCTGAGCAGGAAAAGTACCCGTATTTTCGAAACGGATCATGTAATGCACATACTTCCCTACCTGACTCTGAGCAATTGTTGCTCCTTGGAGACAAGTTTTGTCATTTGGATCGAAAGAGTTTACTACCCTCTGATGGAATGCAAACGTATTATCATTTGGCATTTCATCTGTAGCTGCCGAACTAATAGTTGCAGTATAATGCAAAATATCTCCATCATTTACTGCCGGAGTTTCCGTTGGAGAATTTACGTTTAAAACTAAAATAATTTCTCTTGTCTCAAATGGCAGCAAATTAATGAAATCCCATGATAAACTGTTGCTAGTTTGATTTGATTCTACAGGATAAGCCGAAACGAAATCTAAAACAGCATCATTATAGGTTAAGTTAACCGAACCTGATTGTGTTGTATTTCCTTTGTTCTTATAAATAAGCTTATAACTAGCATTAAATCCGGGTCTTGCCGCATTCAATGGCAATAAAACAACTTCTAGGTCAGCTATTGGATTATTTATAGTTACACAGAAATTTTGAGTATAAGGACTGGCCTGAGTTGGAAAAGTAACATTAACAGATGATGGAGAAATAGTGAAATAAGATGGGTTTTCCAAAACTGGAGTTATTGTATGCGTTCCACCTATAAAGGGAATTGAATATTGACCTGTAGCATTTGAAATAAAAACACCACTATTTACTCCATCAGTTAAATTGAATTTTAAATTCTTCAAAAGAACATCTGAAGCATCACAGCCATCATCATTACTATCTAATCTGTTATTACCCGAAACTATATAATGTATACCTCCTGGCACAAATGAGCAATACGAGTTTATATGACAATTTACATGACCAGTTTGTGATAGTCTTTGCTGTAATGAACTAATTTCGTTTTCATCAGCACATATATACCTTAACTCTGGGTTACCTCCAAAAAAATTATAGTTTAATGTACTCCTACCGTTTTTAATAAATAATTCATTCAATGAATTATCATTAGCAAATAAAACATTTAAATTAAAATTTGTACTTAAATCTAACCTATCTAATTGATTATTGTTACAATACAAAGTAGTCATATTTCCTAAACCGTTAATATCTAAAAATGTCAATTGATTATTTTTACAATTAACATATTGAAGTAATGAATTATTACTTAAGTCTAAATGTGTTAAATTATTATATGCGCAATCTAAATATGTTAAATTTATATTGTTTCTTAAATCAAGTGATGTTAATTGATTATTACTACATCTCAATTCTTTAAGGTTAATATTATTTTGTAAATCTAGAACATTAATATTTTGAAAATGACAATATAATTTTTCCAAAAGTACGTTATTCCTAAGGTTCAAATAAAAAATAGATGATTCGCCAATATATGATGGGCACCATAAATTCTTCAATCTTACATTAGTGTCAAGATTAATATTACTCACATGTGGCAAGTACAAATCAATCAAATTTACATTATTCGATAAGTCTAAACTTGCATAGGTGTTGTCTGCACAATCCAAATATTCTAGCTGCCTACAATTTGAAAGATTAATCGAAGTTAATGGATTGTCTCTGAGGTTTAACCATTTAAGACCGGTGCAAGAATTAATATTTAAACTAGAAACCCTATTGGAAGAAATATTTAATGTTTCCAAGTTAATATTATTACTCAAATCTAATGTTGTTAAATTATGATTAGCACATTGTAAAGTATTCAAATTAATAAAATTTGAAATTCCGCTTAAAGAATTTATTATTTGATTTGATGAGCAGTTACAGTTAAGATTTATGTAGCTTACTTGTTGAGCTTCACTTACTTCAATTTCACCATTGTTATTTGCATCAATTTTAAAATAAATCCCGGATAAATTCTTGGCAATATTTGCACCTGGAGCAGATAACATTAGCCTCGCTTTAAAATTAGCATCAGGAAAATTAATAACCTGAGCATTAGCACCAGTAAAAAGGCATAAAGCCAACAATAGAAAGTAGATTTTCTTCATAAGAATAAATTTAGCATTGTAAATCTATCGAAATTCTAAATTTCACCTGTACTTTTCTTATTAATTTTTGTGATATTCCTCATCTTTCACTTAAACAAAAATCCCGATTACAAACTGCAATCGGGATTTCAAAATATTTAAATGTAGAGTTTACTGCTTGATAAACTTGGTATTCGAAGTTCCTTTATCCGAATTGATTTTGATGAAATAATTCCCTGAAGATAAAGCAGAAACGTCTACTTTAGAAATTGCATGAGCATTAGGAACCACCAATACCAATTGTCCTAATTGATTGTAAATATTGATGGAACTTACTTCGATAGTCTGTTTGGTTTCGATGTTCAAAACATCTTTCACCGGATTCGGATACAAACTGAAATACTGGCCAAATCCAAAATCCTGAGTACTTAATGTTTGGATTGTTGTAGTTGCTGTATTAGTTACAATCGGGAAGTTGTAATCGAAATAGATACTTGCACTGTTGCTGAATGTATTCCCAACAACCAAACTTGGTTTTGTTTTGATTTTGAATGCTACATAACCGTCATTATTGGCATCATCAAACGGTAAATTGATGTTTTCGAAAATGAATTCCACTTTATTTCCTGAAGTGATATTGGTTACAAATGGATGACTTCCTTTTAACGGTACTAATGAATTGATATCAAACTTGTTTGTATCAATCATGTCTTTTACAACAATATTCTGGGCAGGAAAAGTACCCGTATTTTCGAAACGGATCATGTAATGCACATACTTCCCTACCTGGCTCTGAGCAATTGTTGTTCCTTGGATACAAGTTTTATCATTTGGATCATATGAGTTAACTACCCTTTGATGGAATACAAATGTATTGTCATTTGGCATTTCATCTGTAGCTGCTGAAGTAACAGCTGTAGTATAATGCAAAATATCTCCATCATTTACTGCCGGAGTTTCCGTTGGGGAATTTACGTTTAAAGCTACAGTAATTTCTCTTGTCTCGAATGGTAGTAAATTAGTGAAATCCCATGATAAACTGTTGTTAGCTTGATTTGATTCTACAGGATAAGCCGAAACGAAATCTAAAACAGCATCATTATAGGTTAAGTTAACCGAACCTGATTGTGTTGTATTTCCTTTGTTCTTATAAATGAGCTTATAACTAGCATTAAATCCGGGTCTTGCCGCATTCAATGGTAATAAAACAACTTCTAGGTCAGCTATTGGATTATTTATAGTTACACAGAAATTTTGAGTATAAGGACTGGCCTGAGTTGGAAAAGTAACATTAACAGATGGTGGCGAAATAGTGAAATAGGACGGGTTTTCCAAAACTGGAGTTATCGTATGCGTCCCACTTGTAAAGGGAATTGAATATTGACCAGTTGCATTTGAAATAAAAACACCACTATTTACTCCATCAGTTAAATTGAATTTTAAATTCTTCAAAAGAACATCTGAAGCATCGCAGCCATCATTATTACTATCAAATCTGTTATTGCCAGAAACTATGTAATGTACACCACCTGGCACAAATGAGCAATACGAGTTTATTTGACAATTTACATAACCGAATTGTGATGCACTTTGTTGCCATCTACTAATTTCGTTTTCATTAACACATATATACCTTAACCCTGGGTTACCTAGAGGAAAACCATAATTCGATGTACTTCTACCGTTTTTAATAAATAATTCGTTCAATGAATTATTTGCCGCAGCTAAATTAGCTAAATTAAAATTTGTACTTGCATCTAACCTATTTAATTGATTATTTCTACAGTACAAATTAATCAAATTCCCTAAACCGTTAATATTTAAAAATGTTAATTGATTATTATCACAGTTAACATATTGAAGTAATGAATTATCACTTAAGTCTAAATGTGTTAAATTATTATTATCGCAATATAAAGTTGTTAAATTTATATTGTTTCTTAAATCAAGCGATGTTAATTGATTACGACTACATCTCAATTCCTTTAGGTTAATATTATTTTGTAAATCTAGAGTATTAATATTTAGAAGATCACAATCTAATTTTTCCAAAAGCACATTATTCCTAAGGTTCAAATAAAATAATTGACCATTTGTAGCACACCTTAAATTCTTCAATTTTACATTAGTGTCAAGATTTATATTATTCACATTACTCACAACTGGCAAGAACAAATCAATCAAATTTACATTATTTGATAAATCTAAACTTGGAAAGGTGTTGCCTGAACAATCCAAATATTCTAATTGCCCACAATTTGAAAGATCAATCGAGGTTAATTGATTCTCACGTATGTCTAAATATTTAAGACCTGTGCAAGAATTAATATTTAAATTAGTTAAGCTATTGGAAGCAAGATTTACTTCTTGGAGGTTTATATTATTACTCAAATCTAATGTTGTTAAATTATGATTTAAACATTGTAAAGTATTCAAATTAATAAAATTTGAAATTCCACTTATAGAATTTATTATTTGGTTTGGGTAACAGTTACAATTAAGATTTAAATAACTTACTTGTTGAGCCTCACTTACTTCAATTTCACCATTGTTATTGGCATCAATTTTAAAAGAAACCCCGGATAAATTCTTGGCAATAATTGGCCCTGTTCCGGATAGCATTAGTCTCGCTTTAAAATTTGCATCCGGGAAATTAATAATCTGTGCATTAACACTAGTAAAAAGACAAAAAGCCATCAATAGAAAGTAGAGTTTCTTCATAGGAATATATTTAGCGGCATAAATTTATAAAATAAGAAATTTAGACTGTACTTTTCTTATTAATTTTTGTGATATTATCCAAAACCAAACCATTTGAAATAACAGAAATCCCGATCACAAACTGTAATCGGGATTTTAAAATATGAAAAGTGCATTTTACTGCTTGATAAACTTAGCATTCGAAACTCCTCTATCCGAATTGATTTTGATGAAATAAGTTCCCGAAGATAAAGCCGAAACATCCAGTTTAGAGATTGACTGCACATTTGGAACATCCAAAACCAATTGCCCTAGCTGATTGTAAATACGAATGGAACTAATGTTAAGAGTTTCTGTAGCTTCAATAGTCAGCCTATTTTTTACAGGATTGGGATATATCATAAAATAGGAATCGAAGCCGGAATTCTGTTTGATTTTCGTCTTAACCATAGTCGTCGCGGTATTGGTTTCAACCGGAAAATTATAATCAAAGAAAATGCTGGCCGATTTACTGAACGTATCTCCTTCCTTCAACGTTGGTTTCGTTTTGATTTTAAAAACCACGAATCCATCGTTATTGGCATCATCAAAAGGAAGGTTAATGTTTTCAAAAATGAATTCTCCTTTATTTTCCTTGATGTTTGTGTAAAAGTTATGACTCCCTTTAACCACTACCAATGACCCCACATCGAATTTATCCCCATCAATCACATCTTTGATCACAATATTTCGAGCCTGATAAGTACCTGTATTTTCAAAGCGAACCATATAATGAACATAATCCCCTACTTTATTTTTGGATATTGTCTCTCCTTCCAGACAGGTTATGTCGTTCGGATCAAACGAGTTGATAACAGGATTGCTGAATTCGAATTCATTATCATCCGGCGATTCATCAGTTACCTGAGAACTGATTGTTGCAGTATAACTCAGTGTATCTCCTTCATTTACCGGAGGAACTTCCATTGGAGAATTCAGGTTTAAGGTTACCTCAATTTCCCTGGTTTCAAAAGGCTGCAAATTGACAAAATTCCACGATAAATTGTCTGTGGACTGATTCGTAACGTTTGGATCTGCATCGACAAAATCCAGAACCGCATCATCAAATTCCAGATTTATAGTTCCCGACTGTACTGTATTTCCTTTGTTTTTAAAGACGATTCTGTAATCGACATCAAAACCCGGAACAGCTGCCGTGGTTGGAAATGCAGTGATTTCCAAATCAGGATGAACCCCATTTGGCGTATAGCAGAAATTTTGTGTAAACGGACTGCTTTGAGTCGGAAAAATGACTGTAGCCGATGGTGGTGTGACATTAAAATAGTTCTGATTTTCTAAAACCGGGGTGATTGTATGCGTTCCCGCTATAACAGAAAAATTATACAAACCGGTACCATTTGCGATTACGGCATCGGTGGAATTATCACTTACAATCACAAATTTTGCATTCTGAAAAGGCAAATCGGCTGCATCACAACCGTTACCCGTTGCATCTGTTTTATTACTACCCTGAATGGTATAAAAAGTGCCGCCGGGAGCAAAAGAACAATAGGTATTTGCGGTACAATTTATATAGCCGTTGGTGTTGATTTCTGTCAGTACATTAGAAAGCTGAAAATCATCGGCACAAATATATTCGAGATTTGGATTGTCCTCTATTTCCAGCTCTTCAGCTATCCCATTTTTAATAAACAACGTTTCCAATTGATTGTCCGAACAATGCAACTCTACCAAATGAAATAAATTCTGAAGATCAAGTGTAGTCAATAAATTGTCCGAACAATGCAATTCTGTCAAATTGGACAAATTACCTACTTCCAGTTCCGACAATTGATTATCATTACAATGCAAAATTTGAAGATTGACTAATCCGTTCACTTCCAAAGAAGGCAACTGATTGTCTGAACAATGGAGTTCCAGTAAAGCACTCAGATTATTTACTTCCAATGAAGTTAGCAGATTTCCGGAGCAGCGAAGTATTTGAAGATTACTTAATTCACTAATGTTAAACTCAGAAATTAAGTTGTCCCTACAATTCAAATTAGTCAGACTAGGTAAACCATATAAATTTAAAGCGTTTAATTGATTTCCGTTACAACGTATTTCCTGTAAATTTGGATTATAACTGGAATGCAAATTTTGCAAACTGGACATCCCCGCCACGTTCAAACTCGTCAAAAACGGATTATCATTACACAATAAATAATTAAAATTTGACAAACCAAACCCGGTCAAATCAAGTGTTGTAAATTTATTTCCAGTACACCATAATAACTCCAAAGCAGAAAGCCCGGTTAAATCTATAGTAGTTAATTCGTTATTATTTACAAATAAATTCCTTACATTGCTTAATCCATGCAAATCCAACATCGATAAACCCGTACCTGAACAAGCCAAAGATCTAAGATTTGAAAAACTTAAAATTCCTTCCAATGACAATAAGGATTCGACGCTGGCTTGGTTAGCGTGTGAAACGTTTATATTTAAATGAAACACCTGCAACGCCTCAGACAATTGAATTTCCCCGTCATTATTACCATCAATTCTAAGACTAGCCTGATTAGAATCCTGGGCAATAAAGTTGTTTTCATTGGCTTCGAGCAAAATTGCTTTAAAGTTAGGATCTGGTATGTTCACTATTTCTGTTGTGGCGTTGCTACAGGAATCATCGACCACACAATTGACATACCCATAAGAAGTTACGAGTGATTGCACACCAGCAATCTGAGCTGCATCGGCACAAACATATAACAAACCGGAATTATCACCGAAAATCAGGCTTCCTTCGCTTACACCATTTTTAATAAGCAAGGACGTCAGCTGATTACCAGAACAATTCAAATTCTGAAGACTGGTCAAATTGTTTGCATTTAATGTCGTTAGAAGATTATCAGTAATTTCTAATGTAACAAGACTTGGTAAACCATTTAAATTCAGTGCAGTTATCTGATTTTGCGAACAATGGAGTTCCTGTAAACCATCGTTATTAGAACAATCCAATTCCTGCAAATGCGTTAATCCGGTCACATCCAATGAGGCCAGTGCCGAGTTACCTGAGCAAGTCAGCGTTTGCAAATTAATTAATGTACTCACATCCAGGATTGTAAAATTATTGAATTGGCAGTTCAGTGATTGCAGATTTACGAGCTCGTTTAAATTTACACTAGACATTCCATTAGCTCCACAATCGAAAAGCCTTAGGTTGGTAAGACTTGTCAGATTCAATGACCCAAACTGATTTCCTGTACCGGTACAAATTAAGCTCTGCAAATTTGTTAATCCACTAAAATTCAGTGTCGTTAATATGTTGAAAGAGCAATTTAGATTAATAAGGTTATTTAAACCGCTTAGATTCAACGATGTCAAATCATTGTTCGAACAATTCAAGTCCCTCATATTGCCAAAACTTAAGATACCTTCTAAAGAAGAAATGGAAATACTGTTGGGAATGGACAAGTCACGCTGTACATCTAAGTAACTCACCTGCATGGCTTCGGTTACCTGAATTTGCGAATCGTTATTGGCATCTATTTTAAAAAAATTACCATTGAGGTCTTTAGCGATAAAATTACTTGGATCTGATTCCAGTAATCGGATTTTAAAATTAGCATCAGAGATATTGACAACTTGTGACGAAGCACATAAACACATGAAAAGGGCAACCAAAGAAGAGTATAACTTTTTCATAATCAATATTTTATAATACAAAATTACTCAAAACTGCCGAACCTTAACTTAAACTAGGTGCATATGCAAAAAATCCCGACTACAAACTGCAATCGGGATTTTGAAGTATAAAAAGTATTACTTATTGCTTTATAAACTTGGTATTTGAAGTTCCTTTATCCGAATTGATTTTGATGAAATAATTCCCAGATGCTAAATTGGAAACATCCACTTTTGAAACATTCTGTGCGTTTGGAACCACTAACACCAATTGTCCTAGTTGATTGTAGATATTGATGGAATTTACTTCAATAGTCTGTTTAGTTTCGATGTTTAAAACGTCTTTAACGGGAGTCGGATACAAAGTGAAATATTGACCAAATCCAAAATCCTGAGTGCTTAATGCCTGGATTGTAGTAGTAGCTGTATTGGTTACAATCGGGAAGTTATAATCGAAATAAATACTTGCTGAATTGCTGAAAGTATTTCCGACTACGAGTGTGGGTTTGGTTTTGATTTTAAACACTACATAACCATCGTTATTAGCATTATCAAACGGCAAATTGATGTTTTCAAAAATGAATTCCACCTTGCTACCTGAAGTGACATTGGTAACAAACGGATGACTTCCTTTTAATGGCACTAATGAATTGATATCAAATTTATCGGCGTCAATCATATCTTTCACCACGATATTCTGTGCAGGGAAAGTTCCAGTATTTTCGAAACGAATTATATAATGCACGTACTTCCCAACTTCGGTTGGTGAAATCGTTGCGCCTTCCAGACAGGTTTTGTCGTTAGGATCGAAAGAGTTAACTACAGTTTGATTAAATACAAACGTATTATCATTTGGTGTTTCATCCGTCGAAGACGAAGCAATGGTTGCAGTATAATTTAAGATATCTCCGTTATTTACTGCTGGTGTTTCCGTTGGAGAATTTACATTGAATGTTAAAATAATCTCCTTTGCTTCAAATGGTTGTAAATCACTAAAGTTCCATGATAAGCTATTCGTTGTCTGGTTTGATGCTAAAGGGTTTGCCGCGACCAAATCTAAAACCGCATCATTAAAAATAAGATTTACTGATCCAGATTGTATTTGATTTCCTTTATTTTTGTAAATGATTTTATAAATAGCATCAAAACCGGGTCTGGCAGTGTTTATTGGCAATAGAGCAACCTCTAAATCAGGATGAACGCCATTTGCTGTTACACAGAAATTTTGAGTAAAAGGATTTGCTTGTGCTGGAAAAGTCACATCAACTGAAGTTGGTGAAATAGTAAAATATGTTGGATTCTCCAGCATTGGTGTTATGGTATGTGTTCCTGCTCCTACCGGAATTGAATAATTTCGAGCTGTGTTTGAAATTAGACATCCTGAATTTGTTCCGTCAGTGATAGAAAATCTTAGATTGGCTATGCTGGTATCCGAAACATCACAACCGTTATTAGTTGCATCAAATTTATTGTTTCCTTGAATCGTGTAAAAAGTCCCTCCTGGAGTGAATGAACAATAGGTACTTATATTAGCTGTAAAACCCGTTTCTAATTGCGCTAATACTTGTGCTAATTCTAATTCATTATCATCAATACATATATATGTTGCACCAAAGCCTTGTGCGTCATTTAGTCCTAAATTTAAAGAAGTTAAGACCGATCCATTTTTCAATATTAATTTATTAATTACATTTTCAGAAATATCTAAAGTTTCAAGCCTACCTAAGCAACTAAAATCAAAAATTTCTGACTCCCCTCCTTCCAAATAACTACAATTCAAAAACTTCAGGTTCGGTATTTCACAGTAATTTATGTTTACACAACTGTTATAAATATTCAAATCAACCAAATCCGTACATCCTGTTAATGCTACATTTACTTTATTATAGTTGTATGGATAATTATGTGGTCTGATAGAAAGTAAAGACAGTTTAACTAAATTAGTTAAACCCGATAAATTAATTAAATTAATAGTTTCACTATTCCCACTAACATAAATTTCTTCGATATTATGGTTTTGTGTAAAATCTACATTTCCGACTAGTGTGCTGTAGATATAAATTTTTTTTAAATTTCCGAAAGAGGCAATCCCGGTAATATCTTGAATACTTTCTATATTAAAGTTGCCGCCAAACTCCAAACTCAATACATTATTAGCTTCTGCTAATTGAATTTCCCCATCATTATCAGCGTCAATTTTAAAATAAGCTCCTGCCAAATTTTTAGCTATCGTATTACTCGAATTTGCGGCCAACAACTTCGCCTTAAAATTAGCATCAGGAATATTAATAACCTGAGCATTTACACCAGCAAAAAGGCAAAAAGCCAACAACAAAAAGTAGAATTTCTTCATAAAAAAGAATTTAGGTTCGTAAATATATGGAAAGCAGAAATTTCAAATGTACTTTTCTTACTAATCTTTGTAATTTTCTCAATAAAAAGGGCTCAGGACGTATTTAAATACGTATCATAACTTATAAAATGGGATTCCGACTTATTTTATAAAGCATAAAAAAAGCCCTGCAATTGCAGGGCTTTTTACTATTTAGATTAAGGAACTATTAGTTTTCTCCTTTTTCCATTTTAGCTTTTAATTCAGCAAGAATATCATTGTTGTCTCCTAATGTAGATGCTTGTGCATTTGTAGAAGCAGCAGTGTTAGATTCAGAAGCTTTCACGTT
Organism: Flavobacterium enshiense DK69; assembly: GCF_000498495.1. Classification (GTDB taxonomy): domain Bacteria; phylum Bacteroidota; class Bacteroidia; order Flavobacteriales; family Flavobacteriaceae; genus Flavobacterium; species Flavobacterium enshiense. Next base: position 13,708 of record NZ_AVCS01000021.1, on the reverse strand, counting down.
TTTCTCTTCTTCTTCACGGAAGATAGCAGTGTGAGAAGCAACTACTCTTTTGAATTCTTTGTTGAACTCGATAACTTTGAAATCAGCAGTTTCGCCTTTTTTCAATTTTTTACCGTCTTCTTTTTCAAGGTGACGTGTAGGAATGAAAGCAACGATATCTTCGCCGAATTCTACAGTAGCTCCTTTGTCAACGATTTCAGAGATAGTTCCGTTGTGGATAGTCCCAACAGCAAAACCTTCTTCATATTTGTCCCAAGGATTAGGAGTAGTTTGTTTGTGACCTAAAGATAATTTACGTCCGTCAACATCTAACTCTAATACTACTACGTCTAATTTGTCACCAACGTTAACAAATTCAGACGGGTGTTTGATTTTCTTAGTCCAAGAAAGGTCAGAGATATATACTAAACCGTCGATTCCTTCTTCTAACTCAACGAAAATTCCGAAGTTAGTAAAGTTTCTAACGATTCCAGTGTGTTTAGAACCTACTGGGTATTTAGCAGTGATATCAGTCCAAGGATCTTGAGTTAATTGTTTGATACCTAAAGACATTTTACGGTCTTCTCTGTCTAAAGTTAAGATAACTGCCTCAACAGTATCACCAACTTTTACGAAATCCTGAGCACTTCTTAAGTGAGTAGACCAAGACATTTCAGAAACGTGGATTAAACCTTCAACACCTTCAGCAACTTCGATAAATGCACCGTAATCAGCGATTACAACTACTTTACCTTTTACTTTATCACCAACTTTCAAGTTAGCATCTAAAGCATCCCAAGGGTGAGCGTTTAATTGTTTTAAACCTAATTGGATTCTTGTTTTCTCATCATCGAAATCAAGGATTACCACGTTAAGTTTCTGGTCTAATTCAAGAACTTCAGATGGGTGGTTGATTCTTGACCAAGATAAGTCAGTGATGTGGATTAATCCGTCTACACCTCCTAAGTCAATGAACACACCGTAAGAAGTGATGTTTTTAACAACACCTTCTAATACTTGTCCTTTTTCTAATTGACCAATGATTTCTTTTTTCTGTACTTCAATATCGGCTTCGATAAGCGCTTTGTGAGAAACAACAACGTTTTTGAACTCATGGTTGATTTTCACAACTTTGAATTCCATAGTTTTGTTTACATATTGATCGTAATCACGGATAGGCTTCACGTCGATTTGAGAACCTGGCAAGAACGCCTCGATTCCGAATACGTCAACGATCATACCGCCTTTAGTTCTGCATTTAACGAAACCATTAACGATTTCTCCAGACTCATTAGCAGCGATAACTCTATCCCAAGCTTTGATTGTACGTGCTTTTCTGTGAGATAATACTAACTGACCTGATTTGTCCTCACGAACGTCAATTAATACTTCTACTTTGTCTCCAACTTTCAAGTTCGGGTTGTAACGGAACTCGTTTAAAGAGATAACACCTTCAGATTTAGCGTTGATGTCAACGATTGCGTCTCTTTCAGTGATTCTAACAACTACACCTTCTACAACTTCTTCAGCTTCTGTAGAGATGAAAGTTTTAGCTACTAAATCTTCGAATTCTTTTAAGTTCTGAGCATCTACTGCATCAATACCTTCTTCGAAGTTGTGCCAGTTAAAATTCGCTAAAAACTCTTCTTGTGTTTTGTTTACTTCAGACATGTCTGATAAAAAATTTGTATGCCGTGCCTCTCGAGTTTCTTAATGCGACAGAAAACAACAGCAGTGTTTTACATAAATAGTTGATACCTAAAGGAAACTCTTACTCACCAAAAGGTGCGCAAAATTAACAATAATTATTTAATTACCAAAGTTTTATTGATTGATTGTTGGACTTCTTAGATTATCGGACAATTTAATTAGACAAACTACATCAATTGTCAAAACGTCAAAACGTCAAACAGTTAAATTCTAAAGTCAAAAATCTAAGTTAGTCTAAGAAGTCTGAAAGGGAGCGAATGGCTCGGGCATTTTTGGAAACACAGTTCCCGCTGTCCGCGCTACAAGGTAGCTAGCTCCCATCGGGGCTATTTAGGAATGGCACTGAATATCAGCAAACAAAAAACCGACAAACAATGTTCATCGGTTTTACTATTTTATCACAATGTTTAATGACTCACACTCACCACATCCTTCGGATTGTGCTTATATTTAAAAATTATTGCAAATAATATCGCTACAATTAGCGCATATAAAGCAAAAGAGAACCAAACATTTGTCCATTGCACTTTATTGTTATGCGTAAAATACCCAACTGTCCTTCCTGCGAATTCGCCTCCAATTATTGCCCCTACTCCATTGGTCATCAACATAAACAAACCTTGTGCACTCGATCGGATTTTACTATCCGTTTCTTTTTCAACAAATAATGACCCTGAAATATTAAAAAAGTCAAACGCCATTCCATAAACAATCATGGACAATATCAAGAATATCACCCCAGAACCCGGATTACCAATTCCAAACAAACCAAATCGCAAAACCCATGCAAGCATACTAAACAACATTACTTGTTTTATACCAAATCTTTTTAAGAAAAACGGGATGGTCAATATAAATAACGTTTCTGAAATCTGAGATAAAGAAATAATAAACACGGAATGTTCAACACCAAAAGTCCCTTTATAAGCCGGGTCTAAACCAAAATCCCTTATAAAGGTATCTCCAAACATATTTGTGATTTGCAAAGCAGCACCGAGCAACATAGCAAAAACAAAAAAGATTGCCATTTTCTTTTGCTTAAACAACACAAAACTATCCAAACCAAACCTGCTGGACAAAGTCTGATTATTATTTTTATTTTCTGCAGGCACATCAGGTAGGGTAAAACTCAAAAGTCCGGTTATAATCATTGCTACGGAAGCAAATACAAACTGCATAGTCCCAGATTTCCAATCGGTCAAATCAGTAATCCACATTGCAATAACAAATCCAACTGTTCCCCAAACCCGAATAGGGGTGAATGTTTTCTGAACATCAAATTCAAATTTATTTAAAACAGCATAGCTCACAGAATTATTTAATGCTATCGTAGGCATATAGAAACAACTGGTCATAAAAATCACCCAATACATTTCTGTTGAATTTGTAGCTTTAGTTGCAAAAAAAATTACAATTCCAGCAATAACATGCGACAACCCTAATACTTTTTGGGCACTTAAATATTTATCCGCAATAATACCAAGTAATGCCGGCATAAATAAACTTGCCCACCCCATTGAACCATAAGTCCTGCCTATTGACAACCCTATACTACTTCCTTCAATCGGACCAAATGTTTGTCCCATATAGCCTCCCAATGAAATCAACCACGCTCCCCAAACAAAAAACTGCAGAAAGTTCATTAAAACAAGGCGATTTTTTATATTCATATATCTGTTTTTGTGATAAAAAATTATAATTTTTCCAAAAAGACGGCAAATCTAACATTAAAAACAAAAAATCCAAAATAATTTAGACTATTCTACAAGCCTAAATTATTTTGGATTTTTCAATATAAATTATTTAAACAATTTGTTAAGCAGTAACTCTTTCAGTAACCAAGCTTAACACTAATTGAAACTGTTCTTTTTTGGTAAGCCCCGAATTATCAAGTTCAACAGCATCGCTTGCTTTTACCAAAGGTGAGTCTTCACGGTGAGTATCCATATAATCACGCTCATTGACATTCTGGAGAACATCCTGAAAAGTTACCTGCTGCCCCAGTTCAAGCAACTCATCATAACGGCGTTGCGCTCTGGTATGCGGGCTGGCAGTCATAAAAATTTTCAGTTCAGCATGCGGAAACACAACTGTTCCGATATCTCTTCCATCCATTACAACTGCTTTGTTTTTACCCATCTTCTGTTGCTGTTCCACCAATCTGGAGCGAACCTCAGATATTTCGGCAATTTTACTTACCAAACGTGAAACTTCCAGGGTTCTGATTTCGGTTTCTACATTTTTTCCGTTCAGAAACATTTCCGCGAAGCCCAATTCAGGATTAAACTCAAAATGCAGGTGTACTTCAGGCATGCTGTCAACCAGTTTCTTCTTGTCTAAATGATCTTCAGAAATATAATTATGCTTCATCGCAAAAACAGTTACTGCGCGGTACATCGCACCCGTATCCACATAAACATACCCCAAATGCTTTGCTAATTGCTTTGCCAGAGTACTTTTTCCTGTTGACGAAAATCCGTCTATTGCTATGGTAATCTTTTTCAATTCCTTACTAGTTAAATTCTTCTTTCGACTTTTTATACTTACTTAATATTCTTTATTGAAAATTAATTGTCAAACCAAATAAGCTCATGTTTGAAGCAACAGTATATCTGGAATACGAATAATCAAATTTAACTTTATTAAATCGTAATCCAAAACCTGCTGAAATTCCCGAGAAATTTCTTTGATCTACAATTCGCAACTCCTCGCCTCTTCTGAAATTATAACTTAACCTGATGTTAAATGCTTTTTGAGGAAATAACTCCGCTCCAAAAATAACGTGCCTGAACACATTGCTGAAAAAAGTCACTTTTTCTTCCTCGGCCTCACCATCAATAGTCTCTTCTGCCCTGTTGGGATTACTGAAAGCGATAGGCCATTGCTGAAGGTTTTCCAAAGTCAAATGCCATCGAAGCGGAACATTCTCTAATTCCTGAGAAACACCGGCAATTATTTCCAACGGAAGTTTTTCCCTGTCCCCGGCATACGTTGAAATCTGAGTTCCAACATTCCTGATTACTAACCCAATGTTGATGTCATTATCCTCGTCCACATACAAACCTCCAATATCGGCAGCTACACCAAACGAATTATAGCTCTCCAGTGTTGACGAAATTAATTTCACATTGGCTCCCACATAAATTGGTGTCCACGGAATATTATAGGCATATCCACCGGACAGCGCTATTTCGCTACCTGTGAAATCCCCTGTTTTCTGTCCGTTCTCATCATATCCTTCAAACTGACCATAATTTACGTAATTTACACCAAGATGTAATGTTTGCACATGACGATCCCACGTATAGGCATAAGCACCGGTACCGTAAGCTACTTCACCAAAATAACTCCCGTAATTTAACGACAGATGATTGTCCATTTCAGCATTGATGGTTGCCGGATTGTATATTGCCTGGTTTACGTCCTGATCGTATATGGTTACAGTTTTTCCGCCTAAAGCAGCTTGTCTTGGAGAGGTTACTAAACTCAGAAACTGATAAGTATATTTTCCTCCAATCTGACTGTAGTTCACAGTGCAAATCAGCAGGAAAAAGAAAGTCAGAAGTTTCTTGTACATTTATTGGTTTTCGTTTCTGGGTGTATAACGCATTTGCGAAGATAAAATTATAAAAGGGATTACGCAAAAAAGAAATTCCAACTTATTTCTAAATTGGAATTCTTTACTGTTTATAATTTCTTAGGGTTTTTCACCTTCTGATTCGTTATGGCAATTTCCAGAACTTCTTCCATTGTGTCTACGTAATGGAATGTCAATCCTTCAATGTATTCCGGTTTGATTTCATCGATATCATATTTATTCTCCTTACAAAGAATAATTTCTTTAATGTTGGCTCTTTTCGCAGCCAAGATTTTTTCTTTGATACCTCCAACCGGCAATACTTTTCCACGAAGGGTAATTTCACCGGTCATGGCAAGGCTTTTCTTAATGCGTTTTTGCGTAAAACTTGAAACCAGAGACGTTAACATTGCAACACCGGCACTTGGACCGTCTTTAGGTGTCGCTCCCTCTGGAACGTGAATATGAATATTGTACTTCTCCAGAACCTCAGTATCGATTCCTAATTTTTCGGCATTGGATTTAATGTATTCCAATGCAATGGTAACCGATTCTTTCATAACCGTACCTAGATTTCCAGTCATTGTCAAGGCTCCTTTTCCTTTTGAAATGATGGATTCAATAAACAGAATGTCTCCTCCAACGCTAGTCCAAGCCAAACCTGTAACTACTCCGGCTGTTTCATTATTCTCGTATTTATCGCGCTCTAATCGTGGAGCGCCTAATACTTTAATAATATCTTCATCGGTAATTTTTATATTATATTCTTCTTCCAAAGCAATACTTTTTGCAGCATTTCTTACTACCGATGCAATTTTTTTCTCGAGCGAACGGACACCTGATTCCCTTGTGTAACCAACAACTATTTTTTCAAGTTGTTTTTTACCGATTTGAAGGTCTTTCGAAGTCAGCCCATGTTCCTTTAATTGTTTAGGAAGCAAGTGCTGTTTTGCAATCTCTATTTTCTCCTCGATTGTATAACCAGTCATGTTAATAACTTCCATACGATCGCGTAAAGCGGGTTGAATGCTTGTCATACTGTTTGAAGTCGCAATGAACATCACTTTAGACAGATCGAAGCCCATTTCAAGGAAATTATCGTAGAAATCCGAATTTTGCTCCGGATCTAAAACTTCAAGCAAGGCAGATGAAGGATCACCATTAAAACTGCTAGACAATTTATCTATCTCATCCAAAACAAATACCGGATTGGAAGTCCCGGCTTTCTTCAAACTTTGAATGATTCTTCCCGGCATCGCTCCAATATAGGTTTTTCTGTGACCGCGAATTTCCGCCTCGTCACGTAATCCACCTAATGAAATACGTACATATTGTCTTCCCAATGCTTCAGCGATTGACTTTCCGATAGAGGTTTTACCAACTCCCGGAGGCCCATACAAACAAAGGATTGGGGATTTCATGTCATTTCGCAATTTTAAAACTGCCAAATGCTCAATGATACGTTTTTTGACATCATCCAAACCGAAATGATCTCTATCTAATATTTTCTGAGCGTTTTTTAAATCGAATTTATCTTTGGAATATTCATTCCAAGGCAATTCCAGGAACAACTCCAAATAATTACGTTGAATGCCGAAATCAGGACTTTGCGGATTCATGCGTTGCAATTTTGAAATTTCCTTGTCAAAATGCTTGGCAACTTTCTCTTCCCATTTTTTAGATTTGGCTTTAGTGCGCATTTCTTCAATTTCCTGATCATGAGAAACACCGCCCAATTCTTCCTGGATGGTTTTCATTTGCTGATGAAGAAAGTATTCACGTTGCTGCTGATCTAAATCGAAACGGACTTTAGATTGAATATCGTTTTTCAATTCCAATTTCTGAAATTCAACATTCATATATCGTAATGTTTCTAATGCTCTGTCTTTTAAATCATTAACAGACAACAATTTTTGTTTCTCTTCAACTGACAAATTCATGTTGGAAGAAACAAAATTGATTAGAAACGGATTACTTTCAATGTTCTTAATGGCAAAAGTTGCCTCAGTCGGAATATTCGGGCTTTCCCTAATAATCTGTATTGCCAATTCCTTAATAGAATCAATAATTGCTGAGAATTCTTCATCCTTCTCATCCGGACGATTTTCAGCAACTTCTTTAATTCTTGCTTTAAGGTAAGGCTCATCGGTTGTAACCGCATCGATTTCAAAACGCTTTTTCCCTTGTAAAATAACCGTCGTATTTCCATCAGGCAATTTTAGAACACGCAGAATTCGGGCTACCGTACCAACTGTATGAATGTCGGCCGCCGTTGGTTCTTCCACATTCTCATCCTTTTGAGCAACAACCCCAATGATTTTATCGCCGACATTGGCGTCATTAATCAATTTTATGGATTTATCTCTTCCTGCCGTAATCGGAATCACAACACCCGGAAAAAGAACGGTATTACGTAAAGGCAATATAGGTAACTCCCCCGGAAGGGTTTCGTTATTCATCTCTTCTTCATCTTCAGGGGTTAACAACGGAATTAATTCCGCATCCGTATCGATTTCCTGAAGTGACAGATTGTCAAGCGTGAGTATTTTTTGAGTTGGCATAGTATTTTTACGACTTTTTGTCATTAAACAATAAAGGACAGACATACGCTTTAACAAACATATAAAATCCATCCCTTTGAATATCAATACAAATTTACGTTTTATTGAAATTCTTTCTTAGTATTTGTCAATCTTTATGCCAATAAAAAAGCCTGAAATAGGTTTCAGGCTTTTTTATCATTTCATTAAGAAATTATTGTTTTGTGTAAATCATTGTGACACCGGATGAAATGAATTCAGGCGTATCAATAGGAATTCCTACAATAGTGCCTTGATCTTCTCTGGCAACAAGCTTAATACCTGAAACAGAAAAAGATTCATTATGCTCTATATTGTTTTCAGTATATGTTAACACTATTGTATTTCCGTTATAAGCCCATGTTCCAGTTATTAACGGATCTGTAAAACATTGAAGTGAATTAATTGATGAAATATCTACTCCTTTAGAATCAGCAGTAAAGGTTTTGTCCTCATTCAACGTTAGAAACATATTGTTATAGCAAGTCGTCTCAGACATCTGATTTGAAGAAGGGCTTCCGTCACGATTCAAATCGGTCTGAACATCAGTATTGAAAGCCGTCAATTGGTATCTTCCGACAACATCATCATTGGTAACTCCTGTAAGTACTGCTGGATCAACAGGCTCTGTATCCCCACATGCTGTAAATAATACAGCTGAAAATAATGTCAGTGTTGCTAAAATTGTAATTCTTTTCATAATTATTTATTAGTGGTCTTTTTAAAAGTTTTCCAAATATAATATTATTTTTCATTTGTCATCATTTTTTCGGAACTCTTATCAACAAGAATACACCGGACGCGAAGAGAACCGCCAAAAAAACAATGGAATTTCTCATACTCCCTGTAATCTGATCAATTAACCCGTATAAAAGCATCCCAATAACAATCCCAATTTTTTCGGATACATCATAAAAACTAAAAAAGGAAGCAGTATCCTTGGTTTCAGGTAAAAATTTCGAGTATGTTGAACGTGAAAGCGATTGAATTCCCCCCATAACCAATCCCACAAAACCTGCAGTAACATAAAAATGTACAGGTAAAACCACAAAGTAAGCACAAACGCAAATTACCATCCAGATGCAATTAATAACAATCAGTGTCGGAATATTTCCAAATTTTTCAGAAGCCCTAGAAGTAATAACAGCACCTAAGACCGCCACCAACTGAATAACCAGGATACTTATGATCAGACCCATGGTACGTTGTCCGTCAGATTCCCATGCAATTTCCTGCTCTCCGAAATAAGTGGCTGCCAACATAACTGTTTGAACAGCCATACTGTAAATAAAGAAACTTAAAAGATAACGTTTCAAACGAAGATTATCTTCAAGCAAATGCCATACTTTTTTTAACTCCTTAAAACCGTTAAAAACAACAGCACTGTGCATTTTATTTCCATTTTCTTGAGTTCCTTTTGGCAAATAATAAAATGCGTATTGGCTGAAAACAATCCACCAAACACCTACTGATATGAAAGAATACTGCATTGCTTTTATCGCCGCCTCACCTTCAGTACCTGTAATCCCAAACCAATCCGGTTTCATTACCATTGCAAGATTTATGATAAGCAAAATAACACTTCCAAGATAGCCCATAGAATACCCTTTAGCACTTACGTTGTCCTGTTGTTCAGGAAATGCTATATCAGGTAAATACGAATTATAAAAGACTAAACTTCCCCAAAAACCTATCAGTCCAAAAAAATAACATGCCAGACTGAAATAAATACTATCCAAATCAAACCAACAAAGGCCGATAGTTGATAAAGCTCCTAGATAACAAAAAAATTTCATGAACAACTTCTTATTGCCTATATAATCGGCAATACCTGAAAGCAATGGTGAAAAAATCGATACCATTAGAAAAGCTGCAGCAGTCGTAAAACTTATCAAAGCAGTGCTCTTTAATGTAGTTCCGAATACTTCGATATTCAGATTGCCTTTTTCTTTAAACAACTGGCCATAATATATCGGAAAAATGGCTGAAGCAATGACCAGACTGTAAACCGAATTCGCCCAATCATAAGACGCCCAGGCATTTAATAATTTAGAACTCCCTTTTTTGAGTTGTTTCATAGTTAATATAGATAAAAAAAAATCCCGACTTACATCGGGATTCGAATATACATATTTTTTCTTACTTAAATGTCACGCCGAATTTAGCAGCTTCTTCCTTAGCTTTAGGGATCAGCTTTTTAATATTTGCAATACGGGTCTCATCAGAAGGGTGTGTACTCATAAATTCAGGGGGCTTGTTTCCGCCTGCATTGGCCGCCATTCTTTCCCAAAATGCCACAGCTTTATCAGGATTATAACCGGCAACTGCCATAAGTGTCAAACCAATCATGTCTGCCTCACTTTCATGAGAACGGCTGAAAGGCATCATCCCTCCATACTCAGTACCGATTCCGTAAGCAGTCATAATAGCCGCTTGTGTCTCTTTACTTTGGCCTCCAGCAGCAACTCCTAACCCTACTGCTCCTAGTTGCTGTATCATGCCTGCGCTCATACGTTGTTGCCCATGATTTGCCAATGCATGCGCAACCTCATGCCCCATTACAGTAGCCATACCGGCATCATCTTGGCAGATTGGCATAATTCCGGTGTAAAAAACTATTTTTCCTCCGGGCATACACCACGCATTCACTTCTTTATTGTCTACCAAATTATACTCCCATTGATAATCTTTAAGATAACCTTCTTTTCCATTGGCATTTAACCATTTTTCAGCAGCTGTTTTTATCTTCATACCAACGTTTTCAACACGTTCAGCATCTTTGGTCCCTTTTATGACCTTATTTTCTCCCAAAAACTGATTATACTGTTGAAAAGAAGATGGGAAAATTTGACTGTTAGGCACCAGCGCCATAGTATTTTTTCCTGTGAAGGGATTCTTTGCGCAGGAAATTGCAACTACTAACGCGCCCATTACTATTATGCGGACTTTCATATTCATAACGTCAGATTTTTATAAAACAAATTTAAAAAAATACACCGAAAAAACGTGTTAATTTCGTTTCAAATTTACTTTTCGCATTAAATTAACTTCATGCCAATAGTCGCAAAAGCAGTGCCGCACTAATTTATTTTAAGAATATTTTATAACTGCATAACCCATTAAAAAAGTAACTTGCAGTATATTATTTACAGAAATGAAAAAACCTAAACACCAGCAAACTATCAAAATCCCCAAAGCAATTCTTTATTCTGCAAAGATATTAGAGACTATTTCTCCAAAGTTGGCTACAAAATTCGCAATCAGATTATTTACCACACCTATCCGCCATAAAATTCCGAAAAGGGAAATAGAAATGGATGCCGGCAGTAAACAGCAATTAATTACTGTAAAATCTATAAATAAAAGTGTAATGGTATACCAATATGGAGCTTCCGAAAAAAAAATTTTACTGGTACATGGTTGGTCAGGCAGAGGGACTCAGTTGGTTAAGATTGCTGATGAACTTATTAAATCGGGATATTCAATCGTCAGTTTCGACGCTCCAGCCCATGGAAAAGCACCTGGAAAAACAAGCAATATGACCGAATTTATATCTTCTGTATTACAAATAGAAAAAGAATTTGGCCCATTTGAATTTGCAATCGGCCATTCATTGGGAGGCATGACCATAATGAATTCAATAAAACGAGGTTTGAATGTAAAAAAAGCGGTAATAATCGGAAGTGGCGATGTTGTTGAAGATATTATGGATGATTTTGTGCTGAAACTTGGTATGAAGCCAGCGATAAGTAAACAGATGAAATTTACATTTGAAAATAAGATTGGAGAAACCATGAACAGTTATTCTACGTATATAGCTTCAAAAGAAGTTACTATTCCTGTTTTGGTAATTCACGACGAAAACGATGATGACGTTCCGGTATCTGCCGCTCATCATATTCACCAGCATTTAAAAAATGGAGAGTTACTGATTACCAAAGAATTGGGACATAGAAAAATTTTAGGCGATACGAAAGTTATCAGAAAAATTGTTTCATTTATTCAGTAAAAACATGAAAAATTTATTTGTCATATTAATAATGAGCATCTTTATTTCCTGCAGTGGACAGGAAAAGAAAAAAGAAACTCAAACAGCCTCCACTCCAACAGTTGAAGACGCTTGGAAAGTAAAATTAACTCCCGAACAATATGAGGTTTTAAGGGAAAAAGGAACTGAAAGACCTTTTACTGGAAAATACTGGAAGCATTTTGAAAAAGGGATCTATGTTTGCGCTGCCTGCAAAAATCCTTTATTTACCTCTGATGCCAAATTTGATTCCGATTGTGGATGGCCATCATTTGATCAGGCTATAAAAGGATCCGTAAAATATACTACCGATAACAGTTTCGGTATGGAGCGAATAGAAGTTACCTGTGCAAAATGCGGCGGACATCTCGGACATGTATTTGACGACGGCCCAGCCGAAACAACAGGAAAACGTTTTTGTACAAATTCAGTTTCAATACAATTTATTCCTGCGAAACAATGAAATATACTGTTGAAAAATCAGAAGATGAGTGGAAAGCACAATTAGGCGAAGAAAAATACAGAATTCTTCGCCAAAAAGGTACCGAATACCCGCATACAGGCGAATATAACCTGCTTTTTGAAAACGGAACTTACTGCTGCGGAGCTTGCGGAGAACCTTTATTTGAAAGTGATACTAAATTTGACGGTCATTGCGGCTGGCCTTCGTTTGACGATTGCATTCCGGGAAAAGTAGAGTATATCAAAGATACGTCACACGGAATGTTGCGGACAGAAATTCTGTGCGCTAAATGCGGAGGACATCTCGGACATGTTTTTAATGACGGCCCAACAAAAACCGGTATTCGCTATTGCGTAAATTCCTTATCTTTAGATTTCCGTAAAAAATAAAATATGGATTTATTTGAAGAAAAAATCGATTGGGCGACCAACTTAAAGCCTATCATAGAAAAATATAAAGGAAAAAAGCATCCTTTGGAGTATCAGAATCTTTACCAGCTGATGGTTATGGTTATCCTATCAGCCCAAGATTCTGATGCGAATATCAATAAAATAGCCCCTGCTCTATTCGAAAATTATCCAAATTTAGAAAGTCTTTCGGTTTCAAATATTGAGGCTTTGATTCCACATATTTCAAAAGTCCGCAATTTTGGCACAAAAGCAAGTTGGATTATTGAAATCGCCCAATCATTAAAGGAAGATAAAAACATCCCCCTAACAATGGAAAATTTAGTCGCGTTAAAAGGTATTGGCCGAAAATCTGCCAATGTAATCATGAGGGAAGCCACCGTTACAGCAGAAGGTATTATTGCTGATTTACACGTAATTAGAGTAGCTCCAAGAATCGGATTGATTACAGAATCTAAAGACGGCAACAAAGTCGAAAAACAATTAATGCAGGTTTTACCGAAAGACATTTGGGGCGAAGTAGGCATGTCCATGTCCTTTTTAGGCAGGGAAATCTGCAGGCCAACCAATCCTAAATGTGACATTTGTCCAGTAAATTATTGTTGTAATTATTACAAAAACTTATAAATCGCATCTTTTTAAAGGAAGGCAATTGGTTAAAAATCAATTGATTACAATATTTCGCATTGATTATTTTAGGAGCGAAAGGCCGTTTTTGATTGCTATACCATTTTCCCGTGTTCCGTTCTACTTCGTGCCACTCCACCCGGGGCTAGAAGGCAATCCATATTCGTTTGTCTTTTAAAACACGATAATTTTCAAAAGAACACAGCTATTTTTTCAAGTCTTGATTCTTTCAAAACCAAAATTATTGTAAAACAAAAACCCCTCATCGTTATATGAAGGGTTTTCAAAAGAAAGGCGGCGACATACTCTCCCACAGGTTTGCAGTACCATCTGCGCAGG
>NZ_AVCS01000020.1 GCF_000498495.1 Flavobacterium enshiense DK69 | reverse complement strand
GTTAATGTGGGTACCACGACAATTACTTATACAGATAGCAACGGATGTTCAAATACAGCTGTTGTAAATGTGTTGTCATTGCCAACGGCTACCATTCAGATTTCAGGATCATCTCCAATCTGTACAGGATCAATAACTAATATTAAAATCGATGGTTCTCCGAACGCAACGGTTAATTATACGGTTAACGGAGTAAATGCTTCTCTTGTTTTACCGGCATCAGGGACAATAACTTTTGCAACTGCAGCTTTGACGTCACAAACCACATATCAGTTAGTGAATGTTACTGCAGGAACGGGATGTACAGCAACATTATTGGAACAAGTTGTTGTAAACATCGCTCCACAGCCAACTGCTCTGATTTCAGGCTCTACTTCGGTATGTTTTGGTCAACCGGCTACAATATCGTTCTCCGGAACTCCGAACGCAACTGTGGGCTATACTATTAATGGCGGACCAAGACAACCGGTACTTCTTAATGCAGCCGGTACTGCTACTGTAAATACAGGTAACTTGACAGCTGATACTACTTACGCTTTGGTTGATGTAACTGCCGGAACGGTGCCAAACTGTGTTCAGACAGTATCAGGATCTGCAATCGTAACTGTGGTACAAACACCTACAGTAACAACTGATCCAATATCACAACCATTGTGCTCAGGTCAGTCTACAGGAATTCGATTGAACGGAACAGTTCCGAATACTACTTTCACGTGGACTTATACCCAGACAGGAGGCGTAACCGGAGCTTCTAACGGAAGCGGAAACATCATCTCTCAGGTGCTTACTGCAGGAACTACAACGGGAACGGTAACGTATACTATTACACCGGCTGTAGG
>NZ_AVCS01000019.1 GCF_000498495.1 Flavobacterium enshiense DK69 | reverse complement strand
CTGACTACAGCTGGTTTCACACCAGGTACAGTTTTATATACCATTACCCCAACAGTTAATGGATGTCCGGGCGATCAAATTACGGTACTGGTAAAAGTTAATCCGACACCGGAGATATTTAGTTCTGCTATGCCGCCTCCAATTTGTAGCGGTGATTCATCGGGTATCGTTGTTTTTCCTAATATTTCGGGAACATCTATCTCCTGGACCGTTGTTGAAAACGGCGTGACCGGAGCATCTGACGGCAGTGGTTCTGAAACCACTCCTGGAGGGGGAATACCGATCAATCAGAATCTGGAAACTACAGGGAATGCGCAAGGAACGGCAACTTACACCATCATACCAATGAATAATGGTTGTGCCGGAAGAGCTATAACCGTTGTTGTTAGAGTGAACCCAACACCGAAAACCGATATTAAAGACGGATTGGTTTGTATTGATGCAACAACCGGAGCATTAATCTACGGATATGAGATGAATACCGGTTTAAGCGAAGCGAATTATGACTTCCAGTGGTATTTTGGCAACAATATGAACGAAGTGATTGCGACAACCAGCTCTTATACGGCTACTCAACCAGGTATGTATACTGTCTCTATCATGAATTCGACTACAGGTTGTTCAGATGTGTTCATGATTGAAGTTAAAGCTTCTAATCCGGCAAC
>NZ_AVCS01000018.1 GCF_000498495.1 Flavobacterium enshiense DK69 | reverse complement strand
TACTATTACACCGGCTGTAGGTAGCTGTATTGGAAATCCAACGACTGTAACAGTAACGGTAAACCCTATTCCGGTTGTGAGTACTAATGTAACAGCACAATCTATTTGTACAGGTGGATCGACCAATATCACTATGTCAAGTACAACTGCCAACACGACTTTCATGTGGAATGTTGTTGCGTTAGGTGGAGCAACAGGGGCACAAGACGGAACTGGGACATCAATCAACCAGGTTCTGACGGCTTCAGGCACAATCGTAGGTCAGGTCGTATATAACATTACGCCAGTTAACAATGGCTGTTATGGAACGCCAAAAACGGTAACCGTTACCGTTTATCCTAAACCTATTATTAAGGCCAGTCCGGATTCGGCAACCTTATGTTCGGGCGAAAAAACCAATATCGTGTTGATCAGCAATGTGCCAAATACGGTATTTACTTGGACTGTTCTGCCAAATGGCGTGTCAGGGGCTGCATCCGGTACAGGAAGCAGTATCAATCAAACACTGACTACAGCTGGTTTCACA
>NZ_AVCS01000017.1 GCF_000498495.1 Flavobacterium enshiense DK69 | reverse complement strand
TACTATTACACCGGCTGTAGGAAGTTGTATTGGAAATCCAACGACTGTAACAGTAACAGTAAACCCTATTCCGGTTGTGAGTACTAATGTAACAGCACAATCTATTTGTACAGGTGGATCGACCAATATCACTATGTCAAGTACAACTGCCAACACGACTTTCATGTGGAATGTTGTTGCGTTAGGTGGAGCAACAGGGGCACAAGACGGAACTGGGACATCAATCAACCAGGTTCTGACGGCTTCAGGCACAATCGTAGGTCAGGTTGTATATAACATTACGCCAGTTAACAATGGCTGTTATGGAACGCCAAAAACGGTTACTGTTACCGTTTATCCTAAACCTATTATTAAGGCCAGTCCGGATTCGGCAACCTTATGTTCGGGCGAAAAAACCAATATCGTGTTGATCAGCAATGTACCAAATACGGTATTTACTTGGACTGTTCTGCCAAATGGCGTGTCTGGGGCTGCATCCGGTACAGGAAGCAGTATCAGTCAAACGCTGACTACAGCTGGTTTCACA
>NZ_AVCS01000016.1 GCF_000498495.1 Flavobacterium enshiense DK69 | reverse complement strand
CCACTCCGCCTTGTGCAAATGATGATGATACGGTTGTATTGACAGTAAATGCAAATGCGACAGCCAACGCAGGACCGGATCAGACTTTGTGCCAGACTCCACCTTCTGGACCAACTGCATTTACCTTAGCCGGTACCGCCAGCGGAGGAACTACATTGTGGACAGTTGACGGAACGACAGGAACTGCAAGTGCTTCGATAACTACACCTACGTCATTGACTTCAGGTGTAAGTGTTTCGGGTGTTGGAACTGTTACGTTGAAACTGACTATATCTAATGCGTTGTGCGGTAATGATGATGATACTGTGGTATTGGCCGTTCAGGATATTGAGGCAACCTGTCCGGGTAATTCTACCTTTACAGTTAATTGTAGTGCTAGTGCAGGTACCAATGCAACTAATTTAGCTAATGCCTGGGCAGCTTGGGTAGCTGGCTTTACTTACTCACCTCTAAATCCAGCACCAACGGTAACATTAACATATTATGATGTGACCATTGAAATTATTAATGGTGTGCCTACGGAGGTATTTACTGAAACAGCTGACACAACACCACCATCACTTTTAACAGGAGGAACCAAGGCAATAAAAATTGAAGTGGAAACAGCGCTTGGTTGTAAAGATGAATGTCAGGCTAAGTTTACTGTGAATAATCCTTGTGCGCCTGCCTGTAGTGCAGATCCTAATGATGTATTATGTTTCGGAGGTACAGGTTCGATTGTGGTTACTCCAGGCGGACCAGTTACACCTTATATTATTCGATTGTTCAGCTCTGCTGATTTAGTGAATCCATTACAAAATATAACAGGCCTTACTTCGAATGCAAATTATACTTTTGATACTCTGCCAGAAGGTACATATAGAGTAAGAGTCATAGACGGTATTGGTGCAGTCTGCGAAACAGTTGATCTTGTAATTGATGGACCAGACTTTGCTTTAGCTTTGGGGGCCTTAATTCAAGGTAGCGCAAGCTGTGGTGCAAGTGATGGAACCATTACCGCTACAATATCTGGTGGTACAGCGCCATATACCATTAAATTGGATAATGGAACGGCTGTAGATGTAACTGATGTGACAGATCCAATTCAGTATACATTTACTGGAGTGGGCGCGGGCCCACATACGGTAACCGTGTATGATGCCAACTATGCAACAAGTCCTGGGGAAGGATGTACAGATAGTGGTAACATAGATGTTGAATCATTGCCATGTGGCGGACATATCTTCCCAACACAAACAGCTTGTTGTAATATTGTTGCCGGTAATGCTACAGAATTGGAGGCTATTTGTTATAGTACAAGAAATGGAAAAGTGAGTAATGCAATTCCTGGGGTATTCTTCTACTATACTAAATTGATAGCGCCAAGTGCCAACTTTACTATAAATGTGGAACAAACCAAAACTTGCGTTGATTTCAGTATTTTCCAAGTTCAAGGTAATAAAGATGTAAAATTATTTGGCCCGAACTGTACCAAATTGACTACAGTTAATGTAAGTGGAACAAGTAATGGTCAGGCGCAGATGGTGGTTACAGGAGCAATTCCTAATACAGAATACGTTCTGGGAGTTAAATACGAACCTAAATCTATTATTGGATCAAATACCGCTGGTCAAACTTGTACTTATGATTTTGTGACTAAAGTAACTTATCTTGTTAATAATGTTCCGACTACTGTGACTGTTCCTAACAGTGATGGTTCAATTGATGCGGTTCCTGGATGTTCAGACAATACTCCGCTACCACCGGCTTGTTCAACTGGTGATCAAGTGGTAAACAACACTCCAGCTCCTAAAGGTCAAATTGTTGAGACAATGTTTAGTGCGTACCCTGTTCCTTTCAAAGAATATGTTAATATTCGCTATGAGTTTAATTATCACTCAAAAGCAAGAATTGAAATTTACGATGCGAAAGGAATGTTTGTAAAAGCGTATGACGATGCTGATGCTTACTTTAACAAAGAAGTCAGAATAGATGTTGACTTCAGTCAAGGTGATGGCCAAATGTATATCATTAAAGTGATTACCGACAATGAAGTTGGTACGAAACGAATTATTTCCAAAAAATAAATTCTAATTCTTAAAAAGAAAAGGCTGGTTTAAATACCAGCCTTTTTCATTTTGTATAGTGAAGGGTTTATTTTACCAGTCCTCTTGAAATTACGATTCTCTGGATTTCAGATGTTCCTTCGTAAATCTGAGTGATTTTTGCGTCACGCATCATACGCTCAACGTGGTACTCGCTCACATATCCGTTTCCACCGTGAATCTGAACCGCTTCAACAGTCGTGTTCATAGCCACTTCAGAAGCATATAATTTAGCCATAGCTCCTGATTGTGAAATATCCTGTCCGGCATCTTTCTCACAAGCTGCTTTGAAACATAACATTCTGGCTGCAGTAATCTGCGTAGCCATATCCGCCAATTTGAAAGCGATTGCCTGGTGGTGGAAAATTGCTTTTTTGAAAGCTACACGCTCCTGAGAGTATTTCAATGCCAATTCATAAGCGCCAGAAGCAATTCCCAATGCCTGAGAGGCAATACCGATACGGCCTCCATTTAACACCGCCATAGCGAAGTTAAATCCGAAACCATCTTCACCGATTCTGTTTTCTTTCGGTACTTTTACGTCAGAGAACATTAATGAATGCGTGTCGGATCCGCGGATACCCATTTTCTTTTCTTTTGGCCCTACAGAGAAACCTTCCCATCCTTTTTCAACGATGAAAGCATTGATTCCTTTGTGTCCTTTTTCAATATCAGTTTGTGCAATTACAATATAAGTAGAAGCAGTTCCGCCATTGGTGATCCAGTTTTTGGTACCGTTCATCAGATAGTGGTCGCCCATATCGATTGCTGTAGTTTTTTGTGACGTTGCATCAGAACCTGCTTCTGGCTCAGATAAACAGAAAGCGCCAATTACTTCACCTTTAGCAAGCGGCACTAAATATTTCATTTTTTGCTCTTCGTTACAGAATTTTTCCAATCCGGCACAAACCAAAGAGTTGTTAACCGACATCACTACTGCAGCAGAAGCATCAACTTTTGCGATTTCTTCCATCGCCAAAACGTAAGAAACGCTGTCCAAACCGGCACCACCATATTTAGGATCCACCATCATTCCCAAGAAACCTAGTTCAGCCATTTTTTTGACTTGTTCTGTAGGGAATGTTGAATGCTCGTCTCTTTCAATAACTCCCGGTAACAATTCAGTCTGAGCAAAATCTCTTGCTGCCTGTTGAATCATTAACTGTTCTTCGCTTAAATTAAAATTCATTTTACTTTCTATGTTTTGTTTGTAAGTCCTTTAAAAAAGTGCCCAAAGATACTTCATAAATATCATATTTTCAACAGGATTGTCTAATTTTAACCCATGCAAAAAAAGATGTATAACGTAGTAGGGGTAATGTCAGGCACTTCGCTGGATGGTGTTGACCTGGCGCATATTCGTTTTTCCATTGAAAACTGCAAATGGGAATTTCAGATATTTCAATGTGAAACAGTTGCTTATCCGGAGGGATGGGTAGGCTTGCTAAAAAAAGCAGTCGATTTTTCGGAAGCTGAACTGACAACACTTAATAAGGAATACACCGCGTTACTGGGTGGTATTATTTCGGATTTCATAGCTAAACATAAGATTGAAGATTTGGATGCAGTCTGTTCGCACGGGCACACGATTTTGCATCAGCCACAAAACGGATTCACGTTGCAGATTGGGAATCTTCCTGAAATAGCAGAGCTGATCCAACAGAAAGTCGTTTGCGATTTCCGTGTGCAGGATGTCAAAATGGGCGGGCAAGGTGCTCCGTTAGTGCCAATTGGGGACCGCATTTTGTTTTCCGATTACGATTACTGTCTGAATCTGGGCGGATTTTCCAATGTTTCATTTGAAGAGAATGGCAACCGAATTGCTTTCGATATTTCTCCGGTAAATACGGTCCTGAATTTTTATGCCGACAAGTTAGGATTGAAGTTCGATGATAAAGGACAAATTTCCAAAAGCGGGATCATTTCAGCAGAATTGTTATTTGAATTGAACAAATTGGACTTCTATCGAAAAACATACCCGAAGTCGTTAGGTTTTGAATTTGTAAAGGAAACGGTATTGCCGATGATAGAACGGTATTCGATTTCGGTTGAAGATAAACTCCGAACCTTTACCGAACATGTTGCATTTCAGATTGCGGCCGCTTTGCCTGAAAAAGAAGGGAGCCTCTTGGTGACTGGAGGCGGGGCCTACAATATTTTCCTGATTGAACGTATGCGGGTTTATCTTCCTGAAATGCAAATTGTAGTCCCGGATGCCAAAACAATTGAATTTAAGGAGGCTCTTATTTTTGCGTTACTGGGCGTTTTAAGGCTTGAAAATGAAGTGAATGTCCTGGCGAGTGTAACGGGTGCTTCGGGTAATCACAGTTCGGGTGTAATTTATTATAAACCTGTAAAACTTTGAGATTTTTATAGAATCAGAGTATATTTGTAACACTTTTAAAAACAGACAATACAATTTAGATAATGAAAGATTTATTAAAGAAATTCGAAAATAAAGAACCTGAAGTAGTGTTCCATTGGAAAGACGCAGAAACGGACGCAGAAGGTTGGACAGTTATTAACTCACTTCGTGGCGGTGCTGCAGGAGGAGGAACACGTATGCGTAAAGGTTTGGATATGAACGAAGTGCTTTCTTTGGCGAAAACGATGGAAGTGAAGTTTTCGGTTTCAGGGCCTGCAATCGGCGGTGCGAAATCCGGAATTAATTTTGATCCCAACGATCCAAGAAAAAAAGAAGTGTTGCAGCGTTGGTATAAAGCGGTATCGCCTTTATTGAAAAGTTACTACGGAACCGGAGGGGACTTGAACGTGGATGAAATTCACGAAGTAATTCCGATGACTGAAGCTTGTGGTGTTTGGCATCCGCAGGAAGGTGTTTTTAACGGACATTTCAAGCCGACAGAAGCGGACAAAATCAACAGAATAGGACAATTGCGTCAGGGAGTGGTGAAAGTGATTGAAAATACAACTTTCTCTCCGGACATCAATAGAAAATATACTGTGGCGGATATGATTACCGGTTATGGGGTAGCTCAGGCGGTACGTCATTATTACGATATCTTTGGTGGAAATGTTGCAGGAAAAAGAGCTATCGTTCAAGGTTTCGGAAACGTAGGATCAGCAGCTGCTTTCTATTTGGCAGAAATGGGAGCAAAAGTAGTAGGTATCATCGACAGAGACGGTGGTGTTATCAATGAAAACGGATTCTCTTTTGAAGAAATCAGAGCCTTGTTCTTAAATAAAAACGGAAACACTTTGGTGTCCGATAATATGATCCCTTTTGCGGAAATCAACGAAAAAATATGGTCTATAGGCGCTGAGATTTTTGCGCCTTGTGCGGCTTCGCGTTTGGTGACAAAAGCGCAGGTTGACAGTATGGCAGCGGCAGGATTGGAAGTGATTTCTTGTGGTGCTAACGTGCCTTTCGCTGATAAAGAAATTTTCTTCGGACCAATCATGGAAGAGGTGGACAGCAAAGTGAGTTTAATTCCTGACTTTATCTCTAACTGTGGAATGGCACGCGTTTTTGCTTACTTCATGGAGAAAAAAGTAACGATGACTGACGAGTCGATTTTTAACGATACTTCTGACATTATTAAAAAAGCTATCCAAAAAACATATGAAGTAAGTTCTGACAAGAAAAACATCAGCGCGAGAGCTTTCGAAATTGCATTGAAGCAATTGGTATAATTCTTGTATATTTGGTTCTGATAACATAACAAAAAAAACGTATTTTCGTTATCATTGTTATAAAGAACGGGATATTATGGAACAGTTTGATATATCAGCAGCAGAAAAAAGAAAGTCATTATTGTTGACAGTAGTGATTTATGCTTTTCTGGTGCTGATATTATTTTTTATACGATTTTGGCCGCCTGCAAATATTAACGAATTGGCTGCGCTCGGCGGCGGCGGCGGTGGCGGAGGTGTGACCATTAATTTTGGTGACAGCGATGTCGGAATGGGGGATAACTTTCAGAGCGAAGTACTGAATGTAAAGAATGATGTGAAACAGGTGGTGGCAGAATCTGCTCCTGAAGAAGATATTATTTCGAGCGATACACCTGAAGATAATGCGGTAGTCATCGCGAAGAATCCTAACCCTGTAAAAATAAAACCGATTGTAAAAACCGATCCGAAACCGGTTGAGGTTAAGAAGCCAACGGTTTCCAAAAATACCAACGATGCTTTGTCCAGTTTGCTGAACGGCTCAAAAAAAGGTGGTGATGGTGACGATAACCAAGCCGGAAACAAAGGAAAATCCAACGGGGATTTAGCTTCTAATGACTATTATGGCTCTGGAGGCTCCGGTGGAGGAACTGGCGGCGGTAACGGAACAGGAAATGGTACCGGAACAGGTCCGGGAAGCGGAAGCGGCTCGGGCGGTGGAAACGGAAGCGGAGTAGGAGCTGGAAACGGTGCAGGGTACTCTTTAGGAAACCGAAAAGCATTATCCAAACCAGCGCCGAATTATAACTGTAACGAAGAAGGTAGAGTAGTTGTGGAAGTTTCTGTGGACAAGACCGGAAGAACCATTGTTGCGACACCCGGTATCAAAGGAACAACCAATACGGCTAAATGTTTGTTGGATCAGGCGCGTATTGCGGCAATGAATACCCGTTGGCAAGCGAGTGATGATGCTCCGGAACGTCAGGTTGGGAAAATCATTTATACCTTTAGTTTGAATTAGGGTATTAGAAAATAGATAAAAGAAAATTGATAATAGATTAAAGCCGGCTAGTTTAGTTGGCTTTTTTATTTATTTGATGAAAATTGAAATTGTTGTTCAAGAAGAGGTTTTGGTTATGCTGATGTTGTTTTTGTTTTCAGCGTGTATACCTGTAATGAAATGAAAGATGTATAAAAGAAATTCGTATGATGAAAACCAATGCCTTAGCCCTGGTTGCAGCGGCATCCTTTAATAAAAAAAGCCATTCATTCGAATGGCTTTTTTTATTAAAGATAAAGCGGAAGACAGGTTCCCGGCTCTTGAAAAATATCTATTTCGATGCACTAGTGGCAATCACAAATTTCAAATTGTTTTTTACGCCAATCTGCAGTACGTCAACCAAATCCTGTACCTGTAAGTTGTATGGGATTCGCACCACAACAGCTTGTTCTTTATTGTCTCCGATTTTGGTCAGCAATTCTTTTTCCAATTGGTCGAAAGGCACTTCCTGTTTGTCAAGGAAAAAGCGTTTCTCTTCCGTTACGGACAGACTGATAAGCTGCTTGTTGGTCTTTTCGTTGTTTTTCGATTTAGGAAGCGTCATTTTAATCACGTTCGGATTCGCCAAAGTCGAAATAATCAAAAAGAACAAAAGCAGGAAGAACATAATGTCGCTCAACGAACTGGTAGCGACTTCTGCATGAAATCGTTTATTTCGTTTTATCGGCATTTGGTCTCTGAATTATGTTAACGAATTCCAGTACGTGTCTCTGCATGTTAAGCGAGTAATTGTCAATCATACTGTTGTATAGGTGATATGCCGAATAAGCGATAATACCCACGATAAGTCCGGCGCCACTACTGATCATTTTCTCATACAAACCTCCGGAAATGTTTCCGATACTGATGTTTTCGGTAACCGAAATACTGTAGAAGATTTTAATTACCCCGGAAATGGTTCCAATAAACCCAAGAGTAGGGGCGATACCGGCGATAAGTCCTAAAACGCCCAGTTTTTTCTCCATTTCCCCGATTTCGATGTTGGCCATTTTTTCCATGTTAGATTCGATTTCGGAAATAGGACGTCCAATGGTTTGGATGCCTTCCTTAATAACAATCGCTGAAGCTGCTCCGTCACGTTCCGCAGAAGAAATTGCCATATCGATATTTCCGGCATTAAGATGCGTGCGGATATCCTTCATTAAATGCGGATCTGTTTTCGTGGCTTTTTTGATGTACATGAATCGTTCAATGATGATGTATATCGTATAGAACAGTAAGATGGCAATCGGAATCAGGAAAATACCTCCTTTTAAGATGAACTCCAATACGGAAATTTCGTTGTTTTTCACTACACCTTCTACAACAGCGCCAGTTGCTTTGGTTAGGGTGTCATTTTGCACTTGTAAAAAAAATCCAGTCATAAAATCTTTGGAATTGTATTTATTTTAAATAATAATCTCAATTTTGCAATAAAGATAAATTTCTATACCCTAATAAACTAAAAAAAACTTTATTTATTTTATGGGTACAGATTTTAACATCAAATAGTATTCCAAAATGACTTATCAGGAAACTTTAGACTGGATGTTTGCCCAATTGCCGATGTTTCAGCAGCAGGGTGCATCAGCCTATAAGAAGGATTTGACCAACACTATTTTACTTTCGGAACATTTAGGAAATCCGGAAAAAAAGCTCAAATTCATACATGTGGCAGGAACCAACGGAAAAGGGTCTACTTCATCGATGATTGCTTCGGTGTTACAGGAAGCGGGTTATAAAGTGGGGTTGTATACTTCACCGCATTTGAAAGATTTTCGGGAGCGCATCAAAATCAACGGAAATGAAATTTCGCAAGAATTTGTGGTAGATTTCATAGCCGATAATAAGTCCTTTTTTGAAGTAAATCAATTGAGTTTCTTTGAGATGACTGTGGGTTTGGCCTTTGACTATTTCGCAAAAGAAAAAGTTGATGTGGCTGTCGTTGAGGTTGGTATGGGGGGTCGATTGGATTCTACCAATATCATCACGCCTTTGGTTTCCGTTATTACAAATATTGGATTTGATCATACCCAGTTTTTGGGAGATACACTAGAAGTTATTGCAGGTGAAAAAGCCGGGATAATCAAACCGAATGTTCCGGTGGTTGTCGGAGAATACACTCCTGAAACAAAACCGGTTTTTTTGGCTAAAGCTGCAGCATGTGGCTCCGATATTTATTTTGCTTCCGATTTGATACAGGAAGATTATCCTTGCGGGTTGTTGGGCGATTATCAGTTTCATAACAAGAAAACGGTGTTGCAGACCATTGATGTTTTAAAAGAACATTTTATTGTATCGGAAGAGAGTCTAAAAAGAGGGCTTTTAAATGTTGTGAGCAATACCGGTTTGTTGGGAAGATGGCAGCAAATTCATTCCAATCCGAAGGTGATTTGTGATACGGCTCATAACAGTCACGGACTTAAAATTGTCCTTAATCAGATTGCAAAAGAAAAATATGAAAAATTATTCTTCGTTTTGGGTGTTGTAAATGATAAGGATTTGGATTCTATTTTGCCTTTATTTCCAAAAAATGCAAATTATTTTTTCTGTAAACCAAATATTTTTCGCGGACTTGATGCGGAAGAGCTTCGTGAAAAAGCATCGGTTTTTGAATTGAAAGGAAAAGTATATAATTCTGTTTCAGAGGCTTATAATGAAGCATTGGAAGTTGCTGGTAAAAATGATTTCATTTATATTGGAGGGAGTACATTTGTTGTGGCAGAAATTGTGTAAAATAATTTTGCAGAAGTAAAAAATACGTCTATATTTGCACTCGCAATACGGGTAAAACTGGTTGCAAGATAAAAGGGCGATTAGCTCAGCTGGTTCAGAGCACCTCGTTTACACCGAGGGGGTCGGGGGTTCGAACCCCTCATCGCCCACCACTTTTATCATTACTTACTGATAATACAAAGAATTATCGGGCGATTAGCTCAGCTGGTTCAGAGCACCTCGTTTACACCGAGGGGGTCGGGGGTTCGAACCCCTCATCGCCCACAAAAAAAGCACTTCAATCGAAGTGCTTTTTTTATTTGAAAAAAACTTAAAATTTTTCCCAAGAATAGCTGTTCGATTTTATTCATTCTGATTTTTGTAGGCTTTATATTATGTTTTTAAATAAAAACATTATTTTTGAAAAACATAAAAAACTATCACTATGAAAAAGTCACTAAAACTAATTGTTCTATTTTTAAGTATTTCAAGTCTTTTCTCGTTTACTTCAAATGATTCTAAGATAAGGGTCGTTATTGATGCAGGGCATGGAGGAAGTGATACTGGTGCTACTAATATTGATTTGAAGGAGAAAGATCTTTGTCTTTCAATTGCTAATAAGATAAAAGCTCTGAATAAAGACAAAAATATAGAGTTGTTTTTTACAAGAGAAGGTGATGAGTCAGTTTCATTATCTGATCGTGTTAAGGAAATAAATGACCTAAACCCGGATTTAGTAATTTCATTACATACTAATAGTAGTAAAAACAATGCGACAAATGGTGTTGAGGTTTTTGTTCCTAAAGATTTGCCTAATTCTGTAAAATCTCGTGAATTGGCCGCTAAGTTTTTAGAAGTTTTAACTAATAAAACTGGTTTGAATCAAAGCGGGGTAAAAACGGCTTCACTTTTTATCTTAAAAAATTCTAATTGCCCTGTATTTGTTGCTGAATTAGGTTATATTTCAAACACTAAGGATAAAACATTTGTAATTTCTGAAGAGAATCAAAACAAAATTGCATTAGCGGTGCTGGATTTTATTTCTCAAATTAAATAACTTTTATAAAGTATATTAAAAAAGAGGCTGTCTCTAAAATGAAACAGCCTTTTTTTTATTCCTCATAATTCCGTTCCATTTCTTTTATGCTGTCAATAATCTGCTGGGTTCTGGCATATTCTCTGGCTTTCTGTTTCTTGCCTAAGTAGAAATAAGCAAAAAGCATCCAGCCAACATATACCGACAGGATTATGATTTTTAGAAGTGCCGACATTGGTGCCATAATTTCAATAAAGTAAAATCCAAAAGCCAGATTCATCAATAGAAAATAAGCTGCCATAATTTTTGTTCCGACCAATTGCTGGAATTTATAGAACTTCTCAAGTTTGATCAAGGTTTCGGAAGGGGCGGCTGTTACATCGATTTGTTTAAGGCTTAGCGCCTGGTACAAACGAATGACAGTAAATCCGAATACGCAGGTAAATATCAAAGCGATTCCGATATAAGTTGTTGTCATTTTAAATGTAATTGCACTTACAATCCATCCTAAGGCAAGAAGTGTTACTAACAGTATTCCGAGCTGTGTGAATATTTTATTGGCAAAACTTCTTTGTTCTTTTTTAGCCTTGGTTATGATTTGGGAAACATCGGGCAATGGATTTTGCTTTTGCTGTTTCCAAAGGTCCTGCAGTTCATTAAAGTCTTTCATATTTTGAATAAATGCTGCTTAGTTGTTGTTTGATTCGATGAATTTTTACTCTGAGATTTCCCTCCGATATGGAAGCTGCTTCTGCTATTTCCTGATAGGGGACGTCTTCCAGCAGCAGGGTGATGATTAATCGGTCGGCTTCGGAAAGTTCGCTGATGCATTTGTATAAAAGTTGGATTTGCTGTTCTTTTTCTTCGGATTCCTCTTCTTGTTTAACTCCTGCTTTGTCAATGTCGACTTGGTTTTTTGTTTTGTGTGAGCGCAAATGCTGTAAACAGGTGTTCATCGCTATTCTGTAAATCCAGGTGCTTATTTTTGATTCGTTTCGGAACTTATCATAATGTTGCCAGACTTTTATAAAAACTTCCTGAAGCAGATCGTCGGCCTGCATCGGATCTCCCGTGTATCCCAAACAAAGTCGGTGTATCTTTGGAGAATAGGCCGTGTAAATCTCCTTAAATTCTTTTTCCTGAAAATTAGTGAGTGCCACGGGCGATTATTTTGATTGTAAAAACGTGTCAATTTCATTGTAAAACCAAACTGGCTGATCATACATGATAAAGTGCTTGCTTTCGGCTACTTTTATGGTTTTATTTTTTAATTCGGTATATTGCAGGTTGTATTCCTTTTCGCTTGCTTCTTTTGTGCCCCATAAACTGGAAATTATCAGGATAGGGGATTTGATGCTGGCGATTTCTTTTCTTAAATCTGTCGTTGACATTTCTACGATAGTGCTTCCCAATGTTTTTCGATCGCTTTTGAAGCTCCATTCTGCTATTTGTTTAGCGTGGATTGAATCGCTAACCTGATACATCATTGCTTTGGTCATGTTTTTGACGTAACCTTCGTTGGGAATTGATTGAAAGTTGTTGATTACGGCTTCTTTGTTGTATTGAGGGTTGTTTTTTACTGATTCCGCTGTTGTTTCCGGATTGCTAACTGCCGAGATAAAAGGAAGTCCATCCATGCAAATACTTTTTCCGAACAATTCGGGTTCTGTGCTTTGAAGCCAAAGTGTCATGAATGCTCCTAAGCTGTGGCCTATCAACATGGGTTTTTTGAGCTTTTTGTCCTTTACATACTGAATGATTCCATTACGAACTGATTTTAAAATTTCCTCATCTTCAATTGGTTTGGCACCAGCAAAACCCGCTAAAGTTAAGATGTGTAATTCGTATCTGTTTTTAAGATGATTGGTGGTTTCGTTCCAAACGTCGCCACTGCATGAGTAACCCGGTATTAATATAATCGGTTGTCCTTTTCCGATAACTTTTGCCTCAAACGATTTGTTTTGAGAAAATACATTTAGCGCTGCTAAAATTGCCAGTAAAGAGATGATCAATTTTTTCATAATATGTTGTTTTAAGTTTTTAATTGATTTTCTCTTTTGATGCAAGTGTAATAGTATTGTTACAAAAAACAGCAATATTTTTTTAAAAAAAAATAAAAAAGCCGCTATTCAAGCGGCTTTTAAGATTATAAAATTTCTAAGGTTCGTTCCAAGGCCATGCCTCTTGAACCTTTTATTAGTATGGTTTTTCCGGTTGGTTTTTTGGTTTGGAAAAACGTTGCGAAAGTGTCGTAACTGTCATAAAAATGAAGATGATTGTTTTCGGTTTTATTTGCGAAAAAATCTTTTCCTACGAAGTAAGTTTCGATTTGGGTTTGCTTAAGTAGTAAATCGATGACTTTCTTGTGTTCGTTGATGCTTTCTTTTCCAAGTTCAAACATGTCGCCCAAAATGGCTATTTTGTTGTGGCCCTCAAGTTGGATAAAGTTTTCTATAGCTGCTGACATGCTGCTTGGGTTGGCATTATAGGCGTCTAAAATAATATGGTTACCGTTCTTTTCCATTAACTGGGATCGGTTGTTTGATGGGATGTAATTTTCGATAGCTTCTTTAATGTCAGCGTCCGATACATTAAAGTACTTTCCAATTGTAATTGCTGCATTAATATTGTTTGCGTTGTAAATTCCAATAAGGTGTGAGTTTATTTCCAGATTGTTGAAGGAAATCTTTACCATAGGGTTGGCAGAGGCCGAGTCAATCTTGATATCTGCTTTTTCGGATTGAGAAAAAGTACTTCGCGTCAGTGTTTCTGTTTTTTCTTTCTGGATAGGATCGTCAAGATTTATAAAAACTGTTTTCTGGTGTTTTTCCAGATACTGATACAATTCGCTTTTTCCTTTGATAACGCCTTCTACGCCTCCAAAACCTTCCAAATGTGCTTTTCCGAAATTGGTTATATAGCCGTAATCGGGTTCGGCAATCTCGCAAAGCATTTCAATTTCTTTTTGATGGTTGGCACCCATTTCCACAATTCCGATATCGGTATCTTCATTAAAGGAGAGTAGGGTTAAAGGGACCCCGATGTGGTTGTTTAAATTGCCAACAGTTGCTTTAGTGATGTATTTTTTTGAAAGAACCGCGTTAATCAGTTCTTTGGTAGTGGTTTTTCCGTTGCTTCCTGTTAATGCAATTATGGGTAAGCCTAATTCCTGACGATGGTAGTTTGCTAAATCCTGCAAAGCTTTTAAACTGTCGGAAACCAGTAACATTTTGTCTTCGTCTGTGAAATATTTTTTGTTGTCAATTATGGCGAAGGCCGCTCCGTTATTCAAAGCTTGCTGTGCAAATTCATTGGCATCAAAATTATCGCCTTTCAGTGCTACGAATAAACAGTCAGATGTTATTTTTCGGGTATCAGTACATACTCCGGTACTTTGTAAAAAGCATTGGTAGATGTCTTCTATTCTCATGTGAAAACTGTGTAAAATAATAAAAGCCCTAAGTTAGGGCTTTTATTATAATTGTATGAAAATTTTAAAGATTAACCTCTTGGTTTTTTCTTATTGTCTTTTGGACCTACTTTAGACATTGCACAACGGAATCCGATGTAGTCAGTTGCCATGTCCTGTGGATAGTATCTTCTTGAAGCAGGGTCTAACCAGTAGGCTCTGTCTCTCCAAGAACCTCCTTTGTAAACTCTTGCATCATCATTAACAAGAGTAGTTCTTTTTGAAGATTTGTCGAACTGTCTTTTCATTGTTCCTAAACTGTCAACAGAAATCTGGTGTTTAGGTGAATCGTACATTCTTTTGGAGTCAACTGTTTTTTTGTCTCCAGCGCTTTCATCAGAATCAGCGAATTTGAAATAACGAGTTGATTGTTTGTCACCATCTCTGTAGTTTCTGTTGTCAGAAGTAGAGAAGTTGTATCTTAAATACGTTTCGTTTTCGTCAACTGGAACTTGGGCAATCTGACCAGGGAAATTTCTAGCCATTACTTTACCGTTGCTTAAAGTGTCGTATTTAACATTTTCGCTAGTAACCATTTCAACTTTTCCGTCGTCACCGATTTTGTTTTTAGTATAAACGTTACCTCTGAAGTAGTTGAAGTCGTTTGCTTCGTCATCAACCATTGGACGATAAACGTCTTGTACCCATTCTGCAACGTTACCAGCCATATCATACAATCCAAAATCATTTGGAGCGTAAGATTTTACTTTATTGGTAATATCAGCACCGTCATCAGACCATCCAGCTACTCCTCCGTAATCTCCTTTACCTTGTTTGAAGTTAGCCAATTGATCTCCTCTTTGAGCTCTTTTTCCGTTACGAGTGTATTGTCCGTTCCAAGGATATTTCTTTTTTCCTTTGTAAATATTGTACTCTCTGATGCCTCCTAAAGATACAGCAGCATATTCCCACTCCGCTTCAGTCGGTAGTCTGTACTCTGGTAAGATGATTCCAGATGATCTTTGAGCAAACACGTTTTTAGGCTCGATAGTTTTACCTTCTTTAGTAGTTTGAGGTTTAGCATTTTTTCCTTTCTTACCACCTTTTCCACGGTAAACGATGTCCTCACTTCCACCGCGAGCAGTAGATGGGCTTGCTAAATAAGCTTCAGTGCTGAAAGTGTTACTGGCGTCAACCTCGTTTACTTTAGCGTCTTTTTTCAAGTACTGCTCTCTTTCAAGGATAGCCTCATTCACACGGTCAGTTCTCCACTTGCTGAATTCAGTAGCCTGAATCCAGTTAACACCTACAACAGGATAGCTTCCGTATGCAGGGTGTCTTAAGTAGTTGTTTGTCATCGTTTCGTTATAACCTAAACGATTTCTCCAAACTAAAGTATCAGGTAGTGCGCCTGTATAAATATTTTTATAATTTTCATCAGCTGGAGGGAATACAGTTTTTAACCAAAATAAGTATTCTGCATACATCATGTTGGTAACCTCTGTTTCATCCATGTAGAATGATTGAACGTGTTGCTGATTTGGCGTGTTGTTCCAATCGTGCATTACGTCATCCTCAACTTTACCCATGGTAAAAGTTCCACCTTCTACAGCAACCATTCCCGGAGGGGTTTCTTGCTTTTTGAACTTGTCATTGTACTGGAAACCACCTTTTTTATCGTTGATTTTCCATCCCGTTGCCTGAGAACCTCCTTTGGACGACCCTTTCTTACTACAGCTAGTAAAAGATACTGCCAACGCAAGCGCTGCAAACATCTGCAAAGTCATAATTCTTCTAATTTTCATACTTCAAGTAGGTAATAAATTTAGTGCCGCAATATAGTAATTAACCATTAAACCGCAACACGTTTTTTGTAAATTATTAAAAAAAATATAAAATTGGTTCAAAGACCAATATCATAACGCTTTGTGATAATTATATATTGTGTAAAATTAGCTATTAATGAAAATATTTTTTCTATTTGTAATAACTTTTGAAATAATACGTTTTCAATTAAATGAAAAAAGTCCTGCTTCTCATACTGATTTTCGTCTCTTTTGTTGGGTTTAGTCAACAGAAGGAGGATGTCATTGTCGAATGGAAATCCCCAACTCAATATTATATAGATACAATACCGTTTCTGATTCCTCAATTTAATAAAGAAAATCTTGAATTTAATCCGGTAAAAAAGGTTTTGACCTTTAGAAAGAGGGTTCCTGTCCAGTTTGCTGTTGATGAAAAATCGTTATCAGTTTCCAATGTAGTTTATGAAACGATATCTAAAGAGGATTTAAAAGATCTTTCCTTTTCAAAACTTCCCACAAAGCTTAATGCTGCCATTGATTATGTTGTGGCAAGGGATGAGAAAAGTGTGTTGTTTTCCTTCGCTCCCATTATTAAGGAAGGGAATGTTGTTAAAAAAGTCAAATCACTTTCTTTCTCTTTCTCCCCAGATGCTAATAGCGGCAAATCGGAAGTGCAGCGAAATCCTATTGTGAATTCTGTTTTGGCCTCCGGGAATTGGTATCGCTTTTATATTGAAAAATCTGGAATTTATAAATTGTCCAAGAGTTTTTTACAGCAAATGGGATTTGATGTGAATGTCGATCCAAGACGAATAAAAATTTTTGGGAATGGCGGCAGAATGGTTCCGTTGCTGAATTCTGTTCCTTATCCGATGGATCTTGCGGAGAATGCGATTCAGGTAATTGGGGAAAGTGACGGTTCTTTTGATACCGATGATTATGTTCTCTTTTATGCAGAAGGAGTGGATGTTTGGAATAATGAGAGCGATACCAGTGTCAATTTGTATGACTCCAAAACCTATTATTATGTAACTTCTCAAGGAGGGAATGGGAAGCGTATGCCATTAAATGTTCAGCCTGTCGGTTCGTCTGATATGGTTTTTACTGATTTTGACGATTACCAATATCATGAAGTGGATAAAACAAATGTTGCGCGATTGGGAAGAAAATGGGTGGGAGAAAGTTTTAATATTGAAAATGAGCAATCTTTCAGTTTTAGTTTTCCCAATATTGTAGCTTCTGTTCCAGTAAAGATTAGAGTCAATGCGGTTTCAGCTTCGTTTGGTGAAAGTGCTTTTAAAGTTTCGGCCAACAACACCAATTTGACAACAATGGATTTCCCCGTTTTGAATCCTACTGATCACATTGGCGCTTATGAGTTGGTCTATGAAGGTGTTTTCTCTTCGTCTTCGTCCAATGTTTCGATTCAATTAAAGTATGATAATGGAGGAGTGCCTTCTTCAAATGGTTATCTGGATAATATTTCTTTGGTGGCCAAAAGAAAACTGCAGGGTTATGGGAAACAGTTCTTGTTTGAGAATGATTTAGCCGGAACCAATATCGGAGTCGGTGAATATCAGTTGTCAAGCGCCAGTGGGATTTCGCAGGTATGGGATGTGACCGATATTAATAATGCTACAAAAATTGTAAATTCAAACCAATCTAATTTTTCTTTTAAATCTGCTTTAGGGGATGTGAGAAAATATGTTGCACTGGATTTTGACGATATTTATACGCCTCCAAGTCAATCCGGTGAGCGAGTTGCCAATCAGAATCTGAAGGGGACTATTTTTAACGATGCTCAAGGTGTTGCAAAGGATATCGACTATTTGATAGTGACGCCATCGTGGTTGAAGCCACAGGCTGAAAAACTGGCGCAATTTCATCGAAATCATTCCCAACTGAATGTGAAAGTCGTGGATCTGGGGTCGATTTACCAGGAGTTTTCTTCGGGAAAGCAGGATATAGGGGCGATTCGTAATTTCATAAAATATATTTACACTAGTTATCCGTCTTTTCCGGCAGATGCTGGTAGAATTAAATATGTGAACCTTTTCGGGGATGCTTCTTTTGATTATAAAAATCGAATTTTTGGGAATACCAATGTGGTGCCGGTTTATGAAGCCTTGTATCATGCTTCGGTAGGAAGTTCTACATCACTAAATTTTTCTAATCACTCGACCTTTATGTCGGATGATTTTTACGGATTAATGGATGATGATGAAGGAGTAATGATAATTGGAGATGAGCCGACCATTAAGGGGCTTGATGTGGCTGTAGGGAGGATGTTGGTGAATTCTGCGGAACAGGCTGATCAGATGGTTAATAAAGTTTTTGAATATCATGATAAAAAATCATACGGAAGATGGCGTAATAAATATGTTATTGTTTCCGATGATGCCGAAAACTCAACGGATGCAACATTGCAACAAACGCTTGATGATTTAGGTGATGAGCTGTATGCTCAAAAGCCATTTGTCAACGTTAAAAAAATTCATTCCGATTCCTATGTACAGGTTACTGCTGCGGGAGGGGAACGCTATCCTTCTGTTAACAGGGATTTTGTCAATGAGATTGAAAGCGGCGGACTGGTGTTTAATTATTTCGGGCACGGGGGTGAAGATGGATTGGCGCAGGAACGTATTTTTGAAAAGACAACAGCGCAAAATCTGAAAAATCAATACCGTTACCCATTGTTTGTTACCATTACGTGTGAATTTACTCGTTTTGATAATCCTTACCGCCCAACTGCCGGAGAGTATATGTATTGGAATAAGGCCGGAGGGGCTATTTCGTTAGTTACTACAACAAGGGAAATAGGGATAACGGAAGGTGAAGATATTAATGAAATATTAAATTCTAAATTGTATGCCTTCGGGTCTAACAACTATGTTACGATTGCCGAAGCGCTTCGTCAGACAAAAAATCTGATAAATAAAGGAGATAAGAATGTTGTTTTCTATATAGGGGACCCGGCTTTGAAATTGGCTATTCCTGAGCCAAAAATAAGGTTGACAAAAATCAACGATGTGCCAATTACCCAACCGACCGATACGTTAGAAGCGTTGAGTTATGTTAAGATATCTGGTGAAGTGGTAGATGAATCTGATAACTTACAGTCTGATTATAATGGAGATCTGATGGTTCAGATTTTTGACAAAGACGTAAACCGAAGTACATTAGGAAATGACGGCTTGCAAGGCAGTAATGGTCAACTGGCTATTATGAATTTTACAACCCTTGGGGAAACTATTTTCAGGGGGAACGCTTCTGTAGCTAATGGTTTGTTTGAATTCGGATTCGTCGTGCCAAGGGATATAAAGATTCCTGTTGGGACTGGAAGGGTGAGTTTTTATGCGAAGAAAAATGGAGCTTTAGTTGATAATACCGGTTATGACTTAACCGTTAAAGTGGGCGGGATTGATGAAAATGCTGTGGCTGATAATCTGCCGCCTAAAGTACGGTTGTATATGAATGACGAGTCCTTTGTTTCGGGTGGGATTACCAATGCTTCGCCAATATTTTTAGCCTTTTTGGAAGACGAACACGGAATCAATACAGCGAGCGGAATTGGTCATGATATAGTGGCAATTTTGGATGGGAATGAGAACAAGCCATATATTCTGAATGATTATTATGAAACTGATCCAAATGATTTTACAAAAGGGAAAGTGCGTTATCCGTTTAGAAATTTAGCTAAAGGACTGCATACGCTTACGTTGAAAGTTTGGGATGTGTATAATAATTTTTCGACGGCGGAAATTCAGTTCATTGTAATGGGAGATGAAAATGTAGAGCTTTCAAATGTGTTGAATTATCCGAATCCGTTTGTGAATTATACCGAATTCTGGTTTTCACATAACCGCCCTTTTGAGTCGTTGGATGTTCAGGTGCAGATTATGACAATTACCGGGAAAGTGGTTAAAACCATCAATCAGTCTATAACTACAGAAGGATTTTTGTCTCGTAGTATTAAATGGGATGGCAAGGATGATTTTGGGGATAAAATAGGAAAAGGGGTTTATGTTTATAGGCTTACCGTAAAATCATTAAGTTCGAATAAAACTGCGGAAAAAATTGAGAAACTTGTAATACTTTAAGAAAATAGTATATTTGTTGAATAAATTCTTGTAAAAAAATGAAAAAAATAGCCATAGTGTCATTGTTTCTGCTTGTTGTTCAGTTTGTTAAGGCGCAGGAAAATGTGATTACGACAGGAGTTCCTTTTTTATTGATAGCTGCGGATGCTCGTGCAGCTGGTGTCGCTGATATGGGAGTGGCAACTTCAGCCGATGTTTTCTCACAACAATACAATCCTTCAAAATATGCTTTTTCACCTACTAAGTTTGGGGTTTCTGTAAGTTATACGCCTTATTTGACCAGTATTGCAAATGATATATCATTAAGTCAAGTTACTTTTTATGATCGTTTTAATGAACGAAGTGCTTTTGCGGCTAGTTTGCGTTATTTCGGGTTAGGGGATATTGAATTAAGAGAAACAGGTGATCCTAATGAAATTCCAAGAACGGTAAGTCCGAATGAATTGGCTTTTGATCTTTCTTACTCATTGAAATTAAGCGATCAGTTTTCGATGGGTGTAGCGGGCCGTTATATCCGTTCCAACTTAAAAATTCCTGATGGCAATACCGATGCTTCTTCCGCTAATTCATTTGCGGTGGATGTTTCCGGGTTTTATCAGTCGGAAGAATTCGCAATGAGTGATTTTAATGCCAGATACCGTATTGGTTTAAACCTACAGAATATGGGGCCGAAAATTTCTTATGACGGTGATATTGAAAGAAGTTCTAACTTCCTTCCTGCCAATTTCAAATTAGGAGGTAGTTTTGATTTTATTTTGGATGAATATAATAAGGTTACGGCTTTAGCGGAGATAAATAAACTGATGGTTCCAACTCCTCAGGAAGTTGGTGACGAAGATGGTGACGGTGACGTTGATAATACGGATTATTCAATTGCGAACGAGGAGTACCGACAAATTGGTTGGTTTGAAGGGATATTTAAGTCTTTTGGTGATGCTCCTGGAGGATTTAGTGAAGAAATGAAAGAAATCGCTTGGGCATTAGGAGCTGAATACTGGTATCAGGATTCTTTTGCTTTCAGAACGGGATACTTTCATGAGAGTCCAGATAAAGGTGCTCGACAATATGCTACTATAGGTGCCGGATTCAAATACAATATCGTTAAAGTTGATGTTTCGTATTTGTTCTCAACATCAACAGTAAGAAACCCATTGGAAAATACATTGCGTTTCTCTCTGTCATTTAGTTTTGGGGATTCCTATGACGAATATTAATAGATAAGAATAAAGAATAAAAAATCCAAACTTGTAATGAGTTTGGATTTTTTGTCTGTAATAATACGATCAGATGAAAAGTATTAATGTGACTGCCTCTTTTTTAGTTTACGATTCTATCGATGAACTTGCTCCCGAGATAAAGGATCTGATGGTTCAGGCTGTGGTTGTACGGAAAAAAGCTTATGCGCCTTATTCCAAATTCAGGGTAGGTGCTGCAATTTTACTGGATAACGGAAAGGTTGTTTTGGGTTCTAATCAGGAGAACGCTGCGTATCCGTCCGGATTGTGTGCAGAGCGGGTTGCTATATTTCAGGCTGGGGCAATTTATCCGGAAGCTAAGATTTTAAAAATGACAATTTCCGCAACAGCGGACAGCAAAGAAGTGTCAGAGCCTATTCCTCCATGTGGGGCCTGTCGTCAGTCTATAGCGGAGTATGAAATCCGTCAGGAACAGCCAATTGAGATTTATTTTATGGGCGCTGTGGGTGAAGTGTATAAATCAGATTCCCTGAAGAGTTTGCTGCCACTGATGTTTGATAAAAACTTTCTATAAAAAGAGTAATTTAATGGGGTTAAATTTTCACTTCTTAACAAGATGTGTTATTTTTGCCCTTCGCAAAATTGTGTAATAAAGCTTAAAAGAGCAACAATGAAACCAATTACAAAAGAAGTTTACCTTAAATGGTATGAAGACATGCAGTTCTGGAGAAAGTTCGAAGACAAACTCGCTGCATTATACATTCAACAGAAAGTTCGTGGATTCTTGCACTTATATAACGGACAGGAGGCGGTATTAGCGGGAGCTTTACACGCGATGGACTTATCTAAGGACAAAATGATCACGGCTTACCGTAACCACGTTCAGCCAATCGGTATGGGAACTGATCCCAAGCGAGTTATGGCAGAACTGTTAGGAAAAGTTACCGGTACATCTAAAGGGATGGGAGGATCGATGCATATTTTCGATAAGGAACACGGTTTTTATGGTGGTCACGGTATCGTTGGTGCTCAAATTCCAGTAGGAGCCGGAATTGCTTTTGCTGACAAGTATTTCGGAACCGGAGGTGTTACGCTAACTTATTTCGGTGACGGAGCTGCTCGTCAGGGATCGCTTCACGAGGCTTTCAATATGGCCATGTTGTGGAAACTTCCTGTGGTATTCATCGTTGAAAATAATGGTTATGCAATGGGTACGTCTGTTGAAAGAACAGCGAACCATACCGATATCTGGAAATTAGGATTAGGATACGAAATGCCATGCGGACCAGTGGATGCCATGAATCCGATTAAAGTTGCGGAAGCGATGCACGAAGCAATCGAAAGAGCGCGTCGTGGTGACGGACCAACTTTCCTGGAAATGAAAACGTACCGTTACAGAGGTCATTCGATGTCGGATGCTCAACACTACAGAACCAAAGAAGAGGTAGACGAGTATAGAAAAATCGACCCTATTACTCAGGTGCTTGATATTATCAAAGAAAATAAATACGCAACTGAGGCAGAAATCGAAGCTGTCGACCAAAGAGTAAAAGATTTGGTGGATGAGTGCGAAAAATTTGCTGAAGAATCTCCATTCCCAGAGTTGAATCAGCTGTATGATGTTGTTTACGAGCAGGAAAATTATCCATTTATACCACATAAATTATAATCGATTATGGCAGTAGTAATTACAATGCCGCGTTTAAGCGACACCATGACCGAAGGAGTTGTGGCAACTTGGTTGAAAAAAGTTGGGGATGTTGTTAAAGAAGGTGATATTCTTGCTGAAATTGAAACGGACAAAGCTACGATGGAGTTCGAATCGTTTAATACAGGAACATTATTGCATATAGGAATTCAGGAAGGTGAATCGGCTCCGGTAGATGCTCTTTTGGCAATTATTGGTGCTCCAGGCGAAGATATTTCTGCTTTATTGAGCGGAGGTGCTTCAGCTACTAAAAGTGAACCAGCGCCTGTTACTGAAACTAAAGCTCCAACCCAAGGAGTGGCCGAATCGAGCGTAGCTAAACCGGCTGCAGCACTTCCTGCAGGTGTAAAAGTGGTAACCATGCCGCGTTTAAGTGATACTATGACTGACGGAACGGTGGCGACTTGGTTGAAAAAAGTTGGTGACGAAGTAAAAGAAGGGGATATCCTTGCAGAGATTGAAACTGATAAAGCGACAATGGAATTTGAATCATTCAATTCCGGAACGCTTTTATATATTGGAGTTAACGAAGGGCAAACAGCTCCGGTTGACAGTATTTTAGCAATTATTGGACCTGCGGGGACAGATGTTACCGGTGTCGTAGCCGGTTTCAAATCAGGTGGCGCTGAAACGGCTCCTGCTACTGAAAAAGCGGCTGAAGTAAAAGCAGAAACTCCTGCTGCTCCGGTACAAAATACAAATACAGGAGGTAGAGTTTTTGCATCTCCGTTGGCAAAGAAAATTGCACAGGAAAAAGGCATTGATCTTTCTCAGGTAAAAGGTTCAGGCGAAAACGGAAGAATCGTGAAAAGCGATGTGGAAGGATTTACGCCTCAAGCTGCAGCTACACAGGTGGTTTCAGCCCCTGCGACTTCTACTGCAGCTCCTGCTGTTAAACCATTTGTTCCTACCGGAGAGAAATTCCAAGAGGAAATCAAAAATTCACAAATGCGTAAAACGATTGCGCGTCGTTTGGCAGAATCGAAATTCACTGCGCCTCATTACTACTTAACTATTGAAGTAGCAATGGATGAGGCAATGAAATCAAGAGCGGTTATCAATACTGTTCCGGATACGAAAGTTTCATTCAATGATATGGTGGTGAAAGCTTGCGCAATGGCATTGAAAAAACATCCACAAGTAAATTCACAATGGAGAGAGGATGCAATGGTTATCAATCACCATGTGAATGTTGGAGTTGCTGTAGCTGTTGAAGATGGATTGGTAGTACCGGTTTTGAACTTTACGGATCAAATGAGTTTGTCTCAAATTGGTGCTAATGTGAAAGATTTGGCAGTAAAAGCGAAAAGCAAAAAACTGACACCGGCAGAAATGGAAGGTAGTACATTTACTGTTTCCAATTTAGGTATGTTTGGTATTCAGTCATTCACATCGATTATTAACCAGCCGAATTCAGCTATTTTGTCTGTTGGAGCTATTGAAGAAAAACCAGTGGTGAGAAACGGACAAATTGTTGTGGGTAACACTATGACGCTTACTTTGGCTTGTGATCACAGAACAGTTGATGGTGCTACTGGAGCGCAGTTTTTACAAACGCTAAGATTGTTTTTAGAAAACCCTGTAACAATGTTGGCGTAAGCCTGTTGTTCATAATAAATTAAATCCCGTTTTGAAATTCAGAACGGGATTTTTAGTATTTTAGTTTAGGAATGAAGGACTTACATATGTGAATCGTTTTTAATGAAAGTGCGAATTCCTTCAGACAGATAAAAAGAATAAATTCCATATGAAAAATATCATCATTACAGGGACTTCCCGAGGAATAGGGCGTGAATTGGCCCTTCAGTTTGCGGGAGCCGGTCATAGGGTGTTGTCAATTTCCAGAAAAATTGCTCCAGAGCTGCTCGGAAATGAAAATATAACTTGTTTAAGTGTTGATCTGGCTTTAGAAGAGGATTTGGAAAAAGTAACTCATTTTATTGCTTCCGACTGGAAGAGAGTGGATGTAATTATTCATAATGCAGGATCGCTTTTGTCGAAGTCTTTCGGAAAGATGTCTGCAGAGGAATTCGAAAATGTTTATAAAGTGAATGTTTTTGGCGTAGCTAATTTAACCCGAATCTGTCTCCCGTTTCTTGAAAAGGGAAGTCACGTTGTAACCATAAGTTCTATGGGAGGAATCCAGGGCAGCATGAAGTTTCCGGGGCTTACGGCTTACAGTTCCAGTAAGGGTGCTGTAATTACCCTGACAGAAGTGCTGGCTGAAGAGTACAAAGAAAGCGGAATTGCATTCAATGTGTTGGCTTTGGGGGCGGTTCAGACGGAAATGTTACAGGAAGCCTTTCCAGGATATGAAGCGCCAATAACGGCAAAAGAAATGGCTGATTACATTTTTAACTTCGCACTTACCGGAAATAAATATTACAATGGAAAAGTGTTGCAGGTATCCTCAACCACTCCGTAAATGAAATCGATTTTAGAAAAGTATATTCCCGAACTAGCTGTTGAGGCCGTTTTTGAGCTGATCAGGGCAAATCACGTGCACCTGAAAATCGTGAACGAGCGTGTGACTCGCCATGGCGATTACAGAAGGCATCCCGATGGTTTTCATCAGATAACTGTCAACGCAAGTTTGAATAAATATCGCTTTCTGATAACATTGATTCATGAGATTGCTCATTTGGTGGCTTTCGAGAAATACGGCAGAAACATCAAGCCGC
Source organism: Flavobacterium enshiense DK69 (assembly GCF_000498495.1). GTDB lineage: Bacteria > Bacteroidota > Bacteroidia > Flavobacteriales > Flavobacteriaceae > Flavobacterium > Flavobacterium enshiense. The sequence goes on along the minus strand of NZ_AVCS01000016.1, from coordinate 57,930 downwards.
ATGGGGACGAATGGAAATTGACTTTCCAGCGTTTGATGGTGCCTTTTATACGTCCGGAGATTTTTCCCAGTCAGTTGCTGCCATTACTTGCTAGGCATTTCAGAAATCCAAAAGCAAGCAGCGATACCGATGCAACCTTGTCGCTGGCTTTGAAACAATTCGATCCGGTTAGCGATAAAAATTATATCTTTGAAATACCGTACGGGAGTGTGTTTCGCATCCATAACGGGAAAATATTTAAAAAAGTAGCACTGCGAACCAAACGGTACGAGTGCGTCGAGATAAATTCGGGGAGAATCTATCTTTTTAACCCCAATGCCGAGGTGGAGTTGTTGCCAAATTAAGGTCTCAACAACTCGGTAACTTATCAAGTTTAAAACAGATGAATAAGAATTATTATGCAATAGTAATGGCCGGTGGAGTAGGCTCCCGATTTTGGCCTGTAAGTACAACAGAATTTCCAAAACAGTTTCACGATATGTTGGGAACTGGGGAGACGCTGATTCAAAAAACGTTCAGCCGTTTGTCACAGTTGATCCCGAAAGAAAATATCTTAATCCTTACCAATGAGGTTTACAACGACTTGATTTTGGAACAACTTCCGGGGGTGAAACAGGAGCAGATTGTTTTGGAGCCTGCTATGCGAAATACCGCTCCGTGTATTTTATATGCATCGCTGAAAATAAAAAAACAAAATCCGAACGCTGTTATGGTGGTGGCGCCCAGCGATCATTGGATAGAAGATGAATTGCAGTTTGTCTCTAATTTGCAACATGCCTTTGATTTTTGCGAGCGTGAAGACAAATTAATGACACTGGGAATTTTGCCGACATTTCCAAATACTGGTTACGGTTATATTGAATACGATAAATTGGATTCACGACCGATAAAAAAAGTGGTACAGTTCCGTGAAAAACCGGATTATGCCACGGCCAGAAAGTTTATTCAGAGCAGAAATTTTCTTTGGAATGCAGGGATATTTGTGTGGAGCGTAGAATCTATTTTGAAAGCTTACGAGGATTTTAATCCGGTGATGTATTCAGAATTTATGAACGGATTTGATGTTCTTAATACTGCGGATGAAAAACAGTTCATAAAAGAATATTATCCTAATTCCGAGAACATTTCGGTGGATTATGCCATCTTGGAGAAAGCACAAAATGTGTATGTTTTACCGGCAACATTCGACTGGAACGATTTAGGTACCTGGGGTTCATTATATGATAAATTGCCGAAAGATGAACAGGATAATGCAGTAGTGAATGCTACAGTAATTCTTGAGAATGCATCTAACAACATAATCCGTACAGAAGGAAAGAAACTTGTTGTTGTTGATGGACTTCAGGATTTTATTATTGTTGATAAAGACGATGTGTTGTTGATTTATCCAAAAGGCAAAGAGCAAGACATCAAGAGGATAACCGCAATGGCGAACGAATTGAAGTAAATAAACTGTATAAAAAAAACGGAGTCAATTTTGACTCCGTTTTTTTTATAATTTGTCGGCCCTGTTTTGCGCCTTTCTAACTTTTTTGAATAATTCTGACGAGTAAACAAAATCCACAATCGCTTCGTTGTCGGTTTTGAAAATTTCCTTTTTAGTACCTTCCCAAGCTAAAACGCCTTCTTTCAGGAACACGATTTTTTCTCCGATTTCCATTACTGAGTTCATGTCGTGTGTATTGATAACGGTTGTGATGTTGTATTCTTCCGTGATTTCCTGGATAAGGTTGTCAATAACCACAGCGGTTTTAGGATCCAGTCCGGAGTTAGGTTCGTCACAGAATAAATACTTCGGATTGTTTACTATCGCACGAGCAATCGCCACACGTTTTTGCATACCTCCCGATATCTCGGATGGTTTCTTTGTATGTGCATTAATCAGTTTTACACGATCGATTACAAAATCAACACGTTCTTTAATTTCGCGTGAATTTTTGTTTGAGAACATCTTCAGCGGGAAACCTATGTTTTCCTCTACTGTCATCGAATCAAAAAGTGCGCTTCCCTGAAATACCATTCCTATTTCGGTTCGCAATTCTCTTTTTTCATCGTCATTCATATCGGAATAAATTCGGCCATCAAAAGAGATTGTGCCTGAATCCAGTTTATGAATTCCCAATAAACTTTTAAGCAAAACCGTTTTTCCGGAACCAGACTGTCCGATAATCAGGTTGGTTTTTCCGGTTTCAAAACTGGTTGTGATTCCTTTTAAGACCTTCTGTTCTCCAAAGGATTTCTCTACATTTTTTACCTCAATCATCTTATTATTTGCTTAACAGTAATTGTGTTAGGATATAATTCACCAAAATAATAGCAACGGAAGTCCAAACGAACGAAGTTGTGCTGGCCTTTCCAACTTCCAAAGCGCCACCTTTCATGTAATACCCGTGAAAAGACGGAATCGTCGCTAATAAAAAAGCAAAACAAACCGTTTTGATGAACGCGTAAGTCACGTGAAACGGTATGAATTCTACCTGAAGCCCGGTTTGGAATTCAGTACTCGAAGCAAACCCTCCATAAACACCGGCTATCCATCCGCCAAAAATTCCCAGGAACATACTTAGTCCGATTACGAACGGGTATAACATCATGGCTACAATTTTAGGGAATACAAGATAATTCAACGAGTTTACACCCATTACTTCCAAAGCGTCAATTTGTTCTGTAACCCTCATAGTTCCTATACTTGAAGTGATGAACGATCCCACTTTACCGGCCATAATGATAGAAATGAAGGTAGGGGCGAACTCAAGAATAACCGACTGACGTGTTGCAAATCCTATCAGGTATTTCGGAATCAACGGGTTGGTTAGGTTTAATGCCGTCTGAATCGCCACAACGCCGCCCACGAAGAACGAGATGAAGGCTACAATTCCTAAAGACCCCATGACTAAATCGTCTATTTCCTTCATGATAAGTTGCTTCATCATGGACCATTTTGTCGGCTTGTTGAAGACTTCCTTCAACATCAAAAAGTATTTTCCTATTTGGGATAAATATCGAATCATGCTTATAAATATTTAGCGAAAATACGAAAATTGTTATGAGTTAGGATTTCGATTTATGAATATTTTGAAACCGGAATTACAATTGAATTAGTAAATAATAAATAAAGAATACTTTTTAAGATATTCTTTATTATTCAAGTAAATAGGAGCTTTAGTTTGTCATGAAACTTTTAAAATTCTGTCTTTTGTTTTTTTTATATCGTAACTTTGTGTAAATCAAATAGATGTATGTTTTTGGTTGTGTGTTTTGAATTTGATTTTATGCTTTTTCGTTGAATTTATTATGGAGGGTGAAAATAGTTAATTAAAAAACAAGGGAGATGAATGCAAATAAACCATCTTATGAAGAGTTAGAAGGCCAAGTGAATGCGTTGCGCGATCAGTTGGCAAGTTTGTCTTTGGTGTTGAGTGAAACCTATAAGGGAGTTAAAGTTGTTTCGGATAATTTGGAAAGCGGGGAATCGGTTGGAGGTAAATCATTGAAAACCGAGCTGATTGAATCTGTTTTACATCGGATCAAAACACCTTTAAATACCATTGTTGGTCTCTCCAATTTATTGAGTACAACTAAATTAGATTTAGAAGAAAGAAATAATTTCGCTGAAATCATAGCTAATTGTTCGAGTGAATTGGAAGAAGTTTTTTCGGAATTTCTTAATTATAATTCTTTCGAATCCCAAAAAGAAACCGTTAACAAGCAAAAGGTCTCTTTAAATGCATTGCTGGACGAATTGAAAGTCAAATTTGTTGGCAGGGTTTTGTATAAAGGATTGAATTTCAGATCTGGAAAAGGTTTGGTGGATAAGGACGATTTAGTTATGACAGATGGAGTTAAGATCAATCAGATTTTTACCAGTCTGCTTAGTAACGCATTGAAATATACAAACAAGGGTTTTATAGAAATGGGCTACCGATTGGTAAATAATGAAATTAAATTTTACGTGAAAGACAGTGGTGTTGGTTTCGATAAAAGGGCGATTGAAAAACAATTGGCATCGCAGTATACTCTCGAAAAAGTTACTGATGATGGCAATAATGTGGGCTTAGGTCTTTTTATGGTGAAACACTACGTTGATTTATTGGGTGGAAATCTGGAAATAGAATCAGAACTTGGAGCAGGAACCGAATTTTATTTCAAAGTTCCATATGAACCAGCATTAGCAGAAACAGAAGCAACCGCGTCCAAAAAAACAATTAAAGTGTTAGTTGCCGAAGATGAGGAAATCAGTTATATGCTTTTGAAAAAATTGTTGGAAAAAGGTGATGTGGAGATTATAAGAGCTAAAAACGGAGAAGAAGCATATGAAATATACAAAAACAACCCAGATATCAATTTGATTTTAATGGATCTTCGCATGCCGCAAGTTGATGGATATACCGCTGCCCAACTCATTAAAAATGAGTCACCGGAAATTCCAATCATAGCGCAATCGGCCTATTTACAGAATGATGATAAAGAGAATTACCGCAAGGCTTTCAATGGTTATCTTTCAAAACCGGTTAATAAAGAAGAATTTAAAGCAGTTGTAGATAAATACATTGCTTTGGCTTTTTTGAATTAAATAGTTTAATATAGTATCAGATAAAAAACCAACTTTATGTTGGTTTTTTTTGTTGATATCGAACTAGTTCATTTTTATTTGTAAGTATTTATTTGTGAAAAAATAACAATAACAGGTTTGAAAATATTATTTTTGTCACAAAAATGTTTTTATGATGAAAAAAATATACTTTCTTTTATTGTTGTTGATTGTTTTTGTTGGCTATTCTCAAAATGCTACAGACATCGATCCTAGTTTTAACCTAGTTAATCTACCTTATAATAATTTCTATGTTGAAAAAAATGTGAAAAATGCAAAACAATTTCCAGATGGGAAATTACTTCTCCAATTACAAGGTGTTGATGATAGGTTATTTAGGATTCAGGGTAATACCTATGATAATACTTTTTCTACTGGCTCAGGATTCAACGGTGTCATAAATGATTATGAAATACAGTCAGATGGGAAAGTGATTGTCGTTGGTGATTTCACTACTTATAATGGTCAGGATGTTGATAACGTGATAAGATTAAATGGTGACGGAAGTATTGATACAAGTTTTAATTCGGGAGGGACCGGATACAACGGGACCTCCATAGTAGGGGTTGATTTGCTTTCGGATGGAAAAATTTTTTTAAAAGGAAATTACTTCAATAGTAACTTTAATGGAATTGCAGTTGGATTATTGTTTAGATTAAACTCTAATGGCTCCGTTGATAACTCTTTTGTACTAAATATACCTAGTACAGAGTATGTGATGGCCTTTTTTGTATTGAGTAATGGTAAAATACTACTTAACCTACAGGATAATAGTTTATATAATGCTCGTAGATATCGGTTGTTGCAGGCAAATGGATCAAATGATGATGCGTTTGCAAGTGTTATTGTGGATGGTATGGCGCCTTTAAATGATGCTGAATTATTAAGCGATGGGAAATTATTAATTGCAGGTGATTTTACAACGCTTAATGGAGTTTCTAAAAAAGGGTTAGCGAAAATTAATCAAGACGGAACGGTAGATAATACTTTTGTAGGAAATGTTAGTAATGGAATGTTTGAGTCCAGTAGTGTTAAGAGTTTTGTTGTTCAGGCGGACAATAAAATAGTTTTATTTGGTCCCTTTAACCAGTATAATGGAATAAATAAACGTGGTGTTGTAAGGGTTAATCCTGATGGAAGTGTCGATAATACATTTAATGTAGGTAATGGTTTTGGGGGTGACAATTCGGCTATGAAGTATTTTTCATTTATTTTCAATGATAAAATAAATGTGTTGGGTGATTTTGGAGTCTATAATGGAAATGCAGTAGACGGATACATGAAACTCAATAGCGACGGAACAATTGACACTGCAATTCGTAACATTACTAAAGGGTTGAACGGTTTTGTTTCATCAATAACAATGCAATCGGATGGTAAACTTCTATTGTTGGGTGATTTTACGATGTATAATGGTACTAAAAGATATTGGCTGCTTCGGTTAAATACGAATGGAGAGTTAGATACAACTTTCAATTTTGGAGGGCAAACAGGGTTAGAAAGCACGATGTATAGTGATAATGCTTATTCTGTTGCTGTCGATTCCAATAATAAAGTTTATTTGACAGGACGCACTTTTTATTTTAATAACCAACTGATTCAACAAATTGTCAAATTGAATGCTGACGGATCAAAAGATACGACTTTCTCAACCGGTTCAGGATTTGATTATGATGCAGCATACACTAGTCCTAGTTCAGTTGGGGTATGTCTACAAAATGATGGTAAACTTTTAGTTTCTGGAGATTTTCGATATTACAATGGGCAGGTATTACCAATTCGTAATCTCATGCGTATGACCTCAAATGGAGCAAATGATTTGGCTTTTAATAATAATTTAGCTGCAGCTGTTTCGGGAGAGATTATTACAGGATATGCTCTTTTAAGTGATGGTAAAATTTTAGTATTAACAAATTTGAATAATAATAGCAAATTAAGGAGGATTAATAGTGACGGTACGCTAGATGTTACTTTTGCTCCAGTCCAGATTAGTGGTATACGGTCTTGGTTAAAAGTATTATCAGATGGGAAGTATTTTCTTTTAAAGAGAGTGAATAATAATGACATATTAGAGAAATACAATTCAAATGGTGTTTTGGATACTTCATTTACCATGCTGCCAATGAGTGGATATTCTAGTTTTATTTGGGATTTTGCTTTGCAGCCAGATGGTAAAGTAATTTTGTCAGCAGATTTAAACGGTAACCAAAAAATTCTTAAAAGATTAAATAGTAATGGAAGCAACGATGCTTCATTTATGACTTCTACATTGGACAATGGCTGTCAAGTACTCCTTCAAAATGATGGGAAGATTATTTTGTCAGGATCTTTTAAAAAGTATAACGGTGTTTCTGTTACTGGCATTGTACGATTACTTGGGGAAGAATTTAATGCTGTTCAAGGGAAAAACAGATTGGATTTGAATGTAAATGGATGTGATATAAATGATGTGAATTTTTCTAACTTAAAATTGGCGGTAGATTCGCCTGCATCTGATTTTGATTATTATGCAAACTCGAATGGAGATTTTAAATTTGGGGTGAAAAATGGGATAACTGTTATTACCCCAATTTTAGAAAACCCAGCCTATTTTACAGTAAGTCCATCCAGCGTAACTGTTGATTTTCCAACACAAACAAGTTCGTTGGTACAGGATTTCTGTGTCACTCCAAACGGTAATCATCCGGATCTTGAAGTGGCATTATTGCCAATAACGCCAGCAAGACCAGGCTTCGATGCGAAATATAAATTGATTTATAAAAACAAAGGTAACCAGGTTCAGTCAGGTACAATAAATTTAACTTTTAACGATGCGGTTTTAGATGTAGTATTATCGACTCCAGTTGCTTCAAGTCAAACTGTCAATACATTGTCTTGGAATTTTGCTAACTTGAATCTTAATGAAACGAGGGAGATTGTTCTAACTTTGAATTTGAACACCCCAACGGAAACACCGCCATTAAACGGAGGCAGTATTTTAAATTACACAGCTAATGTCACATCTGTGCTGACAGACGAGACACCGAACGATAACACTTTTGCTTTAAACCAAACCGTTGTAAACTCATACGATCCAAATGACAAAACCTGTTTGCAAGGAAATATAGTGGGTCTTGATAAAGTAGGCGGGTACGTTCATTATGTGATTCGCTTTGAAAATACGGGAACGTATCCGGCTCAAAACATCACCGTTAGGGATTATATTGACACAAATAAGTTTGATATTAATACATTGATTCCGATTAATGGGAGTCATTTGTTTACCACTAAAATATCAGAAGGTAATAAAGTAGAATTTGTGTTTGAAAACATCAATCTCCCTTTTGCAGATGCAACCAATGATGGTTATGTAGCTTTCAAAATTAAAACGAAATCTACATTGGTTTCCGGAGATACTTTTAGCAATGGAGCAAGCATTTACTTTGATTACAATTATCCGATTGTCACAAATACGTATGCAACAACCATTCAATCGTTGAGTAATCAGGACTTTTCATTTGCGAATTACTTAAGTCTGTATCCTAATCCAGTGAGCGATGTTTTAAATATTAGCAAGAAAGAAGATATTGAAATTACTTCGATTCATATTTATAATGTCATGGGGCAATTAATGATGGTGATTCCGAATGCGAAAAACACATCAACAATAGACGTTTCAAATTTAGCGTCAGGGAATTATTTTGTAAAAATAAATTCCGATAAAGGAACTTCTAACACGAAATTCATAAAGAAATAGCAAAGAAAAAGCCTCATACAAATGAGGCTTTTTTTATTTCTCTAAATCTGTAAAGAATAAATACTTGATGGAACAAGGTGTTTTGTTAAAACAGCTTTTCTTTCATTTTTTTCCAGCGATAGCTACGCACAAATTTTGCCTGTTCCGGTGTAACCAACATGGTTTTGTTCTCCGATTTTGCCTTCCAGAACCCTTTGATGTAATCCAAAAACAAAAGCGGTTTCCCTTTGCGCATCGCCAGTTTTAGGGAAGCAATTGACGTTATGAAAAAGCCGTAGCCTAAAGTATAGAATGCTTCGCCCTGTTTGTAGCGGGAGGCTTGGTTGTAGTTTGCTCCGGTGGGTTTCAGGTGTTTTACTTTCAGGGATTCGTCGGTAATCACTTTCCAGTTGTAGAATTTACACAGCAGTTCGTCCACGGTGTCCCAACCCATGGCCGGTTTGAGTCCACCAATCTTTTCAAAACAGTTTTTTCGGTAGGCTTTGAAAGCGCCTCGGATGTGGTCTTTGTCTGTCAGACTTTCTAAAATCCAATCGCCGTTTTTCTCGATGTAGGCAAATCCGCCCGCCATTCCGATTTGTTCATCGCTTTCAAAATGTTTGATAATCGTTTCAAAATAGTTTTCGGGAAAAATCAAATCGGCGTCGGCCTTAACGATGAGGTCGTAGTTTTGGTCGACGGTTTCAAATCCCTTCTGAAAGGCCTGAATCACCTTGCTTCCCGGTAAATGAATCGCCTCCGAGGTTTTGTTTACCAATGAAATCCACGAATGTTCTTCGGCGAAAGCCTGAACTATTTCGGCAGTCCGATCCGTCGAATTATCATTTACGACCACCACTTTTGAAGGTAATACGGTTTGCTTTACCAACGATTCAAGTGTCAGCGCCATGAATTTTTCTTCGTTATGCGAAGGAATTACAATGTAATATCTCATAATTGTACCAAAGGAATATACAAACGTACATAAATTTTATGTTGAGTAACTTGTTTCCTTTGAATAATCAAATTTAAAGAGGAAATATCTTTATTTTTGTGGGATTAGAAAATTGTTCAGTGGAAAAGAAACGATTCGCCTTTATCGAAATGGAAACCCATTCAGCCTTGCTGGAGCAGTGGTACTTATTGTTGAAGGAGATGAGTCAAATTGAATTTGAGTTTTTTGTCCACGAAAAAGTGCTGCACAAACTCAGCAGTATTCCTAAGGAATTAATCACCGTTGTGAAATCGGTTTTGGAAATTCCTGTGCGCAATTTTGATGCAGTAGTTGTAAATACCTTTCATCGCAATTTCGAACAATATAAAGCGGTTTTTGAACAAAAGCCTACGCTGTGTTTGCTGCATAATCTCAACTTCAGTCTTTTTTTTAAAGGGATTTCAATACGGAATATTTTTGGTGAAAAAGAGCGGTTGACGTATTTTCTGAAGTTGTACCTTAAAGAAAATGTCGGTTCAAACCGAAAACTGATTTTGAAAGCATACCGATTCGGAGTTTTGTCGAAAAGTCTGCAGGATGAGGTTGCTGGAAAAAGCAGGTATGCAGACCGAACTCAAGTCGTTCAGATGAATTACTGTCAGTCAAGCACTCTTCCGTCATCGGACACCATCAATATTGTAATGCCCGGCAATGTTTCCAACAAACGCAAAGATTTTACGATGTTACTTTCGGTATTGCCAAAACTTCATCCGAAATCAAAACTTCATTTTACTTTTTTGGGAAAACCTGAAAACGATATCGTGTTAGGGCAGCTTGAATCCTTACAGAAGCAATGCGATGCTGCTATTGCCATTACCCATTATAATCAGTTTATTCCGTGGGAAGAATACAGCAGAACGGTTGCTAAAGCCCATTTGTTGCTGTGTCCGATTAAAAGCGAAACGTCGTTTTATTGGGTGGATGAGGTTTATGGAAAAACCAAAGTCAGTGGCAGCGAAGGTGATTGCATTTACAACGGAAAAATAGGTTTATTTCCAACGTCATATCCAAAAATGAACTGGCACAATCTGTACTATAAAAATGCGTCGGATTTGGAAACCATTTTAAACAACCTTACTATTGCACAACTTTCATCGGAATACGAAAAATTGCAACCGTATTTGGAGCAATATACTTTTGAAAGTGTAAAAAATAATCTCGAAAACCAATTGTTGCAATTGGCAAACTCATAGAAAATGCTGAAACTCTTAATCAATCTGGCCTATCAGTTCTGGCCGTCGTTATACAAAAAGCGTTATTACAAAACATTGGATTCTTTGACAACCGGGAATTACAAATGCGAACCCGAGTTGTTGTACATACAGCAAATCCTGAAATCGGATTCGGTGTTTATCGATATCGGAACCAACAAAGGGATTTATCTGTATCAGGCAGAAAAGGTGGTTGCGAACGGGAGAGTAATCGGTTTTGAACCCAACAAAAGCCTGGTGAATTACATCAAACCATTATTTACGAAAGCAGAGATTTATCCGTTTGCCGTTTCGTCAAAATCAGGAACAGCTGTCTTGAACATTCCGAAAAAAGGTAATGGGCTGCAGGATACGCGTGCCTCGTTGGAAGCGATGGGAGAGGATGTGGAGAAAGTCGAAATTCAAATGGTGACTTTGGATGGATTTGCAAAGGAGAAAAACCTTTCGAAAATCGATGTAGTGAAAATCGATGTGGAAGGTCATGAATTTGATTCGGTAAAAGGTTGCGAAAATATCCTGAAAACCATCAAACCGATTTTTATCATAGAAATTGAATTGCGCCACGCCCATTATCCAATACACGAAATTTTTGAGTACATAAAAGGTTTTGGTTATGAAGTGTTTTACTTCGATAGAAAAACCCTGAAAACCGTTCCGTTTGATTACAAACAAATGGCCGATTTCCAGAAAGACGAATACCTGAACGATTTTAACCGATATATTAATAATTTTATTTTTATTCCGAATTGAGTGAAGAATCAAGAGTGAAGAGGGAAAAGGGATAAGTGATAAGGGAGAAGAGAAAAGGGATAAGTTTAATATTGTATCTAATAAAACTGATCTTTTAAAGACTTTAGGACTTCTAGGGTAATTTAAAAATGGAATTTTCGTAACATGAGTGTTGTCGCGCGTCAAAGTTTAAAATACAGCATCGTAGGCTATTTCAGTACGTTGATAGGTATCCTGTCGACGGTTTTCTTATATCCGCATGATTTGGATTTTGCCGGGAAAATACAATACATTTTACCCACCGCTTTGCTTGCTTTACCACTGGTGACATTTGGAATCATGCACGCCAATGTTCGCTTTTACCCTAAAATGGAGCAGTCGCAAAACCAGCACAATCTTTTGAAGTATTCCATTTGGTTTATTATCAGGAATTTTGTGATTGTCGCCCTTTTGTTTTGGGGACTGTCTTATTTTATAGAACAAATCAGACAAACCCAGTTTTATGCCTTTGGAGAATACATTTTTCCGGTGATGTTGTGTTTGGCATTGATTCAACTGTTTTCGCGTTTTATTTCGATTAAAAAGCGAATTGTTGTTCCCAATATTTTCGAAAACGTTTTCCCGAAATTAGGTTTGATTTTTGCTTTTGGCATATATTTCTTTTTGAAAGTGGAAGCCGCTACAGCGATTTGGATTGTAGTGTTGTTTTTCGTGCTGGCACTTGTCGGGATGTTCTTTTACGTACAGCGTCTGGACCGATTCACTGGGAAGACATCATTCGCCTTCCTAAAAGAGAACAATTTCCAGAAGGAACTGATGCAGTACTCATTTTACACGTTCTTTGGGAGCTTGGGTTCAATTGTAGCGTTAAATATCGACGCTTTTATGATAGGTGAGTTTATTGACGATTTCTCTCAATTGGCCATATACAACACTTCCGCCAATCTGGTGCGCATGATTACTGTCCCTGCTCTGGGAGTGTATACGATTTCGGCCCCTATCATTGCAAAGTACATCGAGGAAAACAACATGGCCGATTTAAAATCCCTGCACCATAAAACTTCCTTGTATTTGTTTACCATGGGAGCGGTTTTGTTTGGGTTGGTCGCGTCCGGTATTGAAGATTTGTTCGGATTGATGAAAAACGGCAGCGAATTGGCACAAGGTCTTCCGGTTGTATATATCCTGGGCTTTGCGCTCTTGTTTGATTTAGCCACCGGATTCAACGGTTACATCATTACGAATTCCAAATATTATAAATTCAACAATACGACCACGATCGCTTTGGCTTTACTGACAATAATAAATAACCTGATTTTCCTTCTGATCTTCAAAATGGGAATTACCGGGGTAGCTATAGCCACATCCATTTCATTAACGGTTTATAACCTGATTAAAATAGGATTCAATTACAAAAAGTTTGGTGTGCATCCGTTTAGCAGCAAGTATCTTTATGTTTTGGGACTTTTGATTGTTGTTCTTGTCGTTGGGAAATTCTTGCCTGATTTTGAAAATAAGTTTATTACGCTTTGCTACAAACCGGCTGTTGCCTTTGTGATTTTTGCATTGGGCAATCAAATGTTCAAAATTATTCCGCTGAAAGAGGTGATGCCGAAATCACTTTTTGGGAAGAAATAGGTTTTCATTTTGCGAGCTAGGTCGGGGCTGAGGTCCTCGAAGCGGCGTTCTTATTTGAGGGAGTTAGCATCGAAATCATTAAGCCTTGCCATACATAACACAAAATAACAACGTCAGTTTCGAAATTATCCTAACTCCTGTGGTTAAAGGAAATCTTCTTAACGAAACTGACTTTGATTTTATTAACGGTTATGTGTTCTTTGGACTTGTGTTTTCCGATGGGGAATTCAAGCCCAATAAAAAATCAATTGATTACTAAAGTTCAGTAGCGACTTTATACCCGATGTTTGCATATTAGTCTCCTATGAAAGACACTTTTTATAATACATTTGTATCAATTTCAATTTCCTTGAATAAGTGGGTGATGCTCTCTCTTATTGAATCACTTATTGTATTTTTCTCTTCCCTGTCATCCCCATCATTATCGAAAAAACCATGATCCTCAGCTTTTCCTCGGTATCCTATTGGGGCTTCCTTTGCTGAAGGTACCAGTGCAATCCGGTTTTTGTATTCTCCATTTTCAAAAAGAAAGTTATGTATTTCTTCCATTATTTCATATTCAGTATAGGGGCTTTTGCCACAAATGTGTTGATCCAACCCAAGTAAGCAGGTGTCGCCTTTTACATCTTCATCAAACCATTTGTCGCCATCTTCGCATAAGCCTGATACGAGATATAACAGAGAAAGAGGGTATACCCAGTGAAGATATTTTTCATCAATCAAAATATCTTTACGTTCGAAGTCCATATGCATTGTAAACATTCTGAATCTGTTATAACGATTCTTCATAGGCATCACTGTTTCGTAAAATAGGTCGCACTTGACAGCCGGGGCCATAAACAATACATTGTTAAACGTAATGTGCCCATAAAGGTTATTGTTTTTTTTGAGCATGTCAAATAGCTCGCATATAGCAATCGCTCCAGCACTATGTGCTACCAATTCAATTACCACATTCCCTCCTTGTTTTTGCACTTCTTTTGTGTATTCTGACAGTTTATCCCAAAAGTATCTTCCTGCGAATTGGTCATCACCTTTTTTGTGATCGTTGCTCTTCCACATTGAAGCTGCTTGTTGTTTCATTTGGTCCCAAATTCCGATAGCTGTTTTTTCTACACTGACAAAATTACCTACTTTGATCTGTCTGTAAGTTTCTTCCAATACCGTTCCTTTAATGCCGTGATCTCGTTTGCGTGCAAAGCGGTAAATACATCGAGCAGCCACTTTTATACCTGCCCAAATCACGTTGTTTATTCCTAAGAATCCTTCGTTGGAGACTAAAGCATTCTTGTTCATTTCATACAAGTGGAAAGCTTTCTGTTCAAACGGATTAGTTTCTGACAAAAGTTCTTTTTCGATTTCTTCCAGTGACAGGTGTTTATAACCAGCTGCTGCAGTTTCTATTTCTAATATCTTTTGCTGTGACTCGATGTAAAAAAAATCATTTGTTTTTATGAAAGAGATATGTGGTTTACCTTCATCCTCTGTTATCCCTGGAACTTTTATTCCTAGCTTACTAAGTATACGAGAAGCAGCATCGCCAAAGATCGATTGAAAGTAACTGTCGCCAACAGCATCTTTTACATATTCAATTAGAGACGAAACAAAACCTGTTTCCCATATAAAGGATACAGGATATACATCATTTACACCATTGTAAAAATGATAGAACCGCTCTGCAGCAGCCATGCCTGAGCATTCTCCAACCAAACCACCGTGGAAAAACAGTGCAATATGCCTTTTGTTTCCAGCTCTGATGGTCTCAAACATTGCATCAACATCCGTATATGAAGTTTGTATTTTGCTGATGTCAGGACCAACAAGTATCGGTTTATAGGGTTTCAAAGTCCCATAGGGATTCACGTTGACAAAGTGATTTTTATCTAACTGTTTGTTACATTGTTTTTTTTCCATGACCTTTTCTGTTAAATTAGTTGATGTCAAATTATTGGCTAGAGTTGCTGTTTTTACTCTAAAACCATTCATAAATCCTTAAAAATTAGTCATAACGTTTCGGATATTGCTGAAGACAGGATTTTCAGCACTACCACTTGATAGGATTGCAAATATTAAACTACTTACGTCAACCCAGTAATGTTGTATCAGCCCTGTTTTTGGCAATACCTTGGTGGCTACGGCTCTTTTTTATTTGAGCAAGTCGTCCCAGTCTGAAATAATGGTTTTTGCGAATGCTTCTTCTCCTACATTTGGTTGTTCAACAGAAGAAATGGTGTCTGCCAAAATTATGTCTTTCCCAAATTTTAAATCTGTCAGTCTTTCAATTTCTTTGATTGAAACTCTCCACTCGTTTACATCAATAGTATTAGCAGGTTTAGGTTTTCCTAAATTTTTTCGTTCTTCTGACAATAGATTGCTTTGGTCAACTATCAGTCCAACTGATTTTAATTCTTTCTGCTTGTTTCTCCAAACCGCAATCTTGAAATATTTGGATGGAATTTGGAAATCACCAGCCCACAAGTCTATTTCGTCATTATAAATAGGTCCTTGGAACACAGAAATTTTATTATTAACGCCATCGTTAATTACTCCCTTTTCCAAAATATATCTTTCTACACCCTGCCAATACTTTACCGTTTGATTGAATCTGAAGTGCTGGATTGAGCAATTTGAAAAATGAAAAGTATCTGCATCGGCTCTTAATGCCTCCTGATCTGTTCCCCAAGATGTGTCTGTTCTTCGGGTTAAATGTCCTCGGTCAAAAAAATGAGACCAATTTGAGAAAAATGGTTGATTGAGATGAAAGTCAGGATTTATTCTATCATCTTCGTACCAAGTTTCACCTTCGTCTTCATTAATATTCGTCCTGTCTGTTATTTCCCCTGTTTTTCTATTTATCGATTTGTAAGTTTCACCGTCTATATTAGTTGCAGAATAAAATGCACAACGTTTTTCTTTGTTTATTACAATTGAAAAATGTTCATATTTCAAAATTCCTTCTTTGTAATTAGGTTGGTTGGAGTATAGGGGAGCAATGTCCTCTTTGTTGCCAATTTTAGGCAAGGGTATTTCATGTGAGGTTATAAAATTCATATTATACCCTTTCCTGTTTGAGTAATTTTTATCTATTTTATTTGCTTCTGATTTTACTAATGCTGTAGGGGTACTGCTAATTTCATCTTTTCCGATACCGTTGCTAGTACTTGCTTTTCCAATACCAATAGTTATTTCCAATGGGATTTGAATTTTTATATCATTTGTATTTGAGCCCATATTGGTTAAATTTAGTTGATGGCTGTTTTCATTTTTTGGGATTTCTGAAGTGGATTCTACTGTACTTTTCTTTGGTAATGGTACTTTGTGAGAAGTCAAAGGATTTGTTTTTGCGTATGAAAGTGCTTCTAATAAAGTGTTTTTTTGTGAGTTCTGCAGAGTATCTAACTGATTGTTCAGGAATTTGTAAATCGAACTTATTCTAATTCCTTCGTTAACATAGTTTGGCAGATTGCTATTCGGATTGTCTAACTTGGCTTTGTAGGGTTCTCCCCAGTGGTGTATAGCAACTAAATCCCAGTTATCATTTAATACAGGTGAACCTGATGAACCATTTTCTGTATCGGTTTCATAAAGTAGCGATGTGTCTGTCCTTTCTACAAGGGTATTGTTCCTGAAAACAACTTTCTTAGGTAAATCTAGCGGATGTTGAATGATGTTGACATTCATGCCAAGAATGTGTTTGTCTGACGAATCGGAAATTATAAAGTGCCCAACCTCTTCAATTGATAAATTTCCTGATTGTTTTTCTCCAATTTGTATAACTGAAAAGTCTAAATCATTTTCAGGACTTGTTATAAAAAAAGCAGTTGGGTTAAATCTAAAAATGCTCGTTTGCTTTGGAAAACCGTTTTCATCATTCTCTTTATTAAAAGTGACAAATGAATTTTCAGCATCATTGGCACTTGATATGATGTGATTATTTGTCATAAAAAGTTTATCGCTTATCATAAATCCAGAGCCAGTTGTAACTTTCCCGTCTACTCTTACTGTTACATACCCAACGGCCTGTTGGATAATGCTTCCTTCTGTTAAAAACGAAGTGTCAATCCAGTCTAATGTATCACCTATTTGAGATTCCTTTCCTCTAATTCTATTCTTGAGCTTATTTTTCAGGACAAATCTATCTTTTCTCGTTTGGTCAGTTTCAGCTTCTGTCCACTGGCCAATGTCAACCAAATGTCTTACTCTGTCTCTTTTTTCTTCTGTGCTTTTTATAAGCTGCTCAAATTTTGAGATTGAATCTTGTGTCATAATAGAAGTTTTTTGTTACTAAAATTAATAATGAGATGTAAGGTTTAGGTTAATTGAATATTTTAAAAAAAATCATTCAAACCTCTCAAAGTTAACTATAAAAAAAAACTTACACAATAACCTAATTTGGTGATTTTTAAAAAAGTAGCGTAAAAAACTGAAGAGTCTGTAGAAGGATTGAAGTCGGGTGGTTGAGATTCTTAAAGCCAGGGACCGTACAGAAAGTTAAGTTTTCAAACCGAAAACCGAGACTCTCAAATATCAGGGTTACTATTTTTTTATTTTTGAAGACGAGAATTTGATTCGTGTTTTTTCCAATATATAAGGATAGACGATTTCCATAAAAACACCAACAAATAGACCTTTAAAGAGTAGGTGAATAATGCTGTAATCTTTGTCACCGATAAAATAGCTAAAGAGCCAATATATGCCTATAAAGGATAGTCCGTTCAACAGTATGGATACAGTTTTATATTTCCAGTGTGATGTATTCACGCTTCTATTTTTATAGCGTTTTATAGTTTGGTAAAACAATATGATGGTTGTTATAGTATTATCAAATCCTTTTAGCAGGAGTATTATCCATTGAACATTTTATGTCTTTTAATGTCTTTGCCTTGTCTGAGTTGCAATGAATGATAAAAGGAGGGTACATCGGTTGCCCAGTTTTTTAAAGTCAGAATGATAGCTATAATTTCAAGTCTGGTCAACAAGCCAACCCAAAAGCAAATGTCAAATAAAACGGTTGACTGACATTGCATAATGATTTGAATAAGTGTTGCAAATAATAGTAAGGTCCAAACTTTGGCGCCAATTGAATGCGTAGCAATTTCTTTTCTGAATTTAAAAAAACAGACTATATATGTTAATGCCTCGGCACCTATAAGTATTGTTAACTTTAAAGCATTATCTGTGAAAAAGTCAGGGCATTGAATATAGGTTGCAACTGCAACGGAAACGAAAAATACTTGGTCAACTGTTGAATCTAACCGTCTGAGTTTCTGTGTTGAAATGTTTAGTTGTCGTGCAATAATGCCGTCAAAGATGTCTGTCAACAATCCAATTGTCAAAAGTGTTATCGCAATTATTTCGTAATTGTCAATATGAAAACAGCTAAAGGCAATTATTGCAAAACCGATAATAAGTCGTGAAAAGATTAACGCTTTTGGAATTTGGTGCTTCATAAATATTTCTGCTAGCTTCCTGCTGGTTGTGATTTTTGTTCCTTCAGGCTGTTTTGTCACTAAACCAAATATACAAAAAGGGTTTTAGTTTATTGCTATCGGGACAAGCAAGTGAAAGGTCAAATTAGTTTGAAGACCTGCATATGGGTATAAAAGGTTTGAAAAAATAAGAATTTTACTTCAAAAAAATCAATATATTTGTTGCCAGACGTGATGACTCAACCAATGCTGTTTAGCCAGAGCTAAGAAAACTGTCTAAGGGCGTTCAAAAAATTAGGTCTAAAAACAACCATTAATCAACTAAATGATGAAACAAATTATTTTTTTATTTATTGCTTTTTATGCTAACAGCATAATTGCTCAAATTGTGTCTAAAGATTTGAGTTTTGACTCAAATTCTATTGAAAAGGCATTGAATTTAATACCTGTCGGACAGGAGAAGAATTTTGGTTTTAATACAAGAGAAGAGTTTGCGGAGTCTAAAATTGGCGTCCCTCTGTTAGTTACCAAAATTAACAGTGATGGAAAATTATCAATACAAAATGAATGGCGTATACCGGTTGTTGTCAATAATGAATACAGGCTATTGTTTACGGTCATAAAAAACACAAACGGTGAATTCGAGATTGTCGATCTTGGAGGCTCATCTCTTGCTAAAGAAATTAGCACTATCGTAATTAATGGTAAGAATCCCGATGTATTACTCAGAAGCTATGCTTTTAAAATAGATTTCTTATCCGTAAACGAATTAATTACTGCTTCAGGCCTTCAAAATTGTATCATCCCTTTACAATCTGCCAAAAATTTCTTTTTATCCAATAAAAGAATTTCTATTGAAGATACAATTTCCAGACAAGGGTTAACTAATTTAATGTCAAAATAATCATGAGAAAAACAATACTTTTTTTCGTTCTGTTTTTATCATTATATGATCTAAAAGCACAATATTTAGCCGTACCGCAAGTCATTCAGGAACAAGACCAATGGTGTTGGGCAGGAGTTACAAAATCTATTCTTAATTATTACGGAACTAATGTTTCACAATGTGAAATAGCAGACTACGCTAGACAGGTTATTACATGGCATAATTTCGGTTCGGTAAATTGTTGTACAAATCCTAACTCAGGTTGTAATTATTGGAACTATAACTGGGGAAATTCGGGCAGTATTCAGGATATTTTAGTTCACTTCGGCAATATTCAGAATTATGGATATGCTAATCCTTTGAGTTTGTCTCAAATTTTAACGCAAATTAGCGCAGGCAGGCCATTTGTAGTACGATGGGGCTGGGTTTCCGGTGGAGGACATTTTGTAGTAGGTCACGGGATTAATGGAAGTAATATTTCTTATATGAATCCTTGGTTTGGGGAAGGACATCATATAAGTACCTATAACTGGTTGGTTAGTGATGGAAATCATGATTGGACTCACACTAATATTTTAACAACTAATTTAAGTACTGACGAAAATATGGTTTCTGATTTGGAACTTTTTGTTTATCCAAACCCGGCTCAAAATGAGATTACTGTTAAGGGTACCGAAATCATTGAAGATGTAAAAGTGTATGATGCTACCGGTAAACTGATAAAACATTTGAATTTTATTCCAACAGAAAACAATGTGAGATTTGATGTCTCAAATTACCAAAAAGGACTTTACTTTTTGGAAATTCAATTAGGCGGAAAGAAATGTCTTAAAGAAATCGCCATCGAATAACATCGAATAACATTCTGATAAAAGGGTTTGTGGGAGTAGTGTTTTAAAGTACGGTTGATTTAAAAACCGTCTAACACTTAGATAACCATACATTGCGGCTGATTTTCCACACGGAAATTCAGCCGCAATTTGTTTTCTTAATTGTTTGATAAATGATTCCTCGAAGTCAGGAGACTTTGCTGAGCTATGCCATCATTAATCTATTTTGCTCCATCCTGGTAATTCTAAGGCTTGTTTCAGCCATGAACGTATCAGCTTCTCATCAAAATCTTTATCGTTATGAATATCAATTCTGCGAGCCTTGTATTCTATGGCTCTGTTCCATGGTCCCGCCATTTTTGTCACAGGAGGTTCAGGGTGCAGAAGTGTTCCAGCTATAAATCCAATCCCTACACTGTCCTTGAACGACCAAAGAGCAATCATCCAACCTTTATCTGGCAGTCCGTAAAAAGGCACACCAAGCGGTTGGGAAGGTTTATGCCATTTTGTAGTACATCTAATTTCGGGGATTACTTCTCTTATGAGTTTGTCAATACGTGACACGATTGAACTATGCTCAGGTTTTACTCCATCAATCCAAGCTTGTACATTTTGTTCTCCTATTTGGTTTTCATTTTTCATTTAATAATTATCAAAATGATGGCTAATTTAAAAACTTTATGCGCTCTTGCTCTTGAAAATTTGGCCAATTAATGCAATAGTTGCATAAATACAAATTGGCATAACAATGAAAAACATTGGCAAGGCAAATCCCAAAGCGTTATCTTGTGTAAACTGCAAAATGAAAGTAAAAAGCATAGCAAATAGCAATAGGGTGTAAACAATAGGAATTAATAGTTTTGTATTATTCCTTTTTGCAAAATAAAACAACCCCAGAAAAGCGGGTATCAACATAGGTAAATCCGCTATAATAGTTACCATTTCCCAAACCCTGTCTTCTGCAGGAGAGAGGATGGTAACACGTACACGTCCATAGATGGAAAAGATGGAATAAGCTAGGGTTAGTAAACTGCTTATGAGAATAATTAATCGTTGATTTTTTATGAGGAATTTATTCATGAGCATATAAATTAAATGTTAGTAACTGTTGTTTTGTTCAAATAATCCCAAACTCGTGTTAGTGGGCGTGTACGTATTCCTTCAGCAGTCGCTGTACTCAAGTACAAGTCAGTGCTGTCGGGGATTAATCTATTTTTTACTTTTCTTTATTTCTTTAATATTATATTCCTGAATTAGTGGCGGATTCTCAGGGGTTAGCGTAAAGCTTATTTCTATATCACTATTTTCCCCTTCCAAAATGAATGATCCTCTCAGATTGTTTTCAGGAATAAGTTCTCCCGTTTTAATTATTTTACCGGCTTTATTAAATAAGGAAGTCGCTTCTTTTCTTAAAGAATCAGGGAAATAATCCATAAAAAAGTTCTCTGCAAAAATGGGCTTTGTTTCCGGATCCTTCCATTCAGGCAATAAACTGATTAATTCATTTTTTCTCTGATTTAAAATAGCCGATGCGGGTAATTGACGTGGTTTCAGTTTTGCAAGGGAAATAACTGTGTCTAAAACTTTTAAGTTTATCAGATTCATATTGGCATAAGTAAGATTGCTGAAAGAGATAATCCCTATTCCGTAGTCAGGCATTATTTTCCAATTGCTTCCAAAACCCGGCAATCCGCCACTATGTCCGATATATACGTTGTCGTTGCAGTATTTTTTCCAACCCAAGCCATAACAATAGGCTGCTACCGCAGGGCATATACGATCATAAGGATAAGTGTTTTGAGGATCAAAAGAACCGAGGTTCGAAGGAAACTGCATTTCACGGATAGAGCTTCTTTTTATGGGGCCATTGTCTGTATCATTTCGCGGTGGCCAGGCAGAAAGATGCAATGCAGTATATTTGCCGAAATCTTCGATGGAAGTAATCATACCGCCCATAGCTCCGTAAGTGCCATCGTGTAACATAGGTTGTTCTATCCATTGATCATTGAGCCAACGGTATCCATGCGCGAGTTTATTTGGAGGCACTTTGCTGTATTCAAAATAAGTGTGCAGCATGCCCAGAGGTTCCAGAATATTTTTAGTGATATAGGTTTGATAGGGCAACCCTGAAACCTTTTTAATGATATAGCCCAGCATGGCATAACCCATATTGCTGTATTCATATGTCAAACCCGGGTTATTAGAAAAAGAAATTCCTTTCTTAATCATAGCAATAAATTCTTCATCTGTTTTAGCCATTTGACGGTCTCCCCAAGGATTGTCTTCCGGAAACCCCGCAGCGTGAGTGAGTAAATGGCGAATGGTTATGGGGGAGGCATCCGCAGTCAGATACTTTTGCGCTGCCATTTCGGGAATATATAAATATACCGGATCATCGAGTTTAAGTTTGCCTTCATCCCTGAGTTTTACAATTGCCATAGCTGTAAAACTCTTTGTCATTGAAGCAATCCTGAATTCTGATTTACTATCGGCTGTATTTTTTTGTGTAGTGTTTAAATAACCGAAATTCCCGGTATGGATTAACTTTCCGTTTACTACGAGTCCGTATACCAATCCCGGAAAATGATTTTGTTTGGCATAGTCGCTAAACATTTTGTCAATAACGGGGTAGGTGGCTTCAATATTTTTAACCGTGTTATCCTTGGTTTGCGAATAGATTCTGTTACCAATACTGCTATGAAGAAGTAATGCTGTCATTACAATCTTTAAAAATGTATGGTTCATTTTTTTTTTAGATTAAGGGTTTAAATAAACGATGCTTAACGTTCCGCCGGTTATAAGAAGGAAAGGGCTTCAGTTTGTTTTGCTTCTAAATCAAATATACAAAAAAGGCTTACAATTTCACCTGAAAATCTGCTTACAAAGTCTCCCGAATTTGCATAGCCGGGAAGTTGTTTGTGATTTACAATTGTCATTGTGCCGCTTTATGATAATCAACAACAGTCTTGAAAAACACGGTCATGAACGATTACAAACGTCATAAATAACACGAGTAGGATTGATAACAAATTAATAATTGTGAGCATTATATAATATCTTATCTGAAAAGCATTGGATTTGATACTGATTTTTTTCTCGTAAAATTTAGATGCAATTGGAATCAGTGTTACTAACAATAACGTAATAATCCCCGGATAAAGGCCGGTAATTGTAATGCCAATAAGACTGAGTGCCGCTATTGTAATGATTAGAATCATGGAAACAGAGGTAGCAACTCTAAATATTTTCATTAATCGTTCCGCGTTTTTATGATGAAAAGAGAAATATATTGCAATACCAATAAGACAGAGTGCTGTAACCGAAATAGTTGTAATAATGGATGTGATGGTAATAAATCTAAATGTTTCCACTTTTATTTTCATTTGAATTTATTACTTATTCCATTCAGTTTTTGACAGCACGTTTATTTTTGTCAACAAGTTATTTGAACCTTTTTCATTCGTTATCCGTTACGTCTTGCGTCAAAATTTACCATCCATTCAATGCCGTATTTGTCTCTAAACATGCCAAAATAGGAACCCCAAGGGCTGTCTTCAATTGGTATTTCTACTTGTCCGCCTGCCGAAAGTCCACTAAATAATTTGTCTGCTTCCTCTTTACTTTCTGCACTGATTGAAATTTTGCTTCTGTTTTCGTTTTCGTTTACCCGCCCCATAAATTGCGGAACATCATTTGCCATTAGCATATTACTTTTGCCAATAGGCAGGGCAATGTGCATTATTTTATTTGCTTCACTTTCAGACCACTTATTGTCTGGGTCGCTTGGCAAATCTTTGAAACGGACTATCGAGGCGAATTCGCCACCAAAAACTGATTTGTAAAAATTAAATGCTTCTTCGGCGTTTCCGTTGAAGTTAATGTGAGGATTGATAATTGCCATTTTGTTATATTTTTTTAAGTTGTAAAATTTAATACTGTTCGTTTTACATTGTAATTTGGTGAATGTCACTTTACAAAACCGCTGTTAGCGGCAGATGCTTAATTTACCAGTGTTGAATGATTATTCCCAATTGTTTATCTTTTAAGGCAAATTCCTTTGCGCCCCATGAACGAAGGGTAATTTCTTTGAGGTTTGGATGGAGAAATTCAGGGTATGATTTAGAAACTTTTCTATAGACTTCTTTAATATTTTTGGTTACCAATCTAAATTCAGGACTATGTTCTTTGGCTAGTGCTTCATTTTCAAAAAGATTTATGCGTAATCCATCTTTCTCCAATACACAAAATGGTTGGTCAGATTTTATTTCATCATGCCCGATAGTAAACCCTAAGCAGTCAACAAACATTATCAAGCCATCTGTTATGTCAACATAAAATATATTGGGGACTAATTTTTCAAAATTCATTAACTAAGATTTATAATTATACAATTTGTGCTTAACAATTACCGTCAACATCACGCCGGCTTTGATCTGGAGGTGTTTTTTGTTCTTTAGTTTGTTTTGACGCTAAGTTAAATATGCAAAGACCGTCTCATTATGCTTCAATTCCTACTTGTGCAAAACTGCTGCTAGCTGTGGTTTTTATTTTAATTTATTTATTCCTTTTTTTGATTTTTTTCATCTTTTTCTCCAAAAATGTTTTTTGACAGTCTACTAAAGGTTTTGATTACTTCTGCACTACTAAATCCTGCCAAAAAGCCAATTCCAAAAGATGAAAGTGTTGATGCAGTTGATGGTTGAATATTTGTATCAGCTCCGAGAATAGTTAAAATTCCACCTCGAATTAGGGCAAAAATAACAACTGCTAGGATTGCGGCTCCAAAAGGTCTAAATAAATAATCACCAAGGAATACAAGTTTGAAACCATCTGCTGTAGTGTGTCTTTGGAGATTCATCATTCCAAACGAAATACCCCCAAATGCTCCTCCAATCATAGAGTAAAATGCCATTTTAAGTAAAATTAGTTTTTCATTTTCTATTGGCAAAGTCAAATCTAAATATCTGAATATTGTAAAATTGTCGAATGCTATATCTAGTAATAACCAACCCCAAAAAAATATACTCAAGGTTAAATAAACGGCAATTAGTCCTGGAATTACATATTTTTTCATTTTGATATAGAATTAAGTTAATGAATTCTCCATTTTATGTAAAATTTCTGCTAACTATGAAATATATGTAATACAAAAAATATCCGCTCAAAAAGTTAAATTACATCCGTCAGTTCAATAGTATTGTAAGCCACGCTTTTGGTAATGCCTTGTTAGCGGATGGCTCTATTGCTCTTCAATAATACTACAGTGACTCACTTTGGAAGCGGTTATTTATTGATAATAACCCTAGTTGGAATTGGTCCTGAAACATCGTTTTTATTCCAAGCATTTCTCACATCTTCCTGCACTGTAAAAAATGCATCCCAGTAGTCATCAGAGGCTGCATAAGGACGAATTGCAAACGTAATCATTCCATCGCCCACTTTAATTACATTTACTGATGGAGCAGGCTCCTTTAAAACAAACCTGTTTGCTACAATTGCCTGCATAGCAATACTGCGCGCTTTTTCAATATCGCTGTCCGGAGCTACCGCCATTGTAATATCCACACGCAGATTCCCGTGTCGGGTATAATTAACTATTGTATTATTTGATACGCCGCCGTTAGCAAGTATTACCGTTTTGTTTTCAGGCGTAAGTAAGATAGTGTTGAAAATCTGGATTTCCTGAACACGTCCAGTTTGTCCGCCGGATTCAATTACATCTCCGACTTTAAAAGGCTTAAAAACCAATATTAAAACGCCGCCCGCAAAATTTGCCAGTGATCCCTGCAAAGCCAGACCTACAGCCAGGCCTAATGCACCAATTACAGCAACAAAAGAAGTTGTTTGGATGCCTAACATACCTGCAACGGAAATAAGCAGCAGTATTTTCAACCCAACACTCACTACACTTCCAAGAAAAGATTGAAGAGACACATCGATTTCACGTTTCATTAGGCCTTTTGAAATCAGGCGTGTCACCATGTTGATCAGGTAAAGCCCTATAATAAATACCAGTATTGCACCGATAAGTTTTGGACCGAAGGTTGCAATCCAATCCATGAATTTTGACGAGTAATTATCCAGATTATCCATATTGTGTTATTTATTGCGGTTTATTTAATATATTTTTAATCGAGAGTTGCAACCAATTATTAAACATACGTATGCAAAAAAATATGCCCTTTGAACTCGCGCATTCCTTCTGTGGGCTTATAAATTTTTAAAAAAGGGCTTTAGATATAGATGGGGACTTTTGTCAGTTTTTTATGTAACTAACTCACTATCAAATATAATGATAAAAAAAGACCTACGCAATCGCTAAAGGGATGGTTTTTAAAAAGTTAATTGGATTTAACTAACGTTATTGAGCATCTTTAAAATAAAAAACTACAACTTTTTACGATTGTAGTTTTTATTTAGTCTGTTTGTGAGTACGGATTCCTTCAGCTTTCGCTACGTTCGAGTGGAAATTCGTTCGGTCGGCTTTCTTGTTTCTCATTCATTGTTCTTGTCAGTCCATATTATTTTGAATATGTCAAGACCACTCCGCCTGTCAAAAGTTGTTGTGTTGAAATGAGTGATAAATTCTTAGTAGCAATTCCTGGTCTGAAAAGTGGTCGTCCGCTACCTAAAATGGCCGGTGCAATTCCTATGCGATATTCATCAAAAAGATTGTCATTCATAAAAGTTTCCGAAAGGTTTGCACTACCGAAAACATACATATCTCTACCGCCTTGTTCTTTAAGTTTTTTGATTTCGGCATTGGCATTTTCACTGATAAGTGTAGTGTTGTTCCATTCAGCAGATTTCAATGTTTTAGAGAATACAAGTTTTGGTATTTTATTCATCAGGTCAGCAATTTCTCCTTCTGCCTTCGTCCAATATTCCGCCATGCCCTCATAAGTCACACGACCAAATACGAGGTAGTCTGCAGCATTCAATTGTTCAATGCTTAATTTCTCAAGTTCTTCTCCCCAAATAACATTATGAAAAGATAAATCCCAATTTTGGTTTCCTTCAAAATACCCGTCAAGGGTCATTATGTTCCACATTATAAGTTTTCTCATATTGTTTCTGCTTTAAGTTATCCTTAGTTTTTTGTAGGCTTCTGTTAACGATCCGTTAGTTTTTTGAAGGTAAAGATTTTTGCTGCTGTTGTTACAAATTTATCGAAATTTTGAGAGAAAAAGTTGAGAGAAGAAGACCTGTAATAAGCTTTCTTTTTTGTATCCATAAAAAAAATCACTTATTATTTAATGGATAATAACTGTAAAAATCTAAATCACTAAAGCTATAGCCTTGTTGTCTTGGTATATTCAGTACTACAGCAATCTAAAAAATAGTATATCTGCTTATCAATAAACCTAATTTTGTATTTGTAACAAAAATCAAGTATTTTGTGAAATGATAAAAGTGGGAAGAAAAAAAAATTTGTGAAAAGTTCAAAATAGTAAATTAGCCACAACTATTAATTTAAATTGTAACATTTTATGAAAAAAACTTTACTATTTACTTCTTTTGTCGCATTGTCCGCATTGGTTTCACAAAAAACGTTGGGACAAAACCTTCAAACAATTCCAATTCAAAGTGGTTTTAATGCAGATGTGGTTGCCAATGGTATTGGATCCGCTTCAACGTCAACGAATAGTGATGTTGATGGAGTGAGTTATGCCTTTGTTTCCAGAGACTTTCAAGTAACTTCCGCCAGTACCCCATTAACGTATGGGCTTCCTACAAACGGACTTATTAACAGTGCTGTAAGTTCTCCATCCGGGTTAAACTATCAACTCGCTTCGTATAGCGGAAACAATGCTTTGCGACTTCAAAATACTGATGACTCCGGAACTTTAATCTTTGCCAATCCTTTAGCGGCAGTCAATTTATATATGTTGGCTACAGGAGGAAGTGGTGTCTGTACAGTAAATGTAACTGTTAATTTTGCGGATGCTACAAACCAAACATTCACTAATATCAGTATTGCAGACTGGTATGGTGGAACTAATTTTGCAATACGAGGCATCGGAAGAGTTAATCTTACTAACGATGGTTTAGAATCCGGAAATGGGACCAATCCTAGGCTTTATCAAATTCCGTTAGCCATAGATAGTGCCAATCAATCAAAACAGATACAAAGTATAACTGTTACAAAATCAGGATCTGGAGGAATTCCTAATATCTTTGCTTTTTCAGCGGATGCCTATACCAGTTGTCCAGGGCCTACTAATATAACTTATACATCTACTAATGATGGAGGAATTTTTAACTGGACTGCACCATCCAGTGCACCATCATCCGGTTATCAATATTACTACAATAGTTCTCCAACACCACCAACGGCTGCAACTGTGCCAATGGGTAATATTGCTGCTGGGGTAACCACTCTTGCCCTTACAGGACTTAACCTGGGAGCAACGTATTACCTTTGGGTTAGATCTAATTGTGGAGGGGAACCAGGTTTTTGGCAAATGAAAATGTTTACAACCGGGCAAATGATCACTACTTATACAGGGGGAGATATTACTACTGAATATGCATCTTCACCTACAACAACAAGCGCAAATTCATGTCCAAGTACACTAGCAATAAATGTTCCTGCAGGCTATCAAATTGGATCAACCGATGTTTCTTATACTATGACTACAGCGAGTGACGGTTGGATGAGTGAGCAGAGAAGTCTTTTGGTATGTACTACTAACAATACATCTGAAGCAGCAGTAACCTCTGGAAGCGGAGGTTCTGCTGGAACCTATTCTTATAACAGAACAGGATTAAATATAGCTAATGGTCTTACAGGTAATGTTAATTTTGAACTTAGAGCCTGGAGAACATATGGCGGCTCAGGTTGTAATGCTTCTTACAACAAAGTAGATAATAATACCTGGAAAATAACCGTTACGCTTGTACAAGTGCCTTTATCTACAGCTGAAGTAACAAAACAGCAGGAGATAAGAGTTTATCCAACTCCATTTACTGATATGATTCATTTAGATAAAGCAGCTGAAGTAGAAACTATCGTTCTTTCAGATCTTGCCGGGAAGACGGTAAAAACTATTGCGCAGCCGCAACATGATATTTATTTAGGAGATTTAACAGCTGGTGTTTACTTTCTCAATATGACCATGAAAGATGGTAGTGTGAAAGTCACTAAAGCCATAAAGAAATAAATTTATAAACAAAAAAATGAGGCATTAATTGCCTCATTTTTTCGCTTAAATTTTTGACTTAAGCTCGTATTTATTAAAACCGCTGTTAGGCACAGATTTGTCAATTTTTGTTTATTTTCTTTTATTGTCGGAAACTAAAAAATACATTTCTTTATTTGGGCCTTCAAGTTGCAAAAGATCATCCGTTCTCTCTTTTATATCAAATTGAATTTTATCATCTGCATCATAGGAAAAATACATGGATAGTTTGAAGTTTTCAATCCGACAATAAAGCGGTTTCTTAAATTGGAATTGACGATCTGTTTGTATACTGCCAGATGAATTTATATCAATATAAAAAAGATAGGGATGATTATCAATGATAGTTGACTCCTCACAAATAAAGTCTGTGGTTTTTTGTTCTCCAGGAGCGCCATAAAAAGCTTTAATGGCGTACCAACGTTTGCCAAATATGTAGTCTTTGTCGCTTTGTGCTAAGCATATTAAAGGGAGAATCATTATTATAAATGATATTGTCTTTATTTTCGTATTGTTTTTCATATTCCAATGATTTAGATTATCTTTTTTAAAGGGCTAAGATAGAGTAGAGCTTTTGTGCTTAACTATTAAATATATGTATGAAAAGATATTTCCTTTGACCTCAAGCAATCCTTGTACAGGCTCATTAATTCTTTTGAAAAAGGACTTTAAATATGGATGGAGGCTTTTGTCAGTTTTTATGCAACTAACTCACTATTAAATGTAATGATAAAAAAAGGCTTATACAATCACTAAATCTGGTGATTTTAAAACTGTATCCGAAAGTTTGGTATGGCTTTGATCCGATTGTGTGGATTTACACTTCTCTCCTGTCTTTTCAAATTTCGCTTTCCGGCTTTTGGTATATTTGTAAACATCAGTTTCAAAACCCTCAACCCACGTTGGGGATTTCTATTTTAATATTTCAAAAATAGTTTTAACAGCAACTGACTAAAGTTGCAATTGAATTATAAATTAAACTTAAATGAAGAAAATTTTATTTTTTATCTGCCTTGCCCTATTAATATCCTGTTCAAGTGATAATGATAACGATAATAAAAAACCCGTTTTTACACCTATTTTAAAAAGTGTAGAAACATGGAAATTAATAAGTATTAAAGATGAAGCGGGTAACGAAATAGCCAACGATTGTGAACTTCAAAATGGTAAAATTGTTATAAATGACGATCAAACAATTGAAGATCCTTTTCAGCAAACAATAGCCACCATAACAGAAGGAAAAATTGAAGGTCAAGAATGTTATACAGTAACAACTACCAATATTCATTGGTATGATTTTGGTGGTATATTGAAATGTACTTTTCCGAATAATGGTTACATTTTTGATTACAATTGTACACGTTCATATGATAACAATCATAATGTGTATAAGACGATAACTTTATCCGAGTATCACGGTGATACAGGTGCTTACTATTTTGGTGAGTATCAAAAAACCTATAAATATATCCTGGAAAGTACAGTATATCCGGATTGATAAATTAACCTGCTCCGCAAAGTCTGACTAAGTCGAACCATTTCGTTAGGTTTCCTGACTTTATGTCCTCATTTTTAGAACAAAAACAAAAAGCTACAACTTAGCGTTGTAGCTTTTCTTTTTATTTTACAGATAGTATTGTTGTAAATAGTATTGGTCAAAGTCGGTAGATTTTGCGCAGGTTGGGACAACAATCTTCGTTTACTTTTATATCAAAACAACTTTACCCTTCTATAAATTGTAACGCTTCCTCCAATTGCGCTGTATCAAAATATTTTTCTTCAAAAGCATCATTTACAAGGTGAAGCGCTTTGTTTTCAATTTTGACCACCGACTTGATTACGTCTGATTGGGCCACTACCGCGCAACGGCCTAATTTACCAAAATGCTTAATTCCCCATATTTCGGCTTCCCAAAATGCTTTTAAATCCATATTCTTAAGTAGGGACAGATCTTTAACTTTGATTAATATATTAACGTGTTTGTGGCCTGCATTCAATTTTTCCTCAAAAAGCTGTTCGATCAGTAAAGTGTCAGCCTCTGTAAATCGCCCTGTTAATTCCAAAGCAAGGGCATTGCCTTCAAATGTTTTTATTTGTGTTACCATAATTCCGTTTTTTAAAAAGTTGGGCATTTTGTTCGTGCATAATCTAATTCAAATCAATTTTCAGAACAGTTAAAACTTTTTGTAGGTATGAGCAGGATGCTCACTCCAGCGGGGGGACTAAAGCCAGACATATAAAATAATCTTAAACTTTGTCTAAAGCCCAATTTCTTAAAACTGTTGTTATGCGTTGCTTAATTTTATTTAAGTGGTTCGGCAAGTCCGATTAAAATCCCTTCGGGTCCACGAATGTAACAAAGCCTATAAGAGTCTTGGTACTGAACTACTTCTTCGACAAGTTGTGCGCCGCGTTTGTAAAGTCTGACAAGCGTATCGTCTATGTCGGCAACCGCAAACATAACACGTAAATAGCCTAGGGCATTTACCGGAGCATTGCGATGATCTGCTATTACTTTCGGATTAATGAATCTCGATAACTCCAGTCGGCTGTTTCCGTCTGGTGTAACCATCATGGCTATTTCTACGGATTGATTGCCAAGTCCCGTAACACGGCCAGCCCATTCGCCCTCAATCATTGCTCTTCCTTCCAGCTCCAAGCCGAGTTCAAGGAAAAAAGAAATAGTTTCGTCGAGAGATTCTACCACAATTCCGACATTGTCCATTCGAAGCAAATTATGTTTTGTCATAGTCCAAAATTTATGGTTTAGCGGATTTTCTTTAAGTTGTGTATAACTCAAATGCACATACAATCAAACGCTATCTTTTTGTCAAAGAAAATTTGAGCTAGTACTAAGATAATCATTTGCAATAAAACTCATTAAGAAGAAATCAAAGTTTGTCAACTTTTAGCCATAGCTTACAAGTGTCTATAAAACAAAAAAACTACAACTTTTTGGTGTTGTAGTTTTTTATTTATTCTGTTTGTGAGCAGAAGTAGGGTGCTCACGCCAGCGGGGGATTTTCATAACCTTCTTATTGTTCGCATATTTCTTTCAACTTGTCCAGTGCTTTAGGGTAAGTATCGTTCATATAATCTAAAAAATCTTCTGTGGAGTCTAAGTCAACAGTAACTGTTGTAGTCCCATTGTTTTCTTCGAAGGTATAGTTTTCAAATCCGTTTGCCCATTTTTCAACTTCAGGGCCTTCGGTAATCTCTTTACCTGCGACTAAAATTCCGATGTGTTTGATTGATATAAAATTATTGGGAATGTTTTCTACTATTTCAGAAACCATTCCTCCTTTTTCACCTTTTTCATCTGTACCGATAAAGAGCATTTTGCTACTCTTATCCCAAGATCCTTCATAAGTGGATGTCGGGTTAAAGAGAGCAGTCCACTGTTCGTAATTTGATTTATTGCTAATGCCAAGCATAACATCATAAACCTTAATTACAGGTGCATTAATTTTTACTTTGAATTGAAGTTTTTTCATAAATATAAAGTGTTTGGTTATCGTAATTTTATGAGTAGTCCTTTTCTCTTCACTATATTTTTATAATCCCATTGAATTTCCTTTGATTTAATCAGCCATCTTTTTAAGTCGTCAGTGTTGATATCAGATAGTTTGTTGTAAAAAATTGAAGCGTCTTTGAATTTCTCACCTTTAACATTAAGTCCAACTTCGTCAAAGTCAGCACCGCTCCAAAACATCAGCCTAATTCCCTTTTTCTGTTTGCTGTAACCAACAATCGGGTTGCCGTCTAAAAACCAAACAGGATGTGCGTGCCAAATTTTGCTTTCAGCTTCGGTTAGTTCGCTGTCAATGATATTGGCAAGCAAGTCGCAAATTTCTTTGTCGCCTACTGTTTGTTTGTTGTTAAATGCTTGAATTTCTGAGTTCATAAGCCCATTAGGTGAACCAAACCCCAGTTTGCACGTCATCCCGACTGACGCAAAACCCGTGTTGGCAGCTGTTATAAAATTGTTTTTTTATCTAATTCGATTTGAAGTTGCTTTGTTCTTTCACTGATAATTTCATCAAAGTCGTTGGGGTAAGGTGCTCCTAATAAACCAGGGAGAGTTGGCACTTCAGAACGAAGTATCCCTTCATAAATCCCAACATGTCGTAAATATTTTTGCAATACGTCGCTTAATTTATCGTCAAACTTCGCTAAGTGTCTGTAATTAATAATAATTGATACAATTTCTCGATGATTTTTTATAATGATATTTTCTTCAACATATTGTCCTATTTTTTTTTGTAACTCATCATTTTCATTTCTTTTTTGAAGAATTGCCCTCCAAATTGAGGTGTTTTGTTCTAGCCTAGTCAATATTGGCCAATAGAAGTTTTTTAGTTTTTCTTCCAATACACTTCTCCTAAGCTTTTGTCTATTTAATAATAAATCATAACCTGATTTTAATAAATATCCTATTACCCCAATAAGAGCAGGAAGAATAAGTGTACTTAAAAATTCGGATATAGAGTTACCATTTCCCACCGTTTCTCCATTTTGTGAAATTGCCTTGTATCCAATTAAAAGGAGAAAAAGGCTTGTAGTTATTTTTTTCATATTAGTTCTAGTTATTTAATCAAATTAGGTAATAGCTGCAAACTTGAATATATCTGCAATCAAATTTGTCTTTTATCAAAAAAGAAAATTTTATCTCCCACTAAGATACTAATTTGTAATAAAAATCCTTAAACTGTAATTAAAGTTTTTCAACTTTTAATCATAGCTAACAAGCGTCATTAAAATAAAAAACTACAACTTTTTGGGTTGTAGTTTTTTGTTTATTCTGTTTGTGGGCACAGATTATACCCGAGGCTTTAGCCGAACTGACGAAGTAAATTAGGGCTATCAGGGGTTGGTGGTTCGTTGTCTTTTACATCATTCCTGCACTGGAACCTGACATACAAGCTACAAAATAATTTGTTGCATAAACTCCAAGTAATAACAATAACGGGTCTTTTGATTTATTGTCGTCTGTGATGTTGTATACTATGTCATAATTGTAGTGAAATTCTCTCCAATTAAATTTAGGGTCAAGTTGAATTATTTTTTCTTCTTTTTTATTTTCAATTATGTACTTACCGAAAAAAAACGTATTCAATTTCAAAACATATTCTTCACCATCTTGGTATGAAATAACAATTTCACCACGCCAATTCATTACTAGTTTTGCAATTTCAGTTCCGTTTTGTGTTACGTTAATACTTGTCTGAAAAAGGCCAACGGGTTTTATTTCAAATACATCTGAACTTGTCAGTTTAATTTCAGCATTTAGAAAAAACAAATTTTCATAAATGAGTTCTCCTAATTGTTGTCCGTTTTCAGTCAACTGAAAGGTTTTTTTGTCTGTCGATTGAGCTTTCATTTATTTGATATTTATTCTTAAAAATTTTCTTTTGCCAGTGTTTGTTTTACATTGACCGCCTACTTGAATATATATAGAATCAAACTCTATGGTTTTATCAAAAAGAAAATTTGATCTTGTACTAAGATACTAATTTGTCATAAAACTCCTTAAGCGCAATTAAAATTTATCGACTTTTAATCATAGCTCGCAAACATCTTTAAAATAAAAAACTACAACTTTTACGGTTGTAGTTTTTTATTTATTCTGTTTGTGGGCACGGATTCTTTCGGCTACCTGCTCCGCAAAATCTCCTGACTTTGCATGCTCATTCATATTACAAAAACAAAAGCTACAACTTAATGTGTAGCTTTTTGTTCTATTTTAAAGTTATTATTGCAAACATTATTACTCAAAGTCAGGTGACTTTGCGTAGCGAGGATTTTTTTTTGTAGTAAGTGTATTAAAAAACGCTCTTAATTTTTAGAGAATAATGAAATTGCATACATAATCCAATCCTTTTCTTTTGCAACTTTATACATAGGTTCAATGCCTACGAATTCATATTTGGATTTCTCCTCGTACTTAGTGGTTGTGGATCGGATAGTGTATTTTCCGCATGGGGTTTGTCCAGTCATTACATTTCCATAACCAATATAACCACCTGAATTATCACCAATTGTAATTACTTTATCGCTTTGTAAAAAATACAAAATCATACCTTCAGCGGCACTTGCCGTACCCCGGTCAAACAAAAGTGCTATTTTTTTAGGATAGGTTGTTGAGGTCTCTAACGTCCAAGTGTCATTTCCTTTTTCAGAGTAGGAAATAAAAGTGAAAGGTTTGGCTTTTTTCATTCGTTCGATAAGTTCCGCATTTCCATCGGATGCTATTTCTTCATATCGTTTGATGTTTTCCGGAGAAACCCATACCAATGCAGCATCGATTTTCAAAGGTCGCGTATAGGCATAAGGCAATAAATTCAAATACGATTTTTCGCTACCGCCACCATTGTTTCTAAGATCAATTATCAAATAGGGTTTGGCTTGAATGGGCTTGTCTATGCCGTTGTAAAAGGAGTTGAGTTGGTCGGTAAGCTTGTGGTCAAACGAACTTAAACGTAAGTAATTGACTGAATCATTTACGGTTTTAAATTCATATTCCTTTTCGTTGGAGGTAGAACCGGTATTTATTTTCGAAAATCCGAAGTTTGTAATCTGCCCGTTTTCGATTTTAAGATTCTTGAATATTCGGTTAGTATTAAACCCCAAAAGACCAACATTGTAATTGACATCAAACCTTTGCACTTCTTTTTGAGTGAGTTCTAACAATACGTGGCCTACATCTAACAGTTTGTTTTTTTTCAGTACCACACCTTGGTATTGATTGAGAGTATTTTCTTTTTTGATGATTCCGAAAACAATTTTTCCTCCATCGCTGTAAATCCCTTCGATATCGGATGTTTTTTTGGCACGCAACAATGGGATCAATTGAACAGTATCGATACTTGTTTTTTCAAATTGCAGGTAATTTTTTGAAGATTTAAAATTGGCAATGAGTTCTGGCGTACTTAAGTCGGTTCGTTTCATTTGGAAACCAATATCACTGTGATGGTCTTTTAATAACGAAACATACTGGTCAAGATAAACAATACAACGATCGCTGTCTTTTTCAAGTTTTGTTGCCGTTTTTAACTTTTCAGATTCCTTACGGTATTTTTTATAGTCTTTTGGATTGTTTTTAATTTTCTGAAAAGCAGGATTGTTGTTTTCAAAATAGGTTATTACATGCGACAATTCAGACGAACAATCACAATTTTGTCCAAAAAGGTAAACTGTAACAAACAAAAACCCAAGGGTAGTAAAAATTCTCATCATGTAGACTTTTTTTAATTATTATAAAATTGATTTTGTCACCTACTTCAAAATTACGCAATTTTAGCATCTAATTATTTGATCGCGAGGTTGTTTGAAAGCCATTGAATATTTATAGATGAATTTTATGTATTTTTCAGTTGTTCTCTAAGAACAAAATTCTGCTGCTCAAAGTCTGACTACGTCGAACCACTTCGTTAGGTTTCCTGATTTTGCGTGCTCATTTCTAGAACAAAAACAAAAAGCTACAGCGTTAAGTTGTAACTTTTGTTTTTATTTCACAGTTAGTATTGTTGTAAACATTATTGCACAAAGTTGGGAGACTTTGCGCAGCGGGGCTTTCTACGGTTGTAGTTTTTTATTTCTTCTGATTGTGGGCACGGATTCCTTCGGCTGTCGCTATGCTCGAGTGCACCCGAGGCTTTAGCCGAACTGACGAAGTAAATGCTCGCTATCGGGGTA
This sequence comes from Flavobacterium enshiense DK69, assembly GCF_000498495.1. GTDB lineage: Bacteria > Bacteroidota > Bacteroidia > Flavobacteriales > Flavobacteriaceae > Flavobacterium > Flavobacterium enshiense. Next base: position 21,030 of record NZ_AVCS01000016.1, on the reverse strand, counting down.
CTTTAAAAACAAAAAAACATTCAGTGTTTTTCACTATCTTTAGAATAGTTAAAATAAATTTAAAGCTTATGAAATATTTACTTACATTTTTCGCGCTTTTGCTTACATCAACTGCATTTTGCCAGGGGCAGTTTCAGAAAGAATCTGTAGGTTCCCTTACTTATGTGTCCGGACATGTAATGCAACTTGCAAAGGCTATTCCGGCTGAAAAGTATTCTTATTCACCCGGGAAAGGGGTTCGGTCTGTTGCCGAGGTCTGCAGCCATATTATTTCATCGAATTATTTTTTTGCATCGAAGCTAGGTGCTAAAATCCCTGCAGATGTGAAAATGGAAACTCTTGAAAAAGACCTCAAAACAAAAGACGCTATTGAAAAGGAATTGAAAAGATCCTATGATGTAATAATCGAAACGATCAAAAATACAAAGGATAGTGCTTTGGCGAATAAGATCGTGTTTCCATTCCCCGGTGAATTTACCAACATGAGTGCAATTTTGATTGTTCTGGGGCACTCGAATGAACATCTCGGACAATTAATTGCTTATGCTCGAGTGAACGGAATAACACCTCCTTGGAGCGAATCAAAATAATCCTCGCTCCGCAAAGTCTCTTGGCTTTGTGGAAGCATTTGTCAAACAAATGTAAAAAGCCACAACGTTAAGTCGTGGCTTTTATGTTTATCGCTTTTTGGTATTATTGATAAAAATCTTTGCGTAAAGTCGGGAAACCTAACAAAGTGGTTCGACGTAGTCAGACTTTGCGCAGCGGGCGTTGTTAGTTGCTAGTTTTATCTAAATTTTTCAGTTTAAACTTCTTCAATTTTAAACCCTTTTTTTCTTGCCAAATCAACAATATTTTCAATATTTCCCTTTCCCCATTCTGTCGAAACTACAAACTTCACATTATCACTGCTTGTCAAAATATCTTCATTTCCGGTAAAGTGTCTTTTGTTTGATTTATTAGCATATTTTGTTTCAACCAATTCAAGTTTATTAATTACACCAGTTGAACCTTGATATTCATCTCGAAAAACATTTTTAAGACTTCTAAAATCTAAAGGGTTTTCTTTCAAGAAAGCTCTAATAAATTCTAAAACAAATCTGTTTTTTGCAAGTTTTGTTCCCATTCCATTGATAATGTATCTTGTATGGTCTTTAGTGTTTTTACTTTCAAATTGTTTGTAGATATTTTCTTGAATTTTTGGTATCCCATTTTCAGTTGTATTTTTCGCTGTAATGTTTACTGATAAACCTTGCAGCACGTTGTCGATTATTTCTCCATCGTATTTATTTAGAAAGTCCAGCTTGATTAATTCTAAAACTTTCAATTCGTAATCGGGCGATAAAATTTTCTCCCACAATATTTTTTGCTCAGTTCCTCTGTTGATTTTGTCAAGTGAATTTTGCGTAAATATTTTCAATGAATCATAACTAAAATTCTCTTTACTAAATAGCTCCACAAATTTCACCCCTTTTTCACTTTCTTTTTCAAATTCAATAGTTTCAAGTAAAACTGGGTCTTCGTGTTCTGTTAAATCTCCATCATAAAAAATTTGGATTTCTTGACCAATTAAAACACCATATTCAAGTTTTAATTGACGCATGTAAGAAAATAATTGTTGCTGAAATTTAGTATTCAACTGTATGTTTGGTTGTTTGATTTCAATTACGAATAAGTTTCTTTTTTCTGGCGAATTGATAACTATGTCAGGCGTGATTCTATTTGATGCACCAATATGAAAAGAAGGACGAATTTGAAAATCCCCTGAATATGCCTTCCAATTCAAAACTCTTAAAGCTTGAATTATATTTTGTTCAAAATCACTTTCGCTAATTGCAGTCACTATACTTTCAGATAGCAAAAAGCATATTTCTTCCCATTTTTCTTTATTCATCTTAATGTTTTTTACGTTTGCAGTCAACTAGATTATAGTTACAATACACCTCTCTTTAAAGAAAGTAATAAGTAAGATTTGTCCTTTGTACTAAAATAGTAATAGATGATAAATGTTTAAAATTTTTGTTAAAATTTTTTATAACTACATGATTTATTTGTGTTATATATGTAAATGCTGTAGCGTGTAACCGTCTTTACAATAAAAAACTACAACTTTTTACGGTTGTAGTTTTTTATTTATTTTGTTTGTTGGGACGAGCATCCTGCTCGCGCGAGCGTAAGGGGAATTATTGTTTTTTAATAATTTTTCTTGAGTTTGAATAATTTTTGTTTGAAATAGTTATAGTATAAACACCTTTTGTTAATGTTGTAATATCGACTTCAGTTATATTTTCAGAGTTTAACTCAAAAACTTTTCTTCCACTTATATCATGGATGATTACTTTAGAAACTATTTCATTTGAATTGGACCTGAATTTCAATAAATTTTCAGTTGGATTTGGATAGATTTCAAAATCTGTAAACTGAAAATTTTCACTATTTAAAGTGCCAGTAGCTAATTTAGTTACCCAAAAACCTCTACCGTTGCTTTCAAAGCAGTCATCGTTGGAGTTGCCCGATTTTCCAACAGCAATAAATTCATTTGTACCAACCTCAACTACGTCGCTTAAATGGTCATATCCGAAGAAACTACTTCCGACAGTTTTTTGCCATTGTAATACGCCATTATTATTTATTTTTATAATCCAGCCATTCTCAACACTATATTGACCAAGATTGACAGTTACTTGACCATCGGAAGAGTATGATGAGCCTACAACAATATAACCACCATCCACAGTTTGTTTTATAGATAAGGCTTTGTCATGTTCAGTGCCACCATAAGAGTTTTTCCATTGTAGGTTGCCGTTAGAATCAATTTTAATCACCCAAAAATCGGTAGCTCCTTGAGGGTTATCGCCACTATTGCCCCTACCAATAAGTACATACCCGCCGTCAGTTGTTTTGATAATTTTATGTGGAGTACTGAAATAATTTGAGCCTGAATAATTGGGACCAAAACATTTTGTCCATATAATATTACCAGAGTTGTTACACTTTACAACCCAAAAATCTGATTCACAAGTAGAAGGGTTCCTACAAATTACTTGGCCAGTATAAGAAAATGCCTCTCCCAATACGACATAGCTACCATCTTGGTTTACAACTGATGACATGCCATAATCATTTCTAGGGCCTCCATATATTTTGCTAAATATTATGTTGCCATTAATGTCGAGTTTAAGTACCCAATAATCATCATATCCAAAACTTGAACCTACATGCCCATCGGCAGATCGAGAACTGCCTGTTACAAGGTATCCACCTGTACTAATCTCACAGACACTTTTTGCATAATCTTCATTTGTACCCCCATATCGTTTTTCCCAGATCACATTGCCTAAACTATCAATTTTAACGATCCAAAAATCAGTTAGTGTTGAACCAGGTTGATAAGGTAAACTCGTATGTCCTGTAAAAATGTACCCACCATCGCTAGTTTGCTTTATTTCTTTGATTTCATCTAGTCCTTGAGTTCCATAACATTTAGACCATTCTAATTCATACAAAGAATTTAGTTTAACTATAAATCCATCCCGACTGCCGTGAAAATCCACTGCTTCAGAATGTGAGTTTTCGGCTATGCCTGCAATAACGTAGCCTCCATCAGAAGTCTTTAATATTGATGTTGCTTCACCGCTATTTCCTCCGTAATATTTCCTCCAAACTATATTTGGTACTTGGGAATTTACAATTGGTGTAACTAAAAGTAATAGTAATAAGATTTTAAATTTATTCATCTTTTCTTTTTTTATTATATCATATTGTATTGTCCTAAAATAGCTTGTAACTCGTTTATATATTCAATAAATCCCTCTTTTTAGAAACGAAAAGTAAGATTTATTCATTAAGCTAAATGGTAATTTGTGGTATAGTAGTCATGTGCAATGTTGAGACTGATACCTCAATAGAGTTATTTTTTGTTATATTTAGCAAACGTAATCATAAAAATTAACCTACACAATCACTAAACTTGGTGATTTTTTGAAAGTACATTTATAGAATGTTACATGCAATACTTGTGTCCAAATATTTTTTTTCAGAAAAAGGACACACTTTTTGTGTCTATATTTGAAAAATAAAAAAAAGGACACAAATGAAAAAAACGCCCGAGCTAAAAAATATTCTAGGATTAAACCAAGAGGAAATGGGTATGCTTTTGGGTATACACAGAACCCAATGGACGATGTTCAAATCCGGTGACCGTAGTCTGCCACTGCATGCCCAACAACAATTTGGTGCCTTATTGCAGGGCACACAGAATGAAAAAGTATCAAAAGAAGGTCAGCAACTCCTAAAAGAGGAACAGCATAAAGCAAAGGAAAAGCTAAAACGCGAATATCAAAAGGTGCAGATAAAGCTGCTCCGCACCGAAAGGGAAATCGGTATAGTAGAGAACCATCGTCAAGAATGTCTGGTAGCCTTAAAGGTGGTGGAGTTTTTAGCCAACCAAGAAGAGTATGCCGTGTCGCCAGATCTTATAAAGATTATCAAAACACGAGCAACAAGAACGCTCAGCCGTCACAGTTTACACAAGCTGGAGCTACTACAGTTGCAGAAGGAAACGCTCGAAATGTTAAAATTAAAAATGGAGAAAAAATTAAATCTGTAGGAAAAATAATTAAAAATAAATTCTCTAAATCAAATTTTAAAAAGAAATATTTTCTTATAATGTGTTAAAATTTATGTAAGTAGTTTTTGTTAGAAATTTTTGGTATCGTCTTTGAAAACTGTAAGAGTATTATTGACTTTTTAAAAATTAAATTATGTATTCATTTAGTAGAATTGAGAATGCACCAGATTGCGATTTTTTATTAACATGGGCTTCCAAAGAAAAAGCAGACCTGACTTTAAAGAAATTGAATGAGGAACACTCGGTTTCCGATTACGGAGATACTTCGGTAGAAATCGGAGCTGTTTTGCAAGGGGTAATCGCCGAACTTGCTGCCATTCAAATCATGATTGACAATTTGCCGGCAGGCCCTACCAAACAAGATGCGATTAAAAAGAAAAAAAAGATTGGAATACAGACAATTCGTGTTGGAAAACCGTCAGGAAAGCTATGGTTCTGTAGCCTTACTGGAAAAGCAACTTGATTTAAACCGTATTAACCGCGAACTGGAAGAAGTAGAAGCTTTCATTGCTGGGAGTAACCACACACAAAGCGACTTTATAAAAAAGAAAATAGAATATAGAAAAAGGGCTGTCTCAAACGAGTAGCCCTTTTTTATATGAAATATCTAAGTGTTGATTAAGGTTTAGAAGTTTCCCTTTTTTAATTTTGCTAACTGCTAACTGCTAACTGCTAACTGCTAACTGCTAACTGCTAACTGCTAACTGCTAACTGCTAACTGCTAACTGCTAATTGCTAACTGCTAACTGCTAACTGCTAACTGCTTCTCCCTTTCCCTAAAAACGATACACAAACGCATTAATGTTCATTCCCGCACCTACCGAAGCGAATAGAATTACGTCGCCCTTGTTTATCTCCTGATTTTCAATTTCGCCTTTCAAGATCAAATCGTATAGGGTAGGGACGGTAGCCACACTGCTGTTGCCCAGTTTTTTAATGTTCATGGGCATTACATTCTCAGGAGGTGTAAGCTGGTATAATTTATAGAAACGCTGTACGATGGCTTCGTCCATTTTTTCATTCGCCTGATGAATCAGGATTTTTTTTAGGTCAGCAATTGGGATACCGCTTTTTTCCAGGCAGGATTTCATGGCTGCCGGTACTTGATTCAAAGCAAATTCATAAATCTTACGCCCGTGCATTTTTATGTAGCGGACATCGGGGTTATGGTCTTTATTATAGGATTTTTCGAAGAATAAGAAGTTGCTTTCTTCATAAGTAAAAGAAGCGGTTTCGTGTGAAAGGATTCCGTCGTCACCTTCCGTTAGCTCCAGGACGGTAGCGCCTGCACCATCCGAATAAATCATGCTGTCCCTGTCGTGTATGTCCACCACCCTGGAAAGGGTTTCGGCACCGATTACCAGACATTTTTTTGCCATGCCGGCTCTGATGAACGCTTGTGCCTGAATCATGCCTTCGATCCAGCCCGGACAACCGAACATAACATCGTAAGCAACACATTTTGGGTTTTTTATTTTCAGTTTGTTTTTAACGCGTGATGCCACACTGGGTACGGTATCACTTTGAATGGCGCCGTGCCTGACATCGCCAAAATTATGGGCTACAATGATGTAATCCAGTGTTTCCTTGTCCAGATTAGCATTTTCGATGGCTTTTTCGCCGGCAAAGAAAGCAATGTCAGAAGTATTTAAATTATTTTCTACATAACGGCGTTCCTCAATTCCGGTAATGTCCAGAAATTTTTCGGCAATTACATCATTGGGAACGGCAAAAGTAGAACCGTCCTCATTTAGAAACTGATGACGTGCAAAATCGGTATTCGTAACAACTTGTGTTGGGATGTAACTTCCTGATCCCGTTATTTTTATAGCCATGGCCTGAGTTTTAACCGCACTAAGGTAAGAAATCTGTCGGAGTTACTGTTTAAAAATTAGTTTTCTAACCTTTTTTTACAAAAAAATTAGAGTAAAATTAGTGAGAGTATTAAATGTGTTTTTATTTTTTAGTTTGTAGCTAAAATGTTTTGATTGTGTTCAAAAAGAAAACCCTTCCGTTTCCGAAAGGGTTTCTTGATTTAAAAAATCGTATAAATATTAATTCTCGATATAAGCCTCAATTGGTGCGCAAGAACAAACAAGGTTTCTGTCTCCGTAAGCATCGTCAACACGACGAACAGAAGGCCAGAATTTGTTATCGGCAATGTACTCCAACGGATACGCCGCTTTCTCTCTTGAGTAAGGGAAGTCCCAACGCTCAGCAGTTAGCATAGCCAACGTGTGAGGAGCATTTTTCAATGGGTTGTTAGTGTCATCTGCAGAAGCAACTTCTATTTCTTTTCTGATGGAAATCAACGCGTCACAGAAACGGTCTAATTCGGCTAAATCTTCAGATTCAGTTGGCTCAACCATTAAAGTACCCGCTACCGGGAACGATACTGTTGGTGCGTGGAAACCGTAGTCCATTAAACGTTTTGCGATATCACCTACTTCGATTCCGTTTTGTTTAAACTCACGGCAATCCAAGATCATTTCGTGAGCTGCACGTCCCATTTCTCCTGAATAAAGGATAGGGTAGTGACCTTCGAAACGCGCTTTCATGTAGTTAGCATTTAAAATAGCATGCTCGGTAGAAGAGCGTAAACCTTCAGCACCTAACATACAGATGTAACCGTAAGAAATCAAACATACCAAAGCAGAACCATAAGGCGCAGCAGAGATAGCAGAGATAGCGTCTTTACCACCTGTAGCAACTACAGGGTTAGTTGGTAAGAAGTCAACCAATTTCTCGTTTACGCAGATTGGTCCAACTCCAGGTCCACCACCACCGTGAGGGATAGCGAAAGTTTTGTGTAAGTTCAAGTGACAAACGTCAGCACCAATAGTAGCAGGGTTTGTTAGACCTACCTGTGCGTTCATGTTGGCACCGTCCATATATACCAATCCGCCGTTTTCGTGGATTAGTTTAGTGATTTCAATGATCGAAGATTCGTAAACCCCGTGAGTAGAAGGGTAAGTTACCATCAAACAAGACAAGTCGTCTTTGTGTTCGATAGCTCTTGCTCTTAAATCTTCTACGTCGATGTTTCCTTCCGGAGTAGTTTTAGTTACGATGATTTTCATTCCCGCCATAGCTGCAGAAGCCGGGTTGGTTCCGTGAGCAGAAGATGGGATCAAACATACATTACGGTGTCCTTCACCGCGAGCGATGTGGTAAGCGCGAATTGCCATCAATCCTGCGTATTCACCTTGTGCTCCCGAGTTTGGCTGTAACGAAGTTCCTTTGAAACCTGTAACCACATTCAATTGCTCTTCTAATTTTTTAAGCATTGTCAGGTAACCTTGTGCTTGATCAGCAGGAGCGAACGGGTGCATGCTGTTCCAGTTTGGCATTGAAAGCGGCAACATTTCTGCGGCAGCGTTCAATTTCATCGTACAAGAACCTAAAGAAATCATCGAGTGGTTCAATGATAAGTCTTTACGCTCTAATTTTTTGATATAACGCATCAACTGGCTTTCAGAATGATGGTTGTTGAATACCTCGTGTTGTAAGAACGATGAGGTACGGATTAATTTTTCCGGTAAGTGAGTTTCAGAAGCTAATTCAGAAACGTGAACTGCTGATTTTCCAGCCGCTTCCGCGAAAATAGCAACGATAGTGTTGATGTCGGAAATTGAAGTCGTTTCGTTGAAAGAGATTGAAACGCTTTCGCTGTTCGGGTAGAAGAAGTTTACTTCGTTTTTCTCAGCGATAGCTCTTACTTTAGCAGCGTCAGCTTTCACTAAAATAGTATCGAAGAAAGCAGCGTTCACTTGATTTACACCGATAACTGATAATGCTTTTGCAGTAGTAACTGCCGAAGCGTGTACTTTATCAGCGATGTACTGTAATCCTTTCGGACCGTGGTAAACAGCATACATTCCCGCCATAACCGCTAACAATACCTGAGCGGTACAGATGTTAGAAGTTGCTTTTTCACGTTTGATATGCTGCTCACGAGTACCTAATGCCATACGTAAGGCGCGGTTTCCGTTTACATCGATAGAAACTCCAATAATTCTACCTGGCATCGAACGTTTGTACTCTTCTTTAGTTGCGAAGTAACCTGCGTGAGGACCTCCGTAACCCATCGGGATACCGAAACGCTGTGTAGTACCAACTACTACGTCAGCACCTAATTCTCCAGGAGAAGTTAATTTTGCTAACGATAAGATATCAGCAGCAACGGCTACTTTAATTTCTTTTGATTTTGCTGTATTGATGAAACCTGCGTAATCGAAAACTTGTCCGTATTTACCAGGATATTGTAACATTGCCCCGAAGAAATCTTCTGAAAAATCAAAAGTTTCATGATTGCCGACAACTAACTCAATGTTTAAAGGAGTCGATCGAGTTTGTAAAATCGATAACGTTTGTGGCAAAATTTCTTCCGAAACGAAGAATTTGTTAACGTTGTTTTTCTTTTGGTCGCGCGTTCTTACGTCAAAAAGTAACGTCATTGCTTCCGCTGCAGCTGTTCCTTCATCAAGAAGTGATGCATTGGCGATTTCCATTCCGGTCAATTCGATAACCATAGTCTGGAAGTTCAACAAAGCCTCTAAACGGCCTTGTGCGATTTCAGCCTGATACGGAGTATAAGCCGTGTACCATCCCGGGTTTTCGAAAATGTTTCTTTGGATAGCCGGTGGAACGATCGCTGGGTGGTATCCTAAACCGATATACGATTTGAATACTTTATTTTTTGTGCCTAACTGAGCTATGTGAGTTAAATACTCATATTCCGTCATGGCAGGGTCTAACTGTAAATCTTGTTTTAAACGGATTCCGTCAGGAAAAGTTTCGTAAAGCAATTGGTCCATGTCCTTAACGCCAATGGCTTTGAACATGTGTTGTAAATCCGATTCTCTCGGACCGATGTGTCTTAAAGCAAATGCATCTGTTTTCATCAGTTTTCTCTACTGTTTGTTTAAGTGTTTGGGGCAGAGCCTCAAACTGTGATTACGTTGTGTATTTAAAGGGTACAAAAATAATTATTAATCTGCTAATAAACTCGTTTTTTAACGCCAATTTTTAGAGGATTTTTCAACTTAAATCGACAGTTGTTAACAGATTGATTACTTTTGTAAGGATGCAATTACTCAAAAAGATATTCGATTTTTATCTTCACGGAAGTATCCATGTGGCTTTGTCGGTGTATGCTTTGGTGCGCATGACGTTTCATTTTTTTCATATCACATATGATGAGCCGATGGCATTGTTTGCTTTTTTCGGGACAATTGTAGGTTATAATTTTGTGAAGTACGACGAATTAGTCCGTGCCAAAAAGCTAAAAATAACTACGGAACGAAAGGCGATTGTGGCTTTGAGTGTTTTTTCGTTTTTGGCGACGGTTTACTATTTCTTTCATCTGGAATTTCGAACACAAATGGTGTCGGTGGCTTTTTTGGGATTGACTGTTTTGTATACGCTGCCCGTTTTTCCCAAGATAGGAAATGCCCGAAACTGGGCAGGGGTAAAGATTTATATTGTCGCTTTTTGCTGGGCAGGTATTACGATGTTTTTGCCGATAATTAATGCGGATTTGTCGCTTTCCCATGATGTATGGTTAAAATTCTGCCAGCGCTTTTTACTGGTAATTATCCTGATATTGATTTTTGAAATCATCGATCTGAAACACGACGATGCATCGCTGCAGACCGTTCCGCAAAAGTTGGGTGTTCAAAAGACTAAACTTCTCAACCTGTTCCTGTTGATTCCGTTTTACTTTTTGGAATTCTTACGATCCGATGTTGAGGTATGTCAATTATGGATTAATCTGGTATTGGTTATCGTTATTGCTCTTTTTACCTTTTTTGCCAGTCCGAAACGCTCGAATTACTACACTGATTTTTGGGTTGAAAGTGTCCCCGTTTTTTGGTGGCTGATGGTGGTTTTCTGGAAGTAGGTTTTGGTGCGATAGTTTTTTGTGGCTAAAACGAGATAATTTCTTAAAAAGCAGTATTTTAGTGTTACTAAAAAAGTTGCCATGAAGCATAATTCAAACCGACGTGATTTTCTGAAAACGACCGCACTCGCTGGGTTCGGAGCCTTAATTTTGCCTAATTCGTTGTTTGCCTCTCATGAAAGAGTGGTTAAAAAAGTCCGCTTGGGATTTATTGCAACGGGTCTCAGAGGGCAAGGGCATATGCAGGAAATGCTAAAAAGGGATGATGTTGAGATTGTGGCTATTGCCGATCCAGACAAAAAGATGCTTGCGATGGCTCAGAAACTGGTGGCAAAGTATAAGAAGCCGGCTCCTAAAGAATTTTCCAATGGCAATAACGATTACAAAAATCTCCTAAAAGAAGATATAGATGCTGTAATCATATCGTCTCCATGGGAGTGGCATAAAGAACAAGGTATTGATGCCATGCGTGCAGGAAAGATTGTCGGTATGGAAGTTTGCGGTGCCATGAAACTTTCTGATTGCTGGGATTACGTAAAAACTTATGAGGAAACCAAAGTGCCGATAATGATGCTAGAGAATGTTTGTTATCGCCGCGATATAATGGCAGTGCTGAACATGGTGCGCAAAGGAATGTTCGGGGAATTGATCCACGGTCAGGGCGGGTACGAACATGATTTGAGAGGCGTACTGTTTAACGACGGTCAAAGCCCATATAATTCGGGTGTTGAATTTGGAGAAAAAGGATATAGCGAAGCCAAATGGAGAACCAATCATTACATTAACCGAAACGGCGAATTGTATCCAACTCACGGGTTAGGCCCTGTGGCTGTTATGTTTGATATCAACAGGGGAAATCGACTGTTGCGTCTTTCTTCATTTTCGAGCAAAGCAAGAGGTTTGAATAAATACATCGTCGAACATCCCAAAGGTGGGAAGGAGCATCCTAACGCAAAAGTGAAATTCAAACAAGGTGATGTTGTTACCACACAGATACAATGTGCAAATGGAGAAACTATTTTACTGACGCATGATACCAGTTTGCAGCGTCCCTATAATTTAGGATTCCGCGTGCAGGGAACGGAAGGGTTGTGGCAGGATTTTGGTGCCGGTGAACTGAACAAGGGCTTTATTTATTTTGAGAAAGCCATGAAAAAAACACATGAATGGGAGACGACCGAAAAATGGCTTACCGAAAACGACCACCCATTATGGCAACGTTATTCTAAAGATGCTGAAAGTTCAGGGCATGGAGGAATGGATTTCTTCGTGGATAATACCTTTATTGAATGTATCAAACGAAATGTGGAATTTCCGCTGGATGTTTATGATCTGGCAACTTGGTACGCTATTACCCCTTTAAGTGAAATGTCCGTCGAGAATAACGGTGCTGTTCAGGAAATTCCAGATTTTACTAGCGGTGCCTGGAAAAACCGTAAACCTGTTTTTGGCTTCGATGGAGCATTCTAAAACCTATAAAACGCTTGTGATTTTAGCCGGTGGGTTAGGTTCCCGGTATAAAGGCCTGAAGCAAACCGATGCTTTGTGGACTTCGGGCGAGACGTTGCTTGAGTTTTCAATTTTTGATGCAATTCTTGCCGGATTTAATAAGTTTGTCTTAATTGTAAATCCGCATATCGCTAAAGATTATTTCACGAGACTGGAACAAATCGGCATTAAAAAAAATGTCGAGATGCATTTTGTTCCTCAGGAAATGGATGGTTTTGTGTCTGAAAAATATATTGGTTTGGCTAAGGAACGGAGCAAGCCCTGGGGAACGGCACATGCGGTTTTGACGGCTAAATCAGTGGTAAACGAGTCTTTTGTTGTTATTAATGCAGATGATTTTTATGGTCGGACTTCTTACATTAGAATTATGGAATCAATGTCGGCAGATACTATAAAAAACGACAGCTATGAAATGATTGCTTTCCCTGTCAATGCGACGCTGAGTGAAAATGGCCCTGTTTCCAGAGGTGTCTGCAGAGTGGATGATGCGTATAATCTGATTGAAGTTGTAGAGCATACTCACATACAAAGACAAGGTTCAGAAATTATATCTGAAACGGCAGCAGGTACGGAAATTTTAAATGAAAAGGATTTGGTTTCGATGAATTTCTGGTGTTTTCATCCTTCGGTTTTTGATTTTTTGCAAGATCAATTTTTGCGATACCTTCAAGAAGGAGCCGATTTAAAATCCGAATTCTATATTCCTGAAGCGATTCAGAATATGATAAACGATCATTATATTAAAGTTGAAGTCCATCAATCGAATTCTCAATGGATGGGGCTTACGTATCCTGAAGATAAAGATGTTTTGAAAGTGTTTCTTTCCGGTGAAATCAAAAAAGGAAATTATCCGGCTCAACTTTGGTAGTATGGAAAAGGTTCGGCAGATTGCAGCTAAATTTCTCCCAACTTCCTTAACGGATATCTGTGTTTCGGAAATTGGACACGGATTGATTAATGCAACTTATCTGATAACCGATTCCAAAACGAATAAGGATTATGTCCTTCAAAAAATAAACAATACTGTCTTTAAGGATGTGAATGCGCTTTCTCATAACACCAATAGCGTGATTGCTTTTCTAAAGCAATCGGATTATCCGTTGGAAGTTAGTTCGCCAATACCTACACAGGATAACAAGCCGTTATTTTTAGATGAAAATAATGATCCGTGGAGGATGTTTACTTATATAAAAGACAGTGTTTCGTTGACTAAGGCTGATTCACCGGCTCTTGCCTTTGAAGCGGCTAAAGCATTCAGCGAGTTTTATCAAGTGATGAACAGTCCTTCCGGCGAAATAAAACTACAACCGGTGCTTCCGGATTTCATAAATTTCGAAAAAAGGATTTTGGATTATAAAACTGCCTTGGCGGGTGCGTCGGAAGAACGTAAAACAGCTTCGGCTTCTGTGGTGCAGTTCGTTAACGATCATCTTGAATTGCCAAATGCCTGGATTGAACTGCAGAAAAATGGGCTGCTTCCGAAAAGAATTATTCATGCCGATCCGAAAATCAGTAATGTGCTGTTTCATGAAACAAAGCGCGAGGCAATTGCCGTAATCGATTTGGATACCGTAATGGAAGGGACACTGCTCTACGATTTTGGCGATATGATTAGGTCCTATACCAATACTACAGCGGATGAAAGTACAATTTCAGGCCAAGCTAATTTTGATCCGGAACTTTTTGCTGCTGCTAAGAAAGGTTTTCTGTCCTCTCTTGAAAAAGTTCTAGAACCTATTGAAAAGGAAAATCTGGATTATGCGGCTAAAGTGGTTGTATTCATTCAGGCAATCCGGTTTTTGACCGACTACTTAAGCGGAGATGTTTACTATCAGATCTCCTTTGAAAATCATAATTTATACCGCACCGTCAATCAGATTAATTTGCTGAAAGGGATTTTGGCTTTTTGTTAATGGATTACATTTTTTCTTTATGTTGATATTCTGATTGGATACTCAGGTTTCAAAAAAGGCTGATTATAAATCTCTGCCATCGGCAATCTGTTTAGAATCTTCAAAATATAGTAATGGCTACTGTAAAACAGGGAAGCCTATTTTTTAACCTAAGCGGAAGAGTGTTTTTCTATGGTTTTTTGCTCATGCTTATTGACGGAAGCCTACTTGCTTGTTGTTTGTAAATCTGCATTGTTTTTTTTGAAAATAAATATTAATAATTGGAAATAGGCTGGTTTTATTTTTTTTTAAAACAATGTTTAATTTCTAACTTTAAGTTTTTTTTATTATTTATATATTGTTTCGAACTATTATTTTTTTGTTAAAAAACTACTTTTTTGGCTAAATATGTATTTTTTTAAAAACATTGTTATATTAGGGATAAAATGTTAATTTCTTGGGAAATAAAATTTTTTACAATGTTAATTCTGTGTAGATTCGTGACCAACTATTAACAAAAATTTTTTATTTTATGAAGAAAAAATACATTAAAGGGCCGGATGAGCCATCGTCCGGGCTTCTGATGAGGTCACAAAAGCTGCTCGTGCTGCTTTTGTTCGTTTTTTTTGGAGTTTCAAATGTCCGGGGACAACAACCGGTTACGGTTTACGGTGCTTTAACAGGTAACGGAAACTATGCTACTTTGGGCGCGGCATTCACGGCCATTGGAACTTCTCAAACCGGGGCTAATATCACTATTGATATTTCCGGGGATACTGATGAGCTTACCACCGCAAAACTTAATGCGGGGGATTGGTCATCCTTGACAATTAAACCGGTCGGAGGAAATAGGACAATTTCAGGTACTTTGGCTTCTGAGTTGATTCTGCTTAATGGAGCGGATAATGTTACCATAGACGGTTTGTATTCAGGAGGAAAAGGGCTGACAATTTCCAATTTAAGTACGTCAGCTAATGCCAATACCTCCACTATAAGTTTCGTGGGAGATGCTACTGGCAATACAGTAACGAACTGTAATATATTAGGTTCAAGTACAAATAATGTAACTACTGCAGGGGGAGTAGTGTTTTTCGGTACAGGACCTGAAACCGGTAATGACGGAAATACTATTTCAAGCTGTGATATTGGTCCGGCGGGAGCGGCTCTTCCGACTAAACTAATTTTCTCATTGGGGACAAATACAAGTGAAATTATTTGTAACAGTGAGATAACAATCAGCGATTGTAATTTGTACGACTTTTTTAATGCAGCTAATTATTGTGCGGCAATTTATGCTTCGACAGGAAGTTCTGCCTGGAACATAACAGGTAATAGAGTTTACCAGACGGCGACACGTACGTTTACCTCTGGTTATGTAATGTATGGTATTTATTTTTCCAGTGGTAATTATGGTAATGGTGTACGTATCATCGGGAATACCGTAGGATACGATTCTAATGCAGGTTCCGGTACATTAAGAATTGCTGCGGGATCAACACCTGGAAGTTTTACTGGTATTTTTAGCAATACTTCGCCTACTGCATCTGAAACATGTTATATTGCTGATAACACTATCGCTAATGTAACTTTGACATCTACTGCAGGTGGTACTGTATATGGAATTAGCAATGGCGTAACGACAGGTACCAGCAATACGATTGCTATAGAAGGGAATACAATCAAGAATATTTCTTCTGTTGGTCATACAGGTATTTTTTACGGTATTTCCGCAGGAGCTGCTGCTACATTGAATTGTAGTCGCAACACCCTTGAAAATTTGTCAAGGACTGTGACGGGGATTTTTTATGGTATTAATTATGGTGCAGCTGCGAGTGTAACAGTTGATCGTAATACAATTACAAATTTAAGTTCTACGGGCACTACAGGTACAGCTGCCATGGCTGCGATTTATTCATCGACAACTTCCATGGTTGAGACAGTTAGCAATAATACGATTACAGGCTTAACTTCTTCATCAACAGGTGCGCAACCGATAGATGGTATTAAGACCGGAACGGGTGTAGAAAATAAAAAGATTCAAAATAATATTGTGAGTAATATTACTGTTCCGGCTACGTCAACAGGTACTGTTAATGGAATCCGAATGGCTAACGCAGGTGTTCTTAATGTCATTTCAGGGAACACTATCGGTTCATTTTCAGGAGGAAACGGTGGGATCAATGGTATTGCTATGTCGGCAGGAACCACTAACAATGTTTATAACAATAAAGTCTACGGATTAAATGGTCCGGGAGCTGCATCTCAGGTTATTGGTTTTGCTATTACAGGTGGTGGAACCTATAGTATTTATAATAATATTATGGGTGATTTAACTGCGCCAGTGGCGACAAACGGTGGAGTTGAACCTCATCAGGTAATCGGTATTAACTCTTGGGGGATGCCTATGAATCTATACAATAATACCATTGTACTGAACGGTTTAAATACCGGAACTAATTTCGGATCGAGCGCTGTGTCTAGTGGAGGTCCGTTAACGCTGCGAAACAATATTTTGATTAATAATCTGCCGTCCAGAGGTATAGGTGTATCTGTAGTATTGAGACTGGCAGGTGGTATATCGCCTTATGACGCATCATCTAATAATAATTTATTAGCAGGTACTAACATCCATGTAAAAAACCAAGCCGCAGGCCCAGTAACGAATGATTTAGATGTAACATTGGCTGCATTTAAAATCAGAGCTGCAGGCCGCGATGTTTCGTCGGTAACTGAGAATCCTACTTTCGTAAGTACGGTAGGTTCCAATCCAAATTATTTACATATTGATACTACTGTGCCTACACAAATCGAAAGTGGCGGTGCTCCAATTACAGGAGTAACTGATGATTTTGATGGGAATACCAGAAGCGCAACTACTCCGGATATTGGAGCTGATGAGTTTACAGGGATTGCTCTTGACTTAACGGGGCCTATAGTTGTCCATACTCCGGATCCAACATGTGCTTCGGGAAGCAGAACTATTTCGGCAACTTTTACAGATGCTTCGGGTGTGCCTACATCGGGTGCCGGTTTGCCGGTAGCTTATTGGAGAATAAACTCAGGGGCTTATACTCCTGCGGTAGGAACGTTTAATGCAGGAACTGGTGCTTATGAGTTTACCATAGGTACAGGAAGTGTTTTGGGTGACGGTGTTTATTACTATTTTGTTGCACAGGACAATGTTGCAACTCCAAATGTGTCGGTATATCCTCCTCTTGGTGCAGCAGGATTTACTGTTAACCCTCCTGCAGCAACACCACCAACAACGCCACTTACGCTGGCAACTCCTATGACTGGTAATTATACAGTAGGGGTTGGTGGAAATTATACAACATTGACTGCAGCGGTTTCGGATTATAATAAAAGATGTCTGAACGGACCGATAACTTTTACTTTGACTGATCTATCGTATGCGTCCGAAACGTATCCGATTATCATTCGTCAAAATGCAGATGCTAGTGTGGTTAAGACCCTTACGATTAAACCTGCTTCAGGTGTTACGGCAACAATTTCAGGGAGTGTGGCTTCTGAGTTGATTCAATTCAATGGTGCGGACTATGTTATTATTGATGGTTTGAATTCAGGTTCAAGCACACTGACAATTACAAATACTAATGCAACTGCAACTGCCGGTACGATTAAATTTCAGAACGATGCAACTAATAATACCATCACGAACAGTTTTGTGTTGGGTTCAACTACTGTAGCCAATACAGTAGCGGGAGGTGTGATTTTCTTTGGAACTGGTACTGCAACTGGGAATGACGGGAATACGATTTCGAATTGTAATATCGGTCCTGCGGGGACCCTTCCTTCTAAATTAATTGGAAGTATCGGTTCTACGACGGATGCAACGATTGCGAACAGTGGTATAACGATTACTAATTGTAATTTCTACGATTACTTTATGTCTTCCGGATGTTCTGCGATTTATGCAGGTGCAGGGAATACAGATTGGACTATCACAAACAACAAAATGTATCAAACGGCGACCCGTAATTTTGGGGCTGCAGGGATTTTGTATGGTATTGCTTTTAGTAATGGAGCTGGTGAAAATTTACAGATTACCGGAAATACTATAGGGTATGCTGACAATTTAGGAACTGGAAATATGGTTTTGACTGGAACCGTTGCAGGGGAATTTCAAGGTATTTATTTTACTACCTCTCCTACGGCTGCAACTGTTTCTAATATAAATAACAATAGGATTGCGAATATTTCATTAGCGTCCAGTACAGGAAGATTTTTTGGTATTTACAATGGTTCAGGAGCTGCTTCAAATACAATCAATATTAATGGTAACGTTGTTAAGAATATTGTAACTACGACTACTACCGGTATTGTTAATCCGATTTATGCGGGACAGGCAGCTACATTAAATTGTAATAATAATACAATTGATACTGTTTCCAGAACTGGTATTGGAAGTTTCTATGGTATTAACTACGCTCAGTGTACAAATGCTACGTTCGATACGAATATTATTACTAATTTAAGTTCGACAGCTACAGCAGGAACAACTACTTTTGCTGGTTTTTATGCTAATTCAGCCTCTGCAACGGAGACATTTACAAACAATACAATCAGTAATTTGTCATCGTTATCTACGGCGCTTATTCCAATTAACGGTATTTGGAATAATATTTCTGTAGCTACAGGGGATAGAATTTTCCGAAATAACACTATAAGTGATTTTTCGCTTCCGGCGACAAGTACAGGTGCAATGTACGGAATCAGAATGCCGAATAGTGGTGCTTTAAATGAGATTTCCGGTAATACCATTCATACGTTTACGGGAGGAAGTACAATGCAAGCTATTAGTATAGGCGGAGGTACAACTAACAATATATTCAAAAATAAAATCTACGGATTGAGTTCAGCTTCGATAGGTTCAGTTTCTTTAAATGGTATGTATTTTAATGGTGGAACAACTAATAATGTCTATAACAATATTATTGGAAATATAACTGCTCCAGCTACAAATCTTACAGGAACACCTACTCAGGTGAATGGTATGACTGTAGCGGCTCCAACCCCAGCTATCAATCTGTATCACAATACAATCGTACTTAGTGGGACAAGTTCCGGAGCTACTTTCGGATCGAGTGTCATCAATAGCGGAACAAGTGCTGTGTTAGTTATGCGTAACAATATTTTTGTTAATAATTGTGTTGCTACCGGTACAGGGGAGGCTGCTGTGATAAGAAGAGGTGGTCTTGCAGGTTATGATGCAACATCTAACAATAATCTTTTTTATGCAGCTGTTTATTATACAGAAGCCAATGGAACTAAAGATTTGCTTTTGGATACTTTCAAAAATAGATTAGCGGGTGCAGAAAGTCTTTCTGTAAGTGAGAATCCGACTTTCTTAAGTATGGTAGGTTCAGATCCGACTTTCTTGCACATTAATCCTGCAGTGCCAACTCAAATTGAAGGTGCCGGTGCAAACATTACTTCTGTTTTAACCGATTTTGACGGAAATCCAAGACATGCAACGGCGCCGGATTTAGGTGCTGACGAATTTGCGGGGACACCTCTGACAGCGGTGGTTATCAATACTATTGGGATTACTCCTTCTGGTAATCAATGTACTGCGGTAGACAAAACCGTTACAGCTAACGTTACTGCAGGAGGGAATGCAATCACTTCGGTTGTATTGAAATATTGGTTTAATGGAGTGGCACAAACGCCTATCACAATGACAGGTGGAACGCTAACGGCAGGAACAACATCTGATTTTACAGCAACAATTCCTGCAATATCTAATGTGAACGTTACTTGGGAGGTGTATGCAACCGATGCTGTAACGACTAAATTAAAAGCGGGGACTGCATATAAAGATGCACCTTTATTCGGTCTTGTTGGGGCTGCTTCGGCTTCTTTAAATAATCTTTGTTCAGGAGGTTCTTCTGTTTTATCTGCCAGTATGGTGCCTCAAACAACATACTACAGTAATTCTTTTGAAACTGGGGTGACTGAGTTTGCAGGAGGTGCTGTTGCAGGTACAGCTAATTTAACGCAGTCTACGACCTATGCGTCTAATGGAACTGCTTCAATGTATTTAAAACCGGTGGGAGTTAATTCGAATGTATATGCGAACCTTGCTTCTAATGTTGATTTGAGTACTTTACCTCAAGCTTATCTGACGTTTTCTCACATTGCGGGAATGGAAGGTCCATCAACAGCAACCGATTTAGGTTATGTGGAATATTCTACAGATGGAGGAACCAACTGGATTGTATTCCCTACATCGAGCTACCAAGGAGCTGGGACATTGTTCAATTCAGCAGTATGTTTTTCGGCAAAAAGTTATACTAACTGGACCAGTGCATTTGTTGCGGCTGGGTCAACGCCAAACAATTCTTTATGGCAGAGTGAAACGATTGCGATTCCAACGGCGGCTTTAACGTCGCAATTCAGAATCCGTTTCCGATATATAGTAAACAATATTAATAATTATTATGGTTGGTTGATTGACAATGTGAAAATTGTTTCAGGAGCACCATCGGCTATAACTAATTATTCATGGTCAGACGGAACTACGGTAGTTGGAACAACTAACAATCTTTCTGTATCGCCAACAGCTACTACAACCTATACTGCTACATTAACTTCCGGAGGATGTACAGTAACTACGCCTCCTGTAACTGTAACTGTAAATACAACGGCTCAGCCGTCTGCATCAGCACATGTTTTCTGTGGTAATGCAACAGTTGCAAGTTTAAATGCGGCAGGAAATGGAGTTCAGTGGTATGCTGGACCAACGGGTGGAGTACCTATGTCACCGGCAGATGCTTTAGCAACTGGGACTTATTATGTTACTCAAACGATTTCAGGATGTGAGAGTCCAAGAATGGCGGTTCCTGTAACTATCGGAACTGCTCAACCAACAGCTTCTGCACAGACTTTCTGTACTGCTGCAACTGTAGCGGATTTAACGGCAACGGCGACAGGAACAGCAATTCAATGCTATGCTGCACCAACAGGTGGTTCGGCTTTATCGTCGACTGATGCTTTATCTACAAACACTTATTATGTTACACAAACAATTTCAGGATGTGAGAGTCCGAGATTAGCAGTTGCTGTAACAGTAAATA
>NZ_AVCS01000015.1 GCF_000498495.1 Flavobacterium enshiense DK69 | reverse complement strand
AATTGTCGCCACACTCACATCGTCAATACATGGGGCGATTGCTGTTAAACTGTATTGGAATATACTGGTTGTTGCGCCTGGTGCCGCTACGAATGTACCTGCTGCAGCATTGAACGTTCCGCCTGTTCCCGTTAATCTGGTCCAGGTACCGCCTGCCTGCTCTCCGGTGATTAAACTAAATAAGTTAATCGATGATGTATTGGAATCACAAACCGTTGTAGCGCCGTCGGTTCCTGCATTTGGCTGTGCATTGATGATAATTGCAGCAACACTCACATCGTTAACACACGGAGCAGTTCCTATCATAAAGTATTGGAAAGTACTGCTCGTTGAACCTGGTGCCGGTACATAAGTTCCTGCCAACGCGTTGAATGTTCCGCCTGTTCCTGTTAATCTGGTCCAGGTTCCGCCTGCCTGCTCTCCGGTGATTAAGCCGAATAAGTCAATCGATGCCGTGCTGGAATCACAAATCGTTGTAGAGCCGTCTGTTCCTGCAATTTTTTGTGGGAGGATAGTAATTGTCGCCACACTCACATCTGCAACGCATGGACCTACTGATGCTAAATTGTATTGGAACGTACTGGTTGTTGCGCCTGGTGCCGCTACGAATGTACCTGCTGTGGCATTGAATGTTCCGCCTGTCCCTGTTAATCTTATCCAGGTTCCGCCAGCTTGCTCTCCGGTAATCAAACTAAACAAATCAATCGATGATGTATTGGAATCGCAAATGATTGTAGCTCCATCGATTCCGGCATTTGGCTCATCGATAATGGTGACAGTTGCAATACTAACATCGTCAGGACAAGGAAAAACCCCTGGTACCGTATAAGTAAATGTAGCTGACACAGTACCAACGGAAGGTGTAAATATTGCAGACATCGGATTAAAAGTACCACCCAAACCTGATGTTTGTGCCCAAACCCCTCCTGATTGCTGTCCTGTAATAACATCATCCAAATGTATGGCATTATGCGTTGAAGAACATAAATTGTATATACCATCCAAACCAGCATTTGCCTGAGGCTGAATAGTAATAGTTGCAATACTCGCGTCATTAGCACATGGGGGTGTTCCTATTAAACTGTATTGGAACGTACTGCTTGTTGCTCCCGTTGCCGATACAAAGGTTCCCGCTGCCGCGTTGAATGTTCCTCCTGTTCCTGTCAATCTTGTCCAGGTTCCGCCTGCCTGCTCTCCGGTGATCAAACCAAACAAATCGATTGGAGTTGCATTTGATTCACAAATCGTTGTAGATCCGTCGGTTCCAGCAATTTTTTGTGGGAGGATAGTAATTGTCGCAATACTCACATTGTTAATACATGGAGCGACTGATGTTAAACTATATTGAAATGTACTGCTTGTTGCGCCTGCTGCTGGCACAAAGGTTCCTGCTACTGTATCGAATGTCCCACCTGTTCCTGTTAACCTGATCCAGGTTCCTCCCGTTTGCTCTCCGGTGATTAAACCGAATAAGTCAATCGAAGCAGTGCTGGAATCACAAACTGTTGTGGCTCCGTCAGTGCCTACATTTGGTTGTGGGTTTACAACTACTGTATTTGAAACAGCAACTGCTGCTGTACACAACAAAGGTGTTGCTGTATACTGAACTCCATCAACCCAAACAGTACCATTCGTTCTGGTAATGATAATTGTATTTGTTGGAGTCCCTGTCACAAAAGTTATGTGTCGCAAAACATCATTTGGACCAGCACTAAAAGTAGTACTTGCTGTACCATCAGAGATAGTAACATCACCTTGATTGTTATCCCTTGCAATACTAATCGTAATAGAAGTCCCTACCGGAACAGTATGTTGAAGTGTAATTGTTAAAACCGAATTGGTTCCGTCAACAGAAGCACAGTTCGTCGCTGAGGCTCCGCTTCCCACTGCCGAAATCGCCCCTGATGCATTAGCAGCATTGTTCCCGCCTGATGCCGACAAGCAATTACCCGTTACCGAAGCACCAGCAACAGATCCAATTGACGTAGCATTAAAAGTAGTATTCGCAGTAACCGCTGGAATAGTAATGGTTGATAAACCAGAGCCATTTAAAGTAGTCGTTTGAGAAGCTCCACCGTTAATGTTGTAAGTTACCGCTGTATTAGCGGTGCCGATCAAATTAAAGACAGCATTACTTCCGGAACAAATTGGTGATGTAGAAGTAACACTGGTTAAAGATGCAGAGGAACCACCAGCTGATAAAACAACATTTGAAAATGCGGCTGCACATCCGGGGAAATTAGTAATGATATTAGTATAGTTTCCTGCATTCAGGCCAGATATGATAATTTGGCCCGCAGCATTACTTGTGAGGGTAACAGAAATCGGTGTACCATCATCTGAATAATTAACCACATAAGAAGTATTCGGGTTCAAGCCATCTATTGTTATTGAACCATTGGAGCCTCCACAAGTTGGATTAGTTCCTGTTGCTACCGGACAAACGATCGAACAATCCGTAGAACCGGCAGTTGGACCCGGGTTTGTCTGTGTCATGGTAATATATCCCGCAGCTCCATCGAAATTGGTTATCATAACCATATACACCTCACCAATCTGCGCATTTGGTATTACCGCAGTTTCCGTTGCCGAAAGACTATAACTACAATCTATAACATTACCGCTGCAGGCATGGTCACCCGTGCAATCACCTTGTGTAAAATCTGAACAGGCTGCCGCCTGATTTGAAAATGGCCCCCATATCGCAAAATCTACATCCAGACCTGAACCCGTACCGTTTGGACCGGTCGTTTGTGATATTTGTAAATTCAACGGACCAGCCTTATCAATTTCTAAATAATACCATGCAGGTCTTGGAGCCGTCAACAAACAGGTATTGTCGGTAACTACAGCAGGCGCATTGGGAACACAGGCACCGCTTACATTTGGAAACTGCAAAGGTCCCGCATCAGCACAAAAAGGATCTGCCCCAGAGCAAACTGAATTTGCAGGGCCTGCTGTCAGTCCTCCCGGTGTCGCTTTACACGAAATAGTTGCTGCCCATCCTCCATTTTGGACTCCGGAATCAGATTCAAATTTAATAGTAATACATCCGGACGGATGACTTGATGCAATTGTCATTCCACCGCAAATTGGCGATGTATCTCCATAAGTACCGATAACAGCACCTGTGGTTCCGGTTCCTTCATATATTGTCATAAAATCCCAAGGCTCGCCTTCCACATTCCATGAAGTGAATTGCAACTGAACATAAGTCCCTGGAGTTGATGGACAAAAGGTCATCTGGTAATTTTCATTAGCCGAATAATTTCCTCCATTTCCACCTGAATCATAAAATGTCCCGGAACATGTTGAAAATGTCCCGTTTTGCATATTGTAATTCTGAGAAAAAACCGATGAGGAAATCATAATTAAAAGAAGTAGTATTTTTTTCATACTCGATTAATTTTTATTAATAAATGGGGAAATTATTAAAGGGTAATCAGTTTCCTATACTACACAAGTCTTTGTCTTTAGGAAACATAAGGGAATCAGAATCAAAAGAAGTAGTAGTTTTTTTCATACGCTATTGATTTATGGTAGTGACTGGGGTAATTACTAAAAGATAATCGGTTGCCCCTATCCTGTATAATTCTTTGTTTTTAGGAAACATAGGGAGATCATACTTTAGAGGATTAAAAGTTGAAACTGTAACTTTAAAGTCTCTTTCAAGTTTCGGGTTGTATTTATTGGAAAGAGGAAAATCAAATACAGACTTAAATTTTTTAGCTCTGTACTCAGGAAGAAAAACAATACTTACCCTGTTTTGTAGAAAATCGGTTATCATTTCCAATCTTCCGCTAGAAGATTTAAGCACAAGTTCATCAGCTTTGTCCTGAAAAACTTCACGGATGAATAATTCTATCTGTTCATCAGAATACTTACGTCTTTGATTTTTGTCACTATCAGATTGTGCTGAAATTGTTAACGCGAAAAAAAGCAGAATTACGACAAATAATTTTTCCATAGCAAATGATTTGGATTATAAATTATGGTGTTTTGGAATTTTAAAAACACGTTATAAATAGCATTTATGAATTAAATACTATTAATTTCATGTTAAATAACAAATTTCTAAAATTTTATGATTTAAAAAAAAGTATTACCAAAAACTCTATTAAATACAAATAAAATCGACAATTTAACCAACAAACACCGAAGCTGACAAAAAACAACAATAACACAAAAATCGGTATTTTTGTTAAAAAACAAATGCAGAAAAGTAATCTATTTCATACGCAGCATTAAACATTTCGTCGATAACAGGCATTTCATATTAATTAATTATCTTTGCGTGGTAACTTTTTAACACAATACATCCATAATGATTCACAACGACGACTTGAACGATCCATTAGGAGAAAACCATGTTGGCACTAGCGCACAAAATCCATTACGTTCTGATGCTTTCGATAAAACAGATGAAGAAAAAATAGCCCTTATAAAAAAGGACGTTGAAAGTATATTGGTTACATTAGGCATGGACCTTACCGACGACAGTTTAAAAGGTACTCCTAATCGTGTAGCTAAAATGTTCGTGAAAGAAATTTTCGGCGGGCTTCATCCTAACAAAAAACCAAATTCTTCTACCTTCGAAAACCATTACAAGTATGGAGAAATGCTGGTGGAAAAAAACATCACTATTTATTCCACCTGCGAACACCACCTTTTACCAATTGTGGGACGCGCACATGTAGCTTACATTTCCAGCGGGACCGTAGTAGGTTTATCCAAAATGAACCGACTGGTGGATTATTTTGCCAAAAGACCACAGGTTCAGGAGCGTTTGACCATGCAGATTGTTCAGGAACTGCAGAAAGTCTTAAAAACGGAAGACGTTGCCTGCGTAATTGATGCAAAACACCTTTGTGTTAACTCACGTGGTATCCGCGATATCGAAAGCAGCACTGTGACGGCAGAGTTCGGAGGAAAATTCAAAGAAGAAAAAACACGCCGTGAATTTTTGGATTACATTAAATTAGACACAACGTTTTAATCATCAAATACTATTTAATCAATAGATTTATATGCACTTATACCAAAATCAAACATTAAAGATTTACAATTCACTTTCTGGCGAAAAAGATGTTTTCAAACCGATCCATGAGGGGCAGGTAGGAATGTATGTCTGCGGGCCAACCGTATACAGCAACGTGCATCTTGGGAATTGTAGAACTTTCATTTCTTTTGATTTGGTATACCGTTATCTTAAACATTTAGGGTTTAAAGTACGTTATGTCCGCAATATTACCGATGTAGGCCACATTGTGGACGATGAAGATGAAGGCGAAGACAAAATCGCAAAAAAGGCCCGTTTGGAACAAATCGAACCGATGGAAGTGGTACAGCAATATACCGTAGATTTCCATCAGATTTTAGAAATGTTCAACAATCTTACACCGAGCATTGAACCAACGGCAACCGGTCACATCATCGAACAGATTGAAGTCATCAAACAAATCATAGATAACGGTTATGCTTATGAAGCTAACGGTTCTGTATATTTCGATGTAATAAAATACAATGAATCTCATAATTACGGAATTTTAAGCGGACGTAATATTGAAGATATGATTGCCAACACCCGAGATCTGGACGGACAATCAGACAAAAAGAACCCTCAGGATTTCGCTTTATGGAAGAATGCCGAACCAGAACACATTATGCGCTGGCCTTCACCGTGGGGCGACGGTTTTCCGGGATGGCATTTAGAATGTACCGCAATGAGCACCAAGTATCTGGGCCAACAATTTGATATTCATGGAGGCGGAATGGATTTAAAATTCCCGCATCACGAATGTGAAATTGCACAAAACGAAGCTTGTTCAGGACACACCCCTGTAAATTACTGGATGCACGCCAATATGCTTACCCTTAACGGAAAGAAAATGGCTAAATCCACCGGAAACAATATACTTCCAAGAGAGTTGTTTACCGGAAATAATACCGTTTTAAGCAAAGCCTTCTCGCCTGCCGTAGCTCGTTTCTTTATTTTACAGGCGCACTACCGAAGCATTTTGGATTTTTCAGACGATGCTATCCTGGCTTCCGAAAAAGGGTTCAACCGATTAATGGAAGCTGTAGATAATTTAAAAGATATTCAGGCCGGTACAACATCAACTTTGGATATTGCCGCATGGAAAAATACATGTTATGATGCCATGAACGACGATTTCAACAGCCCAATCCTGATTGCGCAATTGTTTGAAGCAGTTCGTTATATCAACTCGATGAAAGAAGGAAAAGAAAGCCTCAATGCATCGGA
This sequence comes from Flavobacterium enshiense DK69, assembly GCF_000498495.1. Classification (GTDB taxonomy): domain Bacteria; phylum Bacteroidota; class Bacteroidia; order Flavobacteriales; family Flavobacteriaceae; genus Flavobacterium; species Flavobacterium enshiense. The sequence continues at coordinate 423,063 of NZ_AVCS01000015.1, read as the reverse complement.
TCTGGAAACATTCAAAAAAGCCTTTCATGCTTTTGTTTTTGATGTTTTGGGACTTCAGAATGAAAAGGAAATTGCTGCTAACAACGATAAACTGGAAGGTGTCATCAACATGTTGATTGGTATGCGAAATGAAGCCAGAGCCAATAAAAACTGGGGATTATCTGATGAAATCCGCGACAAGTTATTGGAACTAGGCATTCAGTTAAAAGACGGAAAAGAAGGAACGACTTTCAGTTTATAATTCCTGATTGATATAAGAAAAACACTAAATGATGAAGCATATTACTTCATCATTTTTATTAAGAGCAATGTTTAAAAAAATAATCATTTTACCTTTTCTGTTGCTGGTACGTTTTTACCAGGTGGCGATTTCACCCTACACGCCGGGTGTGTGCCGCTATACCCCAACCTGCTCACAATATACGGTTGAAGCCCTTAAAAAACACGGACTTTTAAAAGGCGGATGGTTAGCCATAAAACGCATAAGCAGTTGTAATCCCTGGGGAGGCAGCGGCTATGACCCTGTTCCGTGAAAATTTCTGATTAAATTAATCTATTTTTAGCTCCTCACTATCTATCATTTATTAAATTTACCGACTTTAAAGAATATACGCTCAATATGACACACGCTTTACACATGATCTGGAATCCTTCTGAAGGAATTGATTTAGGTTTTTTCATGATCCGTTATTACAGTTTAATGTTCATCATTGCCTTTGGACTGGGTTGGTACATCATGAAACATATTTATGAAAGAGAAGGCCTGCCACTTGAAAAACTGGATTCTTTATTCATTTACACCGTATTTGCTACATTGATCGGAGCACGTTTAGGACACGTTTTCTTTTATGACTGGGACTATTTTAAGAACCATCCGGAAGAAATTTTACTTCCTTTCCGATTCCAGCCACAATTTGAATTTACAGGTTTTGCAGGATTGGCGAGCCACGGAGCTGCGATTGCAATCATTCTGACGATGTATTTCTACAGTAAAAAAATCATTAAAAAACCAATTCTCTGGATTTTAGACCGAGTTGTTATTCCAGTTACAAGCGGTGGTATTTTCGTCCGTTTAGGAAATTTCTTCAATTCGGAAATCGTTGGAAACCAAACAGATTCAGCTCTAGGCATCCGTTTCATCAGAGACCAATACACTCCGAGGGAGGCCATGCAAAGCACCGGTATGCAAAACGCAAACGATGCTTACAAAGCCATTGAAACCAACCCTCAGTTTGCCGAATTATTGGACCATGTTGTAGCAAAACATCCAACGCAATTATATGAAGCCTTTGGGTATGTTTTTGTTTTTGCTATATTGTTCTATATGTATTGGAAAACCGATGCCAGAGAGAAACTAGGTTATATTTTCGGAGTGTTTCTTGTATTACTTTGGATGGTTCGTTTCATTGTGGAGTTTTTAAAAGAGAGTCAGGGCGGTTTTGAGAGCGCTCTGGGCGTCTTTTCGACCGGACAATGGCTGAGTATTCCTTTCATCCTTGTTGGCTTTTATTTGATCTATAGAGCAAAGCAACAGAAACTGAATTAATTTAGGATTCTGATATTTGATGTTTGCAAAAAGTTTGCAAAAAAAAGAAAACATGAAACGATAAACATAAATCAATGAAAAACCAATGCTCAAATTGCGAAACAGAAAATAACGTAACTTCTAAATACTGTTCAGTCTGCGGGCATAAATTACCGATTATTGAAATCAATGATGAATTGAACACAATTGAACAAAAGAAGGATACTAAAGTTAAAAAGAAGTTTAATCTAAAAGCATCTTTAGGTTTTGCCGTTGGATTTATAGTAGTATTTTTTACAACTCAGACTTTATTTAAACCTTCGATAGATAAAGAACTTGCAGAAGTTGCCAATGAAATGAACAAAACTTGTCCAATGAAAATTGACCAGTTTACTACATTAAAAAACACGATGGCATTGCCAAATAAAACCATACAGTATACTTACATTTTAGACGAAATAACAAAAGCTGAAGTAAATATGGATACTGTAAAAAAATATGTTTTTACAGGTCTTCTGGAAAATGTAAAAACCAATCCCGGCATGAAGATGTTCAGAGACAATAAAGTGACCTTAAACTACTATTATATGGATAAAAATGGGGTTTTTGTAACTGAATATCAAATAACGCCTGAAATGTATAAATAATCAAAAACCTCATGCCGACAAAGGTTTCTTGTGGACAGGATTTTAAGCCATCCTCAAACTCCGTTTTTTACCCATTCAACTTATCGATAAAACAAACTAAAAGAACAAAAATCCCAAAGACAGCTTTGGGATTTTTTTATGTTTAAACTGTATCTAAACAAAAAAAAATCCTGTTTTAACAACGCTTTTTTTCTCATTACAGCCATTAAAAACCACTCAAGGATATAATTTCCCTTTCAAAAGGGATTGATTCCCGATAAGACTTATTAAACTCTTTTTTCTCTGGTAAGACACAACTGCTTCACGATGGCATGTGCCGATGGCAGAAAATTTAATCAGGTTAACTGCTTTCCAAACCCCCAAACCAACCCTAAAATTCAAATAGATTACTGTCTACCCCTGACCGCAATGAAAGTCCTTCACTTTGTTTTTTCAACAAAGAGAAGATTACTTCACAAAGCATTATATATTTTGGAGTTCAGTGAATTTCAATTGTAGAGAAGGGCAGGAATTACATTTCCGGAAAAGCCCTGACAATTCGGTTCTAAAATAAAAAAAGCCCCACATACTGTGAGGCTTTTTCATATTACATGAGCATTTAATTATGCTTCTACTTCTCTTTCAGCATTTGCTTCAGCGTGAAGTCTTTCAACTTCTTTTTTATCAGATTTCGGCATAGTATCCACCAATACCGGAGTTGCGATAAATAATGAAGAATAAGTTCCTACAATGATACCTACCAACATTGCGAATACGAATCCGCGGATAGACTCACCACCAAATACGAACATTATACCTAATACGATGATCATCGTTAATGATGTATTGATCGTTCTTGATAATGTTGTATTAATTGAATCGTTTACAATCTGGTTGAAATCACCTTTTCTGTTTCCTAAGATGAACTCACGGATACGGTCGAATACAATTACTGTATCGTTCATTGAGTATCCAATAACCGTTAAGATCGCAGCGATGAAGTGCTGATCCATTTCCATGTGGAAAGGCATAAATTTATACAACAATGAGTACAATCCTAATACGAAGATAACGTCATGCGCCACAGCAGCAATCGCACCCAATGAATATTGGTATTTACGGAACGACACAACTAAGTAAAGTGCAACTACTAACATTGCTCCGATTACAGCCCAGTAAGAGTTGGTTTTGATATCATCAGAAACAGATGCACTTACTTTTGTAGCCTGAACCACTCCTAAAGTTTTACCTTCAGCAGTATTGATGAACTGATTGTAAGTAATATTGTTTGAATAATAACCTTTCAAACCGTTATATAATTTCTCGTTTACTTCTTTATCAACGCCTACACCTTCTTCCTGAACTTTATACTTCGTGATAATTCTCATTTGGCTTGGATTACCAAATTCTTTTACCTCTACGTTAACTCCGAATTCTTTTCCAAGTTGTTCCGAAACTTCAGTTGGGTTCACAGGTTTTTCAAATTTAACCTGGAATGTTCTACCACCTACGAAATCAACACCTTCATCCAAGCCATTAATTCCGAAAGAAATACAGCTTCCGATAATAACGATAGCAGAAATCATGTAAGACCATTTTTTAACTCCGATAAAATCAAAATGGAAGTTTGTAAACCAGTTTTTAGATAAAGGAGTTGTAAATGTTAAATTTCTTCCTGCAGCAATATCTCTATCGATGAACATTCTCGCAATGAAGATAGCTGTGAACAATGATGTGAAGATACCGATCAATAAGGTAGTCGCGAAACCTTTAATAGGTCCTGTACCGAAGATAAAAAGTATCAAACCTGTAAGGATGTGCGTTACGTTAGCATCAATAATGGAACGCATAGCACCTCTCCAGCTGTATGATTCGATTATAGACTCACCCAATGATTTTCCGGCACGTAATTCTTCTTTTGCTCTTTCGTAAATAATGATGTTCGCATCTACTGCAGTACCCATTGTTAACACGATACCGGCAATACCTGGTAATGTTAATACAGCACCTAAACTAGCCAAGATACCAAATAAGAATAATAAGTTCACTAATAATGCAACGTTAGCATACCAACCTGCTTTACCATAGTAAACAACCATCCATAAACACACTAATAATAAACCAACAACTGAAGACATGATACCGTTATCGATAGCTTGTTGTCCTAATGACGGACCAACAACCTCAGATTGTACAATCTCAGCAGAAGCCGGTAATTTACCTGCTCTTAAGATGTTTGCTAAGTCTTTAGTTTCAGTTACATCGAATACACCTGAAATTTCAGAACGTCCTCCTGCAATTGGTCCAGAAGAAACTCCCGGTGCTGAATAAACAATGTTATCCAATACAATTGCAATATTACTTTGTTGCGTAAACGCTTTTCCAGTTAATTCTTCCCATGCTTTAGCACCTGAAGCGTTCATCTGCATAGTTACAGATGGTCTTCCCATTTGGTCAAAAGACTCAGAAGCGTCTGTGATTACTCCACCACTTAGAGGAGGCACACCTTCTCTGTTTGTTTTAAGAGCATATAATTCAACTACATCCGGAGTTTTAGAACTTACTTTACCCCAAGCGAAACGAGCGAAACGCTGTTCTGCAGGCAATAAAGAACGGATGTCAGCTCTTTTTAAATATGCATTAACTTTTGCAGTATCTTTTGGATTGAAATAAGCTAATACCGGGCTTCCTTGCTGTCCACCACCTTTAACTAAATCCAACAACGGATTGTTTCCTTTTTTAACTGTCGCAGAATCATTTGCTTTAGACGTCAATAAAGAATCGATATCTGACGTTTTTGGAGCTACAGTACCTACAACTGGTTTTTCAGTTTTCTTTAAAACTTCGTTAGCTGCCATTAAGAAATTAGCAATCTCATCAGTTTTATAAGTTTCCCAGAATTCTAACTGAGCAGTACTCTGTAATAACTTTTGGATACGATCGATGTCTTTAGCCCCTGGAAGCTCTACTAAGATTCTTCCAGACTCTCCTAATTTTTGGATGTTAGGCTGAGTTACACCAAATTTGTCGATACGCTCTCTTAATACACGGAATGCACTTTCTACAGACTCAGAAACTTTCTTTCTGATGATCGTTTTAACCTGCGCATCTGACATTGTAAAATTGATCTCACTTAAATTTCTGTTAGCGAAAATTTCAGGTGAAGATAATTTTGTTGTTCCATTTGAAACCTGATCAAAAGCAATGAAGAAAGCATCAAGATAATCCTGATTCCCCTCTCTGTTTTTAGTTGCTTCCGAAAGCGCTTTGTTAAAAACCGGATTTTTTGAATTGTTTGCCAATCCTTTCAATACGTCTTTAACCGAAATTTGAAGGATTACGTTGATTCCTCCTTCAAGGTCAAGACCTTTATTGATTTGTTTTGCTCTTACGTCATTAAAAGTATGACCTAAAAACACTTTTTCTTTACCAATAGAGTCTAAGTAAAACAACTCTTTTTTAGAGTCGCCATTCGCGAATGCCTTTGCTTTACTTTCAATATTATTGGTAACAACCGTGAAGGAAAGCTGGTAAATACTTACCAATGCAAATAAAATTGCAAAAAATTTAATGAGTCCTTTATTCTGCATTATTACTAAAAATTAATTATTCTTTTTTCAAAAACGAGCAAATATATACTTTACCAATATATCTACCAATTTATTTCTTAATTATATCATAAAAAAAAGACTGCCCTTAGCAGCCTTCCTTTTTATTGTATTTAAAATATTACGCTAAAACAGTTTTCAGATCGGCATTCATAGCACGAACTGCCTCAGCACTTTTAGCAAATGACGCCTTTTCCGCATCGTTCAATTTAATATCCACAATAGATTCAACTCCATTTTTACCTATAATACAAGGCACACCCATACAGATATCAGATTGACCATACTCTCCTTCAAGGTAAACCGAACAAGGAATCATTTTTCTTTGATCATTTAATATACTATCTACCAGATAAGCTACTGAAGCTCCCGGCGCATACCAAGCCGAAGTTCCAAGCAACCCAGTTAATGTTGCTCCTCCTACCATCGTATCAGCAGCCACTTTATCCATTTCTTCCTGAGAAAGGAATGTAGAAACCGGCACACCACAATAGGAAGCCAGGCGCGTTAACGGAATCATGGTCGTATCACCGTGACCGCCAATAACCATTCCATCTACATCAGCAGAAGGTTTGTTTAACGCTTTCGACAAATAATATTTAAAACGGGAACTGTCCAGAGCACCACCCATACCGATAACTCTGTTTTTAGGCAAACCAGTTGCTTTTAAAGTCAGATACGTCATTGTATCCATCGGATTGGAAACCACTACTATCACAGCATTTGGAGAATGTTTCAGCACATTATCCGCTACACCTTTAACGATTCCTGCGTTGATTCCGACAAGTTCTTCACGGGTCATCCCTGGTTTTCGCGGAATACCGGATGTAATTACCACCACATCACTATTGGCTGTTTTTGAATAATCGTTTGTACTTCCCGAAACACGTGTATTAAAACCAGTTGTAGTTGCACATTGTGAAATATCCATGGCCTTACCTTCGGCAAAACCTTCTTTAATATCCAGCAAAACCACTTCACTGGCAATTCCTCTATAAGAAATCACATCTGCACAGGTAGCACCCACGTTTCCGGCACCAACTATAGTTACTTTCATAATTTTATATGTTTTTTTGGTTGTTTAGTTTTTTAAAAGAAGTTAAATATATTAAAATAACCAATACTAAACATATTAAAATTCATATTGAACAGAAAAATTGGTATTAACAAATTTCCCAAATCCTATAACCGGTTGCAAAAACACTTTTTTAATCTGATATCTTCCTGAAATTTCACCAATAACATTGGTTTTGTTTTTGGATATCTGCTCCAATTTCTTGTTCAAAATATCCTGAAGTGGGATAATTTCTTCAATTTCCCCTTTTGGCCCTCCCACAATATACTCGAATTTACTGGCATTAACAATTAGTCCGCCCATCAATTCAAAGTTTTTAAACTCTTTGGAGCCGTTTAACTGAAACTGCCAAGTATCCACCAATCCATTCAAGCGATTAATTCCCAAACTTCCGAATTGGGTAGGAATAGAAATAAAATCAAAGCTGATATCTTCTTTAGAATATGCAATCAAGCCCGAAAAATGGATTTTCTTGGACTCCAAAACTTTAAAATACTGACTCACATTATGTTTTAAACCAAAACCATAAACCTGATAATCCCCTCTTTTGAGTTTTGTTTTTGGGGAATATTTCACCACAACCTCAGTGCCGTGCCACAATGCGACCGAGCCTTGCAAATACGGATAGAAAATAGTTTCCTGACTAACCCCTTCCGGAGTTTTCAGCCGGATTTGCCCCCCATCCAAATCCCCAACGAGATACTCAAGAGAATCACCACCCAATGCAGTTGGCACAGTTGTGGAAGTCGCTCCTCCTTCTATCTGAAAAAAGGAAAAATCACTATTTTTAATTTCAAAACTTCTGTCGCGTTTCGGAACAAAGAAAATATTCGAATGCAATCCTAATGTCACATCCCATAATTTTCGTTTTTTAGGAGAAGTAATCCAACCAGAAGCGGCCTGATAAACGGCCGCATCTGTAGCTGGAGTTATGTATTTGTCGGAATAAAATAAGGCGTCATTAAGTAAGTTTTCGACATCCTGAAATGTATTCCCGGATTGCGCTTTCATTATATTGGAAAAGAATAAAAAAAGAACAAGCAATCCTGATATTATGCACGATTTACGCATCAATCTTAGCGTACGCAGCATTTTTTTCAATGAATTCCCTACGTGGCGGAACCTCGTCTCCCATCAACATAGAGAATACACGATCTGCTTCAGCCAAACTGTCAATCCCAACCTGGCGTAGCGTACGGAACTCCGGATTCATAGTGGTTTCCCATAATTGCTCCGCGTTCATCTCTCCAAGACCTTTATAACGTTGAATATTGGTTCCACCGCCCATTCTTTCTGAGATTGCATCGCGTTGCGCATCAGTCCACGCATACTCTTTCTTAGTTCCTTTCTTCACCATATATAAAGGCGGAGTGGCAATGTATACATAACCATTCTCAATCAGCTCTTTCATATAACGGAAGAAGAAGGTCAAAATCAGCGTAGAAATGTGACTACCATCCACGTCGGCATCACACATGATTACTACTTTATGGTAACGTAATTTTTCAAGGTTTAACGCTTTACTGTCTTCTTCAGTACCGATAGTCACCCCTAAAGCAGTAAAAATATTACGGATCTCCTCATTCTCAAAAACTTTGTGATGCATCGCTTTTTCCACATTCAAGATCTTACCTCTCAAAGGCATAATAGCCTGGAAATTACGGTCACGCCCTTGTTTGGCAGTTCCACCCGCCGAGTCTCCCTCGACAAGGAACACTTCACATTTTGCCGGATCCTGCTCAGAACAGTCAGACAATTTACCCGGCAATCCACCGCCACCCATTACGGTTTTACGCTGTACCATTTCACGGGCTTTTTTCGCCGCATGACGCGCCTGAGCTGCCAAGATTACTTTCTGAACAATGATTTTTGCATCATTTGGATTCTCTTCCAAATAATTCTCCAACATTTCAGCAACCGCCTGAGAAACAGGAGAAACAACTTCTCTGTTACCCAATTTAGTTTTAGTCTGTCCTTCAAATTGAGGCTCAGATACTTTCACCGAAATAATAGCCGTCAAACCTTCACGGAAATCATCCCCGGAAATTTCGAATTTCAATTTATCCAACAACCCGGAAGCATCAGCATATTTCTTCAATGTACGGGTTAATCCCATACGGAAACCTTGCAAATGCGTACCTCCCTCGTGTGTATTGATATTATTTACATAAGAGAAAATATTTTCCGAGTAACTGTCATTATAAATCAAAGCTACTTCAACCGGAACTTCTCCTTTATCATTTTCCATACTGATCACGTGACCAATAATCGGCACACGGTTACCATCAAGGAACTTAACGAATTCTTTCAAACCTTCTTTGGAATGGAATGTCTCACCAACAAAGTTCCCGTCTTTATCCGTTTCTCTTTTATCCGTCAGTGAAATCGTGATCCCCTTGTTAAGGTACGCCAACTCACGCATACGAGCAGCTAACGTGTCATAAGAAAACTCTAAGGTTTGCTGAAAAATAGTCCCGTCTGGCTTAAACCAAACCGTTGTCCCGCGTTTATCGGTTTCACCAACCTGCTTAACTGGATACATTGCCTTACCTCTTTCGTATTCCTGTTCGTATATTTTCCCTTCCCTGAAAACAGTTGCTTTCAAATGATCGGACAAGGCGTTAACACACGATACACCTACCCCGTGCAAACCTCCGGAAACTTTATAAGAATCTTTGTCGAACTTACCTCCAGCCCCAATTTTGGTCATTACAACCTCAAGAGCGGAAACACCTTCTTTTTTATGAATATCTACAGGAATCCCTCGACCGTTATCTTCAACAGAAATCGAATTATCCTCGTTAATTGCTACATGAATAGTATCGCAATGTCCGGCTAACGCTTCGTCAATCGAGTTATCCACTACCTCATAAACCAAGTGGTGAAGCCCTCGAACCCCTGTGTCACCAATGTACATCGAAGGACGCATCCTTACGTGTTCCATTCCCTCAAGCGCCTGAATACTGTCTGCCGAATAATTGTTTTTCTTTACTTCTTCGCTCATAATCTATATTGTGAATGTCTATTTTTTTTGTATAACGAGCAAATATATGAAATTGAAGACTATTTTCTGTTAAAATTAAACAAACCAAACCGGTAAGTTATCAACAAAACAACATGGTTTATTAACCTTATTTCGATTGCAAATTCATTTAAACCTTAACCCTTTTTCTTCAAAATTTCTGATTTTCCCATTTGAGCACGGATTTCAATTTTACGCTATTGGAATCGATGAAAAAAAGTACCAAAGCTCGATTACAACCAATTCGTAAAAAAAATATCCCTATATTTACATGTAAAATTTTAACATAAAAAGTATGAAAAAGCCAATATTACTATTTGTTTTTGCGTTATTCTTTAATTATGCAAATGTTTTTGGACAAGCTAGAAGTGAATTGAATTTTGGTCTTGTAGGTGCTAATTATGAAATTCCTGTTCATAAGGATATTACAATTGCTCCCGGTGTCGGAACAGACCTGGATTTTGATTGGTTAAATCTGGGAGTAAAGGCAAACTATTATTTCGATAATGTTTTTGGGATTTCAGATGACGCTTGGGATGTTTATGGTGGAGCCAATTTGGGATACGCTATTTTCACGGGAGACAATGATAACAATGACAACGATGATGACATTAATTTAGGTCTTCACGTTGGAGGGCGTTGGTTCTGGAATGACAAATGGGGCGTATATCTGGAACTTGCCGGCGGAAGCACTTCTGGTTTTTCTCCCGGAATTGGATTAACAGTGAAGTTATAACTTATAAAATCCTGCAATACATTAGAAACCCTGAGAGAAATTTCAGGGTTTTTTTGTTGCTTTTTTTGACAAATTTTATCAGCAGAAATATGTTACAAAATTATTAGATATGCTCAGCAAAACATGTTCATGCGTCCGCTCTATCTTTAGCTCCTCGCGTTAAAAAATGTAATTCACAAAAGGACACCACTCCCATCAGGACTAGAGAATTGCTTTTATTACTTTTGAAGTGTTTGAGAAATAAAAAAACGCCAGCATAGCTGCCAGCGTCTTTTAACAAACAAATCACATTTTAAATTATTTCAGAGCTACAGCTAAATCACTTTTAACGTGAGCTGCGTTTGCCCTACCACTCGGATCCTGGTTTGACTGCCATTTCGGAATCCATTTGCGGACTGTTTTCGCCGCGCCTTCCTGAGGAAAATGCTTATGAAAAATAGTTCTGTAGAAAAATGCTTCTTTCGTAGCCGGCGTGTTGTAAGGAAACAGTTCGCCCGCTTTAGCAAAATCCTCATCCGAAACCTGAGAAGCACAATATTCAACTAAAGTATCAATCCAGTTGTACCCCACCCCATCCGAAAACTGTTCTTTCTGACGCCATAAAACACTTTCCGGCAAATATGGCTGCTCAGGCGTATCAAATGCTTTACGAAGGATGTATTTCTCAATTCCGTCATAGGTTTTAGGCATTTTTTCTTCTGGTTGAATTTTGATAGCCAATTCCAAAAAAGCTTTGTCTAAAAACGGCACTCTCGCCTCTAATCCGTGTGCCATGGTCGATTTGTCTGCACGAAGCAAATCGGCAGTGGAAAGACGTTGTACTCTCTCAATGGTTTCTTTTTGGAAATCAGCTACGCTTGGCGCATTTCTGAAATACAAATACCCTCCAAAAATCTCATCGGAACCTTCTCCGGAAAGCACTACTTTGATTCCCATGTCGGTAATTGCTTTCGACAGGAAATACATTGGCGTACTGGCGCGGACAGAAGTCACATCATAGGTTTCCAGATGCCAGATTAACTTATCCAGGATTTCAATCCCCTCTTCTATCGTAAAATGGATTTCGTGGTGTTCTGTCCCTAAAAATCCTGCCACCTCTCTTGCCGCAATGGCATCCGGTGCGTCTTTGTCCAAACCAATGGAAAACGAATGCAGTTTCTGGCCGTCAACTTCTTTGAGAAGTCTTGAAGCAATCGATGATGTCAAAGAAGAATCCAATCCTCCTGAAAGCAATACTCCGATTGGCACATCACTCATAAGGCGTTTACGAACAGCTTCAGTTAAGGTTTCACGAATAGCTTTTAAATCGAGCTTTTCTACTGCTAAAGTTTCATCTTCCCATTTTGGCTGATAGTATTTTACCAATCCGGTTTTGGACGTGTAATAATGTCCTGGCGGAAAAGCTTCGAAATCCTCACATTGGTCGGCAATCGCTTTCATTTCGGAAGCAAAATACAAACGCCCTTGGCTGTCTTTCCCGTAATACAATGGTTTCACTCCCAACGGATCACGACCGGCAATAAAATCGTCACCATCGATTACCACAAAGGCGAAAATCCCGTCGAGCATATCACAAAAATCATAACCGAATTCCTCATACAGGTGTACAATTACTTCTGAGTCGGATGTAGTTCTAAAAGTATGATGGCGCAATATTGTTTCGCGCAGTTTCTGATGGTTGTAGATTTCACCGTTATGCACCATCCAGGCGGAAGACGTTCCCTGAATAGGTTGTTTTCCCGTATGTAAATCTACAATAGACAAACGTTCATGACTTAAAAAATGTCCTTTTTCAGTAACATGCAAATCACTTTCGTCCGGTCCTCGATGCGACATTCTTTTAGATAATTGCTTCACTAAAGTTTCGTCTGTCCCTTTTCCTATAACTGCCAATATTCCGCACATAATTATTTCTTTTTAAGTTTTATTATGAAACAAAATTGCGTCATAAAGTTTTAATCAGAAACCTTAAATGGTAATTTAATTACAATTTTATATTTTAAAATCTGATTTACGGCTAAAATGAAATTAAAACTATTAAAAACAGAAGTTTTGGATTACAGATTGTAATTTCAGTTTTTTTACAGCAAATACTATAGAATTTAACGCGAAGATTTCATGGTTAAAACCCGATGAAATATCATCAGAAACATTACAAAAAGTAAAATGGTTTGTCCTTTAGCCCTGATGGGAGCGGTATCCTTTGGTGGAGTTTTAACGGAGCAAAAGATAAAACGGACAGCAGGAACAGGGATTACTGATGCATCCAAACCATTGCTTCGCCAATTCGCTATCGCTCGGGTCGCTCCAAAAAAAAAACCCGAACTTTCGTCCGGGATTACCATTTATTTCACTTGTTTTCCTTTTATAAATGTATTCTTTGGCTTGATCAGCAAAACCTGTTCAATAGGCATTGTCATAAAATCAGCATCGAAAATGGTGAAATCGGCCCATTTCCCAACCTCAAGACTTCCCTTTTCGTTTTCTTCAAAATCAGAATAAGCAGCCCAAATAGTCATTCCTTTTAAAGTTTCTTCGCGTGTTAAGGCATTTTCAGGCAAAAAGCCGCCCGAAGGAAAGCCTTTCAAGTCCTTACGCGCTACCGCCGCATAGAATGTATACATAGGATTGACTTCTTCGACCGGGAAATCGGTTCCAAGCGCAATCACTCCTGCCTTGTCAAGCAGTTTTTTATAGGCGTAGGCATTTTTAATTCGCTGCAATCCCAGTCTTTCCGTAGACCAATATACGTCGGAAGTCGCATGTGTAGGCTGAACAGAAGGAATAATTCCCGATTTGAAATAATCGAAATCCTTTTCGCGCAGCACTTGAGCGTGTTCTATTTTCCAGCGTCTATCTTTTTTCCCGGTCAGCACTTCTTTATAAATCTTCAATATTACAGTATTGGTCGAATCACCAATGGCATGCGTGTTCATCTGAAAATCGGAGGCCGCTATTCTCTTTGCTGTCTTGCGCATTTCCTCTATTGGCGACAATAATGCCCCAAATTGTTTTGGCCTGTCGAAATAAGGTTTGTGCAGGCAGGCGCCACGTGACCCCAAAGCACCGTCAGCCATAAACTTAAAGGAACGCACATTGAGTTTATCGGTTTTATAAATACCTTTGTTAATGTAATAATCCAGATTTTCCTTGGACGCCTTAACCATTGCATAAATATTGATATCCAATCGGTTTTCACGCTGTAAACTATCAATCAAGTTGATTACATCACGTTCAAGTCCGGCTTCGTTAATGGTCGTTAATCCATATTCGAACATTGTTTTTTGAGCTGACATAAGCGCATTTATCTGCTCTGATCTGGACGGTTTGGGCATACTATTGTAAACCAGTTCCATTGGATTATCTATCAATATTCCGGTCAGCGCACCATTTTTAACTTCAATCTGACCGCCTTCTGCTTTCGTTTTCGTAGTGATTCCTGCCATTTTCAACGCAACAGAATTAGCGATCAACGCATGCCCGTCTATACGTGTAAGTACTACAGGTATGTCCGGAAAAATTATATCCAACACCTTATTATTAGGAAACTCCCTGTCAGGCCAGTCATTCTGATCCCAGCCCCTGCCCTGGATATATGCTATTTTCTTTTTGCCTTTGAATTGGTTAACCCTTTCGATTACCTCTTCGAAACTTTTGGTTCCGCGTAAATCTACCGTCTGAAGACTCATCCCATAGTTGTAAAAATGAGCATGAGCATCGTAAAACCCCGGATAGATGAATTTATTTTTTGCATCGTAAACATCATTCGAAGTAAACATTTCATTGATTTCAGCCGTTTTTCCTATCCCGACTATTTTACCTCCGGAAACAGCAATAGCTTCAGCTTTATCGAAGTTTTTATTTACCGTATAAACAGTAGCATTGTTTATGATAAAATCGACAGGTTGCTTTTGGGCATTGGCCATACAACAAGCCAGCACGGAAAGAAGTGCAATTTTAAATTTCATTTTTTGACAGTTTTAAATTTCCCGCCCGTTATTAGAAGACAGAAAAATTGATTTCCAAATATACCTATTAAAGATTAGTATTACAAATAAAGAACTGACTCAGAATCAGATTTTTAAATTCGTTTTTAGGCAGCCTATTTTTCGACAGCGCTACATTTTGTGCAGTTCCTTACTAATTAGAACTTCATTTTCATCGTCAAAACAAACAAATAGTACTTTTTCAATTTCAATATGTTTCGACAGAAATTCTGAAACCGTTCTAACGGCTATCTGTGCTGCCTCTTCTTTTGGGAATCGGTACACACCGGTACTGATACTGGGAAAAGCAACTGATTTACAATTATTTTCAACAGCTAGTTTTAGCGCATTTTTATAGCAGTCGGCGAGTCTTTCTCGTTCATGGTTGTTTCCGCCGTACCATATTGGCCCAACCGTATGAATTACAAATTGAGCAGGAAGATTTCCGCCTGTAGTTATAACAGCTTTCCCAGTTTCACAGCCTCCTTGTTTTGCCGCAATTTTTTTGCATTCTTCCAGGATTGCATTTCCGCCAGCCCTGTGGATGGCACCATCCACTCCGCCTCCACCCATGAGGGATGAATTGGCTGCGTTTACTATAGCATCAACTGCAATTTTTGTAATGTCCCCTCTTACAACTTCAATCATGATTTTTCGATTTGATGTTATGACACTAATTTAGCAAATTAGACAACATCTTCAATCACAAATCGGGAACCGTTTACCTCAACGACATCACCTATTTGTTTTCCCAATATTTGAGAACCCAACGGCGATTGTGGAGACAATGCCAAAACTGAAATGCCATCGATTGTTATTTTAGGCAAAGCAGCGCTGATAAAAAGTTGCAATCCGTTTGCTTTTACCAGACTTCCAATGGCAATGGTTTTACTGGAAACTGATGCGTCAATTTTACCTAAAATCCCTTTAAAATTAATAGCCTCCTGAAGTTTTGCGCTCAGTTTTTCCTGCTCGAGATGCATCATGGACAAAGCGGTTTCGTGTTTGTCCCCGGCTGAACTTTTAGCATCATTTTGTGCATCGTCAGCCAAACCGGAAATCATATCGCGGTACACATCGATTTTATCCTGAAGCAGGGTTAAATGATGATTGAGTATTTTTTGTTTGAAGGTCATGTTTACAAATTTAAAAAGCACAAAAGGGTTGCTTTTGTGCTTCAAAGTTATGCTTTAAAAACGCTTACTAAAAATCAAATTTATAGTTTGCTCCCAACAATACCTGGAAGCCCTGAACCGGGTAGTTCAGCCAGCGCTCATATTGTTGATTTGCGATATTGTTAAGTTTAAGGAAACCTGTCAGGCGCTCGTTGTGTTTGTATCCCACGTGAGCATTTAAATCGAAATAACTATCCAAGGTTACTGTTTTAAATAATGGCTCTGTTAGTGTAATATCGTTGTAATAGAATTGATCTTTACGATCTCCGACAAAGAAAATATCGGCACCGGCATACCATTTTTTGGTGATGTCCACATCCAGGTCGGCACTAATTTTCAAACTTGGCAAGTTCCATGCTTCCGCCTGATCGGTTGAATAGCTGTTGAATGCCCCATTGATTCCGAACGCTACATTCTTCGAGAAATCCATTTTCAGTTCCCCGAATAAACTTACAGTCTTCAGATCATCATATACAACACCGAATGAATTCCCATAAGCATAGCCTTCGGTATTCAGACTGGTCGTGTCATAAGGATTAGCAGTAAAGAACGCTTTATCATCTTCTGACATATACGAACCTCTTACATTGAAAGCTACCGTATTAGACAATTTTCCTTTTAGTCCCACATAAATATCATACTGTTGATTGGTTGGAGCAATGGCCAGCGCTGGGGAAACGAATTTATTTTCCTCCACAAAATCGGCATAAGAATTCTGTTTCAGATTTCCTTCCGCACCCGCATAAGCAATCATGATATCACCCACAAGCTTATAGGATGCTTTGATTTGAGGATATACAAATATTTTATCGTCCGACACATCATTAACTATCCCTCTGCTATAGAAAAACCCAGCCCCAGCCTGCACAGACAAATCGTCCTGCTGCAATAAAATGCTTGGCACCACTCCGAAGTTCAGATAACTATAACTCATATCCGGCATTTCCTTATGTTTTTTTTCAAAACTCCCGCCTACATAATCGGCCACGAATTCCGTTTTGAATTTATATTTTTTGATTTCAAAATCGAAAGAAGGCCTGATAAAAAACCTGTTTTCCTCTGAACCGTGAGAATCCCAAAAACGTTTAAAAAGCATTGGTGTTTCATCCATCATACCTTCTTTTACATCTAATTTAGCTCCTACAGTAAGGGTTTGATAGGTTTGCCCCTCACTTATCGAATTGATAGCATCATCCGTAAAAGACACAAATTCTGTCGGTAATCCGTACCAATTATACATTTGGTGTTTGTATCCTAAATCGGCATTCCAGTCAATTTCACGGGTACGGCTTCCGTAAGTAACATCAAATGCAGTATTGTAGTAACTATCATCTAATTTCACCTCATCTATTCCGCCCTGCGAAGACAAATGACGGAACATTGCCCCCACATAATCATTATTGGATAAATCCTGAGTGACAAATAATTCAGCATTCACAGTTCCGTAATTCCCAATCCCAAAAGTGGCGTAATTTTTAAACAGGCGCTCTTTAGCCTCTTTGTCTACATCGGCAGCCCTACCCTTCGCCGGGGTAAATGTTGATGCAACCGGAAAAGAAAAGATATTATACTTGATTTCTTCTTTTTGAGTATTGGTTTCGTCGTCAATAACCGGCGTCTCTTTTACTTTGAAAGCGTCGGAGATCGTTGGTGTGTACGGTTTAACCACGTTCACCACTTCCGTTCCGATATTTTCGTCTTTCTTTTGTGCTAGGGTTTTCATTCCCGTTAGAAGGAATGTTACGGCTGTTATGTATTTGAATGTCTTATTCATATTTATTTTTTTAGGGAAAAGAGTTAAGGGAAAAGAATCAGCATATGTTTTCATTTCCGATATTTTATTTTTCCTTCTATCTTTTTAACTTCTTACTTTGTTATGGATGAATTTCGTTTGGCTTCCTCGCCTTTAATGAAATCGAGTTCGGCCTGAGCCTCTGAAACTACATCTTCAAAAGAAGCAAAGTTTTTGATTACGCTTTCCAAAATATAGGTTGCCTGGAAACTGTCTTTCAGTCCGTAGAAATTTTTTGCCATGACAATTAATCCTTTAGCGCCAAAATATTTATAACCGGAATAATCCTTAGCTAATTTCTGTACCACTTCATTAGATTTTTCAAACTTGCCTTCCTTGTTTTTAAAATAAGCGTCATAGTACATTGCTTCAGCAGCTAGTTCCCCTTTGGCGATTTTCTGCAGTTTCGCGTAAGCATCTTTGGCTTTTGCTTCATCATTGGTTTTGATGGCTGAGCGTGCCACGATAATCTGCGCATCACTTTTCACTTTGTCGTCCGTCTTAGGATTAGACAACACTTTGTCTGCATATACAACCGCGTTAGCAAATTCCTTCTGCTCATAATAACTCTTCATCAAATTGGATTGCGCAAAAGTTACGTTCTGCGGGAAATCAGCTTCAGTTTCCAAACGCTGCAAAACAGGAATTGCTTTTTCGTAGGCTTTGTTTTTCAGATGGATCTCGCTTAAACGTGCCAATGATTGTTCCGTAAATTCATTTCTAGGCTTTCTGATAACATATTCGTAATTCGGAACAGCAGTGGTACCCAATCCGTCAGCAAAATATAACTGTGCCAAATAAAAATTAGCTTTCAATGCACTCAATCCATCAGGAAAATCAGCTAAATATCCTGTAAAAGCTGAAATTGCCTGCTTATTATTATTCTGCAGATATTGTTTTTCGGCTGATTTATAGGTATCGTTATCCAAATCAGCATTGGAAACCTCCACAAAATCAAGTGTTTTAACCCAAGCCGCATACTCGTTGACTTTATTGTTATCCATATAAATCAGGCGTGCCGTTGAAACCGCTTCGTTGGCTTCCTCCGTTCGCGGAAATTTAGAAACCACTTCTTTAAATTTCGCTAATGCT
Organism: Flavobacterium enshiense DK69; assembly: GCF_000498495.1. Lineage (GTDB taxonomy): Bacteria > Bacteroidota > Bacteroidia > Flavobacteriales > Flavobacteriaceae > Flavobacterium > Flavobacterium enshiense. Next base: position 404,426 of record NZ_AVCS01000015.1, on the reverse strand, counting down.
TGTTGGTCTTTATCATTGTTGTAGTACACCAGTCCCTGACGCAAAATCGATTTTGAAACATACGAACTCCCGTTATATTCACCAATTAAACGATCATAGGCTTCCACAGCTTTATTTACGTTATTTTGGGTTACGTAGGTGTTCCCTAATTCGTATAACGCATCATCCGCATATTTAGAATCAGGATGTTTTTTCATGAACGAACTCAGGTTTTCGATTTTCAAATCATTTTTGCCTACGAATCCGTATGAAATAGCTTTTTGAAAATGAGCGTAATCATCATCAACTCCCCTAAGCTCCATGACTTTGTTATAAGCATCCATGGCCGGCCAGTATTTTGAGGTTACAAAGTAGCTGTCACCCATTCGTAAATAAGCGTCATTAAGACGCACCTTGTCGCTCTTTTCCGTGTTGATATATTCCTGAAAATGTTTCGCTGCATTTTCGTATTCTTTCAGTTTGAAATAAGTGTACGCTAAATTGTAGCTCGCATTTTTGGCCTCGGGAACATTTTTTGACTCTGCCGAACCCGCAAACTGTTTGAAACTCAACAGCGCATCACTAAATTGATCTAAATTATATTCGGTTTCCCCTTTCCAGAACGTGGCTCTCGCAGTAAACTTAGCGTCACGAGGCTCTGCAATTGATTTATTGAACAAAGTCAGTGCCTCTTTATAATTTCCGTCAGTATATAATTCCAAACCACGGTAAAACGTAACCTTCTGATATGCTGGGCGGTTTTGCGGATTTTTATTTTTCTCCAACAAACTCAGTGCTTCCTTATAATTTTTCGAAGTGATATACGAATTTATCAGTAGGTTTTCAATTTCCTGCTTATAAGAGGTTTGCGGGTATTTTGCCAAATAAGCCTGCAATACTTCCGGCACACTTTGATAAGGGTTTCCGATCTCATAACTGATTTTGGCATAATTTAGGTAAGCATCTTCCTGAATTTTAAGATCAAAATTCATTTCAGAAGCATTTTTGAAAGCATTCAACGCTTCCTGTTTTTTTCCTACTTTCAGATAACTTTCACCTAAATGATAATAGGCATTCTGCGCTACACCATCCCGACCTTCAATAATTTTGTTGAACTGAGCAATGGCATTTTCATAATCACCAGCTTTGTAATAAGCATAGCCCAACTGGTAAAAATCGGTATTGTTCCACTTTCCTTTTTTCCCTTTGTAATTTAAAAGATACGGAAGTGCTTTATCGTATTGTTTCAGGTTGAAATAACTTTCCCCGATGATTTTAGATAATTCCGATTTTTCTTCAGCATTGGATTTTGATAATTGAGGCATACCTAAATCGATTGCTTTTTGGAAGTTACCCAATTTAAAATTCATATCAGCCTGAAAATAAGACATTTTCTCCTTGTATTTGTCCTGATCCTGAACCTGATCGAAGTATTTCGTGGCATCTTTGTAATTATCCGTTTCATAAGCCATATACCCTAGATAGTATTTCGCCTGCGATCCGAATTCCTTTGAATTTACCACTTTGTTGAAGTATTTATCGGCTTCCTTTTTATCCTTGGCCGAAAAATAACAATATCCTTTCTGGAAATTAAATCTCTCACGCTCCTCATTGGTCATTGAAGCCTCATCCACCTTCTCGAAATATTTCAGTGCCTGAGGATAATTGGATTGGTCAAAATAATAATGCGCTACTTCTATAAATGCCTGATTTTGTTTTGATGAAGTCGGATATTCTTCAACAAAATTTTCAACCATCACATCCGCTCCGGGCTGATCCAAACGGATGGCGCAATTCGCCGCATAATATGCGCAATCCGATTTTACTTCGTAACTCACTTTTGAGCCTTTCACTCTTTCAAAAAGTATTTGGGCAGCATTATATTGGTGATCTTTATAAAGCGCAACAGCTTTATCAAAATCGGTCAATTCGTAAGTATAGATATTGGATTGTTGCGCAGAAACATTTACCGCACTCAAAATCAGAGAAGTATAGAGAAACTTATCCAGTTTTCGCATAATTATAGGCTTTTTAAAAATCAAATATATCAAATTCCCGTCGTTATTAACGCGCATTTTCAATGCTTTATTATAAGGGTTTTCAACAAAATTGAGAAGAAAGACACAAGAAGTTTAGAGGAAAGAGAAATAGTATTGCGTTAGAAAAAGGGACAAGGGATAAGAGAAAAAGTATCAAGTGATGAGAAAAAAAAATTAAAAATGAAATGATAATACATCCGCAAACTCAAGCTTCTCGGTTCTCCCTTATCCCTTTTTCCTTCTCCCTCTCCACTTCTTAGATTCAATTAAATAATTTTCATACGTTTTTTTGATTAAGTTCGTTCTACTTATTACTTTTACAAAAATTAAATCACGAAACATGTCACAAACGATACTTTCCCTTAAAAACGCAACTATTTACCAAGAACATAATGCGATTTTAACCAACGTAAACCTTGATGTAAAACATGGTGAGTTTATCTATGTTATTGGAAAAACAGGTTCGGGAAAGAGTAGCTTCATGAAAACCCTGTATGCCGATTTATCGCTTACCGAGGGAACTGGAACTATCGTTGACTATGATTTAACATCTTTGAAAGAAAGCGACATTCCTTATTTAAGACGAAAACTTGGTATTGTTTTCCAGGATTTCAAATTATTACCGGACAGAAATGTGCATGATAATCTGGAATTTGTTTTAAGAGCAACGGGTTGGAGTGAAAAAGAAGAAATCCAAAACAAGATCGAGGAAGTATTGGACAAGGTAGGCATGAAATCGATGACATCTAAAATGCCGCACCAACTTTCAGGAGGTGAGCAGCAGCGTGTTGCAATTGCACGTGCGCTCCTAAATGACCCTGAACTTATCCTTGCCGATGAACCAACAGGAAACCTTGACCCGCAAACTAGTGTGGAAGTTATGGAAGTACTGAAAAAAATCAACCAGAACGGAAAAACAATCATCATGGCAACGCATGATTATGCTTTGATCATGAAATACCCTTCCAAAACGTTGAAATGCGAGGACAAAACCCTGTTTGAAGTAGTGCAGCGAACGATATAATTATTTATCTTTTTTGTAAACGTGTGGATTTTCCACAATCCCCTTTTTAAATAATTTCCGTACTCCCATTCGAAGCCAGGTATCACATTGGAGCAGGATATCGGTTATTTTATTTTCAGGTCTTCCGCGAAAGGATGTTACATGAAATTCATCAGATTGCAACAGCGGTTGTTTTGAAAAATAATAGTTAGAAACACAACATCTGTTTCCATCAAAAACAACGGGTGAAACCGAATGAAGTGAATTGTTATGGGTTGCCATTACGACTAGTCTATTGAATTTGCTATGAATTGTGATTTGCGGATTCTTTAATCCATCGGGCCATAATTCCAAATTACCTCCATATTCTTCCTTCCAGTCCGGCGTAACATAATAAAGCAGATTTAAAACCCTCCAAAGATTTCGGTCTTTATCATGTGAATTATCCAGATGTGGGTTCAAAAACTGTTTGTTTGCCATTAATGAAATTCCGCCGGCATACAAGTTTTCATCCGGAAGCACATTAGTAATTCCGCAGATTTCAGCAATAAGACCAACTACCTTTTTTTCCTGAAAAGCATAAACAATCTCTTCTAGCAAGGGATTGTACAAATTCATTTGTGCGGCCACATACTTATTTTCACGAATGCTTTTTTTCAATACCATCGCTTCAGGTAACGGAAAAACACGATACAATTCAGCTGCCAAATCCAAAGGAAGCAAATCATCCAGGAAAAAATAACCAATACTTCCTTTCGAACTTCCGTACTGTTCCTTCAGGATTCCCTTGTTCCGATTAATGGAGTCAAAGATTTGCAGCGCAAATGTTTCCCTATTCATGATAAATTAATTTTTCAATTTTTAAGGCGTTGTTGGTATCATTCATATAATTTTCCAGAATCTCCCTTCTTTTTGGATAATCCGAAAAACTTTGCTCAAACAATATTTCGATTTGAACAATCAATTCTTCCTCATTTTTGGTCATCACACACAAATCCGAAACAACAGGATCATCAATAATGTTCTCATTGATAATGCAAAAACGAGTATTGAAAAGGGAATTGATTGCCTTTAATTTCGTTCCCGATTTCTGAAAGGACCAACTGATACTGATATGCGATTTTTGAAGCATTTCTTTCAACTGCTCAAAATCGTTGAGCTTTACAAACTGAATATTCTCACTGCTTCCAATTAGTCTTTGAACAAAATCTTCATTTGATCCCGAAGCAATTACCAACTTTCGGTGTGGCAGTTTCCTGAAAACATCAATCAAAAACACCACACATTTCCTGTTATCTGAGGTATTTAAATCGCCATGATAAATTGCATATTCGCCGAAACCTTCTAATGGCAAAACCGTATCGTTTCCATGAAATACAGGAACATACATTGCTCTTTTACAAAATTTCAACGCCATTTCGTTTTCAAATTTTGAAAGTGTAACCACTTCATCAAATTTCGAAAAAACATCTTTATACTTTATGTATTTCATCGCTTCCAGTTTGAACGCGATTTTCTTCAGCAGCGAATTTTCACTCTTTGAAATCCCGTTAAAATAATCCTCCTCAATATTTTGAAGACGAAGTATTTTTTTGTGGTTTTTAAGACGGGAATCGTATACAGAGCACGTAGTTTTCAGCCCTTCAAATAAGATTGGCGCTTCTGTTTTAGCTATATTTTCAGCTAATCTTCTATCACCTCTTGAAATCACTGAAAACGGCAACGAGCTAAAAAAGTGGAAAGGATTACTGGTGATTTCGTAAAAATAAATGGACTGGCAGAGTTTTTTTAATTCGTCAAACTCATTTGGGATTTCTTTTACAAAACAGTGCAGATGAATTGCCAGGCCTATCTCATGCAAAGCCTTAAGCTTATAATAAACATCAATCACTCCACCGTAATTGGGTGGATAAGGATTATCAAAGCTAACAATATGCAGGATTTTTTCAGACATTTTTTCAGGACAAATATACAATTTTAAAATCTTGGTTCGATAATTCCTATATTTGAAAACCAAAAAGTAAAAAATGCCTTTTTTTTCCGTTGTCATTCCGCTTTACAATAAAGAACATTACATTGAAAACACGCTATGGAGTGTATTAGATCAAACCTATACTGATTTCGAAGTAATTATTGTAGATGACGGTTCTACAGACGACAGTCTGAAAAGAGTACGTTCTTTTACCGATTCCCGAATCAGAATAATTCCCCATCAAAACCAAGGTGCTTCCATAACACGAAATACAGGCATTCATCATGCCGCAGCCGACTTCATTGCATTTTTGGATGCAGATGACATTTGGCAACCCAATCATTTGTCGGTATTAAAAAAACTAATCGACGATTTTCCGGGCGCCGGAATTTATGCCTCCCGGTATGAGTTAATATTTAAAAACAAGCATCGCTACATTCCTTCGTTCAAGGGAATCTCATCAAACTATCGTGGTTTGGTTCCCGACTATTTCGAATCCAGTATGCAGTATGCCGTGGCAACTTCTTCGTCCATTGCAGTTCCTAAATCCGTTTTCACTAAGGTTGGTAATTTCAAACCTTATATTTCGAGTGGCCAGGACAACGATATGTGGCTTCGGATTGCTTTAAAGTATCCTGTAGCAGTTGGCAACGAAGTTACCGCTTCCTATTTGCATTTTATTCAAGACAGCCTTTCGAAAACGTCAATTTTAGAAAAAAAGATAAAGCGATTTGAAGAATACAGGGAAGAGGAAAACCAGAACAACAGCCTGAAAAAATACCTGGATTTATACCGGATGGAGTATGCGCTGCAATATAAAATTGCCGGCGACCTCACAAAATCGAAACAACTTTTTACCGAAATCCTTCCGGAAAACATCAGCTGGAAATCCCGCATGCTGTATAAGATGCCCCGCCTTTTATTGCTTGAATTATTACGTTTTAAACGTTTTTTAAGAAGTCTCGGAATTGACTTTTCCGTGTATCAATAATGATTGGCATATTATGTAAACATGTCAAAATCAAAAACATAATCCTGCACACATATTTTTCGGAAGCCACAAGCAAACAAACCTATCCGGAAGAAAAGCAGGCGTCAAATTTACGGTGTATCATTAAGATATCTAAGAAACTCATCGTATTCCCTTATATAATCGCCTTCATCAAATTCTCCGGATGAAATCACAAGACAAACCGATCCGGCAGAAAAGTTGTCCAGTTCACGCCATACATTCGCTTTGATAAGCAATCCTTTATCAGGCTTGTTCAAGGTAACCGTTTGTTCATTTTCCCCATCCATAAGCTGCACGTCAAAACTTCCGGAAAGCGGAATCAGTAGTTCAAATTGCTCTTTATGTGCATGACCTCCTCTTTTCGCCGTGCTTGGAACATCAAAAAGATAATACACTCGTTTGATTTCAAAGGGGATAACGTCTTTTTCGATTACAGCGATATTTCCTCTGTAGTCTTCTATTTTTGGAAGGGAAATCAGTTCTATATTCATATTACGAATGTACTTCAATTTTCATCAAATCCAACCACTGCTTTCCGATTTTGTCAATCGAAAATTGCTCCACTGAAGACAGTGTACGTTCTTTACAGTTTTGGTACAAACCCGCATCATTCACCAAAAGGTTCATTTTAGTTTTCAGGTCTTCAAAATTCTGGTTTTCAGCTAACAATCCGTTTTTCCCATCAATAATGACTTCATTCGGGCCCGAAATACCATCAAAAGCCAAAACCGGAGTACCACACGACATCGCTTCTATGACCGACATCGGAAAACCTTCGTATTTACTGCATACAATTAAAAACAATGCGTTTTTTAAGTATGGATAGGGATTTTGCTGAAAGCCTGCAAAGTGAATTTTAGGATGGTTCCCGGCTATTTTTTCAATTTCATTTCTTCGTTCTCCATCACCAACCAAAATCAGATGAATGTTTTTTTTCGGTAATTCCGATTCCAAATAGGTTTCAATCAGTTTGTCAAACTGCTTCACGTTTTTATAATCGAACCTGCCCATTCCTATCACATACTGAAATTTGAAAGGAATTATTTCAGCACTTTTTTGCTTGATTTCGAAGAGATTAAGCGGGTTGTAAATTCTGTGCAGGTTCTGAAAACCATATTTTCTTTCGACATCATTTTTTATGGTATCAGAGACACAAACCACTGCATACTTATTCTTAAAAACAAGGTTGGCCAAAAATGAATTTTCAGGAATATAGGTAGCTGTATTTCCGCTGTGAACGGTGTAGATGATTTTAGTTTTGTACACCCACTTAGCCATCAGGACTTCCTGAAAAGGCTTGACACGGTATCGAAAATCAATAATAAAATCGAACTTTTCTTTTTGAAGATATTGCTTCAAAAAACGCATCAAAGACAATTTTCCGAAAATTCCTTTATGTTTCGCTTTCATTTGGCCGATGTTAACTAAAGTCCCCGAATAAGGATAGCCCACATCATCCGCCAAAACAATATTATGAACTTCAATATCTTGAGAACCAAAATAAAGCGATAGCGACGACATCACACGCTCCAGTCCGCCACTGTTCAACGTATAACTTATCAGCGCTATTTTATGGTTCCTTTTTGGAATATTCATTCACTAATGTGTATTTTAGCGACTAATATAAAGTTTTATTCAGGACATGCAAAATTCTCCCCTGGTAAGTATCCTTTGCCTGAGCTATAATCATTCGCAATTTGTTGAAGAAGCCCTGAATTCGGTTCTTAACCAAACCTATAAAAATATTGAACTTTTAATTGCTGATGACTGCAGTCCGGACAATTCAAAATCAGTTATAGAAAACTGGTTAAAAAACCATCCGGAGGTTATTTTCGTTTCAAATCCCACGAATATCGGAAACACAAAAACCTTTAATAAATTGCTGGCTCTATCCAAAGGCGAGTACATTATTGATTTAGCTGCCGATGATATCCTGTTACCCGATTGCATTGAAAAACAATTGAAAGCTTTCCAAAATTCAGAATTGGGAAATGTAGGCATTGTTTATGGAAATGCAGAAAGCGTCTCTGAAAACGGTAAGCACCTCAGCCATTACTACGAAACAGACAATGATGGAAAAATCATAAATCCGCCTCCCAGTGGTAACATTTATTTATCGGTTTTAGGACAATACAATAAAATATGTTCGGTCTCTTCGATGGTAAAACGAGAAGTTTATGAAAAATTGGGCGGTTACGACGAAAACCTTGCCTATGAAGATTTAGACTTATGGATGAGAGCATCACGAAGATATAACTTTGAATTCATTCCTGATGTGTTGGTTCAGAAACGGGAACTAGCCACTTCGCTGGGTTCACAGTTTTTTGTAAAGAACAATGCCCGAACGCGAAAACTTAACCGCTCTACATACACCATCATTCAAAAAGCACTGCGACAAAACACTTCGAAGGAAGAAAACAGGGCATTGCTCAAACGAATACATTTTGAAATGGCCAAGGTTTTTAAAACCAGGGATTTTTCACTTCTACTGCATTACATCCTGATGGAACTAAAAATAAGGTTGAATATATAAACAAGTCCTTTTTTCCAAAAACACTAGCGAATTGACCAAATATTTTTAAATTCGTGTTTTAATAAAAATCGCTTATAAGCTATATTTTAAAAGGATTAAAAAAACAATATCTTCATAATTTACACCATGGAAACTAATATCATATCAGACAAAGCAAAAATTGGAAAGAATGTAACATTTGGTTCGTTCTGTATTATTGAAGAAGATGTGATTATTGGAGACAACACTGTTATCAAAAGTTTTGTAGAACTTCGCAAAGGCACAATAATAGGTGAAAATTGCTATATAGATTCAAGAGTAACATCTTCAGGAAACTGTACCGTCGGCAATAATGTAACAATCCGTTATGACAGCATCCTGGCCCGAGGGTTACAAATAGGTGACAACACATATATCAGTCCGAAAATGATGAGCAACAATTTAGATACCACTATGCAGCAAATAGGTGGTGCTAATATAGGCTCTGATGTATTTATCGGGACAAATTGCGTACTTCAGCATGGCATAGAAATTGGCAACAACAGTATATTAGGCTCAATGTCTTTTGTAACAAAGGATGTTCCGGAAGGCGAAGTCTGGTTTGGTATTCCAGCTAAATTTCAAAAAAAGAACGGTTAGAAATCACCATTTGGTTTTAAATCTTTCAAGAGCAGCTTTTTCGCTGTCCCAATCCCGCGCATAATTATTTTTAATAAGCTTTGCAGGAACTCCTCCTATTAAAACATTGCTCCCTAACGTTGTATAATCTTTATTACAAACTGAATTAGAGGCAATTACGCAATGATCAGGCGTTCGTGTATTTGGCATGATAGAAACCCTGTTTGAGACCGCATTATGGTTACCAATAAAAATTGGCCCAGTCATCGGATAATATTCACCTGTTTCTGTATTTATCATGGGGTGAGAATTCGTATCAACAAGCTGTGATTGATACCCTATTCCTGCCCAGTCTCCCAAAACTATTTTATCCATACAAACCAGTTTCACGTCAGAACCCAGGCAAGCCATATATCCGAATTCGCAATAGGCTTCCTTCCCTATGTAAACAGAAACGTCTTTTCCCATATGCATTGGCCCGTTAAACACGAGTTTTCCCTCTAAAAAAATCTCAGCGATTCCTTTATATCTTGTAGATGTTTCAAACTGCTGCCCAAAACCAATCAAACCTCTTTTAACCGGCCCGTTTATTATGATTTCGCCTTTAATTGACTGAAAACGAACTTTCCCATAAAACATAACAGGCAGTTTTCTGGCTACTGAAAAAGGAAATTTTTTAAAATTAAAATACAGTGTTTTGAACCAATTAACAGAATAATAAAATTTCAATCTATAATAAACAGATTTTAGTTTTCTATAAACTTTCTTTACTGCTTCAGTCATTTTATTTTCTTCTGATTTTTTCTAAAATTTCCTTTAAATCCACTTTTTTATTCAGTTCTGCAAATGTAAGTATTAAAGAAATAATAATTATCAATCCCATCAACCCGTATTTAAGATAGAAATTTGAAACAGCTAAAACTGAAAACGCTGCGAAACTCAATCCTACACTACATAAAAATATTCGATAAAATTTATTTTCAAAACTAAAGTCGTATTTTCTTTTGGTTATAATTTTCAGACCGATAAAATGAATAAAAAAGTAAATCATAAAACCAATCCCAAGGCCTTCTAATCCCCAAAGCATATATCCGCCAATGTTAATCAATAATGAAATCGCATTAAAAAATATCGCTGTTTTAACAAATACTCTTGATTCTCCTTTGACTAACAATATAAATCCCATCGACCATGATACCGTTCTAAACAACATACCTATAATTCCCCATGAAAGCATCGGCATAATAGCGTAAAATTTTGGAGAGTATAAAAGTGAAACTATGAGCGGTATAAATGCTAAAAACACAACTACGATAGGCGTTATTAATAAGATCCCAACGTAAGCCTGTTGATTTACAATCTCTCTCATTTTATTGTTATCGTTGCTAAAAGAGGATAATCGCGGAAAATAATCTGTACTCATCGCCGTAAATATCATTCCCACATAGGAATTAAGAATAGCAAAACCTGCATTATAGTATCCTACTTCTGTAACACCTGAATTATAACTTATGCACAACTGCAACAAATAACCTGACAAAGTTGTTAAAAGACCACTCAAACTCAGCAAAATACCAATCCTGATTAATTCCTTTCCCTTAGAAAAGGATTCAAAACTCGTAATTTTTACTATTTTTATTTCCGTTTTCCTTCTATATAACCACGAAAAAATGAGTCCGGTAAAAGATGAGATTACAATGGCAGGCGCAATGGCATCTATTTTCCAATAATAATAGAGAGGAATTGTTATAATCAATCCCAATAGGTTGCCCAACAAATTAGCTTTAGCCAAATAATTCAGTTTTCGTAAACCTTGCAAAACAGCCATCTGCCCGCCCGATAACTGCTTAAATAAGACTGCAGCCGAAATCCATACTATCGCTATTACGTATTTATCCGAATCAAATAGTAACTCACTTAACCATGGAGACAGAATAATTGTAATACACATCCCAAAAAGTCCGGTAATCCAAAGAAGCCTATTTAAAATACCAACTTCTTTCCCTAAGACTTCAGGATCCTCATCCGAATTCACTTCAGAAATACGTTTAACTGCACTCGTTTCTAATCCGACACCAGTAAAACCGTTAATCAATCCGATTGTTGAATTAAGCAGCGTGGCTATCCCAAGACCTGACGGACCAAGTAAAACAGCAATAATTTTTGATCTTACAATAGAAATTAAAATCGTAAAAAACTGTACCCCACCAAAAATTGACGTTGCCTTTAAAATTTGCCTATATGACGATTTTGAATCAAACATTAAGTTATCGCTGATGAACTACATTAGTATTCGTTTAATACCTTTATCACGAAACTAATTTCGGATTCTGACAAAACCGGGCTCATGGGTAAACTCAACACCTCTTCGTGGATTTTTTCGGTAACCGGCAACGATAAATGATGATATCGCTCCATGGCTTTTTGCCTGTGTGGTGCCACCGGATAATGAATCATGGTCTGAATATTATTGTCCAACAGATACTGCTGCAATGCTTCTCTTTTTTCCGTGCGGATAACAAAAAGGTGAAAAACATGATTATCGGAACCGTCATAAAAAGGCAGGACGATTTTATCATTTTTTATTTCCAACAGATAACGTTTGGCTACTGCTCTTCGTTTATTATTTTCCGCAGCAAGATGTGGCAATTTTATGCGTAAAAAAGCTGCCTGAAGTTCGTCCAACCGGGAATTATATCCCAGATAATCGTTATAGTATTTTTTCTCCGAACCATAATTCGAAATTGCTTTTACCGTTTTTGCCAGTTTTTCATCGTTGGTAACCACGGCTCCTGCATCGCCCAAAGCACCTAAATTTTTGCCCGGATAGAAGCTGAACGTTCTAGTGTGACTGCCCTTTAATTGCAACCCGTGTCCTTGAGCAGCATCTTCAACTATAAGTAAATCATACTTATACCCTATTTCCATGATTTCATCCATCGGTGCCAGTTGCCCATACAAGTGAACAATCAGCATTCCTTTGGTTTTGGATGAAATTTTAGCTTCAATTTCTTTTGGATCGATATTAAATGTAGCAGCATCCGGTTCGACCAAAACGGGCACTAATCCGGCATGAATAATCCCTAAAATAGAAGCTATGTAAGTATTGGCAGGAACTATTATTTCATCGCCTTCCTGCAGATTGCCCATTTCAATATAGGCTTTGAACGCAAGAATAATGGCATCCAGGCCATTTCCAACACCAACACAATATTTCGAACCACAGAAGGCCGCAAATTCCTCTTCAAAAGCTTTTACCTCATCGCCAAGAATATACCAACCTGTTGCTAAAAAATCTTTCAGTTTTTCCTGAAACTCAGGCTCAAAAGGCTTGTTAATGGCATTTATGTCTAAAAATTTTATCATATTAAATTGTCAGTTCCGGGTAATTTTTGGTTTGGAATCTGATGAAATTCTGAACCGAAGTACGTGCTCCGAAACTTTCCTTCCAATACGCAAGTCCTTCGTTTAAAACGCGTCCGTTGTTTTCGGAACTGCTTCCGAAACTCACATATTTCTTATCGGAATACTTTCGGATAATATAATCAAACAAAATGTCTAGGGCAGCGGTATCAGTCCTGTCATTTCCACCTGAACTGTACTGAAAATGCGCCACAGTATCGGTCAAAAACATAACAACGCCCGCTTTCAGTTCATTATCCTGATATGCATTATAAAGTTTGATATTTTTCGGAAAAAGCAAAGCTAATTTCTCCATTTCTTCCAGAGAATGCACCGGTTTCACGCCGAAGCGATTTTCAAGATTCGGAGTCAGTATCGAATTCCAGAAATCCTTATAATTTCCATCTTCCTTAACTCCAATATTAAGGTTTTCAGCCAAAGTTAACGCTCTTTTCCTATTGCGGTTAGGCTTGTATTTTTCGTTGTTGTCGATCACAAGATATACATCAGAACGATAGGTTTCTGCATATGCTAAAAACGAAACATAATCGATTTCTTCGGCAATGGTTTGGTTATAAATCTTGGGAAGCATTTTCAGGTTAAGAACATTGAATCCGTTTTCATTCAGGAAATATAAAACAGACTGAAAAACCGAAACATATTCTTTGATTCGAAGTGTCTTTTTAACCACAAGGCCTCCGTAGCTAAGTCCCTGATGCGAATGAACTTCCTTTCCCTTTTTATTGGCAGGAAGAACCGCCATCAGTTTATCATCAGAGAAAACCATTAATGAAAAATCTTCAAAACGATTGGAGTGGTACTCCATAAAATCCCTGTGAAAAAGAAATGTCGCATTTTTGGCCTGATGTATAAAATCATTCCAAAGTAAATAATCGGATTCCTGATATTTTCGTACGGTATACTTTTCCACCAAACCTTGATAAACTGCCGAAAAGTAGTAATTTTTCTTCAGATTAAACCAATCTTTTTACGGAACCAATCACATCCTGTAAAAAATAATTGCTAATTTTAACAAAAAACAATTTACGGTGAGGTCCAAATTACTTCTTTTTTACGGCGTCCTTTTTTTACTCTTTTCCGGAAATTTATTCGGACAGGACATTGCGCTTTCTGAGCAATTCTTTGGAAGATATGACTTTACTTTTTTCGGGAACACGCTTAATCCTGACGAAAACACCTTTATGTATCCGGATAGCATTTTAACCTCATCATCAGCTGATTTAAATTTGAGCTCGGGAAGCGAAATCGAAAAAGCCTATCTCTACTGGGCAGGCTGTGGCCCAGGAGATTTCAATATTAAACTTAACAATATCGACATTGCAGCACAACGTACTTTTTCAACTATTCAGGCTAGCTCTGGAAAAATTTTTTTTGCAGCATTTTACGACATCACAGATATTGTTATTTCACAAGGAAACACAACATATACGGTCTCTGAATTGGATGTAAACGATCAAATCCCGGAATATTGGGATAACGGAACCCATTTTGCAGGATGGGCCGTTCTTGTAGTATACAAAAACAACAACTTACCTTTAAATGTTGTAAATGTATATGATGGTTTAGAAAGTCTATCAACAACTCCTTCAGGGGGAGTGGGAGAACTTAACATTACTATTGACAATTTAAATGTAATTGATGACGTCGGTTCAAAAATTGGGTTTATTGCTTGGGAAGGCGATCGGGGAATTCCGGCTCCGGGTACAGATATAATTGAAAGTTTGAGTATAAATGGGATCACAGTTTCAAATCCACCATTAAATCCTGCAAACAACGCTTTTAACGGAACTAATAGTGTTACAGGAGCCCAAAACCTTTTCAACATGGATTTAGATATCTATAACATTCAAAATTTTATAGATATAGGCGATGAAAGTGCTACGATTCAACTTGCTACTGGTCAGGATTATGTAATGATAAATACAATTGTAACCAAACTCAACAGTCAGTTACCGGATGCAACTGTTACTATCGACCAGGCGGAAGGTGAATGCAACTCTCGAAACATTGCTGTCAATTACTCGGTTTCCAACATTAACGCTACTGATTTTTTACCTGCAGGAACGCCAATTTCCATTTATGCTGGCGGAATTCTTATAGGTACCAATCAGACCCAAAATGACATCCAGATTGGCGACAGTGAAAACTTTTATCAGTTTGTGACTATTCCCAACGGAGTCCCAGTTAATTTCTCACTGGAAATAATTGTAGACCAACCAGGCGTTGTAACGGAATTACAGGAAAACAACAATAACACCACCATGGATGTAACACTTGCCACTGGGCCTACTCCCAATCTGTTGGCCGATTTGATTTCCTGCAACAGAGGCTATACGGAAGGATTATTTGATTTTTCAGCCTATGAAAACACTGTGACTTCCGATCCTAACAGCACAGTAACATTTCACGAATCGCAACTCGAAGCCAATGCAGGAATAAACCCTATTCCGGATCCTTCTAATTACCTGGCAACAGCTACTCCTAAAACAATTTTTGTCCGCATTGATGGGCCGGAATGTTTTACCACAACCTCATTTCAGTTGATGGTTAAACCCTGCCCCCCTATAGTTTACAATGCAGTATCCGTGAACGGCGACGGAATGAACGATACTTTTCATATTGAAGGACTACGTGATGTTTTTGTTAACCACGAGATTTTTATTTACAACCGCTGGGGAAGAGAAGTCTGGAAAGGAAACAACTACACCCCGGAATGGGATGGCTACATAAAAGACGGTGTCGGAAGTAATCATGCTCCCGATGGAACCTATTTTTATATTTTATATCTGAATGACCCAAACTACCCAAAACCGCTAAACGGCTATTTGTATCTGAACCACTAATTCTTTTCGACAGTTGGCAGTGACCAATGAAAAATTACGGCCATTAAACGGATAAATATTATCAATACAGAAGTCGCTAAATAAACCAGATTTTCGGGCAATTCAATGCTTTTGAGGAAAAAGAAGAAGATTCCCCCAACAATACAAATCGTAGCATAGATTTCCTTGCGGAAAATCACCGGAATCTCATTACACAAAATATCGCGGATAACACCTCCAAAACAAGCAGTCATCGTACCTAAAGCGATACAGATAACCGGATGAAGATGTACTTCCAGGCCTTTTTCCAAACCGATTAAAGTAAAAACACCCAACCCGATGGTATCAAACAAAAACATAGACTTTCGGAAACCATCCAGTTTTTCCTTAAAAATCATAGCTAACACAAATCCCAAAAGAATAATATAAACATAATTCAGATTCATCATCCATCCTACTGGAGTCCTACCAATAAGAACATCACGTAAAGTACCGCCGCCAACCGCAGTAACAAAGGCAATGATGAAAACCCCAAAAGGGTCCATTTTCTTATTCATTGCGGTTAATGCGCCTGATACGGCAAAAGCCATGGTTCCTAAAATATCAAGTATTTCAAACATTATTACATATTTCGGGTGAAGTAATTGTAATCTTTCAACACGGTTCGGATAAAATCAGAATCATTGCCTGATTGGTTTTTAATTCCAGTAACAGACTCAATCTTTTCGCGGAGTTTATAAATCAATTTAAAGTCCTGATTTTTTAACGCCGATTCAAATGTTTCTTTGATGATTCGGGCATCATTATCCGAAAGTTTGATTACCAATGGATATATTGGCACATAATCATCGTCTATTTCTTGAAGAATGGTATGATTGATATTGATCTTGTTTTTTAGCGAAATAACTGCCGTTCCTGCCGCCATATCACCCAAACGCTGGTTTTTACTGCTTACTATAATTGCTATTAAACCAATTATCCCACTTCCAATTGTAATTTCAACAATCCGAAAAAGCCAGCGTATCAGGTAATCCCCGAAACTGGCCTGATAGCCGTCAATTTTTATCACTTTCATTTTCAATATTTTTTTTCCGAAGGTTTGCCCTTCCATCAGGCTTTCCTGCAGCAGGGAATAAAAAATAACCGGAAGGCCAAAAAGCATTATTACAGCGTTTTGTGACCATTGATCAGTGCTCGCCATAAAATCGTTCAGGCCAATCAGATAGAAAAAAACATAGTAAACAACAATGACATACGCTACTTTTATCAGCAAATCAAGCAACTGTGCAACAATCCTGTCACCAACCGAGGCGGCCTGAAAATTTATATTCACATTTTGGGTCGTGACTATCGATAATTCTGACATATTTTATATTTTAGCCTCTTTATGAGAGAAGTAGCGTTTATAAGACAAAATAAAGAAAAATGGCTTGAATTTGAACAGGCTATTTTTGGCAAAGCTAAAAAAAATCCGGATGAATTAGCCAGTTTGTACATTCATTTGCTGAATGATTTATCGTACGCACAAACCTACTATCCCAAAAGTAAAACGGTGGTCTATCTGAACCATCTGGCCTCTCAGATTTACCAGAAAATTTATAAAACCAAACGAGAGGAAACCAACAGGCTTGTCTATTTCTTTAAAACGGAAGTTCCGCTGTTGGTTTACGAATACAGAAGATATATCTTATTTGCTTTTCTGCTTTTTTTCCTTTGTACCGGAATCGGCGTGCTCTCGGCACACAATGACGCTACTTTTGCCCGTCTTATCATGGGAGATGCCTATGTAAATATGACATTGGAAAACATCGAAAAAGGAAATCCGGTTGCTGTTTATAAAAGCGGCAGTGACTGGGGCAGTTTCATCGGCATTACGCTCAACAACCTGATCGTGGGAGCCAAATGTTATGTCTACGGTATTTTTGTCGGCCTCGGAACATTTCTCTTTTTGATACAAAATTCCATTATGTTAGGCTCGTTCCAATATTTTTTCTATCAGGAAAATGTATTCTGGGAAAGTGTACGTGGCATCTGGATTCACGGTGCCATGGAAATATTCGCAATGGTTATTGAAGCCAGTTGCGGGTTCATATTAGGCGCCAGCATACTGTTTCCCAAAACCTATTCCCGTCTGAATTCTTTTAAAACCGGATTTAAGGATAGCCTTAAAATCTTCATGGCCACGATTCCGTTTACGATTGCTGCCGGATTCCTGGAAGGTTTTATCACCCGCTATTCGATAGACATGCCAAGAATCTTAAATGTTTTCATCATTTTAGGAACTTTGGCAATCATATCATACTACTTTTTAGTTTATCCATTCATCATTAATCGAAAAACAAATAAAAATCATGTTTCAACTCTTTAAAAAAAGAAACTTCGGCGAATTGGTCGGA
This sequence comes from Flavobacterium enshiense DK69, assembly GCF_000498495.1. Taxonomy (GTDB): domain Bacteria; phylum Bacteroidota; class Bacteroidia; order Flavobacteriales; family Flavobacteriaceae; genus Flavobacterium; species Flavobacterium enshiense. The sequence continues at coordinate 386,650 of NZ_AVCS01000015.1, read as the reverse complement.
GACACCTTTACATTTTTCAAAATGCACGGTAAACATTATTTCCGTAACTACTTTATCATAAACGGCGGTTTTTTACTGGTACTATTAGTTTTGATGTACTTCTTAATGAAAGTATTTTTTGAAGGAATGTATGCTAATATAGGAGTAGCAACGAATGCAATGGACAATAATTTCGATGCCTATATCAACGACAATCTGGGCTTATTTATCGGATTGGGTATCTTTACAGTTATCAGCATTCTTTTCATGGCTCTTTTAAGCTATGCTTTCCCTGTGGCTTATTTAAATCTGATGGAAAAGAATACTGATTTTTCAACAAATGAAATCATTTCCGTAATCAAAAGCAAAGCTGGTAAAATCGTTATCTTTTTTATCGCTTCCCTGTTTATCATAATCCCAGTCATGTTTGTTGTGTTAGGATTGTGTTTTGCCTTGGCATTCATCCTGATAGGTATCCCGTTAATGTTGATATTGATTCCGGCCATGATGTGTTGGATTTCACTTAGTTTTTACGATTACATCAGTACCGACAATGGCTACTTCGAATCTTTGGGCAATGGATTTGGTTTACTGAGACAAAAATTCTGGCCGACAGTTGGGTCGACTGCAGTTATGTATCTGATTATGCAGATTATCGTAGGTTTTGTGAGTATGATTCCATATTTTATTGGTATTTTCTCAATGTTTACATCTCTGGATTCTCAAAATGCTTCAGCCGGTTTCGGAGGCGAGCAGTTTTCTTTCTTAATGGTAATGATGGGAATCACCATGATTTTATCGATAGTAATGAACTTTATTTTCCAGAACTTCATTTTGGTAAATCAGGGAATCATTTATTACAGCCTTCGTGAGGAAAACGAAAACAATTCACCTAAAAGTCAAATTGATTTGATTGGTATTGAAAGTGAATAAAGTACTTTTCTACATACTATTTTTTATAACAGGCCTTGCTTTTTCACAAGTAAGTAATGATACAATTGCCTATACCGATAAGCATGTTGCTGATGAAAACATTGTCATTACGCCGGTCAAGTACAGGGATAATTTTCAGCGTGATTATACTTCTGAGGAATTTCAGTACCAACCGCTACTTAAAGACACTTCCCGATGGGATAACTTTAAAGCTTGGCTTCAGTATTGGTTAGATCGTATTTTCTCTTTTGGTGACGGAGAAGGAAATGCTACTGTATTTGAAATTGTGGTAAAGGTATTAGCCATTCTTATTGTTCTTTTTGTAGTTTACCTGATTGTAAAAGCCATTATAAACAAAGAAGGCGTCTGGATTTTCGGAAAATCATCAAAAAAGAAAATCAGTGTAACCGAATATTCAGAAGAAAACATCCATACGATCGATTTCAGAAACATTATTGAAAAGTGCAAAGCCGCTAACAACCATAGGTTATCGATTCGGTATTATTACTTATGGCTATTGAAAAAAATGTCAGATAACGGCGTAATCGAATGGGATATCGAAAAAACCAATACCGATTACCTTTATGAAATTCAGCGCCATTCACTTAAGGAAGATTTCCAATACCTGTCCTACATTTATGATTACAGCTGGTATGGAGAATTCCGCGTTGATGATGCCTTATTTGAAAAGGCCGAAAAAGCGTTTGTCAAAACCATTAATTCTATCTAAATGAACAGGACACTCAAAATATACATTGCGTTTTTTGTTCTGATTGCCATTGGAATTATAGTTATAGACGCCAACCGAAAAAAACCGATTGACTGGTCGACGACGTATGCCACAAGAGACAAAATCCCGTTTGGCCTTTACGTTTTCAATAAAGAAATCGATGGCTTATTGCCCGAACATAAGGTACAGCGTTTCGAAAGCACATTATACGAATATCTGGATCCCAAATACAACTTTGCCGATTCTACTTACAACGTAAAAGGTTCTCTTTTGTTCATTTCAGAAAACAACGAATTCGACGAACCTTCGTTAAACGAACTGATTTGGTTTGTGGAACATGGGAACACTGCTTTTTTAAGCATGAAAGATTTCCCTCAAAAGCTGATGGATACTTTAAAAACCGAATTCGGCAACCAGTATTCTTTGTCAGACAGCCTGTATTTCAACCTGACCAACGGCGTTTTCAAGCATCAGAAATACAAATTCAAAAAAGGAGCCAGTCTTTCTTATTTCAATGAGATTGATTCGATGAACGCAACAGTTTTAGGCCATCAGGAAATTGATACATCTAAACATGTGAATTTTATAAAAGTTCCGTTCGGAAAAGGAAATTTCTACCTTCATACCCAACCGGCTGCTTTTTCAAATTACTACTTACTGAACAAGGAAAGCTCAGGATACAGCGCCAATATTTTATCCTATTTACCGAAAGGAAACATTTACTGGCAAACAAAAGGTTTCAATAACACGGAAGCATCAAGTTCTCCGATGCGTTATATTTTAAGTCAGCCGGCATTAAAATGGGCCTGGTACTTATTCCTGGGAGGAATGTTCATTTTTATGATTTTCAATGCCAAAAGAAGACAGCGTATCATCCCTATTAAAGTCCCGTTACAGAACACCACGGTGGATTTCACCAAAACCATCGGGAATTTATATCTACAGGAAGGAAATCATTATGTCATCATCGATAAAAAAATCATCTACTTCCTTGAAAAAATACGTACTGATTATCTGATAGACACTTTTAATCTGGATGAGACATTTATTAACCGTCTGCATCAGAAAACCGGAAAAAACAAATCGGACATAGAACATGTTGTGCGACTGATAAAAAAACACCGAAACAATATGGACAGTACCGAAAAAGATGTTATTGAAATCAGCAAAGCAATAGATAAATTAAAATAAAAAGTAATATGGATACTTTCGAAAATAATCATACTCCGCTAACCGAAACATCAAACCATGATTTTTCGGGCGAAACAAAACAAACAACAACATCTTCGGATGAAAATGTAAACTTTCAGACGCGAATCAATCTCGCGCCATTGTTACAAAGCGTAAACGAAATTAAAACCGAATTGAGTTCGGTTATCGTCGGGCAGCATAAAATGATTGATCAGTTATTAGTGGCTGTTTTATCGAACGGACACGTCCTTTTGGAAGGCGTTCCGGGAGTGGCTAAAACCATAACTGCCAAATTGCTTTCCAAAACATTGGCGTTGGATTTCAGCCGAATTCAGTTTACGCCCGATTTAATGCCTTCAGATATCATCGGAACGTCTGTTTTTGACTTGTCAAAATCGGAATTTCAGTTCAAAAGAGGTCCGATTTTTTCCAACTTCATCCTTATTGACGAGATTAACCGTGCCCCAGCCAAAACGCAGGCCGCACTGTTCGAAGTAATGGAAGAACGTCAGATTACCGTTGACGGAAAAGCCTATAAAATGGACACTCCGTTTTTGGTAATCGCTACCCAAAACCCTATCGAACAGGAAGGAACATATCGTTTGCCGGAAGCGCAATTAGACCGTTTCCTTTTTAAAATCAGCATCGATTATCCAAACCTTGATGAGGAAATCAGCATCCTTCAAAAGGAAAATGCACTACAGGACCGTAACAAACTGGATAACATCCGTCAGATTCTTTCTAAGTCTGAGATTGGAAAATACCAGAGCTTGGTAAAACAAATTATGGTTGAAAGTCATTTGGTAGAATACATTGCAAAAATAACAATGAATACCCGTGAAAATGCATTCCTTTATTTAGGGGCATCGCCTCGTGCATCCATTGCGATTTTAAATGCAGCCAAAGGTTTTGCAGCGCTTCGTGGACGTGATTTCGTAACTCCGGAAGACATCAAGGATGCCGCAGTTCCTGTATTGCAGCACCGTGTAATGGTAACGCCGGAACGCGAAATGGAAGGTATTACATCCACCGAAATCATCCGACAAATTATTGATACTGTAGAAATTCCGCGCTAATGCAGTTTTTTAAGAGATTATACCTGAACAATCTGTTTTTCTATGTGCTTTTAGGCATCATGGCAGGTTTTGTTTTGGCTTATTTTTTCCCAAGCCTGTACAAGGTTTGTTGGCTCTTTTTGTTTTTGCTGATGGCTTTTACGGCAATCGACATACTGCTGCTTTTTGCAAGCCGTCAGGACGTAAAAGCATCGCGGACAACTCCCGAAAAACTTTCTAACGGAGACGAAAACGCCATAATCATCAAACTTAAAAACCACTACTCTTTCAGTGTGTTTGCGAAGGTAATTGACGAGATTCCGTTTCAGTTTCAGATGCGCAATTTCGAAATCAAACGAAAATTAGGCGCAAACGAAAAAGACCATTTTGAGTACCAGTTACGCCCAACAGAACGAGGAGAATATTTCTTCGGAAACCTGAATGTTTACATCTCCTCCCCGCTTCGCCTGATTTCAAGACGTTTTACGTTTGCCAACAATCAAATGGTGCCTACCTACCCTTCTTACATCCAGTTGCGAAAGTATGATTTGATGGCTTTTTCCAACAATCTGATGCAATACGGATTGAAAAGAATCCGCCGCATTGGGCATACAATGGAATTCGAACAAATTAAGGAATACGTTCAGGGCGACGATATCAGAACCTTAAACTGGAAAGCGACCGCGAAACGCAACCAACTGATGGTAAACCAGTTTCAGGACGAAAAATCGCAATCGGTTTACATGGTAATCGACAAGGGCCGTGTGATGAAAATGCCTTTCAACGGATTGAGCCTGCTGGATTATTCGATTAATGCCACCTTGGTTTTATCCAATGTGATTCTGAAAAAAGGCGATAAAGCCGGATTGTTTGCATTCTCCAAAAAAGTAGAGAACAGGGTTTTGGCCGAACGTCGTCAGTCGCAGATGAACCTGATTCTGGAAAATCTGTACAATATCAAAACCGATTTCTTCGAAAGCGATTATAGCCGTTTGTATGTGGACATCAAAAAGAATATCAACCATCGAAGCCTGATTATTTTGTATACCAATTTCGAAACCGTTGATGGTTTACACCGCCAACTACCCTATTTGAAAGGAATTGCAAAAAATCATTTACTGGTTGTCGTTTTCTTTAACAATACCGAGTTAAACGACCTGATTCATAAAAAAGCGACAACTATTCAGGACGTATATGATCAGACGATTGCTGAAAAATTTGCTTTCGAAAAACGTCTGATTGTGAACGAACTTAAGAAATACGGCATCTATTCGGTATTAACCCAACCGGAGAATCTGACTTTGGATACTATCAACAAATACCTGGAAATTAAAGCAAGAGGAATTTTGTAAGATGTTCGGAATATCTCCTTAATTTTGTCCCTTCAGCTGCAATAAAATGAAACAAATTACTTCTGTTCAGAATCCGTATATAAAATCCCTGGTTCAACTTCAGGAAAAAGCCAAAACCCGCAAACAAACGGGGACATTTTTAATTGAAGGTCAGCGTGAAATCATGTTGGCACAAAAAGGCGGTTATGAACTGGAAACCATTTTGTTTTTACCCGAATTGATTTCAGAAAACGAAATAAAACAACTGACGCGACAAAAAGTCGAACTGATTGAAATTTCAAAAGAAGTCTATCAAAAATTGGCTTACCGAGATACCACAGAAGGAATTCTTGCCATAGCCAAAACCAAATCTTTACAATTATCGGATTTAAAATTATCAGACAACCCACTGATTTTAGTTGCCGAAGCCACCGAAAAACCGGGAAATATAGGAGCTCTTTTACGTACTGCCGACGCCGCTAACCTTGATGCGGTTATTATTGCCAATCCGAAAAGCGACATGTACAACCCGAATGTGGTCCGCTCAAGTGTTGGGTGCTTATTCACCAGACAGATTGCCATAGGTTCTACTGAAGAAGTTATCGCTTATCTAAAAGAGAAAAATATTGCTATTTATTGCGCCACTTTACAGGATTCGACCTTCTATCACACTCAGGACTACTCTACTCCATCTGCATTAGTAGTAGGCACGGAAGCCACGGGTTTAACTGAGGCCTGGAGAAACGCCAGCACTAAAAACATCATTATCCCAATGCAGGGCGAAATCGATTCGATGAACGTTTCGGTTGCGGCTGCCATACTTATTTTCGAAGCGAAAAGACAAAGAGGTTTTTAAGGAGAAGAACCAAGAAATCAGATTACAGAAAGCAATAAGCAGAAGAAACGCATTCCTAAATCACATTGTATTTTATATAACCACAATTGTGATTATTTCATCTAATATAAATTATTTAATCACATTCTTGTGATTTTATTTTATTAAAATTATTTTCAGCCACACTTTAGTGATGATTTTTAAAATTCATTAAAATAATCACGTTCCCATATTTTTAAGAATAATCAGGCAAGTTTTCAATACCAATTTTACTTCCTTTTTTTTCTAACTCATATCAGCTATTTATAAATTTGTCATACTTTTATTTCAAATTTAGTTTTTCATATAAAACATTAAAAATAAAAAATGGCTTCCATGAAACATTCCTTCTTACTGACATTCATTTTTATTACAATTTCAACATTTGCGCAAATTCCAAACAAACTGAGTCCTGCAGATAAAATATACGGTCTCTCTAAGTTTTGGCAGGAAGTGAATTATAATTTCATTTACCTTGAAAAAATAGACCGAAACATGTGGGACAATCGATATAAGGAACTTATCACATCAGTCCAAAACACAAAAAACGATTACGAATATTATCGAGAACTTCAAAAATTTTGTGCTTTGCTGAAAGACGGTCACACTAACGTGTATTTACCAAAAGGAATTGAATTGATGAACACTATGTTTGGAGATTACAGGCTTTTCATTGAAAACATCGACCACAAAGCAATAATTACACGGACAAATCTGAGCAAAAAAGACGAAATCCCTTTTGGCAGCGAGATTATTGAAGTAAATGGAAAACCCACACAAACATATATTAATGAAAATGTAGCCCCTTATATTTCCTCCTCAACGGACTACGTTTTGGAAGATTGGTCTATGTCCCGATTGTTACAAGGCCTGGAAGGAGAAACGTTCAACGTGAAAATCAGAAAACCAGACAACAAAATCATCATTTTAAACCTAACCCATAAAAAAACGGAGGAAAAAGAGGTTTTCCCTGCCTTTGAAAAAGTAAGAGAACTTTTGGATTTTAAATGGGTAAACGACAAAATTGCTTATGTGGCCTTGAATTCGTTTTCAAACGAAAAAATTGACAGTCTGTTTATCCAAAAACTACCCGAATTGTACAAAGCCAAAGGATTAATCGTCGATTTAAGATATAACGGAGGCGGAAGCACGACGATTGGCACTGAAATTCTAAAATATCTTACGAACGATAAGATTTTATATGGCTCAAAAAACTCGAGCCGACTTCATATCCCAAGTTTTAAAGCCTGGGGAAAATTTGTCACCGAAAAAGACACCCTAAATGATGCTTGGAGGAAAAAAGCGTACCTGACTTACAACGACAAATTCTATTATGATTTTGATTATAAACCCGATACAATAAAATTGGACGCAAAAAGAATTGTAGTTCCGACAGTACTGCTACTCGGACACAATACAGCTTCGGCTGCTGAAGATTTCTTAATTTATGCCGACAATCAAAAGCATATGATAAAAATGGGTGATAAATCATTCGGAAGTACAGGACAGCCCCTAATGTTTGATTTACCAGGTGGCGGTTCGGCAAGGATTTGCACAAAAAAAGATTCCTACCCCGACGGAAGAGAGTTTGTTGGATACGGAATTAAACCAGATATAGAAGTAAAACCAACTTTAAATGACTTCCTGACCAAAAAAGATCCTGTCATGGAAAAAGCAGTCGACTATTTAAAGAAAAAAATCTGATAATAAATAATCAAAGGAAAATCCAATCCCATCCTTTAACTAATGATAAATTTTATCTTTGTTGAATTACGTAAAATCTCAAGTATGAAATCCAAATTAGCATTCTTATCGCTTTTCATCGGCTTTAGCTTATCGGCTCAAATGACATCAACCAAAATTGATGAATTGGTGGAAAAAAGTATGAAAACCTTCAACGTTCCTGGAATTGCAGTCGCCGTCGTAAAAGACGGGAAAGTGGTCCACTTGAAAGGATACGGGGTGCGTTCCATTATCACCAAACAAAAAGTAGACGAAAACACCTTATTCGGAATCGCATCCAACAGCAAAGCATTTACGGCTTCAGCCTTAGCTATTTTAGTGGACGAGAAAAAACTGAACTGGGACGATAAAGTCATCAAATACATTCCTGATTTCAAGATGTACAATGATTACGTGACCAATGAATTCACCATTAGGGATTTATTAACCCATAGAAGCGGACTTGGAATGGGTGCCGGCGATTTAATGCTTTGGCCGGAAGGAGGTGATTTTACTGCAACCGACATCATTCATAATTTGCGCTATCTGAAACCGGTATCGAGTTTCAGGACTAAATTCGACTATGATAATCTGCTTTACATCGTTGCCGGGGAAATTATTCAGAAAGTATCGGGGAAATCCTGGCCTGAATTTGTGGAAAGCCGCATCATGCTTCCGCTTCAAATGGAAAAAAGTAAAGGTAACTGGCACCGAATTCCCGACACTACAAACGTAGTTACGCCTCACGTACCATTAAAAGGAAAACTTGGCATAACCAAACAAAGCAAAAACTCTGTAATGGATGCTGCAGGCGGAATTTTCTCCAACGTTTCCGATATGAGCAAATGGGTATTGATGCAATTGAACAAAGGAAAATATGGTCCGGAAAATAAGGCGTTGTTCAGCGAGGCACAACACAACGAAATGTGGGCTCCACAAACCATAATCCCTACAAACACAACGCCACCTTACAATACACACTTCGGTGCTTATGGTTTAGGTTGGTTTTTAAATGACGTGAAAGGCTACAAACAAGTTACACATACCGGAGGCCTTGAAGGAATGGTGACCCAAGTAACCCTGATCCCGGAACTGAATTTAGGCATCGTGGTTTTAACCAACCAACAATCCGGATCAGCTTTTTCGGCCATTACCAACACCATCAAGAATACTTATCTGGAAATCCCATACAAGGATTATGTGGAAATGTACAGCAAGCGCACACAGGAAGCCACTGCCAACGCAGACAAATCAACGGAGGAAGTCTGGACGACTGTAGCAAACAACAAAACCACGCAAAAAACAAACCTTGATAAAATCATAGGAACCTATACTGACAATTGGTTGGGAGAAATCACTATCAGCGAGAAAAAAGGAAAATACTATTTCGCTTCAAAACGATCACCTAATTTATCCGGAGAGGTTTTCTTTTACAAAGACAACAATTTTGCGGTAAAATGGTTTAACCGTAATATGGAAGCCGACGCATTTATAAATGCAACCTACGACACAACAGGAAAAACCATTAATATCAAAATGAAACCAATTTCGGAGCTAACCGATTTCAGTTATGATTTCCAGGATTTGGATTTTAACCGCATAAAATAACCATTAACATTCAGAATAACATTTTATTCAACTACAAGAACCTGCAAGTTTTAGGATTTGCAGGTTTTTGTTATTTATGAAAACTTTTTTGACACCATTATTTTTCTAAAACTTAACATCAGCCTTATATTATTTTTCTTATATTTAAACATTACGAATCAAAAAATCAGCAACAATGGCACAAGTTTCTATTTACCTGAACTTTCAGGGCAACACTGAAGAAGCATTCAATTTTTACAAAAGAGTATTCAACAGCGAGTTTAACACTCCAATCATTCGCATGGGAGACATGCCCGGACCAGAAGGAGCTCCGCAACTTTCTGACGAAGAAAAAAACAAAGTAATGCACGTAAGCATGCCTATTATCGGCGGAACCAGAATCATGGCCACTGATATGCTGGAAAGCATGGGGCACAAAGTTGTAATCGGAAACAACACAACGATCAATTTAGACCTTGACACAAAAGAAGATGCTGATAAGTATTACGGTCTTTTATCTGAAGGTTCTACAGAATGCATGCCTATGAGCCAGCAGCCTTGGGGATATTGGGGAGTTTGTTTGGATAGATTCGGTATCCGATGGATGTTCAACGTTATGAACAAACAATAATCTTAAAATCATATTTCATAAAAAAGAGGTCATGCAAATGGCTTCTTTTCTCTTTTTTTTTTAATATCCCCTAGCTTGATATTCAAACAAAAACGCGAAGTATATGTTTTAAGCAAAGTCCGGAGACTTTGCGAAGCGGACCTATTTCAGTTGTGATTTTCAGGATTTGGATATTAACCTATAAAATAAACTTAAACGTTCAAAAATGATTGCTTTTTTTATATAAAGTATCAATCTGTTTGCAAACTTCATTTCTTTGGCTTATTTTTAGGTACTTAATGAATTATCATGACAGAGATCGATTTAGAAGCTGAAAACAAAGCAATTGCAAAAGAATATAAAGAGTTGCTCCGCATAAGTTACCAAACGCTTTCGGAAGAGGACAAAAAACTTATCCGAAAAGCATTTGATGTAGCTGTGGATGCACATAAAGACCAACGCCGTAAATCGGGTGAGGCTTATATTTTCCATCCGATTGCCGTTGCCAAGATTGTAGCCAACGAAATCGGATTGGGCGCCACTGCCATTGCAGCAGCTTTAATGCACGATGTGGTGGAGGACACAGACATTACCGTGGAGGACATCGAGCGTATGTTCAATCCTAAAATTGCGCGTATTGTTGATGGCCTTACAAAAATGGCGAAAGTCAAAACCGATCAGGAGATTTCCATGCAGGCGGAAAATTTCCGCAAGATGTTATTGACTCTGAATGATGATGTCCGTGTAATTCTTATCAAAATCGCCGATCGTCTGCACAATATGCAAACCATGGAAAGCATGGTAGATTACAAACAGGCGAAAATCGCTTCGGAAACCTTATACATATACGCTCCTCTAGCCCACCGATTGGGTCTTTATAACATCAAAACCCAGCTGGAAGATTTAGGATTAAAATATACCGAGCCTGCAGTTTACAACGACATTGTAAGTAAAATGAAAGAGAGCAAGGAAGAGCAACAGGCATATATCAAATCCATTGCCGATGTCCTTAAAAGCTCTTTAGACGAAGAAGGCATCGAATATACCATGAAAGGACGACCTAAATCGGTATATTCCATCCGTCGCAAAATGTTGGCACAAAACGTTACGTTTGACGAAGTGTACGACAAATTTGCGCTGCGCATCATCTATAAATCAAATCCGCATGACGAAAAATTCCTGGCCTGGAAGATTTATTCGATTGTGACCGATCACTATCGCCCGAGTCCAAGCCGTTTGCGCGATTGGATTTCTTCGCCAAAATCAACGGGATATGAGGCATTGCACATTACCGTTATGGGGCCGAAAGGCCGTTGGGTGGAAATTCAGGTGCGAAGCGAACGCATGGATGAAATCGCCGAAAAGGGATATGCAGCGCATTACAAATACAAACAGGGAGCCACAGAAGAGAACAGCCTTGATGTTTGGCTGAACCAGCTAAAAGAGGCACTGGAAAATTCTGAAAGCAATGCTGTTGACTTTGTAGAAGATTTCAAACTGAACCTATATGCAAAGGAAATTTACGTTTTTACGCCAAAAGGGGAAATCAAATCGTTGCCTAAAGGAGCCACCACACTGGATTTTGCCTTCAGTATCCACTCGGAAGTGGGAGTAAAAACAAGAGGGACACGCGTTAACGGAAGACTGGTTCCACTAAATCACGTTTTGAACAGTGGGGACCAAGTGGAAATCATTACATCCCCTAACCAGAAACCAACGGCAAACTGGCTGGATTATGTAACCACATCCCGCGCAAAAAATAAAATCAGAAACGTACTTAATGAGAGTACCAAAAGAATAGCCGAAGACGGAAAAGAAATCCTTAACCGAAAACTGCGTCATCTTAAAATCACGCTTAACGAACAAACCATCAATGAACTTGTAAACTTTTTCAAATTGCAAACCAGTCTTGATTTGTTTTATCGCGCCGGACTTGGCACTATCGACAACCAACAATTGAAAGATTATGCCGCGCAGAAAAGCAACACGTTGGTTAATTTCTTCAAGAAAACCATCAAACGGTCGCCTTCTGCACATCCGGAACATATCCACAAAGAAGAAATTAGCAAAAACTACGATTTGTTGGTTTTTGGAGCAGAACAGGATAAACTGGATTACAAATTGGCAACCTGCTGTAACCCGATTCCGGGCGATGATGTGTTCGGATTTGTAACAATCAATGAAGGCATTAAAGTGCACCGTAAAAATTGCCCGAATGCCCTTAGCATGCAATCGAATTTCGCCTACCGCATCATTCAGGCCAAATGGATTGACTCCTCACAGGAAGAATTCAAAGCTTCTCTGAAAATCACCGGAATGGACACGCTTGGTTTAACCAACGAACTTACCAAGGTAATCTCTAACCAAATGAACGTAAACATCCAGAGTATTTCCTTGAGTGGTGAAGCAGGATTGTTTAACGGACAGGTGACTGTTATCGTACAGAACAATATCATCCTGAAAAAACTGATCGAAAACATCAAAAAAATTGATGGCGTGGATAAAGTAATACGCGTAAACAATGTTTAAAAAGCTTTTGATAAAGTATCTACATTAAATCTTTCACCTCACAAAAAATAACCGTATCTTTGCCGGTCTTTTATAGCAAGCCTTAAATGGAAAACAATAAGAATCAGGAAATTGTAAAATCAGTATTCACGAAATATCTTGAAGAAAAAGGGCACCGCAAAACGCCGGAACGCTATGCTATCCTTCAGGAAATTTACGAAAGTCAGGATCATTTTGACATTGAATCGCTGTACATCAAAATGAAAAACAAAAACTATCGTGTGAGCCGTGCTACGCTTTACAACACGATTGAATTGTTATTGGAATGCGGTTTGGTAAGACGCCATCAGTTTGGTCAGAATCAGGCTCATTACGAAAAATCCTATTTCGACAAACAACATGATCACATCATTATGAGCGACACTGGCGAAGTAATCGAATTCTGTGACCCGAGAATCCAAACGATAAAGCAAACCATCGAAGAAATTTTCGGCATTAGCATTCACAACCATTCGCTTTATTTTTACGCTACAAAAAAACAAGAATAAACAGAATTGCTTGTTTAAGCATTCTTAAAAAATATAAAACAACTAAAATAACAAACAACACAATGACAGTAGATTTACTGCTAGGCTTACAGTGGGGCGACGAAGGCAAAGGAAAAATCGTTGATGTTCTTACTTCAAAATACGACATCATAGCTCGTTTTCAGGGCGGACCTAACGCTGGACACACTTTAGAATTTGACGGAATCAAACACGTTTTAAGAACTATCCCTTCAGGGATTTTCCACAAAACAGCAGTTAACATCATCGGAAACGGTGTAGTTATCGATCCGGTGGTTTTCCAAAAAGAATTGGAAGGTCTTGAGAAATTCAACATGGACATCAAATCTAAACTACTGATTTCCAGAAAAGCTCATTTAATATTACCAACACACCGCTTATTGGATGCTGCTTCAGAAACAGCAAAAGGAAAAGCAAAAATCGGTTCTACCTTAAAAGGAATTGGCCCAACTTATATGGACAAGACAGGTAGAAACGGAATCCGTGTAGGAGATATTGAGCTTACTGATTTTAAAGAGCGCTACAGAGCTTTAGCCGACAAACATGAAGCGATGATTTCGTTTTATGATGTTGACATGCAGTACAATCTACAGGAAATGGAAACTGAGTTTTTTGAAGCAATTGAAGTTTTAAAATCATTACAGTTCATTGACAGCGAAGAATATCTAAACAGCGCAATGAAAGCCGGAAAATCAATCCTTGCTGAAGGTGCTCAGGGCTCATTACTTGATATTGATTTCGGAACTTACCCGTTCGTTACTTCATCAAACACTACTGCTGCCGGAGCTTGTACAGGGTTAGGAATCGCTCCTAATAAAGTAAAAGATGTATTCGGAATTTTCAAAGCATACACTACCCGTGTTGGTAGCGGACCTTTCCCAACCGAATTATTCGACGAAGACGGACAAACCATGGCTAAAGTAGGAAACGAATTCGGTTCTGTTACCGGACGTGCGCGTCGTTGCGGATGGTTAGACCTTGTAGCCTTAAAATATGCCGTACAAGTAAACGGTGTTACTCAGTTATACATGATGAAAGGCGACGTTCTTTCAGGTTTCGACACTTTAAGAGTTTGTACAGGATACAAATACAAAGGCGACATAATCAACCACTTGCCTTATAACATTGAGGAAGAAAACGTAACTCCGGTTTATGTGGAGAAAAAAGGATGGAAAGCTGATTTAACAGGCATGACCAAATACGACGAACTTCCTGCCGAATTGAAAGAATATGTGGAATTCATCGAAAAAGAAGTTGGAGTTCCAATCAAAGTGATTTCTGTAGGACCAGACAGAACACAGACAATCATGAAATAATTCAAAAACGCCTTCTTTGGAAGGCGTTTTTTTTTATTGCTACGGTTTTTCTTTTACCCTCTCCCTTACCCCTTTTCTTCCCTTTCCCTCACAACAACACAAATAATTCTTAATAAAAATCGGCTTTCACGGATTTTACTTAAATTTGGGCAAAATTTCACGCCTTGAAAAAACACATCCTATTCATATTAAGTGCCTTTTTTGTTGGACTTACCTCTTTAGCTCAAGACAAAAAAATTATACGAATTGTCCATTCTGATTTCATCGACATGGATCAAACCGAAATTCCGGGTGCCATTCTATTCACAGGAAACGTTCAGGTAGAACACGACGGGGTAATTATCAATTGCAACAAAGCCTATCATTTTAAAGATGAAAACTACGTAAAAGCCTTTGGAAGTGTCCGCTTGAACCAAGGAGACTCCATTTCAATGACCAGTAAATATGCAGAATACAACGGAAATCAAAAATTTGCTTTTGCAACGGGAGATGTGGTTTTACGCTCGCCGGAATCTACTTTAACAACAGACACAATCAACTTCGACAGAGCCATCCAACAAGCATACTACAACACTTACGGAACCATCATCAACAAAGAAAACACCTTAAGAAGTAAATCGGGACGTTATTTTTTAAACGAAAAGAAATACCAGTTTAAAACAGCAGTAACAGTCACCAATCCGCAATGCACAATAAAAACGAACCATTTGGATTTTTATGACAATTCCGGACATGCATATGTTTTTGGTCCGTCTACCATTACCAGTAAAGAGAATGTAATTTACACGGAAAACGGTTTTTACGACACCAAAAACCACACGTCCAACCTGTCAAAAAACTCAACAATCACCTACAAAAACCGGAAAATAAAGGGCGATAAGATTTATTACGACCGGAAACAGGAATTTTCCAAGGCCATCAATAATGTAAAAATTACAGACAGTATCAACCGCATGGTTGTAAAAGGACATTATGCTGAGATGTATAAAAACAAAGATTCCATGTTTATAACCAAAAAAGCATTGGTTTCTTCCTTTGTAGAAAACGATTCGGTTTACATTCACGCAAAGCGTTTACTTGTTACAGGAAAACCAGGAGAACGCATTGTACGCGGGTTTAACAATGCAAGAATATATAAGTCAGACATGAGCGGAAAATGCGATTCAATTCATTCCGATCAGAAAAAAGGATTGACGCAATTAATCGGAAGACCTATTCTATGGAGTCAAAAAAGCCAATTAACCGGAGAGATAATGCACCTGATTGGCAATAACAAAACAGAAAAAATGGATTCCTTAAAAGTGATGAACGATGCTTTTATTATACAGAAAGATACGATTGGCAATGGTTATAATCAGGTAAAAGGACTGAATCTGTACGGGAAATTCCGAGACAACAAACTCTATGAAGTCGACATGGTAAAAAATGCAGAAATGATTTACTACATGTATAATGACAAAAACGAATTAGTAGGAATCGATAAAGGCGTTTGCAGTTCGATTCATCTGGAATTGGAAGACAACAAAATTCAAACAGTGACCAAATTCGTGAATCCGGAAGGACAGATTTATCCCGAAAAGGACTTACCTGAAAACGCACGAAAACTTAGAGGATTCATCTGGCGAGGAGACGAAGAAATCAAAACCCTGGCCGATATTTTCCCGAAAGAAGAAACCGAATTGGGTGAAAAAATAGCCATCGAAAGCAAAAAAGAATCACTGAAAGCCGAAAAACCAATGGAAGTTAAAAAGGAAACTTTAAACTACGGCAAACCGGAAAAGAAAACAACTTCGCCAGCTAAAAAGAAGAAAAAGAAATAGTATACGATTGCAGTTATCTATTTTTCAAATAACTGCATAATCAAATCCCAGCCCCTTAACAATGCTTAAAGATTTCTATAAATATCAGGCCCAAACCTCTCCTTATCCTTTAGGAATGGAGGTTTCACATGCCAAAGGTTCCTATATATACGACACCAAAGGAAAAGCCTATTTGGACTTCGTAGCCGGTGTTTCTGCCTGCACACTTGGGCATCAACACCCCAGAGTCCGGGAAGCTATTGTAAACCAGCTGGACAAATATGCACACGTAATGGTTTACGGTGAATACGCACAGGATCCTGCGGTAGAACTATGTAAATTATTGGCAGAAAACACGCCTGATCCATTAGATAAAGTCTATTTGGTAAATTCAGGAACGGAAGCTACAGAAGGAGCTTTAAAATTAGCCCGCCGCGTAACCGGAAGAAGCCAACTTATTTCATGTTATAATGCTTATCACGGAAATACAATGGGTTCGATGAGCGTGATGGGATTTGAAGAACGCAAGCAAATCTTCCGTCCGTTAATTCCGGATGTGGATTTTATAACATTCAACAACGAAGAAGATTTACTGAAAATCACAGAAAAAACGGCCGGAATCATCATGGAAACCATTCAGGGTGGAGCCGGATTCATTCAGCCTCATAATGATTTCCTGAAAAAAGTACGTCAGCGTTGTGATGAAGTTGGTGCTTTATTGATTTTAGACGAAATTCAGCCCGGATTCGGACGTACAGGAAAACTGTTCGGATTCCAGAATTATGATATTATTCCCGATGTTGTTGTAATGGGCAAAGGAATGGGCGGCGGCATGCCTGTAGGCGCTTTTATGGCCAAAACAGAATACATGGATTTGCTGAGCCACGATCCAAAATTAGGGCATATTACTACTTTCGGGGGACATCCGGTTATAGCCGCAGCATGTCTTGCAACGTTAAAAGAGCTCCTTGAAACGGATTTAATGCCTCAAACATTGGAAAAAGAGCAATTAATTCGTAAATTACTAGTACATCCTTTAATTAAAGAGGTTCGAGGCGAAGGTTTAATGCTGGCCGCAATGACAGAAAGTCCTGAAATCACCAATAAAGTCATTTTTAAATGTCAGGACAAAGGACTTATCTTATTTTGGCTGCTGTTCGAAGGGTGCGCCATCCGCATCACTCCGCCCCTTACTCTTACTAATGAGGAGATTGAAGAAGGTTGTGGCATCATTCTTGAAGCTATGAATGAAGTGATGGAGGAATTAATGAGTGAGGAATAATTAAACAACTGGTAACCAATAGCAAAAAACCACAAATCAATTGTTAATAATATTGTTTACAACATAAAAACGTTCATCACTAAAAGGCCTAAAACCTTTAGTAATTTTAATAGGGATAATTTTAAACAAGTTGAGTATGTATTTGAGTAACGAGGAAGAGGAAAACAGTTTATCCTTATCAAAGTTTGAATCTATGTTGAAAACCAACAAGGTATTCTTCTTTGACTCGGAAGAGTTTGAAGACATTATTCTTCATTATCTCGACACGGGCAGAATAAACTTGGCCAAAAAGGCTTTAAAATTAGGCTTAGAACAACACCCCAAATCGACCGGTTTGAAGTTGGTTCAAGTAGAACTTTTAATTTTTGAGGACAAACTCGACATAGCTGAAAAAATGCTAAACGAGTTATATGCCCTCGAACCTACAAACGAAGAAATTTATATTCTAAAGGCTAATATTCATTCGAAAAGGGATGAACACGAAAAAGCCGTTGAATTACTAAAATATGCACTGAAATATACCGACGATTATGTGGATGTTTATTCCTTAATCGGGATGGAATATTTATTCATGGACGAATTGGAACTGGCAAAGGAAAACTTCATTAAATGCCTGGACGAAGATTTAGACGATCATTCCGCCCTATATAATGTCGTATACTGTTTTGACTTCTTAGACCAGAACAACGAAGCTATTTTGTTCCTGAACAGTTTCATTGACCGAAACCCTTACAGCGAAGTCGCATGGCACCAACTTGGACGCCAATATTATACCATAAAGGATTATGACCAAGCTGTTCGAGCTTTCGATTATGCTACCCTGATCGATGAAAATTTCCTTGGCGCTTATCTTGAAAAAGCTAAAGCTTTGGAAAAACTAAAAAAATACCAGGAAGCCATTGACTGTTATATGGTAACTATGGAATTGGATGACGCTACATCTTTCGCCTTATTACGCGTAGGGAAATGTCATGAAAAATTAGGCAACACTGAATTAGCACTGCAGTTCTATTTAAAAACCGTTCACGAAGATCCTTTATTAGACAAAGCATGGATTGCCATAACCGACTTTTACATTCGTCTGAAAAATTTCCAAAAAGCCTTATACTATGCAAATAAAGCCCTTGGAATAGATAATGAAAACAAATTATACTGGAAACGATATGCTACAATAAACAAAGCGTTGCATTTCTTTGAAGAAGCAGAATATGGTTACCGAAAAGCAGTGGAATATGGCGATTGTGAATTAGACACCTGGTTATTCTGGTCAGATATTTTACAGTTTCTGGGCGAATTTGAAAGTGCCGTCCAAACGCTATTACAGGCAACCGAATATTTCCCGGAAGAATACGAAGTGGAATATCGCCTAGCAGGCTTGTATTTTATGCTTCAGGATGATACTAAAGGAAAATTCCACCTTGCCAACGGATTGCGACTGAATTTCGAAAACAGAACAGTGCTGGAAGAATTATTCCCTGTAATCTGGAACCGAAAAATTGTCCAAAATGCTGTCGAAAAACATAAAAAAGCAAACGAAGAGTAAACCAAATACGACATTTTACTATTAACTTTACGGTCAATTAGAATCTAATTGACCGTTTTTTTTATAGTATAAAATGTTCAAACTCTTACACGAATAAGAAATGGAATCGAAAAAAGCAAAAAAACCGAAAAAGAAAAAATTTGGATTAATTGGAAAGAATATCAGCTATTCGTTTTCCAAAAAATACTTTACGGAGAAATTTGAAAAAATCAATTTCACACATTATTCGTATAAAAATTTTGACATAGGTTCCATCAGCGAATTTCCGACAATTTTGGCTAACACCAAAAACCTGAAAGGCCTGAATGTAACCATTCCTTACAAAGAAGCAGTGTTACCTTACTTAAAGACTTTATCAAAAAACGCTGAAGTCATTGGAGCAGTAAACGTAATCAAAATTTCAAAAAACGGCAATTTAAAAGGCTACAACTCTGATTTTTACGGATTTAAAAAAGCATTACAACCACTACTAAAAAAACAACATAAGAGAGCGCTGATCCTAGGAACAGGCGGAGCAAGTAAAGCAGTTGCCTATGCTTTGCGGAAACTGCATATCGATTATGATTTTGTTTCCCGAAACCCAACAGAATATCAGTTTTCATACGACGAACTGACTCAGGAACTTTTTTCAGAATACCAAATTATCATAAATACCACACCTGTAGGTACTTCACCAAACACAGATGATTGTCCTCCTTTGGATTATTCTTTATTTACCGAAAACCACATTGCTTTCGATTTGATTTACAATCCGGAAGAAACCAAATTTTTACGTTTAGCCAAAGAAAATGGCGCAATGACCAAAAACGGTTATGACATGCTGGTTTTTCAGGCCGAAAAAGCTTGGGAAATCTGGAATAAATAATTGTTTTTTTTATAAAATCACAAATTTTACCGAAAAGCAAAAACTTCCCTGAAATAGCCCCGATGGAAGCGAAAATCCTTTTAATTTTTTTCTATTTTTAAAATTAATACTACAAAAAATTAAAAGATTGCAGCGTACAGCGGGAACATGGAAACCAAACACGCCCAAACCATTCGCTTCACTTTCAGAACAATTATCATTTAAACAGAAAAATCTGTTCATTTAACCGGATTTCCTTTGAATTATCGGCGTGCTTTAGTATCTTTCGGCTCAATTTTGTTAAACTTAAGCATTATTTACAATGTTAGAAGAAAAGAATGATAACCTGCCACAGGCAGAAGGACAGGAGCAAATTACACAAGAGGAAACTGCTCAAATAACAAATCAATCAGCTATTGAAGCTATTGAAAGTTCAAACGCAGAAGAAAGCGAAGACGAAAGCATCAGTGAGGGACATGACATTCCGATGCTGAACTATGAGTCCATGTCGATGGAAGAGCTAACCTCTGAACTACACAAATTGGTTACCAACGAAAAATTACTTTCAATTCGCAATCACGTTGAAGAAATCAAAAAAGAATTCATAGCGAAATACCATCATTTTATTGAGGAAAAACGTGATGAATACAGTCATGAAAACAATGGTGACACCAGCGGATTCGAATACCATTTCCCGCTAAAACACAAATTCGATTCGATTTACAATCTGTATAAAGACCAGAAAAACCAGCATTTCAAACAAATGCAGAACAGCCTTAAACACAATTTGGATGTTCGTTTAGCCATCATCGAAGAACTGAAAAATGTTATCGATAATTCCGGCGAAAACATGCAGGAAATGTTGAAAACCGTTAATGAATTGCGTGACCGTTGGAAAAATGCAGGACCGATTCCGCGCGACAAATACAATCACGTTTGGAACAATTTCCACTTCCATATTGAACGTTTTTACGATCACTTACACTTAGACCGTGAAGCACGCGACCTTGACTTTAAACACAACTATGAATTAAAATCAAAAATCATAGCACGCGTTGAAGAACTGGTTAATGAAGAAGATGTCCCGAAAGCTTTCCGCGAATTACAATCATTGCATAAAATCTGGAAAGAAGAAATCGGACCTGTTTCCCGCGAACACCGTGAAGAATTATGGAACCGTTTCAGCGAGCTGACCAAGCAATTACATGACAAGCGCGAGGCAATTTTCGCTAAAGCAAGAGAAATCGAAGTGGAAAATCTGGCTAAGAAAAAGGAAATCATCGCACAGATAGAAGCCATTGCCAACGAACAAGTAGCAGCACACAGTGCCTGGCAAGGCCAAATCGAAAGGATAGAAGCCCTTCGTTCTGCATTTATGAAAGCAGGAAAAGTGCCTTTAGAAGTAAATGAAGCCACTTGGACTGCCTTTAAAGATGCCGTACGCAATTTCAATGCACACAAAAATGCATTTTACAAGGATATCAAAAAAGACCAGCAGGACAACCTGAACAAAAAAATGGCCTTGGTGGAAAAAGCAAAATCGTTGCAGGAAAGCGATGATTTTAATGTCACAACACCAATCATGAAGCAAATTCAGGAAGAATGGAAAAAAATTGGCCATGTCCCTAAAAAATATTCCGACAGCGTTTGGAAGGATTTTAAAGATGCCTGCAATCATTACTTCGACAGAATGCACGAGAAGCGTAATGAAGTAAGCAATGAAGAATTAGAGGCTTTCGACAAGAAAAAAGAGTATTTGGATACCTTAAAGGATTTCCAATTGACAGGCGATCACAAAACTGATTTAGATGCTATTAAAAAGCATATCGAAACCTGGAAATCATTCGGTAAAGTACCTCATGTAAGACGTCATATTGAAGGTAAATTCAATAAAATACTGGATGCTTTATTCGATAAACTGAGCTTATCTAAGAAAGATGCCGAAATGGCGAAGTTCAGCAACCGTTTGGAGCAGCTTACAGAAAATGAGGATACACGACAACTGCAAAACGAACAAATCTACATTATGCGTAAGATTGAGGAAATGCAGGGAGAAATCATCCAGTTGGAAAACAACATTCAGTTTATCAGTAGCGGTAAGAAAACAAAAGGAGAAAATCCGTTTGTAAGAGAGGTTCAAAAAAGCATTGACCGTCACAAAGAAGAATTGAAAACCTGGAAAGAAAAACTAAAACAGATTCGAAGCCTAAAACAGCAATAGGCAGAACAAAAATAAAAACCGCATCTTATTATATAAGCTGCGGTTTTTTTATGTCAATACAATTCTAAAAATTCAACTCATCTTATGAACAGCGAGGAATTAAAAAAACTGCAAACTCCTTTAAAAGAGAAATATACCAAGGATGGTGATGCTGCTTTGATAACATTAAAAGCAAAGGGAAATATTGGCGAAAATATTTCCTGCAAAATCGAAACAGGGCTAAGAATATCAGAAGCAGGTCTTCATCCCGCAACAGGTGGAACCGGTTTTCAATTATGTTCCGGGGACATGTTGCTCGAATCATTAGTTGCCTGTGCAGGAGTTACCCTCAGCGCTGTTGCAACTGCATTAGAAATTAATCTGACAGAAGGCATAGTTAAAGCCGAGGGTGATTTGGACTTTAGAGGAACGCTCGGAATTTCTAAAGATGTTCCGGTTGGATTCAAACAAATCCGATTACTTTTTGAAATCAAAACAACCGAAAGCGATGAAAAAATCCAGACGCTTTTAAAATTGACCGAACGTTACTGTGTCGTTTATCAAACTTTGATAAACAGTGTAAAAGTAGATGCGAAAATCATGAACCTTTAAAATTTACTTTCGGCCATAATCCCAAGTCACTAACATTTTGCGTGTTGTAATTGTTGGCTCAGACACTATTTTTTTCGTAATTCGCGGCGTAACCTGCAAATCCATGTAGGTTTCATCTTTTAATTTTTTATGTTCTATTATAGCCGAAACTTTCACGTTAACATCGATTGACTGAACGTAGTTATCGTTTTTCAACATTACGAAGTAGCGCCCCTGAAGCATATTACTTTCAGTGAATTTTTTAAATGTAGCCACTCCTTTTCCAAAATCAAAGGACTTAATTGGCTTTTTCTCTAAGTACAGTTTTTTGTTTTCTTCATTCACCAAAGCATATTCCACATCTTCTCCATTGGAAGGTAACGCTAGGTTCGTAATTGCCCCTGCCGCCAATCCGCCCAAAGGTGTTGAAAAATAACTCGCCACCCCCTGAACTGCGCCTACAATCATTTTACGGTTTTGGTTCCAGTATTCACTGCTTTCCTTCCCTACGCCAACCCAATAAGCCCAAGCAACGACTTTTTTGGTTTCACTTTCTGTAATCAGGTTTTTTGGCAAGGTAAAATACACGCTGGTTCTATTGGTATCCAAAGTGGTTTTTGCATTTACGCGCTGACTTTTATCCAAAACCATTTCTTCGTATTTCTTTTCATAGCCCACTACTTTTCTGATTTTCTGAACCATCAGTGTGTCATATCCTAAAACTACATCTTTGGTTACCGAATTCCACGTTGTGTCCTGTATAGTCACCCATTTTACAGCAGTATCGAAATTAGCTGCCGCATCACCCGGAGGGATACGCTGAATTAGCACCGAAACAGTCCTCCCTTCAGGACTTTCATTTTTGAATTTGAACTGGTAAGCCGATTTGTGAATCACCACGATTTCTTGTTTCTTCACCTTCTTATCGTCCACTACCTTAAATTTGGTATTATCAGGATATTCGGCAACGGAAACTTCGCTTAATTTTTTACCATCTTCTTCAGAAAAAGTAAATATGATACGGTCGCCCTCCGTAAAGCCAAAAAATAATTCCTCGGTTGAATTCGGTTTAATTTTTAAAGTCTGCTCGGTAACTTTAACAGTTTTTTGAGCCACTACCGCATTGGTAATCAATAGTAATAAAAGGGCTATTTTTTTCATTCCTGTTTTATTATTTTGTAAAATCATAATCGCGTTCTACTTTAGCGATGCGTACTTTAAATTCATTATACCAATCGATTCTGCCTTTTTCACGGGCAATGGTATGTTCGGCATCCATTTTCCAGTTTTTAATGGATTCAAGATCTTTCCAATACGAAACCGTAATTCCGATTTCATTTCGTGCCGATTCCACTCCCAAAAATCCGGGTTGCTGACTGGCCAATTCTACCATTCGATCTGCCGTTTGGGAATAGCCCTCTTCAACTTCCGATCTTTCAGAAGTAAAAATTACGGCATAATATGGAGGTTCAGGTGTTTTTGCTATCATAATTTATAACTTCTTCGCTTCCTCCCAGAATACATCCATCTCGGCCAAGGTCATATCCGAAAGTGGCTTCCCTATTTCACTAGCTTTGCTTTCTAAATACATGAAGCGTTTCATGAACTTCTTGTTGGTACGCTCTAGGGCATCCTCAGGATTGATATTCAAAAACCGTGCATAATTTATCATCGAGAACAAAACATCGCCAAATTCGGCTTCAATTTTATCCTGATTGGCATTTTCAACTTCATGCTGCAACTCGGCTAATTCCTCCTGAACTTTCTCCCAAACCTGATGCGGTTCTTCCCAGTCGAAACCAACTCCTTTTACTTTGTCCTGAATCCGGCTGGCTTTTACCAATGCCGGCAAACTTTTCGGAACACCTTCCAAAACTGATTTCTTGCCTTCTTTCAGCTTCAGTTTTTCCCAGTTTTGTTTAACCTGCTCCTCGTTTTCAACAACGACATCCCCGTAAATATGCGGATGACGGTCGATTAACTTGTCGCAAATGGAATTGGCAACATCGGCTATATCAAAAGCCTGTTTCTCACTTCCGATCCTGGAATAAAAAACAATATGCAGCAACACATCGCCTAATTCCTTTTTGATCTCATCCAAATCGTTATCCAGAATAGCATCGCCCAATTCATAGACTTCTTCAATAGTTAAATGGCGTAAACTTTCGAGCGTTTGCTTTTTATCCCACGGACATTTTTCACGTAAATCATCCATGATATCCAATAACCGGCCAAAAGCATCCAATTGTTGCTGACGTGTGTTCATTGTTTTAGAATTTGTGTAAAAATAAGAAATCCCGCCCAACAAGGACAGGATTTATTTACAGTATATTTTTTGAAAATTACTCTTCAGTTTTAGCCTCTTCAGCCGGAGCAGGAACTTCTTTAGAAATTAATCCTTTTGCCTGAAGCATGTTGTACCAGTTCAATACTTTTTTAATATCGGAACCATATACTCTTTCCTCATCATATTCCGGTAGAATTTCTCTGAAGTAAGCCGCCTGTTTAGCATTATCTTCTTTGTGAGACATCGCAGGACCATTATCTTCTTTTTCAGCGATTCTTCTGAAAACTTCAGATAAACGCACTTCTTCATTATAAGTATAAATTGAAATTTCAGACAACAAACTTACGTTGCTACGCATTCCAACAGTGATTTTTTTACCGTCGATTAATGACTCGGCAACGAAACCTGTTCTTGTTTGCAATTTTAAATCGTATAATCCCGGTTTACCTGAAATCGATAATATTCTTTCTATGCTCATTGTGTATTGTGTGTATTATTTTATAAGAATGACAAATATCTAATCTTTACGCTGAAAAACAAAAATTATCTGCCTTTTTTGGCAACAAATTTCATTTTATAATCCGGACGGGTTTTCCCTTCCATGATGTTTTGTAATTTCTTGGATATTAAACGTTTTTTCAGTGAAGAAATTCTGTCTGTAAACAAAATTCCTTCAATATGGTCGTATTCATGCTGAATTACCCTTGCAATCAAACCGTCGTAGACTTCCGTTTTCTTATTAAAATCTTCATCGTAATATTCGATTGTGATTTGTTCATGACGGAAAACATCTTCGCGAACTTCCGGAATACTTAAACACCCTTCGTTAAAACCCCATTCCTCGCCTTCTTCTTTAAGAATTTTAGCGTTGATGAAAGTTTTTTTGAACCCTTTTAATTGTTCGGCTTCTTCTTTCGACAAATCATCACTGTCACTGAATGGTTCGCAATCAACAATAAAAAGACGAATCGCCAAACCTACCTGAGGTGCCGCTAATCCAACGCCATAAGCATTGTACATTGTCTCATACATATTGGCAATGGTTTCCTTTAGATTCGGATAATCTTTAGAAATTTCCTCGCCCATTTTGCGAAGCACCGGATCGCCATATCCTATAATTGGTAAAATCATGTTTCGAAACTTAGTTATGCCGCAAAAATAATCAAAAAGTAGAGATTCTGACAGTGTTTCAACGCTTTTGGCTTTTTTTAAACAGAATATGTGAAATGATTCTTAAATTTATAGTCGGTTTTCCTGCCCAAATCACCCTAGCACTGTTGAAATCCGTTATGATTCAAAAAATTAAAAAACATACAGACAACACCAACTTCGCCAATGCTTTAAAAGTAACTATTGCCTGTGCACTTCCCGTAATTATCTTGTCTCAATTCGATCATTTCAAGGAAGGTTTTGCCATAGCTATCGGAGCTTTACTTACTTTTCCCAGCGATGTACCGGGCAGTTTAAGCCATAAAATAAGAGGTATTCTTATTGCTGTTTTCCTAATCACGACCACAACATTAACACTCGGATTTATTCAGGACAGCCCTATTATCGTATATCCAATATTATTGGTTTTATTGTTCTTTTTTTCGATGATTTCTGTGTACGGACAGAGGGCCAGTATGGTTTCTTTCGTCTGTCTGATGACTGTTTCACTTGCTTTCAGTCATTCCTATAAAGGATGGCAACTTATAGAACACACCTCATACATTTTACTTGGAGGTTTGTTTTACCTTTTCATTTCGTTGCTTTTTCATTTCCTCCGGCCACACCGTTATATGGAATTACAGATTGCTGATTGTCTGCAACTAACCTCGAGATATTTAAAGCTTCGCGGAGATTTATGGAACAGTGATGCTGACAAAATCAGAATAACCGAAAAACAACTTGAAATTCAGGTGGAAATAAATACGATTCACGAAAATATCCGTGAGTTTTTATTCCGAAACACTATCAATTCGAGCAATTCAAACCAAAACCGAAAAATGCTGATTGTCTTCACGAATCTGGTGGAAATATTGGAAATTTCGCTTTCATTTTCATTCAATCACGATGAGTTGCATCAGCGTTTTGACAATCATCCGAAAACATTACGAACCTATCAAAACCTGGCTTACGACATAGCGGCAACGCTTAAAAAACTGTCACAGAGCCTCCAAAACAATACAAAATACACTCCGGAACACACCCTACTCCTTGATTTGGAAAAACTGCAGCAGATTATAGAACGATACAAAACCGAAATAGGTACAACCGCCACCTCAGAAGGTCTTTTGATGCTGAAAAACATGCAGCATTATGCCGAAAGACAGGTTGAGAAAATTAAAATTATCGAAAAGGCCTTGGCCGGGTACCTTAATCTGGAAGAATTCAGACACAAACACAAGGAGATAGAAAAATTCCTCACCCCTCAAAATTATCGTCTTCGTGTATTAGCTGAAAATATGAGCTTTTCATCCACGGCGTTCAGGCATGCTTTACGCCTGTCATTAACCATTCTTGCCGGTTTCATCATTGGGAAATTGCTACCGCTTCAAAATGGTTACTGGATTTTGCTTACCATTGTAGTTATCATGCGCCCCGGTTACGGTTTGACCAAACAACGCTCTTTTCAACGTATTTCCGGAACCATCATCGGAGGAATCATCGCTTTTGGCATACTTTACTTTGTGAGCAACAATTATATTTTGGGAACATTATCAGTAATTGCGATGATTTTAGGCTTTATCTATTCGCAAATTGATTATAAAATAGGAGCCACATTTGTGACCATCAATGTGATTTTCATTTACGGAATGCTTTCGCCAAATGTAACTGAAGTTATTCAATACCGAATTTTAGACACAATCTTTGGAGCTGTGCTGGCATTTTTGGGCAATTACTTCCTTTGGCCTTCCTGGGAATTTTTAAAACTCAGCAATCACCTTGAGAAATCGATTGGCGCCAACCGGAATTACCTAAGGGAAATTACCCTTTTTTACAACCGAAAAGGAGAACCTACCACAGAATATAAATTATCCCGCAAACAGGCTTTCATTGAAATCGGGAATCTGATGGCTTCATTCCAAAGGATGAAACAGGAACCTAAATCAAAGCAGAAAAACATAGCGAATGTTTACAAAACCGTTGTACTCAACCATACACTGCTCTCCTCAGCTGCATCTTTAGGTACTTATGTTCAGTCGCACAAAACCACTGAAGCTTCCGAAGCATTTAACATAGTAACTGATACCGTTATCCGTAATTTGGATTTAGCCATTGAAACCCTCAGCGGAAATAGAAAAGACTCTGCACTAACAAGCGATGAAAAAGAACGATTGGATTTGAGTTTTATAGAACTGAAAAACATCCGTTATCAAGAATTAAAACGCAAGAGCATTAATGAGGAAGATTTTCAGCTGAAGATGGAAGAAGCGCAACTTGTAATCGACCAGTTAATCTGGCTGATTAACCTATCTGAAAATTTATTAAAAGAGATAAAGAACCTAAATACAAACGAATAAAAAAAGGCGTCCCTAATTGGTTCGCCTTTATTTTTTTTAGATTGAAGACTTAGTCAAATCTTTCAATTTCAGTATTGTTCCTGTTTTATGACGAAGTTCGTCTGCCAACTGAGTATTTTCGTTTAATTTTTGACCATAAGACGGAATCATTTCCTTCAGTTTAGCCTGCCATTCCGGAGAAGCTAATTCTTCTTTAAAGCAACGCCCGATCAAATCCAACATGATGGAAACCGCTGTGGAAGCCCCTGGAGAAGCCCCAAGCAGCACCGCCAAAGAACCGTCGGCAGCATTTACCACTTCAGTACCGAATTCTAAAACTCCTTTACCGTTTTTATCTTTTTTGATTACCTGAACACGCTGACCAGCGGTTTCAAGTACCCAGTCTTCCTTTTTGGCATCCGGCAAATATTCACGCAATGCTTTCATTCGGTCATCCGGCGATTGCATTACCTGTTCAATTAAATATTTTGTCAACGGAATATTGCTGATTCCGGCACCAAGCATTGGTTTGATATTTCCTGGTTTAATGGATTTTGCCAAATCTAAATATGAACCACTCTTTAAGAATTTTGTTGAAAATCCTGCATACGGTCCGAACAACAACGCTTTTTTACCGTCAATCATTCGTGTATCGATATGCGGAACTGACATTGGTGGTGCTCCAACCGCTGCCTTTCCATATACTTTTGCCTGGTGTTTTTCAATCAGCTCATCATTTGTACATCTTAACCATTGTCCGCTCACAGGGAAACCTCCGAAACCAGCTCCTTCAGGTATATTGGCTTTTTCCAACAATAAAAGGGATCCTCCTCCTGCACCAATGAAAACAAACTTCGCTTTAACGCGCTTTTTAATCCCTGTACTAAGATCATTAACTCTCACTCTCCAAGGTCCATCATTGTATTGTCTAAGCTTGCGCACCTCGTGGTTGAAATGCAACTGTACACCATCCAATGTTTCTAAGTGTCTGAAAATGCTTCGGGTTAATTCTCCGAAGTTCACATCTGTTCCGAAACGCATTGTAGTAGCAGCCAATTTCTTAGCACCTTTACGCCCTTCCATGATAAGCGGAGCCCATTCTTTAATTCTCTCAGGGTCTTCCGAATATTCCATACCCTTGAAAAGGTGGAATTCCTGTAAAGCGTCGAAACGTTTTTTAAGGTACTTTGTATTTTTTTCGCCCCAAACAAAACTCATGTGGGGTACGCTTTTTATAAAATTTTCCGGATTGTTCAACAAACCTTTCTCAACCAGATAAGACCAAAACTGACGTGAAACTTCAAAAGCCTCAACAATTTTCACCGCCTTAGAAGTATCGATAGAACCATCACCTTTTTCAGGAGTGTAGTTCAGCTCACAAAAAGCAGCATGACCAGTCCCTGCATTATTCCATGCATCGGAGCTTTCGGCAGCAGCTACATCTAAACGTTCAAAAATTTCGATTTTTAAATTTGGCTGAAGTTCTTTCAGCAGTAATCCCAAAGTGGCACTCATAATTCCGGCGCCAATTAAAACTACATCTGCTTCTGATTTGTGTTGTGTTGTCATTGCAAAATTTTAAAGTGCAAATTTACGTCTTACGATGCAAAATTTATCTTAATTTTCAGCGGTTTACTGACAAAAAATCATTTTTAGGAAATTTTAAACAAAAGTTAAAACATTTTTCGGGATAGATAATCCTGAAGCATAATTGTTGCGGAAATCTCATCAATCAGCGCTTTATTCTGACGTTGCTTCTTTTTGAGTCCGCTGTCAATCATCGTTTGAAATGCCATTTTTGAGGTAAAACGCTCGTCCACACGCTCCAGAACCATTTCAGGAAAAGCCGATTTGAATTTCACAACAAAGGCTTCTATAAGTGGCGCGCTTTCAGACGGTTGCCCATTCATTTGTTTAGGCTCCCCGATAAGCACTTTAGCAACATTCTCTTTTGCGAAATAGTCTTTTAAAAAAGTGATTACGGTTTCTGAAGGAATGGTAGTCAAGCCCGAAGCAATGATTTGCAAATCATCGGTAACGGCAATTCCGGTGCGTTTCATTCCGTAGTCTATAGCGAGAATTCTTGGCATTTTATTTTTTTTTACAAATTTACGGTTTTAATTTTCCAATCCGCAAAAACATCGGGAAAGCCACTTTTTTATCCCCTTTTTCCCAAGACGCTTTTAATTCGTCACGAACAATATCAATTGGATTTTCATTGTTATTTGCTTTTTCATAATTGGTTGTGGCCGACCAGGTTTCCAGATAGCCAATTAACTGTTCGAATGTCCAGGTGTAAGTTTGAGTATATTTTTCATTCACAATTTCATCTAAAGGAAACGGAATCGTTTGATATTCCTGTGTAAGATAGTCACGTTCCGGATCCCAATATGGCCCGACTATACCTTCATACAACCTCCACAATATTTTATCCGAATCTTTATTGGTGGAGAAAAAGCCGTACCCCATAACCGCAAAAACACCATCCGGTTTAAGGATTCTATAAATTTCCTTGTAAAAGGTATCAAAATCAAACCAGTGAATGGCTTGTGCAACTGTAATTAAATCGAATTGACGGTCTGCAAAATCGGTTTGTTCCGCGGGCATTTTTCTATAAATGACATTATTGATTTCCGGTGCCTGACTCAGTTGGTTTTCACTTATATCGGTACCATAAACCGCTTGAAAAACCGCTGCCAATTTTGCCGCTACCTGACCATTTCCCGTAGCAACGTCTAATGCTACATTTTTCTCTTTTACGAGGGAAACAATTTGTTGAATCATTTTCTCCGGATATCGGGGACGGAATTGGGAATACCCTTTTGAATTGACGGAAAAATAATCTTTCATTGATTTTGATTTTCAACCAATTTACGACATTTCAAGAAGATAGCAAATGTAAAAATGGTTTCTCCCTTAGTCCCGATTGCAGTGAAAATCCTTTCATTGCAAACTTGCAATGAAAGATTGCAACGGAAAGCGGGAACAAGGATTACAAATAAAGCCCAAGCCATTGCTTCGCCAATTCGCTATCGCTCGGGTCGCTCCAAAAAATCCCAAAAATAATTTCATTTAAAATTTAACATTCGGACTTTGCCTTGTGACTTTCGGATTTTGATTTCCGACATTTCGTCAAATCCTCGTATCTTTGCCAAAAATTAATTACAATAATTACAATATGAGTACTTTACAGACTATCATAGAACAAGCTTGGGACAACAGAGCTTTATTACAGGAAGAAAGCACCCAGAAAGCGATCAGAGAAGTTATCGAACTTTTAGATTCAGGAAAACTGCGTGTAGCAGAACCTGTTGAAGGCGGATGGCAGGTGAACGAATGGGTAAAGAAAGCAGTAGTAATGTATTTCCCTATCCAGAAAATGGAAACTTGGGAAGCAGGTATTTTCGAATACCACGACAAAATGCTTTTAAAACGCAACTATGCTGAAAAAGGTATCCGTGTGGTTCCTAATGCTGTAGCCCGTTATGGTTCTTATATTTCAAGCGGTGTGATTTTGATGCCGAGTTATGTAAATATCGGTGCGTATGTAGATGAAGGTACGATGGTAGATACTTGGGCAACCGTGGGAAGCTGTGCTCAGATTGGTAAAAACGTACACTTGAGCGGCGGTGTTGGTATTGGTGGCGTATTGGAACCATTACAAGCAGCTCCTGTAATTATTGAAGACGGTGCGTTCATCGGTTCGCGTTGTATCGTGGTAGAAGGTGTTCGTGTGGAAACGGAAGCGGTTTTAGGAGCGAACGTTTGTTTGACGGCATCTACTAAAATCATCGACGTTACAGGTGATGAACCGGTTGAGATGAAAGGTATTGTTCCAGCACGTTCGGTAGTAATTCCAGGAAGCTATACTAAGAAATTCGCAGCAGGTGAATTCCAGGTTCCTTGCGCTTTGATCATTGGAAAACGTAAACCTTCAACGGATTTGAAAACATCGTTGAACAATGCGTTGCGTGAATATGATGTGGCGGTTTAAGAACCATTCGTTATAATCAAAACGAAAAAGCTCCTGAGTTTGTCCGGAGCTTTTTTTATTTGTTAGCGTTTGAGTTTGCGCTTTACCCATTTCTTTTTGGTTATTTTCCGCTTGAAATCCAATGTTTTTTCTAAAAGTAAGGCATGTAGCTTTTCTTCTGACTGATTGGTTAATTCGGCATACTTTTTAGCAATAACCTTTACCATGGTTTTGGAAAGCCACATTTTTTTGAAATTATCCATTCGGGCTTCGATGGACATGGATTCGAATTTCATTCGGTTCAAATCAATCAGGAAGAAATCATATTCGCCTGCTCCTTTTTTTACAATCAGGGTATTACCTGGTGAATGGTCCAGGAAGTTCACATTGGCCTCATGCATTTTAAAGGTGAATTCGGCAAACTGCTCCAAGATGATATTTCGTTCGGGAAATAAAGGATCGTGAATCAACTCACGGATGGTAAAATCATAATCGATTTGCTGGCTTACATAGTAACTGTCACCAATTAATCCTAATCCGTTTCTTTTTTCCAAATAAGCTATCGGAAAAGGTGTCGAAATCGCATGCCCCAATAGGTAATTGGCATAATCATAAGAACGCTTGGCTTTCGTACTCCTAAAAAACGAATAAATAACCGATTTGAATAAGCCGGGCTTCTTGAAGTATTTGATATTCACCTTTTTCTCACCCAACACATTTGATTTAATAGTATTGCGGGAACCTTTAACAATCAGGTCTCCTTCGTCAAAAAAAGCCATAACCAATTGCAGTACAGCGTTTTTTTGGGATGCATATTTCGGATGGATGGTAATTCTCACTGAGGTAAATAATATTTTGGTTTAAAAGTATAAAAAATAGTACTTTGCACCAAGAATTAGTTTTATG
Organism: Flavobacterium enshiense DK69; assembly: GCF_000498495.1. Lineage (GTDB taxonomy): Bacteria > Bacteroidota > Bacteroidia > Flavobacteriales > Flavobacteriaceae > Flavobacterium > Flavobacterium enshiense. The sequence goes on along the minus strand of NZ_AVCS01000015.1, from coordinate 353,338 downwards.
AAGAAAGTTTTAATCATACAAAACAAGCGAATCGGAGATGTTTTGATCAGTTCGGTGATAGCCAATAATTTCAAGGCAAAATACCCTGACAGCGAGGTTCATTTCATGGCCTATGATTTTACGCACGGCGTGATCGAGAACAATCCGAACATTGATAAGATCATTTCCATCAATGACAAAGAGCTGAAAAAATTCTCTGTTTTGTTGAAACTGATTCGTCAGATCCAAAAAGAAAAATACGATATCATTTTCGATCCGTATTCCAAAACACAGAGCCGTATCATTTGTAAATTCTCCGGAGCCAAACAGACCATCGGTCATAAAAGCCGTAAGAAATTCGGAAATTGGGGCTACTACACCAATCCGGTTGAGATTTCAAAAGAAAAAACCAAAATCTGTGGCAAAGCTATTGAAGACCGCATTCATTTATTGAATCAGGCTGGCGATTTTGAACCTATTGATTATGAACCTAAAATATTTTTGTCCGAAGCTGAGAAAAAAGAAGATTTGCTGGGAAAGTATTCCAACAAAAAAGTAATCGTCCTTGGCGTATTGGGAAGCACTCCGCAAAAATCTATGCCATATGAATATGTGGCTGAGATGGTTGATTTCATTGCCAAGAAGTATGATGTGAACATTCTTTTCAACTATGCTCCTCATCAGAAAACCGAAGCCATGAAAATCTACGAAATGTGTAAAAACAAAGAGAACATCATAGTGGATATTTATGCGCAAAGTATTCGGGATTTTGTAAAATTGATGTCGCAGTGCAACTTATTGGTCTCCAATGAAGGCGGAACGGTCCATATTGCCAAAGCTTTACACAAGCCTACCTTTACGATTTTCTCACCTTATGTAAACAAAGATCATTGGGCCAGTTTTGAAGACGGTAAATTCCATCATTCGGTACATTTACTGGAAATGAAACCCGATTTGTTTGACAGCTTTACTTTTGAAGAGCGCAAGAAAATTGAAAAAAATCCGGACGAACTGTACAAACAACTGACTCCGGAAATGATTATCCCTGAATTGGATAAATTCCTTCAACATAATTTATAAGACAGAAATAAAAAAGCTCCAAATTCAATATTTGGAGCTTTTACTTTTATAACCTAACAACTATTTTTTAACGATTCCGAAATCGGTCCATTTTTTCTTTAGCTCTTTGGTTTCTTTTCGGATGTTTCTATTCTTATTGATGGATTCCGGAGTGGCATAACCCCTTGGGTGATCCAAATGAAGACAAACAGTACTATAGCGAATTTGTTTCGGTTTGATTCCGTAATTAACCAATCGTTCCCCTAACTCCCTGTCCTGTCCTCCATATTGCATACGTTCGTCAAAACCATTGATTGCCACGATGTCCTTTTTCCAGCCCGAAGCGTTATGGCCGTTCCAACTTGGCGTGGTAGGCGTCAGCAAATTTAAAAACCAACTTTTCATACCGACAGCATTTACTTTCTGATTTTTAAAAGAGGATTCCATTCCGTTCTTCTTTAACCAGTTCACATCAAAACATTTACCGGAATAGATATCTTCTTTGGTGATGTTTTTGGATAAATCCATCGGCAGTTTGTGATACCCTCCGGAAAGAAAATATCCTTCCTCCCTGAATTTAATGTGCTGTTCCACAAAATCCGGACGCGGGATGCAATCCCCGTCGGACATCATGATATAATCGGTTGTACAGGCTAAAATAGCTTTGTTTAAAATTTGTGATTTCTGAAAACCGTTGTCTTCGTGCCACACATGAATAATCGGATAGAACACTTCCTTTTTCATTTCTTCGATCAAATCGAATGTGTCCTGACGTGAGCCGTCATCTGCGATAACCATCTCGAAGTTACGATAGGTCTGCGTGTTATACCCCCAAATTACTTTTTTAAGCCATTCAGGTGAATTGTATGTACTAATTACAACTGAAATATTCTTTTGCATAATGCTGCAAAGGTAACCTAATTTTGTTAAATTTGTTTTCCCAATTAAAAATAATGAGTACGCTTTCGGTTATTATCCCCACCTATAATGAGATTGACTATATTGAAGATGCAGTGAAATCAGTAGATTTTGCTAATGAAATCATTGTCATTGATTCGTTCAGTAGTGATGGAACCAAAGAAAAAGCCATCTCATTAGGCTGCAAGGTTTTGGAGCGAAAATTCGACAACTTTTCCAATCAAAAAAACCATGCCATCAAAGAGGCAACAGGAGATTGGGTACTTTTTATTGACGGAGACGAAAGGGTAAGCCAAAAACTCAAACTCGAAATTCTTGACGTCATGGCTTCAGGAAAACACAGTGGCTATAAAATCAATTTCCCTCATTTCTACATGAACCGCTTTTTATACCATAAAGTAGATCGTGTAGTGAGATTGGTTAGAAACAACAACATTCACTTTACCGGTGATGTGCACGAAAAACTAAATGTGCCGGGCAGTATCGGGCAATTGAAAAATTTCATGTTGCATTACACCTATAAAGGCTTATTTCATTTGTTGCAGAAAAAAGACTCTTATGCTTGGTTTCAGGCTAACACTTCAGTTCAAAAAGGCAAAAAAGTTACTTATTTCCACTTATTCTTTAAACCCTTATATCGCTTTTTCTCGTCCTATATTTTAAAAAGAGGATTTATGGATGGCGTGCCGGGGCTAGCTTTGGCCAGTGTTAATGCGTATGGCGTTTTTTCGCGTTATGCAAAAATGATCCTGATTCAGAAAGGCTTAAAATAATTTCAGTTTACCGAAACGCAGTTTCAGTTTGAATTTCAGCAGACTGTCCTCGCCTTTTACGTCAATGCGCATAATTTCAAACGGATTTTTAAACGGGAATTTGTTTATTTTATTACCAATACGCAATCCCATTTTAATATCGTTCTGCATCAAATTTGTCTTGAATTTGGATTTTTCAGGCTCTTTTTTGGGAAAATTACCATAAGGGTAAGCAACAGCACTGTACACTTTAAGATTGTGTTCTTCTATGCATTTGAAGCATTTTTCGAAATCATTGTTTATTTCCGATTCGGAAAGAGAATCATATTTTTTATGGGCAAAAGAATGCAGACCCAATTCAATAATTTCAGGAAGATTTCTCAATTGTTCGTAACTCATTATTTTCTCACTGCCTTCATTCCACATATCCGTTTTATCAACATAGGCAAAAGGCACAAAAAATGTTGCTTTTAGATCATATTTCTTCAATAATGGCACAGCATAGATCAATTGATTTTCCGTGACATCATCAAAAGTGATTACGATACTCTTCTTTGGCAGTTGGCTCTTGGTTTCCAATTCCGACAAATGATAACTTGTGTACTTATTCTCGGTTAAATAACGAAATTGACTCTCTAACTTTACAGCAGAAATTGTAAGTCCCTTACTATTTTTCTCTTCTTTAGAAACATTATGGTACATTAAAATTGGCAGTCGTGTCATTTCGTTATTTTATATTAGTAAATAATTGTAAAATTATTACATTTGCTTCTATATATATCAAAAAATACATCCCTAAATAATTTGACACCAAAAATAACAGCATTAGCGATTACCTTAAATGAAGAAGAAAATGTAAAACAGTATGTTGAAAGTTTGTCTTTTGCTGATGAAATTATTTTTGTTGACTCCGACAGTACCGATAAAACGGTGGAAATTGCAAAAAGTCTAGGTGTAAAGGTAATCCAAAGGGAATTTGACAATTTTTCCAATCAACGTAATTTCGCTATCAGTCAGGCTAAAAACGATTGGATTGTATTTTTTGATTTAGATGAAATCGTTACCCCTGAATTAAAAACCGAAATTCTTTCCGTATCCAATTCAAAATCCGAATATGTTGCTTACTATGCGAAGCGAAATTTTCATTTCATGGGAAAGCACATCAAGTACGGCGGATGGCAATCTGATAAGGCAATTAGGGTTTTCAATAAAAATCACTGTCAGTACAACGGAAATCTTGTTCACGAAGTTATTGCTGCTAATGGCAAAGTAGGCTTCTTAAAAGAAAAGGTCAACCATTTCAGTTACAAAAGTTTTGACAATTACAACAATAAGCTCAATTTATACAGCAAACTACAGGCAGAAAGTCTTTATCTGAAGAACAAAAAGCCCAATGCCTATCATTTTTTCATACGTCCTAAATACCGTTTTCTTTGGCAATATATTTATCGTTTGGGAATTTTAGATGGCAAAGAAGGATTCGTACTGGCTTATGTACACGCTTTTTCGGTTTTCAAAAGATATTTGCAGCTATGGATGATGTACAGAAAACTGGAATAGTTTTCTAAAGGTATTTATCGACGCCGTTCTCTATCCAAACCAATTTATTAGCAATAGTCTGGTTCTGCATTTCATCATTTTTTTCAAAATTGGCCCTTGAGTTAATTTTATGATGAATATGAAAGACGATACCGGCATAACGAAGCCTTTTGGCTTTTACGCCTTTATTTCCCATTCTTATTACTAAATCGGAATCTTCTCTGCCCCAGCCTTCGTAATCTTCATTATAACCGTTGATTTCGATAAAATCTTTTCTCCAGAAAGACACGTTACACCCTCTGAATTTATCCGAATACGATTGATGCACTTTATAAAAAGATGCAAAAAAAGGAATGTGCAGTGATCTGGATTTATTTTTGATTTCCTTTGAAAAATAGCCAAAAGATATAATCCCTTTTTCCAGCACTTCAGCCACAAAATCCGGAAGAATATTTACACGGGCTCCATATAAATATGCCTCTTTTACACGTCCCTTTATATGGTCTTCCACAAATTTTTCATGCATGATGCAATCACCGTCCACCTGAATGATATAATCGGCTTCGGTTCCGGCAACGGCCTGGTTTAAGATTCTCGATTTTCGGAAACCTAAATCTTCCTGCCAGAAATGTTTTATAGGCACGACGCATTTTTGCTGATAGGACTCTATCAGGGCTTTTGTATCTTCCATCGAACCGTCGTCAGCAATAAGAATTTCGTCCGGCATAACGGATTGTGACATGGCGCTTTTAAGCACAACATTAAGTGCGGCCGGCCAATTGTAAGTCGAAATTAATAAAGCTGTTTTTAGTTTCATATTATAACTCGAAATAAGATTCGAAAACGGGTTTTTTCTTTTTGAATAAATGCTTGAACCATTGGCCGAAATTCCTGAAAAACAATTTGGTTGCCGGAATAGTTAATGTTGCGTCGTTCTCTACTATCTTCTTAATCTCTGAAAGATTATTGGATGGAAAAAAACCAACGGACGGCCAAGTATCAGCGTCAAGGTAAAAGACATCTTTAAGGTCTTTGTAATTTTGCGCATTGGCCATTTTCCATTTGTCCAAAAACGTATCGTTTATTTCATGTTTATGGCCCCAATTCGCTAATTTCACTTTCAAATCTTCCTCGGTTCGTGCCAATCCTTCGTGCAGGACTAAGGAATTGAAATATACGATTCGCGATTTCGTGTTTTTAGCGTATTTATAGTTAGGATAATTGGTCGCCACTAAAAATTTGGAAGGCTTGTCGATATACAAAATCCCTTCCGGCAAATATTTATAGACATTGACATGAAAAGCGGCAAACTGAATCGGATTCTGTGCCGGGTTTTTCAGATATGAATCGTATTTTCTAAGATTGGTGACAAACGATTTAAAATCGATAAAAATCTCGTCGGAATCAATTTGGATAAGCCAATTGCCAATGCCCATTTTATTTCCGAGCATATGACGCTCACGGGTGTCGTTCTGAATAGCATTCAGCTCAGGAACATAAAAATTGTCGGCATAAATTTCAATTTTCTTATCAACATCGAATGCTTTTAGCCAATCAAAAAAATCATCTGGAATTGAGAATTTATTACCCGACCATGTTCTGTATTCTTTGTCAACGGCCAAAAAAATAGTATCCGCCTCATTATAAACCGGCGGAATGGATTTCTTCAGCAATTCGTAATCATACGACAGTAAAAAACCTACTTGTATCTTTTTCATTTTTTCATTTTAGGAATAAACAGCAACAGAACGCTGATGGTACTTTTTAAAAGTTTCCAGGCAACCGGAAAGTTCTTGATATGAAAAACCTGCTGTACCCGTTTTGAATTCAATTCGGCTACCTGCTTGTAATCCTCCACAAATAACGGAAAATACATTTTCATGGAAGCTTCTTTTTCCTGAGCTATGGTATTTCTGCTTTTTTCTGACGATGAAATACCTGTAAAATCATATTCGCTGATAGTACAATTTAAGTATTTGTAAGGAACATTCTGCTTACAGATAGTGTAAATGAAAAAGTCCCAATCGGCTACAATTTTATAATTCTCTTTGTATAAAAAATGGTCAAAAAACAACTTCCTTCTTATGAAAGTAGACTGATGATTTAATGAACTGGTATAGAAAAAAGAAAAAGACAATTGTTCAGGATAGGTTTTTTTACGCTTTGCGTTGTCTTTCACCTTAAAATTATCGCCGTAAAAAATATCATATTCTGGCACCAGCATTTTCTGGACATTTTCAAGTACCAGCGTGTCATAAAATAAATCGCCGCCATTCATAAAAAGCACAAATTCTCCGGTAGCAGCTTTAATCCCTTTATTCATAGCACTGTAAACCCCTTTATCCGGTTCACTTACCCAATAATCAATTTTATCTGCGTAGCTTTCTATCAGCTCTTTACTTCCGTCATTGCTTCCTCCGTCAATAACAACATATTCAAAGTCCTTCAGTGTCTGAGACGTCACACTTCGCAGTGTTTTCTCCAAACCGGCTTTATCGTTATAATTAACTGTTATTATTGATATTCTCGTCATTTAGCTCAAAAATTTTTCTTTGTAAACAGCTTCAATACCGTCTTTTAATTCGATGGAATAGTTCCAGCCTAAATCATTTAGTTTGCTAACATCCATCAATTTTCTTGGTGTTCCGTCCGGTTTTGTGGTGTCGAAAATAATTTCTCCTTCAAAACCAACGATGTCTTTCACCAAAAAAGCTAAATCACGTATGCTGATTTCTTTTCCTGATCCAATATTCACAAATCCTTTTTCATTATAATTCTGCATCAGAAAAACACAGGCATCCGCCATATCCGTGGCATGAAGAAACTCTCTTAGCGGAGTCCCTGTTCCCCAAACGGTCACTTCTGGTGTATTGTTATGTTTTGCCTCATGAAATTTGCGCAATAAGGCAGGCAATACATGGGAATTATTTAAATCGTAATTATCGTTTAAACCATAAAGGTTTGTTGGCATCACCGAAATAAAATTGCAGCCGTACTGATCACGGTAAGCATCACACATTTTTATTCCTGCAATTTTAGCTATGGCGTAAGGTTCGTTGGTTTCTTCCAATAAACCGGTTAAAAGATAATCTTCTTTTAAAGGTTGTGGCGCCAGTTTAGGATAAATACAAGACGATCCAAGGAACATCAGTTTTTTAACCCCATTTTCAAAACTCTGATGGATCACATTATTTTGAATCATCATGTTTTCATATATAAAATCGGCTCTGTAGGTATTATTGGCTACAATTCCTCCGACTTTCGCTGCAGCAAGAAATACATATTCCGGTTTTTCGGCTTCAAAAAAATCGGCAACCGCTTTTTGATTTCTTAAGTCTAATTCAGACGATGTTCTTTTAATAATATTAGTGAAGCCTTTTCTCTCAAGATTTGCCACGATGGCACTACCCACCATTCCGCGATGTCCGGCTACAAAAATTTTCGAATGTAATTCCATTATTATTTAGCGTGTGCTTTTAAGTGTTTTTCTTTCTTAAACAATTCGACATCAGCTTCCATCATTTCCTTAACAAGCATTTCCAAATTGTATTTTGGCTCCCAGCCCAATTTTGTTTTTGCCTTCGTATTGTCACCAATCAGTAAATCCACCTCGGTCGGTCTGAAGTAAGTAGGATCAATTTTCACAACTACTTGACCAACGGTAAAACTGTATTCCGGGTTAGAAGTAGATACAACTACAGCCACTTCATCAACGCCTTCTCCGGAAAATGCCACTTCAACACCAACTTCTTTAAAAGCCATTTTGATAAAGTCTCTAACAGTAGTTGTAACGCCTGTTGAAATAACGTAATCTTCCGGTTTTTCCTGTTGCAAAATCAACCACATAGCTTCCACATAATCTTTGGCATGTCCCCAGTCGCGTTGCGAGTCAATGTTCCCCATAAATAAAGTATCCTGCAGCCCCAATGCCATTTGAGCAACCCCTCTTGTAATTTTTCTGGTTACGAAAGTTTCTCCTCGACGCGGACTCTCGTGATTAAATAAAATTCCATTACAGGCAAACATATCATATGCTTCACGATAATTTACCGTAATCCAGTAAGCATACATTTTTGCCACCGCATAAGGAGAACGTGGATAGAAAGGAGTTGTTTCCTTTTGAGGAACTTCCTGAACCAATCCGTACAATTCTGAAGTAGATGCCTGATAGATTTTGGTTTTTTTTGTTAATCCCAGTAAGCGCACTGCTTCCAGAATTCGTAAAGTTCCGATTCCATCAGCATTTGCCGTATATTCAGGAGTATCAAAACTCACTTTTACGTGACTCATTGCACCCAGGTTGTAGATTTCATCAGGTTGTGTTTCCTGAATAATTCTGATCAAATTGGTAGAATCACTTAAATCGCCATAGTGCAATTTGAAATGCTGGTTTTCAATATGTGGATCTTCATAAATATGATCAATTCGTTGGGTATTAAACAAAGAACTTCTTCTTTTAATACCGTGAACCATGTATCCTTTTGACAGTAATAATTCTGCCAAATATGCTCCGTCTTGTCCTGTAACCCCTGTTATTAAGGCTGTCTTCATACTAATTTTATATAAAACAATTCATCTGTTGATTAACTCAAAAAGACGAATTTTATGTTGTTAAATGATATCTATTTCTTTTCGGGCTTTTAACCAGCAGCAAATTTATCTGAAAAATCTTATCTTCATTATAATCCCTCTGCTTTTCTGTTATTATTTTATTTATTGCAGATTCTTAAAATTTCAACAAATATCAATCCCTCAAAAAAATCCCGACTGTTTCTTTTATTTTTTCCAGAATTTAAAAGTTCGGATTATCTTCTTCCTTTTTTGCTTCTTAACATTGAATTCCCGGTTCAAAACTACTAAATCTGCAGCTTTTTCAGCCAAAATAATTCCCGGATGTGTAATTTCTCCAATAGGACCTACTTTCATATTTGCCGCTTCACTTGAAGTCGTCACTGTGTGCGTGGCATTAATCCCAAATCCTATGTTACTGATTAGATTTGTATTAGGCACGATAGTCAATCCATTGTTTAACATGACTGCAATTGTCCATTGATAATCCCACGTATCAATTTTATTTTCCTGCAGCTCTTTTATTTTTTTTGCCCAAGTTTCCGCAATAATCGTACTGTTAAAAATAGAATAAAAATAAGGCGCTGTATCAATGCCATTATATTGCGAAAGCTCTACATCATACATTTTCCAAGCTCTTTTCCAGGAAGCCCAACCCCAGACATTTGAAGTATTGGAAAAATAATAACTGGCATCTCCCCACTTCATGTCCTTATGGAAATTGGTTCCGCCTATATGCATTATACGGCTGTCAAATCTGTATTTCTCTAATAATACATCGCAAAAATAAAAAAAATCATTTTGAGGCAGGCAATCATCTTCGAGGACAATCCCTTCCTCTACCTGATCAAAAAACCAGCTTATTGCAGAAGAAACCGCATATTTACACCCTAAATTTTCTTCCCTAAAAAGCGTCTTCACTTCGCAATCCCAATCGACAAGCGATACTATCTGACGCGCTTTTTCACACAATAACGCCTCACCATCCTTGTTTTCCCTCGGACCATCTCCGGCGATAAATAATTTCTCGGGCCTTACTTTTCTGATCTGTTCGAAAACCTTATAAGTCTGTTCTGGTCTGTTAAATATCAGGAAAAGTATGGGTGATGTAACTTTATATTTTTCCATGTGTTAATGCTATGGCTTCATTATAAACTCGTATACAAGAAGCGCTTGCTTCATCCCAGCTAAATTTTTTTATTCGCTCCAATCCCTTCTCGGTGTGAATTTTTCGTAAATCGGGATCCGCGAGAACCATTTCTATTTTGTTTCTTAAATCTGCCTTATCATTCAATTTAAAAAAAATGCCGGCTTCTCCTGCCACTTCCGGGAAAGAACTGTTGTCTGTTAGTATTATTGGACACCCGCATGCCATTGCCTCTAAAACGGGTATTCCAAATCCTTCATACACGGAAGGAAATATAAAAGCTATTGCATTCTGATATATCTTCCCTAAATGTTTTTCCTTAAACGGCAACTGAAACACTTTATCTGTCAACCCTTTCCTTTTGAGGAATTCTTTTTCTTTTTCTTTAAAAACTCCGCCTCCGGCACATAATAAAACCAAATCATCCTGACTTTTCAAAGTTTCTTCTATGGCTTCAGTGAGAAAGGTAAAATTCTTATAATGCTCTCTGGATCCAACATAAAGAAGGTATTTCGAAGGTAAATCAATTGGTTCATCAGGATAAATTTCAATTGAATTTCCATGATAAATCACTTCAATTTTACTTGCATCCAAATGAGGATAGAGGCGCAGAATGTCTTTTTTGGTATTATTTGAAACTGCAATTATTTTGGTCGCTTTTTCCATCAGCAACAACTTATTCTTAACCGTTGTGGTATCATCCGGAAAATTGGAAGGAAACAATTCATGAATCATGTCATAAACTGTCAGAACAAAAGGTTTTTCTCCAATCAGATTTAAGAAATACGGATCAAAATAAGTTGGGATAAATAAATCGAAGTCATTTGAACCAATTATTTTCAGCGCAAAGGACCTGTTTCTTTTTTTTATTTTTTTTCGGACACTGATTCCGATTTTATTCAGAAAATTAATGTAACGTCCAAAAGAAGCCGACTTGGAATTATTTAAATCACTTTCGGCCAGGTAAACATTCTTGGAATATAGCGCCGGTACTATAACTTCGAAATCCTTGCTATTTCGCTTTACCCTGGAAAAAATCTCAACATAATATCTTGAAATCCCACCATATTCCTGATCGTTAAAAATTTGGGGATCCAAAACTATCTTTTTTTTATGCACCATAATAAAAATTCAATACCGGACTACTAATTCACTTCATTTAAAACTATTGTATCCGATTAACAAATAAGCAGATAGTTTCTTTTAGACTTTATATTTTTTGTCAAAAATCAATTTCCACAAAAATAAGAAATTTGATTAAGGAAATAAGCAAAACGATTACAACTAATTCAAATTGACAAAATGAAGAAGATATTATTTCCTTACCGCAATGAAACCTTTCTCAACAGGACTGTCTTTACGCTTTTTTTGCAAAAGCAGATCGCATTATTAATAAACTATAATAAAATGATTAATTTTACTACGAAAAATAACTGCAATGAATACTGAAATCCACAACGCTTACGAAGTCATTAAAAATGGCGGAATCATTCTTTATCCTACAGATACCGTTTGGGGCATTGGTTGCGATGCGACTAATCCGGAAGCGGTAAAAAAAATCTATGCCTTAAAACAACGTGAAGAAAGCAAAAGCATGATCGTTCTGATGAATGGGGAAAGAATGATGTACAATGTTTTTAAAGACATACCTGAAGTGGCTTGGCAGATTCTTGATTTATCTGAAAAACCAACTACCCTAATCCTGGACAACCCACGAAATGTAGCACAAAATATCATTGCAGAGGACAATACTTTAGGAGTGCGACTTGTAACAGAACCGTTTTGCTTTAAACTGATGGAACGCATGAAAAAACCATTAGTTTCTACCTCTGCCAACATATCTGGGCAGCCTACACCAAAATCCTTCAAAGAAATAAGCCCTGAAATTTTAAAGGGAGTTGATTATGTGGTAAATCTGAACCACGATAAAATTTGTGACAAACCTTCGACTATCATCAAATTAACTAATGACAATCAGGTAAAGATCATCAGAAAATAAACCTGGTTAATTTATAAATATCGAATCCAGCATTTTGTAAACCACATTTGTATCGTAGGTCTGCATAAAATGGTTTACAGCCTGCTCGGATACTTTTGCATACAAATCACTATCTGATAATAATTTATGAATATTTTCAGCAAACTCCGACGGGGAATTTGTTGCTAAACATCCGTTATTGTATTTTGATGACAAACCATCCAATCCTCTTTCGTTACAAACCACAGGAAGCCCATACGACATTGCCTCAACAACTTTTATTTTCAGCCCTGTTCCTGAAAGCATAGGACAAATTGCAATCTTTGATTTCCTGTAATAGTCGGTTAATTCGGGAACATTGCCTAATTTAATGATATTCGGTTTATCTTCAATATGCTCTGACACTTTGCCGATTACGCAAATTTTGACATCCTTATTCAATAATGGATGTACATTTTCAAAAAACCATTTTGCCGATTTGATATTGTGTATATTATCGCTGGCTACATAAATAAGGTCGTACTCACAATCCTTTTTGGAGACGGTTCCATTAAAAGCAATCGGATGAGGAGCCCAAACAACTTCTTTGTTTAAAAATTGTGAGAATATGTATTTCTCATCAACCGAAATTGTCAAAATCTTATCGAACTTATTCAGTAATTCAAGTTCTTTCTCCAGAAAAACTCCCGTTTTAAAACCTTTCTCTTCCTTGTACTGCGCAGTTAAAAAATCATGGGTATCAATAATCAGCTCCGCTCCTTTCAATAATCCTTTATTCTCTATCAGATACGACCAAAACGCATACGAAATAATAACCTTATCGTATTTCTTCCTGCTAAGAATATCCCTGAAACGAGCAACATTAATCAATCTTCCTTTTCTGAAGTATTTTCTTAAAGAATAAATTTTGTTTGGCAAGGAATGTTCAAGCAGGTATTTTATTTTATTTTTCTTCCTTGGAAGCGAATCTAAGACAAATCCATTCGCTATCAATCCTTCTGCTTTCAGAATTTCGACGCCATTTTGAATCAGAAAATCACCGGACGCACAAACAAAATCAACACTTACCCCCCTGTCTTTAAAATATTTCAACAATTCTAAAGCTCTGGCATTGTTTCCATGTTGTTTTAATAGTAAGTTTTCCGGGTAAAAATAAAGTATCTGACTCATTCTCGCTGTTTCAATTTATGGTACAAAGCTAAAATTAATTCCATTTTATTTATAGAGAACAAAATATATTATATAATTTTTTTTCAACAAATGTAGTATTACTTTTACACAAATAACAAAAGCAGAAGTGCTGTCAATAAAAAACCTTTTTAATTTTCGTTATCGACTATCAAAGTGGTAAATTTGCATCGCGATAAAATTTCGGCAAACCTTCCACTATTTTTAAATTAACATCTAATAGTCAGTGAAGATAATTCGCAAATAACATTTGTCGTACAGACGAAATCTATCGGACTTAAACGTGAGATTTCTCCTTCGTCGAAATGACAAAACGGAAACTTGAAATGAATTACAAAGAAGCATTACAGGATAAAATTTTCAGAATCATTGCTCAGGCAGCTAAAGAACTTAACGTAGAAAGTTATGTAATTGGCGGTTTTGTACGTGATTTGATTTTAAAAAGAGACCATAAAAAAGACATTGACGTTGTTGCTGTGGGCAGTGGCATCGAATTAGCTTTAAAAGTATCCGAACTGATTCCACACAAACCGAAAGTCCAGGTTTTTAAAAACTACGGGACTGCCATGTTGCGCTATGAGGACATGGATATTGAATTCGTTGGAGCCAGAAAAGAAAGCTACAACCGTGACAGCCGCAATCCAATTGTAGAAAACGGAACACTGGAAGATGATCAGAACCGACGCGATTTTACCATTAATGCATTGGCGCTTTCACTGAATGAGACAACATACGGCGACTTAGTCGATCCCTTTAACGGATTGGCCGACATGGAAAACAAAACCATCAAAACGCCTTTAGATCCGGATATCACTTATTCCGACGATCCGTTACGCATGATGCGCGCCATCCGTTTCGCCTCTCAATTAAATTTCGAAATTGAAGCGGAATCCCTGGCTTCTATCACAAAAAATAAAGACCGAATCAGCATCATTTCGGGAGAACGAATTGTTGACGAACTGAATAAAATTCTGATGTCGGACGTTCCTTCGGTTGGTTTCCTTTTACTATACCAAACCGGATTGCTTGACATCATCCTTCCTGAATTAACTGCTTTAAACCAAGTGGAAGAAATTGAAGGCCATACACACAAAAACAATTTCTACCATACGTTAGAGGTTGTGGATAATATTTGTCCGAATACCGATGACGTTTGGTTACGATGGTCAGCATTGCTGCACGATATCGGGAAAGCGCCCACAAAACGTTACAACAAAAAACAAGGGTGGACATTCCACGGTCATGAATTTTTAGGTGGCAAAATGGCTAAGAAAATCTTTGTTCGATTGCATATGCCATTGAACCAGAAACTGAAATTCGTTCAGAAAATGGTCATGATGAGTTCCCGTCCGATTGTTCTGGCTGAGGATATTGTGACGGATTCTGCAGTACGTCGTTTGGTTTTTGATGCAGGTGAAGATGTGGAAAGCCTGATGACTTTGTGCGAAGCTGACATTACGACCAAGAACCCTAAGAAATTCCAGAAATACCATAACAACTTCAAGATTGTTCGCGAAAAAATCGTGGAAGTAGAAGAACGTGATCGGGTTCGCGTGTTCCAACCTCCTATTACCGGGGAAGAAATTATGGAACTTTTCAATTTAAAGCCTTCAAGAGAAATAGGAATTTTGAAAGAAGCCGTTAAAGAAGCTATTCTGGAAGGTGAAATTCCGAATGAATATCAGGCAGCTTACGATTTTGTAATGATGAAAGCAGAAAAAATGGGGCTGAAAAAAGTAAAATAGAAAAGATTAACTTCTATCCGATTGCATTTTAATTGAATTAAAAATAATTTTGCTCCAAATACCGCTGAATCTGAAATGAGAAAAGAAGACAAATCCGTTATTATCTGGTTATTATCTGGTTGTGTATTATTGTTCGTTATGGTAATGGTGGGTGGCATCACCCGATTGACCAACTCCGGTTTATCTATGACCGACTGGCATTTAATCACCGACACCTTTCCTCCGTTAACGGAAGAAAAATGGCAACAAGCCTTTGAAGAATACAAAAAATTTCCCGAATATCAGCTAATTAACATTCATAACGATTTTGATTTAAGCGATTATAAATTCATTTATTTCTGGGAATGGTTCCATCGTTTTATCGGACGAATCATCGGAATGGTTTTCATTATTCCTTTTGTTTACTTTTTAATCAAAAAAAGACTTTCTCCGGAAACTATCAAAAAATGCATTGTTCTTTTGGGAATGGGTGCGTTTCAGGGATTCTTGGGGTGGTTCATGGTAAAAAGCGGTTTAATTGACAATCCGGATGTGAGTCATTTCCGTTTGTCATTGCACTTAACTTTTGCTTTCATCACTTTCGCTTACACACTTTGGGTAGCACTGGATTTGATTTACCCGAATAAAATTGAAGTTATAAAATCATTGCGCAGTATTGCCAGAATCGCCTTGGTTGTACTTATCATACAAATTATTTACGGTGGGTTTGTTGCTGGTTTGAATGCCGGATTGATACACAATCACTGGCCATTAATGAGTGACGGTCAATTTTTCCACGAAAGTATTGTGTTGGAAAAAGATTCGTGGTTATTAAGACTAACCGAAGGGAAAAGCGGCGTGCAATTCGTTCACCGAACCATGGCATATGTAGTGGTTGGCTTGATGCTGTATTTGTATTTCCGCAGTAAAAAATATGTTCTGAACACTACTCAGAAAAAAGGCTTGACAACTTTGATAGCGATTGTTTTCGTTCAGTTTGCGTTGGGGGTTTTCACGCTGTTATTCCATGTTCCGCTTTGGTTGGGACTGGCACATCAGTTGGTAGCTTTCGCATTGTTATCCACAATGGTATTTACCTTACATCGCCTTAGTAAATAATACTTTAAAATATTAAAAGTTCAAAAGACAATTAAAGTAATTCAATTGTCTTTTGAACATTTTTTTACCCCAGCCATTCTTTAAAATCACTCACGCGCTCTCTCGCCACAATTACCTCATCGTCATTGTATGTTTGCAGAATGACTTTTAAACGGGAATTGCTGTGCAGTTGAATTTCCTTTATTGCCTTCATCGGCACAATGAATTTGCGGCTGACACGGTAGAAATCCTTAGGATCGAGCTCGGTTTCTAATTGCTCTAGAGTTCCATCCAGCAGATAATTGCGATTGTCAAGCGTATGCAGATAGGTCCCTTTGTTTTCACTATAGAAACATTCCACCTCATCAACATTGATCAGTTTTAACTGTTGACCGATTTTAACCGTAAAACGCTTTTTGTAGTTTTTATCGATTGGATTGACCAGCATCTTTTTTATCATTTCAAAATCTAACGACAGGTTTTGGGGCTGGTTTCGGGCTTTGAATTTGTTTACCGCTACTTCCAAATCGTCTTCATCAATCGGTTTTAAAAGATAATCGATGCTGTTCAGTTTGAAAGCACGCAGTGCATATTCGTCATAAGCTGTAGTGAAAATCACAGCACTTTTGATGTCTATTTTCTCAAAAATCTCAAACGACAAACCGTCAGACAGTTGAATGTCCAGAAAAATCAAATCTGGATGCGGGTTATTCTGAAACCAATCCAATGCTTCTTCCACCGAATGCAGCATGGTATCCACATTCAACCCTAATTTTTCAACTTTGCGCTGCAGCAAACGGGCAGCCGGTTTTTCGTCTTCTATGATAATGATGTTCATATCTCTAAGGTACAAAGGTTCTGAGGTTTTGAGATGTCTAGGCACTAAGGTTTTTTTATCTAAAGTCATAAATAGTATTGACTTTCTGCTTTTTGACTTCTGTTGTCTGATTCCAAAAGCTACTCCCACTTTTTATGTTCCTGTTTATCTTTTTCCATGAATTCTTTGATTTTTCGTTCTTCCCATTCTTTTCCAAAGATTAAATGATGACCAAAAACACTAACACCATGCGCCAGTAATCCAATTCCCCAAAAGAAAGCCGTAAAAAAGTTTTCAAATTGAAAATAGCTCTCTCCCGGTTTCAGATTACTTATATTGATAAAAACGATCAAAATATTCACCAAAACATAGACTATCAGGTGCGAATAAAAACCTTTTAACCGTTTTACCCTTTTTTGAGCATCTTCATAGCGTTCGTCGAAATTGTTATTATAATTTTCCATGATGCTGATCCTTTAATTCATTCTTCTGAAGCTCTTCCTCCTGCATAAAGTCACGTATCTTTTTCTCTTCCCAATCTTTCCCGAAAAACGGCATATAATTAAAAACACGTAGTCCATGCATAGCCACTCCGATTCCCCAGCCTAACATCGGCCAAAAAAACCATAAATGTTTTGGTGATGCCAATAGGTTAACCGCCAAAAAGAATATGTTTACACCGACATAAGCAGCTAAATGCCCATAAAATCCTTTTATTTCCTGGACTCTTTTTTTTGCTTGTTCCAGTTGTTCTCTTTCATTATTATTTGTTTCCATTATTACTTCCAATTTTGTTTGTCATTCTGCTTATGAAGTATTTCCCTGATTTTTCGTTCTTCCCATCTGGATCCGTATCCGAAAACACCAAAACCATGCATCAAAAGTCCCAGACCCCAACCAATCATCGGGAACCAGAACCACTGGAATTTAGGTGAGAAGTACAGGTTGATAAACACCAACACCGGAATAACCACGCAATACGATATCAGGCTTCCGTAAAAACCGCGAAGGGCTTCCACACGTTTTTTGGCTCTGTAATAGGACGAATCATCGTTTGTTTTATCTGCTGTTGTCATAATTCCGATTTGTTTTGTTAATAGTGGTAATTCTACCGTAAACTCTTTTTCGGTTTGTTTAATACTGACTTTCCTTTCCGTCAGAATTGCGTATCGGTTAATTATATTCTGTAAACCAACCCCTTGCCTGTCTTTCAACACTTCTTTTTTCTGCAGATCGTTCTGAACCACAAGACAATTCTTCTGTTCAAAAATTCGGATATGCAAAGGCTTTTTCTCGCTTACCACATTATGTTTCACCGTATTTTCCAGCAACAACTGCAGTGACAAAGGCACTACTTTGGCTTCCGGATTGTTTACTTTTTCGGGCAGTTCATAGAAAATGCTGTTCTCGAAGCGCATCTTTAACAGGTTCATGTACGTTTTGGCAAAAGCAAGTTCTTCTTCAACACTCACCAGTTCTTTATCCCTCTGTTCGAGGACATATCGGTAAATTTTTGACAAAGAAGACGTGAATTTCTGTGCGCTTTCCGGGTTTTCTTCAATCAAAGAGCTCAATACATTCAAACTGTTGAACAAAAAGTGTGGATCAATCTGATTTTTTAAACTTTCAAACTTCGCCGAAGCCGTTCCTGCAATAATCTTTTGTTCTTTAACCCTGTTTTCCTGATACGAACGGTAAAAAAACAGGACATGAAAAATCAGCGTTACAATAAATGTCATGATTGTGGCCACTAAATAATCCGAAGCCTTCTCTTTTTCTATAAAGCTTTCAAAAGAATCCCCTTCTATAACAACTTCCTCGAAAATCCTCAGCAGGAAGATAGTTAAAACCGACACTACAAAAGAGCTGAAAAATCCAATCAGTATCCTTTTAAAAGTAAACCTGTTATTTGTAAAAACCTTATCTAAAAAAATAAATACCAAAGAGTTAACCATATACAGGCAAACCGAATACAACAAGGTATACTGAAAATTCATCAGCAGATTGTTGTCTAAGGCAATCTTTTTACCTGTAAGCAAACCTACAAAGATCAGCACTACAAATATGATCAGTCCTAAAACAATCGATTTTAAAAATTCTTTGAGATACTTATTCATTGGTTACTGAATTTATCAGATTTTGATTTGATACCGCTTATTTCCCACAGTTAGCCAAAAGCTCTTTAGCACGTTCTAATCCCCAGCTTGGATGAAAAGCAGTCTCTGGCTTAAATTTAGCAAAAAGTCCGATGGAGCGCTCCACCTCAGCACACATAGGTTTTGTATCAGTTCCCCAATATTTTGCACCACCTATTTCGAATTCTGCCTTAGAGAAAACAACTCTTGGATTTTCAGGCGCAAGGGCTTGTGCTTTGTAATACTGTTCCATTGCTTTGCTGGAATATTTCATCCCGTTGGTCATAGGATCCTGAACAATATAAGCAGTGTAAATCAAAGCCTGAACCACCATCAGTTCAGGGTTGTTCTGACTAACCGCTGTGGCATTGTCTAAAGCCTGTTGTGCTTTGTCTAATAATGCAGAAGCTTTCGACTTATCCTGTAATTTAAAAACCTCCACAGTATTGATGAACGCTACATAATAATTAGGCAGCCAATTCGTTTTCTCAACAGAAGCAATTCGCTCGAAAATAGCAGTTGCTTCAGCTGATTTACCTTCTTTCCATAATCCCATTGCTTTACCCATTCCCTGTTCGTATGGTGAACTTGTGGCTGAGGATTGTGAAAATGCCCAACTGCAGATGAATAGTACTAATGATGTGATAATTCGTGTCATAATTTTCTTTTTTAGTTGATTAATAGTTTTTTAATTGATGATTAAAACTTCTTCTGATTTATACTCCAAAGGTATTTCGGTTTTTACTCCTTTAAAATTCATTCTGACTGAACTGTCGAAATTCGAGGATGAATTGTTTCTTTAGTTATCTAGTTTCTTAGACTATGAATTTCTTAGTAATTTAGTCTACAATCCTAATGCAACTCTCCAACTCAGTCACTCAGTCACTCTTCTACAAATTATCCAACTGGTTCTTGCTCTTATCTTTACTGATTGTCCAAAAGAACCCTATAAAGAAGAAACGGTCGGCCGGCTGTGTGATGGCTTGTCGTTGATATACCCCATCACTGTCTGGTGAAAGCGCATAATCATATCCAAAAATATTATCCCTTCCCAACACATTGGATATGGAAAAATACAAAATTTTCTGAGGCGAAAGCAAATATGCCCAACTCATACTCAGGCTATTGTAATCTTTTGCCTTTGCATTCATAAATGCTGTTTCATTGGGATTATCGTAAGGGCGTCCGGTAGCAAAACTATTTGTAATACTCAATTGCGATTTCCAATCTTCAATCCAATACTTAGTCACAACAGATAGCGTATGATTGGCCACAAAACTTGGCGTTACACTGGTTTCATAATTCTTATAATCACGTTTGCTGTCTATGTAAGAATACGAAATCCAGTAATCGAGATGTTTCACCGTTTTATTATCCCTCCAAAAAACATCCAGTCCTTTGGCATAACCGTAACCGTTGTTATTGTAGTTGCTGTTAAAAAGCGGTGTATAGGTATCGTATTTTACCAAATCGGAGTAATCTTTATAGAAGGCTTCGGCCCGCAGAGTTCTTCCGTTTACAGCATACATGTAATTCAGGATATAATGGGATGTTTTTTCGTAATTGAAATCCGAATTGAATTTCAGGTAATTCTGAACCGGATTCTGATGAAAATCACCATAAGCCAAAGAAACCTGCCCGTTTTTACTCGTTTTATAAGCCAATGAAATCCTTGGTTCTATACTGCTTTCATTAATATAAGAACTGTTCAGGGCACGCAGACCTACTTTGGCTGCCAGTTTTTTGGAAAAGAAAATATCCGTTTCGACATAAACCGCTGTTATATTGTTGTAGTAACCATCTTTAAATTCGCCTAAAGTGATATCGTTGTAATTTTCGTCGAAATCGGTAATAAAATAATCGCCTCCAAAAGCCAGATGAACTCTGTCTGAGAACTTTTTGGTTAGCTTCAGCTTCATGTGTGATGCATTTTCCCTGTTTTTCAGATTGCTCCTGTCGATCTCATTTTTATTTTGGCTGTAACCGAAACTGATTCCGCCATGAATGCCCCATCCCGCACCGAAATTACCTTTATAGGAAGCATTCGTATAAAAATTATTGTTTTGGGTGTCCACGTTTATGGGTTCAGAAAAATTTACATTCTTCTGATTCAGGTTGAAAGTCGTATAATCGAAGGCAGCATAAAATTTAAACAATCCGTTGTTAAACCCTTGTCGGAATACCGTTTCGCCCGACATTGACTGATAAGGCTTAACCCAATCCACATTTTGTTTAACGACTTTTTGATAAGGTTCTAAATTGATATAGCTCAAATTGACGCTTAAGGAACTTTTCTTCCACTTTTGGACGTTGCTGGCTCCCAAACCGACAGTCATGAATGAAAAATTCGATTGTTCATTATCCACTTCATTGATGGTATTCAACAACAGCACACTCGACAAAGCATCTCCAAACTCAGCCGAATAACCGCCTGTTGAAAAAGTCATTCCACTAAATAAGAAAGGGGAAAAACGTCCGCGTGTAGGTATATTGTTAGCAGTGGCATTATAGGGCTGTGCAACGCGGATTCCGTCTACATATGTCTGCGTTTCATCAGATTCGCCACCGCGTACAAACAGACGCCCGCTTTCCCCAACAATCTGCGCACCCGGTAACGTTTGCAATGCACCTATAATGTCGCCCGCAGCTCCAGCCGTCGTAACAATGTCCAAAGGCTTTAAGGCAGCTGCTTTTGAATTGTCGCCTGCTTTAAAAGTACCTGCCGAAATCACAACGGCATCAAGCGTATTTACACTTTCCTTAAGTTTAATGGTTTGCGGTTTGTAGTTTTCAATCACAATCGAAACTTTCTGCGTTTCAAAACTCAAAAAAGTAATTACCAATATCTGATTGCCTTTCTCGGATGTTGTAAAAGAAAAGTCTCCATTTACATCGGATGTCGCTCCGTCATAAGCGCCTTCTATAAAAACGTTAGCTCCTTCAACAGGTTTTCCTTTGTGGTCCGACACTTTACCCGAAATCGTGGCTTGCGAAAACAGGTTCATACTGCACAAAAAAAGTAATAAGGAAAAAAGGGGTTTCATCTGTATAATTTTAACAGAGCAAATTTGCGTAAGAAAAAACGGAAAACCCAAAAAATAATTCCGAATCGTCGTTTTTTAGGGATGAATTGTTTTTTACAGAATCTTAAATAAAACCTTATTAATTAAAAATCAATTAATTACAACTTTATTTAATAACTTTACAATCATATCCCAATGGCTTCAATAAAGTATTTGACGTTGGTCTTCTGCCCTAATAAAATGGTTTGTATACGACGGACTACACGGTTTTCAAGAACGTGCTAAACATTTAGTCAAAATCTTCTTCCCTCAACATTTTAAAAGTATGAAATTAAAATTGTCAAAAATGAAAACAATTACTTTCCAGCAAGCCCCAACAAAACATCACATACGGTTTATAATACTTCTCTCGACGCTGTTGCTGAGTATTAATGGACTAGGCCAAAACGTTTATTGGGCCCTTTGGGACGAATGGGCTAATAACGATTGGCAAAAATCGGAACGAACAATTAATACCTATGACGGTTCCAATCATTTAACTCATTCAATCGCCTACCAATGGATAACACCTCCAGGAGTGTGGCAAAATGCCCTTCAGATTGATAATGCCTATAATCCTGATGGTACCCTCCAACAATCTGTTGCTCAAGGTTGGGATACAGGAACTAATACATGGGTAAATGCTTTTCGTTCCACGTACACTTATAATGCTGCAAAAAAAGTACTTACCAATACTTCCTATTTATGGCTTGGATCCTGGGTGAACAACACTATGCTAACCAACACATATGATGGCAGCGGGTATCTTACTCAAACTTTGAATCAAAGTTGGAATTTTACCGGCCCCTGGAAAAATACCAGCAAAACTGATTTTTTCAACAACCCTTCAGGCACCGTAAATTACAGTGTCACTCAAACATGGAATCCAAGCAATGTGTGGGTAAACAGTAAAAGAAACACCTATACTTATACAGGGGCTAATAAAGTCCTTACAGATACTCAAGAAAACTGGAACGGCAGTGCTTGGGTGAATGAGATTAAGCTGATCAATGATTACAATGGTGCGGGATTTGTCACTATTGCATTATGGCAAAATTGGAATGGAACTACTTGGGTAGATAATAGGCGATCCCTTTACTCTTACAACGGAAGCAACAATGTAACACAAGAGGTCAATCAAGTGTGGGAAGCTCCCAATTGGTTAAATGTCTCGAGAGTAACTTTTGGTTATACTCTGGGAACAGAAGATTTTTCACTTGGAAAACTTTTAGTGTTGTATCCTAATCCTTCTGCTGACATAATAACCATCAAAACCAATGAATCTCTTGACAATACAAATTATTGTATTACCGATCAAACCGGCAGACTGATGCAAACCGGACAGTTGAATCCCGATATAACCAACATCGATATTAGCCAATATTCTTCAGGATTGTATTTCTTCCGTATCGATAAAAACTATAAAAGCTCCATTAAAATCTTGAAGCAATAATTATTATAATTTTGACAGCAATTGAAGAAGGGAACGACAATTTAAAGTCGTTTCCTTATCTTTGATTGTAATCGACTAAATCGCCATGAAAAATATTTTCTCCTTCGCCTTTATGTTCTTTATAACAGGCCTACTCTCTGCGCAGGAAACTGAAACCGTTTACGACGAAAAACTGGCCAAGGAGTTGGGCGGAGACGACAACGGTATGAAGACCTATATTTTCTGCATCCTTAAAACAGGTTCAAACACAACTGCGACAAAAGAAGAGAAAACAAAATATTTTGAAGGCCATATGGCTAACATCAATCGTCTTGCCGATGAAGGGAAACTGATTGTAGCCGGACCATTTATGAAAAACGACCGTAATTACCGCGGGATATTCATTTTTAACTGCACTACTGTGGAAGAAGCTCAAAAATTAGTGGAAACCGATCCTGCTGTGAAGGCAAAAATCTTTGAGGTGGAATTAACTCCGTGGTATTGCAGCGCAGCTTTGATGGCAGTTCCTCCAACACATAAAAAAATAACCAAACCAAATAAGTAATAATTAATGAATATTGAAGATTTACAAGAACTTTGCAAATCATTACCGTCAGTTACCGAAGACATCAAATGGGAAAACGATTTGTGTTTCTGCATAGGCGAAAAAATGTTTTGTGTCATCGGATTGAATCAAACACCCACTTCTGCTTCTTTTAAAGTGACTCCGGAAGAATTTGATGAACTTTCCTTTAAAAAAGGATTCAAACCTGCCCCATATGTGGCGCGCTACAAATGGGTTTTGGTGGAAGACATTACTACTTTATCACCTAAAGAATGGAAACATTACGTAACACAATCGTATACACTTGTAAAAGATAAATTGCCCGCTAAAATCAAAAAGCAATTAAGCTTTGAATAATCTGCTTTTGATTAAACTTTAACGTTTTAAAAAGATTTTTTCATTAGCCGATAATTATTTTTGCGATGCAAACCGCTTTGCAAGATTCCTCACACCCATGAACAAAACCGCACAGCTTCGTAAAAGCCATAAACTGATCAAATTCCAAAAACTGGGCATTGTTTCTGTATTAATTGGTTTTCTATGTGCTTTCATGGCGGTTTCCCTAAAGCGTTTAACCGAACATTATGAGGAAATCCTCTTCCATAAGGCTTCTTCAAACTGGATTTTTTTTCTGGTTTTCCCGGTTTTTGGTTTGTCTGTAATTTATTTTCTGCGTCAGCATCTGTTCAAAAAGAAGGAAAACAAAGGGATTAAAGAGATTTTTGAAAGTACTGGCTCCCGAACCAAAAAACTTCCGGTTTATAAAATCCCTTCCCATTTTTTCAACGGATTACTCACTGTTGCTTTCGGAGGTTCTACCGGAATTGAAGTTTCCACCGTTGTTGCTTCTGCCGCCATTGGTTCTGTCGCGCAACAAAAGGAAAATGTTTTTAAAAGACATAAAACCGAACTCATTTGTGCCGGAATTGCCGCAGGGATCACAGCCTTGTTCTGCAGTCCGATTGCAGGAGTTTTGTTTGCCTTTGAAGTAATCTCCAAGAAGGTAACTAAAACCTTTGCCTTAACTACAAGTTTGTCGGTCGCTGTTGCTTACGGTTTCATTTTGCTTTTAGATGAAAAACCGCTGTTTGAAGTGTCAGTCACCAATTGGCACCTATATGCTTTCCCCTACTTTCTCTTACTTGGAGTTTTGGCGGGAATTAATTCGGTGTACCTGACCAAATCGGTGATTTACATTAAATCGAAATTCGGGCAGATTGAAAAACATTCCACTAAAATCCTGATCGGTTCAGCCATCATCAGCCTATCATTATTAGTTTTACCACAATTATACGGAGAAGGATATCACGCCATCAAAGATTTGTTCTCAAATTCTGATTCCGTTGTTTTGACTACTTCGTTTGTGCTTACGATGTCCGGAGTCTTACTTCTGAAACCCATTATCACTTCGGTAACTTTGGCTTCCGGTGGCGATGGTGGCGTATTTGCTCCCAGCATGTTCATTGGTGCTTTTTTGGGATTACTGATGGCTTCGTTGCTGAATACTTATTTTGACGCCGATGTGATTCCGCTCAACTTCATGATTATTGGGATGGCAGCCATGTTAAGTGCCAGCATTCATGCCCCTTTCACTGCTTTATTCCTGATATGCGGATTGATTAATAATTACACCTTATTTTTACCGATCTTAGCCGTGTGCCTGGTTTCCAAAACTACTGCCCAATTGCTTTATCCATATACCGTTTACAGTTATCAGCCAAAAACCGTTTCCTGATTTATGCCGACAAAACACATCAAACGCAACTACCGAAAAGCCAAATACGTATTATACAAAGAAACGCTTGTTGATTTCAAGGAGCACTTTTGGGCTTTTATCGGAGCTTTTGTCGGAATGGGAATTATAGCCTATTTGCACTACAATATTTTCCCTAGAGAAGATTTCATATTCTTAATTGGTTCCTTTGGGGCGTCATGTGTTTTAGTTTATGGCGTGATTCAAAGTCCGCTAGCCCAACCGCGTAACCTAATTGGCGGGCATGTGATTTCTGCCATTGTGGGAGTTACCGCTGCAAAACTTTTTCCTGATATGATTTGGCTGGCTTCTGCGCTTGCCGTAGCATTATCCATCGTTTTGATGCAGATTACTAAAACCCTGCATCCACCCGGAGGCGCTACTGCACTAATTGCTGTTACCGGTTCGCCCACCATCTTAAAACTGGGTTACTTGTACGTAATATCTCCAGTACTTAGTGGTGCGATGATCCTTTTAACCGTAGCCTTGATATTCAACAATATGACTTCCAACCGCCAATATCCTACAAGCAAGAAGTTTACCAAGCTGAAAAAGAAAATTTCCGGTCATATCAGAAAGAATCAAGACAATTAAAGATGCTGAAACTGAATAAAATTCACCATATTGCCATTATCTGCTCCGATTACGAAAAATCAAAGCACTTTTATACAAAAATTTTAGGTCTGGAAATCCTGCAGGAAGTGTATCGAAAAGAACGCAAGTCCTATAAACTTGATTTGGCTTTAAACGGAAACTATGTGGTAGAATTATTTTCGTTTCCAAATCCTCCACAACGCGTTTCACGTCCGGAAGCAGCCGGATTACGCCATCTTGCCTTTGAAGTGGCTGACATCGAAAAAGCCTTGTCTTTTATCCTAAACAACAATATTGAAGCCGAAAATATCCGGACAGACGAATATACCGGAAAACGTTTCTTTTTCTTTTCAGATCCTGATGATTTGCCTATCGAATTCTATGAGAGCTGATTAAAATCTTATCAACAAAACGCAAATCTGAAATCTGAAATCTAAAATTATAATTACCTTTGACCTTTCAAAAAATAATAAGGTCATGGTTTATAAATTCCGAGTAATCCTCGACGCCGAGGAAGACATTTTTAGAGATATTGCAATCCTTGAAGACGATACTTTAGAAGATTTACACAATGCTGTCGTTAATGCTTTTGGCTTTGACGGTACGGAAACAGGTTCATTTTTCACTTGTGAAAACGATTGGACATGGAATGAAGATGATGAAATCCCGATGTTTGATACCGGAGATGTTCTTGGGGAAATGAAAACGATGGCTGATTTCAAGATCAACGATTTAGTGCACAAGGACAACACCAAAATGGTGTATATCTACGATTTTTTCAGTATGTGGACGTTCTTCTTAGAGCTTGCTGCCATTGAAGAAAAAGAAGAAGGCGAAACCTATCCTGCGCTTTTATTCTCCCACGGTGAGTTACCGGCCGAAGCAGGTTCCAGCGGATTTAGAGGTGCCGATGTTACCGAGGACGACATTTATGGCGACTTTGAAGATGAATTCGACGATGACGACATGGATATGTTCGAAGGAGATGATTCTTTCGAAGATTTTGGTTACGAAGAAAACTGGAATTAAACCTTTGAAAATAGACAATAGAACATAGAAAATAGATGTTGTCTTTTTTCTATGTTCTTTTTTCTTTAATCTTAAAATAAAAAAATGATAAATCTATTCAACACCCACATAGACAATCTTTCCATCCACCGCGTTGGAAACAAAAGCCGCAATGAAGCTATTTTCCTTTCGGAACAACCTTATAACCTGAATGACGAGATTATGCCGCTTTTGAAAGAGTTTTTCTTTAAACCCTTCAGAGACAAAGAGGAAAATTACTTTCAGTTTGCTCACGATGTGGATTTAGATTATAACGAAATGTATAATTATGCGAATGAGATTTTCGCTAATCCAGGCAGTGTACATGAAGTTTCAAAAAAAATTACACGCCATTTGTTCGAGCAATCCAACCATCCGCACATTAAAAACGGAGAAGTATATGTGACATACTTAACAAATGTTTCAATTGATAACAATGTAGTCGATGCCATCGGTGTTTTCAAAAGTGAAATCAAAGCCGATTTCCTTCAGTTTGAAGAGAAAGACACTAATTTAGATATGATCCTGCAACAGGGAATCAGCCTGAACAAATTAGACAAAGGCTGTCTGATCTTCAACTATAAAAAAGAAGAAGGTTACAAAATCTTAACCGTAGACAGTAACCGTTATGATGCACGCTACTGGCTAGAGCATTTCTTATCGGTAGATGCATTCCAGGATGAGAATTTCATCACTAAAAAATACCTTAAATTCTGTCAGGACTTTGCTAAAGAAGTAGTGCTTCCAGCTGAAGACAAAAAAGAAGAAGTGATGTTCATGAACCGTGCCGTGAACCACTTCGCTAAAAACGACAATTTTGAAGAGACGAATTTCATTAACGAAGTAATTGACAATCCGGATTTGATTTCTGAATTCAAAAACTACAAAGTTGACAAAGGGGAAAAATACAGCATTGAAGATTTGACCTCCTTCCCTATTGCTAACGCTGCAGTTTCGGATGCCCGTAAGAAAATGAAAAACGTCATAGATCTGGATACCAACATTCAGATTAAATTGGATTTCATCAATCCGGAAAGTGCCGAAAAATTTGTAGAAAAAGGCTGGGATGAGGAAAAACAAATGTATTACTATCTGGTATATTTCAACAAAGAACAAAAAAGTTAATAGTAAAGAGGCTCAGGCCTCTTTTTTTATTTTTGATTATCACAACAATAAAGAGTAAATTTATTAGTTGATTTTCCTACTTTCAATATATGTGCAAAAAGTTGCTTTTATATACAATCCTGTTCTTTTGTTTCTGGCAACCGTTAGCTGCACAGGTTGTTCCTGTTAAAAAGGATTCGACAAAAGTAAAAAAGGACTCAACAGAAGTGATGTTCCGCAATATTGAAAACTATTCCAAAAAAAGAAAATTCACTAAATTCCTTCACCGTCTCCTTTTTAAACCAACCGATAGAAAAAATAAAGTTAAAAAGGGTGGAGCTCCAATTCGCACCATAAATTTCGAGTACTACCAACATAAAATTATCCGAAAAATAAACATTACTACTTTAGATCCCTTCGGGTTTGACATTAATGGTTTTGAAAAAAATCCCAAAACATGGTTCGAAAGACAAGGAAATGCAGTCCATCTTAAAACAAAACACTGGACTGTCCGAAATCAATTATTATTCAAAAAAAACGACGTTCTGGATTCACTCTTGATAAAAGAATCCGAACGTTTAATTCAGCAGCAGCGATACATTCGAAAAGTTGCCATAAGGCCAATTCCAACTAATTCCAAAGACTCTGTCGACATTGAAATTACTGTTTTGGATTCCTGGAGTTTGATTCCTTCCGGCTCTTTATCGGAAACACACGGAAACCTGGAAATAACCGAACGTAATTTTTTGGGTTTGGGCCACGAATTTCAAAACATTTTCAAACAGCGTTTTCCAGATAGTAAAAATGCGTATGAAATGCGGTATATCGTTCCCAATTTTAAAAACACCTTTATCCGTACAACACTTCTCTATGACAAAGAATTCAACAACGATTACTCAAAAGGAATCGGGTTCAGCCGTCCCTTCTTTTCTCCTTACACCAAGTGGGCAGGTGGAATTATTTTTGAAGAACGTTTTTACAAAGATTCAATAAAGGCAATAAACCAAATCCCGCTTTATAGCAATTTTAAACTTGAATCCGAAGATTATTGGGGTGGTTATGCCATCCGTATTTTCAAAAAAACAAAAAAAGAAAAGCACATCACCAATCTGGTAACGACATTTCGCTTTAACAACCTGAAATATACAGAAAGCCCAAGCGCAGTTTATGACAGCATCCGATATTTCACCAACTCCAGATTATACCTGGCGAGTATCGGGGTCACTTCACGCCAATATATAGCCGATAAATACCTTTTCAATTACGGAATTCCCGAATACGTTCAAATCGGAAAAACTTATTCCGTCACCGGTGGCGTAGAATATAAGAACAACGTTAAACGATATTATTTCGGAGGAAGGTATTCGGTTGGAGGGTATTATACTTTTGGTTTTCTTGCCGCGACTTTTGAGGCGGGCAGTTTCTTTAAAAACGATATCAACCAGCAAGCCACCTTTAATGCCGAAATGAATTATTTCACACCATTATTCGAATTTGGGAATTGGAAATTACGTCAATTTATAAAACCTCAATTAACGATTGGGAATAATCGATTGGATACAGAAAGCGATTTAATCAGTTTAGGTGGAAATTCAGGTATTGAAGGTTTTGATGAAAGGCGAAGGGGCACAAAGAAAATGCTGGTCACTTTTCAGACACAATCCTATGTTCCTGGCCAGTTATATGGGTTCAGGTTGAGCCCCTTCTACAGTATGGAATTCGGTATGCTGAGCGGTTCAACCGAAAAATTATTCCAAAGTAAATTGTATTCGAAATTTGGAGTCGGCTTCGTAATCAGTAATGATTACATGGTTTTTAACAGCTTCATACTCTCATTTGCCTATTACCCTTCCATTCCCGGTGTTGGAGATAATGTATTTAGATCGAATGCCTACAAAAACAACTATATCAGATTACCTGATTTTCAGATTGGCCGCCCTGAAATTGTGCCTTATCAGTAATTTACAACTTGTCGGTAACAAATTAAAGGATAGTTCGTCCTATTAATAACCTAAAGAAAGCTAATTTGGAAACTATACTGACAATTGACCACCTGAATAAAAAATTCGGAAAAATTCACGCCGTAAAAGATGTTTCATTTGAAATAAAAAAAGGAAATGTCTATGGGATTTTAGGTCCGAACGGAAGCGGAAAATCAACCACATTGGGAATCATCCTTAATGTTGTCAATAAAACTTCGGGAAATTATAAATGGTTTGATGGAAAAACAGACACCCATCATGCATTAAAAAAAGTGGGGGCTATCATCGAGAGACCGAATTTCTATCCTTATATGACAGCAGAGGAAAATCTGAAATTGGTCTGCGACATTAAAGGGATCCATTACGATAAAGTAGACGAAAAACTGGAGGTTGTAGGCCTATCGGATCGAAAAGACAGTCCATTTCGAACTTTTTCTTTAGGGATGAAACAGCGTTTGGCTATTGCCTCTGCCCTGTTAAATGACCCCGAAATACTCATTCTGGATGAACCTACCAACGGCTTGGATCCACAGGGAATCCGACAGATTCGAGACATTATTAAGCACATTGCATCATTAGGAACTACCATTTTATTGGCTTCCCACCTTTTAGATGAAGTTGAAAAAGTATGCACACATGTAATCGTTTTAAGGAAAGGAGAAGTTCTGTATTCGGGTTCTGTACATGAAATTATGGCCAGCGAAGGCTTCTTTGAATTGCAATCCGAAAACAATGCCGAGTTAAAAGCATTGCTTCAGCATCACAGTGCCGTGGACAAAATTGATGAAGAGGATGGAAAATTATACGTCTTTTTAAAATCACCTCTGGAAGCTACCGATTTGAACCGATACCTGTTCCAAAACAATATCAGCCTTCAGCATTTGGTAAAACGAAAACACAGCCTGGAAGAACAATTCCTGCAGCTCACCAATCATCAATAACAATTTGAGTTACACTATTAACTAATCAAATTCAAAAAAATCCGGACCCAATAAGCCTTCGGCATTAATTCCCAAAATAAAAAATGAATCGACTTTTAAATATAGAACTGCAAAAACTTTGGAAAAACAACGCCAGCCGCGTACTGATCATCACGTATTTTGTACTGATCTGCTTTATATCATTAGTTGCATCGATCAAATTCGATTTAGGCCCTTTTAAATTTAATGCGGCCGATAGCGGCATCTTTAACTTCCCTTACATTTGGCATTTCAACACTTATTTCGTGGCATGGTTAAAACTTTTCCTGGCTGTTGTTATCGTTTCGATGATCGCAAACGAATACAGTTATGGAACACTCAAACAAAATCTTATCGACGGAATGAGCAAAAAAGAATTCATTTTATCGAAATTCATTACCGTACTTTTATTTGCAGGGATTTCAACCGTGTTTGTTTTTATCGTTACCCTCATCTTAGGTTATTCATTTTCTTCCTATAATGAAATCGGCATTGTTTTTTCGGACCTGGAATACCTGATGGCTTATTTTATCAAGCTGGTTGCTTTTTTCTCTTTCTGTCTGTTTCTTGGGATATTAATCAAACGTTCTGCATTTGCGCTTGGTTTTTTAATGCTTTGGTTTTTCATAGAAAAAATTACTTATGGAATAATGGGCAAATTCATATTTGACGATTTCGACAAAGCCAATTCAATCTTTAAGTTTTTCCCTCTGGAATCAATGTCCAATCTCATCATAGAACCCATAAGCCGATTAAATTTCATTAAGACAGTCAGCACGCAAATTGGGGTGGAAAACATCAAGGATTACAGTGTTCATTTTTCCTCGATTTTCATCGTATTAATTTGGACAGTTATTTTTGTCGTTATGTCGTTTAAAATTCTGAGAGATAGAGATTTGTAGTACCTTTAAGGTACTATGCATACATTCTATATTCCATATCAGATACCGTTACTGCTACTGCTCAGTTTGTTCAGTATATCTGCTGATGCGCAATATATTACCATTGACAATACAAAAACCCCGACGCAGATGGTTAAGGAACTTTTTTCGTCTGAAAGTTGTGTGGAACCGACAAACGTCACTATTTCAGGATGGGATTTCGGCAATGGAGAAAAAAGCTATGCCTGGTTTAACTACAATTCTGGCAGATTTTCGCTAGCACAAGGAATGATCATTTCCACAGGTAAAGCGTCATCTGCAGCCGGACCCAACACGACATTGCTTAGCGAAGGGCCAACAAACTGGCCAGGTGACCCTGACTTAGAGCAAGCCATTGGAGAAAACAACACGGTTAACGCTACCGTAGTCGAATTTGATTTTGTTTCGGGGACCAATTACGTCAGTTTTAATTACATCTTTTCATCTGAACACTATTTATCGAATCCCAGTTCCAGCCAATGCAATTCGTCTGATGGCTTTGCCTTTCTGATAAAAAAGATAGGTTCTCCAGCATATCAGAACCTTGGCGTTGTTCCAGGAACCACAATTCCTGTAAAAGTAACAACAGTTAGAGGCCCCGGAACAATCTGTCCTTCAGCAAATGCCGAATATTTTGACGCTTTCAACGGAAGCGAGCATTCCACCAATTTTAACGGGCAGACGCAAATTATGAACGCTGAAGCAGATATAGAACCCGGAGCATCCTATCATGTCAAATTAGTCATCGCCGATCAGGGAAACAGTCTTTACGATTCAGCTATTTTTATTGGAGCTAATACTTTCAGCAACGATTATGCCATGGGAGACGATCGTATATTTGCTGACGGAAACCCACTTTGCCAGGGAGAAACCCTTACTGTAGCACCGGATTATACCGTTCCGGGGACATTAAATTATACCTGGCATAAAAACGGCGTACCAATTCCCGGTTATATCAATGTCAGTTCTCCTACCTATACCATTTCTTCTGCAGGAGTATATATGCTACTTGCTGATGTAGGAACTTGCTCAGTGCGAGGTTACATGAATGTTGAATACGTACATACGGCAAATGACGCTGTTTTAGTTCAGTGTGATGATGATAATGATGGCATTAGCACATTTAATTTAAACAATGCCATTCAAACTGTTACGGGAGGAGCAAGCGAAATATCCATAATTGGCTATTACCACAGTTTAACGGATGCCCAAAACCAACAAAATGAAATCACCAATCCGGAATCTTATTCAAACAGCCAGGGAAATGCTATTGTCGTCAGGGTTGAGAATGAATTTGACTGTCCCGTTGACTACGCCACTATAACACTGCGAACAGTTGACAATGCCATAAATCCGATTGCTCCAGTAATTATCTGTGATTCGGATGAGCCACAAGATGGTTTATATCCTTTTGATTTGGACGCTATTTCTCAGCGGATCATTGCCAATAATTCATTTCCTGCAAATTATCAAATTGAATATTACATAAGTTCTGAGGATGCACTTCTCCAGAATAACCCACTAAGCACACCGTTCACAAATACAATTGCAGATCAGCAAATCATTTATGTACGAATTATTAACGGACCGGATTGTTATGGGATAATCCCAGTTACTCTAAGAGTAAGTTCTTTTCCAAACTTACACGATGAAACTATTGCGCTTTGCAACGAAGAAAGTACGCTATTGGATGCCGGCAGCGGTTATGCCAGTTATTCCTGGGATACAACACCTGTCCAAAACACGCAAACCATAACGGTTTCCGAATCTGGAGATTATACAGTAACCGTTACCAATGCAGATAATTGCGTTGCTTCTAAAACATTTACGGTTATCTCTTCGGAAATGGCAACCATCATTAGCATAGAAGTAAATAGTTTTTCAGGCATGAACAATTCTGTTATTGTGCATGTAAGCGGAACCGGAAATTATGAATTCTCATTAGATGGCGTCATTTATCAGGACAGTAATGTTTTTACAAATGTTTTGCCCGGAGAATATCAGGTTTTTGTCCGTGATAAAAACGGTTGCGGCACTACTGGGCCTCAAAACATTATTGTATTGGATTACCCGAGATTTTTTACGCCTAACGGAGACGGTTACAATGATATTTGGGCAATTAAAAATCTTGACAGTGTATATCCGAATTCCAGACTCTTCATTTTTGATCGTTACGGTAAACTTGTTAAACATGTTTTCCCTTTAATCGATGGATGGAATGGCACTTTAAACAATTCTGCATTGCCATCGGATGATTATTGGTTTAACCTTACCTTGGATAATGGCAGAAATATAAAAGGACATTTCGCTTTAAAACGATAAATCTTATCAATATTCATACTATACACGGCATCGTTTTGTGAATTTATAGTGGTAACTTTGTAGCTATCAACCTATAAATCAATAAATTATGGAAATCATAGGTACATTAATCGTCGGGGCCATCGCCGGATGGTTGGGAAGCCAAATCTACAGCGGCGGCGGTCTGGGATTGTTGGGCAATATTATTGTTGGTATCCTAGGAAGTTTTGTCGGCTACTGGCTTTTGGGCAAACTCGGAGTAAGTTTAGGAACTGGTCTTCTTGGCGCTATTTTAACCGGTGCCATTGGCGCCATTGTCATCTTAGTAATCATAAACCTCATTTTCAAAGCGAAAAATTGAAATAAAAAAAAAGCCGTTCAATGAACGGCTTTTTTTATACAAATATTATGATTAATCAATTTTAAATCGTTTTCTGTCGTTTTCATTTAGGTAGATTTTACGTAAACGCAACGATTTTGGCGTTACCTCTACATACTCGTCTTTTTGGATGTACTCCAAAGCTTCCTCCAATGAGAATTTGATAGCAGGAATAATTCTCGCTTTATCATCAGCTCCTGAAGAACGTACGTTTGTCAACTTCTTGGTTTTAGTTACGTTAACAACCATATCATCTCCTCTTGAGTTCTCACCGATAACCTGACCTTCATAGATATCTTCATTCGGATCTACGAAGAATTTACCTCTTTCCTGTAATTTATCGATTGAATAAGGAATCGCTTTTCCGTTTTCCATAGAGATTAATGAACCACTTAAACGACCTGGAATTTCACCTTTGAATGGTTGGTATTCCAAGAAACGGTGTGACATAATAGCTTCACCGGCAGTAGCAGTCAATAATTGGTTTCTTAATCCGATGATACCACGGGAAGGAATGTTGAACTGGATGATCATACGCTCACCTTTTGGCTCCATGCTTAACATTTCACCTTTACGAACAGTTACAAATTCAA
Organism: Flavobacterium enshiense DK69; assembly: GCF_000498495.1. Classification (GTDB taxonomy): domain Bacteria; phylum Bacteroidota; class Bacteroidia; order Flavobacteriales; family Flavobacteriaceae; genus Flavobacterium; species Flavobacterium enshiense. The sequence continues at coordinate 317,744 of NZ_AVCS01000015.1, read as the reverse complement.
CCGCTCTACCAGAAACGTTCTCAGGTAAGTCGATAGTCAATTCCTCAATTGGCTCACATTTTACTCCGTCAATCTCTTTGATGATAACCTGAGGCTGACCAATCTGTAATTCATAACCTTCACGACGCATTGTCTCGATAAGTACCGATAAGTGAAGTACTCCACGTCCGAAAACCATGAATTTATCAGCAGAATCTGTTTCGTTTACTCTTAAAGCAAGGTTTTTCTCTAGCTCTTTATTTAAACGGTCTTTAATATGTCGTGAAGTAACGAATTTACCTTCTTTACCGAAGAATGGTGAATCGTTGATAGTAAACAACATACTCATTGTAGGCTCGTCGATAGCAATAGTTGCCAATGCTTCCGGATTTTCGAAATCAGCAACTGTATCCCCGATTTCGAAACCTTCTAATCCAACGATAGCACAGATATCTCCAGCTTTTACGCTTTCCACTTTTTTACGTCCAAGTCCGTCAAAAGTGTGTAATTCTTTAATTTTTGATTTGATGATCTTTCCGTCACGTTTTACCAACGAAATATTCTGACCCTCTTTTAATTCACCTCTTTGTAAACGACCGATAGCGATACGTCCTGTGAAAGAAGAGAAATCCAAAGAAGTGATCAACATCTGTGGCGTTCCTTCAGAAACTTTTGGTGCCGGAATGTGCTCCAATACCATATCTAAAAGCGGCTCGATGTTCTCCGTTTGGTTTTTCCAATCGTCAGACATCCAGTTATTTTTTGCGGAACCATATACAGTAGGAAAATCCAACTGCCATTCTTGTGCTCCTAATTCGAACATTAAGTCGAAAACTTTTTCGTGTACTTCTTCCGGAGTACAGTTTTCTTTATCCACTTTGTTTACCACCACACATGGTTTCAAACCCAAATCGATTGCTTTCTGCAATACGAAACGTGTTTGCGGCATAGGTCCTTCAAATGCATCTACCAACAATAAAACACCATCGGCCATGTTTAACACACGTTCCACTTCTCCACCGAAATCGGCGTGACCGGGAGTATCGATAATATTAATTTTAGTTCCTTTATAAACAACAGAAACGTTTTTAGAAGTAATGGTAATACCTCTTTCTCTTTCCAAGTCGTTGTTATCCAGGATTAAATCTCCTGTATTCTCGTTTTCACGGAATAACTGACAGTGATACATAATTTTGTCAACCAAAGTCGTTTTACCGTGGTCAACGTGAGCAATAATCGCGATGTTTCTAATTGAAGTCATATACAAATTTTGAAGGTGCAAAGGTACAACTATTTTTTGAATTAAAAACACTAACTATGAAGTAGTTAGCTAAATTTTAACCAATTGATAACAATAAAAAAAGCTCTCAATATTGAGAGCTTTATTATTTCAACAGACACTTACTATAAAGCAGCTACGTGTCTTGTTAATTTTGATTTCAAGTTTGAAGCTTTATTAGCGTGAATGATGTTTTTCTTCGCTAATTTGTCAATCATAGAGATTACAGAAGATAATTTCGCAGATGCTTCAGTCTTATCAGTTGCTAAACGGATTGCTTTAATAGCATTACGTGTAGTTTTATGTTGGTATCTGTTTAATACTCTTTTTTTCTCGTTGCTTCTAATTCTTTTTAAAGCTGACTTATGATTTGCCATTTTTTTAATTTTTTAATTGTAATAATTATTTTAAATTATTAGTTAAAAAAGAAAAACCTCCCACAATTGCTGAACAATCACTTTGGTTTTAACTAATAAAATAATAATTCGAGACACTGAATCATTATTTTATAAAACTTAATCACAACTAATTTTGTAGCCCGTAGGGGAATCGAACCCCTCTTACCAGGATGAAAACCTGGCGTCCTAACCGATAGACGAACGGGCCGTTAAGCTCATTTCTTGGTTGCCCAATTTTTCAATAAATAGTAGCCCGTAGGGGAATCGAACCCCTCTTACCAGGATGAAAACCTGGCGTCCTAACCGATAGACGAACGGGCCAGTAAAACAATAAAGAAAAAAGTTGTAGCCCGTAGGGGAATCGAACCCCTCTTACCAGGATGAAAACCTGGCGTCCTAACCGATAGACGAACGGGCCGTCTTTTTTCTTCATTGCGGTTGCAAAAATACAACTAATTTCTATTCTTGCAACACTTATCTCAAAAAAAATATTTTTTTTTAATACGCTTTAGCGAAAAGCACTCTGCCTGAGGATGGTTTGCCTGTAAAAACACAGCTTCCCGTCTCTTCTTTTCTATCTAAAGCAATACAGCGAATGGTTGCTTTTGTAAGTTCTTTTATCTTTTCTTCCGTCTCCGGAGTACCGTCCCAATGTGCAGCCACGAAACCAGCTTTGTTTTCCAAAACATCCTTGAATTCCTCGAACGAATTCACCTCAGTAATATGTGTATCCCTGTAGCTCAATGCTTTATTAAACAAGTCGCTTTGAATTTGCTCCAACAGACTCTGAAGATAACCCACAATTCCTTCTTTGGAAACCGTTTCTTTTGTTAAAGTATCACGACGCGCCACTTCATACGTTCCGTTTTCTAAATCGTTCGGACCGATTGCCAAACGAACCGGAACTCCTTTTAATTCCCATTCCGCAAACTTAAAACCTGGCTTTTGCGTATCTCTATCGTCAAATTTAACAGAAATACCTGCTTTACGCAATTCCTTCATTAAATCATTTACCTGAGCGGAAATCGCATCCAATTGTTCGTCTGTTCTATGGATTGGCACAATTACAACTTGAATTGGCGCTAAATTTGGAGGCAACACCAATCCGTTATCATCAGAATGCGTCATCACCAAAGCACCCATCAAACGGGTTGAAACTCCCCATGAAGTCCCCCATACGTGTTCTTGTTTCCCCTCTTTATTTGCAAATTTAACATCGAAAGCCTTGGCAAAATTCTGCCCTAAGAAATGAGATGTTCCTGCCTGAAGCGCTTTTCCGTCTTGCATCAAAGCTTCAATACAGTATGTCTCTTCTGCCCCTGCAAAACGCTCGGTTTCTGTTTTCACTCCTTTCATCACCGGAATCGCCATGAAATCCTGAACAAAATCAGCATACACATTCATCATCTGCACTGACTCTGCCAATGCTTCTTCTTTAGTAGCATGCGCCGTATGTCCTTCCTGCCATAAAAATTCAGCCGTACGTAAAAACAAACGCGTACGCATCTCCCAACGCACCACATTCGCCCATTGATTAATCAACAACGGCAAATCTCTGTAGGATTGCACCCAGCCTTTATAGGTAGACCAGATAATTGCTTCACTGGTTGGACGAACAATTAATTCCTCTTCCAGTTTCGCGTTTGGATCAACAATAAGTTTACCTTTGTTTTCTTCATCGGTTTTTAATCGATAATGAGTAACAATCGCACATTCTTTAGCAAATCCTTCTGCATTTTTCTCTTCCGCCTCAAACATACTTTTGGGCACAAACAACGGAAAATACGCATTACTGTGACCTGTTTCTTTAAACATACGGTCTAATTCTCGCTGTATCTTTTCCCAAATTGCATATCCGTACGGTTTGATAACCATACAACCTCTTACACCGGAATTTTCTGCTAAATCTGCTTTTACAACCAGTTCATTATACCACTTGGAATAATCTTCTGATCGCTTTGTTAAGTTCTTACTCATTTTTAATACTTTGGCACAAATATTGTTTAACTTACTTTAATGAAAATAGTTCGACAAAACTAACTAATTTTGTTATGACCAACAATAAAAAACACCACTGATATGAAAACTATATACGTATCCGGCCGAAATATATCCATTTATATACTATTTGGACTAGTAGGACTTTTGGTTTCTTCCTGTGGCCCCTATCAGAACTCGTCGTATTACGACAATGACGGTGTATACGGTTCTCCTGAAAAGTCACAGTATCAATACCCTGAAGCCAATGCTTCACAAAACAGCAAGTACAAAGAGTACTTTGCTGCCAATAAAGACAATTACTCACCTAATGACAGCGGCGCTGTTACCGGCACTAACAATGACACCATTGTTTACAAACAGCAGGATAATTATGCCGGTTGGGGTGAAAATTCAAAAAACGTAACCGTAAATTACTATGATAGCTACTACAATCCTTGGTATGCAGGCTACGGATGGTACTACCCTTATTATGGATGGAGTTGGGGCATCAGCTGGGGTTGGGGCTGGGGTTACCCATATTACGGATGGGGCTACTACAACCCTTACTGCTACTACCCTTATTATGGATACCATTATGGTTATTGCGGCTATTATGGCAACTACGCCTATGGAACAAGAGGCGGCTACGCCTACAGCGGAGGACGAAGCAGTTATGCATATAACAATGGAAACAGAAGAGGCTACCCTACTCAATACAATTCTTCAGGTACCAGAGCTGACGGAGGAAGAAACTATAGCGCTACATCAGGTACAAGAAGCAGCGGTCAATATTACAATCCACGCTCAAGCTTAAACAATCAAAACGGAAACTTCACTAACCCAAGAAGCAGCGGACAATATTCAACTCCTAGAAACGGTCAGGGAACACAACCACGAAATTACCAATATTCTACACCAAGAGGCAACAGCGGTTCTTCATATCCTAGAAGCTCCGGAAGTTACTCAAACCCTAGAAGTTCAGGAAGCTATTCAACACCATCTTCACCTAGAAGTTCAGGAAGCTATTCCACACCTTCTTCACCTAGAAGTTCCGGAGGTTATGGAGGCGGTGGCTACGGAGGCGGAAGCGGCGGTGGTTACGGCGGTGGCGGCGGAGGTCGTTCCGGCGGTGGCGGCGGAGGCGGCGGAGGCCGACGATAAATTTTCAAATCACCTAAGCTCATTCAATTGGGCTTAGGTTTTTATTTCTATTTAAACCAGATTTGTCATGAAAAAATACTTACTTAACACAGTACTTTTCTTGTCGGCCCTAATAGCAAACGCCCAAGAACCCACTCCTTTGACCGCATTGCGTTATGCAATGGACAACACTCAGGGTAGCGCCCGATTCCGGGGGATGAGCGGTGCTTTTGGAGCTGTTGGCGGTGATTTATCATCGATTAACGTCAACCCGGCCGGATCGGCGTTATTGAACAGCAATACATCTTCATTAACGATGAGCGTTTACAACAACAGCAACAAGTCGAATTATTATGGCGGAATGGCTAAAGACAACACCACCACCTTCAATTTCAACGAAATGGGTGCCGCTTTTGTCTTTTACAACACCAAACCAAACGCTGATTGGAAGCGATTTACTTTTGCCATCAACTATGAAACCACAAATGACTTTGACAACGACATTTATACTCAGGGGGTAAATCCGAACCGTTCTATAGATGAATACTTTACTTCTTTTGCAAACGGATTTGGAGGACTTGGAGGAATAAAATTAGGTGTCTTGGATGATGGCAGCTATGAGAACTATACGTCCTTGCCTTTTGCGGACCAACAGGCATGGTTAGGATATTGGAGTTTCATGTTCGACCCTGTTACCCCAGATCCAAACAACACCGTCTACACATCAAATGTACCCAGAAATACTTCCTATTATCAGACCAACATGGTTAACTCATCGGGATATAACGGTAAATTGAGTTTTAATTTTGCCACCGATTACAAAGACATACTTTATTTAGGGCTTAATCTGAATTCTCATTTCACCAATTATTTTCAATACTCCTCTTTATATGAGTCGAACTCGGGTCCCAATAACTTAACCGGAAACACGCTTCACAGCGTCGTCTTCAACAATCACATGCACACTTACGGAAGCGGTTTTTCTTTAAGTGTTGGCGCCATAGCTAAATTAAGCAAAGAATTCAGGGTTGGGTTTGCTTATGAATCACCTACCTGGTACAATCTTACAGACGAACTTTCACAAGATATTTCATCAAGATACAGCGACCCTAACAATTTAGCATCATCAGCGTCTAAATATCCGCCGGTAATTAATATTTATCCGAGCTATAAATTAAATACTCCCCAAAAATTCAACGTTAGTGGAACTTTTTTGTTTGGCAAAAAAGGATTAATCAGTGTGGATTATACCTATAAAGATTATTCCACTACGAAATACAAACCGGAAAACGAAATATTTTACAGTTCTGTCAACTCTTTAATGAATAGCTCATTGAGAGCGGCTTCGGAAGTTAGGGCAGGATTTGAACACCGAATGAAACAAGTTAGCCTTAGAGGAGGATACCGCTTTGAACAAAGTCCGTATGACAATGGGAAAACTATTGGTGACTTACATGGGTTCTCCACAGGAATTGGTTATGATTTTGGGTTTTCCCGACTTGATTTTGCCTACGCCTACTCGCAAAGAGACATGCAGGTATATCTGCTATCAAGCTTTACGGATGCCGCTACGGTTACAACAAAAACCAACAATTTTTTCCTAACCTACACCTTTAACTTCTAAGAAAGCAGACATAATAATACGTAGGCCACTCTTTCGGGAGTGGTTTTTTATTTCCCGACCTTTGATTTTAGCCCCGACAGCAGCGGCATCCTTTTACTTTTTTCTTTAAAAAGTGAAAGATATAGCGGATGGCGGAACCAAACCCTTAAAAAATTCCCAAACGATGGTGCTCCTAAATATAAAAAGCGTAATTTTGCGCACTTTATTTAAATAAAATAAACATCATAATTACATGAGAACCAAGTCATTAAAGAAAAACAAAATCAATGTAATCACCCTTGGGTGTTCAAAAAACGTGTATGACAGCGAAGTACTGATGGGCCAGTTAAAAGCCAGCGGTAAAGATGTTGAGCACGAGGCACCTGCAGAAAAAGAAGGTAACATCATTGTTATCAATACTTGCGGGTTTATTGATAATGCGAAAGCAGAATCGGTAAACATGATTTTGGAATATGCCGACAAGAAAGAAAGAGGTTTGGTTGACAAAGTTTTCGTAACCGGATGTTTATCTGAACGTTACAGACCCGATTTAGAAAAAGAAATCCCGAATGTGGACCAATATTTCGGTACGACAGAATTACCGCAATTATTGAAAGCTTTGGGTGCCGATTATAAACACGAATTATTAGGAGAGCGTTTAACGACGACTCCGAAAAACTACGCGTATTTAAAAATTGCCGAAGGGTGTGACCGTCCGTGCAGTTTCTGTGCGATTCCGTTGATGCGTGGCGGACACGTTTCTCAGCCGATTGAAAAATTGGTTAAAGAAGCGCAAGGCCTAGCGAAAAACGGCGTGAAAGAATTAATCCTTATTGCTCAGGATTTAACGTATTACGGTTTGGATTTGTACAAAAAACGTAACCTTGCCGAATTATTGGAAAACCTTGCAAAAGTAGAAGGTATTGAGTGGATTCGTTTGCACTACGCCTTCCCTACCGGTTTCCCGATGGATGTATTGGAATTGATGAAACGCGAACCAAAAATCTGTAATTATATTGATATTCCGCTGCAGCATATTTCAGACAATATCCTGAAATCAATGCGCCGCGGTACAACTCAGGCAAAAACCACGAAATTGTTGAAAGAATTCCGTGAAGCGGTTCCTGGGATGGCAATCCGTACAACTTTAATTGTTGGATACCCTGGGGAAACTGAAGAAGATTTCAACATTCTGAAAGACTTTGTACAGGAAATGAAGTTTGACCGTTTGGGTTGTTTTGCTTATTCTCATGAGGAAAACACGCATGCTTATTTATTGGAAGACAACGTTCCGGACGAAGTGAAACAAGCCCGGGCCAATGAAATTATGGAGCTTCAATCACAGATTTCATGGGATCTGAATCAGGAGAAAGTGGGTCAGGTTTTCCGATGCATCATTGACAGAAAAGAGGGTGGTCATTTTGTGGGAAGAACAGAATTCGACAGCCCGGACGTAGATAATGAAGTATTGATTGACGCGACCAAACACTATGTAAAAACAGGTGAATTCGTAAACATCAAAATTACGGACGCTACGGAATTCGACCTTTACGGCGAACCGGTACAACAATAAATTCCTTTTAATTTATATAGTAAATCCCCATCAACTCTGTTTGTTGGGGATTTTTTTCATCTCACCCCCACCCTCCGACTCATTTTAACATTAGCTGAGGAAAAACCGCAACATCACATTTTGGTAAGTTTTTAGTATTGCATAAAACTACTAATCACTCAAATTATGATACCGGAAACCTTAACCATAGCTGAAAGACAAATTTTAGCCAACCAGTTTAAAATTCTGTCAATAATAGGAGATCACAACAATTACGAAACCAAAATTGAGATTCTGGAAAATGGATTTACCGAACAATATTTCGAAGTTTTTGATGTCGCTGCCGAAGAAATTCCTATAGAAATCTGCGAGGAAACCACTCAAATCCTACATATGTTCCGCCGAATTGCAGACGCAACCGAAAAACTCTCTGAAGAAGAAAAGTACTCACTGGATCTTGAAAAAATAAAATTTGAAGGATTTGATGCCCAGCACGACACCCATTTTCACTATATGAGGTTCATGGTACACACAATGAATCTGTGGCCGGAATATAAAGAGACCTACTTAAACTCACATAGCCGATTCCCACTATCAAAATATCGTAAAATACTGGATTATCAGTACTATCTGCTGGACTGTGACCAATATGATTTAAACATAGACGATTTAAAATGCATGATCGAACTTTTAAGTTCGTCTAAAAAAATAATTGTTCAGAACGCGTAAAAAGCTATTTTTCATACATCACTTGGTTAATTTTACGCAAAGAAAATCCCCGTCAAGTAGGGGATTTTTATTATCATCATTTAACCAACTTAAGAATAACGTTTCGTTTTTCAGTTAAAATACTATTCCCCAATTTCCTCCGATCTGATTCGTTCCGAAAAGAAATTCTCTACAGTTACATTGAAAAGTGCTGGGGCGGAGTTAGTCATCCCGCTGGTTTGTCCGTTAAAGATACACAGATTGGATTTTCTGATATTCCGATACACTGAAAAGGAACGTTCGTCTTTTGCCGTATCCCTGTCGCATGAGAGAATTAATACCGGACATTGGATTTTCTTTAAATCATCGGGCGGTATAACCCGCTGAAATTCGACAAGGCGGTAAAGTTGCCGAATTAAAAACCAGTTGTCCGAAGTATCATTTTCTGCCAGCATTTGTTCAGCGTGTTTTCGGGCGGCGGTTATGCTTTCTACATCATACAATTCATCGGTGCCGGGAGTTATATTTATCTCAAAAGCGGCGATTTTTTTCGCTTTATCGGGATAGTTGACTGCAAGCAGAAGACCGATAATAGCTCCGTCACCTCTTCCGATGATGTAAGTCGAATCGAGCTTTAAATGGTTCAGAAGGCCGTTAAGGTCTTTTGTCATCTGGATATAGGTCAGCGAATCTTTTCCCAATTCGCTTTTACCCCTTCCCCTGCAGTCCATTACGATGACCCTGTTGTTTTTGGAGAAATAGTCAATTTGTGGGGACATGGCGCTGATATTCCCGCCGTTTCCATGAAGTACAATAATCGGCTTTCCTTTCCCGTAGTCTTCATAATACAGTTTTACGCCATTCAGTTCAATAAAATGGCCTGCTTTTTTATTGTTCCCGTATTTTGATCTTGAACCTGACTGCGCACAACTGTTACCTGCAAGGAATAAAAACAAGACCAAAAACAGCTTCGTAATTGGTACACTATGTTTCATGATATCCGATTTTAGTTAGTAATCAAATTGCTACCTAAAGTTATTAAAAAATATCGTTGGAATTAGTAATTTTAATTTTCAACTTATTGAAAATCAATAATTTAAATCAAAACATTTAGAAACTCACATCGAGAATTACCACACGAAAGGATTCGTGCGGTAGCGGGGGCAAGTGTTTTTTGGATTCTGCTTTAAAACAAAAATCTACATCGTATTGGATGTAGCTTTATTTTACTTGTGGACACGAGTATGATGCTCGCGCTAGTGGTAGAAATCTGTTCTATCTTCACTGTATGCCGCAAAGTCAGGAGACTTTGCGGGGCGGGGGAAGAAAATGCAAACACTGACCTTTACCAATAAATCCTACAACCCCACTTGCATAAAACCCTTGTTAGCTGTTCGCCTTTTCTTTAAAATGGGAATTCAGAATCTAAATCGTTTTTATATTCATCAAGTTTTTCTTGGTATAATTTTTTATCAAAAAATAATTGTTGGAATATTTTTTTGAATTTGATTTCATATTCAAAATCATCTCTTGAAGCTTTAATTTTGAAACCATAAACTGAATCGTCAAGCAAAAGTAAATCATCTTTATTGCTTGACTCTTCATTGTTGAAAAAAAAGCCTAAATCAAATATATCTTCAAAAAACAAACCTAAATCTACGTGCTTAATCAGCCATTCTTTTTGAGTTGTTAAATTGTAATTATATTTATCAAAATATTCTTCAACTGCTTTTTTACATAAATTACGATGCTCTTTAACTATTTGTAAATCAGAAACATACGACGTAAAGTTGTTTTTCTTTATCTCAATAATTGAGTTTGGCAGTATATTATCTTTCATAAATCAAGTTAGGTATTATATTTAATCCCCGGTAGCGCGGATTTGCAATCCTTTATTTTTTTGACAATATTCCAAAGATTTTATTAGATTTTGCTTTTGATTTAAACGCGTAAAGACGTCAATCCATCCTACTGCAAATACAGTTATAAAGTAAACTTCTTCTGTTGTTGTGGCTTTGTATTTTGTTGACATGGCTTATAATTTATATTACAAAACTATACTTTTTACACTAAAAATGATAGCGCAGAAATGTTTTCTGTACTATCCCTTTCAACTTAATTTTTTTAGGATGTCTTATTCTCTTTGTGGTCACGGATTACAAATCCGCGCTATCGTCGTTGCTACACGAAAGGATTTGTGCGGTATCGGGTTTAATATTCAGAAATTAAATCAATCTTGTGAATTGAATATTCTATTTTGTTAGCTTTTTTTATTTTACCTTCAAATGGAAGATAATATTCTTTATAATAACCACTATCTGGATATGGATTTTGAATTTGTTTTTCTATGAATTCTAAATCAAGATCAAAATCTGTATCACAACCTATACAAATTTCTTCTGTTGGTTCAATTTTATAATCTTTGTATGTAACTTTTCCAAGGTACGTTTTCTTAATCCTAACATTGTAGACTTTATTTTCAGAAAAGTTTTTAATACTCAATGTTTTGGTTTTAGATAAGAATTCAATATTATCTTTATTTGAAATTTTCATTTGTTCTGCCAAATCATAGTATAACTCACGTTCTTTATCAATATTTGGTGAAGCAATAATCACATCCCCATCAGTAGAATTTGTTTCTCGACCAACTAAATTATTAGAATATTCATCATAGATAAAACAAGTTGCTAATCTTCTACATTCTTTGTTATCTTTATTTGTAATGATTTTAATATCATTGTTACAAGAACATATTGAAAGTCCAATGATAGTTAAAGCTAATAATTTTATCATAAGAAATGTTTTTATTGCGATGTGAAAAATTTTCTGCTAACTCAAAAATATGTACAACAAAACCATTAAAATAATATAATAAATTTGTCGTTTTGAGATTGTTTATTTTGTCATTTGAGCAAACAAAATTAATTTTAAAAATTCTGAAAATCAAATAGATAATAATTATTTTAACTTTTCCAAAAATACTTCTGAATAAAATAATAGATATCTAAAGGATAGCATGGTAACATAACCTCACTATCGGGATGCAAATCGTCAACAAAAAGCGAATTGATTCATACAAAAACTAAGAGGGTGTTTTCAAATACTTTGAAAAGGTTCTATTTTTGCGGCTCATAACCAAAATAGATATGGCAGGAGGATTTTTTGCGATTCTGGATGATATCGCAGCTTTGATGGACGACATCGCAGTAACGAGTAAAGTAGCAACACAAAAAACAGCGGGCATCCTTGGCGATGACCTGGCGGTAAATGCCGAAAAGGCAACCGGATTTTTATCATCTCGTGAATTGCCGGTGCTTTGGGCGATTACTAAAGGCTCGTTCATCAATAAGCTTATTATAATTCCGATTGCTTTGTTATTAAATTACTTTTTTCCAATTGCGATAAAATGGGCTTTGGTTTTAGGTGGATTATATCTGGCTTATGAAGGTGTGGAGAAAATCATTGAGTATTTTTTCCATCGTCCAAAAACGGGACATGAAGTGATTGAAGAGGCTAAACAGGAAGATGCTGCTGCTGAAGAAAAAGCTAAGGTTAAATCAGCAATAACTACCGACTTTATCCTTTCTGTAGAGATTGTTATCATTGCTTTGGGCAGTGTTTTAGACAAGCCTTTGCTTACACAAATTTTAACTGTGTTTGTTGTAGGGTTTCTGGCTACCGTAGGTGTATACGGAATCGTAGCGCTTATTGTACGTATGGACGATGCAGGATTCGGCTTGATCAAACGCTCGAACGACAAAGGTTTTTTAGCCGTCGTTGGTAATTTATTGGTAAAGGCATTACCCATTGTTATAAAAGCACTTGCTGTGATCGGTACTCTGGCTCTTATTTTGGTGGCGGGAGGTATTTTTGTGCATAATATTGATCAACTGCACCATTTGTTTCCGCAGCTGCCATCTATCGTAAAAGAAGCAGCTATCGGCCTTTTAGCAGGTATTGCTGCTACCGTAGTTATGACTATCGGCAAAAAAACAATATCGCTTGTAAAACCTAATTAAGGTTCGTAAATATCTACTATGAAAAATGCTCTTAAAGGGGCATTTTTTCTTTTTAAGTAAAAAATTAAACCGTTGCCCAAGCAACGTAACGCAGGCTTGTTAAGGGCTTCGAGTACCAGAACATTTCAAAATCTTCCAGGCCGGAAGTTTCATAATCGGATTTGACTTCGCTAAAAGTCATCTTTTTGTCATTGGTGACTGAAATTTTCCCAATCATTGACTGCAGCCAGTCGCCTTTATCTTTTTCGACCGTGATTTCAAAGACTTCTCGTTTATCGTGAAACGTCATTTTCATCATTTCCCACGAATTTCCTTTTTTGCTTTTTGTAAATATGTCTACTATAGGCTTCCCTCCTATCCAGACGATTTTTGAGTTCGGCTTGATATTGAAGTTGGTTTCCTTTTCCAGACAATCAGCTATAAAATCCGGTTTTATGGTTGTTCTGGGAATCTTGAAATCGAACCAATCCTGTAGCGGATAATCGAAACAGATGCCGTGCATGTAATTGAACAGCGATTTTTTCAGTCCGAAACTAAACTTGTCGTGGTCGATTCCGGTTTTATCCTGAAACTGTATGTCGTTATTGGCAAAAGTAATGTCGTTAATGTCCGGTATTACGCCGAATTCCTCCGGGAACATTCCCACGGGACTATGCGCTGTCATCGCAAACTGGTGCCAGAACCCCGACTGCAGCACGCCTACTTCAAACAACTGACGCACCATTTCAAGGCTGTCAACCGTTTCCTGAACCGTTTGCGTTGGATAACCGTACATTAAATAAGCATGAACCATGATCCCTGCTTCGGTGAAATTTCGGGTTACCTTTGCCACCTGTTCCACTGTTACGCCTTTTTTGATAAGTGCTAAAAGTCGGTCGGATGCTACTTCCAATCCACCTGAAACGGCAATGCAACCGGAAGCTTTCAACAGTACACATAAATCGGCAGTAAAGCTTTTTTCGAAACGGATGTTTGTCCACCAGGTTACTGTAAGATTTCTGCGGAGAATCTCCAGTGCCACTTCGCGCATTAAAGCCGGCGGGGCCGCTTCATCCACGAAATGAAATCCGTTGTGTTTGGTTTGAATGATGAGTTCTTCCATTCGGTCCACCAGCGTTTTGGCGGCGATGGGTTCGTATATTTTGATGTAATCGAGTGAAATATCGCAGAACGTGCACTTACCCCAATAGCATCCGTGTGCCATGGTGAGTTTGTTCCAGCGGCCGTCGCTCCAAAGACTGTGCATTGGATTGGCAATTTCGATAACGGAAATGTATTTATCTAAAAGCAGATCGGTGTAATCGGGTGTCCCAACATCCGACTGTTTGTAGTCATGACGAAGCGTGTTGCTTTTATACACCACCTGATTGTCTTCTAACAAAAACGTTCTTTTGAACTCGGGTTGACCGGAATTACAAATCGTATTATATAAAAGTTCGACAGGGAGTTCGCCATCATCCAAAGTAATAAAATCAAAGAATTCGAAAACGCGGATATCTTTCAGTTCGCGTAATTCGGTGTTGGGAAAACCGCCGCCCATGGCCACTTTAATCTCCGGAAAATTTTCTTTTATATGTTTAGCACAACGAAATCCGCTGTACAGATTTCCGGGGAAAGGGACCGAAAAACAAACCAACTTTGGATTTACCTGCCGGATTCTTTCGGTAATAATCTTTAAAGTGATTTGGTCTATATAAGTCGGCTCGGTTTGTAAATAATCGTATAATTCATCAAATGAATTGGCACTTCTCCCTAAACGCTCGGCATAACGACTGAATCCGAAGTTTTCATCGACACATTCCACGATAAAATCGGATAAATCTTCGAGGTATAATGTTGCCAGGTGTTTCGCTTTGTCCTGCATTCCCATGGTTCCGAATGCCCAGTCCATATCTTCTAACTGAGAGAAACGGGATGCTTCGGGAAGGAAACCATCCAAACAAATTTGTCTGGCTAATGTTGGATTCTGCCCCTGCAGAAAAGCAATAACCGAATTGATGGTTTTGATGTACTCGTGCTGCAGACTGAAAATACGCTGCGAATTATCGGAGAACTCTCTTTGATTGGCTTCGGCATAACCGAAAATACCCGTCAATCCTTCTTTTGAAAACAATTCAAGAATCACTTCTATACCCAAATCCATCTGAAACGACGGGATATTTTTGGTATTGAGAAAGCCTTTCAAATAAGCCGTTGCCGGATATGGCGTATTCAGCTGGGTAAAAGGGGGCGTGATTAAGAGAATGTTGTTCATTTGCTCGTATTAACCCGGCAAAATTACTCCATATTTTTAATGATGTCATGGATTTGCTGAATTTTCTCGAGGGGAAGCGCATTTATTTTGGACGTAATCTCGTTTGAAATTTCTTTTTTGGTTAATGTGTGCAAGACGTGATCGTTGGGAATCGTATCGTTTTGATAGGGACGGAAATCGAGGATATCATTG
This sequence comes from Flavobacterium enshiense DK69, assembly GCF_000498495.1. Taxonomy (GTDB): domain Bacteria; phylum Bacteroidota; class Bacteroidia; order Flavobacteriales; family Flavobacteriaceae; genus Flavobacterium; species Flavobacterium enshiense. The sequence continues at coordinate 302,640 of NZ_AVCS01000015.1, read as the reverse complement.
GGCGTGCAGTTAAAATCGCGGCAGAATTTCTCTAATCGTTCGAGGTTGATTTCCATTACCCTGTTTTTGGTGAGCTTTGTGGCATAATTGGCGGAATAGCCTGTGGATGTTAAATAAGAGAAAGGTCGATTGATGCCTTTAAGTTTAAAGATTCGGGCGAAATTGAAGAATAGCATGTTTGTTCCTGTATATTGATTATTTGATTAGCTGAATTATTTGTAGGTAAATTTATACAAAACTCTTTAGATGTAAAAAGAAAGTCGCTTTTAATAAAAATAAAGTCGTTAGATACCAAAACACAGTCGTTAGATGCAGAAACACAGTCATTAGATACAGAAACAAAGTCGTTAGAAATAAAAACAAAGTCGCTTCAACCAAAAATAAAGTCGTTAGATACCGAAATAAAGTCCCTCGAACTAAAAATAAAGTCGCTAGATACCAAAATAAAGTCCATCGAACTAAAAACAAAATCCCTCGAACCAAAAACAAAGTCCCTAGATACCAAAACAAACTCGCTAGATGTAGATACAAACTTTCTAGAAATGAAAATACACTACTAAAATTTCAAAATAACACGAGCAGGTACAGTCGCAGAAATAGATTTGAATTAGATTGAGGGGCATAATCGGGAATTAAATTGAAGACACGAGCGAGATTCTCATGCAAGCGGGGATTACCAGATAAAGAAAATCCTAACTTTTTACAGTTAGGATTTATTGTTTTCTCCTTTTGTGGGCACAGATTCATACTGCTGTCGCTACGCTTTAGTGCACCCGAGGCTTTAGCCGAACTGACGAAGTAAATCCGGGCTATCGGGGAAACTTTTTTCTCCGGGATTGATGGTGCTGAATTTAATTTTCTGCCAATGAATGGGTCGCAATCCACTTGCCAATGCTATTGCCTAAAGCCTCACCATCCATACAAGCTTTGCGGAAATGATACCCCACATAAATCCTCGATAAAGAATTTTCTCTTGCTGCCTGTGATAAACTGCCAAAATTTCGGGTTTTATTGGGCAGCGTAGTGCTTTGCGCTGCAAAACTAAAATTATCCTTCTCAAAAACCTGTTTCAATAATTCTGCAGCAGCGCCGCCGGCGGTTGCATGTGCCGATGGATGATCGGCAACCGGCGGTGTGGGAAACACCAGTACCTGCCAATCGGGATCACCAACTGTGTTTGGATTGCCATCATTGTTTCCAAGGTTTATAGCGGTTACCGGCCTCCAGAAAAAGTGAATCATTTTTGCTTTCAGGCAGGCGGTATACGCATCGGCTTCTGTCATTTGTAACAAAGCCAGTACTCTTGCCACTTTCCAAGCATTCATATTTTTTTGAGCAATGATTGTTCTTGCAATTTTATTCCATCCGTAAGGGGAGCTTTCCACCCAGAACCGGGCAATATCTTCCTGGTCGGATGTACGCCCGTTTATACCCGTGCAGTTTGCACAGCCCAATCTTTTTACTTCATTATAATCGGCAGTGTAATTAGCACTGTTTACAGTGTATGGTGCAGGTACAGAAAACTGTGTACTGTTCTGAATGCCAAAAGTGCTGATGTCGCCCCAGCCCGGAGAATCATAAAAACCCTGGAACGGTGGAGGAAGCTCAAATGGGGGAATGGTAAACGGGAAATAAAAACGATATTGACCCGGTTGTGTTCCTTCAGTTACAGGAAACATAACATTGGCTGAGCCATCATTGCTTCGGTTTTGAATAATAGCTTGTGCTGCTGCTGCTCCCAATGCAATGCCTTTTGTTTTTGCTTCACCGTCTGCAATGGAATTCAAAGATTGGATGAGTAGGTTATTGATATAATCCTGCACCGGCTGTGGAGTAACCATAGCAGGCGGGTTTAATTTACCAAAGAAATAGGCGATTACATCATGTGCTGCTTGGGCCACTGCCGCATTGGGGTCTGCATCTTTATCTCTTGAATTTTTCAGGGCCAATGTCTTGTATTTAGGCACAATATTGTTCAGTGCATCATGCATGGCCACATTTACCATGGCATAATAGCGGCTTTCAATAAATGGCGGAATGGGTGGGTTGGGGACTGCTACCTGGGTTTGCAACACTACATAGGTGGCAGCTTCATTCCAACGCAATACCATTTCCGGACTTGTATTTTTGTTTTGAAACTTTTCGCTGTTTACTTCTTCAGATAATGAAGTGGTGGGTATTTCCTCTTGCCGGCAGGAAAATAATGTTATTAATCCTACGAATAATAACAATTTTAAGGAAGTAAATGACTTTTTCATTTTAATAAGTTTTAAGTTGTAAATTTTTAATGAACCCTTTTTTAATTAGTAATAAATTTATTTTTCCAAAATTTGATGTCTAAAATTTAGGGGGAATACTAAATTTTTTCAGGGATGAAAGATTTCTGATTTTCGGGACAAAAAAGAATCTTTTCGCCGGAAGTCTTTTGATATTTTCTTGTTTTAAGTGTTGAAAATCAGTTATTTACAAAAAGAGATTAAAATTACGAGAATAATTAACAACATTGCTTTTTTTCCTATCAATAGCCTCAATACCCGTTGAAAGGTATCCTCTCCTCCGTTAGCTGGGAGAATAAAATTGAAGACACGAGCAAGATGCTCGCGCTAGCCGATGGCGTGAGTAACAGAATGTTATTCAAGGGATTATTTTTTCAGTGGTAAAATTTAAGTTTTAATCTGCCTTCATAATATTATCTCACTCTGTTCTTAACAGGAAAGATTTATATTTGCAAAAAATTTCACAAAAAACATGAGAGTTTTCCTAGCTTACTTTTTTGTTCTGACTTCCTTTTTATCCTTTTCACAAAAGAATTTCAAAACATTGGGCTTCATCGAGAACAAGGGGCAAATTGTTGACCAGAAAGGAAAAGCGAACAAGGCAGTTCATTATCTTTTAAATACTTCAGGGTTGAATGTTCAGTTGCGAAACAATGGGTTTTCGTATGACATTTATGAGACGAAGAAAATTCCGTTATCTAAAAAAGACAAAAGTTTCAATGCTACAAGTCTTAAAGAAGGAAAGGAAACTCCGGATTACTCATTGGAATACAATTACCACCGTATAGATATTGATTTTTTAAACTCCAATGCCACGGTAAAATTAGTTGCCGAAGAAAAATCATCCGATTACGACAACTACTATAATGTAGCCCATGCGCCGGAAGGGATTACCAATGTGCATAAATATCAGAAAGTTACATATCAGAACATTTACAATAACATTGATGCGGTTTTCTTTATTCCGAAAGACACCACTAAAGTTGTGGAGTATAATTTCATTGTAAAACCGGGAGGAAAAGTTTCGGACATTCAGCTGAAATTTAGCGGTGCAAAAACCGAATTGGCTGACAACAAAATCAGGATGAATGTTCGTTTCGGGCAGATGGAAGAAACGCTTCCGTTGAGTTGGGTTGAACAAGGCAATTCCCGAAAAGAGATTGCGATTGGCTACAAAAAGATTAAGAAGAATGTTTATGGTTTTGAGGGGGATGTGAATGCTTCGGATAAGACTGTTGTGATTGATCCGGTGCCGGTTAGACTTTGGGGGACTTATTATGGGGGTATGGGACATGAAGATTCAACAACATCTATTGATATCGATAATAACGGAAACATATACGTTTCTGGAAATACCTTAAGCCAAGATAATATTGGAACAAGTGGAGTATTTCAGAGCAGTAATTTTGCTAACGCCCCTTTTTGTGGTTTTGCAGTTAAAATCAATCCAAATGGAAACAGAATTTGGGGAACATTCATAATCCCTAATAGTAATGGAAACAGTGGAGTTAATGGCATGAAATTAAACTCTTTAAATGAAGTTCTCCTAGTTGGTTATATTTACATTACATCCTCAAATCATCTTTCAACGCCCGGTTCGCATAAGGAAACAGGAACACTGAATACATATGACAGCTATATCCTTAAATTGAATAATAATGGTCAAAGAATATGGGGAACGTATTTTGGAGGTGAAAGGGATGATAAAATAAAAACGATTAGCATTGACAGTCAGGACAATATTTTCATTGGAGGTGAAACCAACAGCACTACAGGAATAAGTTCCCCTAATACATTTCAAACAACTAACAATAACAATCAAATAGGTTTTTTTTCTAAATTTTCTTCATCGGGCAGTCAAATATACTCAAGTTATTTTCCTAGAGAAGTTAATGAAAGTGCAATTGATTTGAATAATAACGTCATTTTTTCTGGTCAATATCAAATAGGCAATAACTACCCTGATGTTTCAACTCCCGGAGCACACCAAACACAAACTATTTATGAAGATGCTTATATCGCCAAATTTGACTCAGCTGGTAATAGATTATGGTGCACTTACTATGGAGGGACAGCACCAAACACCAGTGTTAGCGGCTATAGTGATTTAATAACCGGAATAGATGTTGATTCAAGTAACAATATATACGTAACAGGATATACTGGGAGTACAAATGGCATTACTACCCCGGGAGCGTACAAAGAAACTCATGCAGATCCTATCGGAGCTTTAGACGTTGATGTATTTTTAGTAAAATTTAATCCACAAGGAGTAAGACAATGGGGTACTTTTTATGGAGACAATTATTCAATTCCCGAAAAGAGCTATGATATTAGTGTTAGCGATAATGGAGATTCTTACATTACGGGAGAAACCACGAGTTTCAGTAATATAGCGACTCCAGACGGATTTCAGCCTACCAAAAACGCATATAGAGACGGTTTCTTAACTAAGTTCGACACCAATGGTCATTTAGTGTGGGGGAGTTATTATGGAGGATCATTTATTGATTGGTGTAATAACGTTGCGGTTAAAAACAATGTTGTTTATGTTGCCGGAATAACAAATAGTTCTGATAATATTGCAACTTCAGGCACTCATAAAGTAAATGTGGAAGGCAATGATGCTTTTATTGCCAAATTTACAGATTGTGCCTCTTCAACAACAACAATTGGAAACCTGTCTTCTTGTATGGGTAGTAATATAAATTTAACAGTTCCTTTAGGGACCAGTTATTCCTGGACAGGACCAAACGGTTTTGCATCCACCCAACAAAACCCTGTAATTCCAAATGCAAACGCTACACATAATGGACTATACACCTGCACTATTACAGGTACCGCTTGTGACAGTACGGCTTCAATAAATGTACTAGTTGGTGACACCACTGCTCCAATTCCAAATGTTGCAACATTAACAACCATCAATGGCGATTGCAACACTGTAATCACAACAATCCCAACCGCAACGGATAACTGTGCAGGAAACATTACGGCTATAACAACGAGTCCTTTAAATTATTCAACTCCCGGAACGTATACAATTGTTTGGAATTATAATGACGGTAATGGAAATAACAACTCTCAAAACCAAACGGTTGTGATTTCGGCTACTGCTTTACCTACCGCAAGCACCTCGCAATTGTTCTGCATTCAACAAAATGCCACTATAAATGACATCACAATCACCGGTCAAAACATAAAATGGTATGATGCTGCAACTGGCGGAAATTTATTGGCATCTTCAACTCTTTTACAAAATGGGGTAACCTATTACGCTTCCCAAACGATTAACGGTTGTGAAAGCGCACGAGTTCCGGTGACAGTTAGCATACAAAATACCCCTGCTCCAACCGGGAATGCGACTCAGAGTTTCTGCAGTTCACAGAATGCGACTTTGAATGATATTGCTGTTTCGGGAAGTAATCTTACCTGGTATGACAGCGCATTGGGGACTACAATTTTGCCTTCCACAACTTTATTAGCAAATAACACTACCTATTATGCCACGCAAACGGTAAACGGTTGTGAAAGCCCTACCCGATTGGCAGTAACGGTAACGCTAATCAATACATTAAATGCCAACAACTACGCTGAAACACTTTGCGATGACTTAAATAACGGAACCGAAACCGTAAATTTATCCGATTACAATTCCGATTTAATTGCAACTACGAGCGGTAACACCTTTACGTACTATCATTCTCAAAATGGTGCAGAAAACCAAATCATTGCTGAGACGATTACCGATTTTGCTAATTATAATCTGTCTATCGGAAACAACTTAATTTTCGTTAGAATCGATTCCAACAATGGCTGCCATCAGGTAGTGGAATTAAATTTTACATTAGTCAGCAAGCCCGTTATCCCGATTACCGATATTATGCCGATTTGCGAAGGCAGTTCGATTACGGTAAACGCCGGAATAGGATATGATTCATATTTATGGTCAACATCCGAAATCAGTTCTTCAATAACAATAACAACGCCCGGTAGTTATTCGGTTACAGTTACTGAAAATCACGGCACTGTAACTTGTACTTCGGTTAAGAACTTTACGGTGGTTAATTCCAATGCAGCCACGATTTCCGAAATCATTACTTCCGACTGGACCTACAATCAAAATACAATCACGGTTTTACTCTCCGGAAACAGCATGGGCGATTACGTGTATTCACTTGATGGAACTCATTATCAATCAAGCAACACATTTACGGGATTGGAAAGCGGAGAGTATATTGTTTACGTTAAGGACAAAAATGGTTGTGGCATAAAATCGGAGGACTTTTATTTGCTGATGTATCCGAAATTCTTCACTCCGAACGGTGACGGCTACAACGATTACTGGAAAATCGTATTATCGGAAAAAGAACCAAAAATGAAAATCATGATTTTTGACCGATTCGGAAAACTTATAAAAGAGCTAGGAGCCGATTCTCAAGGATGGGATGGTACTTTTTCAGGAAACCCGGTTCCGTCAAGCGATTATTGGTTTGTGGTGAAGCGACAAAATGGCAAAGAATACAGAGGGCATTTCAGTTTAAAGCGTTAAGGCTATTTCCCAATGCGGTGTTAAACCGATTTCCCCTACATTTATTTTTTTTACTTTAGCAGAAATAAAAATGAGACCATGCCGACCGACCCCATCAGTTATCAGAATTCAGGATATTTTTCAAAACTTATCGTCGATTATTTGAATCAGGAACCTGAAGTACAGTCATTGTACCATCGTTTCCCTACGCTGGAAAACTTCAGACTTCAGGCGGAAGAAAAAGCAAACCACTTTTCAGAAAACAACCGAAATGTACTGGCAAACGCACTGGTAAAACAATATTCCGGTTTTGAGATTTCACAGGCTTCGAAAGCAAATATTGCATTATTAAAAGACAATAAAACGCTTACCATAACCACAGGGCATCAACTAAACCTGTTTACCGGTCCGCTTTATTTTCTTTATAAGATTATTTCGGCCATCAATTTAGCCAAACAATTAAAAGCGGCTTATCCCGAATTCAATTTCGTGCCGGTTTATTGGATGGCCACGGAAGATCACGATTTTGAGGAAATCAATTACTTTAATTTTAAAGACAAAAAAATCCAATGGAGCCGTGAAAGTGCAGGCCCTGTCGGAAGGCTTTCCACTGACGGGCTGAAAAACGTTTTTGAAGCTTTTTCAAAAGAATTGGGCATCGGAGACAATTCATCGTCTTTAAGGGAATTGTTCGAAAACGCATATCTTTCACATGCCAATCTAACAGATGCTACACGTTATCTGGCAAACGAGCTTTTCAAAGATCACGGATTGGTAATTATAGACGGAGATGATGTAGCATTAAAAAGATTATTCGTTCCTTATGCCAAACAGGAACTGCTTGAACAAACTTCTTTTACGAAAGTTTCCGAAACAATTAAAGAGTTCAAAAACTATACAGTTCAGGTAAACCCCAGAGAAATCAACCTTTTCTATATTGAGGATAATTTAAGGGAACGCATTCTTTTTGAAGAGGGCATCTACAAAATCAATAACTCCAAGCTAACTTTTTCAGAAAGCGAACTGCTTTCCGAATTGGAAAACAACCCAGAAAAATTCAGCCCTAACGTAATTTTACGTCCTTTATACCAGGAAGTGATTTTGCCAAACATCTGCTACATTGGCGGTGGCGGGGAATTAGCGTATTGGATGGAACTGAAATCCATGTTTGAAGTGAACAACATTCTGTTTCCTATACTCCTGTTACGCAATTCGGTTTTACTGGCCACGGAAAAACAGGCTGCTAAAGCCGATAAATTAAACCTGAATTGGAGCGATTTGTTCTCAAAGCAGCATGATTTGCTTAACCAAAAAACCGCTGAGTTTTCAAATTTCAATCTGGATTTTTCAGAACAGAAAGCATTTTTAAAACAACAGTTTGAAAAACTGACTGATATTGCATCCCAAACTGACAAATCGTTTTTAGGAGCGGTAAAAGCACAGGAAACAAAGCAGCTAAAAGGGTTGGACAGTTTAGAGAAAAGGTTGCTAAAGGCTGAGAAAAGAAAGCACAGCGAAGAATTAGTACGAATTTCAACCCTGCAAAACGAGCTTTTCCCAAATCAAAGTTTACAAGAGCGAAAAGCTAATTTTTCGGAATTTTATCTTGAAATTGGACCAAAACTTGTCTCAGAGCTCTTGGAAAACCTGGACCCGCTTTCAAATACATTCCAAGTAATCACCCTATAAGCACGTTTTATTTTTTTATTAAAATTTGCACTTACTATGTTTTATTTCAGATGACAACCGTACCTCGAATATTGTCCGGAAACAAGTTATTCAATATTGTAAGCTAAATTGGAATCCATTCAGTACAAACGAGTTCTTTGATTTGGGAATCATAAGAATAATTACCAAATAATTTTCTGTTAACTGAATTGTTTTTCAGTAATAAAACAGTAATTTTGCACCCAAATTAAAAAAAAACAAACAAAAATGGCAACTAACAGAACATTTACAATGATTAAGCCTGATGCGGTTGAAAAAGGACACATCGGTGGAATTTTAAATATGATTACTGAAGGTGGTTTCAGAATCGTTTCTATGAAATTAACTCAGTTGACTGTAGCTGATGCTCAGAAATTTTATGCTGTACACAGCGAAAGACCATTCTACGGAGAATTGGTTGAATTCATGAGCAGAGGTCCTATTGTTGCTGCGATCTTGGAAAAAGACAATGCTGTAGAAGATTTCAGAACTTTAATCGGAGCTACTAACCCTGCTGAAGCTGCAGAAGGTACTATCCGTAAAAAATATGCTACTTCTATCGGAGAGAATGCTGTTCACGGTTCTGACAGCGATGACAATGCTGCTATCGAATCAGATTTCCACTTTGCAGGAAGAGAGCAATTCTAATATTCGAATTACCTTTTTTAGATAAAAAAATCCCGGTTCTTATGAATCGGGATTTTTATTTGGTTCTATTCTTATGCCAAAAGCAAAAGGAACAATATTGGAAATACAATTCCCGCGAGTGCCAACTTCCATCCTCTGCGCTTAAAAGTATGCTTTCCGGCAGAAATCATTAGAGCCCCTGTAACCGCAATTGTAATTAAAGACAGTCCGAAAATATCCGAATAGTAAATCCACCAATTCGATGTGTTTTTATGCAACTTCATGGCCTGGCTTATTAGTGGTGTCTTTTTAAATGAGACGATTTCTCCTTTTCCGGATTCGATATCGATTTCCACATCAGTGTTTTCAAAAGAAATCTTCAGCATTCCTTTTTTTACGTTTGATCTTCTGAATTTATCATCGACTCCCATTTCCTTCGCCAGATTCTCGGCATATTTTTCGGTAATCTGTTCTTCCGGTAAAAGTTCGGTTTGAATCGCTTTGGTTTCAACCGTATACTTTTCAGGATGCCAACTGTCCCTATGATTCATCAGAACCCCGGATGCTGCAAATGAAATTATCAGTCCTAAATAAAAATACCCAAAATCGCGGTGGATTGCCCTGATGTTTTTTTGCTTCTTCATATTTAAAATTGATATTTTAATGTCGTCATCACCTGACGCGGCGCTATCGGATTCACACTATAGTTCTCATGAACCGTGTAATTCAGCTCGTTTGTGATATTGGATAGCCTGCAAAGGATGGAAAACTGTCTCCATTTGTAACCTGCAGAAATATCAATTGTGGTATAACCGTCAAGCGGAATGGTCCTGTCAGGAATTGTCTGTCCGTTAGTATTATTCCAACCGCCGATTCTTTCCCCTATGTAATTAGCCAAAGTTCCTACTGAAAGCCCTCTGAATTTCCCTTCAGGGAATGTATAGAAAAAGCTCATATTAGCCGTATTCGAAGGCGTTCTCACCAAACGGTCTCCTTCAATGTAACTTCCGGTCAAGCCGCTGGTTTTCGTGTAGCGCATATCATTATAACTGTAACCTGCAACAATGTCCATACCTTCGATTGGTCTTACTGTCGCCCCAACTTCAATTCCTTTGCTCGTTGTTTGTCCGGACAGCGTTTTAACGTTCGGATCGGTGTTATTTGTTCCATCCGCCTTGAATTCAGCTGTCTGCGCTAAATTATTATTCACTATCTGATATAAAGTCACGTTAGCTGTTAAAATACCTCTCCAGAAATCTTTTTTAACACCTGCTTCAAATTGGTCAATAATGGATGCCTCCAGCGGCTGATTGTAAATATCAACTCCTGTATTGGGTGTAAATGAATTGGCATAGCTGGCAAAAATTGAAGTATTCTTAACCGGCTGGTATACCAAGCCTACTTTTGGTGAAAAGGCCGCGTCAATGCGTTTTGGATCTGTTTTGGGATTTGGGTCGTCCTCAGGCGCATATTCATTTGCTTTATAATTATAAGTGGTTGCCTCCGACTGCTGCCAAGACCAGCGAATACCGGCTAATAACTTAATTTTTTCGGTAAAAGAAACCAAATCCTGCGCGTAAACCCCAACCCGATTAGCTTCTGTTTTCACTATTTTAGTATTCGTAGCTTCAGGAATTCCGTGATCAGTTTCGTAGGTTGACGGATCATAAATATTTACCGTATCGTAGTTGGCCGGACTGAAAACATATGTATAACCTTGGGTGAAGGAATAATCAGTATCAACGCCGGTCGACAATTGGTGCTTTATGGATCCCGAGTTAAAAGTTCCCTGCAGATTGAATTGCTGAGCCGCTATACTTTCTAAATTTTTATTTTTTCCCAGTGGACGGTTCAGCGTACCGTCAGCAGCCGGTTGAATACGTTCGGTTCCTTCTGATGATCTTCCGTAATCCTGAAACGAAGTGTTGGAGCTGAATTTCCAATTCTTATGAAACTTATGACTGATTTGCCCTGTGAAAGATGCCTGCGTGGTTAAACCATTGGACCACCTTGCACCCAAATAGGTATTGCGAGGTAAATCGACTACTTCTCTGCCGATGGCGCCCGTTCCAAAATCAGGAGTCCAGTTATCCCTCAGATAATCACCCTGTAATAAAAAGTACGTTCTCTTACCGGCTTTAAAAAGAAGCGACGGATTTACATAGAAACGCTCTCTTGTAACAACATCCCTGAAACTTTCGGCATTTTCATAAGAACCAATAAATCGGTAAGCAATTGTTGAATTTAAGGGGCCATAAAAATCAACCGTCGGTTTGTAATATGCGTAACTTCCCGCCTGAAACGAAACCGATCCGCCCCTTGTGAAGTTAGGTGTTTTCGTTACCATATTGAGAATCCCGCCGGGTGCAACATTTCCGAATAACAGAGCTGAGCTTCCCATCAAGGCTTCTACCTGTTCCAGAGAAGCTACTTCCGGCATCGATCCGCCATTGTAACGAAAACCGTTTTTAAACATATTATTCGCCGTCATGTCATATCCTCTGGACCACAAAGATTCCTGAGCACCTCCGCGTGCCGAACCAACATAAACACCGTTTATATTTTTGATGACATCACTTAGTCTTGTAACTTGCTGCTGTTCCAGCGTTTTACGGCCGATAACCTGAACACTTTGCGGCAGGTCGATGGTTTTGATACCTGCTTTACCGTTGGCCAGCGTTCGATTAATTACGCTTCCCGACACGATTACTTCCGATAATGTATTCGAAGCCTCGACTAAAACGATTTGAGGCACTTGTGAAATTCCTCCCGCTTTCACACTAACCTGGGCGTTTGCTGATATAAATCCAACATGAGAAAAGATCAGCGTGTATTTTCCGGGTTTTACATTTGAGATACTGAAATTACCTTCGGCATTTGTCATCACACTAAAATCACCATTTTTAGTGGTTATCGTTACCTTCTCAAGTGGTAAATTTTTAGAAGTAACGACTTCGCCTTTAATCGTTCCGTTGTTTTGAGCATTGAGTTGTAAGGTGAAAAATATAATTGCGAACAAAAATTGAATAGGGCTTTTCATTTTATTAAGCTTATTTAGATTGATTAAACTTAATGCAAAACTAAATAAGCCGGAGATGACAAAACATGATTTATATCATCAAATTAAGATAATTTTATCTTTTATTCACGATTACCTAAAAACCAACTCTTTAACTATCTCTTTTCGAAGCTCCTCATTTATCATTTTAATGATTTTTTGCTTACCATAGCTCAATTCTTCCCTCAAAACAGCTGAAGAAAGAGCCACATAAAGCGTGTTCCCTTTTAAAAGTATTTCAGTTGTGTAGTTGTTCACACCATTGCCCATAAGATTTTTCCAAGCGTCCCTTACGTCAATTTTATCCATACCGGCCTGCAATTTATTCTCCTGAATAAAAAGCTTTAAAACGTCTCCTATTGAGTTCTCTTCACTAAAACGCTTTGCCATTATTTTACCGAAAAAGGTTTTGCTTTTTTGTAATAGTATTCTATATCCTGATCGTTTTTAACAACCAGTTTATCATCTGAAATTGAAACAATGGTTTCTTTCCATTTAGCATAAGGTGTGGCATAGTTGAATATTACATCACCATCTGCAATGTCTACCACTATGGTTTCGGATAAGTCATTCATCAGATACTTCCCGTCAAGCTGGGGCATAACTTTCTTTCTGAAACCTTTCTTCCCCTTAATTTCAAAAAAATCAATTGTTGAATTAATCTTATATTCTTTCTTGCTGCCATCGGGTAATTCTGCTTTTTCAATTTCCCAATACCCGTTTATTTTAGCCAGATCTTTTTCAGTAATATCCTGTTTACAACTTACCAACAGTACTAGTGCAACAACAGCAATAAAAAAATTTCTCATCGAATTTTACTTTTTGCAAAGTTAATTTTTAAAACCATTCAGAAAAGACAAAACCATTAAACTATTTCCTGATTTTAGAGTCCGACTTAAAACCAAAAAAATGACAAAAAATATTATATCGGTATTACGAGAAGTGTGGTACTTTCAGATTTGATGATGTTATATTGCAAAAAAAAGGCGTCATATAAATAACGCCTTTACTTTTATTTTTTACTGAAGAATTTTATTATTGCATATACAACCAACATAAAGCTGATTAGCCGTAATGCCAAAAAACCATTTGGAAATGGTTTTTCAAGAAACATTGAAACAAAACCGATTAAAAAAGTAATCAAAATAATTTTAATTGGCGATGCGCTTTTAAAAAAATCAATTACTTTATTCATGCCGATTTTTATTTAAAGAATGAATCTACAAATTCGTATTTATTAAACACCTGCAAATCTTCAATTCCTTCTCCTACTCCGATATATTTTACAGGAACCTGGAACTGATCTGAGATTCCGATTACAACTCCGCCTTTAGCCGTACCGTCTAATTTTGTAACCGCCAAACAGCTTACTTCTGTTGCAGCCGTAAATTGTTTTGCCTGTTCGAATGCATTTTGCCCTGTAGATCCGTCCAAAACCAATAACACATCATGAGGAGCATCTTCTACTACTTTTTGCATTACTCGTTTTACCTTGGTAAGCTCGTTCATCAAACCTACTTTATTGTGCAAACGCCCGGCAGTATCAATGATTACCACATCAGCATTTTGTGCAACAGCAGATTGCAACGTATCGAAAGCTACAGAAGCAGGATCACTTCCCATCTGCTGACGAACGATAGGCACACCTACTCTGTCTGCCCAAATTTGCAGCTGGTCAATGGCGGCGGCACGGAAGGTATCAGCGGCACCAAGCACTACGCTGTGTCCGGCTTTTTTGAATTGGTATGCTAATTTTCCAATGGTTGTGGTTTTACCAACACCATTTACACCTACCACCATAATAACATATGGTTTTTTGTTGGCAGGGATTTCAAACTCGGAAGCTTCACCGGAATTGGTTTCTGACAATAGACCGGCAATTTCCTCACGAAGGATTCCGTTTAACTCATCGGTACCTAAATACTTATCTTTGGAAACACGTTCTTCGATGCGCTCAATGATTTTCAGGGTTGTGTTTACCCCTACATCTGAAGCGACTAGAATTTCTTCCAGGTTATCCAATACCTCATCATCTACTTTAGATTTTCCGGCAACGGCTTTGGTCAATTTGGAGAAAAAAGAAGTTTTTGACTTTTCAAGACCTTTGTCTAAGGTTTCTTTCTTTTCGGATGAAAATATTTTTTTAAAAAAATTCATTTTTTAAATTATGAATTAGAAGTTATAAAATGCGTTCAATAGAAGCCGAAAACTTTCTTTAGCCCTGATGGGAGCGGCATCCTTTTTTGATGATCATTGAGGCTCTCGAAATGATAATCTAAAAAGATACAGCGGACAGCAGGAACTACGCATAAAAAATGCCCAAGCGATTGGCTCCTAATTTTCAACAAACCGAAATAAATTCCGATTTTCCCTCAAAAATATAAATTTTTCACGAGGTTCTTTTCTTCCTTAGGTTAAATAATGCCAAGGAAATAATCTAAAATAAAAAAGCCACTTCCGGATGAAAGTAGCTTTTCTATATATTGTATAACGGAATTATTTCTTTTTTAAGAACTCATCCACTTCTTCTGGAGACATTACTGCCTCAACGAACGTATAAGCACCAGTTTTTGGTGATTTTACCATTTTGATAGCTTTAGTCAATCTCTTTGAAGCTGTCTGTAATGTTGCAACGGTTTTCTTTGCCATGACTTACTATTATTTAATTTCTTTATGAACAGTTACTCTCTTTAAGATTGGATTGAATTTTTTAATCTCTAATCTGTCCGGAGTATTCTTTTTGTTTTTAGTTGTGATGTAACGAGATGTTCCTGGTACGCCAGAAGTTTTGTGCTCAGTACACTCTAAAATAACTTGAATTCTATTACCTTTCTTTGCCATTGTGATATATATTTAAAGGTTCCGGAATTATTTAACTAATCCGTTAGCTTTAGCTTCTCTCAAAACCGCAGCGATACCATTTTTATTAATCGTTTTTAAAGCAGATGTAGATATTCTTAAAGTTACCCATCTGTCCTCCTCAGGAATGTAGAAACGTTTCTTAACTAAGTTTACACTAAACTTTCTTTTAGTTTTGTTCATAGCGTGAGAAACATTGTTTCCAACCATTGCTCTCTTACCTGTAAGTTCACAAACTCTTGACATTGTACTTATCTTTATATTTCGTTATTCAAAATCAGGGTGCAAAGAAACAAAAAAGAAACCTATTACACAAACTATTTCGACTAGTTTTTTAAAATTTGTTGATAAATTTTTTCCAAAGCCTTACTAACTGCCCTATCAATAACTTTTTCACGAGGCTGCCCAAAGTTATATTCTTCGGTCTCCACGCCTTTAGGAGTCGCTACTGAGACGATAACCGTACCTACTTCCGCATCGGCATCACCTTTGTTTGGACCGGCATTTCCGGTTGTAGCAATTGCATAGTCGGTTTTCATAATTTTCTGAATATTCAGCGCCATTGCTTCGGCCACTTCCTTACTCACCACCGAATAATCGTCAATCGTTTTTTGAGAGATTCCAAGTACATTTACCTTAGTTTCGGTTGCATAACTTACCACACTGCCTTTAAAATAATTCGACGAACCTGAAACAGATGTCAATGTTGCAGCTATTTTCCCACCGGTACAACTTTCTGCCGTAGAAATCGTAAGTCCTTTTTCTGTAAACAATTTCCCTAAAACCACTTCGATGCTTTCATCGTCGTCATAACCAATGATAGCCTCGCCGATAATCATATCTAATTTCGCCACCTCATCCGAAATCGCCTTATGCAACATTGCTTCATCTGTTCCACGGGCAGTAAGACGCAAACGCACCTGCCCCGCATGTGGCAGATAGGCTAATTTGATAAATTCCGGCAGATTACCCTCCCAGGATTCAATTTTTTCAGCCAAAAGGCTTTCCCCAATCCCGTAAGTACGAATGGTTTTATGGACAATATAAGGGCGTTTAAACTTTTCCACAAGCCTTGGAATCACCTCGTTTTCAACAAGATGCTTCATTTCAAACGGTACGCCAGGCAAGGAAATAAAAACAGTATTTTCGTTCTCCATCCACATGCCGGGGGCTGTTCCGACAGGGTTAAACAACACCGTACATTTCGAAGGAACCAACGCCTGATCTTTATTGATTTGGGTTATGGGACGTTTAAAATAATTTTCAATCAGATTGGTAACGTGCGCCAAAACCGTTTCATCGGTAACCAACTCGTCCCGAAAATAGTCACAAAATGTTTTTTTGGTAATATCGTCTTTGGTAGGGCCCAATCCACCCGTCATGATAACAACATCCGAATGGTTTTGAAGTTTGGAAAACGTATCCAGAATATGCTGCTTATCATCTGTTATGGACAGCATTTCATAAACACCGATACCAATTTTATCTAAGGCCTTGGCAATAAACCCCGAATTAGTATCGATTATTTGTCCGATGAGTATTTCATCGCCTATAGTCACAATAGTTGCTTTCATTTTGTCTTTAGCAGATAAGCAACAAATATACTATGCTTTACGCACAATAATGCATGGAAAAAACAATCATTAACATTATATTAGGAATCACCAATAATTTTGGATTTTCGCATGATAATGCATTGAAAAAACTAAGGTTTTACGATAGCGTCTACCACTTTAAGCATTACAAGCAAAACGATAAATACACCAACCAATTTAATATAAAGCCCCATAAAATTTTTCTGTTCGCTCAAATTAGCAAATTGGAGTGTTTCATAATTGGCGACAATCTCGTTTTCCTGAAGCAAATCATCAACTGCGGATCTGTCTTTTTCGAACAAATAATAAGACACTAAAGAACATTGTGAAGACTCGTCCTTACAATTTAAATAAAAATCCAATCCTTTATTGTTCAATTCGTTCTCGAATGAAACAACGTCTTTGTATTGAACCGCTACTTTAAAATGTTTTCCTAATTTTACTCTAATGGTTTTAGGCATTTCTCTGAAAGTTAAATATTGTACTCTTTCTTAACTTCTTTCAGGGCGTTTTCAATGTGTTCTTTTAAGCTTTTAAAAACTTCTTTTATTTCTTTTTTCTTGCCTTCGGATTTTGTCCATTCCATAACCTGTAGGTTTTCTTCATAGGCAGCATCCATTCCCAATAAATCCAGGGTAGGTTTGATTTTATGGGAAGAGGCATATGTTTTTGCATAATCTTTTTCTTCAATACCTTCTTTGATGGATTTTAATTCCACAGGCACTTCTTCAACAAAAAGATTTATGATTTGTTGAGCGAATTCGGTATCATTATCCGAAATTTCGTAGACTTTTGATAAGTTATAATGTAATGGCATCTGCTTTACTTTACCTGAATTTTAAAAAGTTGTTTTCCTTCTATAAAACCTTCCAAAACGTCATCCGGCTGCACTTTCGCTACTCCGGCAGGTGTCCCTGTAAAAATAACATCTCCAGTTTTCAAGGTAAAATATTGTGAGGCGTAGGCAATCAATTCGTCTATTTTCCACAACATCTGACTGGTATTTCCACTCTGAACGACCTTACCGTTATTTGTTAATTCAAAGTTAATATTTTCGAGTGAACTGAAATTTTTTTTCGATAAAAAGTCACTTATTATCGCTGAATGGTCGAATGCCTTCGCTTTTTCCCACGGAAGTCCTTTGCTTTTTAACTCAGCCTGTAAATCACGAGCGGTAAAATCGATACCCAATCCGATTTGATCATAGTATTTATGAGCAAATTTCGGATCGATATACTTCCCCACCTTATTGATTTTTACCAAAATCTCAACTTCGTGATGCACATCATTACTAAACTCAGGAATCACAAATGGTGTTTGTTTCGGCAAAACAGCAGTATCCGGTTTCATGAAGATTACCGGTTCGCTCGGGCGTTCGTTTTGCAATTCGGAAATGTGGTCGGCGTAATTCCTCCCTATGCAGATTATTTTCATTTTTTTTTAGTGGCTAAGTTACTCGGTCGCTGAGTTACTAAGTTTTCTACAGTTTTGTATTAAGTTTTCGAAGCTTGATTGCGGTTAACACCTTTTTGGTATATAATGGGAAATCAGCGTTTTGAATCCATCCAAAATAACCGGGTTCTTTTTCCAATACTTCATCTACCAAAGCACCTTTGTGCTTTCCGAAAGTAAAAATTTCCTTTCCTTCATTATTCAAAGCGATAAAGCCGGCAAAATCAACAGATTTTTTTCTGGTCGTAAATTCCGACAAGGTTTTCATATCGTTTTCCAGTTCCGGATATCGCTCTAATTGGGCTTTAAGAATTTCGTAAGTAGCCATAGTATCAGCTTCCGCGCTATGGGCATTGTTTAGGCTCTCACCACAGTAAAATTTATAGGCAGCACTTAAGGTACGCTCTTCCATCTTATGGAAAATGGTCTGCACATCCACCGAAACACGGTTTTTCATATCAAAATCAACCTCAGCACGAAGTAATTCTTCTGCCAAAAGCGGAATATCAAAACGATCCGAATTGAAACCGGCCAAATCCGAATCCTTAATCATATTGTGGATCTGAGAAGCCAACTCCTTAAAAGTAGGTTCATTGGCTACCTTTTCGTTGGTAATCCCGTGAACTGCCGTGGCATGCGCCGGAATAGGAATTGTAGGGTTTACCAACCAAGTCTTACTTTCTTTATTTCCGTTGGGATATATTTTTACGATTGCAATTTCAACTATTCGATCCTTACCCACATCAATACCAGTGGTTTCCAAATCGAAAAAACAAATCGGTCTGTTTAATTTGAGTTCCATTTTTACATTTTGAATCGGTACAAATGTAATTTTTAAACCCAAATATTACTAATTTATTTCTGTAAAAAAAGAAAGGCGGTATTTGTAAAACCGCCTCTCATTTCCTTTAATTTGCTATCTGTTCACGGTGATACACCGAACCTCTCTTTTCCCTTCATTTTGAAATTGAATAAAATAAACCCCGGTATTAAAATCTTGAGTATCCATGACCAGCATATTATTGGTTACGGAAGAATAACGGATATTCATTTTTTGCCCTAGGGAATTATACATTGAAACCTCATACTGGTTAATTCCTTCCAATTCTACAATTAGTTTATCATTGGCAGGTACAGGATACAGTTTGATGTTTGAGGCCACGTTTCCGTAAGTCCCCAAGGAAGACTGAACCCCAACGGTGTGTAACAAATTATTGTATCCGGTAGTATTCTCCCAAATAGACTCGTTGGAAAGACGTACTGAATATTCGGGACGCAGTGCTAAACTCCCTTTTTTATCAGGAAGATACAGGTACATTTTATAATTCCCGGCGACCATATTGGATGGTAGCACTACCGCTTCATTAATGACCTGTTCCGTTTTACTCGACCAAAATCTAGGGTCGGTATTCAACGGAATACGATACTCCTGACTATTGGAAGTATTCCTTAAAACCAAAAACACCGTTCTCGAATTATATAATGAGGAAAAACCTGAATTTTTCACTCTAAAAGCAATAGTCATTGGAGCGTTGGCGCGGGCCGTTTGCGGATAAGTACCACTAACCAATTCATAACGGTATCCCAACCTTTTTTCTACATCGGGAAAACATCCTCCAGACTGAAAACCACTGAGTACTGAACGATTGTAATCAATATTCAAATAGGCCCAGTGAAATTTCTCCATTTCAGCCAATGCTGTGGGACATTTCGTTCTTGGTTCGTATACAGCACAGGTTTCTCCTCCCATTGCCAAATATTTGGTTTCCTGTTCCAGATAAGGATATTCGGTAGATGTATTTTCATACGTCCCATAATCTGAGGCACTAGCTAAAAAACAATCATTATGATGGCCAACTCTTGCCAAAGTCGTCCCATTATAAGCCTGATCCTGAGACAAAGGAGTAGAGGTATTATAAACTCTCTGTTTTAACTTAGGAGTCCTGATCTGAACCATTTTTGTACTAGGCAACGAAGCCAATATTGCATCAACTACCTCTCTTCGATTGGCATAATCTGCAGAAGAAGGCGGCATTCCAAAGTGATCTGTATAATACCATTCGCCCCACGAACCTATAAAACCAGCTTGCATCGCACAAATAACATCCTCATTTGAAGTTAATACGTTTTTCAATTGGGAAATATGCTGCAAAACAATGGCTTTGGGAGCATCTAAAACCCCTACCTTTTCGTCGGAATAAGCAAAACGGATAATGCATTTCAACCCTGCATTTCTGATTTTATTAAAATCGGCCTGCATATTACTTAAATAAGAATCCGATATGGGCCCATTTACAAAATTTTCCAGGTAAAAAACCCGCAATATCAAAGTGATGTTATTAGCTCTGTAACCATTTAATGTTGATTCACTTAAACCTGTATAACTAGGAGAATGCACCTCAGTATGTTTATAAAACCCTCTTTCCGGATTAGCAATAACCGCCAAAGACGAAGTATAATTTACCGTAGCTGTTGTTTGAGCAATTCCCACAAAGGGCAAATGTAGCAAGGCCAGAACAACTCCTTTGAAATATCTCTTAAATATGGTTGTATTTCTCATTTCTAAATCGTTTAATTCTACTTTTTAGCATATCATCATTACATTCTGAAAAACTTCATGATTTTTTTGCTACTATCTTCCTGATCCTGAGTCATATCGCTGTATCACAAAATGAGGGTGGTATGACATGAGCCCTTCCCCGGACTCACCTCCAATTAAAATCTTCCCGTCCGGCTGTATCAGAACACAATTAGCCTGACTGCTGGTTTCCGGGCCATCAGTAGTGACTACAACACCGTTAGTCCCAAATGTGGTGTCCGGGCTGCCATTGGGCAGCAAACGAATTATTGCAACATCATAAGCGCTAGTTGTTGCTACTGCACCCACAACCAGTATTTTAGCATCGCTCTGAATCTGAATAAGTTGTTCATGTGAATTAAATATAATTGGCGAACTGAACACCCCTGATTCACCGAAAGCAGTATCGATATCGCCATTTGGAAAAAGCCGAATTACCTGAAAGGAAGTCGTTTGTCCCGAAATGGAAGAAGACCATCCGCTGAATACTATTTTACCGTCAGACTGCACTTTTACAGATTGTGCTTCATCCATTTCATCAATATTTATTATCTTGATTCCGTTGGTTCCAAAAGAAGTATCCAGATTTCCGTCGCCAAAATATCGGACAATAGCAAAATCACTGTGATATTCTCCATCACTATTTTTAACCGCTCCGGCCAACACTATTTTTCCATCAGCTTGTAATGTAATGTCATGCGCAAAATCTTTTGCCCCTATTGATGTGGTCACCACGCCGTTAGTCCCAAAACTGTTGTCAACGCTTCCGTTGGGATTGAATCGAAGCAATACAAAATCCCTGTCCGGTGTGGCAATCGAAAAGCCGGCTACCAGAATTTTCTCGTCCGGCTGTGCAATTATCGATTTTATATTCAGAAAATTTCGCAAAACAAGCCCAGCTGTTCCAAAAGAGTTATCAAAACTACCGTCGTTGTTAAAACGAGTTAAGACAAATTGTGAATCCAGATAATCATTATATACAATCCCACCGGTTACTATCTTCCCGCTTGACTGTAATAATGCGGAGCTCAATGAAATCTGAGCGGTTGAAAAATTTCCGATCACTAACCCCCCGGTTCCAAATGTTGGATCGGGAGTGCCGTCGCTAAAGAATCTGGCTAATCCGAATTGGGAAAAAAGACCATGATTTGATACGGTTCCTCCTGCAATTATCTTTCCATCCGGCTGTAGAAGCATGGAATGTACTGCAGAATCAAATACATTAAACGTAGCCAAAACCCTTCCGTTACCATTAAAAGTAGCATCAAGAGTCCCACCCTGCGCGACCATTATTTCTGTTACCAGAAACAGCAGTAAAAAAAAACAATATTTCATCTTTCTTACAATTTAATTTACCGATCGATTTATGTTATGCTGTGATAACCTGCATCTGTAGGTAATAATTAATAAACTACTTCAAATATTATTTCCGTTCACAGGTTCAAAAAAGGATTTATGTTCAAAAAGCATCAGGCATTAATTAACCTATCTCTTGTAATAAAGTATCCGAATTATCGCAATTTTCAATACTCATCCTATTTACATCTGAACCAAAACACTCACTTGAAAACCATTAATAACTAATCAAAAACAGTCTCAATTACACCGCTTAGTTTCAAAAGAAAACACTCTGAATTTGGGGGATCACTATCGTTACGATGTACAGTTACATCACCGTGATTGGGGGCTTGTTTGAAAGATATGAGTTGAATCCTTTATCATAAACAACTCTATTGAGGGCAAAATCCCTAAGAATGGTTCGTTATCGAATCCGTTATAAGGAGTATTAAATCCATTTTCAATATAAGATGAAAGGTAATTTATAGCTTCATTTCTCTATGCTTATTTTTTTACAATCCTGAAATTTTTAGTTTCGTTCTCACCGGAAACCTTTAAGAAATAAATCCCGGCAGCCACCGTTTCCGGAAAATCCAGTTGCTGAGAATTGAATCCAGCCTGAAAATCCTTATCCTTCATTATATTGGCCACTTTTCTACCATCATTACTGTACAAATCGATTGACAACACTTCGGATTGTCCGAGTTCGAAATCTATATTTACTTTTTCCTTCACCGGATTAGGATAAACAACAAACTCTTTTTTAGCCAAGCCAAATTCAGATTGCCCCAAAAGCCGTGAATTATATCTTAACAATAAGGTAGCTGGATAAGATGCACCACCTGCTGACGTAAATGTGGCTCCTGCAATGATTTTTCCATCAGATTGCAATGCAATACTATTAGTATACGCTACCGTGCCGTCCCCTGCTGAAGTGGCAGCAGTCCCGTTAACCCCAAAAGCAGTGTCCAAGCTCCCATCGGTATAATATCGAGTAATCCCTACGTAAACAGGATTATGAGAAATTCCCGAATCGTATTGCACACCAGCAAGAATCTTCCCGTCGGACTGCAATTCCAGGGCATCAATGGTCTCTTCCTGATCTAATCGCCCGTTAACGCCAAAATCTGCATCATATTCACCATTGGAAAGAAGCATTATCAATTTTCTATGCACAATAGGCAAAGAATTCTCATAATGGTAAGATGTTACGTAAAATAAAATCCTGCCATTACTGAGAATCTTCAATAAAGAACAATCATCGGTAATATCCTCGTCAAACAGCCGAAAACCATAATTTCCAAAACTAGTATCCAACACCCCATTGCTTCCAAATCTTGCAATAGCTACATCTTTTGCATCATCGGTTCCAAATTGGCCAATGATTGTTAACCTCCCATTTGAATCTGACTTAACACCAGTTACCAGTAAGCCGGATACAACTGGCTCGGTACTAACAACTCCATTTGAGCCAAAGCCCGTGTCGACTTTCCCATCGGTCTTGTACCGTATTAATCCACTGTTATTAAAAGCATTAGTCAATTGATAACGCGCTACAACTATTTTTCCGTCAGCTTGCAAACAAGCAGTGCTAGTCCTGAAATCATCATTAAGCACCAAGCCGTCTTCCCCAAAATCAGCATCAGGCGTTCCGTCGGCATTATACCTTGCTAAAAAGGATTGAGTATCATAATTTGGTGTATTAAAAGAAATATAACCCGCAACAATTATCTTATTATCCGGCTGTAAAATCATAGTTCTTAGGAAAGGTGTACCCGTAAAGTTAGTTTCAACCTTACCGTTCGCACCAAAACTGCCGTCCGGTGTACCATCGCCTTTATAGCGCACTATGAAAATCTGCTGATCGATACCATGGTTATGAAGCACTCCTGCTGCCACGATTTTATCGTCCGGCTGGACAAGTACTGTACCCATTTTCGATTCGGAATAGCCATTAAAGTGAAGGTACAGTTTTCCGTCTTCATCAAATGTTGTATCAAGTACGCCATCTTGGGAATAGGAAACCGAAAAAGCTAAAATCAGAACCCCGAAAAAAAGGAAAGTAATTTCACTCATGATTCCTAACTTTTTGATTGCCATAAAGTTACAAAAATAAAACCCTCCCTAAATTCGTTTTGGTGTTAAAAAAAAGACCTCAATAATGAGGTCTTTTACAAAGCTATTAATGTCATCATGGGATTTGGATAGTAACTAATATTTGAGATGTCAAATTCTGCAGAATCCTAAAAAGTACCTTAAATAAACATTACTTTCGTCCTACTTCACAATTTTAATCGTAACAGCGTCATTTCCGTTGAAAACCTTCAAAAAATAAACGCCATCCGCCAGAGTTCTCGGAAAATCCAGTTGCTGCGAATTGAATCCAGCCTGAAAATCCCTGTTCTCCATTAAATTGGCTACTTTTCTTCCATCATTGCTGTACAAATCCATCGAAAGTACTTCAGGCTGATCAAGAGTAAAATCTATTGTTACTGACTCTTTGAAAGGGTTTGGGTAAACCAGAAAAGCATTCTTTTTATCAAATTCTGTAGCTGCAAGTCTTTCTCCCGAATCATATCTTAAAACCACAGTATACGGATGACAGGACATCCAGGCTTCGCAAAAAGTAGCCCCGACAAGAATTTTATCATCACGCTGAATAACTAATTGGCCGCGTAAGGCCCTGCTATTGATCAACGTGGTGGTTATGTGACCATTTTGACCAAAAGTCGTATCCAAATCTCCATTCCAATTATAGCGTGAGATTACTATGCCATCCGGTTCCTGAGTATTTTCCGGAGTCGGATTTTCAATTGTCTGATAAGTTCCGATAGTCATTAGTTTTCCGTTTTCAAGTTCTTCAAACGACGAAAATAAAGGGGGATATTCCATTATTCTAATTCCGTCTGTACCGAAAGTACTATCTAAATCTCCATCCGCATTAAGACGTATTAGTCTTATTACACGTTCACTACTGTCTGACGGTAACCCATAACTCAAAGTTAAAAACACCATTTTTCCATCGGAGTTAACCAAAACTTTTGAAGCATAATCAGCATCGTCAAAATTAAAACCCCTCAACCCTTCTTCACCGAAAGTTGCATCGAAACTGCCATCCTCATTTAATCTCACAAAAAGAATGTCAGTTCGATAGTCATCCGGACTGGCAGCTTTAACAAGAACATTTAGCAAGATTTTTCTATCCGCCTGGCTTACAATACCCAACAACGACACATTCGCCTGAGGCAGTGAAAAATCAATTGCTCCATTATTTCCGAAATCAGTATCCGGCGTTCCGTCCGGTTTGCATCTTTCGACTGTAAAACTCGGGTAAACCCAGTCATATCCAATGGTTTTACCAACCAAAATTTTATCGTCTGACTGAATTGTTAATAACCGCAGAGGGTTTAACGTATCTGTTACGATTCCATTAGTTCCGAAAGAGTTATCAGGCGAACCATCGGCATTGTAACGGAATAAATAAGGAGTTATAGGGGGATAAATTCCTTCCGTGGCTAAACCAATAATCTTTCCGCCCGATTGCAGTTCGATAGCACCAACACTAGTATTCACAGCACTGATAACAAAACCGTATTCTCCAAATGTCGGATCTAAAATTCCATCTTTATTGTACCGGATTAATGCATATCTGTTATCTGCACCGTGATGATGAAAATTTGTAGCCGTAATAAACATACCATCTGGCTGCAAAACAATTGATGTAAAGCCAGACTCCACACCTAAATCAATCGAACCTGTATAGTTTCCCCCCTGCCAAATGATTCCATTTGTACCGAAAGTTGGGTCAAGAAATTCATTTTGGCTAAACAACCAAAAAGGATTAAAAAAAAGGTTGACAAGCAAACATAAAGTAATTCTACCCATGATTAATAACTTTTTGACTACCATAAAGTTACAAAAATAAAACCCTCTCTAAATTCGCTTCAGGTAAAAAAAAAGACCTCAAAATTGAGGCCTTTATAAAGCTATTACTTTCTTGCTCCATTAAAAAGCGTTCATGAATTATCATTTACTTAAAATCTCCTTACCTGCCAAGCCACATTTGAGTAATATTTATCGGTAGTACTAACCGTACCATTAGCTGCATTCAAAACAAAACACAGTGAATTGGAGGATTGGGAAGAACTCAACAAATAACTTGAATCCATATTTACAAGACCTATTGCATCCAATTTATACAATTGTTTCAACTCATCAATTGAAGGTAAAAACCAATCCGTAAATCCGTTTAAAGACGTTACTCTGCACATTGTAGCCCCTACATTAGTATAATTACAACTTGTAAGAATCAGATTAGAGTTGTTATAACCATCGCCAATGGCATTTCCTAACCCGGAAACAAATGAATAACCACAGGTAGAATTAGTCCATCTAAACAAGCTGTAATTTGTTGTTTCTAATCTGGATGGCGCTGCTTCCAAATATCTCCAGCCGTTTGTGGTTTCACCCTTATCGAAAAACACATAACCTCCTGAACCGCCAACGTATCCGGCAGTTTTAAACGAAACCTGATTTCCATAATAAGTAAATCCGTTTATAACAACAAAACTTCTCAAGTAATAAGTTGTATTAGGAGAAACGTAGTAATCAGGATAAAATGTATTAATACCATCTACCGAAACAGAAAAATTCCCAGAACCTGATGTAGGATCATGAATCACTTCATTGTCTGTAGTTGGGTTTTGACTTGTACTGTAACAAACCCCTCTATTGTCGTTGGAAGACAACGAACTTCCAACATTAACATCTACCGAAAACCCTGTCGGGGAGATATTTTTCACGATACCGGTAGACAACGACATTGGAATATTTACAGAAACCTGGTTGCCATATTTAACTTCACCAGTTGTATGTTTTTGCATGTAAGCCCTAACATAATAAGTTTGCCCGAATACCAAATTACTTACTTGATTTCTAAATTCACTACCGGTTATATCGTAGGATTGCATTGAACCACCTGCTATAGTCGGATTAGTATTTGTATCATAACACACTCCAACAGAGTATTCAGAATTTGAAATAGTTGCAGAAGACTTCCCTCCTGTAGTGAAACTCAAATAATCACTGCTTAAGACTGGCTGCTTAGTGGTTATGGTTATCGAATTAAAATCGGGTGGTGTATTTGTATTTGTTTCCGGATCATCTTTACTACAAGATACCAGCACAACTAAGGCACAGCATAAAGAAAAAAATGCTTTAAAATTTTTCATACTTATTTTTACAGTTTAGGATTATACTCTCTTGATATTCTATTTATTTCTTAAACTTTTGCACAATAACAACCTGTTATCAGGCTTTGTCTATCCCGGCCATATTTCATTTCTATACAGATTCACTGGAGAAAGAAATAGAAAATAATTTAACAAAATATTTCTTTCACGTTCCAAATATAAAAAAAACCCGATTAGAAGTATCTAACCGGGTTTTTATAATTTATTAACAATTTATTTTAGAAATCTCTATTGATATCCCAAGCTTCCAAATATTCTGCGACACGTTTCACAAAACTTCCTCCTAATGCACCGTCCACAACTCTGTGATCGTAAGAGTGCGACAAGAACATTTTCTGACGGATTCCGATGAAATCACCATCCGGAGTCTCAATAACCGCCGGTACTTTTCTGATGGCACCTAAAGCCAAAATACCTACTTGTGGCTGGTTGATGATAGGGGTTCCGAAAACAGAACCGAAAGTCCCAACGTTAGTAACCGTATATGTTCCGCCTTGCGTATCGTCTGGTTTCAATTTACCAGCTTTAGCACGGTTTCCTAAATCGTTTACCGCTTTAGCCATACCTACAAGGTTTAACTGGTCTGCATTTTTGATTACCGGAACGATTAAGTTTCCGTTTGGTAACGCGGCAGCCATACCTAAATTGATATTTTTACGCTTGATGATGTAATCACCATCAACAGAAATATTCATTCCAGGGAAATCTTTTAACGCTTTGGCAACAGCTTCCATGAAGATTGGCGTAAACGTTAATTTTTCTCCTTCTCTCTTTTCGAAAGCATTTTTCACTTTATCTCTCCATTTTACGATGTTGGTAACATCCACTTCAATGAACGACTGAACGTGAGCCGAAGTTTGTATCGATTCAACCATGTATTTGGAAATCAGCTTACGCATTCTGTCCATTTCCACGATTTCGTCACCACCGTTAACAGAAACAGGAGCTGCTTTTGAAACCTCAACTGCAGGAGCTGCAACTTTTGGAGCCGTAGGAGCTGTAACCGGAGCCGGTTGGCTTCCTCTATTTTTAACGTAATTTAAGATATCTTCTTTATTTACACGACCGTCTTTTCCGGTCCCTTGAATCGATTCTAATTCAGCTAATGAAATTCCTTCTTCTTTAGCAATGTTTTTCACTAGTGGAGAGAAGAATTTATCAGAACCTGAAAAATCTGCAGGAGCTGCAGCTTCTTTCGCTGCCTCAACCGTTTTAGCTACTTCTGCAACAGGAGCCGCTACAGCTTCTGCTTTTGGAGCTTCCACGGCACCACCTTCAGTTTCGATGATAGCAATGGTTTGTCCTACTTGTACCACATCATCTGTGTTGAAAAGAATTTCAACAAGTGTTCCCGCCACTTCAGAAGGCACTTCACTGTCTACTTTATCGGTAGCAATTTCAAGTACTGCTTCGTCCATTTCAATTTTATCTCCAACCTTTTTTAACCAGTTGGTAACGGTTGCTTCAGCAACACTTTCTCCCATTTTGGGTAATTTCAATTCAAACTTTGCCATATCTTTAAACTAAAGTTGTGTTTTCGTCTTTGGTTTGCAAAATTAATAAATATTTTGAGCCTTAGCGACGAATTAAACAAATTTGCGCGATTTTTTTATATTTTTCAGAATTACGAATCTTTTAAATCCGAATTTTGCAACACAATAATCTCTCCCCTGTCGTTGCTGCTGTTGCTTCCAATCATAAAACGAGCCTTATCAGGAATGATTTTAAAGGTAAACCCTTTGTTTTTATTTTTCTCCAGAAAGCCGATGATTTCCTTAAACGAAAAACTACTGTTATCCAATACTATTTCCCTTCGGTCTCCTTTCGAATTTTCCTGCGAAAATAAGGCATTTTCATTAATATCAGCAGCCTGAGACACCTTTTTTTGCAACTGTTTTTCCAATTTACCCTTCATACTTTCATTGAAAGAAAACAACATGTATTCATCTGGTTTGGAAACGATTTGTTGCTGTTGCTGTTTTTTTAATATCGCAAACAGGAAAGCCCCGATTCGCATGAAAACGTCAAAAACAAAAGAACCTCCGAAATGCTTTTTATAGAAAAAGTGCATGGCTTCGCGGAAACGCTTCATGTAGGTTCCGTCGCGCACTGTGCTTTCTCCTTTATAATGTATTACCGAAGTTTCGTGGAAATAATAATTCGATTTTCCGGATTTTAAAACCGTATAACTCAAATCGATATCATCCGAATACATAAAACAGTTTTCGTCAAACCCTCCGACTTCAAGGTACAAATCGCGCTTCATCACCATGAAAGCTCCGACGAGTATATCTACTTTCCCGGTTTGGTTTTCGGATAAATGCTGGGCATAATATTTATTGAAAAAACCTGATTTTGGAAAGAGTTTATACAATCCGAAAATTTTGGTAAAAGCCACCCAAGGTGTTGGGGTTCCGCGTTTGCATTCCGGAAGAAAATTTCCCGTACCGTCAATAAGTTTGCATCCTACAATCCCCAAATCGGATTTTGATTCGGCGAAGGCCAGAACTTTTTGAAATGTATCTTCAGCTACGACGGTATCCGGATTTAAAATGCAGATATATTTCCCTTTTGCTTCGTCCACGCCTATATTATTTCCTTTTGGAAAACCGAGATTGGCTTTGTTTTCGATCAGTCTTACATTGGGGAATCGCAGCTTCATCATGTCGCAGCTGCTATCCGCAGAAAAATTATCCACGACGATAATTTCGCCTTCAATACCCACAAGTGCTTTCTGAACACTCAAAACACATTGCTCGAGAAAATAGCGGACGTTGTAATTAAGTATGATTACCGATAGTTGCATCGGACAAATATAATGCGAAATTCGTCGATTCTGAAAATTAGAAATTCTCAGCCAGACTCACACGCAATGACCAGTCGTTTTTACTCACCCCAAAATCCAGGGTCACATTGTTATTGTTTTTCTTATTCCATTTCACACGCAATCCCGTCCCCACGGCAGGGTGCCATTTGGTAAATTCAGAAGTATACAATTTTGAAACTGAAGAAACATTCGCAAAAAAAACGGCTCCAAAAAAACCATCTCTGGTAATATCTGTCCTGTATTCACTCTCAAAATACAACAAACCATTACTTCTGAATCTGTTTCGTGTAAAACCTCTACCAGTTTTCCCAAAACGGTCCCAACCGATACTCGGCAAATCCAGATAATGCGGATCACCCCAAAAGGTAGACCAGTAAAAGAACCTGCCTGCCAATACTCTATGAAGTTTTTTATGCAATGAATAATACTTTCTCAAGTCAACATATATGGATTTCCACTCCTGATTATCCAAACCACCATTAAAATTATTACGATAATCGAGCTCTGCATAAAACCCTTGCTCCGGATTGATTACATTGATTCTTGAATCGTATAAAAGCTGAAGCGCAATGCCAAAAGAACTCACATTAGAGAAATCCCCTTTCATGTATTTAACGTAATCGGTTTCTTCCTCAATAAACGATTCCTCTGAAATACCTTCATAACTATCAAATAAAACCCCGAGCCCCATCCTGAAATTCCCGGCAACTTTTCGGGTAGCAAACTGATAAAAACGCCACTGTTTGTACTCTAATCTTGATATTTCCGTTTCCGAATTATTATTTCCTAAACCATACGTAGGTTGAGGATAGATCATATAACGGTAGTCACCGGTAAAATTGTAAATGTTTTTATTGGTATATAAATAAGTTGTAATCGGAAAAACATATTGGCCATCCAAACTGAAATAAGGAGTGAAAATCACCTCAGACATCCTGGTATTTTTGGTGTCTTCACCGAGGTAAAAGGTTGTCAAAAATGAAATTACAAATCCACCGCCAGCATCTGATCCTGCCGGAGAAGGAAACAAGGAAAATGCAATTCTTTTATCTTTAAACTTGTTAATCGAGTCGCTTTTTACAAAAATCTTTTTGTAAATATCCCGAATATCTTTACTGTTATACTTAATTGAATCGCTTTGCGAATAACCAATATCCGTAGAAAAAAGAAATATCGCCAGTATCGCAACAAATAAATGATTCATCTTTTCTTTTTTTACAACAGCGTTATTACAAATTTAAGCTATTTATTGAACTGTACGTAAACACTTAATAACCCAAATCAAAATTATCTGTAACCGCAATCGTAATTTGCCTATAGAAACATAAACACTTCTTAATAGCTGTTATTTGATTACTTTTGCACCCAAGACCCTTTTAGGTCGAATTGTACGAAGTAAAAAATATACCACGTGAATTATCTATCAGTCGAAAATATATCAAAGTCATTCGGAGAGCGTACGCTGTTTGAAAACATTTCATTTGGGATTAACAAAGACCAGAAAATAGCTTTTATTGCCAAAAACGGTTCAGGAAAAACCTGCATCATGAAGATTATCAATGGTGAGGATGAACCAGATACGGGGCAGGTTGTGGTGCGCAAAGACATTAAAATGGCATTTTTGTCGCAGGATCATAATCTGCAGGATGAACTTACGATTGAGGAAAGTATTTTCGCTTCGGACAACGAGATTCTGAAGGTGATTGAGCAATATGAAAAAGCATTGGAACATCCGGAAGACGAAGAAGCCTATCAAAAGGCATTCGATAATATGGATCGTCATAATGCCTGGGATTTTGAGACGCAATTCAAGCAGATTCTCTTCAAACTGAAGCTGGAAGATTTCAAACTGAAGGTAAAAAACCTTTCGGGAGGACAGAAAAAACGCCTGTCATTGGCCATTATCCTAATTAACCGCCCGGATTTATTGATTTTGGACGAGCCTACGAATCACTTGGATCTGGAGATGATCGAATGGCTTGAAAGTTATTTTGCAAAAGAAAACATCACGTTGTTTATGGTGACGCACGACCGTTTCTTTTTGGAGCGCGTTTGTAACGAAATCATCGAATTGGACAACGGAAAATTATACCAATACAAAGGAAATTATTCCTATTATCTGGAGAAAAAAGAAGAGCGTATCGCTTCGGAAAATGCCACTATCGACAAGGCGCAGAACCTTTTCGTGAAGGAATTGGCCTGGATGCGCCGCCAACCAAAAGCGCGTACGACCAAATCGAAATCGCGCCAGGATGATTTTTACAAAATTAAAGAAGTAGCCGAAAGCCGCAGAAAAGAAAACGTGGTCGAACTGGAAATCAACATGGAACGTATGGGAAGCAAGATTATCGAGCTTCACAAAATCTCTAAAAAATTCGGCGATAAGGTAATTTTAAATGATTTTACTTTTGATTTTCAACGTGGAGCCCGAATCGGAATCATCGGGAAAAACGGAACCGGAAAATCGACTTTCCTGAATTTGTTAACCGGAACGATTCCTGCCGATAGTGGAAAAGTCGTTGTGGGTGATACAATTAAAATAGGCTACTACACTCAAAGCGGTATCAACCCGAAACCGGGACAACGTGTCATTGATATCATTAAAGAATACGGAGAATATATACCGTTGGCAAAAGGAAGGATTATTTCGGCTTCGCAATTGTTGGAACGATTTTTATTCGATGCTAAAAAACAATACGATTATGTTGAAAAACTAAGCGGTGGCGAACTGAAACGTTTGTACTTGTGTACCGTTTTAATTCAAAACCCGAACTTTTTGATTCTCGATGAGCCTACGAACGATTTGGATATCGTAACACTCAACGTTCTGGAAAGCTTCCTTTTGGATTATCCGGGCTGTTTATTGGTGGTAAGTCACGACCGCTACTTCATGGATAAAATTGTAGATCATTTGTTTGTTTTCAGAGGTCAGGGGGAGATTGAAAACTTCCCTGGAAATTACTCAGATTTCAGAGCGTATGAAGACAGCATAGAACCTGTAAAAGAAGAACCGAAGGAAAAAGTCAACTGGAAACAGAACAACACAGCTTCTTCAGGTTTATCGTTTAATGAGCAGAAAGAATTCCAAAAAATTGAACGTGAAATCAAAGATCTGGAATTCAAGAAAAAGGAAATCGAGCAATTGTTTTCGGACGGGAAAGTAGCCGATGCTGACATTGAGAAAAAAGCCAACGAATTGCAGAACGTTATCAAAAAAATAGAAGAGAAAGAAGAACGCTGGTTTGAACTGTCGGCTAAGATGGAAGAATAATCTTAGTCGAAGCAGACAGCCGTGTATCAAACACAATTTAATAAGGAGGCTGTCGTTTTTATTGCAAAAAACGCTACAAAATGAATTGTATAAACCAACTTTGCTTTTTTCTTTTTTTTCTACTGTCAACGCTGAAAGTTAGCGCCACAGGACAAGTCCCTGATTATTTAATTCAGGGGAAAGACACCCTGGCCATCCATGCCAATCCCTTAGAACCTTATTTTAAAAAGAACCCAATAAAAGACGGTTTAATAACTTCTTTTAGCACAGGTAATTGGAGAGGATATATTGCCTATTTCAAAATAGAAAACAACAAGTTAGTGGTTCATGATCTGTATAAAGAAGAATATATAGAAGATGAAAAAGGCAGTACTCAAAGAAAGTTAATTTCAATTTACAATGATATTTTTGGAGAAATCAAAGATTTTGAATGCAATTTCTACAATGGGGTTTTGATTTGCCCTTATGGAAAATTAATCAACTATGTCCACATGGGATACAGTTCCACTTACGAGAATTACCATTTAATTGAAATCAGTCAAGGAAATTTCATTAAAGAAGTTAAGGTTACTGCAGAAGAGTTTACCCAATTAAAATTCAAGCATTTCGAAAAATTCAAGCAAACCGAAGAATACAAAAAAATGCTTGAGGAAACCATCAATCTAGTTAAAGAATCAGACACATATCTTCAGTCTGAGTTTAAAGATTTGGAAAAAGAAGAGAAAAAAAGAAAAAAACAGAATAAGTATCTTTATGAGAAGGAAAAAGAAATGGAGCGCTTAAAATCTGCAGAGAATTTCATTTTTATTTTCACTACTGACAATATAAAAACAATAGATATCCCTAATTAATAAATCATGAAAGCAATTAAAATATTTGCAGCTGTTATAGTGCTGATTCTCACAACTTCAGCTACGACGAATAAAATTTCAGCAAACGACAAAAAACTGGTAGGAATTTGGAAAGGTTTTGAAATCGAAAAACAGATTAAGGGAATTGAAAAACATTGGATTGTTCAAAGATTCAGCAACGGAACATATACAATTATGTTTACTACCAAGGAAAACT
This sequence comes from Flavobacterium enshiense DK69, assembly GCF_000498495.1. Classification (GTDB taxonomy): domain Bacteria; phylum Bacteroidota; class Bacteroidia; order Flavobacteriales; family Flavobacteriaceae; genus Flavobacterium; species Flavobacterium enshiense. The sequence goes on along the minus strand of NZ_AVCS01000015.1, from coordinate 268,201 downwards.
GTGAAATTGAAACTTTTACAGAAAAAGGAAAATGGTGGACAAAAGGGGATACATTTTACGAACAACAGGAGGACAGTGAAACTTTTGAATCCTATAAGTATAGCATAAAAGAAGGATTGGTAGTTCACTTTAAAAGCATTACAAGCGAATACGAATTCGATGATTATAAACTAGATTAGTAAATTAGAAGAATCTTTAATCGGAATTCACCGGACTGTAAACGGAGACAACAAGAAAACTGTAAACTGAGACCGTAAACTGTGACTATACTAAAAGCTTATCTGAAATTCCTTTGGCACTCCAAAAATCAGCATGGTGTACATTCGCCGTTTGTATATTCTTTGGTAACCAAGTGCTTTTATGATAAAAAACCGAAAGCGGAATATAAAATACTGAAACAATACCGAAACGATCTGCTTCAAAACAAAAACACAATTGAAGTAACCGATTTCGGAGCCGGATCCCGTGTTTTCAAGTCAAATAACCGTCAGATTTCCAAAATTGCACAAACAGCCGGAATTACTGAAAAACGAGCCGAATTATTATACCGAATCGTAAATTACTTCCAGCCTGAAAGCATTTTAGAAATCGGAACTTCTTTAGGATTGGCCACTTCTGCCCTTTCTTTAGGAAATCCGAAAGCAAAAATCACAACTTTGGAAGGCTGTCCGGAAACTTCGGGTGTTGCACAAGGGCAATTCAAAAAATTCAACTTCAACAATATAGAAAGCGTTGTAACCGAATTTAAAGACCATTTCTCAAAAACCTCTCCTGAAAACAACAGTTGGAAACTCATCTACTTCGACGGTAATCATTCCAAAAATGCCACTTTGGAGTATTTCGAATTGCTTTTACCAACCATAACTAACGATACGGTTTGGATTTTCGACGACATACATTGGTCAGCCGAAATGGACGAAGCCTGGGAAGCCATCAAAAATCATCCTAAAGTAAAAGTAACTATTGATACTTTCCAATGGGGACTGGTATTCTTCCGCTACGAACAGGAAAGGGAAGATTTTATTATCCGAATCTAAGTTTTTAGTAATTTTGATGTTCAAAACTACGCACATGGACATCAATCAGATTTTCGAAAACAACCGCTCCTGGATTGCCAAACAATTACAAAACGACGAACACTATTTTGAAAAATTGTCCGAAGGACAAGCACCCGAATTTCTTTACATCGGATGTTCCGACAGTCGTGTTTCAACTGAAGAATTAATGGGCGCGGCACCTGGTCAGGTCTTCGTTCACCGCAACATTGCCAATATGGTTCCGAATACCGATTTGAATTCGATGTCCGTCATCAATTACGCCGTAGAGCACCTGAAGGTCAATCATATAATCGTTTGTGGCCATTACGGTTGTGGAGGTATAAAAGCGGCCATGCAACAATTGGATTTAGGAATTTTGAATCCCTGGTTACGAAACATTCGCGACGTATACCGAATCCACAAAAAAGAACTTAACGCTATAAAAAACGAAGAAAGTCGATATCGCAGGCTGACCGAACTAAACGTTCAGGAACAGTGCATTAACATCATCAAAACCGCCGACGTTCAGAAAGCAAACTACGAAAGAGGCCTAAAAGTACACGGGTGGATATTCGACATTCATACCGGAAAACTCATCGATTTAAAAATTGATTTTCCAAGAATCCTTGAAGTAATAAAGGAAATTTACAAGGTTTCGCCATAACTATTTAAAAATCAGAATTTTAACAAACAAATAACACTAATGGAAATCGTAACTGTCTAAAAATCAATATATTTGTATCGCGTTAAAATCACATCTGCAGATGATTAACTGCAATCATACTTTTTTGGAACTCCTCATCTTAACAATGGGGAGTTTTTTTATGTTTTATTGTAACAATATTCTGCATTTAACTACTTATATCCTATCCAATTCGTTTTTGGACTTCTAAAACCGAAAAACTACGAAAATGTCAAAACCTATCATTGAAATAAAAGGTATTACACGAGACTTCCCACTTGGAAATGAAACCGTTTACGTGTTGAAAGGTATCGATTTACACATCAATAAAGGCGAGTATGTTGCCTTAATGGGACCATCTGGTTCAGGAAAATCAACACTGATGAACCTCTTGGGGTGTTTGGACACGCCTACAGCAGGTTCGTATGTTTTAAACGGAAAAGACGTAAGTAAAATGAAAGACGACGAACTGGCCGAAATCCGAAACAAGGAAATCGGGTTCGTTTTTCAAACCTTTAATCTCATGCCGCGTACGACTGCTTTGGACAATGTCGCACTACCCATGATTTATGCCGGGTACGACAAAAACAGCCGAAATAAACGAGCCACTACTGTTTTGTCGCAAGTCGGGCTGTCAGATCGCATGGACCACAAACCCAACCAGCTTTCCGGAGGACAACGCCAACGTGTAGCTGTTGCAAGAGCTTTAGTAAACCATCCTTCAATCATCCTTGCGGATGAGCCTACAGGTAACTTAGACAGTAAAACTTCCGTGGAAATCATGAACCTTTTTGACGAAATTCATGCCAACGGAAATACTGTAATTCTGGTTACACACGAGGAAGATATCGCCAAACACGCCCACCGTATCATCCGTTTGAAAGACGGTATGATTGAAAGCGATAATCCGAACAGGTAGCAGGAGACAGTATTCGGTGATCAGATTGCAGAAAGCAGTTAACAGTGGTCACTTAGCAGTAAACAGATTGCAGTATTCAGTGGTCAGTCAAAAGAAAATTCTAAATAAAAATCAATAATAGCCCACATAGCTACATTTTTTTGGAGCGAATGGCTCTAGCTTTATTAACAGTCCTCATTCCCGCTTTCCACTTTACTTCGTGCCATCCCAAATGCAAAGCATTCACTGAGCTCCTATGAAAAACAAAAGTTTAGTGAAGTAATCGGGGCTAGTCAGGAATTGTATTTAATTTTTGTAAACTTCTGAAAAAACCTCAGTAACTTAGCGACTCACTAACTCAGAAACTCTAAAGATGAAACGAGCTTTCGGCGAGTTCCATCGAATACCAATAACTAATAAACCATAATGAGATGAAAGTATATACCAAAACCGGAGATAAAGGAACCACGGCACTTTTTGGCGGAACACGCGTTCCCAAACACCATATCCGCATCGAAAGTTACGGAACCGTAGACGAATTAAACTCCTACATCGGACTTATCCGTGATCAGGACATCAACCCTCTTTACAAAAATGTATTGATCGAAATACAGGACCGACTTTTTACCGTTGGAGCGATTTTAGCCACGCCGCCGGAAAAAGAAGTACTCAAAAACGGGCAACAGCGCCTGAACATCAACCGTATTTCAGAAGAAGATGTGAATTTTCTTGAAAACGAAATAGATACTATGGACAGTTCATTGCCACAAATGACACATTTTGTGCTTCCGGGTGGTCACACAACTGTGTCATATTGTCATATAGCCCGCTGCGTTTGCCGCCGCGCCGAGCGTTTAGCCACACATCTTCACGAATTAGAGCCGACAGATATGCAGGTTCTTACCTATTTAAACCGACTTTCTGACTACCTTTTTGTATTGGCACGAAAGTTGTCCAATGACCTGAACGCTGACGAAGTGAAATGGATTCCCAGAAAACAGTAATCAGTCGCAGTATTCAGCTGGAACACACAGTGTAAGAAAATGCCAACCATTACTGAAAACTGAACAAAAAAAATGACGTTCTTAACTTTTTTTAAAATAAAAGAAATTTTACTTGATTTTTTCAGTATAAAATTTATTTTTGCATAAAACTATAAATCAATCAAAGATGTATTGGACATTAGAATTGGCATCATATTTAAGCGATGCCCCGTGGCCAGCCACAAAGGATGAACTTATCGACTATGCTATCCGAACTGGAGCTCCTCTTGAAGTAGTGGAAAACTTACAGTCGATAGAAGACGAAGGTGAAATCTACGAATCAATGGAAGAGATATGGCCAGATTATCCGACCGACGAAGATTACCTTTGGAACGAGGATGAATATTAAAAAATAAAGCACAGCGAAAAAGTCTCTCACGAGGCTTTTTTTTTGTGTAAATTTGCACACTATTATCAGAATATAAACCAAACCAGATTATGAGTTTCATAAACAGCATATTAAAAGCTTTTGTGGGTGACAAATCCCAAAAGGACGTAAAAGCAATTCAACCGATTATTGCCAAAATCAGATCATTTGAACCTGCTTTATCAGCCTTATCAAATGACGAACTGAGAGCGAAAACAACCTATTTTAAAGAGCAGATCAAAGCCGCTCGTGCTGAAAAAGATGCTAAAATAGAAACATTAAGACAAGAAGTTGAAGCTACGGAAGACATCGACAAAAGAGAAGATATCTATGCTACTATCGATGCTATCGAGAAAGAAGCTTATGAAATCTCTGAAAAGGTATTAAACGATATACTGCCGGAAGCGTTTGCAGTGGTTAAGGAAACGGCTCGTCGTTTCAAGGAAAACACGCAAATCACCGTTACAGCAACTCCTAAAGACCGCGAATTATCAGCAGCAAAATCATACATCACCATAGAAGGAGACAACGCCATTTGGGCAAACTCATGGGATGCTGCCGGAAAAGCCATCACTTGGGACATGATCCACTATGACGTACAGTTAATTGGTGGTACTGTTTTACATCAAGGTAAAATTTCAGAGATGCAAACGGGAGAAGGTAAAACATTGGTAGCAACCCTGCCAATCTATTTAAATGCCTTGACCGGAAACGGAGTACACTTAGTAACCGTGAATGACTACCTTGCAAAACGTGACAGCACCTGGAAAGCGCCTTTATTCGAATTCCACGGATTGACTGTTGACTGTATCGACAACCACCAACCGAACACCGACGCAAGACGTCGCGCTTACGAGGCTGATATCACTTACGGAACCAACAACGAATTCGGTTTCGATTATTTGAGAGATAACATGGCCCATACGCCTGGTGAATTGGTACAAAGAAAACACAACTACGCGATTGTCGATGAGGTGGATTCCGTATTGATTGACGACGCACGTACGCCGTTGATTATTTCCGGTCCGGTTCCGCAAGGTGACCGTCACGAATTCAACGAATTAAAACCGAAAATCGAAAACTTATACAACCTTCAACGTCAATTAGCCAACGGTTTCCTTACCGAGGCAAAACGTTTGATGAAAGAAGGAAATGGTAAAGATGCCGGATTCCAATTATTAAGAGCGTTCCGTGCTTTACCGAAAAACAAAGCATTGATCAAATTCTTATCTGAAGAAGGCGTTAAACAATTACTTCAGAAAACGGAAAACGAATACATGCAGGACAACAACCGTAAAATGCCGATTGTTGACGAAGCTTTGTATTTCGTAATCGAAGAAAAAAACAATCAGGTTGAATTGACAGATAATGGAATCAAATTCCTTTCTCAGGATACTTCCGATGATTTCTTCGTCCTTCCGGATATCGGAACCGAAATCGCCAACATCGAAAAACAAAAACTTTCAAAAGAAGCCGAGGCGGAAGTTAAAGAACAACTATTCCAGGATTTCTCTGTAAAAAGTGAGCGCATCCACACGTTAACGCAGCTTTTAAAAGCTTATACCTTATTCGAAAAAGATACGGAATACGTTATCATGGATAACAAAATCCTTATCGTAGACGAGCAAACGGGACGTATCATGGATGGCCGTCGTTATTCTGACGGTTTGCACCAGGCGATTGAAGCGAAAGAAAACGTAAAAATCGAAGCTGCTACCCAAACGTTTGCTACTATTACTTTGCAGAACTACTTCCGTATGTACAGCAAATTAGCAGGTATGACCGGTACAGCAGTTACAGAAGCAGGCGAATTCTGGGAAATCTACAAATTAGACGTAGTAGAAATTCCAACCAACAGAGGAATTGCCCGTAAAGATAAAGAAGATTTAATTTATCGTACAGTTCGTGAGAAATTCAACGCAGTTGCGGAAGATGTTCAGCAATTGGTTGCCGAAGGCCGTCCGGTATTGATCGGTACGACTTCGGTTGAGATTTCCGAATTATTGAGCCGTATGCTTAAAATGAAAGGCATCCAGCACAACGTATTGAACGCGAAATTACACAAACAGGAAGCACAGATTGTTGCTGAAGCAGGTAATGCCGGGGTAGTAACCATTGCAACAAACATGGCAGGCCGTGGTACCGATATCAAATTATCTCCAGAAGTAAAAGCAGCAGGTGGTTTGGCTATCATTGGTACAGAACGTCACGATTCACGTCGTGTAGACCGTCAGTTACGTGGACGTGCGGGACGTCAGGGAGATCCGGGAAGTTCTCAGTTCTATGTATCTTTGGAAGACAACCTTATGCGTTTGTTCGGTTCTGAAAGAGTAGCAAAAATCATGGACCGTATGGGAATCAAAGAAGGTGAAGTAATTCAGCACTCAATGATGACCAAATCCATCGAAAGAGCTCAGAAAAAAGTAGAAGAAAACAACTTCGGCACACGTAAACGTTTATTGGAATACGATGACGTAATGAACGCACAACGTGAAGTAGTTTACAAACGTCGTCGCCATGCATTGCACGGAGAACGCTTAAAAGTGGATTTGGCAAACATGATGTATGACTTGGCTGAATTGGTTGTGGAAAACAATAAAATTGCCAAAGATTTCAAAAATTTCGAATTCGAGTTAATCCGTTACTTTGCTATTGAGTCTCCGGTTTCCGAAAGTGATTTCAACAGACTTTCCGATATGGAATTGGCTGGTAAAGTATACAAAGCGGCATTAAAACATTATGACGAAAAACAGGATCGCAATGCCAGAGACGCTTATGCTGTAATCAAAAATGTATATGAAAACAACAATGGTCAGTTTGAACGTATTGTTGTTCCGTTTACTGATGGCATCAAGACACTTAATGTAGTGACCGATTTGGAGAAATCTTATATTTCACAAGGAAAAACGCTTTTGACTGATTTCGAAAAGAACATCACTTTAGCCATTGTTGATGAAGCATGGAAGAAACACTTGCGTAAAATGGATGAACTGAAACAATCGGTTCAGTTAGCTGTTCACGAACAAAAAGATCCGTTGCTGATTTACAAATTTGAAGCATTTAACCTGTTCAAGAAAATGTTGGACGGTATCAATAAAGAAGTAATTTCATTCTTGCTTAAAGGTGATTTACCTTCACAAAATCCTGACAATATTCAGGAAGCACACGAAGAGCCAATACAAGAAGATTATACTATTTCAAAAGAAGAAGTGTTAAACACTGACGAAATGGCTGCCAAACAACGTGAAGCTGCTCAAATGCAACAACAGCAACATCATCATCACGTCACTGAAACCATCGTGCGTGATCAACCTAAAATCAACCGCAACGACAATGTTACAATTAAACACGTTATGAGCGGAAAAACAGAAACCATGAAATTCAAAAAAGCAGAACCTATGTTAGCTTCAGGAGAATGGATTGTCGTTAGCGAGTAAGTAAAATCTTAAAAAATATTAATCCCCAATTACAATGTAGTTGGGGATTTTTTTTATATTTATCCAAAATTTCCCCCAATGAAATTAAAAATTACATTCTTAACGCTATTTATTGTCACGGGTATTTTCGCACAATCAATAGAAGATTTAAAACGTGACAACGAAGCGCTTTATGAAGCTACCTATAACATGTCATTTGACACAATGCTCGATTTTACCTACCCGCTTGTTTTTAGATTTGTGGAGAGAGCAGATATGTATGCAGCCTTAGACAGTTCTTTCGATAACGACACTTACAGTATTCAATACCTGTATACCACACCTCATTTTTCATATTCTAACATTCAAATGAGGGAAAATGGTCTATATTGTGTCATAAGTTATGAAAATTCAATGGTTATGACCTATAAGCAACCCATAAACAATGAAGCCACATTAAAAAGGATTATGGAAACGTTGCATAAAAACTTTCCGAATTCGACCATCCGCTTTTCAAAAGAAATCAATGCCTTTAACATCATTAAAATAGACAAGTTGGTTGCCATTTCTGATGATTTTACTGAAGGCAGATGGAAATTCGTAAGCTTCGACCCTAATTACAAGGAATTACTTGACGCTGTTATTACTGAAAAAGTACGCAAACAATTAGGTTTATAAATGGGTTCAGATTTTGACAAGTTAAATCATTCAATCCAAAAAAAATCCCCAACTACAAACGTAATTGGGGATTTTTTATAGCGACTATATATTATCTTTCCACTACACTTTTATTTTTTACTGATTTACTGCTTTTCTGATTCCCAATACGAACTGTCTTATAACCCACTTTCGCTTCTTTCCCGCCCTGGCTCCATGCTATCAAAACTTCAGTTTCGCTCAAAGCTTTCACGATGGGAAATGTAGACATACCTTCGGCAGATGAAGTTACGAATTCGGTTTCCATAACTTTACCATTTTTAGCTCTGTGCTGCAGACCGATTCTGTTGAAATAATTACCGTTAATTTCAGCACTTTCGTCCCATACGATAACAACATTACTATTTTTTAAAGCAGAAATTTGCGGATGTTTTGCAGAGGCATTTGCGCTGACATTATCCCTTTTCGAAAAGCTCTTTCCGTTATCGGATGAATTGGCATAAAACACCCCTGCTCCTCCTCCCATGGTAAACCAGGCAAAGTGCAATCCGTTTTCGTTATGCGTCATGGTCGGACCCGTATGAGGACAGCCGTTTATTTTCCAATCATCTGCGCTTATTCTTTTTGGCTTTGAAAATGTTTTTCCGTTATCCGAAGAATAACTGAGTACCATATCGCGGATTTCTTCGTTGATAATATCCCTGTAAGCCGCATAAATAACACCGTTTTTCCCCACAAATAAATCCGTACGACAGCACTGGCATGTAGTTTCCCCTATGACTTTTTCATTTTGAAAACCTTTCTTCCCTTTGGTAACCGCATAATACAATGTAGAACCATCCAAATCCGTTTTAGTGCGGTTATCCAACCAGATAATAGCCACTTCTCCACTAGGAAGCAGGTCAATATCAAAATAGCGCTGATCGATTCCGTTTTGATCATTCACTAACCGTTTTGCCGGTGTCCAGTTTTTTCCGCCATCAAACGACTGGGAATACTGAATCAAACCGCCGTATTTTTTCTTAGGTGTCGGGTTATCGATTCCCCAAACTGCAATGATTTCACCATTGGGTTTGAATACCATCTTCGGCATATTCTCCCCATGAAGTTCCACTCCTTTACTAGATGGGATTTCAATTGGGGCACCGAAACTTTTTGTTTTAGCATTGAAAACCGCATAGTTAAGAACAGCATCCTTTCCTGTAGTTTCTTTTCCGTAGGTCATCACAGTCCGTCCTTTTCTGTCAGAAGTGAAAAAAGGACAGCTTGTTGTAGACCCATTTTCTGAAGAAATATATTTTGTTTCGGTTTCTTTGATTTGGGAATTACTGTTTTGCACAGCAAACAATGCCATTGCAAATACCAAAAGAAGTTTATTTTTCATCATTTTTTTTCTTGTTAAGTTGTAAATGATACTGCAAACCAAAAACGAAAGTGCGTGGTGCTGCAGGGCTATAACTAGGTGTGGATGTAGGCGTATTGCCTCTGGTCACATTATAAGCATACAATTTATCGGTGAAATTCATCACATTAGTATAAAATTCAAACCCCTTATACTGATAACCGATACGTCCGTTAAACACATTATATCCATCATATTTTACGGTATTGATCTGGTCCTGATACCAACTGGAAACCAATTGCCATTCTACTCCTGCTCTTAAATTTGGCAACCATTTCGGATAATAAGTTACTTCCGAATTCGCTACCCAATGGGGAGCCGATGGCATTTCCTTTCCATCTAAATTCTGAATCGGATCAGTTGGCTTGTCGGACAATTTAAAATCGACAAACTCATGTATCGCATAGGTTCCACCTGCTCTGATTTTAAATTGGGAATTCGGAATATAATTAACAGCCAGCTCAACTCCTTTGTGAAGCGTTTCTCCGACAGAACGATAATCAGTTGAATTGTCAGGAAGGCGAACATTCAGCAGTTCGTTTTTTCCCTCCATATAGTAAACTGAATACTCAATATTCATCTTTTTCTCAAGACAGCCTATCCATCCTCCAACTTCATAATTATCAAATTCTGCCGGCTTTAAATTATAATAAAATTCTGCTGGAGTACCTGTACTCCCACCAGTTCCCGGTTTAGCCCTGAAAATGGAAGTCAGTCCCGGAGGCGCAAATCCCTGCGAATAATTGGCATAAAACCCTGCACAACTGAATGGATTGTAATTAACTCCTCCCTTAAACGTAAATTGGTCGTATACTTTACTTCCTGTAGAATGGTCAATATTATTGTTGTAGTCGAAACTCATATTATCGTAGCGTGCACCACCAGTAATAATCAGGTTACTTACTGGGCGGAAAGTCAACTGCGCGAAACCGGCTGTATTGTAAATTCTGGCATTATAGTCTGCCAACTTAATATCAGGACGTTCTGCAATAATTTCATAACTGCTTACTGTTTGCCCTCCCGGATTTAAATTGGCTTTCAAATCCAACTGATGGGCATTATAATCCACTGGGGAATTGTCGTACAAACCGCCTGCAACCAAGGAACCGTCAAGAAAATCAAACTTCTGATTGTGCTGAGCCAATACGCCATAACTCTTAAAATTATTGGAGTTGATTTCCCCTTTGGCAGTGGTCTGCCCCGGCGTCCATTTAATGCCTCCAGTATATGCCGGGCTTTGCCCTAATTCATTGTCTCTCGTGAAAACCGTTAGCGATGATTGTGCATTAGGATTCCATTCCTTTTCAAAAGTTACTTTGCTTCGCAAAGCATCCGATTTTCTATAGGTGAAATCGGTAGTGCTTTTATAGGTTCTGTTGTAAAAATCGGCTTCATTAAGAGGGCTGCTCATATCTGAATAATATCTACCTGAGAACAAAGTCCAGATTAAACGGGTGCTTTTATTAATGTTGTAGTCAATTCTCGCGTTGATGTTGTCTTTGTTGTAATCAGAGTATGTCATCCAGGAATCGCGTTGTGCACTGGTCAAACCGGCAACGTACACTCCGACCTTTCCAACGGTCGCTCCTGCAGCAGCCTGTAACCTTATATACCCCCATTGATCAGCCTGAATCCCCACTTTCATTTCCGGCTGCAGTGATGGTTTTAGCGAAATCAAATTCACTGCACCGCCGACTGCTTCCGGGCCGTAAAGAGATGAAACAGGTCCTCTGACCACTTCGATGTTCTGCAGGTTGAACTGATTAATCTCTAAAAGCGCATTGTGATTGAAAACCCCCATCGGACGAATCGACAAACCGTCTTCCAGATACAAATAATAAGGATTGGTGGTCATCGGCTGACGAATAGCCATCGAATGCTGTTCATTCCCCAGGTTAACCATTAAAACACCCGGCACTTTGTTCACGATTTCATAAACTGCAGTGGCTTTGGTTTCATTTATTGTTTTTTGTGTTACTTTCGAAATCGCTACAGGCACTTCTCTTTTCAGACTAGCGCCTCTGTTAGCCGTAATCACAACATTATCAAGTTGTTTTGCATTTAACGAATCTTTATTAACCGGATTTTGACCGTACAGTATTTGTCCCAAAACCAATACGGCAAAGAGGATCTTTTTCATTTTTCTGTATAATTATTACGTAATGTACCCCATCGGTTTTAACCAGAGGAAACAGTTTCCTGGCTACAACAACGGAATTAAAAAGGTTAAATGATTATCGGGGTATCTGAACCAAATACAGTCAGAGCTAAATCTATCTGAAACAGATATTAATTCGTAAAGCTGTGACTGAAAAGACAGACCTAACGCAGATAAACATTAAAGGGTAAAGCAATAATTAAACGGCTGGCGGATGAAAAACAACAATGGTGTTTTCGTAAAAGTACAAATCGGAGTATTTCATGTTGATTTCTTTCTGAACAGGAAAATTCAGATTTGCGATTTCAAATGAAGGCGATTTTTCTAAAAAGAGGATTTCAAATTCGGCATGTGACGTTTTTTTATCCTGAGAAACCGGATTATCCGTATCGGAAGCTTTTGCCAATTCCTTCATCAAGTGGCATTTACCGTTACATTTCATTTCCGGCTTAGCTTTGTTCTCACAAAGTTCTTTAACAATATAATCGTAATTGAAAACGTATTCCAAAACCGGAAGGATCGGTTTAAGGAAGAAAAGGAATACAACTATTACAATTACTTTTTTCATGAAGTAAAGATAGTTCATAATTCTTTTTATAAAACTGATTTTTATCAGATTTCTATAAATTCAACATGGTAATCTATTTAAAAAGAAACAAAACCACTTTGACCAAGATCAAAAAAGTTATTTTTGCAATACAATTACCATTACAAATCCATACAGAAAGTAAAAAATGATAAGCAATCCGACCTATACCGAATTTTTCGACAGCGTAAAAGCCAGCATTCAGGATGGGACTTTTGCAAAACTGACATTGACCAAAACCATTGGCCGTCCCGAACTGCAAAACATTTATGTGAGAACTGCGGTAGAAAACGGCGTTTTAAAATTATCCGTGATCCACAAAATCTATAAGGAAGGTTTGCAGGAAATCGAAAAGATTGTGGAACTGGACGCAATGGAATCCGAGCTGATACCCTACATCAACAATCCGTTCATGTGGGTTTTACTTTTTACGACCGAAGCCGACATTACAATGAAACTAAACAAAAAGCGAATTGCCAACATTACAGAACATCCGCCCACTTTTAAGCATCCGGATGCAGTTTTGGAGGAATTCAGAAGCAATAATTAAAAAGAAAGAGGCTGTCTTTTGAAACAGCCTCTTTTTTTTATTTCAACATATGAAAGCATCACTATTTTTTGATCAATTTGAACTGTTTGGTTTTCTCTCCGTTTTGTAAACGAACAAAGTAAATGCCGCTGGCAACTCCGTCCAGAGAAAATCTTGCTTCCTGCTGTCCTTTGTACTGCATTGATTTTATGGTTTTGCCCAATATGTCTGTAACCACAATCGCTACATCCTCCATTGAATCAGCCCAGCTGATGGTAAGATTACCCGTTGTCGGATTAGGATATAGCTTCACTGATGCCATTTCTTCCTCCCTGACGCCCAATACCGTTTGACAGGCCGAAGTGCTTTGGCAGCCTCCCATTGTTAACACCACGGCATAATTTCCGCTCACCACAGGAGTGAACGACTGGCTTGTTGCGTTTGGAACCGGTGTATTTCCGTTATTACAATCAATCCACTGATATACATCTGCAGTACTGTTTGAAGTCAAGGTAGTACCTGTTAGCGTTATTGTAGGTATCGTAGTGGTAGTGCACTCAAGATACTTAGCCAGGAACATGTCCCCAGAACCCAACGTAGTCAGACTACCGCTTGTATTTGAAGGTTCAAAATCGCATGTACCTTCAAATTCCCCCGTAACATACACCTGCTTATCGTTCACCACAAGGGCAGTAGCACCATCTTGACCTCCTCCCCCAACAGCTTTCGCCCAAAGGTAATTACCACTACTGCTGTATTTCGCTATGAAAATATCGTCACTCCCAACCGAAGTGAAATTGGCCACTGCTGCAGACGGATCAAAATCGTCGGTCCCTCGAAACATCCCGGCCATATACACCTCCCCTCCACTGTTTAGTGCAAGGGAATTGCGGGTATAATCTAAATCAAACTCATGATCTATCACTCCCAGAGCTTTTGCCCAAATATAATTACCGCTACTATTGTATTTCGCAAGAAATACATTTGACACTCCTTCTGATGTCAAATTAGCTGTGGCAGCCGAAGGATCAAAATCGACTGTACTGGCAAAATACCCCGTTACATACAAGTCTCCACTGCCGTTCACAGCAATGAAATTGACCATATCATTACCTGTTCCGCCCACTGCTTTTGCCCAAAGGTAATTACCACTGCTGTCGTATTTGGCAATGAAAATATCGAAAACTCCAACAGAAGTTAAATTGGCAACATTTGCCGAAGGATCAAAATCAGCAGTTTCCTCAAAAGATCCCGTAATGTATACTTGACCACTACTGTTTACCGCGAGGTTCGCCACACGATCATACCTTGATCCTACAATGGATTTTACCCAAAGATAGTTGCCGTTACTATCATATTTCGCAATAAATATATCAGAAAAAGAAAAAGTTTGAGAAAGATACGCTGTAGCTCCCGAAGGATCAAAATCTATATTCCCAATAGAACCACCAACTCCTGTGAGATATAGCTCCCCACTGCTGTTGGCAGCCATAGAATGGACACCTAGGTCAGCATCGGGCCCTCCAATGGCTTTCGCCCACAGATAGTTCCCGTTACTGTCGTATTTTGCAATGAAAATATCGCTCCTTCCTGATGAGTTCAAATTGGCCACGGCGGCCGAAGGATCAAAATCGGCAATCTGATCAAAATAACCCGTTATATACACCTCCCCACCACTATTTACCACGAGCGACCCAACATTGTCAAAACCCGGTCCTGCAACAGCTTTCGACCAAAGATAGTTTCCGTTGCTGTCATATTTCGCAATGAAAATATCTCGAGATCCGGCAGAAGTCCAATAGGCCGTATTTGCTGATGGATCAAAATCAACCGTACCATAGAAAATACCGGCAACATAAACATTCCCAAAAGCATCTTTGGCCATACAATTTCCTTGTCCTCTAAAACTATTACTTGAATATCCTCCTATAGCAAATGCATTTATGTAACTGCCCGATGTAGTATAGGTTGAAACAAAACAATTCAAACCACCTCCAGTTGTTAAATTGGCCGTTCCCGCTGAAGGATCAAAATCCGCAGTCCCGCAAAAATCCCCCGTGGCACTAATCCGACCGTTATTGTCTACTACCACAGAAAAACCGCTTTCGTCACATTCCCCTCCCATACCTGCCGCCCAAAGGTAACCGCCGTTACTGTTGTATTTCGCAATAAAAATATCTCTGCTTTGATTCACTGAGGTCAGAGTAGAGGTGGCAGCCGAAGGGTCAAAATCAACTGTCCATGAAAAAGTTCCCGTAATGATTACTTCCCCACTGCTGTTTACGGCAAGGGAAAAGCCCAAATCACTTTCGAACCCGCCCATAGCTTTCGCCCAAAGGTAACTGCCGTTATTGGTGTATTTCGCAATAAAAATATCATTATACCCAGCTGAAGTTAAATTGGCCGTAGCGGCAGAAGGATCAAAATCAACTGTATTTGAAAAATCTCCCGTAATATATACCTCACCAATGCTGTTTACAACAAGAGAACGCGCCGAATCACTGGCAGCCCCCCCCATAGCTTTTGCCCAAAGGTAACTGCCGTTGTTGGTGTATTTCGCAATAAAAATATCACTATACTCAGCTGAAGTTAAATTGGCCGTAGAGGCAGAAGGATCAAAATCAACCGTATTTGAAAAATATCCCGTAATATGTACCTCTCCACTGCTGTTCAAGGTTATGTCATTACTAGCATCAAATCCTGTCCCTCCTATACCTTTGACCCAAATGTAACTACCGCTGCTACTGTATTTTGCGATGAAAATATCGTCATATCCAGCCGAAGTTAGATTGGCCGTGGCAACTGAAGGATCAAAATCGGCAGTATCCCAAAAAGACCCTGTGAGGTACACCTCCCCATCGGTGTTTACGACAATCGAATTAACATAATCACTATTGGTCCCCCCAAAAGCCTTCGCCCAAATATAGTTGCCGTTACTGTCGTATTTTGCTATGAAAATATCTTCATTTCCAGTTGAAGTTAAATTGGCCGTGGCAGCTGAAGGATCAAAGTCGGCAGTTGCCGAAAAAAAACCAGTAACATACACCTCCCCATTGTTGTTTAAGGCTATTGAAATAGCAGAATCATCCAACCCCCCACCAAAAGCTTTCGCCCAAAGATATTTACCATTACTGTCGTATTTCGCAATGAAAATATCTCCCCAACCTACCGCAGTCAGGTTGGCTGTGCCTACCGAAGGGTCAAAATCGGCAGTTCCCTGAAAATATCCAGCTACATAACGATTACCCGAGGCATCGACAGCAATACATCTTCCAAAGTTCGTACCTCCCCATATAGCCGTATTTGCCGCATTAAAAACCCACTGTAACTGTGGGTTGACCTGTGCATTTGAAGGGAAAAAGTTTCCCAAGCCCAAAACACATACCAATAACAAGTAATACTTCTTCATCTCATAATCATTTTAGGTCTCATACAAAGTTATGAATTAACAATGTAAAACCTTTAAAATCAATCAATTAAAGATTATAGATATAAAACACGAATGAGGATTACAAATTATAAGTTATGTGCTACGGTTTGGGAATTGGAAGTTGAAGGGTAAAAATGTGAAAAGCAATGCCTGACTAGTACCCTGAACCTGTTAAAGGGTCGAACAGCGGGTGACTGAGGTTCCCGAAGCTACTTATCTATTTCTTAAAATCAAAAAAGGCCTTCCCAATATGGAAAGACCTTCTTTTAAAAAACATGAAAAACAATACTATTTTTTAACCAGTTTAAACTGTTTGGTTTTCTGCCCGCTCTGTAAACGAACGAAGTAGATGCCTTTTGCAGCGCCATCCAGAGAAAGCCTTGCTTCCTGCTGTCCTTGGCACAGCATTGTTTTGATAGTTTTACCCATGATATCGGTAACGACAATCTCTGCCGATTCCAACGCATCAGCCCAGCTGACAGTAAAGTTACCTGTTGTTGGGTTTGGATATAACACTATTGACGCCATTTCCTCTTCATGAATGCTCAATACCGTTTGACAAGCCGAAATACTTGCACAACCTCCAACCGTTAAAATTACGGCATAATTTCCGGGTACAGCAGGGGTAAAAGACGGACCTATTGCCCCTGGTACAGGTTCATTCCCATTACTACAATCAACCCATTGGTAATTACCTGCTTGCCCATTTGCGGTTAAGGTAGTACCTATTAGTGTTATTGTTGGTGTTGTAACAGCATTACATTCAAGATACTTAGCCAGGAACATGTCTCCACTGTTTAACGTAGTCAAGCTGCCGCTTGCATTTGAAGGTTCAAAATCGCATGTATTTTGAAAACTCCCTGTGACATACATCTGATCGTTGTTTCTCATCACAAGGGATTTAACATTATCATAACCTGCTCCTCCTATACTCTTCCCCAAAAGGAAGTTACCACTATTACTGTATTTCGCAATGAAAATATCCCTGCTTCTACCTACAGAGGTGAAATTGACCGTCGCAGCTGAAGGATCAAAATCACCAGTCCCTTGAAACATACCGGCAATATACATATCACCATTATTGTTTAACGCAAGGGAACTGGGGGTCTCGAAGAATGCATTTTTTATAACTTCTATGGCTTTCGCCCAGATGTAATTACCATTGTTATCGTACTTCGCAATAAACAAATTCCCACCTCCTCCTACTGGGGTCAAAGTAGCTGTGGCTGTCGAAGGGTTAAAATCGGCTGTAGCAGAAAAAGTCCCTGTGATATATGCCTCCCCACTGCTATTTACAACAACAGCATCACATATATCATAACCTGTTCCCCCCATCGCTTTCGCCCAAAGGTAATTACCATTGCTGTCGTATTTGGCTAGGAAAATATCAAAATTCCCGGCCGAAGTCAAATTGGCAACGTTGGGAGAAGGATCAAAATCGGAAGTATCTGCAAAATATCCCGTGATGTATACCTGACCACTACTGTTTAACGTAATGGATGCCACAATATCACCCTCCGGCCCTCCAATGCCTTTTACCCAAAGGTAATTGCCGTTACTGTCGTATTTGGCAATAAAGGTATCGCTAACCGAATGGGCTGGCAGAAAGACTACAGCCCCTGAAGGATCAAAATCTATATTTCCAATAAAAATTCCGGTGATATACAACTCACCACTGTTATTGATGGCCATAGAATAGACACCTGTATCACCATCAGGTCCTCCTATTGCTTTCGCCCAAATATAGTTCCCGTTGCTGTCGTATTTCGCAATAAAAATATCCATACCTCCCGACGAATTCAAATTGGCTACGGCGGGCGAAGGGTCAAAATCGACAATCGGGCTAAAATACCCCGTAATGTACACCTCCCCACTGCTGTTTACCACTAGAGAAGCAACATTTTCATGGCTTGTCCCGCCAATGGCTTTCGACCAAAGATAGTTTCCACTGCTGTCATATTTAGCAATGAAGATATCGTCAATTCCTGCTGAAGTCCAATAGGCAGTACTTGCTGATGGATCAAAATCGACCGTACCCTGAAAAGTACCTGCAACATAAACATTCCCAAAAGCATCCGTGGCCACACTTTTCCCTTCTCCGTGAAAATTATAGACCGAATACCCTCCTATAGCCAATGCATTATTATAACTGCCGGATGATGTATAAGCCAAAACAAAACAATCTCCTTGACCGGATGTTAAATTAGCCGTTCCCGGTGAGGGGTCAAAATCGACAGTTCCGACAAAATAACCCGTGGCACTCACCCGACCACTATTGTCTACTACCAGAGAAGAACCTCCTTCGTCATACATCCCTCCCATTGCTCCCGCCCAGAGGTAGGTGCCATTGGTTCCGTATTTCGCAATAAAAATATCACGACTGCTATCTACAGAAGTAAAATTAGCCACCGCAGCCGAAGGATCAAAATCAACAGTACCTTGAAAAGATCCGGTAACATGAACCTCCCCACTACCGTTTAACGCTAGAGATTCTCCCCTGTCACTTCCAGGCCCTCCCATAGCTTTCGCCCAAAGGTAGCTGCCATTACTATCGTATTTTGCAATAAAGATATCTTCCATTCCGGCCGAGGTCAGATTGGCTGTAGCAGCAGAAGGATTAAAATCGACTGTATTTTGAAAAAGACCTGTGACATATATCTCCCCGATGCTATTTACAGCAATAGCATCACCTTGTTCATAACCTGTTCCCCTTACCGCATTCGCCCAAAGGTAGTTGCCGTTACCGTCGTATTTCGCAATAAAAATATCTCCACTTCCTGCCGAGGTCAGATTGGCCGTGGCAGACGAAGGGTCAAAATCGACTGTATTTTGAAAATACCCTGTGATAAGTACCTGACCACTGCTGTTTAAGGCTATCGAATTACCTACATCATTTTCTGTACCCCCTATACGTTTCGCCCAAATGTAACTACCACTGCTGCTGTATTTCGCAATGAAAATATCAGCCTGTCCTGCCGAAATCAAATTGGCCGTGGCAGCTGAAGGGTCAAAATCGACTGTATCCACAAAATACCCCGTGATATATGCCTCACCGCTACTATTAACCGCAACAGAATCACCTTGATCATAACCTGGTCCCCCCATCGCTTTTGCCCAAAGATAATTGCCACTGCTGTCGTATTTCGCAATGAAAATATCGCCATCTCCTACTGAAGTTAATTTAGCCTTGGCGACCGAAGGATCAAAATCGGCAGTATCGTAAAAATACCCCGTGACATAAAGCTCCCCAATACTGCTTAAGGCTATTGAATTAACGGATTCACCCGAAGCACCCCCAAAAGCTTTCGCCCAAAGGTAGTTGCCGTTGCTGTCATATTTGGCAATAAATGCATCGGTACTCCCGACCGAAGTCAGATTAGCCGTAGCATCAGAAGGATCAAAATCGGCGGTTCCCTGAAAACTCCCCGCAACATAACGGTTACCTAAGGCATCGACTGCTATACTGCTCCCATAGCTGCCACCTCCCCATACCGCTGTATTTACCGCATTAAAAACCCACTGTAACTGCGGGTTGCCCTGTGCATTCGAAGTATAAGTGCTCACTATACTCAAAACGCTCACTAATAACAAGTAATAGGTCCTCATAAGATAATTATTTTAACTTCACTATAAAGTTAAAAAATATCTAAACACCTAACAATCAGTAAATAAAGTCTTTTACTTTTGAAATTATTAATGAAGAATTACGAATGAGGAATTCAAAATTACGGCAAAAAAGGGATGAATTTTTCGAGCAAACAGGAATTAAAACTCAAAAAAGAAAACCGTGAAATAGTAAAATTGAAAATTGAAGAAAATTTAAAGATGTAAGAAAAAAAAAGGACATACTATAATGCATGTCCTTTTTGTGTTTATCCTCTTATTTTCAAATAGTATCCGGAAAAATTTTCCCAGGATTCAGAATATTATTCGGGTCGAAGACTTTTTTAATATTTTTCATCAGAACCAGTTGCGAATTATCGAAGGCAATGTCCATAAAATTCTTCTGTACGTAACCAATTCCGTGCTCACCCGACAAAGTTCCTTTCAAGGAAACCGTTAGTTCGAAAATTTCACGGATCCCTTTGGGAACTTCGGTTTTCCAGTTTTCATCGGTCATATCTGCCTTGATGATATTCACGTGTAAATTTCCGTCTCCGGCGTGACCGTAACAAACCGATTTGAATCCGTATTTGTTCCCGATTTCTTTAATCCCTTTTAATAAGGTTGGCAGTTCATAACGAGGCACTACCGTATCTTCTTCCTTGTAAACCGAATTTGATTTAACGGCTTCGGCAACACCGCGGCGCATTCTCCACAACGCGTTTTTCTGGTCTTCGGTATCGGCAAAAAGAATTTCATCTATTTCAAATTGCTCGACTACACCCATTATTTTTTCCGCTTCCAGCATTAAGATTTCAGGGTAATTTCCGTCGACTTCAATTAACAAATGCCCCTGAATATCGTCTTTGATATCCACGTTTACGCCTTCAATGAATCGGATGGCCCAATCGATGGCATCGCGCTCCATGAATTCCAAAGCGCTCGGCACTATTCCAGCCATGAAAATAGCTGAAACCGCTTCACAGGCCTGCTCTGCCTTGTAAAAAGGAACAAGCATCAGTACGTTATGCGAATTTTTAGGCCATAATTTCAGTACGATTTTGGTGATGATTCCCAACGTTCCTTCGCTGCCCACCATTAATTGCGTCAGATTGTATCCTGTGGAATTTTTAAGTGTATTGGCTCCAGTCCAGATGATTTCTCCTGTTGGCAGAACCACTTCCAGATTCAGTACGTAATCTTTGGTAACGCCGTATTTCACTGCTCTGGCACCACCAGCATTTTCGGCTACATTACCACCGATGAAACAACTTCCGCGGCTGCTTGGATCTACGGGGTAAAACAAGCCTTTTTCCAAAACCTTGTCCTGTAAAACCTGGGTGATAACAGCCGGTTCGGTGATTACCTGTAAGTTTCTTTCGTCGATTTCAAGGATTTTATTCAAGCGGTCGGTTGACAAACCAATGCCCTGATGAATGCTCAATGCGCCACCGCTCAACCCTGTTCTTCCGCCAATGGGAACCACAGGGATTTTATATTCGTTTGCTAACTTAACAATTTCTGATATTTCTTGGGCCGAAGCCGGTTTTACCACAACACTCGGCGGAAAGACATAATCCTCGGTTTCGTCGTGACCGTAATTGTTTCGGGTTTCTTCGTCGGTAAATACGAATGATTCACCAACAATATGTTGTAATTTTTGAAGTATTTCGGGTGTGATTTGCGTTGTCATAACTATGCTACAAAGATGTTAGTGTCAAAGTTACAAAGTTATTTCATCAATTCACAACACTAGCCCCGATAGCAGCGGCATCCTTTTGTCTCGTTTTTTTTTTAACGAGACAAAAGATATAGCGAAAAGCGGGAAATAGCTCCAAAAACTATTTCTTCTTCAAATTAGGCAAAAAGTAAGCAATGATACCGATTAACGGCAGGAACGAACAGATTCCGTAAACGAATTCAATCGAGGTCACATCGGCCAGATACCCCAGAACTGCAGAACCTAACCCTCCTACTCCAAAAGCAAAACCGAAGAACAATCCGGAAATCATCCCCACTCGTTCAGGCATTAATTCCTGTGCATACACCAAAATGGCGGAGAAAGCCGAAGCGATTATGATTCCGATGGCAACCGAAAGAATTCCGGTCCAGAACAAATTGGCAAATGGCAACATCAGTGTGAACGGTGCGGCACCTAAAATGGAAAACCAGATGATGTATTTTCGTCCGAACTTATCGCCTAACGGTCCGCCAATTAATGTTCCCAAAGCTACTGCTCCCAAAAACCAAAACAAGTGGTACTGTGCCTGCAATACGGAAATATGGAATTTTTCTATCAGATAGAACGTGAAATAGCTTGACATCGAGGATGTGTAAAATGATTTCGAAAAAATCAGGATCAGCAGTAAAACCACCGACATTTTTACTCTTGCCGGAGAAAGATCATGATGCTTTTCTACGGCCTTTTTCTTTGCTTTTAAAGAGATCAGTTTCTGCTGATACCAAACGGCAATTTGACTCAACACGATGATTCCGACCACGGCTACCAATACAAACCAGAGAATATGCGACTGTCCGCGCGGCACAACGATTAATGCCACCAATAACGGTCCGATGGCCGTTCCCGTATTTCCGCCCAACTGGAAAATGGATTGTGCCAAACCTCGTTTTCCTCCTGAGCCTAAGAAAGCTACTCGGGATGCTTCGGGGTGAAAAATGGACGACCCAACTCCAACCATTGCAACCGACACTAAAATCAGGGGAAAGCTGGAAGCCTGCGAAAGCATAATGATTCCGCTTAACGAGAACAGCATCCCGAAGGCTAACGAATACGGTTTTGGTTTTTTATCGGTGTAAATTCCAACAAAAGGCTGCAATAATGAAGCGGTTACCTGATACGTAAAAGTGATCAGGCCGACCTGTGTAAACGTCAGGCCGTAATTTGCTTTCAAAACCGGGTACATCGCCGGGATTACCGCCTGTAATAAATCGTTGATCATGTGTGCAAAACAGATCGAAAACAAAATGGAATACACAGTAGTCTGTACTTTGTTTTCTTTCTCGATCGTTGCTGTTGCCGTTGCTGTTTTCATTAGATAAGCTGTAATATATAATACCAGAAAATTAATGTGATAAACGAAATCGGAATACCGAAACCGATCATCATACTGCTGAGTTTAGGTTTTAATCCGTAAGTGGATGCCACTATGGTTCCGGTTATCATGGGAGCCATTGCAGCTTCAAATATCGAAACCTGTACTTCCAGCCCCTTTCCATTTAATAACATCACATACAACAAATAGAAAAAAGCCGGAGTTATGAATAATTTGAAAAGTAATCCCAGGGTAAGGAACTTATAATGCTTACTTTTTCTGTCGAATTCCAACTGCATTCCGACCGAAACCAACGCTATCGGGGTTACAGTACTCCCTAAACGCTGAAAAACGGATTGTAGTATCAGAGGGAAATCCATTTCTAAAAAGATTAAACAGCATGAGATGGCAAAGGCTATGAATGGCGGAAAGAACAATATTTTTTTCAGAATCGCATTGGTGCTGGCAGTTTCGCGGGAACACATTGTCGCCACGAGCACCGCTAAAGTGGAAACCACTACAAATGACCCAGGCTGATCTACGATAACCGCTGTTTCAAGTCCTTGCTTTCCATAAACGGCTTCAACCAATGGGAAACCCACGAAAGATGTATTTCCCAATCCGGCCGTGATAATCAAACAACCTATAAGTTTTTTGGACCAGCCAAGTAATTTCCCTAAACCTGTAAAAAAAACATATGACAGCGCAAATCCCAACCATGCGATTCCCAGCGGGAACAACAATTTTGAACTGATTTCCAGTTTCGGGATATAATACAGCGCAATGGACGGAAGCGATATGTAAATCACAAACTGATTGAGCGTTTTATAACTTAATGGAGGAAATGCCGTAACTTTTTTGAGCAAAAAACCCAAAAGCATGCAAACGAAAATGAGTAAAATATTATCCATGGTAATGTAAAGCAGGGCAAAATTAAGAGTTAATCCACTATCTGACGGAGGTTTTCGTTTTTTAACGAAATTTTAATCCAAATCAAAAACATGATCTTACGGATCCGAAAACCACAGAATCTTTAAATATCCTTGAACATTGTGCCCTTTTTCCTTATTTTTACTGCTCTAATTCATTCTTGTGGCACTTAAAAAAACACATCCATCGGCTTTAAAAGAAAATGACGGCATTGAACAGCCGGACAGCATTAGCGCTTCTTCTGTGGAACATATTCAGCAATTCCGCAGAAAGCAACCCTCTGCCGATGAATTAATTGCCAACATTCTGAAAGGAGATAAAGTCGCCTTGAGCCGTGCCATTACTTTGGTGGAAAGCACCAGCGCTTCCCATCTGGAAAAAGCCAATGAAGTCATCAAAGGATGTTTGCCGCACGCAAATAATTCGCTGAGAGTTGGAATTACAGGTGTTCCCGGAGTTGGAAAAAGTACGTTTATAGAAGCTTTCGGAAAATACCTGACTTCAATTGGGAAGAAAGTCGCTGTTTTAGCGGTAGACCCGAGCAGCTCGATTTCGCATGGAAGTATTTTGGGGGATAAAACCCGAATGGAAGAATTGGTTAGAGACGAAAATGCGTATATCCGTCCTAGTGCTTCAGGTGAAAGTTTAGGAGGCGTGGCACGAAAAACACGTGAAGCGATTATCCTTTGTGAAGCTTGCGGATTTGATACAATCCTTATTGAAACCGTTGGTGTGGGTCAGAGTGAAACAGCCGTTCACAGTATGGTTGATTTCTTTTTACTGCTGAATCTGGCTGGCGCCGGAGATGAATTGCAGGGCATTAAACGAGGAATCATGGAAATGGCAGATGCCATCGTAATCAACAAAGCCGATGGCGACAACATCAAACGCGCCCGATTGGCTAAAGTCGATTTCAATCGCGCGTTACACCTGTTCCCGCTAAAAAGTTCAGGCTGGTCTCCGAAGGCAAATACCTGCAGTGCACTAACAAACGAAGGCATTTCAGACGTTTGGGATACAATTATCGAATATTTCACGCTTACCAAAGAAAACGGTTTCTTCGACAAAAAACGAAAGGAACAGAGTCAGTACTGGATGCTGGAAACCATCAACGAACAGTTAAAGTTGAATTTCTACAATCATCCTGAAATCCAAAAACTGCTGGAGGAAAACAAAAAAGCGGTGCAAAACAATGAAATTTCACCGTTTGCAGCCGCTCAAGTGCTTTTAGAAAAATATTTTTCAAACCATTAGCAATTAATTTTTCCAAAAAAATAATCACAGGGATCTTAAAAATTGACTCTGGTAGCCAATCTTGTTGCTCCAATAGAATTCGGATGAATTTCATCTCTCCAATAATTTGAAGAATTCAAAACTCCCCTCAAATCAACTATTTGGGTTTGAAACCCAAAATTATTCGTTTGAAAAGTATGTTTTATATAATGCAGTAAAGCATAAAACTTGTCTATCAACCTGATAATGATGTAACTCTTCAGAATAGCATCGGTAATTCCGTAATAGGTAAAAACCGGGTTAATCCAAGGACCTAAAGGCAAATTTACAGGACCAATACTTGGCCTAACTCCTAATTTGTAAAGAGGGTAATCGTAACTGTGCATATAAAACTTTAAATTAGAAGAACAATGCAAGTTTACAATGCTTCCAAATCGTATATAATTATTGGCGATGGTACTGAAAATAGAATTTAAAAAGACACCATTAAAAGCATCGTTATCAAAAACCAGTGTGTTCAAATAATTCTTATACTGAATACATTTTCTGTATAAATCATCACCGACAGGCATATTCCTTAAGTCATTTAACTTAGAAGCATCGGTAAAATAATTGTTGCGGAATGTACTTAAGCCACTCTTAACAATATTTCCTAATTGAGGAAAAACATCATTCCCTCCTCCACTGAAATAAATCCTGTCGATTCTGTAATTGGTAACATATTGAACAAAATGAGAACGGTCCCTGTACATATCCGTTGTGGTTTCGCCAAATTTGGCCAGATGCAAACTGTTTAGATTCAACCTTTGATTTCTATCACTTATGGTATCGTAGAGATCTAGTACTCTTGGAATTGGGTAATCCAACCAAGAATCGCCTTCAAAAATCACATTTAAAGTATTGGGATTATTTGCGTTTCGTCTAAAAAAGAATGCATTCGTAATAAAGGGCTGGTGTATGGACTCGTCATCCGCTTCACTAAAAGAAGGCAGATTATCGACATGATTTTTCAGAAAAACAAAAGTTTCATCATTGGGGCTAATCTGTCCAGTTATCCTTAAGCTGTTATTTGCCTGAAAGTTCAATATAGACGAAACGGTTGGATCTGTTTCTCCATTCCTTATAACTCCATTCACGGTAACAGGATAAGCGCAAAGCCTTAATAAACGCTGTATAATTACCACATCGCCGGATTCATTATTTGCATTTAATCCAACGCTCCTGTTTATGTCCGTGCGATTATTCGCCGCACCGTTGATATTTCTTACCGGACGGTTATTCAGTACATTATTTTGCATGATTAAGCTATTTTTTAGGTACAATTTTATCAGGATCTATATAACCGAATCCTGATCTGAAAACGTCTAAAGCATTCTCTTTATTGACTTTAAAACTTCGACAGGATCTAAAAAGTTTTTTTCGGATCTGATAAATATTCAATTTAGGTTCTTTTTCCAAAATTTTCACAATCAAAGAGGCGACAAAAGGGGCCGCCATGCTGCTTCCGCTTTTGGAACACAGTTTATTGGATGCTCTTTTTTGTAAACTTGAAGAGGAACAGGAAGAAACGATTTTAAATCCCGGAGCCAAAATTTCCGGCTTCATCCTGCCATCAACCGTTGGGCCCGA
Source organism: Flavobacterium enshiense DK69 (assembly GCF_000498495.1). Classification (GTDB taxonomy): domain Bacteria; phylum Bacteroidota; class Bacteroidia; order Flavobacteriales; family Flavobacteriaceae; genus Flavobacterium; species Flavobacterium enshiense. The sequence goes on along the minus strand of NZ_AVCS01000015.1, from coordinate 241,548 downwards.
ACTGCTGAAAGGCAATATTGACTCTTCTGGGGCATTTTGATTATAAGCCCCTACCGCAATTCCGTATCTGGAGTTACAAATTGAGTTTGTTGTGTGAGTTGTCTTTACAGTTTCAGGAAAAAAAATGGATTGTCCCTTATCGTCCCTCTCGATGTAACAATGAAATTTACCATTCCTTATTTTCGCCCCCGTTAATTCAACCGTTAAAAATTTCAGTTTTAAATTTCCGTTTAATAAGATATTAATATGATTAAGCCCTGTATTAGGCTCGTGTTTCCTTTGAAGGCAGATTCCAATTTCATCATTGTCCCGAACAATGATTTTGTCTTGAAAAGGTTTTACATCTAATATTGTTTTATTAAACTCATCAATTATCCTAACGTTTATTCTGTCTTCGCCTTCATACCATATTTCCAATTCATTGGGAGTTATATCATCCTTCTTGAATAACCAAGGAATACTCACTTTCTCATTTTGTTTTACATTGCCAAAAGTATGAGCTTTTGACTGACAATAATTACCACCGCTATGAACTGCGGCAACGCCATTCCAATTCGTCAGAATATTATCTATTGCCAATTCCACCAACGTTTTTCCCATATGAGCATCTCCATGTCCCCCTAAACTCATATTTATGACTAAAGGCCTGTTTTTAGCCTCCGTAATAAGAAAATGTAATCCCTCGACCAATTTCACAGAATCTCCCAATGAAAAATTGGAACCATTGACATAATTACTCCCCATATCTACAGCCAAAATTGGAGAATCGCTTGCGAAACCTTTTTTTGAAACACTGCCATTACTGCAGGCTATCCCCAGCACATGGGTACCGTGAGTTCCTGTTCCAAACAAATCGCTTTTTCCCGGGTGGTACTTTACCTTTCGGAACGGATATTCTTCATTTAATGATGCATTGATTAAATTAGCGTCAATCATACTGCCATATCCATAGTGATTACCATCATATTTATTTGATTGCACCCAAATTTTCTCAAAACGGGTTTTTCCTGAATCTATAAAATCTTGATGTGTGAAATCAAAACCAAAGTCAATAATTCCAAAAACCACATTTGATTTTGGCTTATTCGATTGTTGTTCCGTTTGATTCTCAACAATAAAATCATTGTGTTCAACGACATTTGAAACCGGGATCACTTTTGGTGCCTTTAAACTTTTGACTTCTTTTGAAGAATAAACCTCCTGGATGTATTTTCGTTTTATTCTGCAACTTACGATATCTCCAAATTGGGTTATTATTTTACTGTGTTTTGGGTAAAACGAAGGATTTGTCAATCGCATGAGAAGGGCCAATTCTTCTTCGGGATTTCCGTGAAGAATTATTTTTAGTCGGGAATCCATTATTTTAATTTTTAAAGACTTTTAATCGTAAATTCTATGGATGATATTTTTTGAAATAATGCATTTAAAAGGATAAAATCATTGGTAGCCTTATCTTTATGATTTGAAACCTCTTCCAGATATTTACTTTCTGTTGCAAATTTTAGGAGCGCTAAGTTTTTTTTATCTTCATCTGAAAGGCTGGAAAATTTTGGATGATTGAGCAATTCATTAATTCTTTCCTTGTAATCTTCTAAATCAAAAATCAATCCCATAAAACCACCTAAAATTTCAAATTTTTCTTTTTTTGCCTGCGGAGTCAACTTTACAAAAGGAAAGCAATCTTTTAAATAGTCTAAGATTTCCTTATTTTGTTTTTTTATTGCGCTCACATCTTTAGCTAAACTCTCCATCTCTTATCCATTTTGGTTTCTTGAATTTGCAGTTCTCCTACCTTTCTGCTGTTGGGTACTTATATCCGTTTCTGGCTCCGCCTGTGGGACAGGGTTTAAACCGGCAGAATCCGAAATTGCAGCTTTCGGTTGATCAGCTTCCTCAGGTGGTAAAGAAGCAGCCACTTCAATTTTCTTTTCCATATTCTTTTCCATATTCTTGGCTAAATAATCCGTAAGTAAAGCACTCAAACCTAAATTTGAAGAAAACATACTTGTCAGAAGAGCTTTGTTCTTCAGTTCATTCGGATTGGAAAGGTTATAATTTTCTGCAGTTTTGGTAGCAAAAAAATAGATCAACATAATATTTACTGGATTCATAATTATTGCTTTAAATTTTGATTAATACGAATCTTATTCATGAACGACATACGTCAATCGCATCATCCATTCTCATTTAATCTCTTATCGAAACCTTCTCAATCTGTTTTTATTAAAATGAAGGGCCACTAATTTTCCTGTGAGGTCATTTGCAAAAAGCAGCATTAAAAAAGTTAGTAGCCCTTAATCTTGTCTTTAATCAGTAACATCGTGATGCTTGTGTTGTTTTACTTTTGATTTTGCATCATCATCAATAATACAATTGGCAATAGATTATTATTATCATTGCTTCCACCTTTATTTTGATTGCTCAATATCACTACTAAAGGCAGCATCATGCTCAAATTGTCTGATTTACCAGAACCGGAATCCCCCATGGTGGTCATCATCGGCAATAACAACGACATGGTTTGATCCACTTCAATTGCCTTTGTATCTGGTTTTTCCTCAATCTTAGTTGACGTGATAGCACCATTAGTATCTTTCTCGTGGACAACTACAAGATTGGCAGTTTTCAATTTTGGCTGATTGAACAATGATCCGATGACGCCCATCATTTGCATGTTGCGTAAAACCTTAGTCTGATTTTCATTTTTACGAAGATCAATCTTAGCCAATTCTGTGTGTTTGGCATCCAAAGCTGCTAAAGTTTTATTTGTTGCAATTGAAGTTTTCTTTAATTCGTTGACGTCGTTAGAAATACTGTCCAACGCTTTTTTCAACTCGCTTTTGGTAGCATAATCAGCAGCGTTACCACTTAAATTTCTTCCAAAATTAGATTGTTGGGCTACATTTGGACGAACGCCTGGTCTGATTGGCTGAAAAGGTCTTCTTCCCGAAGGTCTTCTTGCTTCAGCCAGATCTTCGACGATATCTTCGAATAAATCTTCGTTCAATAAATCTTCATTCAACAAATCTTCATTTAAATAATTTTCTGATGAGTACATAACTTTATAATTTAGAATTAATATTAATTTTTATTGAAATAATGCTTGTTATACCGCTGAATGGCTGGGCTTACGTATTTATTATACAGGATGAAATCGGGGACATTTGTACCGGATTTACCGCTTCCAAAACATTCCGGACATTCTTTATTTTCTCCGAAACATTCTTTACAAGCCCCGATAGCCTTCGCCAAATCATCATTTTGAAGAAGTTCGGATTCTAATTGCGTTTTTAATCCTTCAATTATTGAAAACAGCCTCCGGTTGATTCTTGTCAGTTTTTCAATTTTTTTTTCGATTTCAGGATCAACGGCAGAAACATTTTCTTCAACGCTTTTATTATCCATCATTGGCTGTAACATATCTATGTATTTGGCCATTTCGGGATTTTGTTCTCTTAATAAATTAAAATAAGCTTCCATTGTTAAGCAATTTAAATTGTTGCCAAAATAGATTGAATCCTATCTACTCGTTGCGGAGTATAGGAAGCCACAAATTGACCATAATCATCAACGTGGTAATCTTCTGTCGGTATTAACCCATTATTATAATATTCATAAAGAATGCTTTCTGTCAAATAGTTCAGTGATTCCACCAGTTCGGCAAATGAAACATTTTCAATTGGCGCATTCGGACTTGCAGTTCCTAACGATTGTTGTGCCTGACCGGCCTGAAACTGCGGGTTGTTGATAATGCTTCCCAACTGACTGTAAAATCCCTGAACCCTGTTAACATCCTGCTGAACCTGTGGTTCCAATGGCACCGGATTGTTTTGCACATACTGGTTAACTGCCGGTAAAACCGCTCTACCTGCATTAGCTAAATATCGGGTTGTATTTTGCCAAGTTTGCCCCAATTGTCCATTGCCCGGTCTAGCTTGAGCCTGAGGTCTTCCTTGTTGAGGATATTGGGGTCTTGGGCGTTGAGTATTTGTATTTGATAACGCCGAACTTGCCGATCCCGCCAGATTTCCCACTACCCCGCCTAAAGCTGCCCCTATCTGCGGAGCTCCAAAATAGGTACCCACAGCAGTTCCGGCTATTGGTGCGATGGCAGATACCCCTCTTAATACGCCAGAACCAATATTTCTGGCAACATTCCCCAAACTGGACCAAAAACCCTCTGCTTCGCTCTCAGACATTTGTCCTACTCTTCCCAATAGTTCATTTTCCAATTGATTTTCTGAAAGGGATGAATATTCCGGCCCAAGAACATATCTTACTGCTTCGAAATAATCTTGTTCTGTAAAAGTTTCTCCCTGATAAATTTGATTATACAAGCTCATAATTAAAATTTTTATAGATTTCGCCTACTCTTTACAGTTTTCGGCTACCCTGTTTTATTACATTTTTAAATACTTCAAATTCCATTACGACATACATATCTGACAAAAGAAAATGCATACATTATGTATTACAAATTTTAAACGTTATAAGTCAAAATAACAGAGTCATTAAACCCATTTTTCCAAAGAAAAAAACGGTTTTAAAAAGGTGTTTTTCCTGTAGTTCGATAATTTTTTTTGAGGTAAGTTTGTTTAGAAACCAAATAAAAAAACAAATACCATATATCTGACAATCAACACAATAATAAAAAAAACAACTAAAACCCATAGAAACAAAAGAAGAATAAAGCATTTCATTTCCGTAGCTATTTACTCGATAGTTTATTTTAATATTAAGAGTACAATTATCAAATAAACCTTCATATATTTGTAATAAATAGTTTACTTTTTAAGTTATTATTTATTACTAATACTTTGGTTTATTATGTGGGAAGAAGGAAGCATCGGGGTAGTTACAGCCATTTTAGGACTTACAAGTTTAGTTGTGGTTTCCACCATGCTGATTATTTTTTTTCAAAGAAAAAGAAATATGATTCTGATCAAACAAATTGAAGGGAAAAAGCAGTTTGAACAGGAAATAATAGAATCACAAATTGAAATCAGGGAACAAATCCTAAAAAATATTAGTTGGGAGCTTCATGATAACATCGGCCAATTGCTTACTCTCGCTAAAATTCAATTGCAGAAAATTCCCGGAAACCCAGACAATATTAAAGACGTAAATGATAACTTATCAAATATATTAAATGAAGTACGCGCATTGTCCAAGGTAACGAATCCGGATTTCATCTGTGAAATAAACCTTGAAGATGCCGTAAAAATAGAAATCGACAGGTTTAATCGTTTGGGTTGTATCGAGTCAAAATTGGAAATTACGGGTACTCCCTTTAGTTTGAATACAAAATCTGAAATAATCATATTCAGGATTCTACAAGAATTCTTTGTCAATACAATTAAACATTCGAAAGCTTCTAAATTAGATGTATTCATCAGTTTCGATGGGAACAAGCTATCGATTGTAGCTGAAGACAATGGAAAAGGCTTTGAAAAATCCGATACATTTCAAAATGGTATTGGATTAACAAATATGAAAAAAAGAGGCTTTCTGATAAATGCAGAAGTCAATCTTGAATCAACACTAAATCAGGGGACAAAACTTACAATTATCTATTTTCAATACTGAAAACAATGAAAAATTATTCCATAGTTATCGTAGAAGACCATAGACTGCTATCTGAAGCCATAGCTGGAGTTATAGATAATTTCAATCAGTTTAACGTATCCTATCAATGTAAAAACGGAAAAGATTTAATTGAAAAATTCAATCAAAACAGAACATACCCGGACATCGTTCTTATGGATATAAATATGCCTGTCATGAACGGCATAGAAACAACAAAGTGGCTTAGCAAAAATCATCCGGAAGTCAATGTCCATGCCTTAACTGTCGATGAAGACGAAAACACCATCCTGAAAATGATCCAGGCAGGAGCAAAAGGCTATCTCATTAAAGATATTGACAAAAAAACACTTGAAATTGCCCTCTTAAAAATAATCAATACCGGCTTTTATCATTCTAACATTGCTATTGATGCATTGGTAAATTCAGTTACAGGTAAATCGACCTCTAAGGAAATTTTGAAAGAATCGGAAAAAGAATTTTTAAAATTACTCTGCACTGAATTTACCTATAAAGAAATTGCAAACAAAATGTGTCTCAGCCCAAAAACAATAGATGGGTATAGAGATAATTTGTTTGTAAAATTAAATGTAAAAAACAGGATTGGCCTGGTGATGTATGCTATAAAGCATAAAATTTATGTTCCCTGACTATTCCTCGTAACGTTTCATCTCCCTGTCATAGAACTCGCCTGCGTGGTTGATTAGTCTTTCCATTTCCGCTTCGATTTCTTCCTCTTCTTCTTCATCCAATTCTTCTAAAAACTCAATTTCATCGTCTTTTAAATTGATGATAAAGCGAGGGTAATCCAAATGAATGATGAAGATATCGTCCGGGAAATCGGTGTTATCTGCTAAAACGAATTTTGGTAATTCCATATATTTTGAATTTGATTATTTGTTGATTTATCTATTCGTTGAGCAAAGAAACGAATAAATTCGGCATAAAAAAACCGCCTGAATCATCATACGGTTTTTGAAATAAGTAAATATTATGAAGTAATTACTTTTTAATCACTTTAATCGTTATATGCTTTTTTACAGCTTCTTCTCCTTGATTGGGATGACAAAAAGAAATAATACAACACGGAAGATTAAATAATGTCTTCAAATTATCTTCCGTGTTGTTACACTAGTCTTCAGAAGGGTTTTGATAAGGTTTCGCGAGGTTATAAATATTTCTTGTAGGTTATTACCTTAAAATAATTGACCAAATAGATTATTTATGTCAAAAAATAGCTACATTCGTGTCCTAACCCAATAAATTGAGTTTATGAAAAAATCAGTAGTAACCCGTTTGTATAAAATCTCAGATACCACCCTTGTAACTTTAGGAAAAGAAAAGATTGCATCAAAAATGAAACACTTTATTATTGCCGGGCTATTATTTTTTGGAATCTGCATAACTGCAAATTCGCAGACAAATAAAGTTAATTATGAATTATCTGCTTTGTACAATAACAATTTTAATAAATTTACACGTAATGAGCATAATGCAGATTCAGCATTTTACTATGTCAAAAAATTAGCTTCAGACAAACTCTTTGAACCATCTTTGAAGGATTTAATGCATAATCAATTTGTTCAACCGTTTATTAAAAACATCTCAGAAGGCATAACTGATGTAAATCAAATAAATCAAATGAATAAGACAATTGCGGTAAGCAAATTGGTCTTGTCAAAAATAAATGCTGATACCACTCATCTACTCAAAGAAGTAGCGAAACCGATCATAATTTGGACTAAAATTCAGGACAATCCGAATGATATACCACTTTTAAAAAATCTTGCAACGGAGTTTCTTTCACACAATCTTACACCATCCCAATTCTATTCTAACAAAACTGGTCGGTACGGGTTATTGATTTACAAAATCATAAATGAGAAACCCGAATTAAAACCGTTGGCTTTAAAAATATACAATTCTATTAAAGATCATTTGAAAAACAATCAAATAGCTGCCACAGAATTAACTACAAGAGAAGAGTTACAAAAAAGAGCATATTACAGATATTTATATGCTTTTATTAGCGATAATGAAGCCTCCACAACTACTGATCAATTTCAAAAGCAAGCTTTATTGAAAACTGCATTTGATTTTAGCCCCGATTTTAATGATAAAAATAATCGACAGGGATATTTTTATGATATGTTCTTTTTTGGCGGTAAGGAATCTTTTGAAGAGGATTATCTGACATTTCTCATTAAAAATAACACTGATAAAAATCAAGTTTTGCAAACTCTCCTCAAAACGGCATTAAAAGAGCCTAATTATAAAGAAAAACTTCGACAATTTTATACTGAAATTTATCCCACCGACTCAAATTTTTCCAAATTTTGGGCTGAATCAATAGAAAATAAAGCCGAACCATCGCCAGTAATTATAGCAAATCAGATTGATAAAAAACTATTTTCAAGCAAGGAATTCCACGGGAAATGGATACTAATTGACTTTTGGGGAACCTGGTGTTCACCATGCAGAAAAGAACATCCCGATTTACAAAAATTTTACAACCAGCTTGTCTTACAAAATTCAAATAAGATTGCATTATTAACTTTCGCTTGCAATGATACAGAGGATATGGTTGCAAAATATATGAAAGAAAAAGGCTATTCATTCCCAGTTGCAATGTCTGACGGGAATTTTGAAACTAATTTTAAAGTTCAAGGCTATCCAACAAAAATTTTAGTAACACCCAAAGGGAAATACATTAGAATCCCTTTTAACACTGATTGGGTAAATTTTATAAAACAGTACAGCGAGTTGTAAAAACACATACACAACTACCGTTTAAAAAAAACAACCACATAAGAACTGGCGTTTTTATGTGGTTATTTTTTAATCACGAATTATGAATTACGAATTACGAGTTATCAGCTTATTACTTAAATGATTGAATCGGAGATACAAAAATATTGCAGCTGCCGTCAGTCCAGCTAAAAGTCCAATCCAGATTCCTACCGCTTTCAAATTGGTGTACAATCCAAGATAAATTGAAATCGGAAAACCAATAAGCCAGTATGAAACAAAGGTCATGTACATTGGGATTTTAACATCCTGCAAACCACGCAGCGCTCCCAAAACTACGACCTGGATACCATCGGAAATCTGGAAAATGGCTGCTATAATTATTAATTGAGACGCGATTGAAATCACTTCAGCATTGTCTTTCAAATGTGCCATATTCTCGGCATTCATGAACATCTCCGGCAGGTAACTATGGAAAATCACGAATACCAAAGCGAAAAACACTTGAACAATAAGAGCCAGCAACAATATTGAACGCGCCACGATTCGTAACCCTTCAAAATCCTGTGCTCCTTTAAAATTACCCACACGTACCATCCCCGCTACTCCGAATCCGGACACGAACATAAAGGTAAATGTCGCCAGGCTCAATGCAATCTGATTGGCCGCCTGACTAGTTGTTCCCACTACGCCGGAAAGCCAGACAGCACCGGTAAACAAGGCTACTTCAAAAAACATCTGCATGGCAGAAGGCAAACCAAGGTTTACAATTTTCTTCACGATATCTTTCCTGTATTCACTGAATGAAAACTGTTCAAAATAAGTTTGGAAACGTTCTTTATGTTTTAAAGAAAGGTGAATGAATATCAACATCACAAAACGGGAAATCACAGTCCCATAAGCTGCGCCCAGCATTCCCATTTTCGGGAAAAACCAAAGTCCGTAAATCAGTACGATATTTAAAAATACGTGAACAATATTACAAAGCAGGTTCGCCCACATGGCCACTTTCGTCTCCGATTTACCATCCGCAAATTGTTTGTATCCTTGGAACATGATTAACGGGATCAATGAAAAGGCCACTACATCCAAAAACGGCTTGGCCATTTCCACAACGGCTTCCGGCTGACCCATATAAACAATCAGCGGTTTTGAAAAGTAGATTATCGAAAACAACGCTATCCCCAAAATGGTACACAAAACCAATCCGTGATGGAAAATGGTTCGCTCTTTCTCTACGTTTTTTTCTCCGTCGGCTTCAGCAACCAAAGGCGTAATCGCTGTAGAAAACCCTATTCCGATCGACATGGCAATGAATACGAAACTGTTTGCCAAAGAAGCAGCCGCCAATTCAGTCGGACCTAATTTTCCAACCATGATGTTATCGACAATCCCCACTAAGGTATGGCCCAACATTCCGAGAATAATCGGATAGGCTAATTTTAAATTATTGGAGAACTCTTTGGTATATACAGACAAACGCATTTTTTAAATTTTGCGCAAAGGTAATCACTAGATTTTCAGAAAATGTTATTAAAAATTAAAAAATCAATCCAATTTTGATTTTTACGTAAAAATTTAGCTGTCAAAACAATACACCCTCCCGACAGTAAACCTTAAGAAACTTTAACATTTCCCTACAAACTAAAAAGCCGATTTTTCTGTTCTCATACTGAAAAACTAACCGAAAAGAATTTTTAGCATGAGAACGATCCCCAAAATCTCAAGTCTGTTTGCTGTTGTGGCTGCAGTATTATTTACTATCGAAACCAAAGCACAAGCACAAGAGGAACAGCCACTGAAACCCGAATACCTGCGTCACTGGCGCATCGGGTACGGACTCAACTTAGGCATCCCTTTCAACAATGATTACAATTTCACTTTAGGAGCCGATGCCCGTCTGCAGTATGATATCACTACCAAAACCTCTTTAGCTTTTACCACCGGGTACACCCATTTGTTCAGCCCTGATAAAGATTCCGGGTTTATCCCTGCGAAATTAGGCTTCAAGTCCTTTTTAGGCAATCAGTATTATGTGCTAGGAGAAGCAGGTGCTGCTTTCGGAGTTACAAAAGAACTTGGCAACTCATTTTTATGGGCACCGGGAGTTGGAATAGCAACCAAACACATAGACATCAGTCTGCGTTATGAAAACTATTCCGATTTTGATTTAGGACAAATTTCACTGCGTTTGGCATATGGTTTCAGTTCTAAAAAAATCAACAACTATCAAAACAGCAAGTTGAAAAACAAGACGCAGTCTAAAAAGTAAAATAAAAAGCTTGGTTTGTCATTTCGACCATAGGGAGAAACATAAGTTCAGCGGAGCTAAATCTTATAATCACGATGTTAAAATTATTAGATTCCTCCTTTCGTCGGAATGACAATCTTTTTAGACAACCTCTTTTTATTTCTTTAACTGTTGGCGATACAGAGCAAAATTAGCTTTCACTTTTTCGTCCAGTTCCGGTTCTTTAATATCCTTATGCTGTTTCATTTCTTCCCATATGATTTTAGCGACCATATAACGGGCCATTTCCTTATCATCAGCCGGAATCACATACCAAGGCGCATGCGGTTTTGAGGTTTTGTTGATGGCTTCTTCATAAAACTTCATATAATCATCCCAACGTTCACGTTCTTTCAGGTCTCCAGGAGAAAACTTCCAATGATGCTCCTCTTCTTCCAGTCTTCTCAAAAGGCGTTTGCGCTGCTCTTCTTTACTCATATGAAAATAAAACTTCAGTACAATGGTCCCGTTTTGTGAGATGTGTTTCTCAAAATTATTAATCTGCTCAAAGCGGTTTTCCCAAAAATCAGCCGGTATATCTTCTACTTTTTCAATTCCGGGCAGGTTTTCGTTTAAAATATATTCCGGATGCACACGGGTAACCAATACATTCTCATAATGCGTACGGTTAAAAACCGCAAATTTTCCTTTTTCGGGTAACGCCAGATAATGACGCCATAGATAATCATGTTCGAGTTCGGAAGAATTAGGCGTTTTAAAACTGTGTACCACCACACCTCGCGGATTGAACTCTTTGAAAACTTCACGAATCAGACTGTCTTTACCCGACGTATCCATTCCCTGAAGGCAAATTAACACCCCATAACGATTGTGCGCATACATCGCGTCCTGCAACTCGCTCAATTTAGCCTGAACTTTATCGAGTTTCTCCTCTTTTTTTTCATCGTCGATATGGGTTTGCAATACCGTTGGAAAATCATTGATATAAAAAGGAACGGTAATTTTAAAATTGTCGGGATTAAATACTGCCATAACTTTCAGTTTATATTCGTAAATATAAGTATTTTTAGAAGCTTTTTAGCTACGCTGAATCTAAAGATTTCCCGCTAGAAGTATTATTATTTTGCCATTTATCATTGCAAGTAAAGGATTTTCACTGCAATCGGGGCTAAACCAAAAAAACACAAGATGCATAAATTCACCTTAGAAATATTGTTTCAAATTATTGGGATTGGCTCGGCCTCCGGACTTATCTTTAAAGACAACCAATTGTACATTATTGGAGACAACAGTAATTACCTTTATGAATATGCGATAGGAGCCCAAGAACTGAAACGCCATCCTTTACGCGAAAATCCATCCGAAAATATCCCAAAAGCAAACAAACCCGATTTTGAAGCGGTAACTGAATACGATGGCAAAATATACGTTTTTGGTTCCGGATCTACCGAAAACCGAAATAAAATGGTGACCCTTGATTCCAGCTCGAAGGAAATAATCGCGACCACCGATTTGAGCGATTTGAATCTCGCTATGCAATCATTTGCCGGACTACCGCCAAACGACCTCAATATCGAAGGCGCTATTTACAATGGAGCCGAGTGGTTTTTCTTCAATCGTGGTAATGGAGTCAGTGGAAAAAATATTGTTTTCACGGTTCAGGGAAAAAATCTCACTGAGGAGTTCAACATCATTTCCACCGAATTTAAGCTTCCGAAAATCAAAGGCATCCGCTCCAGTTTTACCGATGCTATTTTGGTGAAAAAGAAAATTTACTTTTTGGCCACTGCAGAAAACACGACTTCAACCTATAATGACGGAGAAGTCTTGGGCAGTTTTATCGGCTGCATCGATCTTGAAAAAATGAAGATTGATTTCACTCAAAAAATAACAGATACGCTTAAATTGGAAGGACTGACATTTTACGGAGAAACTGATAAAGAAATCACCTTTCTGTTATGTGAAGACAACGATACCTCCGAACTAAAAACTGCAGTTCACAAACTCGTTCTCACAAAAAAATAAGAAGCTTCTTTCCTCATCATTAAAACTAAATAGTATTCTCTATCCGGCTCATCTATGCGCTTTATTGGCAATTCGGAATTTTCTGTTTTGCACAAGATAATATTTTTCCTAACAAATTACCTGATATTCAATTTTTTATAGTAATTTTAAGTATGTGTTTTTAAATCTTTACTCTATGAAAAATATGACCATTAAAGGAGTGTTATTAGGAAGTATGCTAACCTTACTGTTTTCCTGCAATAACAAGAAAGAAGAAACCGCGGCGCCGGTGGTTGACAAAGAACAAATAAAGAAAGAAATACAGGCTAAGGAAGATGAATTTGCGGCAACATATAACGCCGGAGAACTTAAAGACATTGGCTATTATGCAGACGATGCGACGACTTTCTTCCAAAACAGACCTCCTTTAGTAGGCAAACCGGCAATCATAGAATTTTTAAAATCCGATTTAAATGGAGGTTCCAAAAACAAAATCTCATTCCAAACTAACGATGTTTTCGTGTCAAACGACGGAAATCAAGTTGTGGAAGTAGGCTCTTATAAAGTAGTTGACTCCACCAACACTACCGTTAACAGCGGAAATTACATGAGTCTTTTTGAAAAGAGAGACGGCAAATATGTGTGTGTGAGAGATATGAGCGCTTCTGATATGCCTCTTCAATAATGGTTTCAAAATGATATAAAAAGAGTGGGAGAATAATTATTCTCCCACTCTTTTTATTGTCTTTATAAATCCTGCAAGCTATCTTCTTCGGCCTCCGCCTCCGCCTCCGCCGCCTCGCATTCCGCCACCGCCACTATATCCGCCTCCGCCGCGACTACCACTATAGCTACCACCACCGTAACTGCCGCTGCTTCTGGTACGACCTGAGCTGCTTGAACTCATCGAACTCGTAGATGGTCGTGATGACGAGCCTGAGTACCCTGAAGACTGACGTGTTGAAGGAGAAGTCCCTGCTGAAGGACGACTTGAAGAGCGATCAGATGTTCCCGCAGATGGACGATTTCCACCTCTATCAGAAGTCCCCGCTGATGGACGATTCCCCCCCCGATCGGAAGTCCCAGCTGAAGGGCGATTACCACCTCGGTCAGAAGTCCCTGCAGAAGGGCGATTAGAACTCCTGTCGCCAACACTGGAGTTGTTTCGGTAACTTCCATCACGGTTGTATTGGTTTACAGTATTGGAACGGTTTCGGTTACTATTATAGTTATTGTATGTATTATGATTGTGCACCACGGTAGTATTGTGATAGTACCCACCATGATGGTGATAATAATGATTACTGGCATAAATCCCCCATGCCATTACCGTAAATGCAGCGAAATAAGGAGGGTAATATCCGTAATAATACGGCGGGTAATAAGGAACATAGGCAGGTGAATACACATATTGCACGATTGGAGTCTGTTCTACGACAACAGTGGTTGTTGACTGTTGGGTCTGCTGGGTCTGTTGAGGTTCTTTTGTAGACGGCTCTTCACCGGTATAGCCGGGATTGGGAGTTTCTTTACCTCCTTTCGGCTCAACAATATAATCCTTTCCATACAAATCCTCATCGCCGACTATCTGCATTGTAACTTTTCCATTTTTATCTTTATCCAATAAGATTGCAGCCACATCCTGCGTTTCGTTTTCTTTGACATCGACCTGCAGAACGAACGTAAAGTTTTCCCCGTCTTTCTTAGTAGTCACTTTAATAAAATCAACTTTCTTGTCGTTGTTCAGGTCCAGGTTATTAACTTTTTTTTCTGAATCGTTCAGTGATTTTTCAAAGGCCTCGATGGTTTTCGATTTTTGGAAAACATCCAAAACCGCATACAAATCCAAACCATCCCCCGGCAATCCTAAACTTTCAGGTTCCTGACCTTTTTTCTTGTCTTGCGGATAAACGGATATACTCAGAAAACTAATCACCAAAAGAACGAATATACTTAACTTGTTTTTCATAAAACTATAGTCTTTTAATTATACCATATTTAACTAAAGTTACAAAAAAAACTTTTACCTCATTGAAAAACAAACAGTTATTACTTATATTTTCCTACAAAGTTTATTTTTAATCGTTAAAAAACATTTTTTGCATTCAAAATAGCGATACCTAAATCGGTTTGCTTTTCAACATTATGGTGGCTAAAAAATGCAAACAAAAGAAAACCCCCAGACAATACTTGATTGCCTGGGGGTTCCAGCGTTGTGTGTAAAGGTAATTAGTTCACGATTAATTTCTTAACTTCAACTTGTTTGCCTTTTTGTATTTTAACCATGTAAACACCCGTTCTTAAGTTGTTTTGGTTAAACTCAACAAGATTTTCATCCGCTGTTCTTTCAGCTACTTTTTTTCCTAAAATATCGAAAACAACAATTTCAGATCCCATCAAATCCTCTCCTTCCACTGTAAAGTGTCCTTTAGATGGATTTGGATATAAATTGATTTCTTTTTTAGCAATGATATCATCAGTAGAAAGCAGTGTATTCACAGAGAAACTATAATCAAGTCCACCTCCAAAATCAGGATTTAATGTTTTAACTACATTGTCGTTTGCGTCCAGGATCTTAAGCGTACCAGACCCTTGATTAGGAGAGAAATAACTATACAAACCGTCTTTACCTGTATCATTTACCCTCAAATGGTAGCAACTGCTTGGAGCCTGAGGTAATTGATATGTGAAGGTATGAATTGTATTGGCATTACTAAACGTTTGTGTCTCTACTTCATATCCATAAGCATCATACAATGTAAAATTGTTTTGATTCGGATAATTGTTTGTTCTGAACTGAATTTTAAACGTCGATGGAATAACATTTGGCAAGCTGAAGCTAGAAACCACTTTGTTATTGTTCGCATAACCATCTGCAGCACCGTTAGCTGTATTTATTTTTACAGTAAACTTATTATTTGTACTGTTAACTCCTACATTCCATAAGTTACTTATAGGCAAAAGAACATCTGTAGTGGCCATTGATGCCAAAGAACCTGTCCAAGTGTACGTTTGATGCGTGCTTGCGTTATTGATCCAATATTCAAATACAATTGAAGTTAAGGTATTTGCACCTGTATTTCTGATTGTGATGATTGGTCTTTCACACATCGGGTTGATTCTGGTGAATTCAGCATTGGCATTGTTTGGCGCTTTAATTTGTTCGATTGAAGCATCCACCGTGAAGTTAGGCGCTCCATATCCAACAATTTGATGTGTTACGATATAATTATAAGTACCGGAAGGTTTCACAGGGTTGGAAGTTCTATAGTCTAACGCAACAGTGCTTCCCGGTGTAACGTTTGGCGTCAAATTATGCTCTTTCATAAGCGTTCTTTGGCCCGGACACCATCCTTGTCTGTCAAAAATCCATGATCCTCCCTGAGGGTAAATAGGGTTTTCAGAACACGGCACTGAAATCACCCAATTATACTTCTCCACGTTATTCAATAAAATCTTGTGATTAACCTGTCCTCCATTTTGCTGGAACTCACCATCACTACCATGTCCTGTAATAGACGATTTCAATTTGAATGATGTGGCCGACGGACTAAAAGCAAAGTTATTTGTTGTGAATTTTGAACCATTATTGATATTAGCAATACTAACATTATCCATGCGGTACTGCCCTTGCCATACCTGATCATATTGTATTACATTTCTTGGAGGTGTTCCTACGATAAATAAAAACTCCAAATCCATTTCTTCCTGCAACTTACCTCCGTTAACTACCAATCGCTTGTTACCTTTTAGCAATTTCACATAATCAGACATGTCAAAGTACCATGTTTTTCCATTCGGACCTAAATCCAATCCATTACCATAAGGCGAAACAAACGACATTATTTCATTATAGAAAGGATATCTTTTGTAATAATCCAAATCCACAATCGATAAAGTACCTTCCGGTGTAACAGGAATTGTGCTTACCAAGGCTCCTGTAGTTCCATTATAAACGTTTTCCGCAGTTGTATCGAACAAGAAAGTCGTAGACACCGTATTAATAACATCATTTTTCATAGGCATCACACCTTCCATAGAAGTGATCGAGTGGTTTTTAACCGTTCTTTTGCTTCGTGGATTAGAAAAACGAGTTATCACATCTGTAACCGTTTGGTTATACGTTCCGCGGAAAAAAGTAATATTTGGTAATACCGAAGATTCAGTAAAAGTTGTTGTTAACTGATCGCCTCTTTCGAAATCCCAGCTAAGATTTGCTCCCTGAGACACTACACCATTTTTAGCGTCGTTCACAGTTTGTCCAGTCTGTTCATCCAGCTTGTAATAAGCAACCAGATTAGCATAATCAGGGTGTGTATTATCGATTGTCTTATTTTTCCACGCCAATACAGTTGCTGCAGGCAATTCTTTATTCCAAACAGATAATTCTCTGATTTTACCCATGTAGTTATTATTATAGACAGGAGTATATAATCTACCCAAAACAAAGTTCATGATATTCATAACTTTTGTTTTTCCAGTACCGGAAAGCCACAAAGAACCATTTAAATAAATATTCATCACACCTGTACTAGCATTTTTAGTAAAAGTCCAATGATTCCAAACATCTTTAATTACACCAGCTGTACCATATGGCTTTTGTAATCTGTCGAAAGTAGCACCCACATAACCACAATCAAAATAAACATCCGAATTCCATGGCATGTGGATATTTAACTGTCGCTCATCAGTATTATTATTTGAATATCCATAAATAATACTGTTACTTACCGGCATAACGCTATCTCCTTTAGTCCAAAAACTCACTGTAATCTCACTGTTGATCGTGTTAAAAAATTGCGTACCGATGTCAACATATCCACCACCTGAAACATTAATCGCAGAAATATTACTTGCAGTAAGCACACGGCTTTCAGGATTCGAAAATCCTAAGAACTCAATATTAGAACCGTTTGTTCCATTAGTAAAGGACATCTCAATAATGATGTTACTGGTTCCGTCCCAGTTAAACGGTGTATGGAACTGAATTTTGTTTGCACCATTCACGAAAGTATAATCTCTGAAATACACGTCGTTAAAACCTGTAAAGTCAAGTCCGCTAGCCTGCATATTGGTTGCAGCACTGTTTTTCATTCTTATTTTCAGGAATTTCGCAAGTCCGCCACTATTTGCTACATTTAATCTGATGGCATTAATATTACCTGCAGTAAACCCGGCAGCTGTCAATTGAGCAGCAGTAATAAGCATTTGTGATCTTCCACTTTTCAGGTTAGTTTTAACCAAATTTGACATTAAAACAATGCCACTACCAACCTGATATGCATTTTCAGAGGTCGTGGAATTTACCACTACATTTTTCTGAGTAAAATCATAATGATCATATGTTTGTTGAGAAGTGTAAGGAAAAGAAGTCCCAGTAAAGCCGGTAATCGTGTAGTTAGGCTGTTTTGCAAGCGCTTTTTCGACTTTTGCACTATCGGCTATAAATGTATTAACCGAGTAATCCCATTCGCCACAACCGGTAACACCGTCTTCTGCCCCATATCTCACCGTTGCGTTACGACATCTCAAGTTGTATTTAAGAATGATTTTCTCAAAAGTTAAATTGGGATTGTTCGGAAAGCTGACCATCATATCCCTGTTGGTACTGTTGCGAGTAAAGCCCTGTACCCTAATGGTATCCCCGACACTCTGTGCCGACATCAGATTGACCTGAATCAGAACAAAGAATAAGAGTAGTAATTTCCTCATAGTAAATTTGTTTTTAGTTGCTAATTGATTAAGCCCCAATATTAACAAAAAACAAGGTTCAAAATTTTCGGAATAAACTGAAAAACAGTATAGTATATTTTTACAACAAAAAAAATACACCCTGTTTTTTAACATAATAAAAAGTTAAAATTTCATTTTTAATTCACATAAAAAATCTGGTTTTTCAACTTTTTTTTCACTTTTACACACACAATTAAGAATATTATAACAAGGCCTAAACTGATTTTTTTCCCAAAAAAAATACTTTATATCCCTATTTATAGAAAAAAACAAACCCGACAGCTATTATACTATCGGGTTAAATATTTTTTGAACGCTAAATTATTTTTTATCTATTTTTCAATCTCCTTCAAACTTTCCATTTTCTTGTGAGCCAGGAAACCTCTGATGTCTTCGAAATGTTCTTTCACGCGTTTGTGTCCAAATTCGAATACTTTTTCAGCTAAACCGTCAAGGAAATCACGGTCATGGGATACCAATATCAATGTTCCGTCGAAATCTTTTAAAGCGTCTTTGATGATATCTTTGGTTTTCA
This sequence comes from Flavobacterium enshiense DK69, assembly GCF_000498495.1. Taxonomy (GTDB): domain Bacteria; phylum Bacteroidota; class Bacteroidia; order Flavobacteriales; family Flavobacteriaceae; genus Flavobacterium; species Flavobacterium enshiense. The sequence continues at coordinate 222,694 of NZ_AVCS01000015.1, read as the reverse complement.
TATCAAGGTGGTTCGTTGGCTCATCCAGAATCAGAACGTTAACCGGCTCCAATAACAGTTTTATCATAGCTAAACGAGTTTTCTCTCCTCCGGAAAGCACTTTTACTTTCTTCTGGATATCATCTCCTTTGAACATGAATGCTCCCAATAAATCTTTGATTTTGGTACGTACATCCCCAACTGCAATCTGGTCGATAGTATCAAAAATAGTGAATTCTCCATCCAGCAAAGAAGCCTGGTTTTGAGCAAAATAACCAATCTGAACATTATGTCCGATCTCAAGTTTACCACCTTCAAAATCGATTTCTTTCATGATGGCTTTAATCATGGTCGATTTTCCTTCCCCGTTTTTCCCTACGAAAGCTACTTTCTGACCACGTTCAATTACCATACTGGCATTATTAAAAACCACATGATCGCCATACGATTTTGACAATTCTTCCACCACCACAGGATATTGACCTGAACGAGGTGATGGCGGGAATTTAAGTTTTAATGCCGATGTATCTATTTCATCCACTTCAACAGGAACTAATTTTTCCAGCATACGCACACGTGATTGCACTTGCTCGGTTTTAGAGAATGTTCCTCTAAAACGTTCAATAAAAGCTTGATTATCGGCAATAAATTTCTGCTGCTCATCGTACGCTTTTTGTTGATGAATTCTTCGGTCTTGACGTAAAACTAAATAATCGGAGTATTTTGCTTTGTAGTCATAGATTCGACCCATGGTAACTTCGATAGTACGATTCGTAATATTATCAACGAACGCTCGGTCGTGGGAAATCACCATTACCGCTTTCGCCTGATTGATAAGGAAATCTTCCAACCACTGAATACTGTCCATATCCAAGTGGTTTGTCGGCTCATCCAGCAAAATCAAATCTGGTTTCTTCAAAAGGATTTTTGCCAATTCAATACGCATTCTCCATCCTCCTGAAAACTCGGAAGTGGAACGGGTGAAATCCTCTCTTTCAAAACCTAACCCTTTCAGCACTTTTTCAACCTCAGCTTCGTAATTCACTTCTTCAATCGAATAGTATTTCTCGCTCAATTCGGAAACGCGCTCGATCAGTTTCATATAACTGTCGCTTTCATAATCGGTACGAATCGTCAACTGCTCATTGATTTCGTCGATTTCCTTCTTCATGTTCAAAACATCGGCGAAAGCCTTGGACGTTTCTTCCATTACCGTACAATCATCAGCCGTTAACAAATGCTGCGGCAAATAAGCTATTACAGCATCGCTTGGCGCGGAAATTCCTCCACGGCTTGGTTTGTTTTCACCGGCAACTATCTTTAACAACGTAGACTTTCCTGCGCCGTTTTTCCCCATAAGGGCAATTTTATCATTTTCGTTGATGGCAAAAGTCACGTCACTGAACAATGTGGTTCCGCCAAATTCTACCGCGATATCGTTTACTGTAATCATTGCTGAAGTTTGAATTTAGAGGTTAGAAATCAGAAGAGTTCCAACCATTTTTAAAGGTGCAAAGATAATTTAATTTAGAAAGGAGACAATTTCAATTTTGAAATGATTTTTAAGTAACTTTAATACAATCAAAATTCAGCAGTCATGAAAAAAGAAAAATTCACAGTCGTTATCGGTGCCCCAAAAGAAAAAGTATGGAATGTGTTATGGAACGACGACACCTACAGAAAATGGACTACGGTTTTCAGTGAAGGTTCAAAAGCTGTCACAGATTGGAAAGAAGGCAGTAAAATTCATTTTCTTGATGCCAACAACGACGGAATGAACAGTTTGATTGATAAATGCATTGAAAATGAAGTCATGAATTTCAAACATATCGGAGTCGTTAAAAACGGAGTTGAACAACCTTTGGATGAGGCCACCAAAAATTGGTCAGGCTCGTCCGAAAATTATGCACTGAGTGAAACAGACGGAATTACGACACTGAGTGTTGAGATGGACATCATTCCTGAGTATCTGGACTACTTCAACAAAACATTCCCTTTGGCTTTGGATTTAGTTAAAAAACTGGCAGAAGAATAAAACTCCTGCAACCTTTAATAAACAAAAAGCTTCAACATTGTTGAAGCTTTTTTTATGCAATCTTTTGAAATTCTACTTTCAATTAAACTGTTCGATATAAAAAATAGACTACATTTACCTTATAAAAACTAATACCGCTTATGGGAAAAATCTACTCTTTATTATTGGTATTCTTGGGATGCACTTTATGGGCTTCCGGAAGTAAACTAACCTGCCCAACCGCTATAGCGTCGCCTACATCTGAAACTCTATGCAGCGGACAAACAACCAATATCCAACTTAGCAGTAATGTAGCCAACACAACATTTACCTGGACTGCTGTTCAAACCGGAGTAACCGGTGCCAGTAATGGTTCCGGAAACGTAATCTCCCAGGCACTTAGTACAACTTCGGTTAATGCAGGTCAGGTTGTTTACACCATTACTCCATTTGGTGATAGTTGCTCCGGCAATCCTATTACTGTGACAATATTTGTAAACCCTGTTCCGGTAGTAAACGTTAATTCAACTCAATACTCTATTTGCAATGGAAGCTCTACGAATATTACTATGAGTAGCAATGTAAGCAACACTACTTTTAGCTGGAACGTTGCTCAAACAGCAGGTGTAACCGGTGCAACAAGCGGAACAGGAACATCTATTAATCAGGTTCTTACAACTTCAGGAACAATTATAGGTCAAGCTGTTTATACAATTACACCGGTTGTCAATGGTTGTCCTGGTACCCCAAAAACAGTTACGGTTACTGTTACTCCAAAGCCAATTGTTAGAGCAAGTGTTTCGTCATCAACCCTCTGTTCAGGAGAAACAACCAATATAGTATTGACCAGTAATGTTCCCGGAACTTTTTTCAATTGGACTGTAATACCAACAGGTGTACTGGGAGCGATGTCCGGAACCGGAAACCAAATCAATCAAACCTTAGCTACAATCAGCATGTCTCAAGGTGTAGTTACTTATATCATAACACCAATCGTTAACGGATGTACAGGCGATCCATTCACGGTTACAGTAACTGTTAATCCTGCACCAGAACTGTTTTTTTCTGGCGGCTGGCAAAGTATCTGCAGTGGAGAGTCTTCAGGAATTTCTCTTTACACAAATACCCCAGGAACTACTATTACATGGACAGTAGTTCAAAATGGCGTTACAGGTGCTTTTGACGGTAACGGAACTGAAATTACTCCCGGAGCGGGAATACCAATCAATCAGGTTTTAACCGCAACAGGTAATGCCCCCGGAACGGTAACTTACACCATTATACCATTGAACAATGGTTGTTCCGGAAATACTATAACAATACCAATAACAGTCTACCCTTTACCGCGGCTAAATATTCAGGACGGAATTATTTGCGTGGATGAAATCACAAACAATGTCCTTACACCATATGTGTTAGAAACCGGGTTATCCCCTAATGATTATCTTTTCGAATGGCGTCTTGACAACGATATGAATACCGTGATTGGGGAAAGCAGTTCGTTTACAGCTTCCGAAGCGGGTATATACACTGTGACCGTTTCAAGTATGGCAACAGCATGTGTAGCAACTGCATCGGTTAATGTAGTTGAATCTTCTCCCGCACAATCGGCAAGTGCAACTCACCATGAACAATTCGACGGAAATTATACCGTAGTCGTGACTACAAATGAAATCGGAAATTATTTATATCAAATTGATGGAGGAGAATTACAGACTTCAAATACATTCAGCGACATAACTTTCGGACAACATGAAATTCATGTAACAGATGCAAATGGCTGCTCCGATATTACCATTACTATTGATTTACCCGAAATCATCCAACATGATTTAACAATCAGTCCGAATCCTGTAACCGACATATTGAGCCTACAGAACGATCAAATCATCTCCAAAGTAAACGTCTTGAATCACTTAGGTCAACTTATTATTGAAAAGGAATCCAATAGCAAAAACGTACAGATCGATTTATCTGTCTTAAATACCGGAATCTATTTTATAATCATTGATTCCGACAAAACAAAAAACATCAAAATTGTAAAAAGTTAAAAACCTCATTTCATACGAATAAAAAAAGCTCCGATACTATCGGGGCTTTTTTGTTTCCATCACTTTTTCAAACAGCATTCCTGATTTGGATGATACTGCAAAAAACGGTTGGTCTTCCGAAAATTATGTACTGAGTAAAGTAAACTAAATCACACATTGAACGTTGAAAAGGGAATTAATCTCGAATATTACAATTATTTAACAAAACACCCCCTTATTTCCTGTATACATTAAAAAACCAAAAAAACAAACACCTAAAACAACAAAAAAACATTGCTTTGTAATAAAAAGATTATATTTGCAGCGAATTAAAAAAAATTCTTTGCATGAAAAAAATCTTTACTCTTTTATTCATTTTGTCCTTTGGGTTACTTTTTTCAAATACACTCAAAACAACAGAAACCGAAACAGTTGCTTGTCCAACAGCAACAATAATCTATAACGGATCTCCTTTTTGTCCAGACATCAGTACTCCTCAACCCGTTACCATTACTGGAACCGACAATTACACGGGAGGCACATTTACCAGCACACCAGGTTTAGCGTTAAATTCCAATACCGGAGCTATCACTCCAAGTATGAGCACTCCGGGATTTCATGTTGTTACCTACACAATTCCATCCGACGGAACATGTCCTGACTTTGTAATCAATACAACCATCAGAATATCTGATTCTCCAACAGCCACAACCGCTATAACATCCAATCAAACCGTTTGTTACGGAAGTTCTGCCACACTTAGTTTCTTTGGAACACCAAATGCAACCATCACCTATACTATAAACGGGGGTGCAAACCAGAATATCATATTAAATTCTTCAGGGACTGCAACGTTATCTACAGGTTCCTTAACATCTACTACTGTTTATAACCTGGTAAGTGTCACATCCTCGACAGGGTGCTCAAGTTCGCTTGCAACATCAGTGATGGTAACTGTTAATCCAACACCAACAATTTCCGGCTCTGCATCGGTTTGCGTGGGCAATACAATTCAATACACAGGTACCGGAATACCCGCAGCAAGCAATCCATGGATATCATCAGATGCCTCAGTAGCCACAGTAAATTCAACCGGATTGGTTTCCGCAATGTCTGCAGGGACTACAATGATTACATATACAAATAATAACGGGTGTACTATTATGCAGATAATTATGGTTAATCCAAGCACGACGCCTACGTTTGCGGCGGTGGCACCAATTTGTACAGGAGAATCGTTAGCGGCATTACCTACAACTTCTAATGAAGGTATCAATGGAACGTGGTCACCGAGGCTGGATAACACAACTACAACGATGTATACTTTTACACCGGATCCGGCAGATCCATGTGCAGTACCAACTGCGATGATTATTAGGGTTAATCCAATACCAACAGTAACAGTTAACAATTCAACTGTTTGCAGCGGTTCAAGCACCACGGTTACCGCCACAACAGGCACTACAGGAACATATACTTATGTATGGACGGTTCCTGCAGGAGCTGCAAATCCTGGAAATGCTGATAGTTTTACCACTACAACAGCAGGTACTTATAGTGTGATCGCAAGCAATAACGGGTGTCAGAGCGCGAGTGCTTCCGGCATAGTAACAGTTTTAGAGTCTCCAGACATTACAGCTACAGCAACAAATCAATCCATAAATTCGGGAGATTTGACTGATATTTCACTTTCAAGTAATTCCCCTGAAGCTACATACCAATGGACAGTTACCCAAAATAACGTAACAGGAGCAACTTCCGGAAGCGGAAATACAATTAATCAACTACTTTCACTGGTAAACACAGCATTGCCGGGAAGTGTTACTTATACAATTACCTCCTCTATGTCTGGCGGCGCATGCTCAAGAAACGTAACTGATATTACAATAACGGTAAACTCAAATTTAGGCACAAATGATTTCAATTCTCAAAATTTCATAGTAAGTCCAAATCCGGTTGCCGATATTCTGAACATCAAAAACAACCAAACCATCAACAAGGTTACCGCTTTTAATCAGCTGGGACAAATGGTACTTCAGAAAGAATACGACAACAACGAAGTACAGCTTGATTTTTCAGCATTAAAAACAGGCATTTATTTTATTTCGGTAGACTCTGGTAAAAAACAAAGCACTTTTAAAATTGTAAAAAATTAATAACTGTCTTTTTTACTCATAAACAAAAGCCTCGATACTATCGGGGCTTTTTTGTTCCCGTCACTTTTTCAAACAGCGTTCCTGATTTTAAGATTAACAAACTTTTAGTTGCACTATTTTGAAATTTTTAGTAAAATTGCTTGATATATCAAAAAATAAAGAATGAACAGGATTATACTTTCGGCCTTCCTTCTGTTTACAACACTTATCGGACTGGCACAGACAAAACCAAGGGCACGCGATTTGGGAATTCCACTCGAGGGAACGCCCGGAAAAAACAATGCGATTACCGACGTTCCGGGTATTGAAGTCGGCTACAAAACAATAATTGAGGGTACCGGAAAATTAGAAACAGGCAAAGGCCCTGTTCGCACCGGAGTTACCGTAATCCTTCCTAAAGGAAAAACACCCAAAAGTTACGCAGCAGCCTGGTTCAGTTTAAATGGCGACGGTGAAATGACCGGAATCCCAAATATCGAAGATTACGGTTTAGGCTACGGCCCCATCGGAATCACCAATACCAATAGTGTGGGAACGGTTAGAGATGCCATTGGCGAATGGAATTACAAGAAATTTTCAGAAGGTGATTTCATTGATTTTTCATTCGGACTACCTATAGTAGCAGAAACCTGGGACGGAATGCTGAATGACATCAACGGATTCCACGTAAAAAAAGAACACGTTTGGGAAGCTCTGGACAATGCAAAAGCAGGTCCTGTACAGGAAGGCAATGTAGGAGGCGGAACCGGAATGGCACTATATCATTTTAAAGGCGGCAGCGGAACGGCTTCCAGAACCTTCACCATTGATGGCAAACAATATACATTAGGCGTCTTCATTCAGGCCAATTTTGGTGGAAGATCAGATTTAATGATTTCAGGAGTACCAGTCGGAAAACAAATCAAAGAGTACAAACCCGTTTTACACAATCCGACGCGAAAAGACGGTTCAGCCATTGTAATTGTAGCCACCGATGCACCTCTCTTACCTAGTCAGCTAAAACTGGTAGCTAAACGCGTCACCCACGGAATCGCACGAACAGGTACGTTTTCCAATGACAGTTCCGGTGAAATCTTTTTAGCGCTTTCCACAGCGGAGCCAAAAACAGATGAAAACGAAACCATGCAGACCTGGAACGCTCTCCCAAAAGAAAAATTAAACCCGATTTTCAGAGCTACGGTAGAAGCTACAGAAGAAGCGATCATCAACACTTTGGTAGCTGCTGAAGACATGGAAGGCATCAACAACAATAAATTTTTTGCCCTGCCTCACGATGTCTTGCAGACTATCCTGAAAAAATACAACCGCTATAAAAAGTAAACAAAAAAGCTTCAACAATGTTGAAGCTTTTTTTATGCAATATTTTGAAATTGTTCTTTTCAGTTAGGCAGTCGCCACGTCTAAATTAGCATGCTCTTTAGCAGCCAAATAACGCTCGGCATCCAAAGCAGCCATACAGCCTGTACCCGCAGCTGTTACAGCCTGACGGTAAACATGATCAGCAGCGTCCCCACCAACGAATACTCCCGGTACATTTGTTTTGGCAGTACCCGGTTCGTTAATGATGTAACCTGTTTCATCCAAATTCAGATAATCTTTAAAGATGTCCGTGTTTGGTTTGTGTCCGATTGCCACGAAAAATCCGGTTGCAGGGATTTCAATGATCTCTCCTGTAGCTTTGTTTTTCGCAAGAACACCGGTTACCACGTTTCCGTCGCCCAATACTTCTTCGGTTTCAGTGTGAAGCAAGATTTCGATGTTTTCTGTTTTTTTCACGCGCTCTTCCATGATTTTAGAAGCACGGAAAGTTTCACTACGCACCAACATTGTTACTTTTTTACACAATTTGGATAAATAATGTGCTTCTTCACAAGCACTGTCCCCTGCTCCAACAATCACTACCTCCTGGTTTCTGTAAAAGAAACCGTCGCAAACCGCACAGGCAGAAACTCCGCCACCCATTTGAAGATAATGTTGTTCTGAAGGCAATCCTAAATATTTTGCAGAAGCTCCTGTTGAAATAATTACGGTATCACAGTGAATTTCTTTGGTATCGTTAATCCAAACTTTATGAACATCTCCTGAGAAATCAACCTTTGTTGCCCAACCGTCGCGAACGTCAGTTCCGAAGCGTTCTGCCTGTTTTTGCAACTCGATCATCATTTCAGGACCTGAAATCCCGTCTTGATAACCTGGAAAGTTTTCCACTTCATTCGTTGTTGTTAATTGGCCGCCCGGTTGTGTTCCTTGGTACAAAACCGGATGCATGTTTGCTCTGGCAGCATAAATTGCGGCAGTATAACCTGCTGGGCCAGAACCTATAATAAGGCATTTTACTTTTTCTATAGTATCAGACATAATTGTATTGTGTTTTTATTCATTTAGTAGGCCACAAATGTAAGTTTTAATTAAAAAAGATTTTCAAAAAATATATCAGATTTAACTATTCGAAAATAATTTCAATTTATTTGTAAAAATATTTTGGGAATAAAATTTTAGCTCTATATTTGCACCACAATTACACGGGGTGTAGCGTAGCCCGGTCATCGCGCCTGGTTTGGGACCAGGAGGTCGCAGGTTCGAATCCTGCCACCCCGACAAACAAATCCTTTCAGCTCTGCTGAAGGGATTTTTTGTTTTTGGTAAAATTCAAGTTCGCTTGAAATTTTATTAAAAACAAAAAAGACCAAAAGTTTCACAGAAACTTTAAAGGATTTGTTTAGCAACAAATCCAAATCAGGATCATAGAATAATCCTGCCACCCAATTTTACAAGCAAACACGCTTTTTCTCAACATCTCAAATACCTTAGAAACGAATACTTCCCGTATTTAATACAATCCTTAATTTATTTGACCAGAAAGCAATTCGCTGGAATTTAGACCTTGTTAGACTCTAAACACCCCTGCTAAACTAGAAAAAGGCTATTAGACACCTAAAAACAAGACAACGGTTAATTTTCATTCTATCAGTGGTATTCAATACACCAATAGACCAAATATTCCGCAACTAAAACATAATCAACAACATAACTTAAAAATGTATTTTATTTTTTGTAAATTTATACACCGTTTTTTTGTTTTTTTTTTAGTAACTAAATCCTATTTAGTATGAAAAAGTTTTTCTTTTTGTATTTAATATACATTTTATTCCAACCTATATCATTATTGGGGCAGGATAAAAAAGGGGAAGTTCTTCCAATTCTTCCTCCAAAACAACCTCAGATAACCGAACAAGATTGGCGTAAAGTCCCTCCTCCAAAGCCTTTTGAAGTAAAACCTCCTGCAGGTGCACCCAATATTGTTATTGTGCTGATGGATCAGACGGGTTATTCAGATCCATCAACAATGGGAGGCGGCATTAACACACCAACGATGGATAGGGTCGCGAAAAACGGCTTACTCTACACCAATTTTCACGTAAATGCTTTATGCTCTCCAAGTCGTGTAGCTTTACTAACTGGCAGAAACAGCCATCAGAATCACATGGCGGGAGTTACTGGTACCAACACATCTTATCCGGGGGATGATGGAATTTGCCCTCCTTCCATTTCTTCAATTGGCCAAATTTTACAGGCCTGGGGCTATTGTACCGGTTATTTTGGCAAGTGTAACGAGGTTCCCGATAATCAGGTTAATATCAGTGGTCCATACAATCTTTGGCCCGCCAGAAGAGGATGGGACAAGTTTTATGGTTATCTCGCAGGTGAGCAGTCATTATTTTTCCCAAGCCTAATCGATGGAACTACTTGGATTGGCACGCCCAAAGAGAAGAATTACCATTTTAACTCAGACCTTACTACTAAAACTTTGGAATGGGTTAGAGCTACACGTTCTCTGACTCCTGATCGCCCTTTCATTGTTTACTATGCACAAAGTGCGAGTCATCCGCCCCATACCCCTCCAACTGATTGGATGAAAAAAGAAAAGTACAAAGGAAAATTTGATATGGGTTGGGATAAATACAGGGAAGAAGTATTGGCTCGACAGATAAAATTAGGCATTGTTCCACCTGGCACCAAATTAGCCAAGAATCCTGAGACTGTTCAAAAATGGAATGAGCTTTCAGCCGATGCCAAGAAAGTTCTAACCCGTCAAATGGAAGTTTATGCAACTCTTACAGAACATGCCGATTACGAAGTAGGCCGATTGATGGACGGATTACAAGATATTGGCGTACTTGACAATACCTTATTCATTTACATCTTTGGCGATAACGGTTCTTCTGTAGTTGGGGATTTAAACGGAACATTTGTGGAATGGTCCGGATTGAATGGAGCTCCAGAAGAAATTCCTTATTTATTAAGCCGTCTCCCTGAATATGGCGGACCAAACTCTTATCCGAATTACGCTGTTGGATGGGCAATGGCAGGTGGCACACCATGTACTTTGGGAATTACTTTTGCTCACGGAGGAGGTAACATAGCAGGAATGGCACTTCAATGGCCCAAAGGAATAAAGGCAAAGGGAGAAAAACGCAGACAATACACGCATTTAATAGACATTGTCCCGACTATACTGGAGACTATAGGTATACCAGAACCTAAGATTGTCAACGGAATTGAGCAAACTCCTATAGCAGGTGTAAGTATGGCTTATTCATTTGAAAATGGTAATGCTAAAGAAAAACATACCATCCAATATAATGAAACTGCAGGCAATAGAAGTATTTACCACGACGGTTGGCTAGCAGCTACCATACACAGTGCTTTATGGGAACCTCAGCTTCGTACCAATGATTTTAATAAAGATAAATGGGAGTTGTATAATATGAAGGAAGATTTTGGATTGGCCAATGATCTTGCTTCCAAACATCCTGAAAAACTGGAGGAAATGAAAGCACTCTTCACCAAGGAGGCACTGAAGAATAATGTGTTTCCACTAGACGATCGAAGAGCCGAAAGGTTAAATCCAGTGGTTGCAGGCAGACCAGACATTATGTTTGGAAGGAAGACGCTCACAATTTATCCAGGTATGCCCGGTTTAACAGAAAATAGCTTTATAAATACCAAGTCCGTTTCGATGACCATTACAGCACATCTCGAAATACCTGAAACTGGAGCTGAAGGCGTTATTTTTTCACAGGCCGGAAAATTTGGAGGCTGGAGTTTATATGTAAAAGATGGAAAACCCAAATATGTTTATAATTGGCTTGCCCGCGAAAAATATGTTATTGAATCTAATGAGAAGCTTCCGAAAGGAAAGGTGACTCTGGTTTATGATTTCGATTATGATGGAGGCGGAATCAATAAGGGAGGAACCGGTAAAATATTAGTCAATGGAAAACAGGTGGCGCAGGGCAGAATAGAGAAAACAATGGGACAGTTGTATTCACTGGCGGCAGAAACCGCAGATATTGGTAAAGATGCTTATTCACCAGTTACAGATGACTATGACGAATGGAATAATGCATTCACAGGCAAAATAGATAAAGTAACTTTTAAACTAAAATAACAGGTTTGATGCCGCTCGGAAATGTGTTTTACAATCTGTGTTCATCCTGGTTATCTTACAATGGAAATAGGATTTTTTACTTGATTACATTTTGACTTTCCAAAATAAAACGAAAGGATTGATTTAGTATATTAGCACTTTTAAAAGTAAAGTCAATTTCAAACAAAGAAACACAAACAATAATCTATCTTGATATGAAATCCATTTTCAAATTAGCAATAGCATTCCTTTTATTAACATCGGTTTCAAACACAGCGCTTGCCCAGCAGTCCAAAAAAACGCAAAAAGCAGTTATCAAAACAACCATCACCTGCGATCACTGCAAAGAATGTGAAACCTGCGGACAATTATTTCAAAAGACATTGATTAAGGAAAAAGGAATACAAATGGTCACACTTAATGTCGAAGAAATGACAATAGAAGTAATTTTCAATTCCAAAAAAACCGATTTAGCAGCAATTAAAAGAGCTATCAGCAACTTAGGATACGACGCAGACGACATTAAAGCCAATCCTGAAGGTTACGAAAAACTAGACGGATGCTGTAAAGTTTAAACTAAAATATTAAAAACTTAAAATCCCTTCTGTTTTTCAGAAGGGATTTTTGTTTACTTTAAATAATACCTTTTTTATTTATAATCTGGTTCATACATTTTGCTTTTGATAAAAGCCCGGATGTCTTCCGGTCTGTCAACATCAGCCAATCCACTATTGAAAATTTCTTCGGCTATTTTTTCAGCAACATTTAAGGAAACCTGAGCGATATTGTCGACATGAGGATAAATCAAACCTTTTTGAAAATCTTCATCGGATATTTGTTCCGCGACGGCTTCGGCGGCAACGATGAGCATTTCATCGGTAATCCTTTTGGCTTGAGTCGCAAATATTGCCAATCCCATTGCCGGAAAAATAAAAACATTATTACCCTGCCCAGGTGTAAACGTTTTTCCCTCATAAGTCACTGAGGCAAACGGACTCCCGCTGGCAAAAATAGCCTTCCCTTTACTCCATTTATAGGCGTCTTCAGCAGTACATTCTGAATGTGAAGTAGGATTGGAATACGGAAAAATAATCGGTTGATCGTTTACCAGACTCATATTCTCAATAACCTGCTGATTGAAAGCTCCTCCAACGGTACTCACCCCTAGGATTGCTGTTGGTTTAATTCTGAGTACAGCCTCAGCAAAATCATCACAGGCTTCACTTTCATGCGCAAAAGCCTTTTGATGTCCTGCCAAATCTGTTCGCGATTTCACAAGCAATCCGTTAACATCAAACATCCATATTTGTCCGAGTGCTTCTTCTTCACTTAAGCCGTCTTTCTTGAATTTCTGCACCAGCATATTAGCTATTCCAAACGCTGCAGCACCTGCACCCAAAAAAAGGAAACGCTGCTCACGAAACTTTTTTTTCATAAGCCGGCTGATGGCAATAAAACCGGCAGTAGCAATGGCTGCGGTACCTTGTATATCATCATTGAACGTACTGATTTTATAACGATACTGATCCAAAATACGAATGGCATTTACCCCGGCAAAATCTTCCCACTGAATACAGATTTTAGGAAAAACTTCATTTATAGCATCGACAAAAGCCTCGATGAAATCATCATACTCTTTACCGGTAACCCTTTTTTGTTTTATACCTGGATAAAGCGGATCTTTTAAAAAATCTTCATTGTTAGTCCCCACATCCAAAACTATGGGCAGCGTGTGTTTCGGAGGCACTCCGGCACAACTGGTATAGAGAGCCAGCTTACCAATGGGGATACCAATACCGAAAACACCTAAATCACCAAGCCCGAGGATACGCTGCCCATCAGTGACCACGGCAAATCTGACATCAGTGGTAAACCAATTTCTGAGTATTTCCTTGATACGGTCCTTTTGATTAATGGAAATATAAAGGCCTCTCGGACGCCTTGCAATATGCCCAAATGCCTGACAGGCTTCCCCAACAGTCGGCGTATACACCAAAGGCAGGTAAACTGACGGTTTGCTTGCAACAGCCCTAAAAAACAGGGTTTCATTCGTGTCGTACAAATTCATCAGATAAATATACTTATTAATCGGTTTTTCAAAATTATTTAGTTGCTTATGCACCCGCATCATCTGGGTTTCAATAGTCTCTACACTATCTGGCAGCAAACCTTCCAAACCGAATTCCCGTCTTTCTTCCATTGAAAATGCTGCCCCCTTATTTTTTCCTGGGTTGCGCAACAATGAATAACCTCTGCTTTTTTCCATTCTTCAATGATTTTAGTGATTATCAGTACGCCAAAAAAACATCCTTCAAGATAAATTTCAACTTGATCTTCTTTCAAGAAACGAAAATGGGGCTTTCAACAAAAAAAGACTTAAACTACTGATTATGTATCAGTTCAATATAGTAAATTTAGCAATAATATTTTTTAATCGTAAGAAAATCCATTTTTTATTATCCTCAGACAGATTCAACAAACACAAATTTTATCAGCTCTATCTACAATGACCTCATCAACAAAGAGAATTATGAAAAACAGTAAGAATACTGTAAAAAACAAAGCCTTCAAATCCTTTCCTGATTCGGCGGGGATTTTTTGTTTGTATTCCGTTCCGATAATCGTTTTTTTCAATTGATAAATTCCTATTTTTGCCAAGACAAATTAACAAACGATTTTATGCTGATTATTGGAATTGCCGGTGGTACGGGAAGCGGAAAAACAACCGTAGTTCATCAGATCATGAATGAACTTCCGGAAACCGAAGTGGGAATCATTTCTCAGGACTCTTACTACAAAGCCTCTCACGGCCTGAGTTTTGACGAACGCGCCCTTATCAATTTCGATCATCCGAGAGCCATCGATTTCGAATTATTGGTCAGCCATTTGAAAGATTTAAAAGAAGGCAAAACCATCGAACAGCCCATCTATTCCTTTGTAACGCACAACAGAACAGACGATACCATCGTTACGCATCCGAGAAAAGTAATGATTGTTGAAGGCATTTTAATTCTTACGAATCCCGAATTACGCGAAATGTTCGACATTAAAATCTTTGTTCACGCTGATTCCGACGAGCGCTTAATCCGCCGCCTAAAAAGAGATATTGCCGAACGCGGACGTGACATGGAAGAGGTTTTAAACCGTTACCAAAACACCCTAAAACCAATGCATGAGCAATTTATCGAACCTACCAAAGCATTTGCCGACATCATTATTCCGAACGACAAATACAATACAGTAGCCATCGATGTGGTTCGCGCGGTCATCAATCAGCGTATTGGTTAATTTTCATATATTTAAACAATGAAAAAAGCATTTCAAAATTTAGCCGTCAAACATCCGTTTCTGAAAGTTTTCGGAAACCGATATATATTGGTGTTGCTTTTTTTTACGATCTGGATGCTTTTTCTGGACAACTACTCCTACCTGGAGCATCGTGTTTTAGACAAGGAAATAGAAGAACTTGAAGACAACAAACAATACTACCAGGACGAAATCCGAAAGGATAACAGTAATATAAAAAAACTGAGAAATCCGGCACAGGTAGAAAAATATGCTCGCGAGAAATACTACATGAAACGCGAGAACGAAGATATTTATATAATAGAATTTGAAGATGAAGCTCCTAAAGAGGGTGCGGAATAACTCAAAACACACACTATGAGCGAAAAGCTGTTTACTGAATTTGAAGGCGTTTCTTCCAAACAATGGAAAAATCAGATTCAATATGAACTGAAAGGTGCCGATTACAATGAAACTTTAGTTTGGGAAAGTCCGGAAGGCATAAAAGTACGCCCGTTTTATCACGTTGACGAAGAAACAAAATCGTTTTCCGCCAATACGGAAGCGACCAATTTCAAAATCGTTCAGGATATTTTTGTACACGATTTAGACAAATCCATTGCAAGAGCCTTGGATACCTTAAACCGAGGTGCCGAAAGCATCCGTTTTACTTTAGAAAATGATTCGGTTGATATCAATAGATTATTGACTGCCTTTCCGCTTGCAACTACGCCGATATATATTTCGATGCATTTTTTATCGGAAGATTTCATTAAAAAGATTGATGAAATTGCCTCCAACCATTCGGCTACCATTCACGTTTTAGTAGATCCAATCGGACAATTCGCTAAAGAAGGCAATCTGTTTTCTAACGTAGAAGGCGATTTTGCTGTCTTAAACAATCTGGTAAAAAGCTGCAGGAACATTTCGTTTTTAAGCATTAACGCCGGATTGTATCAAAATGCAGGTGCAAATATGGTGCAGCAATTGGCTTACACTTTGGCACACGCTAACGAATATTTCAACCGCGTTGCAGATTTCAGTCAGCAAGTAACCGTTCAGGTGGCTGTCGGAACAAATTATTTCTTTGAAATTGCCAAACTGAGAGCATTGCGCATTTTATTCAACACGTTGGCCAAAGAATACAATAACGAAATCAGCTGTCACATCATAGCTACACCTACAAAACGTAACAAAACCTTATACGATTACAACGTAAACATGCTTCGCACTACAACCGAATGTATGAGTGCAATTTTAGGAGGAGCCGATGCGGTTTCGAATTTGGCATACGATGCCATCTATCATAAAGACAATGAGTTTGGTGACCGAATTTCGCGTAACCAGTTATTGGTTTTAAAGCACGAAAGTTATTTTGACAAAGTGAACAACCCGGCCGACGGTACTTATTACATTGAAACCCTAACCCAGCAGTTAGCTGAAAAAGCGTTGCAATTATTCAAAGACATCGAAGCGAATGGCGGTTTCATTACACAGTTAATTGAAGGGACTATCCAGCGTAAAATCAAGGAAAGCGCTGATAAAGAACAGGAATTATTCGACAATGGAAAAGAAATCTTATTGGGAACCAACAAATACCCGAACAAAGATGACCGCATGCACCATGAGTTAGAATTGTTCCCATTCGTAAAAACTAATCCACGTAAGACGTTAATCACACCAATTATCGAAAAACGATTGGCAGAGAAAATGGAACAGGAACGTTTGGAAACGGAAAAGTAATAAGCATTTGCACTGAAAATGAGAAAAGACATTCAACATATAAATTTTAAGCAATCAGCCA
This sequence comes from Flavobacterium enshiense DK69, assembly GCF_000498495.1. GTDB lineage: Bacteria > Bacteroidota > Bacteroidia > Flavobacteriales > Flavobacteriaceae > Flavobacterium > Flavobacterium enshiense. The sequence goes on along the minus strand of NZ_AVCS01000015.1, from coordinate 205,995 downwards.
TTAGCGACCAGCCATTAGCTGAAAGCCAACAGCTAAACGCTGAAAGCTTCTTAACCGCTGAAGGCATCGAAGTAAAACCTACCTATTCCGAATCAGATCTGGAAGGTTTGGAACACATTGGTTTCGGAGCCGGTTTTGCACCGAATTTACGCGGACCATACGCTACTATGTATGTACGCCGACCTTGGACTGTACGCCAGTACGCAGGATTCTCTACCGCAACAGAAAGTAACGCGTTCTACCGCCGTAACTTAGCAGCAGGACAAAAAGGATTATCGGTAGCATTTGACTTAGCGACACACCGCGGATATGATTCCGATCACGAGCGCGTTGTGGGTGACGTTGGGAAAGCCGGAGTAGCCATCGACTCAGTAGAAGACATGAAAATCCTTTTCGACCAGATTCCACTGGGAGAAATGTCGGTTTCCATGACTATGAACGGAGCGGTATTGCCAATTATGGCTTTCTACATCGTAGCTGCCGAAGAACAGGGCGTTGATGCCAAATTGCTTTCGGGAACGATTCAAAACGACATCCTTAAGGAGTTCATGGTGCGTAACACGTACATCTACCCTCCTACACCATCAATGAAAATCATTGCTGATATTTTCGACTATACCAGTAAAAAAATGCCAAAATTTAACTCGATTTCAATCTCGGGTTACCACATGCAGGAAGCCGGAGCTACTGCCGATATCGAGTTAGCTTATACTTTAGCCGACGGATTGGAATACATCCGCACCGGATTGGCAGCCGGAATGAAAATCGACGAATTTGCTCCGCGTTTATCGTTCTTCTGGGCGATTGGTATGAACCATTTTATGGAAATTGCCAAAATGAGAGCCGGACGTATGCTTTGGGCTAAATTATTGAAGCAATTCAATCCGCAGGACGAAAAATCATTGGCATTGAGAACACACTGCCAAACTTCGGGTTGGAGTTTAACCGAGCAGGATCCTTTCAACAACGTTGCGCGTACAGCCATTGAAGCAGCAGCTGCGGCTTTCGGGGGAACACAGTCCTTACATACGAATGCATTAGACGAAGCGATTGCTTTACCAACCGATTTCTCTGCGCGTATTGCCCGAAACACACAAATCTTTTTACAGGAAGAAACGAAAATCTGTAAAACGGTAGATCCTTGGGCAGGAAGTTATTACGTAGAAAGCCTAACGAAAGAAATAGCCGACAAAGCCTGGGCATTGATCGAAGAAGTGGAATCTTTGGGCGGTATGACCAAAGCGATTGAAGAAGGAATTCCGAAATTGCGTATCGAAGAAGCGGCGGCACGTAAACAAGCGCGTATCGACAGCGGACAGGATATTATTGTTGGGGTGAATAAATTCCGTCTGGAAAAAGAAGACCCTTTACATATTTTAGAAGTAGACAACCAAACCGTTCGAAGAGAACAGATTGAGCGTCTGGAAAACATAAAAGCGACCCGAAACACACAAAAAGTACAGGAATGTTTAACAAAACTGACAGCTTGTGCACAAGGTGGTGAAGGAAACTTATTGGATTTGGCGGTAGATGCAGCACGTCACAGAGCCACTTTAGGTGAAATCAGTGACGCATTGGAGACCGTTTTTGGAAGATACAAAGCACAAATCAGATCATTTAGCGGCGTGTACAGTAAAGAAATTAAAAACGACGACAGCTTTGAAAAAGCTAAAACGCTGGCCGACGAATTCGCATCAAAAGAAGGCCGTCGCCCACGTATTATGATTGCCAAAATGGGTCAGGACGGACACGACCGTGGCGCGAAAGTAGTAGCTACCGGTTATGCAGATGTAGGTTTCGACGTAGACATTGGTCCATTGTTCCAAACTCCTGCCGAAGCTGCGAAACAAGCAGTTGAAAATGACGTTCACATTTTAGGCGTTTCTTCATTGGCTGCCGGACACAAAACTTTAGTGCCTCAGGTGATTGAAGAACTGAAAAAATACGGCCGTGAAGACATCATGGTGATTGTGGGCGGAGTTATTCCGGCGCAGGATTATCAGTATTTGTTTGACGCGGGAGCGGTTGCGGTTTTCGGACCTGGAACTAAAATCAGTGAAGCGGCCATTACCATTTTGGAAGTTTTATTAGAGGATTAAATAAAAAAGAGTGGCAATGCCACTCTTTTTGTTTCTAACAAGTTTACTTTTTCTTGCTCTCTTTTTTCTTAGACTTAGAATCGTTTCCCTTTTTGTTTTTTGCTTTCTTCTTTGGCGCCAGCAATTCTTTCTTAGCCTTTAATCGCTTTTCGATTTCTTCCATTTCATAGGAATTGTCGTTGGTAAAAGATAAAAGCTTCACTTCTTTAAGTGTTTTTAATGCTTTTTTGATTTCTCCTTTTCGTTCCAAAAGCAATACGGTTTTCAGTAAAACCTCAGCCTTATTGATTCCTTTGATTGTCAATGCGAATGTTATCAGTTTTTCTGCTTCCTCAAAATCTTCATTTACCAACAAGGTTTGGATATAATGCGGGTAAACTTCCAAGGCATGGATATCAACAGCAATAGCCTGTTCGAAGTAACCTTTAGCTTCTTCATATCTTAGTAATTGCTCAGAATACACACGACCGTACAAACATAAAGCCATAGTGTTTTTGGCATCATAAGACAAAGCATAATCCAGAGATTCCACCGTTTCCTCCAAAGAATACGGATAGTTGTCCAAAGCCTGAAACAAGTATTTATCTATTGATTTCATTATACAATTCTTTTTTTAATCGCTGTCGTTCAGCTTTGATTTTCTTTTCTTCTTTTTGTTTCTTAAAATCAGAACCTTCAAAAGTCCGGATTGGATTGCCTCTTTCAATCTGAAGTTGATTCGTCCACTGTGCCTGAAACTGATTTTTTATCTGTAAAACCGATTCCTCCTTCAGTTTTTGCAGTAAACGTTCTGTCGCCAGTTTTTTATTCTGATGCTGTGAGCGCGAATCCATGCTGACAACACTCAAACCCGTAGGCAAATGTGTGGCCCTGATGGCAGAGCTCACTTTATTGACATGTTGTCCGCCCGCTCCAGAACTTCGCATCGCCTGATACTGAATATCCTTCTCGGAAAACACAATCTCTTTTGTCTTCTCAATTTCAAAAATCCCGATAAACCAGTTTTTTCGTTTATGAAATTTCCTGAAAGCACTCTTTCCGATCCACTGAATTGTACCAATCCATGAAGTTACAAAGTCTACAGCCGTATTGCCTTCAAGCAAAATTATCGCCGACTCCACCGTTCCATTTTCCGAACCTGCCTCGTGTTGCAGAACCGTAGCTTTAAGATTCAAAGCCACAGCCTCCTGCAACACTTTCTTTAGTACCTGAGCCGCCACCCAAGTACATTCCGCAGGTCCTCTTCCAGAGGTTATTTGAATTATTTTTTCCATAATTATTTGTCCATTCTTACAATTTTCGGTGTAAATATTCCCAGAACATCCACCAGTTCCGCTTGTAAACTCATTACTGTATTGATGTCTTTGTAAGCCATTGGCGCTTCGTCTATATTGCCGCCTATAAGCTTCACATCATTATTTTCTAAAATTTTATTGATCTGACTTTGCGTGAAAGAAGCTTTACACTTCGCTCTCGAAAACAATCGCCCTGCCCCGTGTGAAGCTGAATTGATGCTCTCTTCATTCCCTTTGCCCATCACAATAAAACCCGGAGCCGTCATCGAACCAGGAATAATTCCCAATTGTCCTTTACCCGCAGGCGTTGCCCCTTTTCGGTGCACAATACATTCTTTGCTGCCAACCATCTCCTTCCATGCAAAATTGTGATGGTTCTCGATCGTAACCACAATGCGTTTACCTAAGGCTTTGGCTATACGTCGGTGAATGTCTTCGTGACAGGCTTTTGCATAATCCCCGGCTAAATTCATGGCCAGCCAATACTCCTGTCCGTCGTGAGTATTCAAATCGAGCCAGGCTAAGTGTTGAACGTTCTTAGGTAATGGACATTGCTTGGTCGCCAGATAGGTGTAATGTTTTGCAATGTTAGCACCCAATCCGCGAGAGCCGCTGTGAGACAAAACCGCCAGATACTCTTTAGGCTCCAATTTCCATTCCGGCAGCGGGTTGTTCAGCTTAACGATTCCGAATTCGACAAAATGATTACCGCCTCCTGAAGTTCCCAATTGCTTGTATGCCTTGTCCAAAAGCTGTTTCACAACCGGAATATCCTTGAATTCATTTCGGTAAAAAACCTCATGATCCGCCTTTATTTTATGGGTTTCGGTCATGCCGAATTTGGTGTTGTCTTTCAAAATCGCCTGTAACTGATGATCTTTTCCCTTCAGAAATGAAGCCGGCAAATCAAAAATCGACAAACTCATTCGGCAGCCGATATCCACTCCTACTCCGTAAGGAATTATAGCATTATCTGTTGCCAACACTCCCCCAATTGGTAATCCATAACCCGAATGTGCATCGGGCATTAAAGCGCCTTTCACGGCAATGGGCAATTTCAAAGCGTCGTACAATTGAAACTTTGCCTGCTCATCGATTTCATTTTCACCGAAGATGGAAAAAGGAGCCCTTGTGTTGTTCAATTGATTGAATTTCACCTGAACCGGATTCAGCAAACCCTCTACTACTTTTCCCCAGGTGCCATCTCCCTTAAACTTTTCAGGGTGTAACAGTACTTCTTTAGCTTCAGCAAGAATGCGTTCCTTTTTCTCTCTTTTACGATATCTGTTAATTTGCCCTAAGGCAATATTTATTGCATTATTTTTTGGAAAGCCCAATTTAATCAGGTCTTTCCCGGATAATTTATTTCCCATGATATTTTTAAAAACTAATTATAACTGCCAATGGAAATCCAAGGCAAATTTTTTATTCATTTGAATAAGTAGTTTTCGGGAAGTAATTTTGTAGGATCTAGAATAAACAAAAAAAAAGCCCGAAACTAAATGTCTTCGGGCTTTTTCATATAGTATTGATTATCTATGATTGCAGAAAGCCACGAAGAAGAGCCACACCAGTTCCAACTGATGAATTGCTTTGAGGTAATGATTTAAATACAAACATTTTTCTTCGTTTTATGAGTTATTAATTTTCTGTTGCAAAGATTTATTTTTATTTTTCTAATTTCCAAACAATTACAGCAATTTCTTGTTATTTCAAATTAATCTGAATAACATTATTCGCACCAAACACCTGTAAAATCAAGTATTCCAAACGCCATCTGAAGCATTGGAAAGACGCATCCATTTTAGTCTATCTTTGGTAACAGAACAGAAAAATATGGCCGAAAAGATATAATGGTGATTGTGGCAGGAATGATTTCAACTCAGGATTACTAGTATTATTTGATGCGGGAGTTGTTGCAGATTTTGGTCCAGAAGCTAAAATCAGTGAAGTGGCGATTACCATTTTGGAAGTTTTATTGGAAGATTAACATCAGTCGCTATTGCAAAGAGACGTGATGAAGCAATCCCAAACAACAGACTGATTCTGAAAAGATTCAGGCTTTCTTTTTTTAAATTTGTTTCAAAAAGTGCAATATTTCAAAACAGAGAATAATGGAAATCAAAATACGGCAAGAAAATGCTAACGATTATGCAAAAGTTTCCGAACTCATTGAAGCAGCGTTCCGTGATTTGGAATACAGCGACCACAGGGAACATTTTTTAGTGGAACGTTTGCGAAAATCGGATGCTTTTATTCCGGAACTTTCCCTTGTAGCTGAAATTGATAACGAAATCGTCGGTCATATTTTACTAACTAAACTGCTAATTATAAACGAGACCGAATCGTTTGAATCCCTGGCTTTGGCTCCTGTTTCAGTAAAACCGGAATTTCAGGGACGAGGAATCGGCTCCAGATTAATTACAGAAAGTCATGTCATCGCAAAAAAATTAGGCTACAAATCTGTTATTCTTTTGGGACACGAAAACTACTATCCTAGATTTGGATACGAACCCACAAGAAAATATGGCATTACAATGCCGTTTGATGTGCCCGAAGAAAATTGCATGGTAGTTTCTTTAACAGAAAACGGACTTCTTGGCGTAAGTGGAGAAGTAAAATATCCTGCAGTATTTTTCGAATAACAAAGACTGTTGCATTTCATAACAGAACATAAAAAAGCCACTTTATCAAATGAAAAGTGGCTTTTTTATCTTTATTATCTTTCTACAACAGATGAACATCATACCATTTGGCGGCTAGTTTATCCAAATCCGCACGCATCAAATCATCAGGGGTCATTACAGGTTTGAATTCACAGGCGGCTTCAAAATTCAAAAACCATGGCTCGGCTACGACCGGAATCTGGGAGGCATCTGAAATCTCAACAATCATTGTGGCTGCACGATTGCCCTCTATTTCGGTAAAATGAATACTCTCTGGCTTTATGTCGTCAATGATGCGACCTAAAATTTCACTTGCTTTACCACTTCTCACCAGCGAGTTAAACGGCTCTATAGGCAGAATAATATTGACTAACATTTTCATAAGGAATAGGATTTAGAATTAACATACTTAAAGATACGAAATATCTTAATCTATATAAAGAAGTAATAAACTTATTATCAATGACCTTTGTCAAATCTAAATTTGACGGATATTTATTTGAAAACCAGCTTTTTTGTAGTAAATTTATTCAGGTTTAATGATTGTCAACTGTTTTTAGCAGCAAAAAATATGGTTTTTACACAAAAAAGACTTTATATCGCCTCCAACATTTTTTCAGCAAACAGTTATCTCAAAAAATCAGTTTCCCTTTTCCTTTTTGTATTTTTTTCCATTCTGACATCTTCAACTTTATTGGCTCAGGAAGAAAATAAAATCAAAAACGACAGCATTACAAACAAGGCTTCTAACGATACAATCCCAAAACCTAAAAGCCGGAGTGAAAAAATGGAGCAGTTCTTTAAGAAATACCCGGCTCCCATGTACAGCTATTCTCAGGAAGGCGGACATCTATTCGGTCTGGCGAAATACAATTTGTTCAAGATTTACGCCGATACCATAACCAGTCTATCCAAAATTTCAGGTACGGCGTATGTTACCACTAATGGACGCTATAATTTTTACATTTCTTCTGAAATAATCTTCAGGGAAAACAGGTATATTTTATTGAATTCTTTCAATTATAAAAGAACTCCCGAATTTATTCTGGGCATCGGAAACGATGTCAAAGTTGAAGATGCAGAAGAAATCTCGGTAGACCTAATAAAAGGAACGGCTTACTTTATGACTAAAGTCGCAAGCAAAACCTATTTCGGAGGCGGACTTGATGTTTCAAGTTATTACAATGTGGAGTTGGTACCTAACAGTATCCTGTTAACCAGTGATGCCGTTGGTCTGGACGGAAGTACCAATATCGGTATTGGGGCTGCTTTTGCCTATGACACACGGGATAACAGATACTATTCCACAAGCGGAAGTTATTTTTTAGCCACATCGGCCTTCTTTAATAAAGCCTACGGATGCACTTATAATTATTCCAAAATAATTCTTGATTTTCGGAAATTCTTCATCCCTTGGAAAAAACATGTATTGGCATTCCAGGCCACTACCACGTATTCAGTAAATGATGTTCCTTTTTTTGAACTCGCTCAATTGGGAGGTGATTCACAGATGAGAGGTTATTATAAAGGAGCGTTAAGAGACAAAGTACTGATAGATGGTCAAACAGAATACCGTATGCCTATTTGGAAAGCAATCGGTGTTGTAGCGTGGCTTGGGGCCGGTAGAGTCGCTCCGGCTTATGAAAAACTTTCCTTTGACAGAGTGTGGATTTCCTATGGAACAGGGCTTCGATTCAGAGTAGATTCCAAAAACAACACTAACCTTCGTCTGGATTTCGGTTGGGGATCAAGCAGTAAAATTCATGCTATCAATTTTGGCTTTGCAGAAGCTTTCTAACTGCAATTTCTTCAAAAACCATTGTACCCTTTAATTATTAATGATTTGCAAATAACTATATTTGTTAAAAGCCTATTGAAGTAAATCAAAACAGTTCTTTTTTTAAGACCACAAATAACAAACGTAAGATTCAACAGATAATGTCCAAATTACCCAACGTAACAAGCAGTATTTTTTCAGTAATGTCGCAATTAGCGAATGAACACGGTGCCATCAACTTATCGCAAGGGTTCCCTAATTTTCCGGCAGACGAACAACTGCTGCAAATTTCCGAACGACTGGTACACGGAAATATACACCAATACACACCGATGGCTGGTTTACCCTCATTAATGGAAAAAATAGGTAAATTGACATTTCAGTATTATCATCGAAACATAAACAGCTCAACAGAATTGCTGATAACTGCCGGTGCTACGCAAGGAATTTATACCGCCATAAATACGTTTGTAAACAAAGGAGAAGAAGTAATTCTGTTGGATCCAAGTTACGACAGCTATGAACCATCCGTTATCATGGCAGGCGGAGTTCCGGTTCGCATTTCGTTAAACGATGATTATTCACCCGACTTTAACCGAATCGAAGCTGCACTTTCTCCAAAAACCAAAATGATTATCATCAACAACCCGCATAATCCAACGGGAAGAATCTGGACCGAATCCGAATTCGAGGTCTTGGAATCATTACTGGAAAAACACCCTCAGATACTAATTTTAGGGGATGAAGTATACGAATACATTTCATTTTCACAGCCTCATATTTCATTTCACACCAGGCCTAAATTAGTGGAACGAACCATTATTGCCTCCTCCTTCGGGAAATCCCTGCATGTAACCGGATGGAAAATTGGTTATCTCATAGCTCCGGAAAATCTGATGAACGAAATTAAAAAAGTGCACCAGTTTTTGGTTTTTAGCGTGAATAGTTTTTCCCAACATATCATTTCCGAGTATCTCGATATTGTCGATTTTCATGCGATTTCCAAAATGTACCTTCAGAAGCGCGATTTATTCCGTGAACTGATAAAAGACAGCCGATTTGAATTATTGCCCTGCGACGGCACATATTTCCAGTTGGTAAACTATCAGAATATAAGTAAGCAGAATGATGTAGATTTTTCAAGAGAGTTAATAGCAAAACATGGTGTGGCAGCCATCCCACTGTCGGTATTTTACAAGGATGGTACCGACAGAAACGTACTACGATTTTGTTTCGCCAAAACCGACGAAACACTTATTGAAGCAGCAAAAAAACTCAAAAGGGTTTAAAATACCGGAAAAATAACATTTTGTAATATTTTTTTTTTAACTTTATATTAACAAAAAAAAATATAACCATGTCGCACCACAATCTTTACATTGACAACAAGCTTGTCATTTCAAGAGATTTTAAAGCCCCAAAAAATCTTGTTTTCAAAGCGTGGTCGGAAGCAGAACGTTTCGAACAATGGTGGGGCCCTGCGGGTTTTTCTACCAGCGTGATTAATTTTGATTTCCGTCCACTAGGTTTCTGTCATTATTGCATAGAATCGCCCGACACACTAAAAATGTGGGGCCGATTTATATACAAAGAAATCATACCCAATAAAAAAATAGAGTTCCTAAATTGTTTTTCTGATGAAAACGTCGGGGTTATCCGCGCCCCTTTCAATGAAACCTGGCCATTGGAAATGTTTAACATCCTGACACTTGAAGAAGACAACGGTATCACTACCTTAACCTTAATAATAGCCCCATATAATGCATCCGATACAGAAATAAGAACCTTTGGAGAAAACCATGAAAACATGGAATTAGGCTTCAAAGGCACCTTTGACCGTTTGGAAGACTATCTTCTCAAAAATTAATACTTATTATGCAAGCATAGCATTTTTAATTATCTTTACGATTCTAAAAAAACTGACATTATGAATTTTTCAGCAAAAATGCTACGCGATAACGCATTGGCAGACAAGGTTATTGTAGTAACAGGAGGCGGAAGCGGATTAGGAAAAGCCATGACCCGATATTTCATGGAATTGGGCGCAAAAGTTGCTATCACTTCCCGAGATCTGGAAAAACTGCAAACCACAGCCAAAGAATTAGAATCGGAAACCAACGGAAAATGTCTTGCCGTTCAATGTGATGTACGCCATTACGACCAGGTGGAAGCTATGCTTGCCGAAGTTTTGAAAGCTTACGGAAAAGTAGATGTCTTGCTGAACAATGCCGCCGGAAACTTTATCTCTCCAACCGAGCGACTATCAGCCAATGCCTGGGACACTATTATTGATATCGTTTTAAAAGGTTCCAAAAACTGTACATTGGCTTTTGGCAAGCACTGGATTGAAAACAAACAAACCAATACCAACGTATTAAATATAGTAACTACTTATGCCTGGACAGGTTCTGCTTATGTAGTTCCAAGTGCCACAGCGAAAGCCGGAGTTTTGGCCATGACGCGCAGTTTAGCAGTAGAATGGGCAAAATACGGCATCCGAATGAACGCTATCGCACCAGGCCCCTTCCCTACCAAAGGCGCATGGGACCGTTTATTACCCGGTGACTTAAAAGAGAAATTCGACTTATCTAAAAAAGTGCCATTAAAGCGTGTGGGAGACCATCAGGAATTAGCCAATTTAGCAGCCTATCTGGTTTCGGATTTCTCTGCCTACATTAACGGAGAAGTCGTTACCATCGATGGAGGCGAATGGCTACAAGGTGCCGGCCAATTTAATCTACTCGAACAAGTCCCTACCGAATTATGGGATATGCTGGAAACGATGATTAAATCGAAAGGAAATAAATAGTACTTAGTAAGCAGACGACAGAACACAGATAGCAGAATACAGAAACAGAACATCAAAAAGTCAGATCAGAGAAATTAGGTCTGACTTTTTTCATTTGAAGAATTACAAAAAAAAAAAAAAAAACCAAATCTAATTAAATTACAGCACTACATTTCATTCTATCTTGCTGATTTTGTGCTTTTCGGATAACCCATCACACTTACTATTTACCATTTTCAAGTATCTATTATAAATATTTATTTTTAATCCCTGCCTCCACTGACTGCTGTTTGCAGTCAAATTCTGCCCCCGCTTCCTGCTCTCTGCCGTCTGAATTCTGCTGTCTGCCATCTGAATCCAAACTTTAGAACATTGTTAACAAATAACATTTTCATAAACCATAATAAATTGTATTTTTACGCTTCAAAATTTGAGAAGAAAAAATGGGGAAAATCATTGCGATAGCCAATCAAAAAGGTGGCGTTGGAAAAACTACAACTTCAGTTAACTTAGCGGCTTCTTTAGGCGTTTTAGAAAAGAAAGTTCTTTTAATTGATGCTGATCCTCAGGCAAATGCATCATCTGGATTAGGTATAGATGTTGAAAACGTAGAAGTAGGAACATACCAGATTCTGGAACACAGCAACACACCCGACGAGGCTACAATGGAATGCTCGGCTCCGAATGTTTCGTTGATTCCGGCGCATATTGACCTTGTTGCTATCGAAATTGAGTTGGTAGACAAAGAAAACCGCGAGTACATGCTGAAACAGGCATTGGAAAGCGTAAAAGAAAAATACGATTACATCATTATCGACTGTGCTCCTTCATTAGGATTACTGACGCTAAATGCATTAACCGCAGCCGATTCAGTTGTAATCCCGATTCAGTGCGAGTATTTTGCTTTGGAAGGTCTTGGTAAACTTTTGAATACCATCAAGAGTGTGCAAAAAATCCACAATCCGGAATTGGATATCGAAGGTTTATTATTGACGATGTACGATTCGCGTCTGCGTTTATCAAACCAGGTCGTGGAAGAAGTACAAAAGCACTTCAACAATATGGTTTTTGAAACCATCATTCAAAGAAATATCAAATTGAGTGAAGCTCCGAGTTTCGGCGAAAGCATCATCAATTATGACGCAACAAGCAAAGGTGCTACCAATTACCTGAACTTAGCGGAAGAAATAATCAAGAAAAACAGCAACTAATACTATTTTATGACAAAAGCGATAAAAAAACAGGCATTAGGAAGAGGATTATCGGCGTTATTAAAAGATCCTGAAAACGATATCAAATCGGTTGAGGATAAAAATGCAGACAAAGTTGTCGGAAATATTATTGAACTTGAATTAGACGCGATTGAAATCAATCCGTTTCAACCCAGAACCAATTTCAATGAAGAATCGCTTCAGGAATTGGCATCATCAATCCGTGAATTAGGCGTAATTCAACCCATTACAGTTAGAAAAACCGATTTCAACAAATACCAGTTAATTTCAGGAGAGCGTCGTTTACGTGCTTCAAAATTAATCGGTTTAAAAACGGTTCCTGCCTATATCCGCCTTGCGAATGATAACGATTCACTGGTAATGGCCTTGGTGGAAAACATCCAACGCCATGATTTGGATCCGATTGAAATCGCTTTGTCATACCAAAGGTTAATTGACGAAATTCAGCTGACTCAGGAACAAATGAGTGACCGCGTTGGTAAAAAACGTTCTACGATTGCCAACTATTTACGTTTATTAAAATTAGACCCTATTATCCAAACCGGTATCCGTGACGGATTTATCTCAATGGGACATGGCCGTGCCATCATCAACGTTGAAGACCTTGACGTACAAACCGATATCTATCAGAAAATTGTAAGCCAAAATCTTTCCGTTCGTGAAACTGAAGCACTAGTCAAAGCTTATCATGAGAGTTTAAAACCTGCTCCGGCTAAGGCTCCAAAAGGAACTTCTTTTGATGTTGATGCTGATAAGAAAAGAACCATTACGAATTTCTTCGGTGCGAAAGTTGACGTAAAAGTGGCTGCAAACGGAAAAGGAAAAATTACGATTCCGTTCCATTCTGAAGAAGACTTCAACAGAATCTTAAAACTAATTAACGGATAGTGAATAGGTTACTTCTAATATTCTTTTTCTCACTGTTCTTTACATCGCAAACAGTTCTCTCTCAAACGGAAGCTCCGCTGCTGATCGCCAAAGACTCTGTCAAATCGGATAAAATTGACGTTTTGGCTCCGGCAAAGGCAGCTTTCTACTCGGCATTGGTTCCGGGATTGGGACAGATTTACAACAAAAGATACTGGAAAGCCCCCATAATTTATGCCGGACTTGCCACTAGTATTTATTTTTATGTTGACAACAATAAAAAATATCAGGAATTCCGAAACGAATATAAAGACAGGTTAAATGGCACCTCACATTATCAGGATGACGATCCTTATTATGGGCCATTGGACAATAACCGCCTGATCGAAGGACAGAAATTTTACAGAAGAAACCGTGATCTATCAGCTTTCATCACAATTGGCATTTACATCTTAAACATTGTTGATGCCAATGTTGATGCACACCTGATGCAGTTCAACGTAAACGAAAATCTTACTGTCCGTCCGGACATCTATCAAAACGAAATCAATTACAAACAAAATGTCGGTTTGACACTGAATTATCAATTCTAATCTGAACATCATGAAAATTGCACTTTTAGGCTACGGAAAAATGGGTAAAGTAATCGAACGTATTGCTTTAGAAAGAGGTCACGAAATCGTTCTTCGAAAAGACCACGGCGACACTTACGACGGATTGGAAAATGCCGATGTTGCTATCGATTTTAGTGTTCCAACTGCTGCAGTAAGTAACATTTCTCAATGTTTTGCTACTAATGTACCGGTTGTATCCGGAACCACAGGCTGGTTGGAGCAATATGACGAAATGGTAGGTTTGTGCAAAGAAAAAAATGGAGCATTTATTTATGGTTCCAATTTCAGTTTAGGGGTTAATATTTTCTTTGAACTGAACAATTATTTAGCAAAAATGATGGCTAACCTCGAAGAATACAAGGTTTCCATGGAAGAGATTCACCATACGCAGAAACTGGATGCACCAAGCGGAACAGCAATTACATTGGCTGAAGGAATTATTGAAAATTCAGACTATTCCTCTTGGACGTTAGAACAACCAAGTGCTGAACAAATTCATATCGAAGCAAAACGCATCGAAAACATACCTGGCACGCACAGTATTTTTTACGATTCTGCTGTAGATCAGATTGAGATAAAACACACAGCACATAGCCGCGAAGGTTTTGCGCTAGGTGCCGTTGTAGCTGCCGAGTGGATTCAAGACAAAAAAGGTGTTTTCACCATGAAAGACGTTTTAAATTTAAAATAATCAGCCGATTCGTCTATTTAGGATTAACGGATTGTTCGACATCTGAATCATTAAATAAGAAGATTCTAAAACAATAAATAACCGATTAGCCGAATCAATTAAATAAAAAAACAAAAAACAACCGGATTATGACCCTAATACAATGGTTTATTTTTTTCCTAATCATACAAGTTGTACATTTTTTAGGAACATGGAAATTATACGAAAAGGCAGGCAGAAAAAAATGGGAAGCAGCTATTCCTGTATACAATGCCATCGTTTTAATGAAAATCATTGACCGTCCTACATGGTGGACTATTTTGTTGTTTATACCGATTGTTAACCTGATTATGTTCCCGGTTATATGGGTGGAGACCCTGAGAGCTTTCGGAAAAAAGTCAGAAATAGACACAGCTTTAGCCGTAGTTACTCTTGGATTTTATATCTATTATATCAACTACACTCAGAACGTAACCTATATCCCGAACAAAAACGCAGTAAAGAAAGAGAACACATTAAGTTCCTTACTTTTTGCTGTAATTGTGGCGACATTGGTTCACACCTATTTCATACAGCCTTTTACAATTCCTTCATCTTCACTTGAAAAATCATTGTTAATTGGTGATTTTTTATTCGTTAGTAAATTTCATTACGGAGCAAGAACGCCTATGACTGCCATCGCAGCTCCTATGGTTCACGACTCTATCCCGGTGGCAGGAGTAAAATCTTATTCGAAATGGCCACAATTACCGCATTTCCGTTTTCCTGGTGCCCAAAAAATTAAACGTAACGACATTGTGGTATTCAACTGGCCGGCCGATACAGTGTATCGATTTTTTGACCGTTCCGGAAGAAAAGCCGACAAACCGATTGACAAAAAATCAAATTACGTAAAACGTTGCGTGGGAACACCTGGAGATAATTTATCCATTAAAGACGGTATTATTTTTATTGACGGAAAAGAACTGGTGCTTCCGGAAAGAGCAAAGCCACAATATTCATACAACATTTCCATTGATGGTCAAACGCCCATCAACTTTGAATATCTTTTAAAAGAGTTAAACATTACCGATCCTGCCGGACAGACTGCAAAGGACACAATTTTCTTCAGCGCCTTAACATCTGAAAGTGCTTTGCGATTAAAAAACACGCCGGGCATTACTTCCGTGACCAGAATTATCGACAAAACGGCTGACAAAAGAATCTTCCCGCATACTAAAGCGTGGAGCCAGGACAATTTAGGTCCGATTTACATTCCGGAAGAAGGAAAAACAGTAGAATTGAATGCCGAAACACTACCTTTTTATAAAAGAATCATAACCGAATACGAGCACAACGATTTAAAAGTAACCGGCACTGATATCCGAATCAACGGCCAGATTGCTAAAAACTACACTTTCAAACAGGATTATTACTGGATGATGGGAGACAACCGTCACAACTCGGAAGATTCAAGATACTGGGGATTTGTTCCTGCAGACCATATCGTAGGAAAACCGGTATTCATCTGGATGAGTTTAGATCAGAACATTCCATGGAGTAAGGCTATTGATAAAATCCGTTGGGAGCGCTTGTTTACCACTGTGGGTGGTGACGGACAACCTGTTTCGTATTTCAAGTATTTCATGTTAGCGCTTTTGGGCTATTTCGGGTACAATTTTTACAAAAAGAGACAGGCAAAGAAAAGAGCATAAAGAATTATAATTTAGAGTTTGCAGTAGATTATTCAGCATGCTGCAAACTTTAAAAAAATAAGGATATACAAAAATGAACATCTTAATACATCCTACCTATTTCCCGTCTATCAGCCACTTTGTTGCGATGGCAAAAGCAGATACGATTACATTTGAAATGGAAGATAATTTCCAGAAACAAACCAATCGTAACAGGATGTATATTTATTCTCCAAACGGAATTCAGATGCTGAACATCCCTGTTAAGCACGGTTCAACAGCCCACCAAAAATTTAAAGATGTACGCATCGAAAATGATTTCGACTGGAAAAAGAACCATTTCAAATCTTTAGAGGCGGCCTATAGAACTTCTCCTTTTTTCGAGTATTTCGAAGACGACATCAGACCAATTTTTGAGAAGAAACATGATTTCATGATGGACCTAAACTTCCAGACCATCGAGATCGTAAACGAATGCTTAGGTGCAAAATTCAACTTCGAAAAAACCATTGAATATTTTCATGATGCCAATGGCTTAACCGATTTTCGTCCTTTGGCTAATGGAAAGAAGGACACTTCAGTTTTTGAATCTTACACACAGGTTTTTGACGAAAAACACGGCTTTATAAACAACTTGAGCATTTTGGATTTGTTGTTTAATGAAGGGCGCTACGCAATGGATTATTTGAAGAATCAGGTTTTATAATTACTCTTCCGGCTTCAGCATAAGTCGGGTGGTAATCGGAAAGTGATCGGAATTGACGAAGTTATCAAAGTTCTTGAAATTCTTCACTTCAAAGTCCTTATCCACTAAAATATAATCGATTCGGGTAGGGTAAAATTCAAAATCATATGTTTTCCCAAATCCTTCACCAGCTTCTTCGAAAGCATCTTTCATATTCCCTTTGATATTGCGGTACACATACGAAAAAGCGCTGTTGTTCATATCTCCGCAGACAATTATCGGATATTGGCAATCGGTTTTATGTTCTTTTATCAACTCCGACTGAACTTGCTGTTCGGCAAAAGCTTCACTCATACGGCGGAAAATCTTCTTTGACTTAGCCTCATCAATCTTCTCATTGATATCCGGACTGATTTTAGTCGACTGCAAATGAATACTGTACACCCGAATCGTGTCGCGTCTCATTTTAATATCAGCAAAAATCACATTGTTGTCGGAATTCGGAAAATCTATCTCCCCTTTATCTATCATCGGGAATTTGGAAAAAATTGCCTGACCGGTACGGATATTATCGCCCTGCATCAGGATATACTTGTATTTGTATGCTTTCAAATCAATTTTAACTGAAGTCGAATATTCCTGAATACACAAAATATCAGGGTGCTGGGAAGCTATAAAATCGGCAATATCTTCCGGGATGTTCTGTTTGCTCATCCATTCAAAAACATTAAAAAGACGAACGTTATAACTCATCACCGTAAAATCATTATCCTCTACAATCAGATCTTTTCCGGAAAATTTATAAAACTTATTAAAAAAGGTAATCCCGATTAATAAAACTACAGCCGAAAGCAAAACTTGTTTCTTCAACTGAATTCCCCAATAAAACACAAAGACAACATTAAGTATCAGCATCAAAGGCAGTATCAATGTCAACACTGATAAAAAAGGGAACATCTTTGGAGCCAAGAATGGGAGCAGATAAGCCACAAAAGTCAATATCATCAGGATGATATTGAAAAAAAAAGCTATTTTATTTAACCAAGATAAGTTTTTCATTAATTGAAAACTGTCTGCACAGATTATTAAATACTCGTTATTTGTTATTCCCTACTTTGAACAAAAAATCTTTTTCTTCTTTAGTCAGACTATCGTAACCCGATTTACTGATCTTATCCAAAATCTCATCAATTTTCTTCTGAGTACTGTTTTTGTCAATTATAGGCCCGGTAGTTTTTGTGTATTGCGGAGTGACATTTTTATGCACTTTCTTAAACGGGGTTGTCCTTCTTGGGGAAAACAAATTCACAAAATAATCGATAACATTAGACACAATTTTACTCATATCAGTCCCACGCTGCAATGTTTTGATGTATATAAACCCAAACAGCGATCCTCCCATATGTGCCAGATGCCCTCCTGTATTGTTCATGGGAACCTGTATCAGATCTAAAACCAGCAGAACCAAAGCAATATGCCATAATTTTACATTACCGATTAACAATAACCTGATTTCCGAAAAAGGAGCATAGGTCGCCGCTGCAACCAACACAGCCATAATAGCACCGGAGGCACCGACTAAAATCGTATCCTGGTGCAGAAACAAATCCGTAAGCACAAAAACCAATCCGGCAAAAATGGCGCCCAGTAAATAGGCTCCGAATAATTGCTTTTGAGTGAAGTACGTAAGAAATAAACGGCTGGTGAAATTCAGCACGATCATATTAAACAACAGATGCCAAAAATCGGCATGTAAAAAAGCGTAGGTGACTAACGTCCAAGGCTTAACGATAGCGGCATTAATATTTGAAGGCAAACACAGCCACGTCTTCAGAATCTCAAACAAAGACGGGAAAAATGATTGTATAACAAAGAAAGGCAACGCAATACCCACATTCCAGAAAATAAGTTTCTGAGTGATATCGCCTGCTTTATACTGCAATTTAAAATCGTCTATAATATTCATCCTCAAAGTATGATTAAATATTGAATTTCACTAACTGAGCACCGTTAACTTAAAACTACCTTCGGTATTAATTCCACCGGTTATCATTAAACTGGTTTTTCTTCCAATATGACATCATAATAAAACCGATTATCGCGCCACCAATGTGTGCAAAATGGGCTATTCCGGTACCACCTCCAAAAATAGAATTCCCCTTAACACCAAGGAACAAATCCAGCAACAATAGTCCCGGAACGAAATACTTCGCTTTCACCGGAACCGGCAAAAAGATAAGTGCCAAACCGGCATTAGGAAACATGAAAGCAAAAGCAACCAACAGTCCGTAAATGGCTCCGGAAGCCCCTAACATTCTTCCATTATAAATTTCTAAAATCGCTTGTAAATCACTCCTTCTTATCAATTCATCATTATATTTGATCGAACCCGTATCCAAGAACGAGCTGATTTCACTCGGCTTTAATCCTGAATTGATCATTGTATCATAAATAGAATGGAACGCATAATAATTTATCGCATTATGAAGAAGCATTGCTCCCAAACCACATGAAATGTAAAAAAACAAAAATTTCCTTCCTCCCCAAAAATGCTCCAAAGAACTTCCGAAAGAATACAATGCAAACATGTTAAACAAAATATGCATAAAATTAGGAAACGGAGCATGCATGAACATGTGCGTTATTACCTGCCAGACTTTGAAATTCGGGTTTTCAAAATAGAACATCGGCAAAAAATCCAAAGCCGCAGGAACCATAATTGTACCCACATAAAGAAGCACGTTAATAATAATCAACTGTTTAACAGTTTCGGTCATGTTCATCATATGGCAAAACGTTTGTCTAAATCTTCCACACCCATAGTAATGAAAGTTGGTTTATTAAAAGGGGAAACATTGGGGTCTTTACATGCAAATAACGAATTTACAATGTTTTCCTGTTCTTTTTCGGTTAAATAGGTTCCGGTTTTCACCGAAAGGCTTCGTGCCATCGATTTAGCAATACGGTCGCTCTGACTGAAACTGCTTTCCGGAAGGTCGCCCTGCAAATCGCGGATCAATTCTTCCAAAAGCCCGTTCACTTCGCTTTCCGCAACATTAACAGGAAGTCCTGAGATAACCAGAATTTCTGACGTCATGGCATCAAATACAAAACCTGTATTTTCCAAAGAAGACCGCAACTCTTTAATCATAGCCATTTCCGATTGCGAAAAATGTAATTCCAAAGGAAAGAGCAACTGCTGACTTGCAGCGTGATGCACCGTGATATTGGTCAGAAACTGTTCGTATAAAATACGCTGGTGTGCCCGTTCCTGGTACAAAATCATCATTCCGGATTTAATCGGACTGACAATATATTTTTTCTGAATCTGATAAGTACGTTTCCCTGCCGATTCCACTTCGGTATCGTCAAA
This sequence comes from Flavobacterium enshiense DK69, assembly GCF_000498495.1. Taxonomy (GTDB): domain Bacteria; phylum Bacteroidota; class Bacteroidia; order Flavobacteriales; family Flavobacteriaceae; genus Flavobacterium; species Flavobacterium enshiense. Next base: position 186,256 of record NZ_AVCS01000015.1, on the reverse strand, counting down.
TAGCGAACCGGTCACTTCTTCGCTTTCAAACTGGATTTCACCCAAGTCTATTTCTTCGGTAGCGGTTTTCAATCCAACATACAAGCTTTCCCAACTTGCGTTGCTTTCCTGCTTTTTATATCCTGAATTATAGTTTGACCCACCTGATCCAAAAGAATGCGAACCTCCCGAAGACGATGAAAACGACCTCGAAGGAGTTTCAGTTTCAGTGGCAAACGGATTAAAATTGGCATCCACCTGAATTAAAGGAAATTCGCTTTCCTTTTCTTTATAATCGTAAGGGATATCCAGAGAAGAATCTCTTTCGAAATCCAAAACCGGAGCTACATTGAATTGCCCTAAACTGTGCTTGATGGAAGACCTTAAAATGGCATACATAGCCTGATCATCGTCAAATTTAATTTCGGTTTTGGTCGGATGGATGTTGATATCTATCGTATGCGGAGGCACATCGAGATATAAGAAATAACTCGGCTGACTCCCGTCTTTCAACAAACCTTCATAAGCCGCCATTATCGCATGATGCAGGTACGGACTCTTGATAAATCGGTCATTAACAAAGAAAAACTGCTCACCGCGATTCTTCTTCGCAAACTCCGGTTTACCTACAAATCCCTGAATTCCCATTATTTCAGTACTTTCCGTAACAGGAACCAACTTCTCATTCGTCTTACCTCCGAAAACATTCACAATACGCTGACGTAGATTGGATTGCGGTAAATTAAACATTTCACTGCCGTTATGATAAAGCATGAAATGAATGTTCGGATGTGCTAAAGCCACACGTTCAAAATCGTCCACGATATGACGAAACTCCACCGTATCAGATTTTAAGAAATTACGTCGCGCAGGAATATTGAAAAATAAATTTTTTACCGAAAATGAAGTACCTCTAGGCAACACAGCCACATCCTGGGAGACAAACTTACTCCCTTCAATAACAATGTGCGTACCTAATTCTTCCTGATCCTGTTTGGTTTTAAGCTCCACATGGGCAATTGCAGCGATGGAAGCCAATGCCTCTCCTCGAAAACCTTTCGTGTGCAGTGAAAATAAATCTTCTGCATGACGGATTTTGGAAGTTGCATGGCGTTCGAAACACAAACGTGCGTCGGTAACCGACATTCCTTTTCCGTTATCAATTACCTGAATCAGGGTTTTTCCCGCATCTTTTACGATAAGCTTGATTTCGGTAGCGCCAGCATCAACCGCATTTTCCACCAATTCTTTCACTACGGAAGCAGGTCGCTGCACTACTTCTCCGGCAGCAATCTGGTTCGCAACGTGATCGGGTAGTAATTGAATTATGCTTGACATTGATATTAAGTAAGTTAAAAGTTATGGATTGTAAGGGAGCCCATGTTTACAAATTTAAGCAAAAGGTTTCTGTTATTCTACCTAACAGAATCATAAAAAACAAAAAAACCTACTCTTTCGAATAGGTTTTTTCTAATAGTATTTTTTAGCTGTCTGCGTCTTATTATTTCGGATGCAAACTTAAGAATTACAACTTATTGAGCCGTTTGTCTTCTCAAATCAGCCATTTTAATTGCTGCAATAGCCGCTTCGATACCTTTATTTCCGTGTTTCCCTCCGCTTCTATCGATGGATTGCTGTTCGTTATTATCGGTTAAAAGACAGAAAATTACCGGAACATCGGTTTGCACGTTCAAATCCTTAATCCCTTGTGTTACACCTTCGCACACAAATTCAAAATGCATCGTCTCCCCTTTAATAACACATCCGATCGTAATAACACAATCAACTTCCTGAGTTACAATCATTCGCTGCGCACCATAAACCAGCTCGAAACTGCCGGGCACGTTCCAACGGATGATGTTTTCCGGAAGTACACCACAATCTAAAAGCGCAGCTTCGGCTCCCGAATACAATCCTTCAGTGATTTTATCGTTCCATTCTGAAACAACAATCCCAAACCGAAAATCTTTCGCGTTTGGGATTGTGTTTTTATCGTAATTGGATAAATTTTTATTTTCTGTTGCCATAATTTTAATTTAGAAATTAGAAGTTAGATAAAAGAAACTGAATTCTAACTTCTGCCTTCAATTTACTCAACCATTGCAATCATTGCGTCAATAGTAGCTCCTTCCTGAGAAGTTTCATATTTTTCTTTGATTTGAGTAAAGAATTTTAAAGCTTCTGCTTTTTTACCCATTTCCAAAGACAACTGACCAGCTTTGTATAAATATCTCGGTGTAGTAAATTCATTTACGTTAGCATCAGCTGCTTTTTGGTACTGACTTAAAGCATTTTCTTTCTGACCCAATTCTGAATAAGCATCACCGATAGCTCCGATAGAAATCGCTTTCAAGAACATATCGTCTGATTTGAACTGCTCTAATTGCTCAACTGCTTCTTTGAATTTACCTGTGTTTAAGTAAGCCATACCAGCATAGTAATGCGCAAGGTTAGCCGCTTTTGTTCCAGAATAACTATCCGCAATTCCGACGAAACCTAATTTCCCTTCACCACCTTTTAAAGCAAGGTTATACAAAGAATCATTCGCCGTTTGACCGTCTACCGCTTGTTGGAAATATTGCTGAGCCTGAAACATTTCATTGGCAGCCTCATTTTCTTTTGGCTCTACAATAACCTTATCGTATAACAAATATCCGGCAGCCGCAACTGCAATAGCACCCACAACACCGAAAATATATTTTTGGTTTTTAGCAACCCAATCCTCAAGTTTATTAGCACTTTGGTCCAATGTGTTAAACACTTCAGCCGTAGCACTGTCTTCCTCTTTAACGCTGTCTAATACATCAACATCAACTTGTTCTACAACTGCTTCGTCTTTTGGTTTTGGAGCTTTATACCCTCTTTTGTTATATGTTGCCATCTATTTTTAATTTAATGAACGGCAAAAATAAAATTTTTATTCATATATGAAAATCCTTTTTGTCGATATTTTTCAATAATTTGCACCCTACTTAAAAAAGCTATTAATTTTCTGAAATAATTCGGATTTCAAGTGCACCTCAAACAACTCTCCCTTTTTAATTACAAGAATATTGCAGAAGCAACGTTTGACTTCGATGCAAAAATCAATTGCTTCGTAGGGAAAAACGGCATCGGGAAGACCAATATTCTAGACGCTATTTATCATTTAGCTTACGGTAAAAGCTATTTTAACCCGTTAGCAGTTCAAAATATAAAGCATGGGGAAGAGTTTTTTGTAGTCGATGGCGTCTTCGAGAAGAATGAACGCACTGAACAAATCGTATGCAGTTTAAAAAAAGGGCAGAAAAAAATCCTGAAACGCAACAACAAACTTTACGAACGTTTTTCAGAACATATCGGATTTATTCCGCTGGTTATCATCTCCCCTTCCGATCAGGACCTGATCATTGAAGGAAGCGAAACCCGCAGGAAATTTATCGACAGCGTTATTTCGCAACTAGACAGCACTTATCTTCAGCAATTGATTCAATACCAAAAAAATATTGCACAGCGCAACGCCTTGCTGAAATATTTTGCTGCAAACCAAACTTTTGACAACGACACCCTTTCCATTTACAACGAGCAACTGGACAGCTTGGGAACGTCAATTTTTGAAAAAAGAAAACAATTCCTGGAAGATTTTATTCCGATTTTCAATCAGCACCATCAAGCCATTACCGATTCGGCGGAAACGGTACAAATCGTATATCAGAGCCAACTTTCTGAAAAACCTTTATTAAAACTTTTCGAAGAAAACCTAACCAAGGATCGCGTACTGCAGTACACCAGCGTAGGAATACACAAAGACGATCTGTCGTTTGAAATCGATTCGTTCCCGATAAAGAAATTCGGCTCACAAGGCCAACAGAAATCATTCCTAATCGCATTGAAACTCGCTCAGTTTGAATTCATCAAAAAACAGAGCGGCGTATTACCTATATTATTATTTGACGATATTTTCGACAAACTGGACGAAACCCGCGTGAGCAAAATCGTAGAAATGGTAAACAACGAAACATTCGGACAATTATTTATTTCCGACACCCATCCGGAACGTACCGAAAACATCGTAAAATCCACCCATCAATCATATAAGCTATTTAATTTGTAAATTTGCATAATAAATACCACAGTAAAATGAAAGCAATAAAAATTTTAACAATACTTACAATCGCTTTATTTTTCAGCAACTGCAGCAAAGGTCAAAATGCAGAAACAATTTCTGTTACCGATTTCGAATCGAAATTAAACGCCGTCGAAAATGCACAGTTGCTCGATGTAAGAACAGTCGGAGAATACACCGAAGGCCATTTGGACAAAGCCAAAAACATCGACTGGAACGGAAATTCCTTTGAATCCGAAGTTCAGAAATTAGACAAATCAAAACCCGTCTTTGTATATTGCCTTGTCGGAGGACGAAGCAAAAAGGCAGCCGACAAATTGAAAGACATGGGCTTTACAACTGTGTACAACATGGATGGCGGTTATATGAAATGGAGCGAGGCTCATCCAAAAATGCAGAAAAAAGAAGACGCAGGAATGACCAAAGCCGATTACGATAAACTAATCGCTTCTGATAAAGTCGTAGTAATCGATTTCTATGCGGAATGGTGTGGCCCTTGTAAAAAAATGACTCCGTATCTAACCAAAATGGAAAAAGAATATCAGGGAAAAGCCAAGATAATTCGTGTGGATGCCGATAAAAACAAAGCACTTTTTAACGAATTGGGCTATCAGGCACTTCCCGTAGTTCTTGTTTTTAAAGACGGTAAAGAAGTTTGGAAGAAGAACGGATTTGTATCGGAGGCCGAATTGAAATCACAACTATAAAATTTATTTGGAGCGAATGGCTTGGGTTTTACCGGCCATCGCATTTCCCGCCATACGCTTAATCCCGTAAAAACGGGACCGCTGCTGTCGGGGCTATGAGACAACCCATTTGTTTGTTTGAAAACGAAAAACCTGCACAGAATGAAAACTCTGCAGGAAAACAAAATCACTATGCAGATAGAACACAATTTTTCATTAAAAAACTACAACACATTTGGCATCGAAGCCAAAGCAAAATCATTCGTAGAAGCTACCAATACTGACGAATTAGCTCAAATTTTAAAAGAGCACAAAAACGAAAAACTGTTCATACTGGGCGGCGGGAGCAACATGCTTCTGACAAAAGACATTGATGCTTTGGTGGTTCACATCAATCTGAAAGGCAAAAAAGTCCTGAAAGAAGACGATGATTTTGTTTGGGTTCAGGGAAATGCAGGTGAAAATTGGCATGAATTTGTATTGTGGAATCTGGAACAGAATTTCGGAGGCATAGAAAACATGTCACTAATTCCCGGAAACGTCGGCACTACTCCTATCCAAAACATTGGCGCGTACGGAGCAGAGATCAAAGACACCATGGTTTCCTGCGAAGCTATGAGGATTGACACCCAGGAAATACATACGTTTACCAATGAAGAATGCCAATTCGGGTACCGCGAAAGCATTTTTAAAAACGAGGCAAAAGACCAGTACGTTATTACTTCGGTAGTTTATAAACTCACCAAGAAAAACCACAAAATCAATACTTCATACGGTGCAATTGACGGCGAACTGGCGAAACACAACATTACAAATCCTTCCATTAAGGACGTCAGCAATGCAGTAATCGCTATCCGCCAAAGTAAATTACCAGACCCGAAAGAACTGGGCAACAGCGGAAGTTTCTTCAAAAACCCGATTGTAGCTAAAGAACTTTACGAAAAAGCCCATGCCGAACATGCTGACATGCCACATTATACTGTAGGCGAAAACGAAGTGAAAGTTCCTGCCGGCTGGTTAATCGAACAGGCCGGATTCAAAGGAAAACGTTTTGGCGATGCCGGTGTACATAAATTACAAGCTTTAGTTTTGGTAAACTACGGAAACGCTACTGGACAGGAAATCTTCAATCTATCTAAAGAAATTCAAAGAACAGTGTTGGAGAAATTTGGTATTCCTATAGAAGCGGAAGTGAATATAATTTAGAAAACAATGGGATTTTTTAAGAATAAAAATGAGCTTGAAACTTTAGGTTTTTCTGTTATCAATGATATTTATTCGAATGAGGAAGTAGAACAAATCACTTCTTTAATTGAACATTCTTGTTCCGAAAGTGACAACTTCCTCAAATCGGAAGATTTATATGCGATAAGACAGTTTGTAAAAGAAATTCCAGAAATCAAGAACCTCATCTTCAATCAAAAACTCAAAAAAGTCATTTCAGATATCGGTGACGACAATTTCTTTATAATAAAATCAATTTATTTCGACAAACCCGAAACCTCCAACTGGTTTGTATCATATCATCAGGATTTAACCATTTCTGTAGACCGAAAGGAAGCCGTTGAAGATTTCAGGGGATGGACCACCAAAAACAATCAATTTGCCGTTCAGCCTTCATTGGATATTTTGGAAAATATTTTTACTGTCCGAATTCATCTTGACGAGACCAATAAAGAAAACGGAGCTTTGAAAGTAATCGACAAGTCACATCTTAAGAAAATTTACCGTCCAGAAAACATTAATTTTGAGACTGAAAAAGAAACCTTTTGTGATGTTCAAAAAGGAGGTATCATGCTTATGAAACCACTTCTTCTGCATGGCTCAAACAGAACAAAGAACAAGAAAAGAAGAAGAGTAATCCATATTGAATTTTCAAGCAAAGTTTTACCAAATAATTTAAACTGGTCCGAATATTCCCCCATCAACAATTAAACATTTTATGTACATCCCGGAACTTTACAAAAACGAAAACGCAGCCGAAATCAAAAACTTTTTAAAAAGCAACAGCTTTGGCGTTCTGATAAATCAGACAGAAGGAAAGCTTTGGGGAACACACATTCCATTAGAACTGGAAACCAACCAGCAGGGAAAGGAAGTGTTGTTCGGACATATTTCAAAAGAAAATCCGCAATGGAAAGCTTTTGAAAACAACAATGATGTTTTAGCTATATTCTCCGGCCCGCACTCCTACATATCTTCTTCCTGGTACGACCACGAGAACGTTCCTACATGGAATTACATCGCCGTTCATATATATGGCAAAACACGAATTATTGAGGGAGACGAAATGCTATTTGCTTTAAAAAAATTGGTTGACAAGTACGAAGCCAATTCCAAAAATCCGGTGAGAATTGAGAATCTTTCTGAAGAGAGCATGAAACAGACAGAAGGCTTTGTGGCTTTTGAAATTGAAATCACAGAAATTCAGGCTGTTAAGAAGCTGTCACAAAACCGGGATGATAAAAACCACGCACTGATTATTTCGGAACTGGAAAAAAGCAACGACCAAAATTCCCGCACAATTGCCTGTGAAATGGCACGTGAGCGCAAACAATAATTCGTAATCTGAAAGGCAATTTCTACTTTCTGCCGACTGTTAAAAACTCTTAAAAAACACTAAATACATATTAGGGTTTAGTAAACACTTTTTCATAAATTTGCTGCACACTTTTAACATCGATTCAGATTATCCATGCTGCAAATTTTACTTTACGTTTTTATCGGAATCATTGCCATTCAACTTTTTTACTACCTTATTGTTTTTGGGAAATTTGCATTTGCCAAGGCTCAAAAAATCACTCCGAAACGCATTCCGATTTCGGTAATTGTCTGTGCAAAAAACGAAGAAGAAAACGTAAAGAAATTCATTCCGCTTTTAGCAGAACAGAATTATTCTGATTATGAAATTGTACTTATTGACGATGCTTCAAGCGACGAAACCCTGGAAATCTTTGAAGCTTTCCAACGTAAGTATTCCAATATAAAATTGGTTAAAGTAAAAAACAACGAGGCCTTTTGGGGCAACAAAAAATTTGCCTTAACACTGGGAATCAAAGCCGCTTCCAAAGAATACCTTCTTTTTACGGATGCCGACTGCTACCCTACTTCCAAAGACTGGATTTTAAACATGAGTGCGCAATTCACCATGCACAAAACCATTGTTTTAGGTTATGGCGCTTATGAAAAAATCAAAGGTTCGTTCCTCAATAAAATCATCCGTTTTGAAACCATGCTTACGGCTACCCAATACTTTTCGTGGGCTAAAATGGGTAAACCCTATATGGGCGTCGGAAGAAATCTAGCCTACAAACGCGAAGAATTTTTCAGGGTAAACGGGTTTATAGACCACATGAATGTACGCTCTGGCGACGATGATTTATTTATCAATCAGGCTGCTAAAGCAAGAAACACAACAGTTTGCTACACTCCGGACAGTTTCACCGTTTCCGAACCAAAACAAAACTGGAAAGACTGGTTTAAACAGAAGCGCCGACATGTATCAACCGCCAAACTATATAAAGGCTTCGACAAATTTCAGTTAACGCTGTATTATTTCAGTCAACTGTCATTCCTACTTCTCGCTATCCTTTTGCTTGCATTTCAGTTCCAATGGATGATTGTGGGCGGATTAGTTATTTTCCGATATTTATCTGCATGGATTACCCTAGGCTATGCCGCCGGTAAACTAAAGGAAAAAGACGTAATATACTGGTTCCCTGTAATTGAAATTATCCTTATCTTCACACAATTGAATGTTTTCTTAACTAATTTAGTTTCAAAACCCGTACATTGGAAATAACTTCGGAAATCATACAGAAAAACATTGAAAAGGCTAAAAAGGGCGACCAGATAGCCTTTACTTTTTTATTGGATTTTTTTTGGAATGAAGTTTACGGGTTCATGCTTAAACGCACAGAAAACGAAACCGACACCGAAGACATCGTCATTGAAACTTTTGCAAAAGCATTCGATAAAATCGCAACCTACAATCCTGAATTCGGGTTCAACACCTGGTTAATTGCTATCGCCAAAAATGTACATATCGACATGCTTCGAAAGAAGAAATCGTCATTATTTGTAGACTTCAATGATGAAGAAGACCGACAGGCTTACGATATAGCCGACACCACTCCAAGTGTTGAAGACGAAATAATCAAAGAACAAAACCTTGCCCGACTGCTTTTGTTCATAAAAGAATTGAAACCAGCCTATCAGGAAGTAATACAATTACGTTATTTTCAAGAAATGAGTTATCAGGAAATTGCCGATGAGCTCGGCGAACCTTTAAATAATGTAAAAATCAAGCTTTTACGCGCCAAGAAACTCCTAGCGGAAATCATTCAGCAAAAACACAAATAAACTGTTTTTCTTTTACTAAATTACCACCTTCACACACCTTATTCTTATCTCAAATGTTAACAAATGATTTTTCTTATGTTTTTTTAACATTTTAAATACTATGATAGCATAGTTTTTCGTTATTTAATAAAACTATTTATTTAACCTTAAAACTATTTATCATGTCCAAAATCAACATTTACGAAACCGGTTGGCTTAACATGGTTTTCGAAGGTAGAAACAAAGCCTATGGCGCTTATCAGTTAAGATCTGAAAATCCAAAAACAACAGTAAAAGCCTTTTTCTCTGCAATCCTTTTATTAGGTGGCGTGGCAGCAATCCCGATGTTAATTAACTATCTGGAACCTAAAAAAGTTACTGCAGATGTCACTCCCTTCACTCCCGATGACGATATCATACTGGTAGATGCAGATACATTTATAAAGGAAGAACCTGAAAAAAAAGATATTGGTCCTGCTGATTCAAAACCTTTAACAAACGAAAAAGTTATCAAATATGTCAACATAGTTACGGCGAAAAAGGAGAATGTGACGGAAGAGGCAACACGAAACGAAGAATTAGAAACAGGAAAAATCGGAACGATAAATCAGGATGGCAATGAAAGTAACAGTAACACTGCAGCCGTAACAGCGGTAACTGATTCCAAAGGTTCTGAAAATGGAGACGGAAATAATTCCACTGTTGAAATACCCGGAACATTAGAAGTGATGCCTCAGTATCCGGGCGGCGTAGCTGCTTTCCTAAATACTGTCGGAAAAAAATTCAAAACACCCGAGGTAGACGAAAACGTTAAATCGTTGCGAGTGATCGTTTATTTTGTCATTGAAAAAGACGGAACACTTTCAAATATTAAAGTAACGAAAGATCCGGGGTACAACCTTGGCAAAGAAGCGGAAAGGGTTTTAAAAAGCATGAATACAAAATGGACTCCGGGTTATAAAAACGGAAAGCCCGTAAGAACCGCTTACACCCTGCCCATCACCGTTAATATCCAATAAAAAAGCAAAACTCCGGTTTTGCTTTTTTTTATAATTCTTCTTCATGAACCTCATTCCCTTTAAGGGTACTGTTAAGAAAAGCATATCCGATAATCCCCGCAACAAGAGACGAAATCATAATCGCTATTTTAGAAACCGTAACAGCTTCAGGATATGATTTAAATGCCAAAAGAGTGATAAAAATAGACATAGTGAAGCCGATACCCGCCATAAAACCGACAGCTAAAACATGCTTCCATTTTACCCCGGGAGGCAAACTACACCAACCCAAAGCGACAGCAAGAAAACAAAATATCAAAATTCCGAGAGGCTTACCTGTTACTAATCCCAGAAAAATACCAATGCTGTTCTCATGAATCAATCCTTCAACCCAGCCACTTTCAATAAAAATAGCCGTATTAGCCAAAGCAAAAACCGGCAAAACAAAAAAGGCCACCGGCTTATGAAGAAAATGCTGCACCTTTGAGGAAATCGTTTTCTCGCTTCCATCCCCAAACGGAATCACAAACGCCAGCAAAACCCCTGAAATAGTAGCATGAATTCCGGAATTCAGCATAAAATACCACATTCCTATTCCGCCAATTATGTAAGGAATCCAATTGTGCACTTTCATCCGATTAAAAATGAATAACACTCCCATAATCCCTGAAGCAATGCCTAAATTGAACAGTGAAAGATTATCGGTATAAAAAAAAGCAATTACTAAAATCGCCCCAAGATCATCAATAACAGCCAAGGCGGTTAAAAAAACTTTTAAAGATGTCGGCACCCGATTTCCCAGTAACGACAAAGTACCCAAAGCAAAAGCAATATCGGTTGCCATCGGAATCCCAGCACCCGGCTGAGTAGGAGTACCGAAATTAAAAACCATATAAATTCCCGCCGGAATCAACATCCCTCCTATGGCAGCAATTATAGGCAAAAGCGCATTCTTAATCCTAGACAGTTCACCAATATAGACCTCTCGTTCCAACTCCAATCCGATCAATAAAAAGAAGATGGTCATCAGTCCGTCATTTATCCAATGTTCCACCGAATGATGCCCCAGTTGGTAATGCCATATTTGCTCATAATTTTCCCTAACTATAGAATTCGCCAGAACCAGAGAGACAATTGTGCATATAATCAAAATAATTCCGGAGGCTTTTTCACTTTCAAAAAAGTCTGCGAACAATTTGGTTACTTTCATCGGATTTTGGCTTTTAAAATGATTAACCGCTAAAATAGTATTTTTTATCCGGACAGAAAAAACACCGGAAAACTATCCAACCTATCCTATTAAAAATGCGTTAAACGAATCGTCAGATTAACAACAATGCTTATCTTTGCACAAATATTTTGAGAAGATGAACACGGTTTTAGAATCCAATATAGTTCCCACAGGAAAACCAAAATGGTTGCGCGTAAAGCTTCCTACCGGCAAAAAATACACTGAATTAAGAGGATTGGTTGACAAATACAGCCTAAACACTATCTGTACTTCAGGAAGTTGTCCTAACATGGGCGAATGCTGGGGGGACGGAACCGCTACTTTCATGATTCTTGGAAATGTTTGTACGCGTTCATGTGGATTTTGCGGTGTAAAAACAGGAAGACCGGAAACAGTGGATTGGGATGAACCGGAAAAAGTTGCCCGTTCCATCAAAATCATGAACATAAAACACGCGGTAATAACAAGTGTTGACCGTGACGATATCAAGGATATGGGTTCCATCATTTGGGCGGAAACCGTAAAGGCTATCCGAAGAATGAATCCGGAAACAACTCTAGAAACACTGATTCCAGATTTTCAGGGAGTGGAAAGAAACATTGACCGAATCGTTGAAGTTAGCCCGGAAGTTGTTTCCCACAACATGGAAACCGTTCGTCGATTAACCCGCGAGGTGCGCATCCAGGCAAAATACGACAGAAGTTTAGCTGTTTTAAAATATTTAAAAGATCAAGGTATCCGCAGAACCAAGTCAGGGATCATGCTTGGCCTTGGCGAAACCGAAGAAGAAGTAATCCAAACAATGAAAGATTTGCGCGAAGCCAACGTGGATATCGTAACTATCGGACAGTATTTACAGCCAAGCAAAAAACACTTACCGGTTAAGGAATTCATCACGCCGGAACAATTTGCAAAATATGAGCAGATCGGAAAAGAGTTAGGCTTCCGTCATGTTGAAAGTGGCGCGTTAGTACGTTCCTCTTACCACGCTCAAAAACATATTTTATAATTCCGAATGTCTAAAACACGAATAGCAATAAACGGATTTGGTCGTATTGGCCGTAATCTGTTCCGATTATTACTCAATCATCCCACGATTGAAGTAATTGCTATTAACGACATTGCCGATATAAAAACCATGGCTCATCTGGTGAAATACGACAGCATTCACGGAGTATTGCCTTATACCGTTACCTCAACCGATGACACGATCATTGTTGACGGAAAGCCCTTTTTATTCTTCAATGAAAAGAAAATTTCAGATCTTGACTGGAGCAGTTCCAATATCGATTTTGTAATTGAATCCACGGGAAAACATAAAACCTTTGAGGACATCAGTCAGCATATTACGGCAGGAGCAAAAAGAGTTATCCTCTCGGCCCCTTCGGAAACAGAATTGATAAAAACGGTCGTTTTAGGCGTAAATGAACACATCCTGGACGGAACAGAACAGATTGTATCCAATGCAAGCTGTACAACTAATAATGCGGCTCCGATGATTAAAGTCATTGAGGAGTTATGCGGCATTGAACAGGCTTATATTACCACTGTCCATTCGTTTACAACAGATCAAAGTTTACATGACCAGCCGCATAAAGATTTAAGAAGAGCCCGAGGCGCCTCGCAATCCATTGTTCCCACAACCACTGGGGCTGCAAAAGCTATCACAAAAATCTTTCCTCATTTAGAAGGAAAAATGGGAGGCTGCGGTATCAGGGTCCCGGTTCCGGACGGTTCTTTGACCGACATAACTTTCAACGTAAAAAGAGAAGTTTCGATTGAGGAAATCAACAACGCTTTTAAAAAAGCATCTGAAAACGAACTTAAAAACATCCTTGATTACACGGAAGACCCCATTGTTTCTGTTGACATTTTAGGCAATACTAACTCCTGTCTTTTTGATGCCCAACTGACATCTGTAATTGACAAAATGGTTAAAGTTGTCGGATGGTATGACAATGAAATTGGCTATTCTTCACGAATAATTGACCTCATAAGTTTTCTTTCTAAGAAATAATTTCCTATATTTATGCGAATTTCGAGCATAATATAACATGAGGCATTTATACATTTTACTCTTTTTATTAATAGCAAAACTTAATTGTTTTTCACAAGAGAAAAATGCAACTATTAATGTTGACAGTGTACCCTATTACCTAGAAGTTTCAAATTTCCACAAGAGCAGCTTTGATTACGACAAAGCACTTCTCTATGCACGAAAAGCAAGACGGTATGCCATTAAAAACAAGCTTCAGCGGGAACTGGCAGACAGTCATCTTTCCATCGGAAGTATTTACAATGAATTGGACAGACAGGATGAAGCCATTGAAAATTACATCCGCAGCATAACTATTTACAATGACTTAGAAGCTTCGTCAAACAGCGCTTTTTGCTACTATTCCCTTGGAACAAGTTATCTTAGAAAAAATAATCTAAATCTTGCCGATAATTATTTCAACAAGGCTTTGGCCGAATATAAAACGGTAAATGTTCCGGAAGCAACCGATTTAATTGAACTTCAAAAGGGGATTATAGAAAAACGCAAGAGCAACACCAAAGAAGCTATAAAAAAATTCAATGCCATCATAGCCAAAGGTTCGCTTGAAACCGTTCCCGACGCAAAAGTGGAAGCTTATTTTGAATTAGCCGAAATTGACGCTAAACCTAATCCGCAATCGGCTATCATCAATCTGGAAAAAGCCTATGAAATTTCAAAAGAAGGCGCCAATACCAATCAAAAATTACGGATACTCAAACGTTTGAGCACTCTATACGAATCAACTGATAACATAGTCAAAGCCCACAACTACTTAAAAAAGCTCAATGTTCTTCGCGATTCTATTTTCAACATCAGAACAAAAACGACTGACGTACCAGCTTATGAAAGGTATATTGCAATGGAACAATTAAAATCCATTGACAAGACAAACAGAGAAAACAAAGCACAGGAAAAATCAATTAAATTCTCCAAACTAATCAGCATCCTGAGTATCGCCTTAATATCCATTCTATCCCTTTTAAGTCTTTCGCTGTACAAAAACAATATAATCCGAACAAAAACAAATCAACTCCTGAAAGACAAAAACCAGGAGCTTGAAATTGAAAAGGAAAAAGCGGAAAGAGCATCAAAAGCACGTGCAGAATTCCTTTCAACGGTAAGCCATGAATTACGAACCCCGTTGAACGCCATTAATGGAATCACGCATATCCTGATTGAAGACAACCCGAAACCCACCCAGATGAATTACCTTAATTCATTGAAGTTTTCGGGAAATTATCTACTGACATTCATAAACGACATCCTTGAAATCAACCGTGTTGAATCCGATGCCGTGGAAGTAGAAAACATCGACTTCGACTTAAGGGATTTACTTGAAAATATCGTAGGTTCATTCTCAGAAATAGCGAACAAAAACAAAACAGTTTACCATCTTGAAATTGATGAAAAGATTCCTTCCACTTTAATTGGGGACCCAACAAAATTGTCTCAGATTTTCATCAATCTTATCAACAACGCCATTAAGTTCACAACAAACGGAAATGTCTGGGTTTCAGCAACAATCAAAAAAGAAAAAACAAATTCTGTCAAGATACATTTTGAAGTACGCGATACCGGAATAGGAATACCTAAAGACCGACTGAACACAATTTTTGACAGTTTCACCCAAGGCTCCGTAGAAATAAACCGAAAATATGGCGGTACCGGTCTGGGACTTGCCATTGTCAAAAGACTTGTCGCTTTACTGGGAGGCAAAATCAAACTGGAAAGTGAAGAAGGTAAAGGGTCGCGCTTCCATTTTGATGTTTCTTTCAACATCAGCAATAATGTAATCGAGAAAAGAACAGAGCCTGTCTATGATGAAAGTTTACTGGTAGGCAAAAAAATCCTTTTGGTTGAAGACAACAAAATCAATCAGATGATTACGCAGAAAATGCTGGAAAGAAAGAAAATGCATTGCCATATAATTGAAAATGGCGAAGACGCTGTAGAACATATGCGTGACAATGCTTATGATTTGGTTTTAATGGACGTCCATCTTCCAGGAATCAACGGAACCATCGCTACAGAACATATTCGAAAATTTAATCAGGAAACCCCCATCATTGCACTTACAGCAATTTCTTTGGATGAAAACAAGGAAATGCTGCTTTCTTACGGAATGACTGATGTAATTACAAAACCGTTTGATCCGGACAAATTCTATGAAGTCATAGCAGTCACCATCTGCCAAAGAATCAATACTGTATAATTAAATTTTTGATTAGGCTTCTGACTTTAGGTTCGGCTTCTTTTGCTGCTTCCAAAACTTCAGCATGAGAAACCGTCTCGATATTTGCTTCGTCTCCCATATCTGTAACCACAGAAATACCAAAGGTTTCCAGCTCCATATGCCTAGCCACAATAACCTCAGGAACTGTTGACATCCCGACGCAATCACAACCTAATACTTTAACCATCTTGTATTCCGCCAACGTTTCGAATGTAGGCCCCTGCAACCCAAGATAAACCCCTTCCTGAACCTCAATACCCAATGAAACGGCAATTTCTCTGGCTTTATCAATCATTTTTCGACTGTACGGCTCACTCATATTTACAAAACGAGGCCCAAAACGTTCGTCGTTTTTTCCTCGAAGCGGATGTTCCGGCATCATATTCACATGGTCTTTTATCAATACGACAGAACCCACTTTATAATTTGGATTTACCCCTCCGGAAGCATTAGAAACGATAAGTTTATCAACCCCCAAATATTTCATTACTCGGACCGGAAAAGTAACCTGCTTCATATCATATCCTTCATAAAAATGAAAACGGCCCTGCATGGCAACTACTTTTTTTCCTCCGACAGTCCCAAAAACCAAAGCGCCCTTGTGACCTTCAACAGTAGAAACCGGAAAATTTGGAATCCTACTATAAGGTAATGTATGTTCTATTTGGATATCATCTGTAAATCCACCCAAACCAGAACCCAAAATCACACCGTATTCCGGAGTAAAACCAGTGGCCTCTTTTATATAATTAACGGTTTCCTGCACTTGTTCCCACATATTGCTTAATTGTTTTATCAAAATCTTCCTGAGCGGTTATAAACGAACTCTTTATTGGCAAATAGTATAATTGTTCTTTTGGCAATTTCCCTTTTAAACGAACAAAATCCTTTTCGGTTGTAATGATAATACTGCCTTTTGCTTTTGCTTTTATGATTTCTATATCCTGCAGTGTAAAATCGTGATGATCCGGAAAGACCAAGGTTTCATTCTTTTCAGCCTGCAAATAATTAAAAAAAGGCTCCGGCTTAGCGATTCCTGCCAATATCAATTTATCTTTCGATATGATTTCTTCTAACGAAAATTCCCCTTCTTCAGAAAACACACGACTGTCGTAGTCGATAAATGTAAAGAAGACCTGCTGATCCTTAGTAGCCTTCAATCGCGATTTAATGTCATTCTGTTGTTCTTTATTTAACTGCGGCGGGCATTTAGTAACCACTATCACATCAGCACGCTCCGCTCCGCTCCTGCTCTCTCTTAAATTTCCTGCCGGCAATATCAAATCATCACAATACAAATCACTGTAAGCCGTAAGCAAAATGTAAAACCCTGCCTTTACCTTTCGGTGCTGAAATGCATCATCCAACAAAACAACTTCAGGCGCATCCTTCTTCGAAAGAAGCTGCGTAATCCCATTTACCCTGTTTGCATCTACCGCTACCTGAATTTCCGGGAATTTTTGCCAGAACTGGTACGGCTCATCGCCTAGAATATCTGCGTTGGAAACAGCATCTGCCAAAACAAAACCTTCCGATTTTCGTTTATACCCGCGGCTGAGCGTTGCTATTTTATAGTTTTGCGACAATAATCGGATCAGATATTCAATCTGAGGCGTTTTACCCGTTCCTCCCACACTTAAATTCCCAACAGCAATAACCGGAAGATCAAAAGACACGGATTTCAAAATCCCCTTATCAAACAAAAAATTGCGTATGGAAGTGACCAACCCGTACAAAACGGAGAACGGAAAGAGTAATTTACGAAGAAAATTCATAATACGAATGTAGCTATTTTTTATCTTTTTGAAAAAAGTAATAGGTTTATTCGTTACTTTGTTATTCAGAAAATTATCCCACATGAAGATAGCAGAAATCCTTTCCCGTTTAGAAGAAATGGCGCCACTGGCCTATGCTGAAGATTTTGACAACGTCGGACTATTAGTCGGAGACTCCAATACCGAAGCCACCGGTGTTCTGGTCTGCCATGATACCTTAGAATCAGTCATCGACGAAGCCATTGCCAAAAAATGCAATCTGGTTGTTTGTTTCCATCCGATTTTATTTTCGGGATTGAAGAAAATCACCGGAAAAAACTATGTGGAGCGCACTGTAATCAAAGCCATTAAAAACGATATTGCCATTTATGCCATCCACACGGCTTTGGACAATCACAAACAGGGAGTCAACAAAATTTTCTGCAATGCTTTAGGACTGACCAACACTAAAATACTTGTTCCTAAGCAAAATTTCATTCAGAAACTGGTCACCTACACTATTCCAGAAAATGTGGAAGAACTGCGCAATGCGTTATTTGATGCAGGAGCGGGAAAAATCGGCAATTATGAAGACTGCAGCTTTAATTCTAAAGGCATCGGGACTTATATGGGTAACGAAGACAGTAATCCGCAGGTTGGTGAACGCTTTGAATTCGTGGAAAATGACGAAATCAAAATCGAAGTGACTTTCGAGAAACATTTACAGGGAAAAATCCTGAAAGCGCTCTTTAGAAACCATGCTTATGAAGAAGTAGCATATGAAATTTACAATTTAGAGAACCAACATCAGAATATTGGCCTGGGAATGATTGGCGAATTAACGACCGAAATGCCGGAACATGATTTCCTTCAATTTGTAAAAGAAAAAATGGATTGCGGCGGCATCCGACACAGTCAGTTTTTAAACAAACCGATAAAAAAAGTAGCTGTTTTAGGCGGGTCAGGAAGTTTTGCCATAAAGAACGCCATAGCTTCCGGAGCGGATGCTTTCCTTACTGCCGATTTGAAATACCATCAGTTTTATGAAGCCGAAAACAAGCTCTTATTAGCAGATATCGGACATTTTGAAAGTGAAAGATTTACAAAAAACTATATAGTTGATTATCTTACCAAAAAAATTAGTAATTTTGCAATCATTTTATCGCAAGAAAATACAAATCCAGTTAAGTACTTTTAAAATATGGCAAACATCAAAGAACTAAGTGTAGAAGAAAAATTAAGAGCTCTTTATGATTTACAGCTAGTCGATTCAAGAATCGATGAGATCAGAAATGTTAGAGGAGAACTACCTCTTGAAGTGGAAGATTTAGAAGATGAAGTTGCTGGATTAAGCACTCGTTTAGAAAAATTAAAAAACGATTTAGAGACTATCGAAGAGCAAATCAAAGAAAAGAAAAACGCTATCGAAAGCCACAAAGAATCGATTAAAAAATACGCACAGCAGCAAAAAGAAGTTCGCAACAACAGAGAATTCAACGCTTTAACAAAAGAAGTTGAGTTCCAGGAGTTGGAAATCCAATTGGCTGAGAAGCACATTCGCGAGATGAAAGCTTCTATCGAGCACAAAAAAACAGTTTTAGCTGAAACTAAAGAAAGATTAGACGCTAAACAAACACACTTAAAACACAAAAAATCCGAATTGAGCGACATCATGGCTGAAACAGAAAAAGAAGAAAACTTCTTATCTGGTAAATCAGTAGAATTCCGCGATCAAATCGAAGAGCGTTTATTAAACGCTTACGACAGAATCAGAACCAGCGTGAGAAACGGATTGGCTGTTGTTTCAATCGAGCGTGGTGCTTCTGCAGGGTCATTCTTCACTATTCCGCCTCAAACACAAATGGAGATTGCTTCCAGAAAGAAAATCATCACCGATGAGCACAGTGGAAGAATTTTGGTTGACAGCGCTTTAGCCGATGAAGAAAAAGAAAAAATTCAGCAATTATTTGCGAAATTATAAGTAACTTAAAGTCTCCAAACGGAGGCTTTTTTTTATGGAACAAATCGACAAAATATCTTATTTTATCCTAACAAAATCCATCGGGCTATACATTAACCTGATGAGCTATGTTTTTCCCGAAAAAGCAGCGCTTTTGGCCTACAAATACTTTACGGTGCCACGTGAAGGAAAGCTGCTCCCCAATGCCATTCCGGATATCCTGAAAGAAGCAGAACACGAAGTCCTCCTACACGAAGATCACAGCATTCAAACCTATACTTGGAGAGGCAATGAAAAAAAAATATTACTTGTTCACGGATGGGAAAGCAACGCATCCCGATGGGAGCAATTCATCAAATATTTAAGAAAATCGAAAAGCACTATTATCGCATTAGACGGTCCAGGACAAGGACTCTCCAGCGGTATTGAGTTCAACATTCCACAATATGCAAAACATGTCAATGCTTTGGTTGAACGATTTCAGCCACAGTACATAATCGGACATTCCATGGGAGGCGCTACGTGTTTATACTATCATTTCAAGTACAACAATCCGATTTTGCAAAAAATGGTGATTTTAGGAGCTCCGAGCGAGTTTGAAATTCTTCTGAGCAACTACAAAAAAACAATCAGCCTTAATAACAAAACTTTTCAATTACTGACCGAAAAGTTCACAGAACGCTTCAACCTACATCCATCTGAATTTTCAGGAAAAAAATTCGCATCCACTTTTAACCTTAAAGGTTTAATAGCGCATGATGTTGACGATGATGTTGTTTCATTCAACGAAGGCAAAGAAATTGCCAACGCATGGAAATCGGCAAAATTCATTGAAACCAAAGGATTAGGACACAGTTTACATGATGAAAAACTATATCAGCTAATCAACATCTTCCTATTTGAAGAATAAAATTATCGCTTTATGATTTTTTTAGTGTGTGACCTTTTTCCGTCGGTTATTTTCACAAAATACAATCCCTGAGACAGTTTTGCTACATCATATCCATTATAACCTGACTGCAGTGGTTGCTCCACAACTTTCTGCCCTAAAGCAGTGTAAATTTCCAATTTAGCAGTATCTCCAACAGATTGTGGCACAACTAATTCCAAATGATTAGCCACTGGATTCGGGAACACTGTAAAAGCCAAGGTTTCATTTTCAGAAACATTCAGAGTCTGATTGATTCGTAAAATGGCAGCTTGCATGTTAGGCAAAGGCCCAATATTACCAGCTACACCAGTTCCTTGCGGAATTCCAGTCAACTGCAATAATTGACGCATCGCCAACGGAGTCATATAATTTCCGGTTAGACTGTGATAATATGACTGCAGCACAACCACACAGGACGCCACAATTGGAGTAGCAGAACTGGTTCCCGAAAAATTAGTGTACGCTTGATTAAAATCACCTCCAATCATGATCAGATCACCATAACCGGAAGCACGAACATTAGCAGCCCAACCCTGAACATCTACGCGGGAACCATATGTACTGTATGTAATCCTGTTATGCGAAACATCTGGCAATCCACCACCTACAATAATTGCTCCCGAATTTCCTCTACCCATATAAGATGTGTAATACGCCGAATCCAGGTCCTGATTCCCGTTAGCCGCCGCCGCCACAATAATGATTCCGGCATCGGTTGCCGCTTTGGTCAAATTCCAAATCACACTGTCAAACTCTGCAGGAACATAATTATTGCCTTGCCCATATGTCTGCATCTCATAAACTACGACATCACCAGCAACTGAATTAGCAATAGCCTGAGTAACTGCATTTACTCTATTATATCCAATTTGCTGCCACTCCGGAAACAATATCATTTCAGTTGCGCCATGAGCCATTCCCGAAACCCCATAAGCACCTTTATCAGCATACATTATTCCGCAAACCGATGTTCCATGTTCCGTATAGGACGTTTCGGCACTTGTGGAAACCGTCATACCAGCAGCAATAAAAACATTACGATCTACCAATTCTTCGTGATTTTTATTGAATCCGTATTCGACATCCCGAATTCGGATTCCACTTCCGGCCAGCCCTAATCCCCAGGCATAGCGCAGATTCACACCAGGATTGGCATCCAAATACGTTTGATTAGATTCGTAATTCGGTGTAGCCGGAGCAATATCACCAGGAGGTAAAATCGGCTGTAAAGACATTAAACTGCAATAGTTAACCTCATCAAGTTCTTCCAGACGTTTTGCCAAAACCAATAAACGTTCATTAGAAGGATTATCGACAACAACTTTAAGTATATTCCGTAATTTCAAAACGGATTTCCCGTCATGCCCATTTTGTTTGGCTGCCAAAAAAAGCTTTTCAATTTTTTCATTCGGAATCGAAATCCCTTTTTGGAATCCGATGCTGAATTCCGCCATGAGAGACTTAATTTTATCAACCCGCAATAGAACTTCTGTATAATTTTCATCTTTAAAAATAAACTCTTCAGATAAAGACACATAGAGTTCATGCCGATCTGAATTAGGCGCTAAACGAAATTCACCTTTTTGGTTTTGGGCAAAAAGGGACAAGTTTAAAAAAAGGAATAATAGTACAGTTTTTTTCAATTTGCTAACGTTTTAAGATTCAAAGATATTAAAAAGTTAATCTGCAGCTTGGCAAAGAATGCTATTATTTAAATAAGTACTATTTTTGCACTATGGAAGAAAACAAAACACGCATCAACAAATTCCTTTCGGAAACAGGCTATTGCTCAAGAAGAGAAGCCGATAAACTCTTGGAAGAAGGCCGCATAACCATCAATGGAGTAGTTCCTGAAATGGGCACAAAAGTGTCGCAGGAAGACGAAATCCGCGTGGATGGAAGGCTGATTCGTGAAAAAACCTCCAAACCGATATATTTAGCATTCAACAAACCAGTCGGAATCGAATGCACCACAAATCAGAGTGTTAAGAACAATATCGTTGACTATATCAATTATCCTAAACGCATCTTTCCTATAGGACGACTGGATAAAGCCAGTGAGGGCTTGATTTTCATGACTGATGACGGGGATATTGTAAACAAAATTCTTCGTGCGCGTAACAACCACGAAAAAGAATATGTCGTAACTGTAAACAAACCTATCACTGAACGTTTTATTCAACGCATGGGTAATGGCGTACCGATTTTAGACACCATTACCAAAAAATGTAAAGTTGAGCAAATCAGCAAGTTTGTTTTCCGAATCATACTCACACAAGGTTTAAACCGACAAATTCGCCGCATGTGTGAATATTTGGGCTATGAAGTAACTGCCTTAAAACGTATCCGAATCATCAATATTTCATTAGATGTCGCTATCGGACGCTACCGAGATTTAACAGATGCTGAAATCCAGGAACTAAACCAACTTATTGAACCTTCCAGCAAAACGGAAGAAGCGAGTCTGCCAAAAGTGGAAACGAAAAGACCCGTTCAACGTGAATTCAAAAAAACGCTCCCACCGAGAAATAACAATCGCAGACCTAACCGAAAGTAAACGGGAATCAATGTTTTCATTTTCCCGGGCGAATAATCTCGACTCACTTAAAATAAAAAACCCAAGATTTAAATCTTGGGTTTTTTATTTTTCTATAAAGGTTTTTCCATAACGAAATCTTCCATGAGATACCCCTGACCAATTTCGATATCTTCCTGATGAATAATTTCAAAACCCAGGCGTTTGTAAAATTCCTGAGCATTGTTATATCTGTTTACATTAAGAAAAACATGTGAGTTGCTAGCTTTAATGGCTGCCTTTTCCACTGCTGATAAAAGCAGTTTCCCAACTCCTTTTCCCTGTGTTTCAGTAAGAACATAAATTTTATGCAGTTTGGTTTTCCCTGTGGATTTGCAATTTACTTCGTATGAGGCAAACCCGTAAAAAACATCATTTTCTTCGGCCAATAAAAACACATGCCCCATTTCCATTTGCTTTTCCAAAGCCGGTATGGCATAGAAATTCTCGAGCATATAGTCCAACTGGGCTTCCGAGAGAATTTCCCCGTAAGCATCCGGCCAGATTTTATATGCTAAATCGCGAATGACGGTCAATTGGCTTTTATCAGCAACGAAAATCTGCATTTATTTCGCCATTTTTTGTTCTCTGGCCAATAAAGTGTTCTTCATCAGCATGGCGATGGTCATAGGCCCAACTCCGCCCGGAACAGGCGTAATGAAAGATGCTTTCTTAGATACATTTTCAAAATCAACATCACCGGTGATTACATATCCTTTAGGATTGTTTTCATCCGCTACACGCGTAATTCCTACGTCAATTACCACTACATCGTCTTTAACCATTTCGGCTTTCAGGTAATTTGGCACCCCTAAAGCAGTAATGATAATATCTGCCTGACTGGTAATCTGAGTAATGTTTTTTGTATGACTGTGCGTTAAGGTAACCGTTGAGTTCCCAGGAAATCCTTTGCGCCCCATTAAGATACTCATCGGACGGCCCACAATATGACTTCTTCCGATAACAACAGTATGTTTTCCAGCAGTATCCACATTATAACGCTCCAATAATTCCAAAATTCCGAATGGAGTCGCAGGAATGAACGTACTCATATCCAACGCCATTTTTCCGAAGTTTTCAGGGTGGAAACCGTCTACATCTTTACTCGGGTCGATTGCCATAAGCACTTTCTGTTCATCAATCTGATCCGGTAACGGCAACTGAACAATAAATCCGTCGATATTATCATCCTCGTTCAATTCTTTGATTTTTCTAAGCAATTCAGTTTCCGAAGTAGTGCTTGGCATTTTAACCAATGTCGATTCAAAGCCCACACGCTCGCACGCTTTTACTTTGCTTCCAACATAGGTCAAACTTGCACCGTCATTACCTACGATGATTGCCGCCAAATGAGGCACTTTTTCCCCTTTAGCTTTCATCTTCTGAACTTCGGCAGCAATTTCCACCTTAATATCTTCTGCAGTCTTTTTTCCGTCTAATAGTTGCATTTTATATTGTTGTATTTTATTAAAAAAAGAAGACGCGATTGCTCACGTCTTTATTATTCCTCTATCTCATTCCTTTCATTCCGCCCATCATTCGCATTAGGTTTTTACCTCCTGCTCCCTGCATCATCTTCATCATTTTGCTCATTTGGTCGAACTGTTTCAGCAACTGATTTACCTGTTGAATATCAGTACCCGAACCTTTTGCGATTCTCAGTTTGCGTTTCGCATCTAAAAGTGCAGGTTTAGTTCTTTCTGCCGGTGTCATCGAATGAATAATTGCCTCAATATGTTTGAAAGCATCATCTTCAATTTCAACATCTTTTAACGCTTTTCCGGCTCCAGGGATCATGCCGACTAAGTCTTTCATGTTACCCATTTTTTTCACCTGTTGGATTTGCGTTAAGAAATCATCGAAACCGAATTCGTTTTTGGCAATTTTCTTCTGTAATTTACGAGCCTCTTCTTCATCGTATTGCTCCTGTGCTCTTTCTACTAAGGAAACAACGTCTCCCATTCCAAGAATACGGTCTGCCATACGAGATGGGTAGAAAACGTCAATCGCTTCCATTTTTTCACCCGTACCGATAAATTTAATCGGTTTATTCACTACGGATTTGATGGAAATCGCTGCTCCACCACGGGTATCACCATCTAATTTGGTCAATACCACTCCGTCGAAATTCAATCGATCATTAAACGCTTTAGCAGTATTCACGGCATCCTGTCCTGTCATGGAATCCACTACGAATAATGTTTCCTGAGGCTGGATTGCTTTGTGAACGTTTGCGATCTCGGTCATCATCTCTTCATCTACCGCCAAACGACCGGCCGTATCGACAATTACAACATTGAAACCGTTAGATTTAGCATGTTTGATTGCATTTTCAGCAATGGAAACCGCGTTTTTATTTTCAGGCTCTGAATATACTTCAACACCAATCTGCTCACCAACTACGTGCAACTGATTAATCGCCGCCGGACGGTAAATATCACAGGCTACCAAAAGCGGTTTCTTTCCTTTTTTGGTTTTTAGGAAATTAGCCAGCTTACCGGAGAAAGTGGTTTTACCCGAACCCTGTAAACCAGACATTAAAATCACGGTAGGGCTTCCCGTCAAGGTAATTCCTGACACATCACCTCCCATCAATTCCGTCAACTCGTCTTTTACAAGTTTCACCATCAACTGACCCGGCTGTAATGTTGTTAATACATCCTGACCGATAGCTTTCTCTTTTACGCGAGTGGTAAAATCTTTGGCAATCTTAAAGTTAACATCGGCATCAAGTAAAGCACGACGAACCTCTTTTAAAGTATCCGCAACGTTTACTTCGGTGATTTTTCCGTGCCCCTTTAATATATGAAAGGCTTTATCGAGTTTATCGCTTAAATTATCAAACATGATAGTTTTTGTTTAATGAGGTGCAAAGATAATATAAAGTCGCAAAGGTGCAAAGTGACAGAGGCGCAAAGTTTTAACTTCCTTACACTAAAAAACCAGTCTGCTGACTGGTTCTGTGTATTAATTCTTTTCAAAAGTGAGATAATCAGTTCCTCCTCCACCACCGCTAACATCGGTTAACTGTATTTTTGTGGAAGTATTTCCCATCACTTCCCAATCGTCTGTCAAATCCTCGAAGTCAGGCGGAGAATCAAAACCAACATTAAAGTGAACGTCTTCCGGACTGTCATCGCTACTGCTGCTCTCCGTAACTGACCATGTCCCGGTATAGGTATTGCTTCCATTGGTCGCTGTTAAAGCACCACTCGATCCAAAGGTAAAATTGTATCCTGCAAAATGGGACGTTTCATTAGTATCTGAATCGAAAAAATAGGTTATTCTCCAGGTTCCCGACGTAACGGCACTTTTTATCTCATTGATGGTCTGACTGTTGTTTGACGATGAACTACTACTGTCGTTACTGTCGGAACAACCAAAACTAACCGCAAGCAAAACAACTGCTATTGAAAGGTTCATTATTTTTCTCATGATGTTGACTTTTAATTACTTGCATAAATATACTGCTTTTTTTTAAAACAAAACCATTCAAAAAAAAACGCCCCGATTTCTCGGGACGTCTAACTGATAATCTTAAAAAATTATGCTTTTTTAGCAGCACAGCAAGATTTTTTCTCACCTGATGCACATGCTTTTTTCTCTTCTGCAGAACAAGCTGCTTTTTTAGTGGTTGCCTCTTTCTTAGCTGGGCCAGCTTGTTTTTTCTCCTGAGCAGTTACGTTCATTGATACTGTAAATAATGCTACTGCTAAAATTGCTACGATATTTTTCATAATGTTTTTGTTTTAAAATTATTTAATTGTTTGTTTTTCAATTTGTTTCTTGATTGATGTTTAGTTATTAGGCGTTTGTTTCCGGCGGATGCCAAAACGTATTGTAATAATTAGGTATAAACGTTTTTTCGTAAATTAACTTATTCTGTTTATTATCATCAAAAACATCAGGTATAGATAGATTCTGAATCTGTTGAACGATAAACTGTCCGGCCGAAAAATTCAGATTCAAAACACATTTCTCTTTCTGACAGCCTTCAGGCACACCACCAGTTTGACAACAACCATTATCCGCCAAAGCTTCGCAACAGTCGGAAAAATGCGACTTTACCACACGCAGTGTAGAGACTCCTGAAAGAAGCACAAAATAAAAGGTTAGTATGGTTGTTAAAACTTTCATCGATTCAAATATAAAAATAAATTTGAATCACAAAATTTTTTAAAATCTTATAATTTTCTTAAAAATTAGAATTGGAAATAAATAAAAGGCTGAGGACCTGCAGAAGCGGTAGCATAAACCAACCAATACACCAATCCTAAAAGTATCGCTTTCAAAATAATCGGTAAGGCTTTGAAAATACCCTGCATTTTTTCCACCAACTTTTCAGGAAGATAATGCCATGCGAATCCTATTGCCATAAGCAGAAATACATTTTTATACCCTTGCCCGACAATTTTCCATTGTTCCCAATCAAACGTTACTTTCCCAATATTGTTGATTAATTCCAACGCGGTAGTAAAATCTTTAGCGCGAAAGAAAATCCAACAGAACGTTACAAAATGAAAGGTCAGCAATACTGACACTACCAGCCAAACAGTGCCTAAAAAAGATGGTTTAGCATCCTTTTTGGAAGGAAAAAACTCCATAATAATCTTATGCACCGCCAAAGCCATTCCGTGCAATGCCCCCCAAATGATGAAACGCAGACTGGCTCCATGCCATAATCCCCCCAATAACATTGTTGTCATCAGATTGACATTGGTAAACAGTGTGCGTTCTTTTTCTTTAGACAACAAACAGGTCAGTGCAAAAAGAACTGTAGCGCCAACAGCTACAATAAGCGGAATATTACTGATAGGCGACTGCGTAATTCCCCACACAATCAATCCGAAGAAAAATAAGGCCGGGAATAAAAATCCTGCAAACGTACCATTACGGTTACCTCCTACCGATATATATAAAAAGTCTTTTAACCACGTTGACAATGATATGTGCCATCTTCTCCAGAATTCGGTTATAGATGCCGACTGATATGGCGTTCTGAAGTTGGTTGGCAATTTAAAACCAAGCAATAAAGCCACACCTATAGCCATATCGGAATATCCCGAAAAGTCACAATAAATCTGAATCGCATAACCATAAGACGCCATCAGATTTTCAAAAGCTGTGTAAGCAGAAGGAGCATCAAAAACACGGTCCACAAAATTGATGGATATATAATCGGAAATTACTGTTTTCTTAATCAATCCGCCTATAATCAACAAAAAAGCCCTGTTGATATCTTCCTTGGTTACATTTAATTTCTGATAAATCTGCGGAAGAAAATCCTTTGCACGTACGATCGGCCCCGCTACCAACTGAGGGAAAAACGACACGAAAAACAAGTAATCCACATAGTTCTTAGTAGGTTCAATTTCTTTACGGTAAATCTCAATAATATAACTTATCGACTGAAAAGTGTAGAACGAAATCCCGACAGGAAGAATGATTTTCTGAAATTCGAAATGACCGCCGGCAACAGAATTATAGGTGTCAATTATGAAATTCGTATACTTGAAATATCCTAAAAAACTTAAATTCAGAACAATACTGAAAGCCAAACACAATTTCTTATTCAATACACTTTGCGTTCGGTGTACCAGATTCCCTAGATTATAATCCACTATAGAAGAACCTACCAGCAACAAAAAGAAAACGCCACTCGATTTGTAATAGAAAAACAAAGAGAACAAGATAACGTATACCAGTCGTGGGTAAAATGTATTTTTAAGCGCAATATAAATACTGTAAAACACCAAAAACAGCCCTAAAAAAAGACCTGTATTGAACAAAATAGGCTCTTTCGGATTATAAACAAACCAATTCTGAACTGTTTCTGCGTTTATGGATGTAAAAAGTGAGGCAATATTTTGGGCAAACCAATCCTGCATATTATTTCTTCTTTGTTGCTTTAAAATTTTCGTAAGCGTCTATCAATGCCTGACTGAATAACGCTCCCTGTTTTTCATACCCTGCCTTAGTGTAATGTACCTTATCCCCCGACATTAAACCCTGACGGTAATTACGGTTCACGCCATACATTCCGCCCATAATGGCAAATAAATCCCAAGATGCATGATTGCCCGCTACAGCCTGATTATTGATAGCTCGTGCATAATCATCAGCAAAACGATTCAGCGAACGACGGTACAACAAGGAAGGCGGGGTTGACATCACTAAAACTTCCGCATTTGGGTTTTTAGCTTTAATGTTCGACAGAAAAGTGCTCAGCTGATTCATATAATCCTGAACCGGCATTTTGTCGAATGTTTCGTTTGTTCCCAATGAAACGATTATCAAATCAGCCTCCAATGCAGGAACCTGATCGAAAAACATTGGGCATTTATTGTAATCCGATGCTTTAGCACCATTTACACCGATCGCGCTATAGGTAATTCCGGGTTCGTTTTTTTCAAAAATCAATCCGTTTAAGGCAAAAGTCGATGCACTTTTATTCGGAATCAGGTAAATCTTGTCCATCAGCGTTTCCGAATAAAAACTATGCGTAGCAGCATCTTGAGTCAGCGGAAGCGGAATAAATTCAGAATGCTTCACGCTTCTTTTCTGCATTTCATTCGTTGGGATTTTCAATGTTTTTCCGGCACGGATCTTATCCGATTTCAAACCGTTCGCTTTTTTTAACTCGGCTACGGAAATATTGTATTTATCGGCAATTGTTGAAATAGCTTCACCGTTTTTAATTTTGTGAACAATTTTCTTCGGCACATTCGATTCTAAAACAATGGTTTTAGAACTGGTTGCCATATCAAATTGAGCCGCATTACCCGGAGTCACGATTTTCATCGTATTAAACTGATAATTGTTGTCCTTAACATTGATTTCAACCGCAAAACCTTTACTTTTTGTGGTAAGCGAGATGCCGCTCAAACCAACAGGACTGCCGTTTCTTTCTTTGGTAATTTTATGCGTATTCCAATCGGCATTAGATGAATATCGCATAAAATAACTTCCGTTAGTTCTTGCCAGATTGTGTGGAAATGAAAACCCTAAACCACCGTTTCCGAATTTCTCCTGAAGATTTTTTCTGATAACCCCTGTAAACAAATCAGCCTGTATGTGAGAATCCCCAATATGAACTACACGTACTTTTCCTGTTTTAGTCGTCTCCAGCAGATACAGTTTCTCGAAGAACTTTTCTAAGGCTTTGGTGTTTGAAATGGCATTTTCACCATAACTCACTTTGGATTCCATATCCAATGTATCGACTTCCACCATAGTAGAATCGACCACCTGAGCAGTTACTGTTGGCGAAAATAACAAGCCAAAAAGCACTATGAAAAGCTTACTCCACATGAACACTATCGGTTTTAACGCTGATACTATCTGTTGTTTTCTCTACAGGTTTCGGTTGCTTTCTGTTGGCACGCAAGCGCTTAAATTGCTCGTAACCACCATAAACCTGATTGTAAATCATGCTTGAAATCTTCTTGGCGCCTCGGTAATTAAAATGCGTATAATCTTTATTGGCCGATGCAGGTACTTCTTCCACCCATTTCACCATCGAACCATCACCTCCCATTAAAGTGTACAAATTCACATAACCGGCTCCAGACTGAATAGCATATTTTTTCTGTGCTTTAGTCAACGGAACTACCGCCGAGTCCGTTTTCATGTCCATATCGTATTTAGTGGCTTTATCAGCTGTGGAAACAATCAAAATAGCAACACCCGGGAAACATTCTTTCAAATGATTCACCACGTTTTTCATGCGTTTTTCATACCAGGTATAATTTAAGGAACCGTAATTCAACACGTTGGTCCCGTAATGCAGAACGATTAAATCGTATCCCAATTTCTCATGAAACTGACGCATTACCTGGGTATTGAAGGTAGAAATCGGTAAACCGGAATTCCCTCTGTTCGAGAAATTATCTACATGAACGCCTTTTCCGTCATCGAAATTCAGTCCGTAAACTGGAATGGAATCCGCTTTAATGAAATCAAGTTTCAAATTTTTAGTGGTGTTTCCGAGTACCAAAGTATTAACCAGCTTATTTGGAGAGAGTTTCTTGTAAACCGTATCATTCCCCACTTTGAAAGCAATTTTCCCGCTTCGGTTATTTGATTTTCCGTAGAAAAGAGTCGGATTGTACAATTCAGATAAGTTTGGCAGATTACTTGCCTTATATTTTACCCATTCCACGTTAGACGTATCATTTGCAAAAAATACATGACCATTCACACCGAAAGGACTGCGCGGTTTTTTCACGTTCAGGTAGGATTGGGTTTTCCAGTTCCCCGAAAATTCATGTTTGATGGAATTACGCGATGCTGCAGATTCCGAAGTAATATTCACAAAACCTACACCCTGACCGCCAAATTTATTTTGAAAATTGGCTCTAAAATCCTGAACAATCATATCACCATCGGTCATGGAATCGCCGAAATATGCGATGCGAACATTTCCTTGATGCTTGGTTTCCAACTGAAACAATTTCTCATAAAACTGAATCAAATGCTGAAATCCTTTATAATCCTCAAATTTTTCATCAGGAAAAGTGATGCCGTCCACAGCTGTAAAAGAAATGGGCTGATTGGAAAGCGTGTCTCCATCGGCAGCATTTTTATCTTCTTCTAAAGCTTCCAAAAGCAAACTGTCAATTACCACATTTTTGGAATTAACCGTACTCTCCGAAAAAAGTTTCTTTGGCAAAATCGATTTAAAAACAAGGAATGCCGCTATGGAAACAGCAAAAATTGTAAACGATTGAACAAAGTAGGATTTATTTTGACTCATTTTATTTATTTAGGGATTAGTTAGAAGGGATAAGGGAATAGTTAAAAACTTGTACCTGTAATTCTCTTCTCCCTTTTCCCTTTTCTCTAGCCACTTTTATTTTTACATTCTCTCTGGAACATCGATTCCCAACAAACCAAATGCCGATTTGATTACTTCGCCCACTTTTTTGGATAATTGAACGCGGAATACTTTCTTCGCCAGATCCTCTTCCCCTAAAATAGAAACGGCCTGATAGAATGAATTGTATTCTCTTACCAAATCATATAAATAGTTTGCTATTAACGCAGGACTGTGGTGTTTAGCCGCATCTTGGATTACCACTGGAAATTCCTCCATTAGTTTTAGCAGTTCTTTTTCTTTTTCGTGAATTTCCACTGCTGCATCTGTATTCAAGTCGAAGTCGGTTTTTCTTAAAATCGATTGGATACGCGCATACGTATATTGAATGAAAGGCCCTGTATTACCAGCAAAATCAACTGATTCTTCCGGATTGAACATCATTCCTTTTTTCGGGTCCACTTTAAGCATATAATATTTTAAAGCGCCCATTCCGATGGTTTTATACAACTTCGCTTTTTCCTCTTCGGAATAACCTTCCAATTTCCCTAATTCTTCAGATATTTCACGTGCCGTTACGACCATTTCTTCGATCAAATCATCAGCATCCACAACCGTTCCTTCACGGGATTTCATTTTTCCGGATGGCAATTCCACCATTCCGTATGACAAATGATACAAGCTTTCAGCCCACTCGAAACCTAATTTTTTCAGGATCAGAAACAATACTTTAAAGTGATAATCCTGTTCATTTCCGACAGTATACACCATTCCGCCCACATCCGGATTGTCTTTCACACGCTGAATCGCCGTACCGATATCCTGTGTCATATAAACAGCTGTACCATCTGAACGCAATACAATTTTTCGATCTAAACCATCTTCGGTCAGATCAATCCAAACTGAACCGTCCGGATCTTTTTCGAAAATGCCTTTTTCCAATCCGAAGCTCACGACTTCTTTTCCTAACAAGTACGTATTGCTTTCATAATAGTACGAATCAAAACCAACACCCAAATCATTATAAGTGACTGCAAAACCGTCGTAAACCCATTGGTTCATGGTTTTCCAAAGTCCCACCACCTCCGGTTTACCAGCTTCCCAGTCCAAAAGCATTTGCTGAGCCTCCAAAATCATCGGGGCCTGTTTTTTTGCTTCTTCTTCCGATTTACCTTGTGCCATTAAGGCTGAAATTTCCGATTTATAAGCTTTATCGAATTCCACGTAATATTTCCCAACCAGTTTATCACCTTTCAAACCAGATGTTTCAGGCGTTTCTCCGTTTCCGAATTTCTGCCAGGCCAACATCGACTTACAAATATGAATTCCTCGGTCGTTGATAATTTGGGTTTTGTATACTTTTTTGCCCGATGCCTTTATAATTTCAGCCACGGAATATCCTAAAAGGATGTTTCTGACATGGCCTAAGTGTAACGGTTTGTTAGTATTTGGTGAAGCAAATTCCACCATGGTCGCTTTTGCATCTTCTTTCGGAGTTACAAAACCATAGTTGTCGATATTTTTTATACTGTTGAAAAAATTCAAGTAATAGGCATCGGAAATTACGATGTTCAAAAATCCGGAAACTACATTAAAACGGGCTACTTCTGTTACATTTTGAACCAGATAATCGCCGATTTTGTTTCCTAATTCAACCGGATTGCTTTTCACAAGTTTCAGAAGCGGAAAAATTACAACGGTAATATCACCTTCGAACTCCCTGCGGGTGGCCTGAAATTCCACTTTTTCAAGTGTCACATCAAATATATCCTGAACCGCTTTCTGGATTTTTTCCGTAAGAATTTGTTGAAGCATCATATTTTTTGATTTTTTAAGGGTGCAAAGATACGTTTAATTGCAGAATTTGAAAATTCGAAAATCAGAAATTTTAACATTGAAATTCAGCGCTTTGTCGAATAAAAATCACAAATAAACATTTTTTTCAGAGTTATTTGTAACAAAAATACACTTTTGGAGTCTACTATTGTCATGCAGCAGGAGTATTTCTGCAGTAATGAATTTTATCATAACCCTAATTAATCATCAATCAAATCAAATCAAATCAAAAGTATGAAACTTAAGTTGTTTATAATTTGTTTCCTGAGCTCACTTGGGTCGGCATTTGCACAGGCACCTTCAGCAGCACTAGGGAGTGTATCGGGAAAAGTAGTCGACAAGGCCACAAAGGAACCAATCGGCTATGCTTCGGTTTCCGTAAAAGAAGGCGATAAAGTAGTAACGGGAGCGGTTACGCAGGATAACGGAAACTTCAACATTCCCAACCTCGAATTAAAAAGTTATACTTTAGTAGTTCAATTCATCGGATACAAAACTTTTAGCAAAGCATTTACGTTAACCAGTGCCGATAAATCGATAAATTTCGGCACGATCGCCATTGAATCCGAAGCCACGCAACTGGAAGGCGTTAACATTGTAGCCGAACGTTCCAACATCGTACAGAAAATCGACCGAAAAGTGGTGAATGTGGGGAAAGACTTGATCGCATCAGGTACGACTGCTTCTGAAATCATGAACAATATTCCGACGGTAAGCATCGACCCACAGACCAAAGAGTTAAGCCTTAGAGGAAACTCCAATGTTCGTGTATTAATCGACGGAAAACCATCAAACATTGAGGCATCTCAGTTATTACAGCAGATTCCGTCTTCTTCCATCAAACAGATTGAACTAATCACCAGTCCGTCTGCAAAATACAATCCTGAAGGAATGAGCGGTATCATCAATATCATTTTACACAAAAACACAAGCAATGGTTTCAATGGAACGATTAACGCCGGGGTTACCTTTGGAATAACACCAAAAACAAACACGGCCCTAAATCTTAACTACAGAGTAGGAAAAGTGAATTTCTACTCAAATTATGGTTACAATCACGGTATCAACGCGAATCACGGCTGGGTAAACAGTGCTAATCCCGGTCAGGAAAATTTACAAAATTTTGAATTCAGAAACCTGGGCAATTCGCACGTTTTAAAACTGGGTATGGATTATTACATCAACGATAAAAACACATTATCCATATACTCGAATCAGAACATCGCACACACTGATGGTTACGGAAAAACAATCGTAGACTATTTCGACACAACTAACAACGACACCTACCAGCATTTCGACAACGAAAATGAGAACAAAACACAAACGTACGATCTGGCTTTCAAACATGATTTTGATAAAAAAGGTGAAAACATAGAGTTCCAGGCCAACTATTCGAAAACTAAAAACAATGAGAATACGGACTACGACAATACTGCAACCATAACCAATGGTCCAATATCCAAAGAATCAACAGCATTAAACCTGATTGACGGTGTTACGAATTATGCCCAGTTTAATATTGACTACGTGAACCCATTATCAGAATCTCTGAAAATGGAATTGGGTGCGGAAAGCCGAATTCAAACAACTGAAAGCGATTTCATCTCTACAGAAGACGGAAATGAATACATTACACCATATATTTTCTCCAAAGATTCTAACTACGATTTTACATTCGACAGAAACATTCATGCCGTATATTCTAATTTCAGCAAACAATGGAATTCTAAATTGAGCTCTCAACTCGGACTAAGAGCAGAGTACTATGAAATCAAAGGAGATTTCCACAGATTTGACTACAACTTCCAATCCAATCTGACCCCTCAGACTAAGACAGAAACGCAGGATGATACTGTAACAGATGAAATCTTTACTGTATATCCTTCCCTATTTGTAAATTACGCGGCTAATGAAAAAGACTCCTATAATTTCAACTACTCCAGACGTGTAGATCGCCCTAGTATCGGACAATTAAGTCCTATCAGGGAATGGACTACACCATTGATGGAATCAAGAGGTAATCCGACCTTAGAACCGCAATTCACTAACTCCGTTGAAGTAAATTACACCCGAAACACTAAAATGGGTTCCATTACTTCTGGGGTATTTTACAGACACATTACTAACGAAATTTCAAGAGTGGTTTACGTCGACCCTAACGATGAAACTAGAAAAATTCTTTCCTACGACAATTTTGATGATAACAACGCCTATGGAATTGAGTCGTCCGCTAACTTGAAATTCACAAAATGGTGGGCTGCCAATGTTAGTGCTGATGCTTATTTCAAGACAGTTAAAGGTACCGTTCAAAATGCTGTTACATTTGAATTGGAAAATGCACAGGCTGACGTAACGACTTTCAATGCCCGAATGAATAACACGTTTACAGCTACGAAAGACCTACGCTTCCAGTTGTTCGGAATGTACAGAGGTGAAGATTTAAGTTTACAGTTCGAGCGTGCAGCAATGTATAAAGTTGATTTCGGGATGACTTATAACGTTTTAAAAGGAATGGGAACATTTACGTTACGATTCAACGATGTTTTCGACACGATGCATTTCGCCTTCGACGGAAACATTCCATACAGACAGTACGGTGAATTCTACTGGGAGAACCAAACAGTTTATATGGGCTTCAACTATATGTTTGGTGGAGGAAAAAACAAAGCCTTACAACACAAACAACGTGACGCCAACGAAACACAAGGTGGCGGAATGTTCTAAAAATCGAGTTTTTTAGTTTTTCAATATTTATATTTCAAAAAAACCTCGGAGAATGTCAACTCCGAGGTTTTTTGTTTTTGTTATTTATCAAATTTCAGTGCGTCCGCTTTTTCTTTATCCTCTTTGTGCTTTCGGAAGTCAAAAGTAGTTCCGAAAACTTTATCCCAAAAAGTGTTACTTACTCCGTATCCCAAATGCTCGTCTCTGTAATGATGCATCTGGTGGTTGCGCCACAAAGGTCTCATAAATTCAAAAGGCGGCTCAATGGCATGAATGGCGTAATGCATCGAAGCATAAAGCAAGTAACCAAACATAAAGCCTGGAAAAAATGCCCAATTGTAGTCCCATAAAATAAGATAATGCAACCCGAACAGTGTCGAAGACAAAATCAGGCTTGGAACTGGAGGCATAAACAAACGGTCTTTATCTTTCGGATACTCATGATGATTGCCGTGCATGATGTATGCGACTTTTTTCATCTTGATATTCTCGCTTACCATATGAAACAAATAACGATGCGCCACGTATTCAAAAAAAGTCCAATAAAGCATTCCGCCCACAAACAAACCCGCTGTTAACAAAACCGATAATCCATAAACTGAATGGGCACGATAGACCAAATAGGATAATATCGGAATATACATGCTCCATATCAATATCGGATTGCCCTTGGTGAGCATTTCCAAATACTTGTTCTCAAATAGTCTTGCCTGACCTTCGTTGAACACTGCTACTCTTCTTGCCATTTGTTTCGCATTTTAAAATTAGTTTCCTAAAATTAATAATTAATTTCAAAAAATAGCAAACAAAACTCAGCGAATTAACACAAAAGTAAATTACCAGCGAATAATAACACTTCCCCAGGTAAATCCGCTTCCGAAAGCCGCCAAAACAACCAGATCACCTTCTTTAATCTTTCCTTTCTCCCAGGCTTCGGTTAAAGCAATCGGAATTGAAGCTGCTGTCGTGTTACCGTATTTCTGGATATTATTGTAAACCTGATCGTCGGTCAATTTAAATTT
This sequence comes from Flavobacterium enshiense DK69, assembly GCF_000498495.1. Lineage (GTDB taxonomy): Bacteria > Bacteroidota > Bacteroidia > Flavobacteriales > Flavobacteriaceae > Flavobacterium > Flavobacterium enshiense. Next base: position 149,025 of record NZ_AVCS01000015.1, on the reverse strand, counting down.
CTGCTGAATGAATTGTGAAATTCTCAGATTAGCCTGATGCGGTATCAGCATATTTATATCGGAAACCTGCAAATTATTCGCTTGTAAACCTTCGTTGATTACCTCGCTGAAACGAACCACTGCATTTTTGAACACAAATTGACCGTTCATATACGGATAATAGCTCTCGTCGTTCGGATCGTTGTCTGCAATGATATCGGTTATCCAACGTTTCCCCATTCCCGGAGCCTGCAACGCGAGTTCTTCTGCATGCTGCCCTTCCGAATGAAGATGAGTGGAAAGTATACCTTTCGTAGTATCTTCTTCACGACTCATAACGGCAGCTCCAGCTCCGTCACCAAAAATAACAGAAACGCCACGGCCTCTCGTGCTCATATCCAATCCTGTGGAATGTACTTCAGAACCGATAACCAAAATATTTTTATACATCCCGGTTTTGATGTACTGATCGGCAATAGAAACCGCATACACAAATCCGGAACACTGATTTCTTACGTCAAGCGCTCCAACAGTGCGCAATCCTAAATCACGCTGAACCAAAACTCCAGGACCCGGAAAATAATAATCCGGACTCAAAGTAGCGAATATTACGAAATCAATATCCTCTTTGGCAACTCCCGAACGTTCAATGGCAATAGCGGCAGCTTTCACGCCCATTGATGTTGTAGTGTCTTCTCCTCGAATAATATGGCGACGTTCCTGAATTCCGGTTCGCTCCTGAATCCATTCGTCATTAGTATCCATTATTTTAGAAAGGTCGTCGTTGGTAACAATATTATCTGGGACGTAATAACCTAATCCCGTAATTTTTGAGTGGTACATCATTTTAGTTTTTATTAAAATAGGGTTCTTCAAATTTAAACATTATTGGCACCGGAATAAGTAATAGGCTACTTTTTTTCAATGTATAGCGAACATATCCGATAAATCCTTCATTTTTAACATCGTTTTCATCTGATTTATTATCCGGTTGTAGTATTTTAGAGGCGAAATTCATTAAATCAATCACTTTTTATGAAACTACTTTATAAATTAGTGTTTTTTTTACTTTTAGGATCTCCTCTGTTTGCCCAGGAAAACCTTAAGTATCAGAAACCTTCCAAGGAAATTTTAGCTCTCGCAGACTATGAAAGAGCTCCATCGGTAACCATGGATACCAAAAAAGAATGGATGCTTTTAACCTATCGCAATACTTACAAAAACCTCGAAGATTTAAACCAGGAGGAAATGAGGCTGGGTGGTTTACGAATCAATCCGATAACCAATATTTCCAGTACGGTAACTTACGTCAGCAATCTGAAAGTCCGCAGAATAAAAGACAAAAATGAAACGCAGGTTATCGGTTTGCCTGAAAATGCTAAAATCACCAACCTTTCCTGGTCTCCGGACGAAAAGAAAATTGCTTTCACACACACCACGAATTCAGGCGTAGAGCTTTGGGTATTGGATATTGTTTCCGCGAAAGCAACAAAGCTTACTTCCGCAACCCTTAATGCCAATATGGGCAACCCTATTAACTGGTACCGAGACGGACAAAACCTTCTGGTAAAAATGCTTGTTCCAAACCGACCTGCCCTGATTGATCCTAAAAAAGATTTGCCGACAGGCCCAACAACTTCCAACAGTGAAGGAAAAGTATCCCAAAACAGAACGTTTCAGGATTTGCTTAAAAATAAAACCGACGAAACCAACTTCGAAACACTGGTACGTTCGGAATTATACAAAATCGATTTAAACGGAAAAGCCGAATTGTTTAAAAAAGCTGATATGTATGCAGGTGAAAGTTTTTCTCCGGACGGTAATTACCTAATGATTTCCATGCTTCAGAAACCTTTTTCCTATATCGTACCGCTTGGCCGTTTTCCACAAAAAACCGTTGTTTATGATAAATCCGGAAACGAGGTTAAAACCGTAAACGAAGTTCCGCTTAACGAAATTATGCCTAAAGGTTTTATGGCCGTGCGTACCGGAAAAAGAAACATGAGTTGGAGAAACGACACTCCGGCTACTTTATATTATGTGGAAGCTTTGGACGGCGGCGATCCTGCAAATAAAGTTGATTTCAGGGACGAAGTTTTCCTGTGGAATGCTCCGTTTACTTCGGCACCGGTTTCCTTAGTAAAAACTCCGCAGCGCTATGAAGGAATCATTTGGGGCAATGACAGAATTGCCGTGGTATATGACAATTGGTATGATACCCGAAACGTTAAAACGTATTTAATCAATCCTTCAAATCCAACGGAAACCCCAAAAATGATTTCCGACAGAAATGCTCAAGACATTTACTCTGATCCGGGTAATTTTGAAACAAAAAAGAATAATTACAACAGACATGTTCTTGCTTTAGAAGGAGATAACGCTTACTTACTTGGAGACGGTTTTACAAAAGACGGTCAGTTCCCTTTTATTGACGAATTCAATACCAAAACCTTAAAATCGAAACGTTTATATCAGTCGGCTTTCAAGAATAAAAAGGAAGATATCGTATCCATTGAAGATTTTAAAAAGGGATTGGTTTTGGTGCAAATTCAATCGCCAACGGAATTCCCGAATTACTATTTCAGAGATATCAAATCGAAAGACAAAATCACTCCAATAACGACGTTTAAGAATCCGTTTGAAAGCATCAAAAATGTTCACAAGGAAGTTCTGAAGTACAAACGCAAAGACGGTGTGGAATTATCCGGAACCTTATACCTTCCGGCAAACTACGACAGAAAAACAAAGACAGAAAAACTTCCTCTTTTAATTTGGGCCTACCCTGCTGAATTTAAAGACAAGAATTCGGCCGGGCAATCCAGTCAAAACCCGAACGAATTCACATTTCCAAACTATGGTTCTTTTGTTTATTGGGTAACCAAAGGCTATGCCGTGTTGGATGATGCGTCTTTCCCAATAATCGGGGAAGGGAAAACAGAGCCTAACGACACGTTTATTTCTCAATTGGTGGCCAATGGAGAAGCCGCTATTGATGCCGTTGACAAATTAGGGTACATCAACCGTAAAAAAGTGGCTGTGGGCGGGCATTCGTATGGTGCTTTCATGACCGCTAATTTATTGTCACATTCCAATTTGTTTGCCTGCGGAATTGCGCGTAGTGGAGCTTATAACCGAACTTTAACACCTTTCGGATTCCAAAACGAGCAGCGAAATTACTGGGAAGCTTCAAACATTTACAATGAAATGTCTCCGTTCATGAATGCGGAAAAAATGAAAACCCCATTATTATTGGTTCATGGTGAGGCAGACAACAACCCCGGTACATTTACATTACAGACCGAACGCTATTTCCAGGCGTTGAAAGGATTGGGCGCACCGGCCAGAATGCTGATTTTACCTAAGGAATCACATGGTTATGCAGCTAAAGAAAATATTTTCCACCTGTTGTGGGAACAGGATCAGTTTTTGGAAAAATACCTGAAAAACTAATACAAAAAAAACCCCGAACTGTTTAATTCGGGGTTTTATTTTATAAAAATCGTTCTTTTATCATTTTTATTTTCAGATTGCGTTCCATCGAAAAAGTGGCTGTTTTGCTATCGATATGCTCATAAATCTTCAAAGCTTTTTTAGAAAAATCTTCCGCATTGGTTTTTACTAAAATATCAGCAAACAATTCGAGATTTTCTACACTGAAATATTCATTTTGAAGTAAAAAAGGAACCACTTCGTGTAACTGCAACTTCTGAATATCATTAAGATCAAAGCCTAAGGTTTCTTTAAACACTGTACTATTTTCAGAAACTGATTCAGTCATTTCACATTCAGAATCAGCACCGGTCATCTTCTCAAGCACTTTTCTGAGAAAGAATCCCAACTGATTTATCTGTTTGGACAATAAGTCTTCTTTTGCCATGATTAACTTATCATTAGAGTTACTTCTGCATTGATTTCCAATTCAGTTTCGTGCTCGAAGAAAATTACTTTCCGATCCGAAACCGATTTAATCAGATAATGACTCCCTTTATAATAACACTGTCTGACATTCGCCTTTAAAAAACCATTTTCCACAACTTTTAACTGATGAGGATACAGTAAAAGCGTTTCATCCTTGTCAACCTCATCTGTCAGTTGCGACAATTGCAGCTCATTAACCTCTCCAAAAAGTGAAGCTACGTATTTTGTTTCAGGATTATTATAAATAGTGGCCGAAGCACCTCTGGCAACCACTTTACCATTTCTCAGAATAATAGTCTCATCCGAAAAAGAAAGAGCGTCCACACTATCGTGTGTGGCAATTATAACGGTAATCCCTTTGGATTTGAGATAAGCGAACAAATTTCTTCGCAAGGCATTTTTTCTGAAATTATCAATATGACTGAAGGGTTCGTCCAGCAATAAAACCTCTGGCTCCAAAGCTAAAACTTTTGCCAATGCCACTCGTTGCTGCTGCCCTCCGCTAAGGTATTTTGCTTTCACATCGGCAAATTCCGTCATCTCTACAATTTCAAGCAATTCCTGAATCCGCTGTTTTTTTTCTTCAGGATAAAAATTGGAAAGATATTTACCTACGTTCTCAGCAACAGTTATGTAAGGCATCAAATCAAAATCCTGAGCAAGGTATTTCATAAACGGCATGCCGGGCACCAAATTAAATTTCGGCCCCAAGACTTCAGTTTCATTCCAAAAAATATGGCCTACATCCAAATCATGCAAACCATATATCAGTTTCAGCAACGTACTTTTTCCACAGCCGCTTTCGCCCAGAACTGCCACGTTTTTCCCCTTGGGAACAGCAAACGCGATGTTGTGAATAATTTTCTTTTCTGTATATCCGAAAGAAATAGTTTTTACCTGTAACATTGTTTTTTATTAGGCCTGCAAATTTAACTGGTATTACACTATATCTGAATTATTGACTACTTTTTTTTAACAAATCTATCAGATATTTAAAAGTTTATATTTAATATTGCGTTCCCTAAAAACTAAAAAACCTACAAATGCATGAGTTTTTCAACTAAAAAACTGGCCTTGGTATTACTATTTACCTCTTCATTGACTTTTGGCCAGCGCACACATAGTACTGTATCGATAGACGCCAATTTTGGAATATCAGGCGTGAAAGACCCTGAACTCATTGATCCGGTTCATTTCGATTTCGGTGGGAGATACATGTTTGGAGAAGTCTGGGGTATAAAACTGGATTATGGTTTTGATAAATTCAGAACACAGAAATCACCCCTGGAAATGGGTCTCAATTCCAACAGAATTTCCCTCCAGGCAGCCTGCAACCTGACTAACCTAGTAGACCAGAGAAGTTACTTTTACAACCGCAGTTTCAATTTGCTGACGCACGCGGGAGTTGGGTATTCATGGCAAAAATCGGTAACTATTAAAAGAGGTGGCACCGATGAAATCGGACATCTAATTGTCGGCATTAATCCTCAGTATTCAATTACTGAGAACCTTGCCATTGGAATTGATTTTACCACATTGATTCATTTTTCCCAACATTATTGGTTTGACGGAACATACACCTACGTTGACCCCGTTTTTAACGGAACCCCTAACGGAACATCGACGCTTATTTATAATCTGAGTGCTGGATTATCTTATACTTTTGGAGAATAGCCATAAACAATAAAAACATATTACAATAAAAAAATCCCGATTGAGTCGGGATTTTTTTATGATTTAATACTGAAAATTAATTTCCAGCTTCTTTCTTAGCCTCCTGAATCATTTTCTCGTTGGCTGTAATAGCAAATTCTACACGTCTATTCATACTTTGTCCTTCTTTAGTATCATTAGACGCAATTGGTTGCTCCATTCCCATTCCTTTGGTTACAAATCTTGTCGATACCAACCCTTTTGATATCAAATATTTTTTAACTTCATCTGCTCTTTTTTGAGACAAGGTCAGGTTATACTCCTTTGCACCAACATTATCGGTAAATCCGTAAATATTAATATTTGTTTCGTTGTATTCATTAAAAATCGGAATCAACTTATCCAGATTTGCCTGAGCCTGCGGAGTAAGTGTTGATTTGTTTGTGGCGAAACGAATAGCATCCTCTTTTAAAGTAATATGGATGGCCTCACCTACTCGTTCTACGTCAGCGCTTGGCAATGCCTCATCGATGGCGCGAGCCTGTTTATCCATTTTGTTACCGATAACTGCTCCGGTACCTCCACCAACAGCAGCTCCGATGGCAGCACCCCACGCAGCTCCTTTTGAACCACCTGCCAACGCTCCTATCCCGGCACCCAAAAGAGCACCTCCTGTAGCGCCATACACCGCTCCTTTTTGTGTATTGCTTGCTGATTTACAACCTGTAAACAACACACTGATTACTAACAATATCGCTAATGCTGAAATTTTATATGTTCTCATGATACTTGTTTTTTAATAATTAATTTCTTTGAAAATAATAGGTCACATTTTTTTTCTGTCCGGCTACATCGATGACATCCACCAACTCAAAAGAGTTTTCCGTTGCGTTCTGGAACTTGGACCAATACCCTTGCGTTTGGTTTTTGGCTTTTGTTCCCTCTCCGATAAATTTCAAACCGAATTGCCCTTCTTTACTTACTTGCCATTTAATAGCCGATGTAAACGACGGACAACCTGACTGGTTTAAAGTAACCGTACCGGTATTATTGTTCTGAACAAAAGTCCACGCACTGCCTTCAAAACACTTTGGTTCGGCAACGCCAAAAGCATTTACCTTGAAATAACCGCTTCCCGGAAAGTCAACTTTGACAATTTTCCAGTTTCCATTCAGATTTTTCTCCGATTTCGTATCCAGTTTCACTGCATTGGACGCAGTGGCCGTTGCAGGTTTTGGAGGTTTTTCAGCACTGCTGCTTCCTGACTTACAACCGATTGCCAATGTCAATAAACAAACTAAAAGACCAATTCTTTTCATATTTCTCTTTTTTAATATCGATTTTTAAAATTACAAAAAAATCTTAAAAATCGAATACTTTAAGCAAAATAAGGCAAATGCCATTTTGACATACACGCTGCAATGGTATATTATTTGCAAAACCACATCGAAAATAATTTAAAAACTACATACCTATGACAACAGGAAAAATTAATGTATCGGTTGAAAACATCTTCCCGTTAATCAAAAAGTTCTTATATAGCGACCATGAGATTTTTCTTCGCGAATTGGTTTCAAATGCAACAGATGCTACTTTAAAACTTAAGCACCTGACTAGTATTGGAGAAGCCTCTGTAGAATACGGCAATCCGATAATCGAAGTAAAAGTCGACAAGGAAGGCAAAAAACTGCACATCATTGATCAAGGACTGGGAATGACTGCCGACGAAGTGGAAAAATACATCAATCAGGTTGCTTTTTCAGGAGCAGAAGAATTTCTTGAGAAGTATAAGGATTCGGCTAAAGACAGCGGCATCATCGGACATTTCGGCTTAGGTTTCTATTCGGCTTTCATGGTAGCTGAAAAAGTGGAAATCATCACCAAATCCTATAAAGAAGAACCCGCAGCACACTGGACTTGCGACGGAAGCCCGGAATTCACTTTGGAGACAGCCGATAAATCAACCCGCGGAACCGAAATCATTCTTCACATTGCAGAAGATTCATTGGAATTTTTAGACGATTCCAAAATCCGTCAGCTTTTAACCAAATACAACAAATTCATGCCTGTACCGATTAAATTCGGAACCCGAAAAGAACAAAAAGCTTTCGGTGTAGGAGAAGAAGAAAACATGGAAGAGATTGAGGTTGACAACATCATCAACAATCCAACTCCAGCCTGGACAAAGCAACCTACCGAATTAAACGATGATGATTACAAAGATTTCTATCGTGAATTGTACCCGATGCAGTTTGACGAACCTTTATTCAACATTCACCTTAATGTGGACTATCCGTTCAACTTGACGGGAATTTTGTATTTCCCGAAAATGTCAGCCGATTTACAAATTCAGAAAGATAAAATCCAATTATACCAAAACCAGGTGTATGTTACCGACAATGTAGAAGGTATCGTACCTGAATTCTTAACCATGCTGAAAGGGGTAATCGATTCTCCGGACATCCCACTAAATGTATCGCGTTCCTATTTACAGGCTGATGGCGCTGTTAAGAAAATTTCAAACTATATTACCCGTAAAGTAGCCGACAAACTAAAATCACTATTCACTGAAAACAGGGAAGATTTCGAAAAGAAATGGAACGATATCAAAATCGTTTTAGAATACGGAATGTTATCGGAACCTAAATTCTACGAAAAAGCAGGCGCATTTGCATTATACCCAACAGTTAACAATAAATTCTACACTTTAGAGGAATTAAAAGAGCTTATAAAAGACAAACAAACCGACAAAGACGGAAAATTGATCGTATTGTATGCCTCCAACAACGATGCACAGCACAGTTATGTTGAAGCAGCCGAAGCCAAAGGATACGAAGTTCTTTTATTGGATTCTCCAATTGTTTCGCATTTGATTCAGAAACTGGAAGCAGACAACGAAAATCTTCAGTTTGTACGTGTTGATTCGGATCACGTTGACAGTTTGATCAAGAAAGAAGAAAGTCCGATTTCAAAACTTTCCGATGAAGAACAAGAAAGTTTAAAAACAGCCGTTGAAGGCATTGTTCCGGCAACAACATATACGGTACAACTGGAATCTTTAGACAGCAAAGCATCTCCGTTCATGATAACGCAACCGGAATTCATGCGTCGTATGAAAGAAATGAGTCAGAGCGGAGGCGGAGGAATGTTCGGCATGGGTAACTTCCCTGAAATGTACAATCTGGTAGTGAACACCAATTCGGATTTGGCATCTGCTATCTTAAACGAAAAAGACAAAACAAATCAGGAAAACTTGGTAAAACAAGCTCTGGATTTAGCAAAACTATCACAAGGCTTATTAAAAGGTGAAGACCTGACAGCCTTTGTAAAACGCAGTTTCGATTTGATCAAATAAAAAAAGTAAACCCGCAATAAACTTGCGGGTTTTTTATTCAATTATCCATAACAAAACAGGTTTGTCCGAAGCCTTCAGTTTTACATCCAGTTTTCTCATAAAGGCATCCGAAACCGCCGGACACCCCCAGCTTAGCGGACTGTAATCCGGAAATATTTCTTTATCGGCAACTTCTTCCCAGGAATGAAGAACGACCACCCTATCCACAGCACTTTTATTAGTTTCCTCCAATCCTTCCAGCCAATATTTCACATTGATCCCCCAGGAACTGTAATCCCGTTTTCCTACTCTGTATTTTCCTTTCATCGAACAATGACTATTGGTTTTTACATCGAATTTAGCCGTAGCATAATTTGTAGGATTCGTTTCAAAAACATTACAGGATCCGTGTGTTACAAGGTTTTGATCGACTATTGCGCCTTTTTTAAAATCATAGATGAAAAATCGGTTTTTCCCGGAATGAATACTTAAATCAAGTAAAAAATAATACCTTTCATTAAACCCGTTGACCTGGCAATACTTTTTAGCATTTAAATGATAATCGCTATAATTCTTATTAACTTTATTGGAATTATTGCAACAGATAACCAACAGAAAAAGCAACAAAACAGTATGTTTCATAGTAACAGCCATAAAGTTAGACATCAATAGCATAACACGATTTAAAGAATTTTATTATAATTAATACCTGTAAAAAACCCAGTTTTTCTCTTCTTATAAAACAACTCATTAACCAAACTTAACTGAAACACAAAATCAAGATTCATCACAAATCCCCTGAAAAACATGACAAAAGGAGTATATTTACCAGCTAATCAAAATTAAAATCGTGATTCAAAACAAAGTAATTAAAGGGGCTTTCCAGGTAGGCTTAGGTGCGACAAGCTATGGCATGCTGGCCACTTTCGTGAAATTAGCCTATAAAGAAAATTATACGACCGCCGAAGTTCTTTCTTCTCAATTCATATTGGGGATCATCGGTATATTACTTATCAATTACTTCCGGAAAACAAAAAAAAGAGACGAAGTAATAAAGGCTTCCAAAAGCAATATTTTTCATCTGATGCTTGCAGGCACTTCCACTGGAATGACAGGCATTTTCTATTATCTTGCCGTAAAATACATTCCGGTATCCATTGGAATTGTATTATTGATGCAAACAGTCTGGATGGGCGTTTTACTGGAATGGATACTCGACAAAAAAATACCGTCATTGCAAAAAACAGCAGCTGTGATTATCGTTTTAATCGGAACCATTTTAGCAACTAACCTAATAAAAACAAACATTCAGTTGGATTGGCGAGGCATCGTTTGGGGAATATTGGCTTCAATATCCTTCACCACAACCATGTTTACAGCCAACCGAATCGCAATCGGCATCTCATCGGCACAACGCAGTCTGTACATGCTTTTAGGGGGGACTATCATTGTTTTGGGATTTGCAATAGCTACCCAGACTACTCCTTATAACATCAATATCTTCATGAAATGGGGAATTATCTTGTCTCTTTTCGGCACTATCATCCCCCCTCTGTTAATGAATGCCGGTTTTCCAAACACAGGGATTGGTTTGGGCAGTATTGTTTCGTCTTTGGAATTGCCTGTTTCTGTAATGATGGCCTATTTCATTTTGAATGAAACCGTAATTCTAAGCCAATGGATTGGAATTCTGCTTATCATTGGCGCAGTCGTTATAATGAATGTGAATTTTAAAAAGAATTAAGCCTATCATCGCTTTTACTATTTTTGAGGCATGGATTTATTCGCAACCGATAAAATTGTCTTCGATTTACCTGATGCCGAAATCGAATACTACCCGAATTTCTTCCCTGAAATTGAGGCAGATATTTTGTTTCAACAACTCCTGACTGAAATTCAATGGCAACAGGATGATATTACCATTTTCGGAAAAACATATAAACAGCCCAGATTGACCGCCTTTTTTGGCAATGAAGGCAAACCCTATTCCTACTCCAATATCACCATGCAGCCTCACCATTGGAACGAGCTTTTATTGAGGATTAAATCGAAAGTGGAAAAAACCACAGGACATTCTTTTTCATCAGTGCTGCTCAATTTATACCGCGACGGCAAAGACAGTAACGGCTGGCACGCCGACAACGAAAAGGAATTAGGACAGAATCCAGTGATTGCCTCGGTAAGTTTCGGAGAACAACGAATCTTTCAGTTAAAACACAACACCTTAAAAGACCAAAAACAAAATATCGTATTGGAAAACGGAAGCCTTCTATTAATGAAAGGCACTACACAACACTATTGGAAACATCAGATCCCAAAAACATCAAAACCCATCAAACAGCGAATAAACCTAACCTTTCGAACCATTTTTTAATACAAAATGCAAATACAAATCTTTTTTGTGACGATTTTTTAAAAATTCAAAAAAAATAATAATCCGCGATTTACAAATTCTTTTTTTTAGTAATATTGAGTATTGAACTATTAAACATTATTAAAAATTATTATTGAATTAATTTTTCATCTGATGAAAAAAAGTAAAATTTCAGAAATGGACAATGAGACATTAAATCGTCTTGTTACCATGGCACAAGAGGAAAAAAAACCTTTTGAAGTAATTAAAGAAGAATTTGGGATTTCAGAAAATGATGTTACTGAAATGATGCGAAAAAAATTGTCAAAAGACAATTTCGAACTTTGGAAGAAAAAAGTCACTGCAAGTAAACCAAAACCAAAACCTCAAAAATTTAACGATCTCGAGGATGACGATTTAGACAGCAAGTATTATTTTAAAAATAAAATGGATTAAAAAAAATCCTCCTATTAAAGGGGGATTTTTAAATTTTAAGCTAAATTGTAACAAAAAAAGCATCTTAGCTACATATAATTTATCAAAACATCAATAATGAAAAAATTTATTTGCACGTTGGCATTAGCCGCGGTACTTATGAGTTGTAAAACAGCTCAAGGGACTTCAAAAACAAACGACGTTGGTGTCGCTATTGACTTGGTAAACGTAAACGATGACAAAGTGATGGTGACAATCACACCGCCAGCTTTTACAACAGAAACTGCGACGTTCCATATCCCTAAGACCGTTCCCGGGACCTATTCTGAAGACAATTACGGCAGATTCATCGAAGATCTAAAAGCTTTTGACGCGAAAGGAAATGCTTTATCCATAACAAAAAAAGACGAGAATTCCTGGACCATATCCGATGCAAAAAAAATAAGCAAACTGACCTACCTTGTAAATGACTCGTTTGACACAGAAACTAGTGGCGGCATCGGAGGTAAAGACGTATTTTCCCCAGCCGGAACCAATATTGCTGCCGGTAAAAACTTCATGATAAACACACATGGTTTCGTGGGTTATTTTGAAGGAAAATCAGAGTTACCTTATAAAGTTACTGTTTCGCATCCAGCCAACTTATGGGGGGCGACATCCCTAACTGACACTGATGCCAGTAAAGACAGAGATGTATTTACCGCTTCCCGTTATGCCGAATTGGTGGATCACCCGATTATGTATTCCGAACCGGATTATACAACGTTTAAGGTGGATGACATGGATATCTTGATCAGCGTATATTCTCCAAACGGAAACTACAAAGCGGCAGACATAACTCCGGCCATGGAAACAATGATGCGCGCTCAGAAAAAATTCTTAGGCCCTGTGAATGCAACTAAAAAATACAGTGTTTTATTGTATTTGTCAGATATGAAAAAAGCCGATGCTAAAGGATTCGGAGCTTTGGAGCATACTACATCCACAACTGTCGTTATGCCTGAGATGATGCCAAAAGCAGCATTATTAGAACAATTGAAAGACGTGGTTTCGCATGAGTTCTTTCATATTGTGACTCCACTTACCGTTCATTCGAATGAAATCCAGTATTTCGATTTCAATAATCCTAAAATGTCTGAGCACTTATGGATGTATGAAGGGGTTACGGAATATTTCGCAAATCTTTTCCAGGTTAACCAAGGTTTAATCACCGAAGATGAATTTTACAACAGAATGGTGGACAAAATAGATCAATCCAAACGTTTCGACGAAAAGATGCCGTTTACGACCATGAGTAAAAACATCCTGGACAAACAATACAAAGACTCTTATTACAATGTATACCTGAAAGGAGCATTAATTGCCATGTGCATTGACATTCAAATGAGAGAAAGCAGCAACGGAGAAAAAGGCATTTTAGATTTGATGCATGCTTTATCATCGGAATACGGAACTAAAAAACCATTTAATGACGACGAACTGTTTGCAAAAATCACTTCATTGACTTACCCCGCGGTTGGTGAATTCCTTAAAACGTACGTTGCCGGCGAAACTCCGATTCCTTACGATAAGTATTTTGCAAAAATGGGCGTTACCAATGCCAAAGTTAAAAAGCCGGGCAACCCTTTTATCAAGGACCAAACGACTCCATACATTACAGTAGATCCATCGACAAAAGAAATCAAAGTTCTTCCGGATGTTGATTTGAACAAATTCATGACAGCACTTGGAATCAAAAACGACGATACTATTTTAGCTGTTAATGACACAAGCTATAATCTGGACAACATTTACGATTTGCTTATGTTGAGTTCTGAGTGGAAAGAAGGCGACCCAATAACGGTAAAAATCAAACGTGCAGGTAAAGAACAAACTTTAAAAGGAAAAGTTACGCTTCCAACGGATGAGATTGAAGGCTATCAGGCAACAGATAACAGCAAGACCAAATTAAGAGAAAGCTGGCTGAAAGGCTAATTACCTCTCACAACAACAATAATCCCCGATATACTATGTATTTCGGGGATTTTCATTTAATAGTATCAGCTTGAAAAACTGTACAAACGTTAATTTATAGGCGTTTCAATTTATTTTCTTTACTTTGCAGCCATTAAACAAAAAAGCATGAAAAAATTACTTATTGCAGCTTTGGCGCTTACAGCTTTAGTTGCCTGTGATAAAAAAGAAAGTGATAAAAATTTGCATCTTTCCGGAAAAGTAGAAGGATTGAAGCAAGGTAAATTATACATACAGCATATCGTCGATACATCATTGGTAACACTTGACAGCATTACTGTGGAAGGCGATTCCAATTTCAAAAGCGAACTTCAGATAAGCGAGCCTGAAATGCTTTATTTAACCTTAAACCGAGGCGTTTCTAAATCAATAGACAACGTTTTACCATTTTTTGCTGAGCCAGGAACGATGACTATCGAAACAACACTAAAAGAATTTTACGCAAAAGCAAAAATAACGGGATCAAAAAACAATGACTTGTACAGCGATTTTATGAAAATCCGTATGCGTTACAATGATGAGCAAAACAAGACATTAAGTCTTTCGTTATTGGCTAAAAAAGTAAATAATGCTCAAAAATTAGATAGTTTAAACCAACGTGCCGACAAATTAACAGTCAGAAACTATCTGGATGCTATTAATTTCGCCGTAAATAACGGAAAACATGAAGTAGCTCCTTATATTGCTTTAACCGAAATACACGACGCAAACATCAAATATTTGGACACCATCCAAAAATCAATGTCTCCGGAAGTAGCCAAATCCAAATACGGAAAACAGCTCACTACTTTTATTGCCGAAAGAAAGAAACTGGAACAAACTCAGAATTAATAGAAAAGCGACCTTAGGGTCGCTTTTTTTTTATTTGATGTACTTTTAATTTATTGTAAATACACTAAAAATTAGTTTCTGTGTGGTAAAATGAATTTTCAACCTATAACTGGAATACTACCAAAAACAAAAAAGGTCTTCATTTCTGAAGACCTTTTGAGCCGATGGAGGGACTCGAACCCACGACCTGCTGATTACAAATCAGCTGCTCTAGCCAGCTGAGCTACACCGGCAACTATATTGTTGCTTTTTGCATCATGAAAAAACCACTTTGAAAGTGGTAAAAAAATTGAGCCGATGGAGGGACTCGAACCCACGACCTGCTGATTACAAATCAGCTGCTCTAGCCAGCTGAGCTACACCGGCGTCTCAATTCGAGTGCAAATATAAAGGAGTTTTTTAAACTTCCAAATAGTTACCTGCACTTTTTCAAGATTTTTTCCGACTATAATTTATTGATTTTGTCAACCAATTGAGTAGCAACATCTTCCAAATCTTTATTTATTTGTCTGAAATGCGCTTTTTTATTCTCCACATCCTTTTGGTTCAATTTTGAGATTAACCCATCGAAAGATGTGATAGCTTCTTCAATCAACGCATCAGTTTCAGCAGTTGGTTTTCCTGTTGTTGTCATCTCATGGATGTAAACTGCTTCAATAATATCTCCTAATACGAAGTTGATGTCTTTTTTTAAGTTTCTTACGCTTGCCATTTTATTTTATTTAAAATTTCGTTTACAAAATTACAATTATTCTTCACATATAATCAGTTAGGAAATAAATATTTCCAACAAGGTCGCAAAACCAACCAATTCAAAATCAGTAAGTGCCGCAGGAAGTAAAATGGTATCACCCATTTTAAATTTAAATTCCACCCCAGATCCGTTTACAACCGAAAAATCACCTTCAGTACAAACCAAAACAGTGAAAGAAGTTCCGTTCTTGGTAAAATTCATTTTCCCTTCAAGCGGAATCACATTCGTCGTAAAATAAGCACAGTCCACTACCGGATTGCTCTTGTTTACAACCATTTCATACTTCTTTTTCGATGCTACCACATCATAGGTAATCGCATCCAAAGCCTGTTCGATATGTAATTCTCTTGCATTCCCCTGAGCATCTACCCTGTCCCAATCATAAATGCGGTAAGTAATATCAGAAGTCTGCTGAATCTCCGCAATAACAGTTCCGGCACCGATCGCATGAATTGTTCCGGTTTCAAGAAAAAAAACATCTCCCTTCTTTACCGAAACCTTATTCAAAATGGATGGCAGTGATTTATTCTCCAAATGATACAAATACTCATCTGCCGATGATTTCTCTTTAAAACCAACAATAATTTCTGCCCCAGGATCAGCTTGCATCACGTACCACATTTCGGTTTTGCCAAAAGAATTATGACGCTTTTTAGCCAATTCATCATTAGGATGCAACTGTATCGACAAATCTTCTTTGGCATCCAAAAATTTAAAAAGCAAAGGAAATTCGGTCCCGAAATTATCGCAGACATTCTTTCCCATTATTTCTTCTGGAAATTTCGAAATCAGATCGTTAACCGTTAACCCGGCATAGTTGCCATTGGCCACAATGCTAACATCACCCGGAACGGTGGACAATTCCCAACTTTCACCTGTCGTGTCTGTCGGAATCGATTTATGTAAAAGGGAACTGAGTTTTGCCCCGCCCCAAATTCTCTCTTTCAAGATTGGTTTAAAAACCAAAGGATATACTTCAAAATTCATCTACATAAGACTTTTTACCATTTCCAACACCTTGGGAAAATGATTTTCGGCATTCATACTATCAAAAACCAATCGGACAATCCCCTTTTTATCTACCACATAGGTCACTCTTCCCGGAAGCAGTCCCAATAAATTTGTGGGTACTCCAAAAAGTTTTCGCAGGCTTTTATCATCATCGGAAAGCAAGGTAAACGGAAGATTGTATTTTTTGGCAAACTGTTTATGAGATTGCACACTGTCACCGCTAATACCGATAACTTCAGCGCCCATGTCTTTAAATTCTTCAAACTGGTCACGAAAAAAACACGCCTGCTTTGTACAGCCCGGAGTATCGTCTTTTGGGTAAAAATAAATCACCAAAACCTTTTTATGCAAAACAGAAGCGATATAAAAATCATGTCCGTTTTGGTCTTTAGCACCAAATAATGGCAGCTTATCGCCTACTTTGATTTCATCCATTATTTGCCGGAATAGGTTACAAAATTACGCGGCGTTTCATATAAAACAACCTCCAAATCATTTTCGGGAGTGATTCGTTTACGGATCAGATTCCAAATCACCACTACAATATTTTCAGCAGTAGGATTTAGTTCCTGAAATTCAACCACATCAAGATTCAGGTTTTTATGATCGAAGCGGGATTCGACTTCCTCATAAATGATATCGGCCAAATCTTTAATATCCATTACATATCCCGTTTCCGGATTGATTTTTCCGGTCACGCTCACTATCAGTTCATAATTATGTCCGTGAAAATTAGGGTTGTTGCATTTACCGAAAACACGATTGTTTTGCTCATCCGACCAATCTTTACGATACAATCGGTGAGCCGCATTAAAATGGGCTTTTCTTGAAACGGTTACTCGCATTACAACTTATGATCTTCCAGATAATGATAAAATTCGTCAAATATGATTTTAAACCAAACGGTATAGATATCCGGATTTGACTGCATATCTTCTTTGACAGCCTCAATCGACATCCACTTCCAGCTTTCCACCTCATCGGGATTAATTTTCGGCTCTCCATTATAATAACCAATCAAAACATGATCCAACTCGTGTTCTGTTAGGCCATTATCAAACGGAGCTTTATAGATAAACGAAAACAAATCCTTCAAATCAGTTGCAAACCCCATTTCCTCATACAAACGACGCGTTCCTGCCTGAATATTAGATTCACCTTCCCTTTGATGACTGCAACAAGTGTTAGTCCACAACAATGGCGAATGATATTTCTGACGCGCGCGCTGCTGCAACATAATTTCATTCTTATCATTCAGCACAAACACCGAAAAAGCCCTGTGAAGCAAAGCCTTTTCATGCGCCTCCAGCTTTGGCATCAAACCAATCTGTTCATCTTTTTCGTTGACTAATATAACGCGTTCTTCCACAATCGATGTATATATAATTGGTCAAAAATACAAAAAAAGAAATGGTTACATGGATAATTCAAACAATTCTTCACCGTTGAAAAATCACCAAAAAGGCACACTTTTCACTCCTCTAAATAGAGCAATTCTTACTTCAAATCAGTGAATCCTACAGCAATATTCAGAGTAATAATAGCAAAATATGAACAGTGCAAAAAAATCATGCATTCAAAAACCTTCAGACTCAAGTTTCCCAGGTTTTCCTTTCCTACTTCATAGTCTCCACGCACTTAATTGCACACTTCTCACCATCAATAGCCGCAGAAATAATTCCACCCGCATACCCTGCACCTTCTCCACACGGATAAAGCCCTTTGATCTCAAGATGCTCTAAAGTCGCATTATCTCTTGGAATACGAACCGGTGAAGATGTTCTGCTTTCCGGCGCGTGTAAGATAGCATCGTTGGTATAATAACCTCTCATGGATTTTCCGAACTGCACAAAACCTTCCCTCATGATTTGCGTAAGGAAGGCTGGAAACACTTGTCCGAGTTCCACCGAAGTCGTACCGGGAACATACGAAGTTTTAGGAATATCACTGGAAACTTTGCTTTGCGTAAAATCCACCATGCGTTGAGCCGGCACTTTTTGTGTTTCTCCCGCCAAATGCCACGCTTTTTGCTCTATAGCTTTCTGAAATTCCATTCCGGCTAAGGCCCCGAATTTAGCAAACGGTTTAAAATCTTCCAGTTTCAGTTCGACCACAATACCCGAATTAGCAGTAGCCTGATCACGCTTGGAAGGTGACCATCCGTTAGTAACAACCTCGCCCGGACTGGTTGCACAAGGCGCAATCACACCTCCCGGACACATACAGAAGGAATACATTCCGCGCCCATTCACCTGTTTTACTATCGAATAAGGAGCCGGAGGCAAAAACTCTCCTCTGAAATCACAAGAATATTGAATAGTATCGATTAAACTCTGCGGATGTTCAGCACGAACACCCAAAGCGAAAGGCTTAGCTTCGATCAAAACCTTCTTTTTATCTAACAGCTCAAAGATATCACGAGCGGAATGCCCTGTCGCCAAAATGATTTTTTTAGCTTCAATCACATCACCGTTTTGAGTTATAACCCCCTGAATCTCTCTATCTTTTATTAAAATATCGGTTACACGGGTTTCAAACAACACCTGACCACCGCATTCGATAATTTTTTCACGGATATCCTGAATAATCTGCGGTAATTTATTGGTCCCAATATGAGGATGAGCCTCCACCATAATCTCCGGTGTAGCGCCAAAAGCAACCAATAAAGCCAATATACGGTCTACATCGCCACGTTTTTTCGAGCGGGTATATAATTTTCCATCGGAATAGGTTCCCGCTCCGCCTTCTCCGAAACAATAATTAGAATCTTCGTTTACAATGCCATCTCTATTGATTGCCTTTAAATCACGGCGACGGCCTCGAACATCTTTTCCTCTTTCAATTACAATCGGCTTCACGCCCAATTCAATTAATTGCAAGGCAGCAAACAATCCGGCCGGACCCGCCCCAACAACAATCACTTCCTGAGCATTGGCTACATTTTTATAATCCGGGAGTTCAATTTTACTTTCCTCAAAGGATTCGCCCTGAAAAAACACATTGACTTTCAGGTTAATCTTGACGGCACGCTGACGTGCATCAATGGAGCGCTTAAGAATGGCAACATGCTGTATTTCTGCAGTTTTAACATGCATCAACTTGGCCAAATGCTCGTTCAGCAAAGTTAAATTCGCAGCGACTTCCGGCGCCACCTGTATCAGTAATTCTCTAGGCATAACGTAGGTAAATTTTTATTTTACAAACAAATTCTTTGACAAAAGTACGAATTTGAAATCGATTATTCCGGAAGCCCCTTTCTTTGCTCAAAAGCTCTCAATGCGAAAGAAGCCAACCAATGTTCCCCTTCATAATTTCCATCCGTCAAAAAAGGCAATGAATGTTTCAAATGCAAATCACCTACCCCTTTCAAATGCCTGAACTTATCAAACTGAATGGCAAGGGCATAAAAATGCCAGGCACGACTGAAATTCAATCCGTCGAGATGCACTAAGTGTCCATCTGTCCTGTCGGATACTTTTGCAGTTTCCCACCCAAACTTTTTTTCAAATAAGGGCTTGGCAAACTTTTTTGCCCATTTTAAGAAATCTTCCTCTGTCAAAATACGTTGCATGATTCCCATTTCTTCCATACAGGGCGATAAAAAATCGATACCACTCGGCTCCCAGGCAAAAGGACAACCCTCATCTTTCTGAAACATTCGTAACGCATTTTCTTTCAGTACTTTTTTAAATTTTTCATTTTTAGAATAAACCGCATAATCCCAAGCCAATGTCATCCCAAAAGCCGTATTGTTATGGGTTCCAACTCTAACCGGATAGTACAGTTTGGGTAAAAATTCGGTATACATTCCAATCAATAAATCAGATAGCGGCTGGAGATTTTGTGACAATTCCTGCGCAAACGGTTCGTTGCAATCTGACAATTCCTGCTGCAATTTCAACACCCAGGCCCAACCATAAAGTCTTTCAAAAGATTTTTCGTGTTTTTTATTCAGATATGCCACTTCTTTCTCAATATTCGCTTTAGAAAGATTGATTTTCAGTTTCTGAATGATTTCCTGGCGATTATTTAAATCAGGAAACTGCTTCAAAAGATAAACCAACGACCAATGACCGTGAACGGATGAATGCCAGTCAAAACAACCGTAAAAAGAAGGATGCAATTCTTTTGGCGACACAATTTCCGTGGAATCCTGCAATAACTGCCCTAATTTATTGGGATACTCCTGCTGCAGACATTTTAATGGCAGTGATGCTAATCGATTGGCTTGCTCCAGATTCAACAGTTGGGAAAAACCGGTAAATGAAAATAAAAAAACGAAGGTTGTGACAAGTAAATTTCTCATTGCAAAAAACTAAGATTCGCAAAGCTAACGAATTAAATTTTAGAAATTTCAACCAGTCCTTAGTACCTTTGTTCTTCAGAACTTAAAATGTTTCAAAAATGAGCCGTCAGATAAAATTGATTTGGGATTTCAGGGGTCCAGGTGCCGCAAAAACCGCCGAACATCATGAAATTCACCTAAAAGAATATATTGAAATCGAAAAATTACCCATTACCATAACCGGGTTTAAGATCATAAATGAAATGTATGCCATTGCTTTTATCGTAGTTACAGATGAAATCATGATTCAGGTAAGAGACGCACTGAAACCACACCGGGGAGAACTTTTTGAGTAGGTATTTTTCAGAAGGCAAAAGGCAGGAAGAACAATTCTTTTTATTTTTAAAACATTAAAAAAACCGATTGAAATTCAATCGGTTTTTTCTATATATTATTTTCTTATTTCTTTGTTCTGTTATCTACTATGTTCATTCTGCAGTCTTCAACCTGAACACTAGTTTGCTACTTCACTAATAAATTTGATACGCATCAATCGCAATTCTTCCGTATCATAATCCCCTTCAAATTCATCGAGAGCATCCTGAATTTTGTCGGAATGCGATTCCATAAAGTAATCGTGAATTTCTTCCTGCTGATCTTCGTCCAGGATATCATCCAACCAGTAACTAATATTTAGTTTGGTACCGGAATACACGATCTGTTCCATTTCTTTCAGAAGCGTATCCATGTCTA
Organism: Flavobacterium enshiense DK69; assembly: GCF_000498495.1. GTDB lineage: Bacteria > Bacteroidota > Bacteroidia > Flavobacteriales > Flavobacteriaceae > Flavobacterium > Flavobacterium enshiense. The sequence continues at coordinate 127,706 of NZ_AVCS01000015.1, read as the reverse complement.
TTCCCTTGGCTTTGGCAATATCATCCAAGGGCAGTTTTCTGTCAATATTCTGAATAATATACAGTTTCAGTGCAGAGTTGGCTCCTGTGGATTTCACCACCAGGTCATCTGGTCGCATGATGTCATTATCTTCCACATAGCGGGCAATCAATTCGACAAATTCCTTACCATATTTTTTAGCTTTTCCTTCTCCAACGCCATGAACATTGCTTAATTCATCGATAGAGATCGGATATTTCAGCGCCATATCTTCCAAAGAAGGCTCCTGGAAAACGACAAACGGTGGAACACCTAATTTTTTGGCTACTTTTTTTCGCAAATCCATCAGCATGGTCATCAGCGCTTCATCAGCCGTTCCAGAAGATTTGGCTGCTGTTACAATTGCCTCATCTTCTGTTTCACTATATTCATGGTCTTCCGACATCATAAAAGAATACGGTTTTTTAATAAAATCCTTTCCTTTTTGCGTCAGTTTTATAACTCCGTATGTTTCAATATCTTTAGAAAGCAATCCATCCACCAATACCTGACGGATTAACGCCATCCAGTATTTTTCATCGTGATCATTCCCTTTAGCGAAGAATTTCTGGGCATCCGTTTTATGAGCTTTAATGGTAGCATTGATTTTTCCGATCAGCGTAAAAATCACTTCTTTAGACTTATACAATTCTTTGGTGTCACGAACGGTTTCCAAAAGCGTTACTACCTGATCCTGAGCTTCGACTTTCTTCTTCGGATTACGGACATTATCATCCATATCGGCTCCTTCACCGTCCACATCATCAAACTCTTCACCAAAATAGTGGAGTAAAAATTTACGGCGTGACATTGACGTTTCTGCGTAAGCCACTACCTCCTGCAGCAAGGCAAAACCGATTTCCTGCTCTGCCACCGGCTTTCCAGCCATGAACTTTTCAAGTTTCTCGATATCTTTATAAGAGTAGTAAGCCAAACAATGACCTTCACCTCCATCCCTACCTGCCCTACCGGTTTCCTGATAGTAACTCTCCAGAGATTTTGGTATATCGTGATGGATTACAAAACGTACGTCCGGCTTATCAATTCCCATACCGAAGGCTATAGTAGCCACCACCACTTCGACATCCTCCATAAGGAACATGTCCTGGTGTTTGGCCCTAGTTTTGGCATCCAATCCCGCATGATACGGAACCGCACTGATGCCGTTCACCTGTAAAACCTGAGCTATTTCCTCAACCTTTTTACGGCTCAGGCAATAAATTACTCCAGATTTTCCTTTATGCTGTTTGATGAAGCGGATAATATCACCCTCAATATTTTTAGTTTTGGTGCGTACCTCATAGAATAAATTCGGACGGTTGAATGATGCCTTAAAGGTATTGGCATCCGTCATATCTAAATTTTTAAGAATATCTTCCTGAACTTTCGGCGTAGCGGTTGCGGTCAATCCAATAACAGGGATTTCTTCCCCCAACTGCTTAATAATGCTACGCAGGTTTCGGTATTCCGGACGAAAATCATGTCCCCATTCCGAAATACAGTGTGCTTCATCTATGGCCACAAAGGAAATAGGCACTCCTTTTAAAAAGTCGACATATTCTTCTTTTGTTAACGATTCGGGGGCGACGTATAACAATTTGGTCAATCCGGAAGTAATATCTTTCTTCACCTGATTGACCTCAGTTTTGGTAAGCGAAGAGTTTAAAACATGCGCAACACCAAACTCAGAAGACAAACTCCTGATGGCATCCACCTGGTTTTTCATCAAGGCAATCAGCGGAGAAACAACTATAGCTGTACCATCCAGCACCAAAGCCGGCAGTTGGTAACATAACGACTTACCACCACCCGTAGGCATAATCACGAAAGTATTGTTATGGGTAATGATACTTCTGACAACACCTTCCTGTAAACCTTTGAACTGGTTAAAACCAAAAAATTTTTTTAACTCTTTATGTAAGTCAATTTCGCTTGGCTTCATTATCTATTAATAGGTATTTTTACATAAATTTGCAGAGAATAAAGATACGAAAATCTTTCATATTCACAAATTAATAAAATTTCTATTTTGACAGTCAGGGAAACCATTTTAAACACGGCAAAAAAAACGATATTATCAGAAAGCGAGAGCGTTGCTAATCTAATAAATTTCATTGATGATGATTTTGCAAAAGCAGTAGAGTTAATTTACAATTGCAAAGGCCGTCTAATAGTTACCGGCATTGGAAAGAGCGCCATCATTGCTACTAAAATGGTAGCGACTTTCAATTCTACAGGCACACCTTCCATGTTCCTTCATGCAGCCGAAGCCATTCACGGCGATTTAGGAATGGTTCAGCCCGGAGATGTAATCATATGCATTTCCAAAAGTGGCAATAGTCCGGAAATCAAAGTACTTGTTCCTTTATTAAAGCGTTTTGGCAATACCCTTATCGGTATGACTGCAAACCAAAATTCTTTCCTAGGCAAAGAATCCGACTGCGTTTTAAATGCTCATGTAGATACAGAATCCTGCCCGAATAACTTAGCGCCAACCAACAGCACTACGGCGCAATTGGTTTTGGGTGATGCGCTTGCCGTTTGTTTGATGGAAATACGAAACTTTGGAAGCGAAGACTTTGCAAAATACCATCCGGGAGGTGCGTTAGGCAAAAAATTATTGCTTCGCGTGGTCGACATGCTGGATCAGACACATCGCCCGCAGGTGACTCCGGATTCAGATATCAGACACGTAATCATGGAAATTTCCGAAAAACGTTTGGGAGTAACTGCTGTAGTCGAAAACAATCATGTGGTTGGCATCATAACCGATGGCGACATCCGAAGAATGCTTGAAAACAGAGACAGTTTTGGAGATTTAACCGCCAAGGACATCATGACCAAAAATCCGAAAACCGTACAATTATCTGACATGGTTGTAGATGCATTCAACACCATGGAAAATCACTCCATCACACAAATGATCGTTATCGACAGCAACCAATACAAAGGCGTTCTTCACATTCATGACATTTTAAAAGAAGGAATTATATAATGGCAACAAATAAATCCGGAAAAGAAATGTCTTTTTTAGAGCATTTGGAGGAATTCAGATGGTTGTTGGTTCGAAGCACGATTGCCATTCTTATAGGCGGCTGTATAGCCTATTACTTTAGCGATTTCATTTTCGACACTATAATATTCGGCCCGAAAGACGGTAATTTCATAACCTACCGTTTCTTTTGCGAGATGGCCAACCAATACGATTTGGACAAAAGTTTCTGCATTCAGGAATTACCGTTCGAATTGCAAAACCGAACCATGGAAGGACAGTTCTCAATGTTGATTTGGACTTCTATAACAGCAGGCTTCATCGTCTCTTTCCCTTTTATCCTTTGGGAATTATGGAAGTTTGTCAGCCCGGCTCTATATGATAAAGAACGAAAAAACATTAAGCTTTTTATCTTTATTGCGTCAATCCTATTCTTTATGGGAGTGGCATTCGGTTATTTTGTACTGACACCGCTCTCCATTAATTTCCTGGCCAACCTAACCATTAGTGACCATGTCAAAAACGCCATCGACGTAGAATCATACATCGGATTGGTAAAAACAACCTCACTCGCTACAGGTTTGGTCTTTGAATTGCCAATCGTAATTTATTTCCTTTCAAAGCTAGGAATCGTAACACCTCAATTCTTGAGGGATTACCGAAAATACTCGTATGTTATCATCCTAATTATAGCCGCAATTGTTACACCTCCTGATGTAATCAGTCAGACAATTGTAACCATTCCGCTTGTAATTCTCTATGAAATAAGCATTTTCATATCAAGTTTTGTAACCAAAAAGGAAGAACTTAAAACCATTTAATTATGGCTGATTTAGTAAAAGAATTCAACGACTACCGTTCGAAAATGAACGAAAAGTTATTGGCCGATGACAACAAAGTTATCAAACGTATTTTCAATTTAGACACCAATGCCTATATGGAAGGCGCTTTGGATGTAAAAACCAAAGAACTTTTGGGACTTGTCGCTTCCGCTGTTTTGCGTTGTGACGATTGTATCAAATATCATCTGGAAACCTCATACAAAGAAGGGATTACCCGTCAGGAAATGATGGAAGCCATGGGAATTGCCACTTTAGTTGGCGGAACCATTGTAATTCCGCACCTGAGAAGAGCTTACGAATTTTGGGAAGCTTTAGAAAATCAGGAATAATTATTTGTTAATTTGTTGATGCAAATATCCTGTTATTCGTTTATTTGCAAACACAAAAATTTAGTCACTCAGCAACTTTGATTACGCTGCAACTTAAAAAAGATGAAATTAAGAGCCGATAATATTGTTAAAACCTACAAAGGAAGAAGCGTGGTAAAAGGCGTTTCGGTAGAAGTAAATCGTGGAGAAATCGTTGGTTTATTAGGTCCGAACGGAGCCGGAAAAACCACTTCCTTCTACATGATTGTTGGTTTGGTAAAGCCCAATGCAGGAAACATTTACCTGGACGACACCAATATTACCGACTTCCCTATGTACAAACGTGCACAACACGGTATCGGATATCTGGCTCAGGAAGCTTCGGTTTTTCGAAAACTGAGCATTGAGGACAATATTTTAAGCGTATTACAGCTTACAAACCTTTCCAAAGCGGAACAGGAAGCCAAAATGGAATCACTGATTGACGAATTCAGCTTACAGCATATCCGAACCAACAGAGGGGATTTACTTTCGGGAGGAGAACGCCGTCGTACGGAGATAGCACGTTGTTTGGCAACTGATCCGAAATTCATTTTATTGGATGAGCCGTTTGCAGGAGTTGACCCGGTGGCGGTAGAAGATATTCAGCGTATCGTAGCCCAATTGAAAAATAAAAACATCGGAATCCTGATTACTGACCACAACGTACAGGAAACCTTAGCCATTACTGACAAAACCTACCTGATGTTTGAAGGAGGCATCCTAAAAGCCGGAGTACCGGATGAGTTAGTGGAAGACGAGATGGTACGCCGTGTATATTTAGGTCAGAATTTCGAGTTACGTAAAAAGAAACTGGAATTTTAATTAAGATAAAAAGCAAGCAAACCTATATCTTATAACAGCAAATGGAAAATCCCGACAAGGAAACTTTGGACAATTGGCACAAAGACCCTAACAACTGGAAATGGGGAATTTTCTATTACAATCCGAAAGACACTCGCGGCATGGTTCCTAAAAAAATCGAATGGATGGGCTGGACCATCAATTTCGCCAACACCAAAGCCGTTCTTTTATTCTTTGGAATGACTCTTTTCTTTATTTTCGTGGTAACACTGATTACTAATCACCAATCCTAGCTTTTTATCTCTTATCCCCAATTACTGAATACAAAGCGCTTTCAAATCTTCGCTGTCTCCATTAAAAACATTAACATCAACCATTCCTTTTATACCAGGAACTTGTGCTTTTTCGGTAAACTGCCAAAAATGCCAATCTTTCTGAATCCGTTCCACAAAAAAATTGTAATTGGCAATCCACAATGGATACCCTTTAAATTCTTTCTTTAGAAAATCGGTATAATAGCTCTCTCCGGAATAAATAATCGGCTTTACCTTATAATGTTTTTCGACGTGCTTTAACCAACGGCGTAAGCCTACTTTCAAACTGTCGACAGATTGTTTTCTGGGTAATTTCTCAATATCAAGTACGGGAGGCAAATCTCCTTTTTTGAGTTTTACGGTTCGAATAAAATTTTCAGCCTGAGCGATAGAATTCTCGTTAGGACGATAATAATGGTAGGCTCCCCGGACAAAATAATGTTCTTTGGCTGCTTCCCAGTTTTCCTTGTATCGCGAATCCGTTTTGGCACTTCCGGCGGTGGCCCGGATAAAAACAAAAGACAATGGAAACTCTTCTTCTATCTTATCTATTTTCCCCCATTCTATTTCCGACTGGTATTCGGAAACATCAAAACCTACAAGTTGGGTATCATGTCTGCTTAGGACTTCAAAAATGCGGATATCCTCAATTTCACGTTCGTCTTCGGTGAGTTCGTTTACATTTTTATCGGTTTTAAACCCAAGATAATAAAGCAGTCCGTTTCGGTAATTATAAACTACTCCGACAAACAAAACCACGAAAAGCACTCCAAAAGTAAATAACAATAATCGTCCAAAAGGAGTTTTTCCTGTTTTTGAAGATTTTGACCGTGATGTTCTTTTCGGTGGAGTTTTCTTTGCAGAAACGCGTCTCATGAATTAAACCTGCTTGTTTAAGACTTTGTTGTTAATCACCGAAAGCAATACATAAAAAAGAATAATCAGTGGAATGGCCAAATACTGGAACGCCACCAACAATATTACGCAAACGGCTAAAAAGAACACCTGAAGTTTATTTTTCTCCCAGCTGAAATACTTCACTTTCAATGAAAACAAAGGAATTTCGGCGTTTAACAGATAAGCGCTTAAAAAACTTAAGCCGACAAGAAAAAAAGGATTGCTTAAAATATCTGAAAGCCACTCAAACTGATTGGCAAACAAAATCATCGGAATACTCATGATCAGCAATGCATTCGCAGGTGTTGGCAATCCGATGAAAGAATCCGTTTGGCGCGTATCGATATTGAACTTTGCCAAACGATAGCATGATGCAATCGTGATTATGAAACCGATGTAAGGCACAATTGCCATGTAATTGGTTTCAGGCGTTAAGGTATAAATATCTTGGTTCTCCTGAATATCAGACAGCATTTTATACATAACTACCCCAGGAACAACTCCGCTGGTTACCATATCGGCAAGCGAATCCAACTGTACGCCCAAAGCACTCTGTGCATTATAAATACGTGCAAAAAAACCGTCCCAAAAATCAAAAAAGATACCAAGGCACACTAAGGAAAACGCTTCATTATAACTACCATTAAAAGCGTGTATCAAGGCCAAAAGTCCTGCGGTAAGATTTAAGAAGGTGATAAGATTTGGAATCTGTTTTTTAAATGACATGCGTTTTCTTTTTAAACTGACACAAAGTTATACAATAAGTTAATATAAAATGGAGTTTAGTAATTGAGTTTTTTAATTCTTACGAATAAAGTTGTTGCTACCATATAATCAAGCACTGTGTCCTTATTGCAACAATTTGAAAGAATGTTTTTTAATGTCCGTTTCATCTTATTATACTATATTTGCGCAGAGCAGAAAGGATACGCATATTAAAAACATTTTGTAAGTAATTATCACTCTGGCTTGTTTCACATTAGTAATAACAAATGACTTTGAAAAAGACCTGCCTTTTATTGGTGCTTTTTATATCGGTAATCACTCACTCACAGGTTGTTAGAAAATACTCCAACGAATTCATGAGCATTGGTGTAGATGCTGCAGCACTGGGCATGTCGAATGCGGTGGTATCCCATACTGCCGATGTTAATTCCGGATACTGGAACCCCGCCGGACTTTTAAAAATGGAAGACAATCAGCTTTCGTTAATGCATGCCAGCTATTTTGCTAACATCGCCCAATACGATTATGCGGCTTTTGCTATGCCATTGGATGACCGAAGCGCTGTCGGAGTATCGTTAATCCGTTTTGGAGTGGATGACATCTTAAATACCACCCAACTTATAGACAGTCAGGGCAATGTCGATTATAACCGCATCAGTTTATTTTCAGCGGCTGATTATGCTGTTACGGTGTCGTACGCAAGAGCCCTTCCGGTTCAGGGATTCAACTATGGCATAAACGCAAAAATCATACGTCGCATAATAGGTGATTTTGCCAGTTCATGGGGTTTTGGATTTGATCTGGGATTACAGTATGAAACACAGGACGAATGGAAATTCGGACTAATGCTTCGCGATATCACTACCACATACAACACTTGGGCAATAAACGACGAGGAGTTCCAAAAAATAAAAGATGCTGTTCCTGGTGAAAATCAGGAAGCTCCGGAAACTTCAGAAGTTACTTTACCAAAGGCACAATTAGGAATGTCCAAAAAGTTTATTTTCCACTATGACTACAGTCTTTTGACGGCAGCGAACCTAAACATGCAGTTTGCACGAACCAACGACATCTTCTCATCAAACTTGGTGAGCATTGACCCCGCCATCGGATTGGAAGGCGGGTATCTTGATTTGGTATTCCTTCGCTGTGGTGTGGGTAATTTCCAGAATCAGTTGGATATATTGGACTCAGAAAAAATAAGCTTCCAGCCCAATATCGGCATCGGATTCAAATACAAAGGCATTCAGGTAGATTATGCCTTGACTGATTTAGGCGACCAGAGTGCTGCTTTATATTCCAATATTTTTTCACTAAAAGTTGATTTAGGTATTTTCAGATAATGATATCACATTTTTCATCCGTTAGGTTTTTCAAATATTTACTGATCGCTTTCTTTTTTATTACCTCGGCAGGAGCACAAAATGCCAATTTATCAGAAAAAGCTACAGTAAGCCTGCTCACCTGCGGAACTGGAGCAGAATTGTATTCTTTGTACGGACACACAGCGCTTCGCATTAATGACCCTATAAACAATATCGACATTGTTTATAATTATGGAACTTTCGACTTCACCACACCCAATTTTTACGGAAAATTCGTAAAAGGTGATTTGGAATACTTTGTTAGCACCAGCAGTTTTGAAGAATTCAATTACAGTTATGTATATGACAACCGCGATATTTTCGAACAGAAACTAAACCTCACCCAGTCGCAAAAACAAAAGATTTATACTGAATTAAGCGACGTTTTGGCTTCTGATAAACGTTTCTACACATATAAATTCATAGACCGAAATTGCACCACAATGGTACGCGATGTGATAAACAAAGTACTGCCGCAGCCGATTTCGACCAATGTTCCTGATACACAAAAAAAATACCGCCAGATCCTTTACGATTATCAAACGGATAAATTCTATGAAAATTTAGGAATTAACTTGATGTTTGGGGCTAAGACCGACAAACAGTGCGACCAGTTATTCCTTCCAATCGAATTATTACAGGGCATTGAACAGACAAAAATTGATGGTGAAAAATTAAGCACGAATACGGCAACAGTTTTTAAAAGTCAGCAAAACGGTGCACAAAAATCGCTTTGGAATAACATTTACACTTTTGCACTTGCCTTGTTAGCTATAGCTTATATCGCTTACAAAAATAAAACCGCAGCAATTGTATATTTAGCTGTTGCGGGAATGATGGGCCTTTTCTTTTCTTTAGTGGGATTGTATTCTCTTCATCAGGAAGTATTGTGGAATTACAACGCATTAGTCATGAGTCCGCTTTACATTCCGTTAATTTGGTTTGCAATCCGAAAAAATACGATTTGGACTAACCGCTTAGTAGTTGTGAGTGTTGGCTGTATTGGGATTTATGTTGTTTACATGCTCAACAAGGCTCATTTAGTAATGATGCTTCCTATAATCGCTGCAACATTAGTTTCTCTTTGGAAAGTAAAAAAATCTACGGTTTAGGGCTATCTCCGGAAGACAATCTGTTCTTACGAAACAAAATCTGAAACCAGTATATAGATTTTTACATGTTTTTTAGGCATCATTAAGCACTTAGAAGGTTTTAAAGTATCTCTTTTAGCCCGGATGGGAGCGATATCCTTTTGTGGAGACCCGCGGAACAAAAGATAAAGCGTACAGCAGGAACATGGTTTACAAAAAAGCCCAAACCATTCGCTTCAAAAATTCTAACTTTCTAAAATTCTAAAAAGTCAACCACTTTTTCCTTTATCCCTTATTTCTTATCCCTAAAATCTAATTTTCTTAAATTCTAAAGATCTAAATTATTGTCCCCTAAAAAACAAAACGGTACTGAGTGTTTTCAGGACAATATTCACATCCAGGAACAAACTGCGATGTTTGATATAATACAGGTCGTATTGCAGTTTAATCAGACTATCTTCGATAGTTTCCCCGTAAGAATGTTTTACCTGAGCCCACCCGGTAAGTCCGGGCTTGATAACGTGGCGTGTCTGATAAAAAGGCATGATTTCGGCAATCTGGCTCACAAAAACAGGGCGCTCTGGACGTGGCCCTATTACTGCCATATCCCCTTTTAAAATGTTGACAAACTGAGGAAATTCGTCGATTCGGGTTTTTCGCAAAAACTTCCCAAAAGGGGTAATTCTGGTGTCGTTCGCAGTGGCAAATACCGCTCCGTTAGCCTCTGCATTGGTTACCATTGAACGGAATTTATAGATTTTGAAAGGCACACCGTTTTTGCCTACACGCTCTTGGGTATAAATCAAGGCTCCCCTATTAGCTACCAAATTCCCGACCAGCAGTAAAGGCGTCAGGAGCAAACCAATAGATAACCCCATCAGCGCTACTACAATGTCAAACAAACGACTAGTATAGACGTACAATTTATTCTGATTGCTTCTGCTGAAAGGAAAATACTTGTAAAAATCTTTTTCAGAAAACTGAACAGGAAGTCGGTAGGTACTCGTTTCATACACTTGGGAATACTCCCGTATGACAATACCTCGTTCCAAAAACGACAATAACTTATCATAAACCGCAACAGGGACTTCCTCGTTTGCTTTATTGGCAATTACAATTTCCGATATAGAATTTTCCAAAATAAACAACTCAAGGTCTTCCGGAAGTATTTTTGCTAGATTCACTTTTCGCTTATGCGATTCCCTTGTACTCAAATATCCCATTACTTTGTAGTTTGGGTCGGCCTTCTCAAGTTCACCGACTAAATCTTCAACTGTTTTATCATCGGCCAGAAAAAGCACCTTTTTATAAAAATGATGCGAAGCCAAAAACTTCTGATAGAACATACGCCATAAAAACAAGGCGCCTAAAATAGCGACGTAGAAAAATATGATCTGTAGTCTGTTTTTTGGCAATGGCGGAGTAAAAACAGGCGTCAGCAAGTATACGAACACGGTTGTCGTAGCAGTTAGGATAATACTTTTAATAACCTGCAACTGGCTACCGGCCACCTGAAGGTTATACATTTCAAATATAGTTCCGAAAAACAACGTATAGAACGCCAAAATAAAGGTCCAATAATAACTGTGTATGGAAATGCTGAAGTAATCAAATTCGAGATAAATCCCCAAAAGATACAAGGTCAGAAGCACTAACAATACATCAAAACCACGAAGAAGAATCTTTCGCTCGGATATTTCGAAATGTATTTTTTTGTTTTTTATCATCTTCCCTAAGTGTCGCCGCAAATTAACAAATAATTATAAAGAAAAACACTAGTCTGTAACAATTAACAAAAAAATTGTGGAATCTCTCTCATCCTCACTTCACTGCCATCATGGCACCTGTCCTTCCTACGAAGGAGGGGGCTCCTAAATCATTGCAGCAAGGACATCCACTGTTCCTTCACCACTTCCCAATCCCAGGATTCCGCTTTTTTTCTTGCATTATTCGTGATCCTTTGGGAAATCTCAGATTGTGTTATCAGATCTTCAACCGCCCTTACCATACCTTTCACATCGTTATCCTTTACCAACAATGCATCTTCATTGTCATTTAAAAGAAACGGAATTCCTCCTACATTCGTTGTAACCACAGGAAATCCAAGCGCCATGGCTTCCATAACACTTACAGGGGTATTATCAAAATGTGTGGTATTGATAAAAATATCGTAATCCGATGAAAGCAAAATCCATTCTTCTTTGGACAAACGGCCGGTAAAATGAACAGAAACATCTTTCTCTTCGGCATAACTTTGCGTTGTTTTCATGCTTCCGTCTTTATCCGGGCCTACCATACATAATTCAGCTTCAGGATATTTTTTTTGCAATTCATACAATACGTCCACCGCCATTTTCGGATTGTAAATCGTAGCAAAAGCGCGCACCCAAAGTAACTTCGGTCGCAACTCATCCCTTTGCTTGAATGGATAGTTGCCCATTTCAATGGTATTGGGAATAAATATGAGATTTTCAAAACCGGCTTTCCTGAATGCTTCTAAAAGATAATAAGAAGGCACCACATTTTGATAAGCATATTTAAAAACCATTTTCGAAAGTCTCGGGCTTGCCTTAAGACGTTGCGGCAAATTACCTCCCCGAAGTATTGGCACGTAAGGTAATCTGAAAAACCTGCACAACTGACTGGTGACAAAAGCGTACCAAAAACTGGAAGTACTATAAGTGTCGATAATCACAAATTCAACCTTTCGGGATTTGGAAACCACCGCAAAACACATGTCCAGCAAACGAACAATTTGGTTTTTCTTGGAAGAGAAAAAGAAAACCTGATAGCCTTCCTGCTCCAAAAAAGCCCCCAATGTCTCGATTGAGGTTTTATTCAATCCGTGACCCGACAGTTTGTTCCCTATGTACAACAGGTTCTTCATTTATTGTAACTTTTAAAAGTGCAAGAGCGTAAATAAAGGCTGGCGCAGCCAGTCGCATCGCGGCGTGATTAATGGTTAAGAGCCAGAAAACCATAAAAGACAACATAAAAATATGCTGACGATTATCGAGGCACAATACCATTGGTGTAAATAACAATATTAATAGACAGAGTATTCCCAACGCCCCGTGTTCAGCCATCATGCGGGTGATCTCATTATGGGAAGCAGCTTCTATACCGGTCATTTCTTCACGGTATTCCTTATTCTTTCCGACCCCGATACCCAATATGGGATTCTCCATAAACATCTCAAACTCCGATTCGATTAGTCGCTCTCTTCCGGTAAGTGCACTTTGCTTTTTTCTTCCTCGGGCGTCTTCATTAGCATAACGTTTGTCAATCATTCCACTGGTTTGCAAGGAACTGTAAGTCCAAACCCCTAACGCAGCAAAAACAGTAAAAACCAAAATCAGCATAAGTTTGAAACGTCCTCGCACATTGGTTTGAAAATACAAGACTATCAGCAACAGAACAATCATCACGCCCGCCGTCATAACTCCTCCACGAGAAAAAGTAACAATGCTTCGAAAAGCAAACAACAATACTAGTCCACCATTAATAACTTTCAGTTTTGTAGTAGACGAACGCAACAAAAACTGTACAAAAAAGATAAAAATACCAAAACCCAATATAGTGGACATCTGGTTTGGACCAAACCCTCCAGAAGTTTCAAAATTGGATTGCGTACCAGTTATTGTATCCTTAATACTTGGATTGTACAGATACACATAAGTAAGAATTGAAATCAAGGGAAAACCAAATACTGTAAGAACATCCATAAGGCGGTCAAATTTAATTTGTCTTCGGTAACAATATATTGCCGAAATCCCCAAACAAACAGGTCCTGAAATATTAAAAGCAATTGCCTTTCGGATATCAACCTGATATGACAAAGTAAATGTTGACAAAATTATTCCTGGAACAAGTAATAATAAAAATATCCAATACATTGCAGAACTTTTCTTAAATCCTGTAAAAAACATTCCCATCAGCATATAAAGAATAATAGAGTATTTTCCATACTCATTAAAATGCATCCCGTTGGTCATACGCAACAACACCTCAACACTCATCACATAAGCAGACAAAACCAAAGCTTCATTATTCCTATTTTGAGTTTTTATAAGATAATAAACCCCAAAACCAAAAATAGATATACTGAAAATTTTACTCAAAAAGGGAACAATAAAAAGCAGGACACCAATGCCTATATGTATCATCAATAATGATGTATAATTGCTTCTATTATTTTCCATCCTGAATATATTTCAAATAACTATCAACAACTGCTGTTTCTGTATACTTTAAATGTATAGTTTTTTTCAGTTGCTCTCCTAAACTCGCCCTCAAATCACTACTCACAATAAGTGTTTCTAAAGAATCAACAAAAGACCCAACATCTTCAGAATCAGCCAACAAGCCATTACTCTCATTTATCAACTTTGGAATTTCTCCAACTGTTGTAACCAATACAGGTAAACCGAAATAACCATACTCTAATAATGAGACAGGAAGTCCTTCAGACAAGGATGTTAATACTCCTATATCTGACTGTTCAATTGCAGAGACTATGGCATTAGAAGAACCATAGATAAAAACTGTTTTTTCTAATCCATCACGAACAATCTTTTCATGCAAACTTTTGGAATATTCATCATGAAAATCTTTCCCTATCAAATGAAAAGTCCATTCAGGGAATTTTATTTTAATTTTAAGAGCCACATCAAGCAACATTTCGTGATTTTTCTGTTGTCTGAGGTTAGCTAGACAAAGGATTCTTTTTCCTGTATTTCCTTTCAAATCAATAGGAGCCGTTTCTTTTGTTAACAACACAAAATTTGGTAAAAAGAGTACTTCTTTACAGAATAGGTTTTTAAGTCCCCAAGCCAATAACAACTCATTTACAACAATGATCTTATAAAAAAACAATGATCCTATCTTAAGTAACATTGCTTTTCGCTTTTCCAAAAACTCACTGTTTCCATAGTGGTCATGCCAAATGACTTTAATCTTAGGCAATGTTAATTTTACCAAAACCGCCCAAAAGAAAGAAGAACTATGTGCATGGATATACTGAACCTGATGCCGTTTACAAAACTGACGTAAGTTCCACAGTGCTTTCCAATCTGACATCCCTTGTTTGTTCAAAAAAGTAAAACTAACATCTGGATGTAACTGTTCTTCCAACAGCCCTTTCTTACGCGTGGCAATTAAACCCGAAAAGGCAATTTGATCCGCTAAGGAATTGGCATAATTCACCGCCATGCGTTCAGCTCCCCCTCCTTCTAGACTATCTATTAACTGAAGTATTCTCACTTTTTCCTATTTTTTAATCCCAACTCTTCTTACTTTTTTAAAGTTTGTCCTCTTCTTTCAATAAGGCTTTAACCTCAGATTCAAAATAATCAAGCGTATATTGGCGAGACCAATCCATGGCTTTAGAGGCCATTTTTTCATAAATTAAATCGTCTTCAATACAAAACATTAAATTTTCCACATCTTCTATAAGATTCATAGTAAGTAGCCCCCCCCTATTCCCTCTATCGACCATAAATGGGACACAGGATACAGACGTTGCAACAGGAACACACCCCCAAAACATTGCTTCGGCAACTACTTTAGGCCAACCCTCACTTTTGGAAGGAAGAATTAAAAAATGGCTCTCTTGATAGGCATTTAAAACAGTTTCTGCATTTTTATTGCCATGCAAAATCACAGTATCCTTCAAGAGCTGTGCGTTTATATATTCTTCTACTATAGCTCTTTGGTTTCCTTCTCCATATATATCAAGTGTAACAGCATATCCTTTATTCTTTAAAGCCTGAACCAGCTGTACTGCATAGAACGGCCGTTTCCCTTCAGACAATGTTCCGACGAATAGAAACTTAATCAGTTCTTTACGGTTTTCACTTGGAACTAGAAGCTTTCTTATCTGAACATCTTTCTTGTCTTTTTCGCTGTATGACGCTGTAAAAAAAGGCATTATATTCCTGCTGCAGTTCTCCCATTCGCCATACACCAGGACCTGCATGTTTCTTGTTAAAAAAGTATTATTTAAAATCCATTTCTGAAAGCGGTAACTCCAAGGCTGCTTAGATTTCATGTCCCAATTACCAGCATATTTAGCTGTCTTTATTTTAGAAGGAAACAATATTTGAACCAGACAAGCAATCAAACCAACATTACCAGGGCAACGAAGATGCAAATGATCTGCCCTTTTCATACTCTTGTAGATTACCCAAAACAAAACTGGTAGCTTAAAAAAAGTTTTTAAAATTTCACTTTTCGATGTTAAACTAAAAAGCGGTATCCTACGGTATTGCAACCTGGAATGCCTATATGCTAAATCAATTTCGAGAACATTCCTATCTGTAAAAGGTCCAACCACTTCAACTTCATCCACATAATTTAGCCAAACATTCATTTCACGAATATATGGTCCGTATCCATAAATCTTTCCTTCTTTATGCACATGATTCACATGAGTATATATTGCAAACTTCATTAACGGTGTTTTGGTTTACTAAAAAAAAGAGAAATCCAGCCTAATAAACGACCCGCAGACTCAGTGAAGGCTTCTTTTCGTTTTGTGGTAGTTAAAACATTCCCCATTCTTATGGCAGTTAATAGTAAAGTAATTAAATGCCATTTCAATATAGATTTTAAAGAGGGAGCGGAATGCTTTGCACGCCAAACAAACCAACCATTACGCACCACCATTTTACCATAACTGAATTTATTTGGCCGGCCTGCTGAATCATGATAGTGCCCCAGTCTCGCTAATGTGTTTACAAACAACTTACCTGTTTTAGATAGTCTAAGAGTAAATTCAGCATCTTCATACAATCCATAACCTTCAAAATAGGTAGAAAACTGAAAATGATCAAAAACTCCTTTACGAAATGAAGAAACTCCTCCCATCAATTGCTCTACTTCATAAACCTTACCTGAAGGTGGTAAGAAACCGATACTTCTTCCATGGGAAAACTCAGGCAGATATCCTGGCGGGCGATTACTGTCTAACCCAAGTTTCTTTCTCCAGACAAATCTGCTACCTTCTTTACGTTTCCATCCGTCATAATAAAATTCTTTTATGCATGGAACATGGTTGGATTCTATTTTTGTCCAGCTCACTTCATTTGTAATATAACCTCCTACCCCTAAGGCTAGTGGATTGGACACATAAGTTTTAGCTATCTCTTCAAAGTAATTGGGTTCTAAAATGGTATCGTCATCTAAAAAACAAACAATCTCACTTAATGAATCCACTTTTTTAATTCCATAATTTCGCTGCTTAGTCAATCCCCGATGTTCAGCTGGCACTAGATAATATTTCAAATTTTCAAATGAATTCTGGCTCAACATATCCCTAGTGAACTCATCAGGGGAACCATCTACAATTATGATTTCACCAGGATATCTAGTCTGACTTACAACCGATTGCAACAGTTTATAAAGTGCCTCCGGTCGTTTGTGCGTACAGATTATTAAGGTAAACTTCATATTGAATTATTCTTCAGGTTATTGGCCCAATGCACACTTCTACTCCATTGCTTATTGACAAAACGGATATACTTGATAGGTTTCTTTATATTTTGATGTTTATAATGTTTATAAAACAATGTGGTCTTATACCCTAATAATTGCTCTGGAGTGTGATGTAATAATCTAAAAAGCATCACCGTGGGAGAAGGCTTAGGCTGAATTGCATCTTTATGCCATGCTAAAACGGGTTTAGTACGAAACCCGCCGACAGGAGCCTTAAGATGAAGAATTTCAGGCTGTGGAAAATAAATGACATCAATGCCTTGATTTCGAATTTGCATCCCGAAATCTGCATCTTCACCATACCCGAATTCCATTGCCATATTAAAACTCACCTTTTCTAAATAAGCTCTTTTAACAAAACTATTTCCGGCACCAAAAGTACCCCATTGTATAGGACAATTGTTTATCATCCGTTCCCCTTTCTGTAAATAAGATGTCGTTACAGCTTCAACACCATATGTTTCAATATTATCGAATACTTTTTCTAGTAAATCAGATTCGAAACGATTATCATCATCAGCCAAAAACACCCATTCACTTTCGGTTTTGCTTAAAGCCAAATTACGGGCATTACAAACACCTGCCTGATGAATAAAAATATGTTCTATCGAAAAAGGCCAATGCTCATTATCCAGATAATCAAGCTCGGATGTGCTGCCTGTTTCTGGATTTTGTTCCACTATAATTATTTTTTTAGGCAAAAGCGTCTGTTTGGAAAAATCTTTTAACACATCATGCAAATAAGTTTTTCTTCCAATAGTGGGAATAATAACATCCAATTCCTTGTTTGTTAAGACCTTTTTTGAAGATTGAACTTTTAGTGCACTCAATTTTTTACCTTCCAGTTTTCTTTTGTTGTAAAAAAAGGAATTCAAAAAAGGAAGTAAAAGAATTCTTCTTTCGTAAAGGAACAAATTTAAAAACAACAAGAAAACCCATCTAGCTCTGTAATGTTGCTTAACGAATTTAAAAAGCGTGTAATCCGATGCTTCTTTATTGTAAAAAGAAATTGCTTCTGAAGTCAACAACTTTGGCTCGGAATAACAAAAAATTCCAAAAGTCACCAATAATTTAGCTGCAGAAGTTAAAAAATAATCAAAATCCACATCCGTCTTTAAATGTTCTTTTACCGAAAGTAAAACAACTGCTGCAACCCCTCCAACCATACCGGACATTTGCCAAGTTGGACATGTAACTCGCTTATTAACATTGATGTTGACGGTTTCATCAGCATAACCAATAGCATCTGGTAGGTAATTTGATACTGGATTATAAGACATTAGCATTTTTTCATGATGAAAAAGCGAAACAATCTCAGGAACATTAAGTGATTTCTTCGCTTCATCATAACACCAAACTAATAATCGGTCAGGGAATCTTTCAGCTAAAACCAAAAGCCCTTTCGAAACGACCACCTCCTCACATTCAACAACTTTCTGAGCATCAAAATCAAAGACACTGCTTATTGTATCATTTTTATGATAAACTATTATCATCGACTACTTTTTTATAAAATTGGATACTCTCATCCGCCACAACTGAGCTATCAAAATGATTCAGAACCTTTTGGCGGGCCATCCTTTCTATTCCCTGTCTCTTTATTTTATCATTCAGCAGTTCCAAGATACAATTAGCATTTTTTGTGTGGTCTGTCGGATGTGCTAAAAAACCATTTATCTGATCATCAACTATCTCTTTTCCCCAACCAATATCTGAGGCTACAATTGCCTTTTCCATAGCCATAGCTTCCAACCAAGAAACCGGCAAAGCTTCCGCAAAAGTAGGAAATATACAGACTGTTGTCTCGGCTATGTGGTTTTGCACTTCTTCATAAGGAACCTTCCCCAAATAATGAACCCTTTTTAAAGCCTTCTCGTTAAAAAGCGGCTGCATTAATGCCCAAGTTGAATTACTACCCGTTTTTATATCTCCACTATCACTTCCTACCAAGAAAAGTTCTGCATTTGGATTTTTTTTAATCACCTCATTAAATATAAGAGGTAACTCGAAAGCTCCTTTTTTCCGAATTAATGTCCCAAAATAAAGTATCTTGTTTTCAGAATCATAATCCGCTTTATTTCTTTTAAAAAGTGCAGTCGAAACTCCATTAGGAATGACTGTAAAGTCTATGTTAAATCCAAAAACCTTATTGGTCATCATTGCAGTAAAAGTACTCACAGATATATGAGCTTTTGCTTTACTAAGTGCTCTTTTTTCGTGAAACTTATTTAACCATTTTACCGGACGGTTATCTAAATGACAGAAATAAGTATCCGAACCGTTTAATCTGACAATTAAAGGAACCTTTGGTTGGATAAACGAAGTCATCCCTGTCCAGTCCGGGGCTTCAATCAAATCCACTTGCCCCTCATCATACAACCCATTTATCAGTTTCTCGATCTTCTTTTGAGTGAGATATCTTGAAAGTCCTTTAATCTTTATATTTTTAATACGCTGAATAATTACCCCATTCTCTTCAAAAACTTCATCCTCATTCTGATTGTAAACCAAAACCCTAACCGAAACACCTTTTGAGATCAGGCTAACAGCTAAGTTTTTTATGCTAGTCCCAATTCCTCCTGATTTTCCTGTTCTAACATGAGGATATTCCGGGGTAAGAAAAGCTATTTTCATTCAACAATTTTTTTAATTGATTCCCAAATTCTTTTCGATGCCTCAAAAGGCGGATGTTGATTGATTGTTTCAAACCAATTTTCGGCATCTTTTAACGACACATCTTTTTGAGCCAGCAAATTTTTTATTTTTATCTTAATCTCTCCAACATTGTTAAACCATATTACCGATTTATCAGAAGGCATGGATCTAAAATGAACATATTTATAGGGCTGTACTACTTTCCAATCCTTATCAATCGGATTTTCAACATCATAATTAACATAAACACAATGTTTTTTACGAGCTACATAATCAAACACCATGGATGAACCTAAGTTTATTACAAATTCAGTATAAGCTATGGTGTTGGTTTGCAGGATTAAATCATCCGGTGTTGGTAAAACAGCATCCCAATTTACTCCAATCTTCTCCCATTTTGGATTAACCGGCACAACCACATCCTTAAATCTTTCCAGGACATCATCAAATCGGTTGGAAAAATCAACTGGACATCGCCTGAAAAGAATTCCAATGTTTTCCCCTTCTTCATTTAATTCCCTGACCGCAAAAGCCACATCTTCCAAATATCTGGAATCATTTGGTGAGGTAGTTACATCATCACCGGAATAACAAATGTATTTTTTATTCAAATCAAGATTATTCTCCTTGAAAAATTCTTCTCTGGTTTTAAGCAAATCAGGATTATAATGATTCTCAAACTGCGGGGTTCCGGTAACAAAAATCTGACTATCTTTTATAAATGGGTAATATTTTCGTAATTCTTGCCGCATCAAATCACTCCATACAAAATAATAATCGGTTTCCACAACCATAGTTGCTTTGGGTAAATTATCCCAAGAAAAAATAAAAGTTGCGGTAGGAATGTTCAATCTCTTAGCTGCCTGAATTGGAGCGATTGCAGTGACTGGTCTTTGGTTGGTACAAAAAACCATATCGGGCTTTTCTCTTTTTAAAACACTCAGGCAATCTTCAAAATACTTTGTTGACTCTTCTAATGCCTTCATTTTATTACTTACGATCACAATTCCTTTTTCAGAATCATTCAGTTTTATGAGGCATTTAGAAGCAAACGTTTTTATCTTGCTTTTAAAGGTCTTGGTATTGAATGGAAATCGATATCCATTGTATATATTATCATTAAAACGATTTTCAAATTGATTTAATTCAATATGTTTGCGAGAATTCTTATATATATCCGTTAAAGGATGGAGCTGACAATTTTCAATTTTAATGTCTCGAAAATTAAGAGCCGATAAATCAAAAGGAGTGTTGTTCCAATACACTATATCAAATCCATAGGATCTGCTCAATCCATGAAAATTACCATATGCGAAATTGCGAAGCCCTACCCCGTCAGGAAGTAAAATAAAAATTTTATTTTTTTTCATTGATACACTCATCAATTAACATTTGTGTGAACTTATATGCCCCTTTTTCATTTAAATGCCCACAATCTTTAAAATATTTCTCCTCAGGTATTGATTTTGAAAAATCCTTCAGTTCTGGTATTTTAACTTTTAACTTTTCAATAAAATCAGAGTCATATACACGGGAGCAAAAAGGAGCACAAAAATAAGTTATATCAATATTGTTTAATTTACAAAACTCGTCAATTTTAATAAAAACAGTATTTTTTTGAATAATGGAATCTGGTAGTTTGTAATTTATATCTTTAAATTTCTCGTTTTTCCCTTCAAAACCATCTTCCAAGTTCAATTTGGTTTTTTTTCCTAACAATGAACAAAAAAACTCCCTAAACCCTATTTTAAAATCATTAGAGGCATATCTATAAAAAGGGATATAGTAATTGAATGCAAAAGAGGGATTGTTTTCTTTAATATGTTCCTTAACGATCGGATTTGTTTTAATATAAGGCAACGACTCACATCCTACAATTACAGATGGTCCCTCGAAATTATAGAGATAATCTACTTGAATAAAAACTTTTTCTGGAAAAACTTCATTTTCTTTTAAAATTTTCAGCATTAAAAAAACATCATCAAGTCTTCCGCCCTGAACCCCTAAATTCAATGCCTTCTTAGATGTTTGAGATTCAACCAACTCCGTAACGATATGGTTTTGAACTCTGGAAGATCCTAAAAAAACAAAATCCAATTTTTCATGCTTTAACTGAAACAGATATTGTGTCTTATTTCTCGGTGCAGAATACTGATAAACATAAGTATACGCATAATCCAACACGTACATGCATCCAACAACCGTAATAAAAACCAATACCAAATATTTTATAAACCTTTTCATTAAAACTGAAAATAAATAAAATCACTTGATTGAGAGTATACTCCAAAGGCAACCAAAGCAACAATTACGATCACTAATTTAACCCACTTCAATTTCCCGAAAAAAGGATGCTCTTTCTCACGTGAAATCCATTCAAAAAACATAAAGAAGAGCACTAGAAACAATAATTCTACGGAATACCTCTCTATAGATAAATACTGAACCCCTCCGGAAAAATTTAAAGAAAACATCCTTTTCAGATAAATTATTGCCTGCCCGACCGTTTCAGATCTAAAGAAGACCCAAGCAATCACAGCCAAAAAGAATGTTGTCAACATGCTCAAAAACTCTCTAAAAGATGGCAATATCTGCCCTTTTGCAACTATTTCCATATTGATTCGGTTTCTATCTGTCAGTAATAGTGGTAAAAAATAAACCGCATTTAAAAGCCCCCAAACAATAAATGTCCAATTCGCTCCATGCCAAAAACCACTTACCAAAAAAATAATAAAAGTGTTCCTTACCTTCATCTTCATTCCTCCCTGACTGCCTCCCAAAGGGATATACAAATAATCTCTAAACCAAGTAGATAATGAAATATGCCATCGCCTCCAGAATTCAGCTATATCTCTGGAAAAATACGGAAAATTAAAATTACGCAACAAATTAATTCCGAATAACTTAGATGTCCCCAAAGCGATATCTGAATATCCACTGAAATCACCATAAATCTGAAATGTAAAATATAATGCTCCCATGAATAAAGTCAAGGAATTTACACTATCATATTTTCCAAAGATTTCGTTAGCATAAATTGCGCAACTGTCAGCAATCACAACTTTTTTAAACAATCCCCAGATTATTTGATGCACACCATCTATGGCTAAATTGCTATTAAAAACCCTTTTCCTTTTTATTTGCGGTAATAAGTGAGTAGCTCGCTCAATAGGACCGGCTACCAAAAGGGGGAAGTAACTCACAAATAAAGAATAAGCCACTATATCGCGTTCAGGCTCAATTCTTTTTTTGTAAATATCGATAACATAGGATAACCCGTGAAAAGTATAAAAGGAAATACCTACAGGTAAAATCACCTCCAGTACCAATAAATTAATCTGAAAACCAAAACCTGATAAAAGTTCAGCAAATGAAGAAGCAAAGAAATTATAATACTTAAATACCCCCAAAAAACCAACATTAATACCTATACTTAACCAAAACCAAAACTTTTTTAGTTTCTGGTTGGGAGCATCGTGCATCTTCAAACCTGTGAAATAATCCAATCCTGTTGAAAACATTAGTAAAAAAAGAAATCGCCAATCCCAGCAGGCATAAAAATAATAACTGGCAATCAGCAACAACAGATTTTGCAGAGACAAACTTTTTTTATTAGCTGTCCAATAAATGGCAAAAACTAAAGGAAGGAAAAATAAAAAATCAACAGAATTAAAAAGCATTATATGTCTCTGAATTGTTTTTGGTGATTCAGCTGCCAAATATCGCCTTTTTCCAATGATTTCAAAAATAATTGTGCGCTGTCACCTTTGCCAAAATCAGCTGACGACGGCAGGGTTTTATGAAAATCTATTATCCTGAGCGCCCCTTCGATACTTTTTTTATTGTAATCAACATTGATGATATCCGCATGAAGTGCTCTGTTTTGCTGACGGGTTCCTATGTTGATGATTGGCAGGCCGTAATAAGGTGCTTCACGGATACCCGCGCTACTGTTTCCTATAATAAATTGTGATTTTTTCAATAAAGTTAGAAAATACTCAAAGCGCAAAGATGGAAAAACCCTAAAACGCGGATTCCCTTTAAGCCTTTCATACGCTTTTAAAATAGCCTGGCTTCCTAAATCGTTATTCGGATAGATAACAACATAATTATGGTCATCCTCTAATAATGCACTTACAAAATCATTTGCGTACTGTTCCATGAATTTAGCTTCGGTTGTAACGGGATGAAACATAACCACTGCATATTGTTCAAATTGTATCTCGTAATAATCCTTAACCGTAATTAAATCCGGTAAAGTATTTGAGAACATGACATCTACATCCGGAGAACCTATTGAAAATATGGATTCTGTCAGTTCCCCCATTTGCTCCAATCGTTTCCTGGCCTGACCGTTGGAAACAAAATGCACGTGACTCATTTTGCTTGTGGAATGACGGATCAATTCATCAATAGTACCTGACAATTCTCCTCCTTCAATGTGTCCGACCAAAATATTGTTCAGGGATCCGACAATAGCTCCAGCAAGTGCTTCCACTCGGTCGCCATGAATAATAATCATATCCGGATTACATTCTTTTACATATAGCGACAAACCTTCTATGGTTTTAGCCAAAGTCAGATCCATGGTCGTTTCGTGCGTATGATTTTCAAAAGTGTGTACATTGGAAAAACCACATCGCTCTATTTCCAGCAATGTGTAACCATATTCTTTTTGCAGGTGCATCCCGGTCACAAATACAAACACTTCAAAATCCGGGTGAGTCTCCAAAATTTGAATTAGAGATTTTATTTTTCCAAAATCAGCCCGTGTGCCTGTTAGAAACAGTATTTTTTTCTTCATTATTATTCGATGTCGCTCCAATCCAACTGCTGATCGTTCTCGATATTTTTTATTGCTTTCTTACCAATTAACCCTTCAAAATGTTCAGCTAAAATTTCACCTGTTCCCGGTCGCTTAACCCAAATATTTTCTTTTGTGAACACTTCTCCGGCTTTTATAGGAGCTATGGAACAAACCGTTGCAAAGGCAAAGTCTATAGTTACTTGTTCTTCCTTAGCAGGTTTTTTAGTCCCTCCACGCATTAATGCCATTTCAGCACTGTTCAAAATCAACTCCCGGCATGCCTGCTCATCCATACTGCAGACAATATCCGGACCTGTTCTTTGCATATGATCAGTGAAGTGACGCTCCAGAATAGAAGCCCCTAAGGCAACAGATCCTAAACAGGCATTATTATTCAAAGTATGGTCAGATAATCCGAAAACTTTATCCGGAAAAGCATTATGCATCTCCATCATCGCGCCAAAACGCACCAAATGGATTGGTGTTGGATACAAATTGGTAGTATGTAACAGTGCTACCGGAATAGCATGCTTATCGAAAATGGCAACCGCTTTTCGAATACTCTCTATAGTATTCATTCCAGTACTTAAAATAACAGGTTTACCAAATGAAGCTATGTGCTCCAATAAGGGATAATTATTGCATTCTCCCGAACCAATTTTGTAGGCCGGGATATCAATTTTTTTCAATCGTTCAGCTGCAGCTCTGGAAAATGGAGTAGAAATGAAAATCATGCCTTTTGATTCCACATAATTTTTCAATTCCAATTCTTCTTCTTCGTTTAAAGCACAACGCTCCATGATTTCGTAAATCGAAACATCTGCATTTCCAGGAATCACTTTTTTGGCTGCACCACTCATCTCGTCTTCAACAATATGAGTTTGATGCTTCACTACCTCAACACCTGCCCTAAAAGCAGCATCTACCATCTCTTTGGCTACTTGAAGGGAACCCTCATGGTTAATTCCTATTTCGGCTATTACTAAAGGGGGAAAATCCTGTCCTACTTTCCTACCTGCAATTTCTATGTATGGGGTCATAGTCAAACTATCTATTTTTCTATTCTCTATTTTCTATTCAAAAGATATTCGGCATAATCAAAATCTTCCTGCGTATCAATATCAATATTGCCAAAAGGATGAGTAACTTCCATCGGAAAAGCATTTTCACAAAGAATAATATCATTCATAACCAGTGAAGTCTTACTGATATACAGCAATCCATTTTCAAAATACAAGGGTTCCAAATCCTGAGAGCGTTGGCCGATCATATAATTAAAAGGAATGAATTTGTTATTTTCAATTTTACCTAATTTTTGATGATTTCTGGAAACGGTAAATAAACTGTCATGGTTTCCTTTTTGAAATATTCCAAAAGCCTCTTTTAGTAAATTATCCGGACGCAACGGATTTGTAGGCTGTAATAGAATTACATTTTCAACTTCATCATCAACGGTTTCCAAAACATGTTTTAAAGCTGAGACTGTTGGTTCGAAATCTCCCGAAATCGAATCAGGTCGATCAATCACTTTCGCACCATATTTTAAAGCTATAGTTTTAATGGCTGCATCATCTGTGGAAACATACACTCCGTCAATAAAATTCTGTTTTTGGGCATTAAGGATGCTATGTGCTATCAAAGGAATTCCTCCAAGCAACCGTATGTTTTTACCAGGTAAGCGTTTTGAGCCTCCTCGGGCCGGTATTATGGCTACAGTTTTCATAATTAATAGTTACTTGCCTCTTCTTTAGACAGTCCTTTATAACGTAAAAATAATTGCCAAATGCCTTTTTTGAACAAAATTTTTGGAACCAACTTAAATTTTAGCCAATTAACTACATTTTTATCTTTTATCCCCTTAACCACAATAAAATTATCATTATTTTTCGTATCGTAAAAAGCACTTTCAACTTCTAATTCCATCCAATCTTCTTTTGTATTTCCCATATGATAGACATAATTATCTAATGTAGAAAGTCTCCAAAATCCATTTTTGATGGTAGGTTCATCTAAAAAAACTCTTTCACTATCTCCTCCCATAGAAAACCCTGAATATTTTTTTAAAGTATTAAATATCTCACCTCGATACGTTGCTACAAAATGTCCAGATCCAACAACGGCTTTAAATGAGTTATTCTGAACTGTTAAATATTTATCTAAATTAAATTCATTGAATAATCCAACATTATCTATGCTTTTAGCAAATTTCTTTAATGCTAAAGGATTCTTAACATTCGAAAAAAACAACTTCTTCGAAAAAATATTTTCCATAAGTATGTTTGAAGTTAAATATCGTACCATTTTTGGATTAGGCAAAGGGCTGACCGCTCCTGCTTTTGGAAAATTTTTAAAAACCTCGTATGTTTCATTTTGCCACCCGTTTAGAAATAAAGCATCGGCATCGGCAATAGTTACTAATTCGAAATTATGCCCTCCCAATCCTTTTAAAATGGCATTAAGTTTACCAATCTTGGAAGTGTGTATTATTTCATTAATTATTTTTTTATGATATAAATCATCTAAATAGGAAATTACCTCCTCACAACTTCCGTTGTTTACGATAGTAAAAAATGTTTTATTATGTGTTGTTTTTTTTAATGAAGACACACACAATTTCAGGATAGAAAGGCTATCTCTAAAATAATCCTTTTCATTAGGAATATACACAGGTATAATTATTTGATGAAAAAACGAATTTTCTTCAAGTTCTTTGTCTTTTTGTGGATTAAAGCCTACTCTCATAAAAAAATATTTTATTTTTTTTAAAAGGGACAACTTTTCAATAAACTATCCTGCCTTTTGGCTAACAATATATTATCAGGCAACAATAAATGTCTATTTGCTTCAATCCTGTTAAGTAATTCCTCATAACATGAATGCAGAGGGTTTATTTGAAACTCACTTTCGTATGTGATACCAACTGATTCAAAATAATCATAAAATTTAACATTGTCTCCTGCCAATTTTTCGGAAAATTTAACCCACAATGAAGGAATTGAATATGCTTGAGAGACTATAACCCCATGCAATGAAGAAGAAATTATATTTTCACACTCTAAGATTTCACTTATGGTTCTTTCGACATCATCTGTCATCAAATCAATAATTTTGATCCTATCATCATTTCCAAAAGAAGCAAGAACTTCTTCATAATTTATATAATGAGGTATTATCCCAATTTTATACTTCTTTTCAACTTTTTTTTGCAAATATAGGGGTAATAATATTGCTGGATCTCCATATATTTCAGGCACTTTATAGCCTAGTTCCAACAATCTACTCCTGGTTCGCGGTCCTCGTACCGCTAAAAACTTAGCTTCCCTTACGAATTGGTTTTCTCTGATTATCCCACTACCCCAAACTATTGAATTTGAATTTGCTACTTCAAGTATACTCCCTATTGTCAAATAATGTTTCAAAAAAAGCTTATACCTTCTCATTGAAGGATGAGGAACTTTAATAATTTTCCTATTTGTCAGTTTCTCGACAAGAAATTTAGACAAAATATCTCCAAAATTATCTTTTCCCCCATTATTGTTAGTAGTCCACCAAAAAAGTCTGATACCTACAAAATAATACATCCATTTACTCATCAAGTTTCCAATATAATTTTACCGCCGGTAATTTAATAAATTCTTCATATTCTTCAATCGTGAAACGATTACTCCCTCTCATTAAGCGAGGTAAATTAATAAAAACATCCCATAAGGCTTGCAAAACAACCGTAAAAAAGAAAAAAGACCTGTATGCTATGACTTTAGTCTTGACCTGCATCCATAAAGTGTATACAACTTTTTTAGGTAAAAATTGCCACGGGCAAAACATAAAATAAAGATACCAGCCTGCCCGTAAGGCTCTTCGCTGCCTTAATCTATAATCTGTTCCTCCAATCCTATTTTTTAAATCCACTCTATGATTAACCAATATTTCAGGAACATAATGTACTTCCCATCCTTTCTTGTACAACTGCTGTGATGCAAAATTTTCTTCTCCGTAAAAAACAAACCAATCCGGATAATCCGGAATTTCTTTCCATGCTGTCCTTCTAAACACATGGGCTCCACCTGCATAACCATTCACAATTTCAGAGGTTTGTGTTGTTGCCGTACGCTCAGGTTCATTTTTATCCCAGAAAATCCTAAAACTCTGAACGGCACATTTAGGGTGTTTCTGAAAAAAAACTTCGATTCTTTCAAAGGGATTAGAAGTGATGAAATGCAAATCATCGTCGATAGAAATCGCATAATCACCGACCGATGCTTTCATCAACCGGTTGCGACTGTATATTAATCCTTTGCTGACCTTATTTTTAAGTAGTTTAATTTCAGGAAAAGTTGCTTTTATGGTTTGGTAGGTTTGGTCATCCGAGCCATCATCACAGATAACACATTCCGTATCTTCCCGTTCCAACAGGTATTTTATTTTGGAAAGCGTATAAAGCAAATCCTCCAACCTGTTTTTGGTTGTAATTAATATGCTGAATTTGATTTGATTTGATCCCAATCTAGATTTTTTTTGCAATAATGCCGTAAATATAAATACCTTTTCCGGTTCGATGATATAAAGCCGCGAGACCTAGTAATACATTTATCTTTATTTTTTTTTCGAAAGACAAATTCTTCCGAAGTCTTTTCATATAACTTTTATACTCTTCATAGTACCTGTTAAGAAGTAAAGCTCTGAGGCTGTAGAGATACATCACCAATACTCGTTGCTGAACGGTTTGAGAAACCTTATTATTGAAGTAATTTTCTTGAAAAATACGCCCTCGCACCCTAATTTCAGAATCTAGTGAGCTGATATCACCTTTATGATAAGTTCCGGTAATTGAATTAGAGTGAGCTCGTATCTGAACAAGAACATTATTTTGCAACACTATTGAAGAAGAGCATTCTTTTAACACCCGATATAAAAAATCCAGATCCTGTGCCCTGAAAAGAGATTCATCAAACCTGTAAGGTTCCACGAGTTTTTTCTCAAATAAAATAATTTGAGTATTCAAGGTAATACCTCCAGAAATGTAAGTTTGGAACAAATTCTCAACTTTATCATTTTCATATTGTGGAACTATTTGCTCTGCTAACCTGTTCCTGAACAAATGATATTGACAAACCGCTATTTTTTTTTCTGTATTCTTTAAAACATCTATTTGCTTCTCCAATGCATCGGGCAAAAGCAAATCATCACTATCAAACCATTTCACATAACTGCCACTGCTCTTCTCAAAACCAAAATTGCGACAAGAATTAGCTCCTTTAACCCTATCCGAGGGGCGGTCAAAATATTTAAAACGCTGATCTTTTTCTACAAAATTTTGTATTACATCTTGAGAATTGTCACTAGAACCATCATCTACAATAATGCATTCCCAATTTGAATAAGTTTGGTCCAATAAAGAATTGAGCGTTTCTTCAATAAGATCTGCCCTGTTATAAGTTGGAATTATAATCGAAATTAAAGGTTGCAAAATCAAAGTTTGTTTAAAATATTTTCAAAAGAATCTGAAAATTGGTTGTCAATTGGCAAATATATCGCTTTTTGATTTTGTATGATTTCTTTAAAAGTATCTTCACCCAATTTATCCAAAATAATTGAGTATTTATTCATCATTGAAGCCTCTATGGCAGATCCCGAAAAATGTGTAAGGTGCACCAGACAGTTTTCCAGCAAAACAGGCAATGGGACAGTATAGGCTTCTTCAAGATTTACCATATCAAAAGCACCATGTAGTTTTAAATAGTCTGAAATTTCCTTTTTCTGATTCCACTGTCTTGGATGCAATCGGATGTACCACATCCATTTCCGCGTTCGAATCAAAGTCAACAATCCTTCCGGAAACAGAACTTCAAAAGCTAATGGCTGTAAGGTATACAAAACCATGTTTTGGGGCAAAGCAACAGACTGTTTGTTTTTTTTCAAATAATCCAACCAAGGATTCCCCCCAAGAAAAGCAGAATGTTTCTGAGTTTTATTGCACCAGGAATCCATATTATTTAAACTATCCTGATCCCAGCACCAAAATTCATCTGGTAAAAACACATAGCCTTCTTCAGGCACTTTATTCCAATGGGTATATGATAAATGGGTATTGGACATAGGCCCATGTTGAACTTCAATTACTTTTATACCTTTTCTTTTGGCAGACAACAGCAAAGAATGCATTATCGGGTTATAATAACAGATGATGTAAACCTGATTAGGTTTCGTTTTTCCTAGTATTTTATCAAAAAAATGCTCATTCTCAAATATGGCATTAAAATATTGCGTTAAAAATGACGTATTGTATTTATTGGCCAAATGAACCGTTTCTGGAAATTTTTGCAGGTAGATCAAAAAATCGTCATATCCGTTCAAGTCGAATGACAGTATTTTTTTTTTGCGTAATCCAAATTTCCTCAACAATTTGTTCCATCTTTTGTAGCCGGTGTTATAGGCCAAAAGAGAGTGAAAGACCTCCTGATTTTCAACTAACCATTCCGATTTGTTTTCCTGGTGATAATCAAAAACATAAGATGATTTTTCAAATCCCTTTAAACGAATCAGGCTATCAAAAAAACGGTTAAAGAATCTGTTATTATAATTTACCCGTATATGATTTGGCGAAAAAAATAATTGCTGTTTTTTTTGCAGGATAAAGGAAAACCAAATCCATTTTAAAACTTGTTTGAATCCATTAATCAAGTTAGTGGATTGAGTATTATCAGATGAAGTCTCCTCTTTCTTTTCAAACCTCAATCTGTCATTTTCTATGGTGTAAATCAATCCAAAAAACACGTGATAGCGCAGTATCGGCCAAATATGAACAGTATCAACTTTCCAACTGTTAACCGGAAAATCATTTTCAATTTCTAGAATAAAATTTTTAATATCTATACGGTCTTTCATTACAGACTTTTCAAAATATTATCAATATTTGCATCCCCTATTACAGTTTCCACAAACTCTCTAAAAGCCCCATCTCCTCCATTTTTTTTGGTGACAAAATCAACTTTACTCTTAATGTAATCCGGAGCATTATTGGGAGCCGAACTTAATCCGACTTGATTCAGCAGCGTCAAATCTCCAATATCATCGCCGATATAAGCGACATCCTCTAAAGAAATTTTTAACTCTTCACATATTTTTTTAGCTACTGTTAACTTATCGGAAACACCTTGATGCAAAAAATCAATTTTTAATTTATCCGCTCTACGCTTTACTATTTCTGTAGTTTCACCTGTAATAATCCCAACGGGGATATTTAACTTTTTACAAAACAAAACCCCGGCACTATCAGAGGTATTAAATTTTTTCCATTCGTTGCCTGTTTGGTCATAATACATACCTCCATCGGTCCAAACACCATCTATATCTGTTAAAACTAACTTTGGTATTTTCATAAGAACTCGAAATAAGATTGTATCCCACTATACTTACTTCTTTTTATAGCAACATTATTAAGCCCTAAACTTTCTTTAAGTGCGACTGTTTCTCCTGGAAATTGCGGATCATTTAATTCATCAAAACCAATAATTGAACCTTTTGTTAAATAAGGCTTAATTAATTCCAAACACTTCTTTGTAGGCTCATATACATCAAAATCAAAATAAGCAAATGCAATTATAGTTTCAGGATGTTCTTCTAAATATTTTTCCAACATCTCAACTGCATCTCCCTTAATTAGAATATTTTTCTTTATATGGGAAACAGGACATTCTTTTTCATGATAATCCAAAACTTCATCTAAATACTTTTCGTACTCATTAGTAACCGAAAAAGCTCCTTTTTTTATAATTTTATGATTACCATCTTTTTCACTAACATTTGCAAAACCAGTAAATGTATCAAATCCAATTATTTTTCTACTGTAATTAAATGGCTCATGAATCCCTCTCAAATTATTTAAAGTAACTAAATTTTGCCCCCATCTAACTCCAAATTCCATTATAACCCCATGAACACCGATGAATTTCGAATACAAATCATTAAAAAAAAGCTGCTTAGTTAAATCCTGTCTTTTAACGAACAAACCTGAATTTGCCAATCTTTCATCATCAGGTATTGGACAATTATTAAAAAGGTAATTTAATTTATTTCTATTCTCTAATTCCGTTAAAGAAGCTATACTCTTTATTTCTATTACCATATTAAATTTTTCTTATAAATTACTTCATTTGTATCGATATCCTCTTTCAAAACCTTCCCTATTACCTTTTCTTTATCAATCCATTTAAAACCATCTCCCGGTGAAAGCATATGAATATCATTCTCTGTAATTATTTCTCCTACTTTCATATCCCTATTAGTTGCAATAGAACGTTCCAACTTCACTTTGGCTGCTATGGTTTCTGGAACTACAAAAATATCTTCAACACCCATAGACATGTCCAAAATACGAATATCTCTCACCATTCGATGAACTCCGTCCGGCCCTAACGATCCAGCCTGATCGGTACCTTTCATTCTTCGGTCTAACGTTATATGTTTCTCGATGATTTTAGCTCCCATAGCAACGGCAGCAACGGGAGTTGCGATGCCTATGGTGTGATCAGAATACCCTATCTCATAATCAGCATAGTATTTCTGAAGGTAGTTAATCGTATTTAAATTTACGTTCATAGGTTCCGTAGGATATTGGGAAACACAGTGCAAAATTGACAAATCATCATGATATTTAGTAATAACATCAATAGCATTATCCAACTCCTTTTTCCCGGCCATTCCGGTTGAAATAATAATTGGAATTTTAGTCTCTGCCAGAGCTACCAATAATGGCAAATTGGTTAAATCCCTACTGGCAACTTTCAACTTATCAGGGTTAAAATATTTTAACATCGATAAACACCCCACTGCACAGAGGGTTTCCACAAAGTCTAATCCTTTTTCTTTAGCATGCTTGTACACCTCAAAATGTTCTTCATCTGACAATTCAAGCTTCTCACGATGCTCACCATAGGTTCTTCCAAAAGAATGAGGGGAATCATAAACCCTATCCATTTGCGACTTAGACAGCTCTTGTTTTAAATCTCGCTTTGTTAATTTTACGGCATCCATCCCCTTTAAAACATTACCAAAAACCTCATCTCTAATCTCTCTTGAAGCCAAATCTATAATTACTTTTGCTAATTCAACAGAACCATTATGGTTTTGACCTATTTCCCCTATTATATATGTCATTTAGAATATTTTTTTATGTTGGCAATCATTTTGTTTTTTATTCTACTATTCCCATCTACAAATAATATGGTTTTTTGAATATCTTGATTGTTGTTTTTATAATATTGATAAACTGGTTTCAAATTTTCAAAATCATCTATATCATCTATAGTAAATCGCAAATCAGTCCTATTCTTTAAATAATGAGGTAACGATTTAAGTTTTACTTCAAAACCTGATTGTGAATAAATAAAATTGGTAACATGTTCTAAATACAAATTGTCATCCGTTTCCTCTAATACGGCTTGCAAAGCCTTTTTTGATACTATTTCGGCAAAAAAACCATAATGAGTTTTTATAACCGGAATACCTTCATCGTTCTTAAAACTCCAATAATCCGCATTTGGATTATCAAAATAAAAATCTAACAACTCTTTCAAAAACAAAATATCCAAAAAAGGGTTGTCTGCACATACCCTAACAATAGTAGATACATTATAAAAATCAGAAGCCTCCAAAAATCTGCCTAAAACATTATTTTCACTTCCTCTAAAACAGTCAATCCCTTTTTTTTTACAAAAACCAGCAATTAAATCGTCTGAGTTATTTATTGAAGTACACAATACTAGAGAAATATTAGAAAAATTACTCTTAATATTCTGAACAAGTAAATCCAGAATCGAATTGTTTTCATAAAAAGGCAATAACACTTTACCTGGTAACCTCGTAGATCCGAGCCTGGCTTGTATAAAAAATGCTATTTTATTTTTTTCTATTCCCAACTACAATTTTCTTTAATTACTCTGGCTGGCACTCCTGCTACCACAGTATTTGCGGGTACATCTTTTATAACTACTGCCCCCGCCGCTATCACCGCTCCGTCACCAATAGTGACTCCTTTTAAAATAATGGCTCTGAGCCCTATCCAAACGTGGTTGCCAATAACAATGGGAGCGCTCATTTTATTAGCATCGCCATTCAGAACATGATTATCGGAATCCCTAATAATGACCCCTTTAGAAATAGCAACCTGATGGCCAATCTTAATGGATTTGAAACAATTTACCTCTACATCATTATTAGTATAACCACTACCTAAAACAAGTTCTGCATTCTTGTTCACAACAATAAAAGCTCCGGTATGTATATCGAATTTCCCTTCAACTTTTAAAACCGAATTTTCTTCCATTTTGAAAGTGGTATTTTGAAATGCTGTATTTTTCCATGCTGAACCGACTTGCAGAAAAGCACCTTGCTCAAACAGCAGCTTTGCCTTTTTACTTATAAAAAAAGAAACATTCTTATAAACATAAATCCGGACTTTATCATAGGCTAAATTCACCAAAAATGTCCTGAACCTGTTTACTCCGCCACCCTTCAAAAACATTTTAATCAAGGATTTCAGCATAGTCGCAGTTTTTTTTCCTTATCAGTTTAGCAGGAATTCCTCCGTAAACTCCATCTGTTTCCAAATCTTTTGTCACCACCGAATTCGCTCCGATTATCGCATTACTCCCTATTGTAATTCCTTCTTTTATAAAAACATTAGCTCCAATCCAAACCCCGTCTCCTATTATTACATCGCCAAAAACTTTTTGTTTGGAAGCTATTGTATTCATGTCCTGATCCGTTTTATTTGAACAAGTATAAATTCTTACATTATGAGATATTGAGCAGTTATTACCTATGACAACTTTTTGATTAGGCGAAACCTGAACCGTGGAATAGTTTCCTATGTAAGAGTTCTCTCCGCAAACAATCTGCCCCTTCCCATAGAATACTATATTCAATCCGTTAAACCTGAAAGTATCTGCAATTGCATATTTTCTTCTATATGAAAGATACTTAGCATCAGAATGGCTGTTCTTTAAAGAATCATATAATCTCCTTTTTAAATCAGCATCTGCTTTAAGAAGCAACCGAAGCAAAATATTGCCCAAAAATTTTTTCATCTTATTCGATTTTCATCATTTCCCATTTCGTCGGCAAAAAAAGGCTTCCTTGTCTTGAGTTTCTGATGGAACTTAAATCTTCAATTTTATATTTCAAAATATCAAACTGGTGGTCATTTGCGCTGGAATATTGATTGGCCAACCCTAAAGTAACATAGTATACATCCGGTTTTAGAAGCGGGTTTTGTATTTGAACCAATGCTTTATACCTGCCAGTTTGGGCAACAAAGAATTCCTGATAAAAATCACTTCTATCAATAAACAGTACCACTTCGCCAGCGGAATTTTTAATTATTAACGTTAAATGACATTTAGGAACGTCTTCTTTAAACTTATAATCAATCTCAAAAAAATACGATTGATTCGTAGGAACTACACATTCCGGAAAAAGAACCCCATTTTCATCTACCAGCTTTGCTTCCAAGAACTGAAAACGTTTTTTTTCATTATCTTCAAACATAATCTTTGGCACCATCGCTTCATCACTTGAAGAAGACAAATAATAGGGTACTATTTCTGCAGTCGGGCCAGACTTAAAAATCCTTCCTTTGTCCAATAGGATGGAATTTTCACACAGATTATTAATCGTTGTCATGTTATGACTTACGAAAAGTACTGTCCTTCCTTCCCCTTTCGCAATATCCTGCATTTTTCCGACAGCCTTCTTCTGAAACTCAGCATCTCCAACGGCCAAGACCTCATCCACCACTAAAATTTCTGGCTCTAAAAAAGCAGCTACCGCAAAGGCTAGACGCACCGTCATCCCACTGCTGTAGCGTTTAGTTGGGGTATCGATATAACGTTCACAACCACTAAAAGCAATAATCTCATCAAGTTTTGAGGTAATTTCAGCCTTTGTCATCCCTAAAATAGCGCCGTTCAGGTAGATATTTTCTCTACCCGTCAGTTCAGGATTAAAACCTGTACCTACTTCCAGCAGTGAAGCAATCCGCCCTCTGGATTTAATGGTTCCTGTGGTGGGGGCAGTTACCTTAGACAAAATTTTAAGTAATGTAGATTTTCCTGCACCGTTTTTACCGATGATCCCCAACACTTCACCTCGTTTTACTTCAAAATCAATATCTTTCAAAGCCCAAACATACTTGCTATTCCCTTTGGAAGCCCTGTCATTGGTTTCCCCAACTTTTAAATAAGGATCTTCCTTTCCCCGAACCGCATGCCACCATCGGTTTAAATCATGGCTCAGCGTACCTGTTCCAATTGTACCCAAGCGATACTGTTTCGATATATTTTCTACTTTTAATATGATATCTTCGTCTTTCATCTTTACCGTCTTTAAAAAACCTGGTTTTTCTTTTTCATTACTCATTACACCGTGTCAATAAAACTTTTTTCTGTTTTATTAAAAACAACCAAGCCTAAAAAAAACACAACGACTGAAACTAAGATAGTATAAACAAATCCGCCCAAAGATAAAGAGCCTTCTCCTAAAAGTAGATATCTTGAGGATTCCACTACATAGGCCAAAGGATTATACTCAATCAACCAACCGAATTGCGGTAATTTCTCTTTTATCAATCCCATAGGGTACATCACAGCAGACACATACATAAGCAATTGTACTCCAAAGGAAACCAAAAAAGTAAGATCGCGGTATTTAGTGACCATAGAAGAAATAATCATCCCCAAGCCTAACCCTAAAAGCCCCATTACAACAACCAAAAACGGATATAGCAAAAGAAGTGTCCAACTGAGATTAGCTTCCATTCCTTTTAGCAGATAAAAGACATAAAAGAATATAAAAATCAAAAGCTGAATTCCTAACTTGACCAGATTGGTAATTACTATAGACATTGGCGTGATTATCCTTGGAAAATAAACCTTCCCAAAAATGTTGGCATTTTTTTTAAAAGTATCCGAAGTTTCATTTAAACAGGAGGTAAAATAATTCCACACTACTATTCCCGCCAGGTTGAAGAGAAAAGAAGGCACTTTCCCGGTTTGAATTCCCGCTACATTGTTAAAAATAATGGTAAATGTAATAGCCGTAAACAAAGGCTGAATGAAGTACCATAAAGGTCCTAATATGGTCTGCTTGTACACCGTAACAATATCTCTTTTTACGAAAAGCAGCAACAAATCGCGATAACGCCAAACTTCCTTCAGATTTAACGAAAAAACGTTGTTTTTTGGGCCAATTTCATAAAGCCATTCCCCTTCGGCAAAACTCCTCTTTTCCATTTATATTGAACCGTTTTTTTTATGAGCTTCCAAAATTAAACTATTTTAACCATTGTCCAAATCTATGGCGTTAAATTAAACAGCATGTTTTTCACAATTACACCACATTCTGTTTTATTTTTATTGTTACTTTTATTACAAAATATATTTTATAGATACTGTAAACCCAAAAGGATAACAAAAACTGAAAGAAGAGAGGAATTCAGATTACGTCCCAAAATCCTGATTGGCTTTGAAGGCAACAGAAACCGTCCTTTACACAAAACATTGAAGATGGCTTTCAGATATTACCCCGAAAAGAATACAATTTTGCTTCCGGATTTCAGTCCTCAAAACCACCTGGACTGGCATCAGAAGAAGCTTCGCACGTCCATTTACAGATGGCCGCTTCCGACTGGGACCCCATCAATGAAACATTCAACACCTGTTACAGTGAAGAAATTAAACTGAAAAAGAACCAAATCGAAACAATAACCCTATCCACAGAAATACCCGAAGGCAGCGGCTGGAAAATCATATTTTTCTATATTGGCTTTACGCAGGAACTGCGCAAAAAACACAAACATCTTAACAGAAAACACAACACAGTCACTATAATTGCATGCCACAAACACAACCCAAAATGTTCATCATGAGTAAATTGTATTGCCATCCCTTGACTGTCATCCCGTGCAAGGAAGGATCTCCCAAAAAATCCATACCTTTGCGCCATGTTATCATTGTTAAAGTCAAAGCCTGTTTTAAAAGACCTGATCCCCAACGGTTATGTGGATATTCATTCACACATCTTATTCGGAATAGATGATGGTGCCAAAACCATAAAAGACTCTAATTTCTTAATGCAGTCTCTTTTGGATTTAGGATTCGAAAAGTGTATTACCACACCACACACGAATGAGCACATTTGGGACAATACCCGGGAAAGCATCCTGAAAAAACATCAGGAAGTCAAATCCCTTTCTCCGGAACTATCAGGAAAACTTTCATTGGAAGTAGCTTCAGAATACATGATAAATGAGAATTTCACGCAATTGTTTGAAACCAAACAATTATTGACACTCAAAGATAATTATGCATTGGTAGAACTGTCTTACATGACCCCTCCGATTCAACTGTACAACACTCTGTTCCAGTTACAGCTGAACGGATACACACCCATTTTAGCACATCCGGAACGATACAGCTACTACCACTCCAACTTCTCAGAATACGAAAAATTAAAAAAAGCAGGTTGTTATTTTCAGTTAAACCTATTGTCGACTGTTGGGTATTACGGCCCTGAAGTAGCGGAGACAGCGAAAAAACTGCTAAAAAAAGGCTTGATTGACTTCACTGGTTCAGACGTCCATCACAAAAATCACATTGAAGCTTTTTCCAAAAAAGTAAAATTAAAAGATACGGCTCCATTGATTGAAGCCATGAAAAACAATAGCATTTTTAAATAAGGGTTGCAGCCTGGAAAGTTAAAACAACTAAAGCGGTAAACTATTTTTCAGACCGTAGCTTTTATTTTGTTCAGCAACTGTCTGTACAACGGCATTTTCTCCTCTTCCCGTTCATAACCATAACCGTAACCATAGGCTCCATAACCATACCCGTATCCCTTTTTCACCTCGGTATCATTAAGAACGATTCCGATATTAGGCATTTTCTTTTCGGTATGTAATTGATGCGGAACCCTTAAAAGATCTTTATCCATATAATTGGCCCGGACAACATAAACAACCGAATCGGCATGATGTGCCATAAGCAAAGTATCGGTAACCAAATGCACCGGCGAAGTATCCACAACGATATAATCAAATTCCTGCTTCAATTTAGTAAACATTTCATTCACTTTTTGGCTCATTAAAAGCTCTGCCGGATTGGGAGGAATCACCCCGGATGGCAACACATACAACTCGCTGAAATTTGGAATTTTATGAATAAACGAAAATAAATCAGCATCTTTGGTTGACAGATAATTGGTCACCCCTTCTTTTGGCAAATCCAGGTAACCGTCAATCTTAGGGTTCCTGATATCCATTCCGATAAGCAATACTTTTTTACCCGAAAGCGCAATGGTACTGGCAAGATTTACGGATAAGAACGTTTTCCCTTCTTTAGGGATGGTAGAAGTCACAAATACCGTTTTTGCCATTTCATCAGGCACCTGATTAAGCATAAACTCAAGATTGGTATTCACAATACGGATAGCTTCAGCTGTACTGGAACGGTTACTGGCATTGATAATAGCCTCACTTGCGTTCGATGTCGGAATATCCCCCAGGAAAGGTATAGACAATTTACTTTCAACATCCTGTCTTGCTTTAACTTTATTATCCAACATATTGAGTAGATACAAAATCCCGAAAGGCAGAAGCAAAGCAATACCAAAAGCCGACAAATAGATTGTGCCCTTTACCGGAGAAATAGGCGCTCTTGATGACAAAGCAGGATCTATAACTTTGGCATTAGGCGCTGTAACAGCAAGCGAAATTGCCGTTTCTTCCCTTTTTTGCAATAAATAAAGATACAACGACTCCTTTATTTGCTGCTGACGTCCTAATATTTTAGCTTCCCTTTCCAAAGTCGGAATTCTCGATATTTTTCCGTTGAACAGGGCGTTCTGATAAGCCAGATCCTTCTTCTTGATTTCCAATGATGTATTCAAACGGGAAAGACTGGACTCAATATTCTGTTTTAGCGACTCGATTTTCCCATCAAGCGTTTTCACGACTGCATTTTTCGGACCTGCACTTTTAAGCAATCGGTTACGCTCCAGGACCATTTGATTATACTGATCGATTAATCCGGAAGCATTAGCGTCTGAGGTTAAAATATTGGCAGGAATCAATTCGTTATTTCGGCTGCTGTTCACATAATCAGCCATGGTAGCCACAATCTTAAGCTGCGTATCCGTTTCAATTTCTTTGCGTTCGAATTCGCTGGCGTTAGCCAAAAACAAATTGGCCTCCGAAGTAATATCGGTTACGTGATTAGTCCGTTTGAAGGTTTCAGCATCGCGTTCCACATCGCCCAGATCACCTTCAATTAGCTTAAGTCTTTCGCTGATAAATTTAGACGTATTTTCAAAAACCCTATTTTTGTCGGCCACCACATCTTCATTATATACTCTGATCAGTGCATTTAAAAAGTCCTCTGCTCTTTGCGGTATAGGATCCACTATAGACAGTTCCACAATACTTGTCCGATCCCCCACTTTTTTTATATTCAGCCTTCCTTTATAGCTTCCGGCAACATCGGCAACAGTTCTTACTATTACCGATATTTTATAGGGACGCTTCACAAAATTCTTTTTATCGTTTCGGGCCAAAACCACAGCTTCCCCCTCAGGTAATCGGATAGTTTCACCATAATAAAAAACGCCTAGTTTTCCACCGACACTGTCAAACAGTGTAAATTGGTTATCAGAAGCACTGCTCAGACGATAATTTATCGTTCTGTTTTCAGAGCCCGGCTGTTGTGTCACAAACATGAAATTTATGGGCGCTTTATTGTACATCTCCTCCGATTTCACCCTCCCCTCATTTACATAGGTAACGTTAAGCCCCAAATCTTTAACCGCAGCTTTAACGATGGTCAGTGATTTAATCACTTCAATCTCATTATCCAAATTACTCTTTACACTTGATAAAACGGCAAGATCGGAAAAAGCAGTTTGCTCAGAATCAACACCACCTTTCTTATCGTCCTTAATCATCAATATTGATGTTGCACTGTACTGGGGAACAGAATACCGCACGTAAAGATAAGCTGCCAAAACCACAGCTAAAATACTAACCACAAACCATTTCCAGTTTCGGATATAATAAACCACCTGGTCCTTTATATCAAAACTATTGTCAAACGGATTATTTTGCTGTGTTAAAGGATCGTTCTGCATAGTTTTAATTTACAGCTATTAAAATAATTCCGAGAGCTATCGATAATACAGAAAGCCCCACGGTAACACTTGGGCCAACAAGTGACGATCCCATTTTTACCCTGTTGGCTTCCACATAGATGACATCGTTTTGGGAAAGATAGTAATAAGGTGAATGTATAAAATCAGCTTTGGTAATATCTACGGTAGCAATCGTCTTTTCTCCGCTTTTTTCTCTGATAACCATAATATTTTCCCTTTTGCCATACACCGTTAAATCTCCTGAAAGACTTAAGGCTTCCAAAAGAGTAATACGTTCTGAGGAAATGGTGTGGGAACCCGGTCTGGTAACTTCTCCCAGAACCGAAACTTTAAAATTCACAATACTGATATATACCGTCGGATTCTGAATATAATCCGTCAGCTGTTTTTTTATTTTCTCAACCGCTTCCAATCGGGTTAATCCAGCCAACTTCATTTTACCCAGCTGCGGAAATTCGATTTCGCCATTTTTGTCTACCAGATACGCCTCTAATTGATTCTGGTTGATATTAGTGTTTCCCGTAACATTATTTACTGAGACCGACTTTAGATTATAAGGAGCAGCCACTTCCGGATTTTCGGCAGACACGATGATATGAAGCAAATCATCATTTTGAATTATTGGTTCATACAGCGATTTTTCCTTTTTTTCATTTATATCTTCGTTCTTCAGATTTTTTTCACTCTTAACTTCCGAAGGTTGTAAATAAGCCATTTTTTTTCGGCTGGCACAGGAACACATAACAGTCAACACCGTAAATGCCAAAAAAAATCTTATTTTATTTTCCATTCTATTATTGGGATATTTTCTGCAAATATAATTTTTTCACTTAGTAACCTTTAAAAACAGACAGTGTTTAATTGTCAAGTTTTTCATAAGATGAATTCATACTTAAGAATTCAGGAACAATTTCTTTCATTTTCATCACAATGTCGTGGGACACAAAATCAGAAGTAATCGATAGAAGTGCTTTTATCTCACGGTTCAGAGTTTCGAATTCATCGGTAACCTCTTTTACGATCATTATCTTTTCGTGGTGTGTTGGCAATGTTTTGCTCGAATCATTTAACAGTTCCTCATACAACTTCTCACCCGGGCGCAGCCCAATGATCTGGATTTTAATATCTTTTTCGGGGCGAAGTCCGGCCAGTCGAATCATTTTGGTAGCTAAATCAATTATTTTAACCGGTTTGCCCATATCAAAAATAAAGATCTCTCCTCCATTACCCATGGCGCCAGCTTCCAAGACCA
The DNA here is from genome assembly GCF_000498495.1 of Flavobacterium enshiense DK69. Taxonomy (GTDB): domain Bacteria; phylum Bacteroidota; class Bacteroidia; order Flavobacteriales; family Flavobacteriaceae; genus Flavobacterium; species Flavobacterium enshiense. The sequence continues at coordinate 84,907 of NZ_AVCS01000015.1, read as the reverse complement.
GCTGACAGGCTTCCGGAATAGTCATGAAATACCTAATGATTTCAGGATGGGTTATGGTTATTGGACCGCCATTCGCAATTTGCTGTGAAAACAGAGGCACAACCGAACCATTGGAACCCAATACATTTCCGAAGCGGGTTGTGATGAATTTTGTTGTGTGTCTGCCTGAACGGTTCAAAGATAAAAACAATGATTGAACATATTTTTCGGCAATGCGCTTGCTCGCCCCCATAACATTGCTTGGGTTTACAGCTTTATCAGTGGAAACCATAACAAAACGGTCAACACCGTATTTTACAGAAAGATCTGCAAGGTTTTTTGTCCCCTGAACGTTCGTATATATAGCCTGAGACGGGTTTTCCTCCATTAAAGGAACATGCTTGTAAGCCGCAGAATGGTACACAAAATCCGGTTGGTGAGATTTAAAAACAGATTCAATGACACTGTAATCCCTGATATCGGCAATTATGGAACGAACCAAAACATCGGATTTCAGTTTATCAATCTCGATGCTTAAATGATGAAGAGGTGTTTCGGCCTGATCAACCAAAATAATTTTCTCGGGTTGAAAAGCATGGATCTGCCACACAATTTCGCTTCCTATAGAACCCGCTGCACCGGTAATCAAAACAGTTTTCCCTTTAATCTGATTGGAAATAGTATCATTATCGAGTTGAATAGGCTGGCGTTCCAATAAATCGGATATCTGTACGTTTTTAATCTTGCTTAAGATGCTCTCCTTATCCTCGAAATCAGTAATTTTCGGAATAGAAAATACTTTCTGATTGTATTCAAGGCAACTGTCGATGATTTCAAACTTTTCTTCATTTGACAGTTCTTCATCAGCAATAATAAGCCCCTCTGCCCCATTGTAGCGCAATAATACCGGAATCGGTTTATTCAACTCAATAATCGACAAATCTAAAATTCTTTTAGAGGTATTCTTATTAGCTTTGTCTATGAATCCTACAACTTTAAATCGGGCAGGACTTTCCATTTGCAGTGCATTGGCAACGGCTATCGCGTTTGCTTCCGTACCGAAAATAAGCACTTTGGAAACTTTATTGTTCTTGACTTCCCGGATATAATTTTCAAATGCAATTTTTGCTATCATCCGATACAACAGTAAAAATGAAAATGACAGCAAAACAGATATAAAAAGATGGGTATTCAAAAATAATTTACCTCCCTTAAAAATATCCCAGGAAGTATTAAGCAACAGTAAAAACAAAAAAGTCGAGGACTGTGCCATAAACAATTTTACAGCATCGATAAAAGACGAATGACGAATAATCCCTGAATAAGTCCTGAATACCCAAAAGAAAAAAACGGTGATGCTTAAATATAAAAATAAGATCATCCACACATTTTTATTTACTAGAAAATCAAAGCCGATTCCCTTAAGCAGTAAATGACCCAAAAAACCGGACAACAGTACCATTAAAACATCAATGGAAAGTACAATCCATCGGGGTAAATAGCTTAAGTTTTTAACATTAAAGCTAAAACTGGCCTTTTTCAAAACCTGCCAAAAACCACTTTTTATTTTAACTATACTACTCGTTCTCAAATCCTGTTCATTTTTTAGAAAAAGAAACCATTCAAAACATCTTCCAGTCTTGCATAGTCATTATCGGTTAAGTTAGAACTGGAAGGAAGACATAACCCGTTTTTAAATAGGTTCGCAGAAATATCTGTTCCGTAATAAGGATATTTTTCAAAAATTGGCTGCAGGTGCATTGGTTTCCATAACGGACGGCTTTCTATGTTTTCTTTTTCAAAAGCAAGACGAAGGTCTTCCGAAGTTTTACCGGTCTTTTCCTGATCAATCACAATACCGGTCAGCCAATGATTCGAAAACCAATCGGAATTAGGTTCTTCCAGAACTTTCACTCCGTCAATGGCCGAAAAATAATCCGAATAAAAGGCATTGGCTTTTCTTCTCAGAGAAACATGTTCATCCAAAACTTCCATCTGCCCTCTTCCAATACCGGCACAGATATTACTCATTCTGTAATTGTAACCTATTTCACTGTGTTGATAGTGTGGTGCATTATCACGTGATTGCGTTGCAAAAAAAACGGCGCGGTCCTTAAGTTCTTTTGACCTAACCACAATAGCACCTCCTCCTGAAGTGGTAATGATTTTATTTCCGTTAAACGATAAAACGCCAATATCACCAAAAGTTCCGCATTTTTCCCCTTTATAAGAACTTCCAAGCGCCTCGGCACTGTCTTCAATAAGCGGAATTTGGTATTTTTTAGCAATAGCTGTAATTTCATCGGCTTTAAATGGCATTCCGTATAAATGCACTGCAATGATTGCTTTAGGCTTATTGCCTTTTGCTATCCTGTCTTTAATGGCTTCTTCCAACGATTCAGGACACATATTCCACGTATCCGGCTCGCTGTCAACAAAAACAGGCAAAGCGCCCTGATATAATATGGGATTGGCAGATGCTGAAAAAGTCATACTCTGGCAAATAACTTCATCACCAGAGGAAACACCTAAAAGAATTAGTGCTAAATGAATGGCAGCTGTACCTGAGCTTAAAGCCCCAACAAAAACAGAAGTCCCATTTTGTAAATAATCTTCAAGATCCGATTCAAAACCTAAAACATTAGGCCCTAACGGAGCTATCCAATTGGTATCAAAAGCCTGTTGTATATAGGATTGCTCACGACCTCCCATGTGAGGTGACGAGAGCCATATTTTCTCTTTACTCATTATCTAAGGGCTAAGCTAAGTTTGGGGAAAACCTTGAAACAAATGTAATGAAACTTTCAAAAAAACCGCATTATAAATGTTAAATTAACCTAATTTATAAAACAATGTTTTAAAAATAATTTTTAAGTCTCCCAGAAAGGAACGTTCATAATAATACTGCAGATTTAAGCTTACTTTATCCGGGAAAATCACTTCATCGTTATATTCCAAGGGATTATCCAGTACTGCCAAAAGCTGTTCTTCGTTATAGTACTTTAAAGAGGCCTCACTTGTCAGTCCCGGACGCAATTCGAGTACTTTTCTGTTTTCACCTTCAAGACAGTCATAATACCCCTGTAAATCAGGACGTGGCCCCACGATACTCATATCGCCAACTAAAACATTTATAAATTGAGGTAATTCATCAATTTTTGAATTTCTCAAAAAAGCGCCAATTTTAGAAATCGAAGCAATTCCCTCTTTATTTCTTCGGATGGTTCGAAGTTTTATAATAGTAAACGACTTTCCGAACTGTCCTACTCTTTTCTGAAGAAAAAAGCCATTGGTTTTTGTATCCAAAGTTGCTACAAGCCAACTCAGAACAATAATCCATCCCATTAAAACAAGGGCTGCAATTGAGAAAACAATATCGAAAAAGCGTTTTACCATATCAAAATGCGGTATTGTATTTCTTTACTTTACCCGGATTCCCCACGACCACAGCATGATCTGGTACGTCATTAATAATAACGGCGCCTGCTCCGATGATGGCCCATTTCCCGATTCTCACCCCTTGAACAACTGAAGCACCAATCCCCACATGACATCCCTCTTCCAAAATAACACCTCCTGCCAGAGCGGCATTAGGAGAAACGTGAACAAAATTTCCCAAAACACAGTCGTGTTCGATAACCGCACCTGAATTAATGATGCAATGGTTTCCTATGCTGGCAAACGCATTCACAACTGCATTAGGCATTATCACGGTTCCGGGACCTATTTCTGTTTTTTCGGAAACAAAGGCCGTAGGATGAATAGCGTTCGGAAACTTCATATCCAAACGCGCTGCAATTTTTTTACGGACAGCATTGTCTCCGATGGATATGATTACGGAATCTTGAGTTTTAAAATCTTCGTTTGAAGGAATTAAAACAGGAATATCATAAATTGAAGTAACCGAAGGCGCATCATCAAAGACTGCCTTGACTTCTATAGCATGCGCCTTGAGTATATCAATAACAACTTTGCTGTGTCCGCTTGCACCGTATAAATACATCTTAATTTCCTTTAAACTTTTCCATTGTGACCACTTCATCCGCATTAATCCCTTCAGGGACAAATACTTTTTTAATAGTCATAAAAATAATTTTGAGATCCAATATTAAACTTAAATGCCTTACATACCAAACATCGTATTCAAATTTTTGATTCCAATCGATGGCATTCCTACCATTTACTTGTGCCCAACCTGTAATTCCAGGACGAACAGCATGCCTTTGCTTTTGGAATTCATTATACAAAGGAAGATATTCCGGCAGCAACGGGCGCGGGCCGATCAGACTCATATCACCAAGCAGTACATTAATCAACTGAGGGACCTCATCAACGGATGTTTTACGGACCAAACGACCTATAGCGGTAAGACGCTGTGCATCAGAAAGAAGATTTCCTTCTAAGTCTTTCTTATCGTTCATCGTTTTAAACTTGATAATTTTGAAGAGTACTTCATTTTTACCTGGGCGGTTCTGAATAAAAAACGGTTTTCTGTTATTGACAAAAAACAGTCCGATTGTGACCACAACAAAGACTGGACTTAACAAAATCAAGCCCGTCAAAGAAAGTAACACATCCAAAAACCGTTTTAAAAAACTACAATACATTATTTTCCAGACTTTGATATTCATTTAAAATAGCCTCCCAGACCAAAGCCTGCTGAAAGCGGTTAACAATCATTTCGCGTGCGTTTTGCTTCAAACAAGTATACAAATGCACATCGTCCAATAATCGCAACATCGCTTCATAAATTGCGTTGGTTGATTTTGGACTGATAATGATTCCGTTTACACCTTCGGAAATAATTTCATTGCAGCCGTTTATATCACTCACAATAGAAGGAAGCCCCATCGCGCCGGCCTGCATCACTACATTGGGAAAACCTTCACGGTAACTTGGAAAAACCAGACAATTGCTAATGGCAAAATAAGGCCGTACATCTTTCTGATAGCCAACCGAAATAATATTTTCGTTACTTTCAACCGCTTTTTCTGTTTCAGGAAGCAAAGGATCAAGTTCATTTTCAAAAGGCCCCACTAGTAGTAATTTGTAGTTTTTGTGCTGCAATTTTGAAAAAGCTGCCACTAACTCATTGATGCCTTTGTCGGCAACAATTCTTCCTACGAAAACAAATACGAAATCATCATTCTTGATCCCCAGTTCAGCTGTCAGCTTTGCTTTTTGTCCTTCCGAAACAGCCTGTGCCGCAAAATATTCTGTATCTATCCCATTGGAACTCCCCTTACCTATTACCTTTAATTTGCCCGGTCTACAGAATTTCTCCTCGAGTATGATTTCTTTTAATCCGTTAGAATTAGGATACACTTTAGTTGCCGAAGCATACGTGATTTTTTCAACAAAGTTTAGCAATCTCCTTTTGTTGCCGCTGGCCTCTAAAAGTGGCAAACCGGCAACCGTGTGCAAACGATTTGGAACTCGGGCTAATTTCGCCGCCAGCATACCTACAGTTCCTGCCTTTGGAGTGTGCGAATGAACAATATAAGGCTGTTCCCTTCTAAAAAACCAATACAACTGCCACAACGCCTTTAAATCCTGAAGCGGAGTTATTTGTCGGGTCAGACCCGCTTCAAACGTTTTAACCCCCTGATCTTTACCAAAATTACTCAAACGTTCCTTCTCTGAAGAAACAGCAGTCACTTCATAATGATCCTTCATGTACCCTAACTGGTTCTCCAGCAATTTTTCAAGGGAAATTGGAACGGTAGTAATACGGACTAGTTTTTTCATTTGACTCTATCAATCGTTAAACTTCTTACTTCGGCGATTATCCAAAGCGACACTAATAAAACAAAGGGCTGCATCATGATTTTTGTCCTCGCAAAAATACCCAACCCAGAATAACGTTGTACTATGAGAAGTCCCGAAAGTAATGCAAAACACAAGATTATTTTAAAAACCAATGGGAAATCTATTTTTTTATAATTCAGAAAAAACAAAAGCAAAGCACCGATGTGCAACAACAATACGACTACATTTTCCAGTCCCAACGCCAATCCGTACACAGTGGGAATTTCATTGATGAACGGCCGGAAATAAAATGTGAAAATTTTATAGGGATAGGAATATTCTATGATCGGGACGTAGCTTCCCGAATTTTTAAACGACAACAATGAAAATTCGTTAAAATACTTGATTCTATCAAAATCAAATCGCTTTATTTTCGAAAGTTGTAAAAACATATAAAACAATCCAGAAAACAAAACCAAAGATCCACAAGCAATGAGTATTCGTTGTTTCAAATTTATTTTATTACTGAAAAAATAAACGACAGCAACAGAAAACAATAATAAAAGGGCAATATGCGGTCGGATAAGGATTAACAAAAAAGCCGATAAAAGCATCGCTGGGGATTTAAAATTGTCCTTTGCTAATTCCAATAAAATTGTTGCTATGAATAAAAAACACAACGATTCTTTTCCTAAACCAGCGGTCCAAAAATGAAGATTGGGCAACAACAGCAGTAAATAATAGCTTTCAAAGCCTTTAAATAGGTATTTCTTGTTTAAAAAAAGTTGACATAATCGGTAAAATTGAAGGATTCCGAGGTAACCAATGAGGCTGTAAATAAAAAATCCCCAACCAATATTCAATCCCAATAGTTTTGCGAAAGGGTAATTCAACAGCAATACAAAATCGGAGCCATAATGGAATAAATCAGAGAATGACTTGGAAACCGATGATTGTATTTCAAACCAATAAAAGGCAGCATCACCACTTTTTCCAGAAAAGTAATCCCAGGTTAAAAAGGTAAACAAAAGATGGTAACCTGATAAAAAAACCAGGAAAACTTTCTCGCTATGACGTTTCCATCCCGCTATCATTTTTTCTTCATTTCGAGTTCTTTCCGATAAGAGAAAGACCAAAGGATAAACAACAATAAGCCAGGCAGGAACATGTTTCGCATACGGATCATAATCCCTAAATTCCCCAATGACTGAGAGAAAGCAATCGTTCCGATAATCAGGAACAATATAAGGCCCTTGATGATAAACGGAGCAGCTTTAACAGTTTGCAAAGGTTTATTTCGAAAGACATTTACAGTAATAATCAAAAGCAGCAGATTTTCTATCGAAGCAATTGCTGCCGGAATTCCATTGATATCAAAAAACAACGGGCGGAATAAAAATGTAAATACTTTCAAAGGAAAGGGATATGAGGAAATATCAATTCGGGAACCTGAGTTAGCACGACTTAGCAAGTCTGCTTTTTTTTCTGAAAACTGCTCGAAACTATCGATGGTGGTTTCCTCAATTTTGGCAAATTCCATTACAGAAGGCAAAATAGCAATCCCGATTCCGATTAAAATAATTGAAAGAAAAAACCTTTTCGTACGTGAAACCTTTGAACTTACTATGTAAGACATTCCAAAAGCCACCAATAAGAACAACGTAATGTGCGGTCTGATAATATAAGACAACAACAACGCAATAATAAGAAGCAATAAACGCCTTGATACAGCTAGCATACCATAGGAGAACATCCCGATGCACAAAAACAATAAGGTATCCTTCCCTACCGCCGAACTCCAAAAGTGCAGATTAGGCATGAAAAAAACCATTGGAAAAAGTGTATAATTGCGGAATTTAGAATTGTATGGTATTGTTTTAACGGCAATTACATAAAAAAACATCATCCCGATAAACCCCAACAAAGAATATAGCATCGTACCCGAAAAATAGGAAAGCCCGAGTATTTTGGCCGGGAAATAATTCAGCGCAAATAAAATATATGTTCCTTTTTCCCCAACAATAAACGTATCAAAATCTTCTGGAGTCATACTTTGGGCTACTCTCCAATAACCGGCCGCATCGCCCGTAACAAAAAAGCAGTAGTACATTCCGAAGATCAAATGAAAAAAGAACAATTTCCTAAGATGCTGCAAATCGATCGGGTCCAGCTGATTTTTAAATGAAGCTATGAACCCGAGGCCTAAAATTATGACTGCTATCAGGAAAATTATGTCCAAATTCGTTAGGATATTTATTATTTGAGGGCTGGCGGTAGATTGTAAAATCTATATAAAGCATTTCATCATTTCTTCAGAATCGCAGCTACTTTTGAAAAGTTACCCTGCACAGTGTACTCTCTTTCGACAAGCTGTCTTCCGGCAAGTCCAAATGTAAAACATTTTCTTTTATCCGATAATATTTCTTCTATGCATTTAAACCATTGCTTCTGGTTTTCCGCTAAAAATCCGTTTTTACCCGGTTGTACCACCACAGTATTCATGCTCACCGGGGAAGCCACAACAGGAATCCCACAAGCCATGTACTGAATCAGCTTATACGCACATTTCCCTTTTTCCCATGATGAATTTTCCAAAGGCATGATTCCGATATCAAAACCAGCTATGGAAGCTGCTTCGGTATCTTCTGACCATTTGATAAATTGCAACGGAAAAGAAACGGACACATTTTCCATGGCTCCAACAATATGTACTTCTATCGGATACAACCTTGACAGTTCTTCAAAAACAGGAAAAATGTTTTTTACGTATTTAAAGGTCGAAGGAGAACCAATCCAACCTATTACAATTTTATCCCGGTCTCTTTTTTCAACAACGTTATATCGAAAAATATCGATAACCGTAGGCAGAATCACTACTTTCTTAGCGCCGGAAATTCTTGCTTTTTCCGCCAAATAATCATTTCCGGCAACAACGGCTTCAGCCTTATTCATGACAATACCGATTTTATTGCTTAGAAAATAACGGATCAACTTACTGGAACTCAAATCATAGTTATGAAAAATAGCATCATCATAATCCACAATATAGGCAACATTTAGGGCCGTTAAAATTCTCTCAAAAAGAGCCGGAAAATAGGGAAACAACTCTTTTTCTATAACTATTTTATCGTATTTAAAAACACTGAACAGTATTACAAATCTTTTCAGGTAGGCCCAAAAAACTGCCAACACAGATTTTTTACCGCTGTACAACGCTTCAAGATAAGCGTCATTAAACAGCGGGCTTACAGCCACTTCCACACCTTCCTCCTCTAAAAAAGGAAAATACTGAAAACTCCTCAAACGGCTGCTGGCACCTAACCGGCTGTATTTGGTAAGATAGAGTACTTTCATATTTTCTGTAATGCGGTTTGGTAACTTTCGGCACTTTTCTCCAATGAAAAATAATGCAAAGCGGCATTTCTAATTTCTTCTTTGGACGAATAATTCTTTATTTCAGATGAGAAGCTAACAGCTAAATCTATTGTACTGGCATCACAATGATCAAAAAGAAAACAATGCGGCACCTTTTCCAAAATAAGATCGGTATCACCAATTCCTTTTGAAGCAATCGTAGGCAATCCCATCAGGAGGTATTCACCCAGTTTAATCGGAGCCACGCCCTGCATGCTGAAAGTAGGTTTTCGAATAGCAAAAGCACAATCGGCAACATTCAGATACTTCGGAACCTCATCAAACGGAATACTTTTTACGATTACCGCCTCTTTGAGTTTTGCCGGAATACGCTGCAACGCATATTCGGGATTTCCAGATAAAATCAGAAACTTTGTCTTTGGGTCGTTCAAATAACGCTTTTCAAAAACAGTAATCATTTCCTCCCAACCGTATTGGGGTCCGAGTGAACCACAATAAACAAAAACAAAGTCAGATGGATCGAGTCCCAGTCCCTGTCGAACTGATAGCCTCAAACTTTCATTAGGTTCAAAAAATGACGTGTCTCTACCATTAAAAACCACCGAAAATTTATCATTATACTTTTCATCAATGGTTTTCCGGTGTATTTCAATCGCTTTTTGGGAACGGGTAATTACAGCATCAGCCTTGAAAAGCAATTTTGTTTCCTCCCTCTTCAGCCAAAGATACTGTTTGCTTTTGGGAGATAAACCGGCAAAGTCAATGCGTTCTTCCAGAGACAACCCATCTGCATCAAACAAAATTTTTACATTTTTATACCTTAATCGATTAACCATCACAGCAGGCATGGTACTTCGAGGCATTACAATCGAAATCCCATTCTTTTTTATATAATCATCCAGAAATTTTATCCCTTTAAACAAAGTGCAAATACTTCCTAAGGCACTGGAAGGTTTTCGGTGAACTTTAATACTTGTATATTTTATATTGAATGCTTTGGCTAGTTGAGACACTTTTTCATTCTTAGCCGCATCTGCCCAAGTAAATTGTATCACATGAAAATCAACCGCCTGCTTCTTTCCTATCTCATTAAAAATGGGCAAAAACAAGCCTTCCATATAGTTGGTTTGAGGCCCATCCCAAGTAATGAAAAGTACTTTTTGCTGCATTTTAATTTTTATAAATATTCATTAAGGACGTAAGGTGGTTCTCCAGGGAATAATTTTCCAAAATAGTTTTTTTCCCTTTATGCCCAACGGTATTTCGTTGAATTTCGACAAAGCTAATAACTTCTTTCAGTTTTAAAAATAAGTCGGTATCATTATTGGGTTCTACAAGCCAGCCATTATGTCCGTCCATAATTATATCTCCTGCTGCTCCCACTTTGGTGGAAAGAGACGGGGTGCCACTGTACATCGCTTCTGCCAATGAATTGGAAAAACCCTCCGTATAGGAACTCAGCACATACAAATCCGATTGCTGCAGGAAAGGATACGGATTATTTTGAAACCCAGCAAAAGTGACATTGTCTTTGATTCCTAGTTGAGCAACCAGGTTTTCAAGAGAAGAACGCTGAGCTCCTTCCCCTACAATCACATATTCGACATTTATATTCTCGGAAACCAGTCGGGACACGGATTTCAAAATGCTTTCAATATTTTTCACTGCTTCCAGGCGGGAGACAGAAACTATTCTAAAAACATCGCTTCTTGTTTTTTCTGTCTGTGGGAGTTCAGGAAACAGCATCGGGTTCGGAATTAATTTCAGTTTTCGTTTAGAAACTTTATTTTCGGTCTTTAAATAATCTATAACCGGTTGCGAATTACCCACTACAAAATCAGACAGCCGGTAAATCAACCCAAAAATGGATTTGGCTGTTCGGCTTTGCGACGGTATTCCGATTTCTTCTGAAACTACCACTGGAACCCGAGCCAATTTGGCGGCAAGCACTCCATGAAAATTAGCTTCTGCTCCTGATGTATGCACCACATCAGGACTTTCTTTTTTAAAGTATGTATATAATTTATAAACAGTTTGCAGATTCGGAATCTTGTAAGCCCAGTTAAAAGAAATCACCTTTTTGCCCTGCTCTCTGATTTTAGTTTCAGCTTCGCCTCCTTTATTGATGGCACAAAACACCCAATCGTTCCCATCATTTGCATGGGAAATATTGACGAGTCGTTTTTCAACCCCGCCAAAATCAAGGAATGTGGTCAATCGGATAATCTTCATTTTAGAACTTATTTAAACCACAATGAATCGCATTGGCATATTCGGTTTCCAAATTGGACTTTGCCATTATTTTTTGCCAGTTTCCATTAAACTTCTGATAATAAAATGAGGAACCAATTAAGGTCAGCGGACCAAATCCAATTCCCTGAAATTCAACCAGCGCACAATAATCGGCGGTTTCAACAATATCCAGAGAATTGAACGGGACATTCATTTTTACAATCACGCTTTCCGCATAATCCAATACTTTCTCTGATGGTTCAACCCATTCGAATTTTCCGCTGCCGCTGGCTTTAAAATCGTTATCGCGAACACTTCTTTTTAGAACAAAATACTTCTCTCCGAATTGAAGTACTTTGTAATCGCATTCCAATCCGGGAACAAATTGCTGAACTACAAAAGGATTCCGTTTCGTAAAGAATTTTGAAAAATTAACGTCACTGTATTTTTCTACTGGCTGCAGAGACTGGTCTTTGTGTTTCTTTCGCTCCTTTTTAAGCAGGCGAAGCCTTTCTACCAATCCAATCTTTTTGCCTTTTCGAACAATCCGATGGAATTCCTCTCCAGTATTAATCAGCTGAACGCCACTGGACATGGCACCTCTCAGGCTTTTATACACAAAAGGGTAACTAACATCGGTTGCTAAAAAATCATCAGTATCGCCAAAATAGGATCCAGGAACATTTTTTATCCCGATTCGCTTTTTATACAATTCCTGATAGCCTTTATTTTCGAAGGAATACAACTGATCGATATTGGGCAGCAACAAAACATCAGGACGGCTTTGACTGATATCGAAAACCACATCTTTAATGAACTGATTGTAGTTTTCATTATAACTGGCCGTATAAAACAAAACCGCATTATATGGCAGTACCGAATAATCACCCGCAATTTTTGCAAAATCAACAATTTCGACGGTATGACCGAAGCCCGATTCGAGTGTTGTCTTAATTGTTTCAATATCCAGCCCCATCCAGATGCGGCCGGAAAAAAAAGTATCATGTATAGGGGCTATGATTATGTGCATGTTATATATATGATTTTACAAGAACCGCAGGATTACCTCCATAAATAGACATCGGCGGGATTTCGCCCTTTACCACGCTCCCTGCGGATATAATGGTTCCATATCCAATCTTGGTTCCTCCTAAAATGATACAATTAGCGCCAATCCAAACGTTGTCTTCGATAACGATCGGATTACCATAATCGGTCGTATTTATTCGGTTTTCCACATCAGGAAAAGATAAGGCGTGCCCTTTTCCGTCGATGATTTGGGTATTAGCGGCAATTAGGCAATTGTTTCCGATGACAACCGATTTATAAGCATGGATACAGGTTCCGTGAATCCGGCAATTGTCGCCAATCTGTATTACAGCGCCATACCGGTCCGCCATCAGCTTACATTTACTGTGCATATTGATATGATAGTTGTAATTATTGGAATTAATCAACGTATTCCTTCCGATACTGATTCTGGCGGTTTTTATTTTAAAGAAAAGAGGTCTTTTATTAAACATTGTCGAATTGGATAATTCAATCCCTTTCGATTTGTATAAAACGATTAATAAAGCATTATTTATTTTCGATAATACAAAAAGTAATCTTGCCAGCATATCAGTTTAGTTCCTTACTGTTTATTAAATCATCGTAAAGTTGTTCTATTTTCCTCACGTAAATGTCTTCTGAGAATTCCTTAACAACCCTTTCATAACCATTTTCTCCAAATGTTTTCAGTTTTTCGCGGTCGGTGTACAAGGATCCCAATGCCTGAGAAATAGCCTGAACATCAAATTTTTCAACCAGAAAACCGGTTCTGTCGTGTTCAACAATATATTGCATTCCGCCAACTCTTGTAGCTACCACCGGTAATTTACAGTACATCGCTTCTGCAAGTACCAGACCAAAAGCTTCCATCCCGGAAACCAGTGAAAAAACATCCATAATGCTGTAATATTTATCAACATCATCCTGGTATTTTGTAAAAAGAACGTGTTCTTTTATACCAAGATCCTCTGCAAGTTTTTCATAATGCGGCCGCTCCTTCCCATCACCAACGAGAACCAGTTTTACATTGCATCCTTTTTTCAGAAGTAAAGATACAGCTTTAATCAAATCTGAAAAGCGTTTGTGTTCGTCAAGCATCATCCTTCCAACAGATCCAACTACGAAATTTTCAGGTGTAATCCCTAACTGCTTCTTTAGTTCTTCTGTTTCGGAAACAGAAACAACTCGGGGTGCTTTCACCCCATTATTAATCAATCGGATTTTTGATGATTTTACTTTAGCGGTATGTCGTAAATAATCACAGGTTGCAGGCGATACACCTACCACTTTATCTGCAAAAAAAGAAAAGATTCTCAACAACAAATTCGCCTTCCACGAACGATTGACTGGATCGGAAGTTTCTTCTATAATAACATAGGGAACTCTTTTAACAAACCCATTAATTGTTGCCATTGTAACTCCTTCAAAAACGGCTCCATGGATTATATCCGGACAGAAATCAGCAATCACTTTTTGTACTTTTCGGTGTACTGAAAAGTCGAAAGGATTTTTCAGTTTTCCGACAACCACAATTTCAATTCCCAAAGCTTCAAACTCCTCATGCAAAACACTTTGAAGCTGTGTACAAACAATTTTTATTTCGAAGCGATCTTTGGGCAGCTGTTTTACTATGGAAAGACGTACTCTCTCTACTCCACCGGGCCCCAAAGTCTCTATACAGTGTAAAACCTTTATTTTATTCATTATTAATTTATTTCTCAAAAAACGATTTTCTACATTTATTTAGGATTTCAAAATGCCGATATTTTTTTTAACTGTTTATTTTTTAACCAAAGCTATTAATCCTTTAACTACGGATTTTTTAAAAACAAGAATTAAAATTCCGTATAATAATACACCTGTTGATACTGACACTATTAAACTGACAACTTCTGTAAACCCGATGCTCAACAACATTTTATGCGTAGCTGCCGATGACAAGCTTGAAAATAAGGAAATTACAACAAACTGCAATAAAACAGAAACCGTTTCGAAATAAGCTAAACGCAAATACTTCGAAGTATAATAATTGATAATACAATACCTTATGATGGCCGAAATGGGAATGATCATCACAAGTATCTTTATAGAAAACCCCATGGCAATGACAGTTGCAATTAAAAAAATGATTTGCATCTTGTTGAAAAATTCGACTTTTAAAACCAGGCCAGATTCGCCTTTGATTTTTAACATTGTCAAATTAAAATTACAAACAACGAAAAACATCCCTGCCAGAGAAAGTGGGATCAAGAAGGAAGCAGTGTCTTTCCATTTTTCGGTGTATAAGAGAACCACTATAGGTTCCGAAAAAACAGCCAAATACGCCAGAATAGGCACAACAATCAACAACAGTACAGAAAAAACCTTCTTGTAGGTTTCTTTAAAACGTTCCTCCTCATCCTGTAATTTTGAAAAAATAGGCAAAAACACTTTTCCTGCCGAACCGTAAACATTGGATATCGGCATCTGCCTTAAAGTAACGGCCTGGGTGTAAAAACCTACTTGGGAAATAGCATAAAACTTACCGATAACAATTTGATATATGTTATCAAAAAAGCTGTTCAGGATTTCAGTAATAGTGAGTTTGTATCCGTACCCAAAATGAGACTTGAACAGATTTTTATCAAATATAAACAGGGGTTTCCAATCACTAAGAACCCAGTGAAACATTGCCCACAGAAAAGACTGAGTCAAAGACATGAAAACGAGACTCCAAATCCCATAACCCTTAAAGGCCATCACAATCCCAACGGCTGAACTTAGCAACAGCGACGGAATTTTCATCAGTGCCTGCCTTTTAAAGTTCAGATTTTTAAGTAAAACTGCCGACTGGACTACAACAAAAGCCTGTATCAGAATCGTCAGGGAATATACCCTCAAAATACTTTGCAGTTCTGGTTTATGGTAAAATTCAGCAATAAATGGAGCAGATACAAACAGTACACAGTAAAGAAAAAGACTTACCAGTATATTAATGAAGAAAACGGTTGAAAAATCTCTTTCGTCTGCATCTTTTTTTCTGATTACCGAAACCGTCATCCCTCCATCTATAAGGACATTAGCAATGCCCGTAAAAACAAACAGCATTCCCAAAGTCCCGAAATCTTCAGGAAACAAAGTTCTTGTTAAGACGATGTTGACAAGAAAATTAATTATTTGTCCGCTAAACTGTTCTGTATATGTCCAAATAAAACCATATACCGCCTGTTTCTTCAACGACATTGGCAAATGTATATTCTGATCTGCTTATTCAAAAGTGTTGTTTAAAACCTAATGGCATCTGCAAAATCAATAAAATTAAAACCTTTAAAAAAATTAGAGTTTTGCATCTGCTAAATCCCCCAATATCCCTTTCACATCAAACACTAAACTGTTTTCTTTTTGCAAAGTACTGAAATCCATTTTCAGGAATTCTTTATGGGCTACGCCTAAAACTATGGCATCAAACTTCTCGGTTGGAATTTCACTAGTTGTTGTCAGGCTGTATTCATGCATAACTTCTTCCGGATTTGCCCAAGGATCATAAACCGTTACTGCTGTCTGATAATCTTTCAACGCATTGATCACATCTACCACTTTAGTGTTGCGAACATCAGGACAATTCTCCTTAAAGGTAATCCCTAAGATTAAAATTTTGGAACCGTTTACTTTGATATTTTTCTTAATCATCAATTTAACCACCTGTGAAGCCACGTACTCTCCCATGCTGTCATTTAAACGACGCCCTGCAAGAATAATTTCGGGATGGTAACCGTGTTCCTGTGCTTTTTGAGCCAAATAATACGGATCGACGCCGATGCAATGTCCGCCAACCAATCCGGGTCTGAAAGGCAAAAAGTTCCATTTTGTCCCGGCAGCCTCTAAAACGGCATGCGTATCGATATCCAAAATATTAAAGATTTTTGCCAGTTCGTTGACAAAAGCAATATTGATATCTCGTTGAGAATTCTCGATTACTTTAGCGGCCTCGGCAACTTTTATGGTTGGTGCCAGATGGGTACCCGCGGTGATTACGCTTTTATACAGCGCATCTACTTTCTGTCCTATTTCAGGAGTAGAACCCGATGTTACTTTTAAAATCTTTTCTACTGTATGTTCTTTATCTCCGGGATTAATTCGCTCTGGTGAATACCCGGCAAAAAAATCAACATTGAATTTCAATCCTGAAATTTTCTCCAATACCGGAATACACTCCTCTTCGGTAACCCCTGGATAAACGGTCGATTCATAAATGACGATATCTCCTTTTTTGAGTACTTTCCCAACCGTTTCACTGGCTTTGTATAAAGGCGTTAAATCCGGTCTGTTATTTTTATCAACCGGTGTGGGAACCGTTACAATAAAATAATTGCAATCATGGATATCTTCGATAACCGCCGAACAAAAAAGTCCGTTTGCATCTGTTGGTTGTTCTTTTAAAACCGTTTTCAGTACATCATTATCTACTTCTAACGTTGCATCGACTCCTTTATTAAGTTCTTCTATTCGTGTTGTGTTAACATCAAACCCAACTACAGGGTATTTTGTGGCGAATAATCTTGCCAGGGGCAAACCAACATACCCTAGCCCTATGACTGCGATTTTTATATTCATTCTGCTTTTATTTGTTTAAGATCCGATCGATTGATAAACAAATCCAATTTTTTCAAGTTCTTTTCTGTCCAATAAATTTCTTCCGTCAAATACGAAAGCCGGTTTCAGCATGTTGTCGTAAATTTTCTTCCAATCGTAATTCTTAAACTCATCCCATTCTGTTAAAACCGCAATAGCATGAGCATCTTTACAGGCTCCATATGGGTTGTCGCCAACAGTTATTCCATTCTTGTTATCCGATTCCGAGCGGGTTTCAAGATAATTCAAATCCAATAAAATCTGTTCTTCTTTCACTTTCGGGTCGTAAACAGAGATAATTGCCTGTTCGCTCAATAAATCATCGGCAACGTAAATCGCAGCCGATTCCCTGGTATCATTGGTATCTTTTTTGAAAGCCCAACCCAGGAAAGCGATTTTCTTTCCGGAAACCGTATTGTACAATGTACTGATGATATTTTTGGCAAAACGACGTTTCTGATGATCGTTCATGATAATAACTTGTTCCCAGTAATCGGCAACTTCATTCAAACCATAGGTTTTAGCGATGTATACCAAATTGAGAATATCTTTCTGAAAACAAGATCCTCCGAAACCTACAGACGACTTAAGAAATTTTGGTCCGATTCGGCTATCCATACCGATTGCCCTTGCCACTTCATTGACATCCGCTCCGGTTTTCTCACATAATTCGCTCATGGCGTTGATGGAAGATACTCGCTGCGCCAAAAAAGCATTCGCTGTCAGCTTTGACAATTCGGATGACCAAACATTAGTGGTCAGGATTCGATCCTTAGAAACCCAGTTCGCATAAATATCTACTAAAGCCTGAATTGCTTTTTGTCCTTCCGGAGTGGTGTCTCCTCCAATCAATACCCTGTCCGGAGACAGCAAATCACTTACGGCTGTTCCTTCGGCTAAAAATTCGGGATTTGATAAAATTTGGAATTGAACTCCGTTCCCTGTATGATCTAATATATCTTTGATGGCACTTGCGGTACGTACCGGTAATGTTGATTTTTCAACCACTATTTTATCGGTCTTGGCGACACGGGCAATTTGACGGGCGCACAATTCAATATATTTTAAATCGGCTGCCATCCCTTTTCCTACACCATAGGTTTTTGTTGGGGTATTTACCGAAATGAAAATCATATCCGCCTCTTCAATAGCTTTATCCACTTCTGTAGAAAAAAATAAATTTCTGCCACGGGCTTCTGCTACTATAACGTCTAATCCCGGTTCATAAACCGGTATGTTGTTTGTATCAGCATCATTCCATGCTGCAATTCTTTTTTCATTCAGATCGACAACCGTCACTTTTATATGCGGACATTTTTGAGCAATAACCGCCATTGTAGGCCCTCCAACGTATCCTGCACCGATACAACAAATACTCTTTATCATGCTTTTATTTAAGGTTATCCCAATACCATTTAACAGCTTCTTTTAAACCTTGCGAAATGGAAAATTGCGGATTGTAATTTAATAGTCTTTTTGCCTTGTCAATACTGGCAAGGGAATGTGGAATATCGCCCACGCGGTTTGGCCCGTGAATAACTTTCACATTGGCAATCTCCGAATCGAATTCAGAAAGGGATTCTATCAGATACTGAACTAAATCATTCAAAGTGGTTCTGTCACCAAAAGCTGTATTGTATACTGTATTAATTGCTTCCGGATTCTTGGTCAACATCGCCAGTTCATTCATCTGAAGCACATTATCAATATACGTAAAGTCCCTGGAATAATTCCCATCTCCGTTAATGACCGGGCTTTCATGCTGCATTAGCTGCATCACAAATTTAGGGATTACCGCAGCATAAGCTCCGTTTGGATTTTGCTTACGTCCAAAAACATTGAAATAACGCAGCCCAACGACTTCCATCCCATATGTTTTACTGAAAATATCAGCATACAATTCGTTTACATATTTAGTAATAGCATAAGGTGACAAAGGTTTCCCTATAACATCTTCTTCTTTAGGCAAACTCTCCGAATCTCCATAAGTAGAAGAACTGGCTGCGTAAACAAATCGTTTAATACCCGCTTCCTTTGAAGCGTGCAGCAGGTTCAGAAATCCGGACACATTGACGTCATTCGTTGTAATCGGATCCTGGATCGATCTTGGCACCGACCCTAAAGCGGCCTGATGCAAAACATAATCAACCCCGTCAAGAGATTTCAGACAAGTCTCATAATCCCTTAAATCGCCTTCTATCAGCTGAAAATCAGGATTTAAAAAAAAGCTTTCAATGTTATGCCTGAATCCTGTTGAAAAATTATCAAGACAAACTACCTTATACTTCTTTTCAAGAAAGTACTCACACAAATTAGAGCCAATAAATCCGGCACCACCGGTTATCAGTATAGTTGCATTAGTGTCAGACATCTTTTATAATTTTATTAGACAAAGGTAGTTCAATTTTATCAATGCTTTTATGGAAAAACAAGTCTGCAAATCACTATTTTATTTGAAAATTAATTTTTAAATAAAACGGATTTTACTTTCCCCATGAATGTTTTTGGAAGTTCCATTTCCATATAACTGTTACCATAAGCTCCGTAGCCATAGCCATAACCATAGCCATAACCGTAACCATAGCCATATTTCGCCAGGTTTTCAAAGTCATTTAACAGTATGCTTATATTGTGTAACTCGCCTCTTTTATGTTTTTCATTTACTATGGTAAGCATTCCTTTTTTTGTAAAATTCTGACGGGTGACATACAGCGTCGCGTCGCAATACTGGGCCAGTTCGAGTGCATCCGCAACCAGTCCAACTGGGGGTGTATCCAATATTATATAATCATACATCTCTTTTAGCTCTTGAATCATTTCACCCATGGCATCACTCAGAATCAATTCGGAAGGATTGGGTGGAATAGGCCCAGATGTGATAACATCAAGATATGGAATATGGGTCCCCTGAACAATTTCATTGATTGATCTTTGACCAATAAGATAATTAACTGCTCCAATGTTATTTTCAATATTAAAATCACCAAATATTCTTGGCTTTCTCAAATCCAGTCCAACAATTACCGTTTTCTTTTCACCCAAAGCAAAAACCGTCGCCAAATTTATGGAACAAAAGGTCTTTCCTTCTCCTCCTACCGAAGAGGTAACCATTAAAATCTTTGTTCCTTCCGCCTTCTGTTTTTTGTACAAAAATTGCAGAGACGAACGAACAGCCCTGAAGGATTCTGCCAGAGGTGATTTTGGTTTTTCAAAAACCGCAAGATTATTTTCAGTGTTCTTTTTCCCGATTACTCCGATTACAGGAATTTTTGTCAGTCTCTCAATTTCCTCGGTCGTATGAAGGGTATTATCTAAAAGGGCAATTACTAAAACGATTACCAATGGCACTAAAATCCCAAGCAGTAAAGCCAAAATGTAATTAACGCTGGTTTTAGGACCTATTAGACCTCCACCAACATCTTTTGCAGTATCAATAAACTCTATATCTGAAACGTTGGCTGCTTTAACAATATCTGCTTCACTTCTTTTCTCTAAAAAAGTACTGTAAATATTATCATTTAGGTCGTATTTTCTTTTGATTTTAGACAACTCTTGTTGTTCTTCAGGCAACTTTTTTATAGTCCCCTCCGCTTCATTGATTTTTCTGTCAACAAGTGCCAGATCGTATTCCAATGCTCCTTTTGCACTTTTGATATTCTCAAGTAAAACCTGTTTAATGGCTTCCATGTCTTTATCAAATTCCTTGAAAAGTTTTTCACTTTTTAAAGAATATGCCTTTTCAGAACGCTCGGTAGAAAGCATGATCAACTTACCTACGTTACCAACAATATTGGGATCATCAATACCGGCAACCGTAGGGGCAGGCAGCCTCGAATAGTCCGTGCTCTTTCTAAGATAACTGCTCAGTGAATTATAATACACCATTTTGCGCTCAATCGCATCGCGCTCGATATCAAAATTCGAAAGTCGCTCTGTTAATTTCTCACCACCGCCTTCAAGCTCAAATACGTTCTTATCCTTTCGGAAATCCTCCAACTCCCTTTCGGTATTTTTCAACTGTCCTTCCATCGCCAGCAGCGTACTATCAATAAATGCAATGGTATTGATAGCAAACTGATTCTTACTGTCCAACTGCTTCTTTCTTAGGATTTCTACAGTCGCATTAAGATAATCAACTAATCTTGCTTTATTTGTTCCCTGAAGTCCCAAAGTAATAACAGATCCGGCTTTGTCGCCGGCCTCTATATCTATCCCTTTGTACCTTGCCACGGTCCCGTCAAAATCATTGAAGCGGATATAATATTCGCTGCCCACGTAGCTACCCGGATCTTCATTGATTTGCAGCTTAAAATTCAGAAAAGGCAAATCAACAGCCTCCCCTACTTTATATTTTTTAGTAATCTCACTGTCACGAACCAGCTTTGAACCGCGGGAATTTGTAGCATAAACTAAAGTTTTCACTTCATTGGCTTCAAAATTAACGGTCAACTGATACTCACTCTCACTTAAGAATTTAATACGGACCGGAATTCCAGCCAACTGGTCTCTCTCTTCATCAATTACAATATAAAAGGGAACTTGCCCATAGGCATCGAGTAATTTGTATTTCCCCTGAATAAGATAATCAGTATAATAATTAAGTTTTTTCACCACTGCCTCATTATGTGATCTGGATTTTAAGGCTGTAATGATAGTCTGTACTTTATCTGAAGTCCCGCCCCAGTTAAAAACCAAACTTGTATTGGATGTAAAAAAAGGATTATTCTCATCTTTTACGACAATGGAAGACTCCATCTCGTAAATTTTCTCCTTGCGGATATTGACCTGATATGCAATTGTAAACGCGATAACCAGGGAAACCACAAACCATTTCCAATAACTGGAAACTTTCAGCAGAAAACCTTTAAAATCAAAACTGCTCTGATTTTCGGTAAAAGAAAAATCTTTGATATCCAGCATAAATTATAGACTTTTAAGTAACACAAGCGTTGTTGTAAACAAAGACAATGCCGTAATAATGGTCGCTACGGACTGCATTCCGGTTGTACCCGTTCCCCATGTTTTTTGTCTTAACGGCTTAACATAAATATAGTCATTAGGCTGTAGAAGGTAATAGGGTGATTGCATTGCCTTTGCATCGGTCAGATCAATACTATGGGTTTCTGTCCCGTGTGGATACTGTCTGATAATCGACACTTCTTTTCTGTTTCCGGTAAGGGTAATATCCCCTGAGTTTGCTATAGCTTCCATAATCGTAGCTTTGTCCTGAAACAAAATTTTGGTACCGGGACTGCCGATCTCACCATTAATCGTATATCGTAATCCCGCTAATTTAACGGTAACGAAAATATTGGCCTCTTTTTTAAAATACTCATCCAAAAGCTGTTTTTCCACTTTAAGACGGATTTCATCCAATGTAAATCCCAAGACATTCATCTCACCCAAAATCGGCATTCTGATATTTCCGTGATCATCCACCGTAAACCCTTCAAAATACATGGCTTGCTCCGACTGACTCCCTCCTTGAGATCCTGATAGTGAAAATATGTCCACCAGTTTCTGATCTAAAGCCTTAATATTTACGCTCAATATATCATTTACCTGAACTCTGTAAGGTTTACTACCAATTGGGTGAACGTTTACAGACAAACTGTCGTCCTGATTTTTATTCTGAAGGTATGTCAATTCTTTTGTAGATATGCACGAAACCGAAGAAATTCCTATAAGTAACAGCAAAAGAAATAATTCTTTTTTCATCATTCTCATTTTAAAAAAAACAAATATAGTTTTTCAATTGATATTTTTAAACATATTCGGGGATATTAAAGAAAAAAGTAACAACTACATATTCTTTAACGAATTCTCGAATGGAATTCTATGAATTAAACTGCGCCCTAATGTCACTTCGTCTGCATATTCCAGTTCATCCCCAATGGCTATTCCACGCGCAATAGTAGAAGTGATTACCTCACAATCCTTAATCTGCTTATAGATATAAAAATTAGTGGTATCACCTTCCATAGTCGAACTCAAAGCAAAAATAATTTCCTTCACCGCGCCGGATTTTACTTTCTCCACCAGTGAATTAATATTTAACTGACTCGGCCCAACACCATCAATCGGAGAAATTTTACCACCCAAAACATGATATAATCCTTTAAACATTCCGGTATTTTCCAAAGCCATCACGTCGCGAATGTCTTCCACCACACAAATAACCGAACCGTCACGAGATGGGTTCGAGCAAATGTCGCAAATCTCCACATCCGAAATATTGTGGCACTTTTTACAAAATTTTATTTCCTCCCGCATCTTGAGCAATGCTGATGTAAACTGTTCTGTCTGTTCTTTCGGCTGTTTTAATAAATGCAATACAAGTCGCAATGCCGTTCGTTTTCCGATGCCGGGCAGCTGAGCCATTTCGTTTACTGCTCGCTCTAATAATTTTGAAGAAAATTCCATGTCGCAAAAGTAAATAATTTGAGAATTATCCGATTTGTCTATTTGAATATTATTTGTGTAAATTGGCGCAATAAAATTTAAACAATGACATCGGCAACCATACTTACCATTATCATCATTTACTTCGGACTTCTTATTCTGATTTCCAACATCGTAAGCAAAAAAGATCACAGCAACGATACTTTTTTCAAAGCGAATAAAAATTCGAAATGGTACCTGGTGGCTTTCGGAATGATCGGAACCGCACTTTCCGGCGTCACCTTTATCTCGGTTCCGGGTGAAGTGGGAAATCCCGATTTACAATTCAAATACTTCCAGTTCATCCTAGGAAACGCGATTGGATTCATTATTATTGCCAAGGTACTTCTACCTTTATATTACCGAATGAACCTGACATCCATTTACGGTTATATCGAACAGCGACTGGGAACAATAAGTTACAAGACTTCAGCAATCATTTTCTTAATCAGCCGTACCATTGGATCCGCTTTCCGTTTGTATTTGGTGGTAATTGTGCTTCAGCGTTATGTTTTTGACGATTTCAACGTGCCTTTTGCAGCTACCGTCCTGATTTCTCTTGGTCTGATTTTCGCCTACACCTATCGCGGCGGACTGAAAACCATCATCATAACCGATACATTACAGACATTTTTCCTGGTTTCCTCCGTATTCCTGACGATTATATTTGTTTGCAGAAGTTTGGATTTCAGTGCAATTGAAGCTTTTGAAGCCGTTAAGAACAGTAATTATTCCAAAATATTTTTCTACGAAGATTACCTTCAGGGGAATTATGTCGTAAAGCAGATTTTGGGCGGAATGTTTGTGACAATTGCAATGGTGGGACTGGATCAGGATCTGATGCAGAAAAACCTGAGTTGTAAAAACATCGGCGAAGCACAAAAAAACATGTTTACCTTCACGGGGATTTTTGTACTGATTAATATTTTCTTCTTAAGCGTAGGAGCATTACTTTATATGTATGCCGAAAAAAATGGTGTTGCTATCCCAATGGTTGATGGAGTTACCCGAACCGACTATCTTTTCCCCGAAATCGCCTTCAAACATTTAAGCATTATTCCAGCGGTAATCTTCCTTCTGGGACTGACAGCAGCAACTTTTGCAACAACAGACAGTGCGCTAACAGCTTTAACCACATCTTTTTGTGTTGATTTTCTTGGGATGGACAAAGCCGAGAATGCCAATAATATGCAAACGGTTAAAACAAGGCATCTGGTTCACCTTGCCTTCTCATTTTTGATGTTTTTGGTGATATTGGTTTTCAATTCGCTTAACGACAAATCAGTAGTAACGATGATTTTTACAGTTGCCGGTTATACGTATGGTCCGCTTTTGGGATTGTATGGATTTGGACTTTTCATAAAATCGAAAACAGTTAACGACAAGCTTGTTCCTCTTATCTGTATAGTGTCACCGCTGATTACTTATTTCATCAATTCCAATTCGAAAGACTGGTTTGGCGGCTATGTATTTTCATTTGAATTGATCATTGTTAACGGATTGATAACACTGCTTGGTTTATTGCTGATAAGTAAACCCGCTACCGGAGAAACCCGATTCTAATACTGATTGGTAGCTAATAACACCAACGTACAAGCGGCTTCAAACGGAATATGTGCCTTTTTGAGCAAATCAAAAAACTCATTATTCTCTGCTCCCGGATTGAAAATAACCCTTTGTGGTTTAAGGCGGATTACATAATCATAATATTCCTTTTGCCGCATTGGGTTCAGGTATATTGTGACAGTGTGAACATTTTCAAAGGGTAATTTTTCGGTTTCAATTTTCACATTTCCGATATTGTCCTTATGACCACCTATAGCCACAACTTCGTGACCATGCTGAAGCAGGCTGTCAACCGCCAAAAAAGAAAAACGTTCCGGATGCACCGAAGCTCCAATAACCAGTGTTTTCATCTGTATTATTTTTTTAATAAAGTTACTGTTTTTATCCTTTTTTTCCTATTTTAGTGAATCAGGGAATTTTCAATATAATAATTATTGGTTAACCCAATATTTACACGCATCTTTACTAATCGATTTAATTTTGCAACAAAACCAATGGAGTTATTTATTTACATTTTCGCGGCCGTATTTTCAGTTTTAAACCCCTTAGGAGCCGTACCCATTTTTGTTGGATTAACACAACACGACAGTAAATCAGAGCGTTCCCGAACTTCGCTTTGGACAGCCATCAACGTTTTTATTATATTAATCATCTCCTTTTTCATCGGTGAATATGTTTTAAAATTCTTCGGAATCAGCATTGATGCATTACGTATTGCCGGAGGACTTGTAATCGTAAGTTCCGGTTTTGCCCTGTTAAGCGGGAATTTAGGAAAAAAAAGAGGGGTCAACAAAAAGGTAGCCAGCGATGCTCAAAAAAGAAACGACATTGCCCTTACCCCATTAGCCATCCCAATGCTTGCAGGACCGGGTTCCATTTCGCTACTGATTGCATTTTATCAGGACTACCCCGACTACACAGATAAAGCCATTGTTTGCGGAGCCATTTTAGCCGTAGCACTAGCCATTTTTATTATTTTACATAGCGCTCATTATTTATCTCGAATTTTGGGTGCCTCGGGTATTGTGGCAATTTCAAGGATTATTGGATTTATTGTTATTGCCATTGGAGTTCAATACATCAGTAGTTCGGTCGTTAACATTTTCAAAACCATTTAATATAAAAAAAATGGCCTCAATTGAGGCCATTTTTTATTAGATATTTTAAACAAAATTAATCTAAATCTTCTTCATCTTCTGTATTCGGCAAAAACACTTCTGCCATCATGCAGCGCGCACTTCCGCCCCCGCATGACTCGATAGTATCCAGGTTTGAAGTTAAAATTTCGCAATGTTTTTCAAGAGTAGTGACCTGTTTCGGAGTCAAACTTTGGCAAGCTGCCGTACTCATAACCAAGTAACGTTTATCATTCGTGCCTCGTACCTGAAGCATATTTCCAGCAAAACTGTTCATTTGATCTTCTGTTATCAGAATAATTTCTTTTCCATCCGATTTAAGACAATCCAAAACCATCTTTCGTTCTTTATTGTCGTCGATACAATCAGCACAAATTACCGCAAAAGTTTCCCCTATACTCATCATCACATTAGTATGATAAACAGGTTTACGCTCACCATTTACCGTTTGAAAAGCTTCAAAAATCACCGGGTTCATTTCAAAGTCTTCGCAAAACTCGATCATGAGTTCTTCATTGGACCTTTCGGAAAGCGCGCAGTATGCCTTAATATTTTCACGATCTAACACCAAACTTCCTGTTCCTTCAAGAAAAAGCCCCTCTTCTTCTGCCGAACTGTAGTCAACAAGCTGTTCGATATAAAAGCCATTTTCTTCCATGATATCCAAAACATCTTCTCTTCTTTCCAGACGGCGGTTTTCTGCAAACATCGGATACAAAGCCACATCGCCTGTTTGATGGAAAGAAATCCAGTTATTTGGAAAAATACTGTCCGGTGTATCCGAATCTAAAGTATCGTTCACAACAATAACGTTTACGCCAACACTGCGCAACTTAGCTACCAAATCATCAAACTCAACCTGTGCTTTAGCATTAGCTGTTGCCGGCAATAACGTTTCACCTGTTTTTTGGTAGAAATTATTAACCAAGGTCTGCTCGTTCCTGCGAAATGCCACAGGACGAATCATAAGGACAGTGTTTGTAGTTTGCTGCATACTTTTACTTTTTTAATGTTTGCACTATATTTTCAACCAAATCCAAGGTTACTTCTGCCATAGTATTTATCTTTTCGTCCAAACATGGATTTACTTCAACAAATTCAACACAAACTGTTTTATCGTTATTAGCGAAATGGTTAAGTATGGCTTTTGCCTCATCCGGTGTTAAACCATCTGCAACCGGTGTTCCTGTCCCGTGAGAGGTTAGCTCAGGATCCATCGAATCGACATCGAAAGACACGTAAATACAATCGCAGTCTTTCAGTTTTTCATCAATAGCTTTTACTATTTCGGAAACACCTTTAGATCGTACATCAGCCACCTTATAATTTTCGATATTGAATCGACTCAAGACATTATCCTCCTGGAGTTCCGTATCTCTTACTGCAATATAAACCAAATCTTGCGGGTTTATCTTTGGGGAAACACCTCCGATTTGCTTCAATTGATTCCAAAGAGAAATTGTTTCTGGAGCAACTTCATTCTTTTGGCACTCCAAATTATCAATCCCTAAAGCCGTCGCTAAAGGCATTCCGTGCATATTACCGGAAGGAGTTGTATATGGAGTATGAATATCCGCATGTGCATCAATCCAAACCACTCCTATCCTTTTGTCTGGAAAAGCCGATTTAATTCCGGCAATCGTTCCTCCGGCCGAACCGTGATCCGCTGCCAAAATTATAGGAAATTCATTATTTCCCAATACTGAAGCAACTTTGCTGTTCAATACCGAATACACTTCAACCAAACCATCTATGCGTTTTGCAAACTGGTGAACTGTAGGCTGATCCAATAACTCATTTAAGTTTTTAATTTTTTCGACGGGATGTTCACCAAAAATAAAACTTCCTTTTTTTCTTGCTGCCGTAATAACAGCGTTAGGTCCTAAAGATGCTCCGCGTGTACCGGCTGTAATCTCAGAGGTGTTTATTAAAAAAACTATATTCTTACTCATAGCATACTTCGCTACCATTATCTTTTTATCCCTTCCAGGGCACAACCGGCTCACTATGAACACGATATTAAATGACGCTGTAATATTGGGCTTTTTACAAAGATAGAAAAAGGGCAACGATAAAAGAAAAACTTATCCAAAAATAACCAGCCCTTACAACACGCCTTCAAATATCCTGATTATCAATTCATTACACCAAACAAAACCAAACAACTATAAAGCAATTCTTAAAATTTTTTAGTAAATTTGATAAAAATCAATCAACCATGGGACTATTAAGTTTTTTTAGTTCGCTTTTCGGCAAAGCCAAAAAGAGCACCGAAGAGTTAGGAGAAAATGCAAGTGAGATGGCAAATACAGCAATCAACAAGACAGAATCCTTTACTAAAGAAGTTGTTGAAAAAGTTACTGATGCCGCCGAAAGCGCTGCGCATAAATTGGAAGAGTTGGATATTCCGGACAGAATGGATAATTTCATTGATGCAGCAAAAGAAAAAGCTTCACATGCTGCTGACTGGGTTGAAGACAAAGCACACGATGCGAAAGAAGTTTTATCAGGTGTAGTGGATAAAGCCGAAGACACTATTAGCAATTTAACCGGCAATTCCAATTCCTCTCAAGAAACTAAAGATACAGTTTCTAACACAGAGGAAATCAAGGAAAAGCAAGTTGAAGAAGCCAATAAAAAACCGGATGATGAAGAAAAAACAATTTAACATCATTTATATTAATAAAAAAGTCCCGATTGCTCGGGACTTTTCAATTATAATACTAAATATTATCTTTCATTCATTTCCTTAAAAGGACGTAAAGCATATCCTGTATACACCTGACGCGGACGACCAATCGGCTCTTTGTTCACGCGCATTTCTTTCCACTGTGCAATCCACCCCGGAAGACGTCCGATAGCAAATAATACTGTAAACATATCTGTTGGAATTCCTAAAGCACGGTAAATAATACCTGAATAGAAATCTACGTTAGGATATAAGTTTCTTGATTTGAAATACTCATCCTGCAATGCAGATTCTTCTAATTTTTTAGCAATATTAAGAATCGGATCATTAACGCCTAATTCAGCCAACACTTCGTCTGCCGCTTTTTTGATAATTTTAGCTCTTGGATCGAAGTTTTTGTATACACGGTGTCCGAAGCCCATCAAACGGAACGGATCGTTTTTATCTTTAGCTTTAGCAAGGAACTTATCAGCATCTCCTCCATCTTTCTGAATTTCTTCCAACATTTCCAACACTGCCTGATTAGCTCCGCCATGGAGTGGTCCCCAAAGCGCAGAAACACCTGCTGAAATTGATGCAAACAAACCTGCATGAGAAGAACCAACTATTCTTACTGTCGAAGTAGAACAGTTTTGCTCATGATCAGCATGTAAGATGAATAATTTATCCAATGCATTCACTACAACTGGATTAACTTTGTATGGCCCTGTCGGCAACTCAAACATTAAACGCAAGAAGTTGTCAACATACCCTTTAGTATTATCGTAATAATTCAAAGGATATCCCATACATTTTCTGTAAGTCCACGTTGCAATCACAAGGAATTTACCCATTGTCTTGCAAACCGCCTCATACATTTCTTTCTCATTCTCAACATTTACCACTTTAGGATTGAATGCTGTTAAGGCACTTGTCAGTGAAGACAACACGCCCATTGGGTGGGCCGTTTTAGGAAAACCATCAATGATGTTTTTCATTTCCTCATTCACCAACGTGTATTTACGAATATCATTCTCAAACTGCTCTAATTGTTGTTTGGTTGGCAATTCTCCAAAAATCACCAAATAAGATACTTCCAAAAAACCAGCTTTCTCAGCTAAATCCTCGATAGCATACCCCCTGTAACGAAGGATTCCTTCTTCTCCGTCAAGGAAAGTGATTTGACTTTGGCATGAGCCTGAATTTTTATATCCCGGGTCTAATGTGATAGCGCCGGTTGCAGCACGTAATTTTTCAATATCGATAGCAACCTCATTCTCACTTCCCACGATAACTGGAAACTCATATTTGTTGCCATCAATTTCTAATATTGCAGTTTTAGACATGTTGTATTAGGAATTAAATGTAATTGTTTTTTGTTGAAGGCGAATTTAAGAAATTACATTCTAATTAAAAAGAAAATATCGACATGAAATTAATTAATTATTTCTGAAATAAAAAAATGAGATTCATAAAAATTAGCAACAACATAACTGTCATTTCTACTACAGCACTCCAAATTAAAAAACCCACGAAACAATTTTCGTGGGTTTTTTAATTTGTTTAAAATAGAGAATATTCAACAATTTTTAAAATTGAAAAAAAATTACTCTTTAATTATTTTTTCAGAAAACACTCCGTTTTCAGCTTCAATTCTCAAAAAATACACACCTTTCGAGTTATTCGAAATATCAATTTTAGAATTAAGGTCATTGACAACTTTAGAATCAATTAGCCTTCCTTGAGCATCAAACAATTGTAATGTTTTTATAGTATTGTTGCAATTTATATTGACAATTCCCTTAGTAGGGTTTGGAAAAACATCATACGACACAACATCGTGATCTACCACACCTAACGTAGCACCCTCTCCCTGCAAATACACAGAAACAGGAATATAACCTTGACCATCAACAAAAACGGCAGTGGGGACAGAAATTTTAAACGAGTGCGAACCTGCGGCTAAATTACCCAAATCAACTGTTCTGATAGGAATAACTGCACCTGGACACCAATTGCTAAAAGATTGCCAAACAGCATTAGTCCTTGGAGAGGGGCCATAGATACCATTTCCCTGCGTGTTATAAATCCTATAAGGTTCACAAGTAGGCTCTCCTGGTAAATAATTCAAAATTTGATTATTATCTAAGTAGATATAATGCTGACGTCTGTTATATTCTTCTCCTCCATTATTAGCGCCATGATTTGATGTAATCAAGTGAAACTTTGAATTACGTATTGCAGATGACAGCGTAAAGTTTACTGTTCTTACGGTTTGACCAAGCACATCTGTAGCCGCAGCTTGATAATTATTCAAATCTTTTTTGAAATTCAAAGGCAGCAGAGACACATTATCTTCAACGAATGAAAACCCACTTGTGATAAAATTCACGGTACCAAAAAACACATCATTCCTGCCTGAGCAACCAGCAATTTGTGTTTGAGCAGCGTACGGAACTCCAAACAATTCAAATTCCACCCAGAAATCATACAACGCATTGAGAGAAGGATCCGTCAATATTTTAGCAACATTATCTACGTTAAAAGTATAAGGAACCATATTTGGAGCCACATTTTTATTCATAAAGGGAGTAATATACCTTCCTAATTCTAATCGTTTAGTAGTAGCCGGATTGTAGCTTGTTGCACCTTTTGGAACTAAGGCCAGATTCACATTGCCTATTCTATCGTAATTATCGCATGCCGCAGATATAGATACATTTATAGACAATGTGCTTCCTATCTGGGCCAATTCGCTTGCCGTCATTTTTCTGGTAAACAAATCATTTCTTAACCTAACAACACCCGCTGGTGTTGGTGCTGACACTAACCCCGCATAACCATCATAAAAAAGCACATTTGAATATATTGGAATTGTAGTTTGAGCCACTGAAGCAGAACTCCAACCTATAATCAAAAGAACTAATTGGTAAATTTTTTTCATAAATTAATAGTTTTTTATTAACCACAAATCTAAAATTAAATACAACCAAATCGTTTCTAAATCTGTCCCATGTTTTGTTTTTTAACGATTTTCTTTTTATTTGTTTATTTTTTTAACAACAACTTCCCAAGCTTCTTCACTATAAAATTCTTTGATAATATTCTGTTATTCGGCCTGATTGAGAGACAAACTTCTTTGATCTATAATTAAAGAATACCGCCAAATCGACAAACATATGCCCCCAATAACAAACCAAAGAGTGTAGCAAACATAAAATTCTTTCTCTCTTAGAATAAAAAAAAAAAAAAAAAACTTATTGCCTACAAAACTTATCTGATTAAAAAACAACCCGACAAAACACACAACCTGTTTGTTACCAACAAAAAAACCTGACAGGTTTCCCTATCAGGTTTAATACTTTTTATACTAAAAAACTATTTTTTTATTTTGAATGCTTTTTCTTTCGGAAAATAAGCCACTTCAGCTAATTCTTCCTCAATGCGCAACAGCTGATTGTATTTTGACATACGGTCAGAACGGGAAGCTGATCCGGTCTTGATTTGACCACAGTTTAAAGCCACTGCTAAATCAGCAATCGTATTATCCTCAGTTTCTCCGGAACGGTGAGACATTACCGAAGTATAACCAGCATTGTGTGCCATATTAACTGCTGCGATAGTTTCAGTCAGAGTTCCGATTTGGTTTACTTTAATTAGGATAGAATTTGCGATATTCTGCTCGATTCCCTGAGAAAGACGCTGTACATTGGTTACAAACAAATCATCCCCAACCAATTGCACTTTGTCTCCGATTTTCTCTGTCAAGTATTTCCAACCAGCCCAGTCATCTTCGTACATACCGTCCTCGATGGAAATAATTGGATATTTAGCACATAATTCAGCTAAATAATCAGCTTGCTCTTCTGATGTTCTGATTTTACCCGTTTCACCTTCAAATTTCGTGTAATCGTATTTACCGTTTACGTAGAATTCAGAAGCCGCACAGTCTAAAGCAATCTTAATATCATCACCAAAAGTGTAACCTGCATTTTCTACCGCCAATTTGATAGAATCCAAAGCATCTTCTGTTCCTCCAGCTAAGTTTGGCGCAAATCCACCTTCGTCTCCTACAGCTGTAGAAAGGTTTCTATCGTGTAATACTTTTTTAAGGTTATGGAAGATTTCCGTACCCATTTGCATCGCATGTGTAAAATTCTGAGCTTTCACCGGCATGATCATAAACTCCTGGAACGCGATAGGCGCATCAGAGTGTGAACCTCCATTGATAATGTTCATCATTGGAACCGGAAGCGTGTTAGCAGAAACACCACCTACGTAACGGTACAATGGCAATCCTAATTCGTTAGCAGCAGCTTTTGCCACAGCCAATGACACTCCAAGAATTGCATTCGCACCCAAATTGGATTTGTTCGGCGTACCATCCAATTCGATCATCATTTTATCAATCGCATTTTGCTCAAAAACCGACATTCCAACCAATTCCGATGCAATAGTCATATTCACGTTCTCAACAGCTTTCAAAACCCCTTTACCCATGAACGCTTTTCCGCCGTCGCGTAATTCTACCGCTTCATGTTCTCCGGTTGATGCACCTGATGGTACAGCGGCTCTTCCTAAAATGCCGTTTTCTGTAATAACATCCACTTCAACCGTTGGATTTCCTCTTGAATCTAATATTTGTCTTGCGTGAACTTTGATAATCATGCTCATAATACTGTCTTTTATTTTGCTATCGCTAATGCGAATTATTATTTACTTTCTTTGATATTGTCTACAAACTGATCGAATAAATAACGGGCATCGTGTGGTCCCGGACTTGCTTCAGGGTGATACTGCACCGAGAAAACCGCTTTGTTTTTCATGCGCATACCGGCAACTGTTCCATCATTTAAATGCAAATGCGTGATTTCGAAATCAGGGTGTTGTTCCAACTCTTCTCTGTTTACCGCGAAACCGTGGTTTTGAGAAGTGATTTCACCTCTGTTAGTGATTACATTCATCACCGGGTGGTTGATACCGCGGTGACCGTTGAACATTTTATAGGTTGAAATCCCGTTTGCCAAAGCTAATGTTTGGTGCCCTAGACAAATCCCGAAAACCGGTTTGTTTTCCGCGATGATTTGAAGCGCAACCTGTTGTACACCTTTCAATGGTTCCGGATCACCAGGACCGTTCGACAAGAAGTAACCATCAGGATTGAAAGCTTTCAACTCTTCAAATGTCGCGTTGTACGGGAATACTTTAATATAACAGTCTCTTTCTGCCAAACAACGAAGGATGTTGGTTTTGATCCCTAAATCCAAAGCTGCTACTTTATACGTTGCGTTTTCGTTACCGAAGAAATAAGCCTCTTTCGTTGAAACGGCAGATGCCAATTCCAAACCTTTCATGTTTGGCACATCGGCCAATAATTTTTTCAATTCTTCAACCGGAGTTCCGTCAGTACAGATTACGGCGTTTTGAGCACCATGGTCACGGATATAAGAAACCAAAGCTCTGGTATCTACATCGGAAATAGCAACCAGGTTTACTTTTTCGAAGTATTCCATCAAACTTCCTTCCGCGTCTGGTCTTGAATAGTTAAAACTGAAGTTTTTACAAACCAAACCTGAAATTTTGATACTGTCTGAATCGGTTTCATCGGCATGTACACCGTAGTTTCCAATGTGTGCGTTGGTCGCCACCATGATCTGACCGAAGTAAGAAGGATCGGTAAAGATTTCCTGATATCCTGTCATCCCGGTGTTGAAGCATACTTCTCCGAATGTTTTCCCTTCGATTCCGATAGATTTTCCGTAAAAAACCGTTCCGTCATTTAACAAAAGAAGTGCTTGATTTCGATTTGAATATTTCATCTCTGTAGTTGTGTTGTAAAAAGTTGTGCAAATTTAATTCAAATTCTGCCGTTAAAAAAATTTCGTTTAAAAGAAGCCGAAAGTTTTTCTTTAGCCTCGATGGGAGCGGCATCTTTTCTGTCAGGCAGGTTCTACAAAACCTGCCTGACAGAAAAATACAGCGGACAGCGGGAACATGGCAAAAAAAATGCCCAAAGTCGCGCTCCAAATGGACCCGACCTTACTAGGCACTCCCCTCAAAAAGGAGAAAAATTGGCAAAAAAAAAGGACAAACTCTAAAAAGTTCATCCTTAATTTTTATTGAAAAATCAATTGTTTCATGATTATTCAGTAGCTTCAGTGTTTTCCGTAGCCTCAGCTGCAGGAGCTTCTGGAGTAGCTTCAGTTTTTTTAGCTCTACCACGACGAGTAGTTGCTTTTTTAACTTCTTTTTTACCTCCGTTGTACAATTCGTTGAAGTCTACTAATTCGATCATTGCCATATCAGCGTTATCCCCAAGACGGTTTCCTAACTTGATGATACGAGTATATCCACCTGGACGGTCTCCTACTTTCGCAGCAACTTCTCTGAATAACTCAGTAACACCATATTTGTTTCTCAAGTAAGAGAAAACGATACGACGGTTGTGAGTTGTATCTTCTTTTGATTTTGTAATAAGTGGCTCTACGAATTGTTTTAAAGCTTTAGCTTTAGCAACTGTAGTATTAATACGCTTGTGCTCGATTAACGAACAAGCCATATTAGCAAGCATCGCCTTTCTGTGACCAGTTTGTCTGCTTAAATGATTTACTTTTTTTCCGTGTCTCATGACCTAGTTTTTTAACCTTCATCTTGCTTCAATCCTCTTGGGAGCGCAAAATATGAAGTAATTTATTCTTTATCTAATTTGTATTTAGCTAAATCCATTCCGAAATTCAAACCTTTAACAGCAACTAATTCGTCTAACTCTGTTAATGATTTTTTACCGAAGTTACGGAACTTCATTAAATCATTTTTGTTGAATGATACTAAATCACCAAGTGTTTCAACTTCAGCCGCTTTCAAACAATTTAATGCTCTTACCGACAAATCCATATCAACAAGCTTAGTTTTAAGCAATTGTCTCATGTGCAATGACTCTTCGTCATAGGATTCCGTTTGAGCAATTTCATCAGCCTCAAGCGTGATTCTTTCGTCAGAGAACAACATAAAGTGATGAATCAATGTTTTAGCTGCTTCTGTTAAGGCATCTTTAGGATGGATTGAACCGTCAGTGATGATTTCAAAAACCAATTTTTCATAATCGGTTTTTTGCTCTACACGGAAGTTTTCAATTGAATATTTTACATTCTTTACCGGTGTATAGATAGAGTCTGTAAAAATAGTTCCTATAGCTGCGTTTTGTTTTTTGTTTTCTTCTGCAGGAACATAACCACGACCTTTCTCGATAGTTAATTCCATGTTGATAGTGATTTTACTATCAAGGTTACAGATAACCAATTCCGGGTTCAACACCTGGAAACCTGAGATGAATTTTTGGAAATCACCTGCAGTTAATTGGTCTTTACCTGAGAAGGAGATAGATACAGATTCGTTATCGATATCCTCAATCTGACGCTTGAAACGTACTTGTTTAAGGTTAAGGATAATTTCCGTAACATCTTCAACCACCCCAGAAATAGTAGAGAATTCGTGTTCAACACCTTCTATACGTACTGAAGTAATTGCATAACCTTCCAAAGAAGAAAGCAAAACACGTCTTAATGCGTTACCAATAGTCAATCCATAACCCGGTTCTAAAGGTCTAAATTCAAGTTTACCTTCAAAATCGGTTGAATCGATCATGATAACTTTATCGGGCTTCTGAAAATTAAATATTGCCATATTTATTTCGACTGATGTCTAATTATTATTTGTTGTACAACTCTACGATTAACTGCTCTTTAATGTTTTCTGGAATCTGAAGTCTTTGAGGTACAGAAACAAAAGTACCTTCTTTAGTGTCATTATTCCAAGTAATCCATTCGTAAACAGCGCTAGAATTAGATAACGAACGTTCGATAGCCTCAAGAGATTTTGACTTTTCACGAACGGCAACTTTATCACCTGGTTTTAAGTGGTAAGACGAAATGTTTACTACCTCTCCATTTACAGTGATGTGTCTGTGACCAACGATTTGACGAGCCGCACGACGAGAAGGAGCAATACCCATTCTGTACACAACGTTGTCTAATCTTGCTTCACAAAGTTGTAAAAGGATTTCACCTGTTACCCCTTTAGACGCAGCTGCTTTTTCATATAAATTTCTGAATTGTTTTTCAAGAATACCGTAAGTGTACTTTGCTTTTTGCTTTTCCATTAACTGTACAGCGTACTCTGATTTTTTACCTCTCTTTTTGGCTAAACCATGTTGCCCTGGAGGGTAATTTCTTTTTTCGAAAGCTCTATCGTCTCCGAAGATTGCTTCGCCGAATTTACGAGCAATTTTTGTTTTTGGACCAGTATATCTTGCCATTGCTAAAAATTAAAAAAGGTAGGGATTATGAATTCAGGTCGCATCCTCCGATAATCTTTTACTCCTACCTTGGTTATACTATAAAATTAAACTCTTCTTCTTTTCGGAGGACGACATCCGTTGTGCGGCATTGGAGTTACGTCGATGATTTCAGTAACTTCAATTCCTCCGTTGTGAATAGATCTGATGGCAGATTCTCTACCATTTCCTGGACCTTTAACGTAAACTTTTACTTTTTTAAGACCAGCTTCTAACGCTACTTTGCTACAATCTTCTGCGGCCATCTGAGCTGCATATGGAGTGTTCTTTTTAGAACCTCTAAAGCCCATTTTACCAGCTGAAGACCAAGAAATAACTTCACCTTTCTTGTTAGTCAAAGAAATGATGATGTTGTTAAAAGTCGCATTAATATGTGCTTCGCCCGTTGATTCAACGATAACTTTACGTTTTTTTGTACTTGCCTTAGCCATACTACTACTTATTATTTAGTTGCTTTTTTCTTGTTAGCAACAGTTTTTCTTTTACCTTTTCTTGTTCTGGAATTGTTCTTAGTTCTTTGTCCTCTTAAAGGAAGACCAGCTCTGTGACGGATTCCTCTGTAACATCCGATATCCATTAAACGTTTGATGTTTAAAGAAACTTCAGAACGTAACTCTCCTTCAATTTTGTAATAAGAAACGGCATCACGGATAGCTCCGATCTCGTCGTCATTCCAATCTTGAACTTTTTTATCCTCGCTAACGTTAGCTTT
This sequence comes from Flavobacterium enshiense DK69, assembly GCF_000498495.1. GTDB lineage: Bacteria > Bacteroidota > Bacteroidia > Flavobacteriales > Flavobacteriaceae > Flavobacterium > Flavobacterium enshiense. The sequence continues at coordinate 47,036 of NZ_AVCS01000015.1, read as the reverse complement.
TTCTAAGATATCTTTAGCTCTGCTGCTACCAATTCCGAAGATATAGGTTAGAGCAATAACTCCTCTTTTGTTTTTAGGTATATCTACCCCTGCTATTCTTGCCATAATTATCCTTGTCTTTGTTTAAATCTAGGATTCTTTTTGTTTATAACGTATAATCTTCCTTTTCTACGCACGATAATGCACTCGGCACTTCTTTTTTTAACTGATGCTCTTACTTTCATTTTAATAGCCTTTAGTATCTATAAGTAATTCTTGCTTTTGACAAATCGTAAGGGCTCATCTCCAGTTTCACTTTATCACCAGGTAATAATTTGATGTAATGCATTCGCATCTTCCCGGAAATATGAGCAATTACTATATGTCCATTTTCTAATTCTACACGGAACATCGCATTTGACAATGCTTCAATGATTGATCCGTCTTGTTCTATTGCTGATTGTTTTGCCATAAAAATTAAGCTACCGCTTTTCTATTTTTACCACTTTTCATCAATCCATCATAATGCTTATTCAATAAATAAGAATTTATTTGTTGAATAGTATCGATTGCAACTCCCACCATAATTAACAATGATGTTCCGCCATAAAACATAGCCCATCCTTGTTGAACACCGATCAAACTTACCGCAATAGCTGGGAACACAGCAATCAAAGCAAGGAATAACGAGCCCGGAAAGGTTAGCAATGACATGATTTTATCAAGATAATCACCTGTTTCCACACCTGGTTTGATACCCGGAATAAAACCGCCACTTCTCTTCAAGTCGTCAGCCATTTTATTTGTAGGTACCGTAATCGCGGTGTAAAAGTAAGTAAAAATTATGATTAACAAAGCAAAAACTAAATTATACTGCCATCCAAAGATATTTTGGAAGCTGGTAGTAATAGTCTGAGCGGCATCTGATGTAGATAAACCAGCTACTGCAGCAGGAATAAACATGATTGCCTGCGCAAAGATAATCGGCATAACTCCGGAAGCATTAAGCTTTAACGGAATCCATTGTCTGTTACCTCCCATTGCATCCTGTTCGAAATCTCCTGTTGCAGTTCGTCTTGCGTACTGAACCGGAATTTTTCTAACAGCCATGGTCAATAAGATACAGGCAATAATGATCAATAACCAAATAATTACCTCAAGAACAATTAACATTGGTCCACCGTTATTCTCAGTTACACGGGAAGAGAATTCCTGAATGAATGCCTGTGGCAAACGAGCCAAGATCCCTACCATGATCAATAACGAAATACCGTTTCCGATTCCTTTATCGGTGATTTTTTCTCCTAACCACATTGCGAATATCGTACCTGTTGTCAAGATGATAACAGATGAGAATATGAATGAGAAAGAGTTAAACCCTAATAAGAAAGCATCTGCCGGTAATTGTTTGTACAGGTTATAAATGTAACCCGGTCCTTGCAATAAAGTAATACCGATAGTTAACCATCTAGTGATTTGGTTAATTTTCTTCCTACCACTTTCTCCGTCTTTTTGAAGTTTTTGCAGGTAAGGGATAGCAATACCCATTAACTGCACAACGATAGACGCAGAAATATATGGCATGATACCCAATGCAAATACAGATGCTTGCGAAAACGCACCACCTGTAAACACATTGATTAACCATCCTATACCTTGATCAGTTTGAGTCGATAAATTTTGCAATTTAGTAGCATCAATACCTGGCAATGTTACTTGTGCACCAAAACGGTACACAACTAACATTCCTAAAGTAATTAAAATTTTATTTTTTAATTCTTCAATTTTCCAAACATTGACAAACGATTCTATAAACTTCTTCATCGTGGTATATTAGTTTATAAAGTTACAGCTTCTCCACCTGCAGCCTCGATAGCCGCTTTTGCAGTCGCAGTAAATTTGTGAGCAGTTACTTTTAATTTTGTTTTAAGCTCTCCTCCTCCTAATATCTTTACAAGCTCATTTTTGGTTGCCAAACGGTTTTCAACTAAAACTGCGAAATCCACAGTATCAGTAACAATTCCGTTATCAACAAGCAACTGTAATGTAGAAAGGTTTACGCCTTGATATGCTACACGGTTGATGTTTTTGAAACCAAACTTAGGTACACGTCTTTGAAGTGGCATCTGACCTCCTTCAAATCCAATCTTTTTAGAATAACCAGAACGAGATTTTGCTCCTTTGTGACCACGTGCAGCAGTACCACCTTTTCCAGAACCTTCTCCTCTACCTAATCTTTTATTCTGATTGTGAGTTGACCCTTCAGCCGGTTGTAAGTTACTTAAATTCATAACTATTAATGTTATTTAGTTTCTTCTACAGAAACCAAGTGTTTAACTTTATTTACCATTCCAAGGATAGCAGAATTTGCATCATGCTCCACAACTTGTCCTAATCTTTTAAGACCTAAAGCCTCAAGCGTTCTCTTTTGAGTAAGAGGACAGTTGATTTGACTTCTAACTTGTTTTACTATTATTTTTGCCATAATTTCCTTGAATTAACCTTTGAATACTTTTTCTAAAGACACTCCTCTTTGTTTTGCAACAGTGTGAGCGCTTCTCATTTGTAATAAAGCGTCAAAAGTAGCTTTAACAACATTGTGAGGGTTTGAAGAACCTTGAGATTTCGACAATACGTCGTGAATACCTACAGACTCCAATACTGAACGAACTGCACCACCGGCAATTACTCCAGTACCGTGAGAAGCTGGCATCAATAATACTCTTGCTCCACCAAATTTACCTTTTTGTTCGTGAGGCACAGACTGACCACTCAAAGGAATTCTCACTAGATTTTTCTTAGCATCTTCTACTGCTTTTGCAATAGCCTCAGAAACATCTTTAGATTTCCCTAAACCGTGACCAACTACACCGTTTTCATCACCTACCACTACAATAGCGGAGAAACCGAAAGCTCTACCCCCTTTTGTAACTTTAGTAACACGATTCACACTAACCAAACGATCTTTTAACTCAAGACCACTAGGTTTTACCAGTTCTACGTTTTTATAATTATGATACATAATTCTTAGAATTTAAGTCCGGCTTCTCTAGCGCCTTCAGCTAATGATTTAACACGTCCGTGGTATAAATTTCCACCTCTGTCAAAAGTGATGGTTTCGATACCTGCTTTTAAAGCCTTCTCCGCGATCAATTTTCCAACTGATGCAGCCGTTTCTATTTTAGTTCCTTTAGTTACACCAGCTTCTCTTGAAGAGGCAGCAGCTAAAGTTACACCGTTTACGTCATCTATGATTTGAGCATAGATTTCCTTGTTACTTCTGAATACAGACAAACGAGGTTTCGCAGCAGTTCCGCTAACGATCTTTCTGATTCTGTACTGTATTCTCTGTCTTCTATCCGATTTTGTTAATGACATAGTCTTAGTTTTTAAGCTGATTTACCTGCTTTTCTTCTTAATACTTCACCCACAAACTTAACTCCTTTTCCTTTGTACGGCTCTGGTTTACGGAAACCTCTGATTTTCGCAGCAACCTGACCTAAAAGTTGTTTGTCGTGTGAAGCTAGTTTAATGATTGGGTTTTTACCTTTCTCAGAAACTGTTTCTACTTTAACTTCCGGAACTACTTCAAGAACGATGTTGTGAGAAAAACCTAAAGCGATATCCAATTTTTGACCTTGGTTAGCTGCTCTATAACCTACTCCCACTAATTCTAATTCTTTAGTGAAACCTTCGGATACACCAACAATCATATTGTTGATTAAAGCTCTGTATAAACCGTGTTTAGAACGCTCATTTTTTTGATCTGAGGATCTTTCCACGATTACATTTCCTTCTTCAATTTTAACAGAAACATCTGAAAACTCTTGAGAAAGTTGACCTAATTTTCCTTTTACTGTAACTACACCTTCGTTAACTTCTACAGTTACACCCGCTGGAATTGCAATTGGACTTTTACCTATTCTTGACATTGTTGAATCTTTTTATTAGTATACGTAACAAATAACTTCTCCACCAACATTCAATTGCTTCGCCTGTTTCCCGGTCATTAAACCTTTTGAAGTAGAAACGATAGCAATACCTAAACCATTCAAGATTCTAGGTAGTTTAGCGGCACCTGCGTACTTACGTAAACCTGGTTTACTAATTCTTTGGATATCTTTAATTACAGACTCTTTAGTATCTTTGTCATACTTAAGAGCGATTTTGATAGTACCTTGAACTGTACTGTCATCGAATTTGTAACTTAAGATATATCCTTGGTCGAATAAAATCTTAGTGATTTCCTTTTTCAAATTAGAAGCAGGGATTTCAACCACTTTGTGGTTAGCACGCACTGCATTTCTGATTCTTGTCAAAAAATCTGCAATAGGATCTGTATACATATGTATAAAATTGCGATTGTGGTTTTCGATAGGCACACGCCTATCGAACCTTCAATCAATTAATAAACTTTTTTAAATTACCAGCTGGCTTTTTTAACCCCTGGAATCAATCCACTATTAGCCATTTCACGGAAAGTAACACGTGAAATACCGAATTGACGCATATACCCTCTTGGTCTTCCAGTTAATTTACAACGATTGTGTAAACGTACCGGAGAAGCATTTTTTGGCAGTTTTTGTAATCCTTCATAGTCTCCAGCTTCTAATAAAGCTTTTCTCTTTTCAGCATACTTTTCTACCAACGCTTGTCTTTTAACCTCGCGGGCTTTCATTGATTCTTTAGCCATGTCTTAATTCTTTTTAAAAGGTAAACCTAATTGAGCTAATAATGATTTTGCTTCTTTGTCTGTGTCTGCAGAAGTTACAAAAGTAATATCGAAACCAGCGATTTTGTTTACTTTATCAATATCAATTTCAGGGAAAATGATTTGCTCAAGTACACCTAAGTTGTAGTTTCCTCTTCCGTCAAAACCTGTAGCTTTGATACCACCGAAATCTCTTACACGTGGTAAAGCAGAAGTAATTAAACGATCCAAGAACTCATACATTCTTTCTCCACGTAAAGTTACTTTAGCCCCAATCGGCATACCTTTTCTCAATTTGAAAGACGCAACGTCCTTTTTAGAGATAGTAGCAACAGCTTTCTGACCAGTAATTTTTGTTAACTCTTCAACTGCGTGATCAACTAATTTCTTATCTGACACAGCAGCACCAACACCACGGCTGATAACGATTTTCTCAAGTTTAGGAACCTGCATCACGTTTTTGTAACCGTACTCCTCTGTAAGAGCAGCAATAACTCTGCTCTTATATTCTTCTTTTAGTCTAGGTATATAAGTCATGACTATAATACTTGATTAGATTTTTTAGAAATTCTCACTTTCTTATCTCCTTCAACTTTAACTCCTACTTTAGTCGCCGACTTAGTTTTAGGATCAATTAAAGCGATGTTAGAAATATGAATAGGAGCTTCTTTTTTAACGATACCACCTTGAGGGTTTTTAGCACTTGGTTTTGTATGTTTAGAAACCATGTTTACACCTTCAACTACCGCTTTATTTTTCTCGCGAAGAACACGTAAAACTTTACCTTCAGCACCTTTATGGTCACCTGCGATAACTTTTACCACGTCTCCAGATTTAATTTTTAGCTTTATCATTGTCTAAACGAATTAAAGCACTTCTGGTGCTAATGATACAATTTTCATGAATTGTTTTTCACGAAGTTCTCTTGCTACAGGACCAAAAACACGAGTTCCTCTCATTTCACCAGCAGCATTCAACAATACGCAAGCGTTATCGTCAAATCTGATGTATGAACCGTCGGCTCTTCTCACTTCTTTTTTGGTACGTACAACAACTGCAGTAGAAACAGCACCTTTCTTAACGTTTCCGTTTGGTGTTGCATCTTTAATAGATACTACAATTTTATCTCCAACAGAGGCATAACGACGTTTCGTTCCTCCTAAAACACGGATTGTCAAAACTTCTTTTGCTCCCGTGTTATCTGCTACTTTTAATCTCGATTCCTGTTGTACCATAATTACTTCGCTCTTTCAATGATTTCAACTAATCTCCAACATTTTGATTTAGATAAAGGTCTTGTTTCCATGATCTTTACTGTATCACCAATATTGCAATCGTTTGTTTCGTCGTGCGCAACGTATTTTTTAGTTTTTAACACGAACTTACCATATAATGGGTGTTTTACTCTTCTTGTTTCAGAAACAACAATAGATTTCTCCATTTTGTTGCTAGTAACCACACCAATTCTTTCTTTTCTTAAATTTCTTTTTTCCATCTTTCAGAAGAATACAATTATAGTAACTCTCTTTTAGTTAACTCAGTCGCTACTCTTGCAATTGATCTTCTTACAGCTCTTAACTGTAATGGGTTTTCAATTGGAGAAATTGCGTGAGCATTTTTTAGGTCGGCATATGTCTTCTTTAACTGACTAAGTTGTCCTTGTAACTCAGCTGCAGATAGATCTTTAATTTCTGATTGTTTCATAATAAAATTGATTATGCTTCGAAATCTCTAGCAACGATAAACTTAGTTTTAACAGGCATCTTTTGAGCCGCAAGACGTAATGCTTCTTTTGCAACCGCCAAAGGCACTCCGCCTACTTCAAACATAATTCTACCTGGTTTAACAACTGCAGCCCAGTATTCAACTGCACCTTTACCTTTACCCATACGTACTTCAAGAGGTTTCTTGGTGATAGGTTTGTCTGGAAATATTTTGATCCATAATTGTCCTTCACGTTTCATGTAACGAGTTGCAGCGATACGCGCAGCTTCGATTTGACGAGAAGTAATGAATGAATAATCTAAAGATTTGATACCAAACATTCCATTTGAAAGCTCGTGTCCTCTTTGAGAAACGCCTTTCATCTTACCTTTCTGTACCTTACGGTATTTTGTTCTTTTAGGCTGTAACATTTTTCTTTAGTTTAAATAATTACTTTCTTTTGCGTTGGTTTGGTTTACCACTTCCTTTAGAAGCACCAGAAGATCCTGAAGGTTTAGACTGTTTTTTGTCCATACCTACTAACGGAGAAAGATCTCTTTTTCCGTAAACTTCACCTTTCATGATCCACACTTTGATACCCATTCTACCATAAGTAGTATGAGCTTCACCTAGTGAGTAATCGATGTCAGCTCTGAAAGTTGATAGAGGAATACGTCCTTCTTTGAACATTTCTGAACGTGCCATTTCAGCACCGTTCAAACGACCAGAAATCATAACTTTGATACCTTCAGCGTTCATACGCATAGCGGCAGCAATAGCCATTTTGATTGCACGTCTGTAAGAAATACGACTTTCAATCTGACGAGCGATACTTGTAGCTACTAAATAAGCATCAAGTTCAGGTCTTTTGATTTCAAAGATGTTGATTTGAACCTCTTTGTCAGTAATTTTCTTAAGCTCCTCTTTCAACTTGTCTACCTCTTGACCACCTTTTCCGATAATGATACCAGGTCTAGCAGTAGTGATAGTAACGGTTACAAGTTTTAAAGTTCTCTCGATGATTACTTTAGATACACTAGCTTTTGATAAACGAGCATGGATATACTTACGGATTTTAGCATCTTCTGCTAATTTATCACCGTAGTCATTTCCACCGTACCAGTTTGAGTCCCATCCTCTGATGATCCCAAGGCGATTTCCGATTGGATTTGTCTTTTGTCCCATACTGCTTATTAATTGCTTTGTGTGTTATTAATATCTCCAATCACGATTGTAACGTGGTTAGAGCGTTTTCTGATTCTGTGAGCACGACCTTGTGGAGCTGGACGAAGTCTTTTCAACATCATACCACCATCTACTGTGATCGTTTTTACGAATAAACCTGCTTCCTCCATATTAGCATCTGCGTTTTTAGCTTGCCAGTTGGCGATAGCTGATAACAACAATTTCTCTAATTTACGAGAAGCTTCTTTAGAACTGAATCTTAAGATATTTAAAGCGTTTTCAACTTTCTGACCTCTTACCAAGTCTGCAACTAAGCGCATTTTTCTAGGTGAAGTAGGGCAGTTATTCAATTTTGCAAAAGCAATAGACTTATTAGCCTCTTTTCTTGCATCAGCTGTTTCTCTTTTACGAACTCCCATAGCTTCTTATTTTTTACCTTTATTTTTTGCACCGGCATGACCTCTAAAAGATCTTGTTGGTGAAAACTCTCCTAATTTATGACCTACCATGTTTTCTGTAACGTAAACTGGTACAAATTGACGACCATTGTGTACTGCGATAGTCTGTCCAACGAAATCTGGAGTAATCATTGAAGCCCTAGACCAAGTCTTAACAACTCCTTTGTTACCTTTTTCGATATTTTCCTGAACTTTCTTCTCTAATTTAAAGTGTACGAAAGGTCCTTTTTTTAATGAACGTGCCATATCTACTTATTATTTCTTTCTACGTTCTACGATATACTTATTACTCGGGTTAACTTTAGAACGAGTTCTATAGCCTTTAGCAGGTAAACCTTTTCTTGAACGTGGGTGACCTCCAGAAGAACGTCCTTCACCACCTCCCATTGGGTGATCAACAGGGTTCATTGCTACCGGTCTAGTTCTCGGTCTTCTACCTAACCATCTTGATCTACCAGCCTTACCTGATACAACCAACTGATGGTCTGAGTTAGAAACTGCTCCAATTGTTGCTGAACAAGTCAACAAGATCAATCTTGTCTCTCCTGAAGGCATTTTGATTGTAGCATATTTTCCGTCTCTTGCCATTAACTGAGCGAAAGTTCCAGCCGAACGAGCGATTACAGCTCCTTGACCTGGTCTTAATTCGATACAAGAAATAACAGTACCTAGAGGAATTTTGCTTAAAGGTAAAGTATTACCAATTTCCGGAGCTGATTCAGGACCAGAAACTACAGTTTGTCCTACTTGTAATCCATTCTGAGCGATGATATACGTTTTAGCACCATCTGCATAGTGCAATAACGAAATAAATGCTGAACGGTTTGGATCGTACTCGATTGTTTTCACTGTAGCAGGAACTCCTACTTTAGTTCTTTTAAAATCAACAACACGGTACTTTTGTTTGTGACCACCACCTGTGTAGCGCATGGTCATCTTTCCTTGACTATTTCTACCTCCAGAGTTTTTTTTCGGTGCGATCAAAGAACGCTCCGGCTTATCAGTTGTAATAGTGTCAAAGCTATTCACAACTCTAAAACGCTGACCCGGGGTAATAGGTTTTAATTTTCTAACTGACATTTTCTATTAGATATTAGTATAAAAATCTATTGTTTCTCCTTCTTGTACTTGAACTACTGCTTTTTTGTAAGCACTAGTCTTTCCACTGATTAAACCACTCTTAGTGTATTTAACCGATCTATCAGCTCTGTAATTCATTGTGTTCACAGCAACTACATTCACACCAAAAGCAGCTTCAACAGCATTTTTGATCTGGATTTTGTTTGCTCTTTTGTCAACAACAAAACCAAAGCGGTTGAAAGTTTCTCCCTCTTTGGTGATTTTTTCAGTAATGATAGGTTTAATTATGATACTCATAGCCCTATTATTTGCTTAAATTTTCTACAATTCCTTCTACTGAACCTTCTAAAAGCACTAAACTGTTTGCGTTTAAAATCGCATAAGTGCTTAATTCTGAAGAAGTTACAACGTTAGAAGCTTTTAAATTGCGTGCCGACAAATATACATTTTTATTTGATTCACCCAACACGAATAAAGATTTTTTGTTTTCTAACCCTAAAGCTTTCAATACGTTAATGAAATTTTTAGTGTTTGGAGTTTCAAAATTGAAGTCTTCAAGAACTACTAAATTTGATTCTTTTACTTTTAAAGAGAAAGCTGATTTACGAGCTAATCTTTTTAAAGCTTTATTCAATTTGAAAGAATAGCTTCTCGGTCTTGGACCAAAAACTGTACCTCCACCTTTAAACAAAGGATTCTTTACAGATCCAGCACGAGCTGTACCCGTACCTTTTTGTTTTTTAATCTTACGTGTACTTCCGGTTACTTCAGCTCTTTCTTTAGCTTTGTGAGTACCTTGTCTTTGATTTGCTAAGTATTGCTTAACATCAAGATATACAGCATGATTATTAGGCTCAATTGCGAATACAGAGTCAGCAAGTTGCACTTTACGACCTGTATCTTTTCCGTTGATATCTAATACTTTTACTTCCATTACTTCTGAATGATTACGTAAGAGTTTTTGTGTCCAGGAATCGCTCCTTTAACTACAAGTAGGTTCTTATCAGCCACTACTTTTAAAACTCTAAGGTTTTGAACTGTTACATTTTCTCCTCCTGTTCTTCCCGCCATACGCATTCCCTTGAATACTCTTGATGGATAAGACGATGCTCCAACAGAACCTGGCGCTCTTAAACGGTTGTGCTGACCATGAGTAGCTTGTCCAACCCCACCAAAACCGTGACGTTTAACAACCCCTTGGAAACCTTTACCTTTAGACACACCTTGTACATCTACAAATTCCCCTTCAGCAAAAACTTCAACAGTGATAACATCACCTAATTTATGCTCCGTTACGAAATCCTGGAATTCAACGACTTTCTTTTTTGCAGAAGTACCTGCTTTTTTAAAGTGACCTAAGTCAGCTTTTGTAGCATGTTTTTCTGTTTTGTCATCGAAACCAAGTTGCAACGCTTCATACCCGTCAACCTCATTGGTTCTGACTTGGGTAACGACACACGGACCAGCCTCAATTACAGTACAAGGAATGTTTTTCCCGTTCTCATCGAAGATACTAGTCATGCCGATTTTTTTTCCAATTAACCCAGACATATAAAACTAATTATTAATTATTTATTAAAACTTTTTGTTTTTAGAGTGCGCAAAAGTAAGCATTAAGTTTTGAATTACAAAACTTAATGCTTAAATACTTTTAAATGCGGTACTTATACTTTGATCTCTACTTCAACACCACTTGGCAACTCTAACTTCATTAGAGCGTCGATAGTTTTTGAAGAGGAAGAGTAGATATCTAATAATCTTTTGTATGAACTTACCTCAAACTGCTCTCTAGATTTTTTGTTTACGTGCGGAGAACGCAATACAGTGAAAATCTTTTTGTGAGTTGGCAACGGAATAGGACCAGTTACAACAGCTCCTGTACTTTTTACAGTTTTTACGATTTTTTCTGCTGATTTATCAACCAACATATGATCGTATGATTTTAATTTTATTCTGATTTTTTGACTCATTTTCTTTAGAATTAAGCGTTTCCTTTTGCTTTTTTGATAACTGCTTCTGAAATATTAGAAGGCGTTTCAGCATAGTGTGAAAACTCCATTGTTGAAGTTGCTCTACCTGATGACAATGTTCTTAATGTAGTTACATAACCGAACATTTCAGATAATGGCACATCAGCTTTGATCGTTTTAGCACCAGCTCTGTCACCCATATCATTCACCTGACCTCTACGACGGTTCAAGTCACCTACGATATCACCCATGTTTTCTTCTGGAGTAATAACTTCGATTTTCATGATTGGCTCAAGAATAACAGCTCCAGCAGCTTTTCCAGATTCTTTGTATCCCATTTTAGCAGCCAACTCGAAAGAAAGCGCATCGGAATCCACCGGGTGGAAAGATCCATCCAACAAAGTAACTTTTAAACTGTCTACAGCGTATCCTGCTAAAGGCCCTTGCTTCATAGCTTCACGGAAACCTTTTTCAACCGCAGGGATATATTCTTTAGGAACGTTACCACCTTTTACCTCATTAACAAACTGTAATCCAACAAATGGCTTACCATCTACCATATCAGCAGGTTCGATTCTAAATACGATATCACCAAATTTACCACGACCTCCAGATTGTTTTTTATAAGTCTCTCTGTGTTGTGCCGATTTAGTGAAAGCTTCTTTGTACTCAACTTGAGGCTCACCTTGGTTCACTTCAACTTTGAATTCACGTTTCATACGATCCACCAAGATATCCAAGTGAAGCTCACCCATACCAGAGATAATCGTTTGACCTGAAGCCTCATCAGTTCTAACCGTAAACGTAGGATCTTCTTCTGCTAATTTAGCTAAAGCCATACCCATTTTATCTACGTCAGCTTTTGTTTTAGGCTCAATCGCGATACCGATTACCGGATCAGGGAATTTCATTGACTCAAGTATGATTGGGTGTTTTTCATCACACATTGTATCTCCAGTCTTGATATCCTTAAATCCTACAGCAGCTCCAATATCTCCAGCCTCAATATATTCGATTGGATTTTGTTTGTTAGCATGCATTTGGTAAATACGAGAGATACGCTCTTTGTTTCCTGAACGTGTGTTCAAAACATAAGAACCAGCATCTAAACGACCTGAGTAAGCACGGAAGAAAGCTAAACGACCAACATAAGGGTCAGTAGCAATTTTAAATGCTAAAGCCGCGAAAGGCTCTTTTACATCCGGACGACGTAAGATTTTAGTTTGATCTTCTTCTAATAAATCAGCATCATCAGGGTGAATACCTTGAATACCTTCTTTATCCAAAGGAGATGGTAAATATTTACAAACTGCATCTAACATGAACTGAACTCCTTTGTTTTTGAAAGAAGAACCACAAATCATTGGAATGATTGCCATGTCGATTGTAGCAGCACGTAATGCATTGTTGATTTCTTCTTCAGTAATAGAGTTCTCATCCTCCATATACTTATCAAGAAGGTTCTCATCATACTCAGCAACCGCTTCGATTAATGCAGAACGGAATTCTTTAACTTCCGCTACCATATCAGCAGGGATGTCAACAATATCAAAAGTAGCTCCTTGTGTTTCATCATGCCATACGATAGCTTGATTTTTCACTAAATCCACTACTCCTTTAAAATCACTTTCTTCACCGATTGGTAATGTAATCGCAACTGCATTAGACTTTAACATGTCTCTAACTTGCTGACATACATTCAAGAAGTTAGAACCCTGACGGTCCATTTTGTTTACGAATCCCATACGTGGCACTCTATATTGATCTGCAAGTCTCCAGTTAGTTTCTGATTGAGGCTCAACACCATCAACAGCACTAAACAAGAAAACCAATCCATCCAATACACGTAACGAACGGTTTACCTCTACAGTAAAGTCAACGTGTCCTGGAGTATCAATAATATTAAAGTGATAAGGTTTTGATTCAGGTAATACCTTACCTTGCTCAGTTGGGAAATTCCATTCACACGTTGTAGCAGCAGAAGTAATGGTAATACCTCTTTCCTGCTCTTGTGCCATCCAGTCCATTGTTGCAGCACCTTCGTGCACTTCACCAATTTTGTGTGACTTTCCAGTATAAAACAAGATACGCTCAGTTGTTGTTGTTTTACCAGCATCAATGTGAGCCGCAATCCCGATATTTCTTGTGTATTTTAAATCTCTAGCCATTTCTTATGAATTAAAATCTAAAGTGAGAGAATGCTTTGTTAGCTTCTGCCATTTTGTGAGTATCCATTCTTTTCTTAACAGCAGCACCTTCTTCTTTAGCCGCAGCCAAGATTTCAGACGCTAATTTGCCTGCCATTGATTTTTCATTTCTTCTTCTTGCATAAAGAATCATCCATTTCATCGCCATAGAGATTTTTCTGTCTGGACGAATTTGCATAGGAATTTGGAAAGTAGCTCCACCCACACGACGTGAACGAACTTCTACGTGAGGCATAACATTCGTTAATGCATCTTTCCAGATTTCTAATGATGATTTCTCAGCATCTTGCTTTTTAGATTCTACGATATCAATTGCATCATAAAATACTTTGAAAGCTGTTGATTTTTTACCGTCCCACATTAAGTTGTTTACAAAACGCGTTACCAATTGATCATTAAATCTTGGATCTGGTAAAAGAGGTCTTTTTTTGGCCTGTCTTTTTCTCATGTCTTTTTCTTAAAAGTTTTTAAATTACTTTTTAGCTTCTTTAGGGCGTTTAGCACCGTACTTAGATCTTCTTTGCGTTCTTCCCGCAACACCTGACGTATCAAGCGCTCCACGAACGATATGATATCTAACACCTGGTAAATCTTTTACCCTTCCGCCTCGCACTAATACTATCGAGTGCTCTTGTAGATTGTGTCCTTCTCCTGGGATGTAAGCATTCACTTCATTACCATTAGTCAAACGTACACGCGCAACTTTACGCATTGCCGAGTTTGGTTTTTTTGGTGTAGTAGTGTAAACACGCGTACAAACCCCTCTTCTTTGAGGACAAGAATCTAAAGCAACCGATTTACTCTTCTTAGTGATCTGAGTTCTTCCTGTTCTTACTAATTGTTGAATTGTTGGCATAATTAAATACTAAAAATTTCTTGTTTTTAAATTCCCGACACTTTTCGGGGCTGCAAATGTAGGGATTAATTTTTAGAAAACAAACCTTAAATATTTAATTTTCAATACAATTATGGATCAAAGCAAAATCCCATACCCAAAATCCATTTTTTACGTTATTTTTACCAAAACATTTTCACTTGAAACGACTTCTTCTTTTTATATTTCTGATTTTATGCGGCTTTTCCTTAAAAGCACAAAATCTGCACCTGAAAATCGAAGGGATTTCAACCGAAGAAAACAAAATCATCGACAGCATCGGCTACAAAAAACTGCACGAAAACACTAAATCCATTCTTGACGAAACCAGCAATCTGTCTGCTACACTACTCAAAAAAGGATATTTAGAAAGTCAATTACTGAATCAGAAAAAAGTAAACGACAGTTCCTTCGTATTTTTCTATTCCGTCGGAAAACAAACCTCACGCATACATATATATATAGGTACACTTTCAGAAGAAGAAAAAAAATTGCTAGAGTTCCAATCCGACACCATAACCCTTCCTATTTCCGAAATCGAAAACTTCATGAATTCCAATCTGGCCAAATTGGAACAAAAAGGCTACTCGCTAAGCGAACTACAACTAACCAATCATAAAAAAACAGGCAACCAACTTTCCGCTGTATTGCAAATCAAAACAGAAAAGAAACGAAACCTGAACGACATCGTAATTGTAGGCTACGACAAATTCCCGGAAGGCATCCGAAGAAATCTGACCAAACAATACAGAAAACAACCTTTCAGTCAGGAAACCTTAAAAAAACTAAACAACGATTTTAAATCGCTCCCTTTTGTAACACAAATCAAATATCCCGAAATCCTATTCACCAAAGACAGCACGAAAGTCTATGTATATCTCGAAAAAACTAAAGCGAATCGTTTCGATGGTTTCATCGGCTTTGCCAACGAAGAAAATTCAGGGGTGCGCTTTAACGGTTATCTCGACCTGCTTTTAAACAACGCTTTAAACTCAGGTGAAAAGTTCAACCTATACTGGAAAGGCGACGGAAAGAAACAAACCACATTCAACATCGGAACGGAAATTCCGTATATTTTCAAAAGTCCGCTGGGCATTAAAGCCAATCTGAAAATATTCAAACAAGACAGCCTTTTCCAAAACACGACAACCGACATCGATTTAGGCTACTTCTTCAATTATAATTCCAGAGTGTACCTCGGCTATCAATCGGCCGAATCGGTAGATATCCAAAAAACAACTTCCGGCACTATAAGCAGTTTTTCCAACTCGTTCTGGACTGCATCCTACCTGTTCTCCGATATCGATCCGGATGATTTTATGTTTCGGGAAACCGCAAATATCAACGTAAAATTCGGAACCGGGAGACGCTCGTCCGAAACAGCAACCAACAGCCAGTATTTTACGCAACTCAACGCGCATTATAATTTCTACCTGAATAAAAAAAATCTCATTTTTGTCAAAAACCAGAGTTTTTATCTTCAAAGCGATACCTATCTCAGCAACGAACTGTACCGTTTCGGAGGAATCAATTCCATTCGCGGATTTAGCGAAAACAGTCTTCAAGCCAACCTCTACACGGCTTTCATCACCGAATACCGTTATGTGTTGACACCCGGCTTATATGTACATTCCATTACAGATTACGGCATTTTCCAGGATAAAACATCCAACATTAAAGAAAACCTGCTCGGACTCGGGTTTGGCTTCGGACTCCTAACCAAAAACGGCTTATTCAATTTAATCTACGCCAACGGAACCACAGGCGATCAGGCCATAAAACTTTCCAACTCCCTTGTCCATCTTAGTTTCAAAAGCGTTTTTTAAAAGAGACCATTCGATTTTTAGACTACTTAAAATATTAGAAGAAATATGATATTCAGATAACTCAACAATCTAAAAATCTAAAATTCCAACAATCTAAAAATCTAATATACTATCTTTGCCCCATGGAAAAAGAAAACCTAATATTCGGAATCAGAGCCATCATAGAGGCGATCAACGCAGGAAAAGAAGTTGACAAAGTTTTTATTCAAAAAGACGCACAAGGCGATTTGATGCAGGATTTGATGAAAACGATGAAAAAAAACAACATCAATTTCTCTTATGTTCCTGTAGAAAAACTAAACCGATTAACTTCAAATAACCATCAGGGCGCCGTGGCAACCATCGCTCCTATTTCGTTTGTATCATTGGAAACTATGGTAGAGAACGTAATCGAAAGCGGCAAAAAACCATTGTTCCTGATTTTAGATCAGTTGTCAGATACCCGTAATTTCGGAGCTATCATCAGAACTGCCGAATGTACAGGTGTAGACGGAATCATAGTCCAGAAACAAGGTTCAGCCCCTGTAAACGGCGATACGGTTAAAACCTCTGCCGGCGCAGTATTCAACGTCCCTATCTGCAAAGTAGATCACATTAAAGATGCGATTTTCTACCTTCAGGGTTCCGGAATCAAGACAGTGGCTGCTACCGAAAAAACAGAGCAAAACATTTACGATATCGACTTTAGCGAGCCTGTTGCAATTATCATGGGAAGCGAAGACCGCGGCGTGAATCCGTCGGTTTTAAAAATCGTGGACGAAAAAGCAAAACTACCTATGTTCGGCTCAATCGGATCACTAAATGTATCTGTAGCTTGTGGGGCGTTTTTATACGAAACCATCCGTCAAAGAAGCTAACATGAGATAAAAATAATTGAGAAAGCCCGGAGCGAATGTTTCGGGCTTTTTTGTGGTCGTCGTTCCCGCTCTTACCTTTAGTTCCCTCCTTGCGTCGGGAAGCTACCGGCTCCATCGGGGCTAGTTGGGTTACCATTTTCTGATTTGGAAGGAAATTATTACTACAAAGCCGGACAAAACTTTAATTTCAGTCTATCATTACAACTTGTTTCACCACAGAGTGCACGGCAGGACAAACCGCTTAATTAAAAAAGTATTCGATTTCTCGCGACAGCTTATCCTGATTTACTTTCTCAAAAGCATGTACCGTATCAGGCACAACCCATAACTGGTTATTCGTTTTTGACTTATATAGCGCCAACGTTTCATCAAAACTCACCATAGCATCTTTATCTCCCACAGAAAAAAGGATAGGTTGCTCCAAACTACCTACTTCAGCCAGTGTAAGAGGTGGCTGCTGCCCCATAGCCAGCATCATTTCAGCCGTTTCTTTAACTAATTTCGGAGCTTTATCAACCTGATGTATTACTTGTAAATGCTGGATAAATTTAGGCACCTTCTGCTCCATTTTCTCCCAATCCAACATAGCCGCTTCTTTTTTACTGCTTTCTGGATTCCAGTCAAACTTAGTAGCCAGCGTAAATATTTTACCAACCATATCCGGATAATGTTTCGCCAGATACAAAGCCACATAACCACCCATACTGTATCCAAAAATAGCTACGTTACTAAGCTTGTGTTCCTCCAAAAAAGCAAGCACCTGTTGAGCAAAAGAAGAAATGCTCAACGCTTCATGATCATTCATCGGAGAATTGCCATGACCAATAAAATCAAGAGTGTAGACTTGGTAACGGTCAGATAGCTTTGTTTTTAAGGCTTCGAACTGGGCTTGAGAACCCAGTGCTCCATGTAGAAGTAGTAAAGGCTGCATAGTCGTAATGATTAAAAACCAAATATACACCTTTGAAGGATTTTTTACACTTTGTTTTTATTATTGATGATGTTCTTTATCAGCAACATCATGACCTGAAACTTCATCTTTTGACTCATTCGATTCCTTCCAAAAATAAATCACAGGCAAATTCGATATAAAATAGGAATATTGTTCCTCGACAGGATCTGGTTTTGGTGTAGGCATAAAATTTCCGTTCTCATCAAAATGCTTCATGAAAGGATCAAGGCTTGGGTCAAAATCCGGCCGCTCCCAATCGTACTTTATCGGTTTCTGATAATCCTGAGTTTTAATGAAATATGACAATAAAAATCCCGAGATAAATCCCGCCATATGTCCTTCCCACGAAATATTTTCCTCAGGAGAAGGAAAAAGATACCAAACCATTCCGCCGTACAGAACCACTATCGTTAGCGATAAAGCCACCAATCGATAGTAACCTGACTGAACTCCCTTGAAGAACATAAAGCTGACGAGCACATAAATCAGTCCGCTGGCACCAATATGAATACTCTCCCTCCCTATCAGCCACGTTCCGAATCCCGACATTAAAATCCCCCAAATCAAAACCTGAAGGCTCTGTTCGCGGTAAAAATAACGTAAGGCCATCACCAGCAGGAAAATCGGAATTGAATTATTATACAAATGCTGTAAATCGCCATGCAGAAACGGGCTAAAAACGATTCCCTTCAGTCCCGATAGCGAGCGTGGGTAAATCCCGAAGTCATACAAACTCATCTTGAAACGGATTTCAAACCAAAAAACCACCCATATGGCCAATAAAAACAAAAAGGGCCAAGCAATCACAGATGCGGAAAATTTAAAATCAGATTCTTTCATAAGTGGAATTTGCGGAAAGATTATCAAAAACAAATCCAAAAGCAATTTAATGAAGTTTTGTCATAGTCAATTTGAAGATTAGAAAATGAGATAATTTGAAAATTATTTAAAAACCGGTTTAATATAGCTAAATTTGTTCCATTGCCTAAATGATCGATTAAAATTCATTTTTACATTTTCAAATCTTCAAATTATCGCATTTTCAAATTAAAAAATGGAAGCACCTTTAGCCGAGCGCATTCGTCCGAAGAATTTATCGGAATACATCAGTCAGTCGCATTTAGTGGGTGAACAAGGTTCGCTGACCCATCAGATTGCCCGCGGGATCATTCCGTCCCTGATTTTATGGGGACCTCCGGGAACAGGCAAAACCACATTGGCGCAGATAATGGCAGAGGAAAGCAAACGGCCATTTTACACTTTAAGCGCCATCAATTCGGGCGTTAAAGATATTCGCGATGTGATTGACAAAGCCAAACAGAGCGGCGGATTATTCACTGCCAAAAATCCGATTTTGTTTATTGATGAGATCCACCGCTTCAGCAAATCACAACAGGATTCCTTACTGGCCGCGGTAGAAAAAGGATGGGTTACGTTAATCGGTGCCACTACTGAAAACCCGAGTTTCGAAGTGATTCCCGCTTTATTGTCAAGATGTCAGGTCTATATTCTAAATGCCTTTTCAAAAGAAGATTTGGAAGCCTTATTGCATCGAGCTATGGAAACCGACGTTATCCTAAAAACAAAAGACATTAAGCTCAAAGAAACCGAGGCATTATTACGGCTTTCGGGTGGTGATGGGCGAAAACTTCTCAATATTTTCGAACTGATAGTGAATGCCTCCGATTCGGATTCGATTGAAATCACCAACGAAAAAGTAATGCAGTTAGTGCAGAAAAATACGGTACTGTATGACAAAACCGGTGAGCAGCACTATGATATTGTATCAGCATTTATAAAATCCATACGCGGAAGCGATCCAAACGGAGCGGTTTATTGGTTGGCTCGAATGATTGAAGGTGGAGAAGATGTGAAATTCATTGCCCGAAGAATGCTGATCCTAGCCTCGGAAGATATCGGAAACGCTAATCCAACTGCGTTGATTATGGCCAACAACACTTTCCAAGCGGTAACCACCATTGGCTATCCGGAAAGCAGAATTATCCTGAGTCAGTGTGCCGTCTATCTGGCGACTTCAGCAAAAAGCAATGCGAGTTACATGGCAATTGGGAATGCACAACAAATGGTAAAGCAAACGGGAGATTTACCTGTTCCGCTGCATCTACGCAATGCACCTACCAAACTGATGAAGGAATTGGGCTATGGAGATGAATACAAATATTCACATGATTTTCCCAATAATTTTGCGGAACAGGAATTTTTACCGGAAGCACTTTCCAACACCACTTTTTACGAACCGGGAAATAATGCTCGCGAACGCGAACTGCGTCAGTTTTTAAAAAATCGCTGGAACGAGAAATACGGATATTGAAATACTTCCCTTAAAACTTAATTTCTAACTTCTCAGAAACCAGTTTGTCGTTTTGGTAGTATTCAAAAACCCATTGGTTATTGGAATTAAAAACAACGCCTTGCTGATTTTCTTTCTGTCCGATATAAAAATTACTTTTCGAAGTTTTCAAAAGTTTCATCACCACTTTTGGAGAGGAATCCACCAATTGGAATCCGTTCAGAATAGGCTGTGCAAAAAGTTGCGCACTTACCACTGTCGGTTGAATGACTTCACTCGTTTTTACAGGCATTTTTACAACATCCTGATTTGGCTTACTTTTTAAAATTTCAAGAGATTTTCCCACCGTCCGAAATGCCTGTACATATCCTTTTGCATAATCTTTTTCTCGGCTAACCCCTTCTTCCGAAACATACACTACCTGGTTTCTGCAATCTTTAAGCTCAATCTTAATTTTTGTTGAAAGCAAAGTATTATTCTCAAGCATATCAGCAAAAAGAGCCCTGCAGCGGTTTTCTGCCAATTCCTGTGGAAAAACATCGCCATCATAATAAACCTCATAACCTTGGTTTTCGAAGACCGTTTTAGTTAATGCATTAAGATTATACATGTTGGCTTCTTTTAAGAAACTGAACTTTTTGGGAACTATGATGTATTTATAATCACTTACATCTTGCGAAAAAGCAAACGATGTAAACAATAAGGCAATTAGTAAAGTTATTTTTTTCATTCTTACAATATATTTTTTAATTCTGAAAGATGATAAATCTGAGGAAAATCATGTTGTAGCTCAGTCCGGGCTTCATTAAAAAACAAAGCATCAATACCTATATTTTTAGCGCCTTCCATATCCGCTTCCAAGCTGTCCCCTATCATCAGACTTGTGTGTTTTTTGGCTTTAGCCAACTCCAGAGCATATTCAAAGATTCCTGGGTGAGGTTTTTTCACTCCGGCCATTTCCGAATTGGTCACCGTATCAAAATAATGCTCAATTTTAGCATTTCTCAGTTTTCCATTTTGTACTTCCTGAAATCCGTTAGTTATGATATGCAAATTGTACTTCGGCTTTAAATACTCCAAAACATCGAGGGCACCATCAAACAAATGGTTAAACATAGGAAGGTATTTGATATATTCTTCGGAAATCAAATTAATATCCTCATCATTGATTTCAAAAGCAACCAAATCGAATACTTCTTTAAGGCGCATAAAACGAAGAGTCACATGATCGATTTTATCATCACGGTACAATGCCCAATATTTCATATTTACCGGAACATAATACTCAAGAAAAGCTTCTACATCCACAGCAATACTGTTCTCGGCAAAAACCTTTTTAAATGTCAGTGCCGAATTACGCTCAAAATCCCAAAGCGTATGGTCTAAATCAAAAAAAATGTCGGTCTTATTTGTAAATCGCATAGTTTAATTTCAATTTCATTATTCAGGTTCATTACTATGCAACATTCAATTTCAACAACTGAATACTGCCACTATGACTATCTTATTTCCCCTTGACAATCACCGCGTCTTCGATATGGTAAATCCAATCATCCACATTCGAATCGTTGTAACGAAAAGTCCCTTCAAGGGTTACGTATTGATCCGTTCTCAGTTTTGGATTTCCTCCTCTAAATTTAATTCCCATTATCGTTTCCGGCCCTGATTTTCCACAGAAAAAACAAGAAGCGAAAACATTTTTGCTCAACGCATAACTTTTATTATCAATCGGAACAATAAAACCGCTCATTACGATTCGTTTCTTTTGTGTCTGTTTCAGTTTCGTATTAATTACTGGAAACTGTACTTCTCCGTAAACTTTGTCCTGTTTTTTCAGAAACTTGATTTCACCTAGTAACTTCCACGTTAACGTATCAGGATTTTTCTGCATAAATGCATTATCACTGGAAAAAGAAACAAAACCAGCTTTCTCTAACTTAGCATTATTGGTTTCCGGAGTTTTTCCCTTCGAATCATAAAAAGTTTCCAAAACAAGAAGTGCTGTTACTAAAACGGTTACTAATATATATGGTTTACGCATTTGACAATGTTTTTGAAATATTGAGTCGGTACGCCTTTATTGCAGGAATAATGGCTGCCAAAAGTCCGACAAATATAGTTACTAATAATAAAACCCCCTCCTTATCCCAAACAAACTCCAACGGATTGAATGCAATTTTAAATTCCTCATCCGATGATTTGGAAATAAATAGCAATGCTACCCTACCAAGAATTGTTCCAAAGACAAATCCAATAACGCACAAAACAAGACTTTCAATAATGATAGCCTGCAAAAGCTGAAAACGGGATGCTCCCTGAATACGCAGCAAAGCAAACTCATATTTTCGCTCTTTCAGCGTATTGAACAAGGCAATGAAAATACTTATACCGGAAATAAGCATAATCCCATATGCTAAATATTGTAATGCTTCCAAACCAATCCCGAAAAGTGTAAACAGACGGTTGATTTCAATAGCCGGGGAAGCAGCCTGCATTTTGGTGTTTTGTGCAATCAGTCTCGGCCAAAGGACAATTCCCATCTTATTTCGGAATTTAATCAGAACGGCTGTAATTTCCTTTCCTTCTTCAGAATTGAGCGCTGCTTCGTGATTTGCTTCACCTTCCTCATGGTCGTGTACATCATGCATTGCCCAGACACTTTTGACATTGGAAAGAATCAGATTATCGACCACTTTTCCGGTTTTCGATGCGATCCCCACCACCTTATAAGCAGCTTCCTCGTGTTTTTCGCCTTCTTTGGCATCCCCGTGAGAACCAAAAAAAGTATCACCTACTTTCAATTGCAACTTATCCGCAATTTCACTTCCAATAACCACTTCAAATGTATTTGCGAACATTTTGCCTTTTTCGACCTTTCCGCCAAACTTAGCCAGATAATCGGGTGTCGTTCCTAAAATCTTAAAACCTAAATAATTATCACCATACGCCAAAGGAATCGCTGATTTCACGAACGGGTTCTGCATCCAGGTTTTTGCCTCAGTATAATCTATATTTCCCGTTGGAGCATCCATCTGATATACGGAAGACAAAATTAATTGCAACGGACTACCTTGGGCACCTAACACCAGATCAATATCATCGGCATTACTGGAAAATTGTTCTTCGAATTGTTTTTGAAGTAAGATCAAAACCGTAATAATGGCAACGCTCGACATCAGCAAAATGATGCTCAAAACTGTACTTAATGGTTTAAACCACGTATTTCTCCATGCTAGCTTTCCGATCATGACAATGAAATTTGGTTGGAGAATCGTTCCTTTAATCGTGAATCATGGGTTACGATTACCAAAGCGGTTTTGAATTCTTTCGCTAATTGCTCAAGCAAATCAGCTACTTTGAAGGCATTTTCGTCGTCCAGACTTGAAGTCGGCTCGTCAGCCAATAATAATTTCGGTTCGTTGATTAAAGCCCTGGCAATAGAAACACGTTGCTGCTGCCCGACACTGAGCTGCGATGGCAATTTGTGCAGATGATTACCTAAATCCAAGTGTTCCAAAAGCTGTTTTGCCTTTTCCATTTTTTGCTTTCCTGTAGCCAGCCATGACGCTAAAGCTACGTTTTCCAAAACGGTAAATGCTTCTATAAAATGAGATTGCTGCAAAACTAACCCTATATTTTGTCCACGAAAATGATCCAATTTACGTTCGGAAAAAGAGTTAATCACAGTGTTATCAATGACAATCTCTCCCGATTCGGGACGTAATAAACCTCCCAGAAGATGGAGCAATGTGGTTTTACCAACACCAGAGTTTCCTGTTACAAGCAAAGTTTCCCCTTCATTGCAAACAATATCGGGAAAAGCAAACATCATGGATTTACCGTATGAAAATGTGATTCTTTTTGTACTTATCATTTCGGTTTTTTCGTATTCGGAATCCAAATCCGATTCCAGCGCAATTTATAAAATTGGAAGCGAATAAAATATTAAAGAACCTTAAATCTATAAAATCCCGTCATCGGCAAAACTGAAATAGCTTTTCTCAGTAACAATAACATGATCCAATACTAAAATATCGATGTGCTTGCCGGCTTCTTTTAATTTTCGGGTAATCTGTTTATCGGCTTCGCTGGCTATTAACGTCCCCGAAGGATGATTGTGAACCAAGATGACAGAAGTAGCATTGTGCTCTAAAGCCGTTTTGTAAATTATGCGGGTATCTACAACCGTTCCTGTGATGCCGCCTTTACTGATTTGCGTTTTGTAAATTACTTTATTGGAATTATTCAGAAACAAAACCCAGAATTCTTCGTGTTGCAATTCGCCGATAATGGGTTGCATGATTTCGAAAACTGCTTTACTTGAGGTGATTTTGGATAATTCAAGACTTTCTTCGGATTTCCGTCTGCGACCTAATTCAGCGGCAGCTACAATCGATATCGCTTTTGCTTCGCCAATACCTTTGAAATTCATCAGTTGTTTTACAGATAATTTTCCAAGTACGTTTAGATTATTGTCTACCGAAGCTAAAATGCGCTTGGAAAGCTGAACAGCACTCTCATTACGACTTCCAGAGCCAATCAGAATGGCAATTAATTCCGCATCGGTTAGAACCGCTTTTCCTTTTAGCATAAGTTTTTCTCTTGGTTTATCGTCTTCAGCCCAGTATTTGATGGCGAATGTTGTTTGTTCCATGGCGTATATTTTTTAAGTTATTTCTCACAACACAAAGAAACAACAAATTTTTCTTTCGCCATATTGCCCCAAACAAAAAATCACCGGACGGAAAACGCCCGATGATTGTTCATAATGTGGGTGCCGGACAGGTCTTAGAGGACTATTTGTTTTCCTATAAAACGTTGGGCATTATAAATATTTCAACTAATTGATTAACCCCTTCACATCATCAAAATTCAATCCGCCGTAATTTCCGGAACTCATCAATAACAAAGCTGAATCCTCTAAATCGCGATTGAATAAGAAGTTCTTGAATTCTTCCGGATTGGTATAAATAATCAAATCATTGCGTCTGAAAGCCTGTGCAATCTGATCATATGTAACCTCTTCCAATTGTTTTATTTTCACCGCATCAGGCGAATAGAATACCACTGCTACATCCGCATGGTTCAATGCCCCTTCATACTCTTTTAAGAACTCGGCGTTCAAACTGCTGTAGGTATGTAATTCCAAACAAGCCACTAGGGTTCGGTTCGGATATTGTTCTTTCACCGCTTTTGTTGTTGCAGCTACTTTACTTGGCGAATGTGCAAAATCCTTGTAAGCGACTTTCGTTTTGCTTTCAGCGATTTTTTCCAAACGTTTGGAAGCCCCTTTAAAACTGGCAATTGCCTCGTAGAAATCGGCTTCATCAACGCCCATGTTCTGGCAGATCCATTTGGCTCCTGCTAAATTATTCAGGTTGTGTGCACCAAAAACTTCAATCGGCATTGGCCCTTCAGGAGTTTCTAAAAGCGTCACGCCATTTTCTACCGAATATTCCGGTGTTTGGTACGCAATTTTACGGATTGGGTTCGTCGCAGCTTCCGCTACGCGTTTCACTTCCGGATCGTTTTCATTGTATACCAAAATACCGCCGTTTGTAATTTTTTGGATGAAGATTTCAAACTGTTCCACATAGTTTTCATACGTCGGAAACACGTTAATATGATCCCACGCAATTCCGCTAATCAAAGCGATATTCGGCTGGTACAGATGGAATTTTGGTCGGCGGTCCATCGGAGAAGACAAGTACTCATCCCCTTCCAATACGATAAAATCGTTTTCTTCGGTCAAATGCACCATGGTATCAAATCCTTCCAATTGTGCCCCTACCATATAATCCACATTGATTCCGTGATAATGCATAACATGCAGGATCATTGAAGTAATTGTTGTTTTACCGTGAGAACCTCCGATTACAACTCTCGTTTTATTTTTCGATTGCTCGTATAAAAATTCTGGATATGAATAAATTTTCAGGCCTAATTCCTGCGCCTTCAACAACTCGGGGTTATCGGCTTTGGCGTGCATCCCAAGAATAATTGCTTCAATATCCGAAGTTATTTTTTCAGGAAACCAACCCATTTCTGCAGGCAATAATCCTTTCTTTTCCAATCTTGACTTTGAAGGCTCGAAAATCGCATCATCGCTTCCGGTTACCTGATATCCTTTGCTATGTAACGCTAAGGCTAAATTGTGCATTGCCGCACCGCCTATGGCAATAAAATGTGTACGCATTTGCTTAATTATATGTTATTTACGTGTTGACACCCGCTTTAAGTTTTTTAGCTTTTTCAACATCTTTTAATTTATTCAAATATAAGTCATATAGTTTTTCAAAAGTGATTTTGGAATGACCAATTTCATGTGCCTTTTTCAGATTGATTTCTGCCTTATTGTATCGTTTGAAATAAACGTCAATATACCCTTTAGCCAAATACCCATCCACTTTGGAAAGCTGCATCAATTCACCAGCATACTTCTGCGCCTTAGTTTCGCTGCCCCCAACAATTCCTGGCAATTCAATATAAAAGACCACCAATGCCCATCGGGTATCGATATGCTTTGAGTCCAATCGGGCAGCGGTTTCGAAAGCACTTTCAATCTCGTCAATCATCCCAAATGCTTTAAACTTATTGGATTCCTTGGCTTTCATTCCCAAAGCGCCTCCGAATTTATAATGATAATTGGCATTTTTGGGGAACTGTGTTTTTAATTTTTTGTAGTATCCAACAGATACATCCCATCGTCCCTGATGCGCGGCAATATCACCCAAATATTCTGTAGTTTTGGGGTCTGAGCCTTTTTGTCGTGCATAATTTTCAAAAAGGAGTTTCGCCAAAGTGTACTTCTTCTCTTCGAAAAGCGTTTTGCCTTTATCGAAATCGGATTGAGCACAGACGAGCATCGGAAAAAATAACACAAAAAGAAATTGCCTCATGTTTCAAAAATAGGAAAATGAAATCAAAATTAGTTTATTTTTTATATTTGCAATTCACTCTCTTATTCTGAACAGAATCCATTATGAAGCGACAGTACCAATTCCTATTGCTATTTATTTTGTTTCAATTGAATTTATTGGCCCAAACCAAAATTTCAGGTATTGTAAGAGATAAAGACACCAAAGAACCTTTACATGGCGCTTCTATTTTTGCTCCGCAGACTACAAATGGCGGAGCAACGGATGAAAAAGGGCTGTTCTCGTTTACATTAATAGAAGGACAAACACAGGTTTTAATCAGTTATGTGGGTTATGAAAGCGTGATTGTTCCGGCGAGTTCTTTTACTGCTACAGACAGGGCAAATGTCATTTACCTAAGCCCCACCGTTAACAATCTAAAGGAAGTGGTGATTAAGAAAATCAGCGCCAAGCAAAGAAAAAAGTATATGGAAATTTTCAACCGGGAATTTATTGGGTTGGGAAAGATAGCGGAGAAAACAAAAATCCTGAATCCGGAGGTACTGCAGTTTGACATGAACAAAGAAAATACTCTTTTGATAGTAACGGCGGATGCCCCTATTCTAATGATCAATGAAAAAACTGGTTATTTCATCTCTTATGAATTGGCGTATTTTGAGAGCAGGGCGCTTAAGGAAGAACACAACCAGAAACTCACTACTTTTTTTGGATATCCCTTTTTTAAGGACATCGTTGCCGAAAAAAAGCTGGACACAAAAGAAGTGACCAAAAGCCGTTTAAAATGCTATAAAGGATCTACCATGCACTTCATCCGAAGTCTCTACAATGGCGTCATGGAAAATGAGGGATTTTCTGTAACTAAATTTACAAGGGAACTAAATCCGGACTACCCTTCACAGGACAGTATCATCAAGATGATGGATAATTTCAGACGAACCGGAAAGATTCCACAAATACCGTTAAAACACAAAGTCACATATGATAAAGAATACCAAAAAGTGCATCAGCTGGTATTTGAAAGAGAAGGTAAAAAGTATTTTTATTTTACCGATTTTTTATCTGTAATATTCCGAAGAGCAAAAGAGGAAAACAAATATACCGAATACTATCATCGGGCAGAAAGCGAGTTTCAGACCTCACAGTTAAAATTAATGGAAGACACACCAATTGAAATTTATGCGGACGGAACATATGCTGAAGTGGATCATCTAGGAAGTTTCGGTTATATGGGATGGAAGAAAATGGGAGAAATACTTCCGTTTGATTACCAGCCTGAACAGGAGTTTTCCAATTAAACTTTCCAGACACAAAAGACCTTCCCTCATTAGCCCCGATAGCAGTGACATTCTTTTATGAAGTAACACGGAATAAAAGATAAACGTCCCGATAGCTATCGGGAAGCGGGAACAGGGAAACCAAAAAAGCCCGAACCATCAGCTCCAAAAAAAATCCGGATACATTGCTGCATCCGGATTCTCAATCCTCTGTTAAGGAGTATTATTTTATGATTGTCATTTCATCTACGATGTGTTTAGCACCTGAGAAGTTCTCAATTACCCACAATACGTAACGAATGTCACAGTTGATTGTTCTTTGTAATTTCGTATCGAAGATTACGTCACCTGCCATAGCTTCGATGTTACCGTCGAAAGCAAGACCGATCAACTCACCTTTTCCGTTTAATACCGGAGAACCTGAGTTACCGCCTGTGATATCGTTGTCAGTTAAAAAGTTCACATGCAATGAACCGTCTTTGTCAGCATAACGACCGAAATCTTTGTTTTTGTTCATTTCCAATACTTTTCCAGGCAAGTCAAACTCTTTGTCACCTTTTTTGTATTTTTTAACCTGACCATCTAAAGTTGTATAGTTGTTAACTTTAGCATCATTACGTTTGTCTGCAGGTAAAGAGCGAACTTTTCCGTAAGTTAAACGCAATGTTGAGTTTGCATCCGGATATTTGATAGTTCCGATTTTAGACTCACGTAAACCTTCTACCAATTTACGGAAAGCCGCACCGAAATCGTTTTGTGCTTTTGCAACTTCGTCAGATTTAGTGTTGTAGTGCGTCATCAAATCATTGGACAATTTCATCAATGGATCGTTTGTGATCAAACCTTCGCTCGGTGCATCCAAGAACGCTTTGATTCTGTCTTTAGAAGACAAGATACTCAAATCGAAAGCAGCATTAACGTATTTAGAGAAATCGTTGTTGTTTGCTTTTCCTAATTCAGCCACAGCCGGAGCAATTGCATATCCTGTTGATTTCGTAGCATACAATTTCAATTGTGCAGCCATGATATCTTTTTCAGCAGGTATGTGAGCCTCTTTGAACATTTCGTCAGTCATTTCAAGGATAGCCGGAGCCATTTGAGCGCGCTTAGCAGCATCAGCTTTAGCATAGTTTTCCAACTGTTTTCCTAAACCTCTTGAAATTGTCGCGTAAGCACTTGTTCTGAAAAGCGTCATTAAATAGTTGTCATGACGTGACTTTTCGTTTGTCAACTTGTAATAGTTGTTGATAGTAGCTACTACGTTTCCGTATTTCGCTTTGTTTTCAGGCTTGTTAGCCCATTTGTTGAATTTCGCTTCCTGAGCTGCTTTAGTTTTAGCTGTACCGAATTTTGTTAACGCGTCGATCATTCCCTGACGGTTTTTCCAGTAGTTTGCCACACCTGCATATTTAGAAGCATATACCAAGTTCAAAGCATCACTCTGATCCATGTATTTTTTCATGTTATCCATACCGGTTTTAGAACCTTCTACCCAAGCAGGATAAGCATATTTTACGTTTTGTTCGATTCCTGCAGCAGGCATCCAACGGTTAGTTCTACCAGGATATCCTAAAATCATTGCGAAATCGTTTTCTTTAACACCTCCGATGTTTACCGGCAAATAATGTTTAGGTTTAATCGGCACATTCTTTTGAGAATAGTCTGCAGGATTTCCGTTAGCATCTCCATAAACACGGAACATTGAGAAATCTGCAGTGTGGCGAGGCCACTCCCAGTTGTCAGTATCTCCACCAAATTTACCTAAGCTCTCTGGTGGTGTACCTACTAAACGAACGTCTTTATAATCTTGGTAAACGAAGTAGTAGAACTCGTTTCCTTGAAAGAAAGAACGAACAGAAACAGTATATTTTCCGCCTTCGTTGTTTTCTTTTTCGATTTTAGCGATTTCAGCGTTGATTGCTTTTTCACGCTCAGCTTCTGTCATTTGATCGTTTACAACTGACAAAATTCTCTTTGAACAGTCATCCATACGTACGAAGAAACGAACGTATAAACTTGATGGTTTTAATTCTTCAGCTCTTGAGTTTGCCCAAAAACCATTTTTAAGGTGATTTTTTTCTGCTGTAGACAATTCAGCGATCGCATCGTATCCACAGTGGTGGTTAGTTAATACTAATCCGTCTTTAGAAATGATCTCAGCCGTACACCCTCCGTTAAACTGAACAATAGCGTCTTTTAAACTGTGGTGGTTAATACTGTAGATTTCTTCAGCTGTAAGCTGCAATCCCATTTTTTGCATATCTCGGTGGTTCAAACGCTCGATGAACATCAAAAACCACATTCCTTCGTCGGCTTTTACACTTGCCGGAACAAGCATAATCACTGCGATCAGAGATAAAAGTAATTTTTTCATAGTTAAATTTATTTTTAGTAGCGCGAAGATACTTTTTTTTGGTAATTGGCTGAAAATAATGATTTAGAAATATTTTTCATTAAGAAAATTTTAACAAAAAATCTTCATAACGAAAAATAAAAAGATGCCCTAATGAGCATCTTTTTTAAGTTCCCATCCCAAATCTATTATCAAAATCAGATTTAGAAGTATCAAATTATAAACATAATCAAACTGCAACAAGCCTACATCACATTATTTTTTGTCATTCCCAAAACAAATTAAAAGGAATTTGCCCTTCAAAATAATTTAGTCTCCTTAAAACCTTCTCAAACTTCATCTAAATTACATCTCTAGAAAAAATATGCAAGATATTACTGTAATTTATGGAAAAAAATTACGCTTTGTCGATTTTTTATAACACATTGACAGATTTTTAACTTTTCTTTAAATAAAAATGAAAAAGTGAAAATATTTTTTTATAAGTTTACACATATCACAACACAACCAAAAACAAATTATTATGAAAACCTGTCACTCACCGCCCAACCGGTCATAAGAATTCAGAATAGTTTCACGACAGTAGAAACATACATTTCTGAAAAAAGGAAATCTTATAAAGACAATACGGACTTTTCCGAAATTTTAAAAAACAAAACAAAACAAAATTTTAAAAAAAACATCGACATGATAAATTCTATCACACTTAACAGTTTGAGAAACGCTGAATTCATCCAATTCTGCAAAGATTTCACTTCTATCGTTGCTAACAGCAGCCTTACCGTTCACAGCCTACAAATACAGCATGAC
Source organism: Flavobacterium enshiense DK69 (assembly GCF_000498495.1). Classification (GTDB taxonomy): domain Bacteria; phylum Bacteroidota; class Bacteroidia; order Flavobacteriales; family Flavobacteriaceae; genus Flavobacterium; species Flavobacterium enshiense. Next base: position 15,607 of record NZ_AVCS01000015.1, on the reverse strand, counting down.
GCCATGATCAGAAAAATCTCTGAAATGGAAACAATGTTTAAAAACACAACACCAAGCCCTATCACTCCAGAGTTAGAAGAATTGGATTGGTCCAGAAACAAAAACATTATGGGAATATTTGGCATCATTAACGCTTACACTTGCCATTTCGACCCTACTTACAGCTATGCTGCTACTTTGCTACAGAACAACATCAAACTGTATGGTTCAGATATCACGAGAGAGACTTATCAGTCGGAAACTGCTATAATCAGCAATATTATTTCGGATTGGGAAACAAAACCTGAATTGACATCAGCCATCGGCACACTGAATTTGGGCCAGTGGGTCATCGAACTAAAAAAAGTCAATCAAACATTCAGTGACACTTATCACAGATACACTCAGGAGTTTACCAACAATTACCCTGGGACTTTTAAAAGCAAACGCAACGAAATGGTTTCAATTTACTATGATCTTTGCAAATATCTGTCTGCTTTTTCAGTAGTACAACCAACATCATGGGGCGGGAACACCATCCATGAAGTTAACACGTTGATTAATCAATACAACCAAGTTATCGTTGGGCGTACAACTTCAGTAAAAACAGAAAAAACTGTTCCTGTTAGTTCAAATTAATCAAATTACAACCTGACAAATCCAATAGTTTATCAAGACTTTTGTTTTCAACGGTTGCACCCAAATAAAAAGCGTTCCCAAAAGGAACGCTTTCTTATTTTATAACCTAACAGCTTATATTTCTACATTCAACATCTGCCATAATTTATCTTTCAGTTCTGTAAGACCTTGTTGAGCGACTGATGAAATAAACATATATGGAATTCCTTTAAACTCTTTATCCAAATGCTTTTTCATTTCAGCTTTCAACTCATCATCCAGCATATCAGATTTTGAAATAACCACCAAGCGGTCTTTATCCAACATCTCCGGGTTGTAGCGACGTAATTCATCCAACAGGATATCGTATTCTTTTTTAATGTCCGGTGCATCGGCCGGAACCAGGAACAACAGTGTTGAATTACGCTCGATATGACGAAGGAAATAATGCCCTAAACCTTTACCTTCCGCCGCTCCTTCGATAATTCCAGGGATATCAGCAATTACGAACGACTGGAAATCACGGTAAGCCACAATTCCTAAATTCGGTTTCAGCGTGGTAAACGGATAATCGGCAATTTTTGGTTTTGCGGATGTCAACACCGATAACAAAGTGGATTTTCCGGCATTCGGGAATCCAACCAAGCCAACGTCTGCCAATACTTTCAATTCCAGCGTCACATCGATTTCTTCCGACGGCATACCCGGTTGGGAATATCGTGGTGTTTGATTCGTGGAACTCCTGAAATGCCAGTTACCCAATCCGCCTTTTCCACCTTTAGCGAGAATTTTTTTCTCTCCGTGTTCTGTGATTTCAAACAAAACCTCATCAGTTTCTTTATCACGGACTACAGTCCCCAAAGGTACTTCGATGTATTTATCTTCACCGTCGGCTCCGGTACTGCGCGCACTTCCACCGTCTCCTCCGTGCCCTGCTTTGATATGGCGGGCAAATTTCAGGTGAAACAATGTCCACAATCCTTTATTTCCAACCAGATACACGTGTCCACCGCGACCTCCGTCACCTCCGTCCGGGCCACCTTTTTCAATAAACTTCTCTCTATGCAAATGCGTAGAACCTTTACCTCCTTTTCCGGAAGCAACGTATATTTTTACGTAGTCTACAAAGTTCCCTTCTGTCATTTCTTCTTTTCGTTCTGTTAATTAGCTTATAGCCAGCGAAAGTTCAAATTTATATTGGTTAATAACTATCAACCTTCAAACCTCCTGTTATATTCTCTTTCTGTTATAATACGGACAACTGCTCTTTCTTATGCAGCTGACACATATTTATTCACCATCCTTTAAAAGGCGAACCAATACTTTATCAATTTTGATTCCATCCATATCGACGACTTCCAACTCCATTTTGTTCCATATAAGCTTTTCACCCTCTTTTGGAATATATGTCAACTCCGTCATGATCAAACCGCTTACAGTCGTTACGTCGTAATCGTTAATTAGATCATCTAAATCGAAATATGTTAAGAAATCATGCAACGAATAATGTCCGTCAACCAACCAAGTCCCGTCTTCACGAGCTATTAACTGAAATTCCTCTTCGTAAAATTCCGCTGCATCACCCACCAATGCCTCAAGGATATCGTTAAGGGTGATAATACCCTGGCAGATTCCGTACTCATCGGTTACCAAAGCATAATGTACTTTGGATTTTTTGAAATTCTCTAACGCTTTATAAGCCGATGTATGTTCTATGAGATATACCGGTTCTTTGGCAATTGTTTTTAAGTCAAACTCACCTTTTTCGAAACTGGCAAACAAGTCCTTCAGTAAAACCACGCCAACTACTTCGTCGAGATTTTCAACACAAACAGGATATACCGAATGCAATTCATCCAAAACCTTTTCTTTCAATTCCTGAATGGTTTCATCCAGAGAAAGATAAACCACAGACTTTCTGTGTGTCATCAGTGAATTTACTTTTCGGTCACCGATATGAAACACACGCTCCACGATATCTTGTTCAATCTCCTGCACTTCACCAACTTCGGTTCCTTCTTTAATGATGGCTTTAATTTCCTCTTCCGTTACTTTGCCATCGGCTGTAGGCTTGATTTTGAAAACATCAAGCACAAACTCGGTGGAAACAGTCAGCAACCAAATGAATGGCATTGTTATGACTGAAACAGCTTTCATAGGCACTGCTACAGCTTTTGCGATTGTTTCAGGGTAATTCAGACCGATTCGTTTAGGCAACAATTCTCCTATAACCAAAGAAAAATAAGTTAGGACCACTACCACAATTCCTACTGAAAGACTAGGTGAATAAGGGCGAAGCATTTCAAAACCTTCTAAAAACAACTTAACATCTCCGGTTATTCTTTCACCACTGTAAATACCGGTAAGAATCCCAATAAGGGTTATTCCGATTTGTACCGTGGACAGGAATTTATTAGGCGAATTGGCTAATTCTAAAGCCGTTTTCGCACTGGCATTTCCCTTTTTTGCCGCAGATTCAAGACGGTTTTTTCGTGCTGAAATCAATGCAATTTCGGACATAGAAAAAACACCGTTAAGTAATATTAAAAAGAAAATTATGAGTATTTCCATGTTTGTTTTTTAGGTTACAACGTGTCTATCACAGCGCTCAGTCGCTCTGTAATTTCTGCAATAGACCCAATACCGTTTACGGCATGAAATTTATTCTGCGCTCTGTAAAAATCCATTAATGGAGCCGTTTTTTCATTGTATTCCTCATAACGGTTACGGATTTTTTCAGCATCCTGGTCATCTACTCTTCCGGAAGTTTTTCCTCTTTCCAAAATACGCTCCACCAAAACATTATCGTCCGCTTCTAAAGCAATGGTTGCCGTTACTTCCCAGTTTTTGGTTTTTAAAAACTCATCTAAAGCATTGGCTTGCGGGATTGTTCTTGGAAAACCATCAAAAAGAAACCCTTTAGAATCCATATTTTTCTCTACTTCATCCTGTAACATTTTAATGGTTACACTATCCGGAACCAATTCTCCGTTATCGATATATCCTTTGGCTTCTTTCCCTAAAGCGGTGTCGTTTTTCATATTGAAGCGAAAGATATCACCTGTGGAAAGATGGATTAAATTGTATTTTTCTTTTAAAAATTCTGCTTGTGTTCCTTTTCCTGCGCCCGGTTTACCGAACAAAACAATGTTGATCATTTTAAAAAATTGTAATTTGTAGTTATGTTGTTTTTGTTATTCTTTATTTAAAATCAAATCTTTCAATCACTTAAGCTGATAGACTTCCGGAAGGTTTCTCCCCAAACCGTCATAGTCCAGCCCGAAGCCCACGATAAATTTATCCTCTATTTCGATACCAATATAATCAATTTCTATGTCTTTTTTGTAAGCTTCCGGCTTCAAAAATAAAGTAGCAAATTTTAATTGCTTAAGGTTTTTATCCGCAAACAGAGCATGTAACTCTTCGACAGTATTTCCGGTATCCACGATATCTTCTATAACAACTACCGTTCTGCCAGACAAATCCTGATTCAACCCAATAAGTTGTTTTACCTGATTGGTCGTTTCCATGCCGTCATACGATGCCATTTTAACAAAACTGACTTCGCACGGCCTCTTATAGTGCTTCATAAAATCCGAAACCACCATAAACGAACCATTCAGAACACCAATAAAAACAGGGATTTCTCCATTTAATTCAGCCGCCACCTGTTTGGCCATGCGTTCGATTGCCCAATCCAGTTCTGCAGCAGAAATATAAGGAACAAATCGTTTGTCGTGAAGTTGAATTTCCATTTTTACATCAGGGAATAATTGGCAAAGATAATTATTTTTAGGTATGAGTTGTGTATTATAAGTTATGATTTATGAGTTAACCCTTTTTAGCCGAAAAATTCATCTCTTTCAATACCCGAAATTTGTCATTCTTTCAAATTCGCTTACATTAGCACTGCCATAAGCATTCATTTGTAAAATGAAGGAGTTTTTATTCAGTCGATTAGAAAAAAGCAACGCCGGCACTGATTGCCGAAACGGGCTTCGTGATTTCATTTTTGACCATCCGGAACATCTGAAAGACCTGATTGCATTCGGCACCGACCTGAAAAACAAAAATCATCACAAAGCGGTTTGGATTATCGAAATGGTTGCCGAAGTAAAAACCGGAATACTTCTGCCCCACATCGACAGCATCTGCGAAACAATATCAGCATACAAAAACGATTCTGCAATAAGAGGAATGTCGCGTGTGGCTTTTTTTCTGGGGACTTCAAAAAACATAACGCTTACAGAATTTCAAAAAGAAAAACTCATCGAAATATGCTTGGACTGGCTTATCCGGGATGAACGGGTTGCCTGCAAAGTATATGCGATGAAAACACTTGTTCATTTCGGTAAAAAAGAACCATGGATCAATGAGGAATTGAAAGAAATTCTCGGCAGGGATTACGTATGGCAATCAGCAGGATATAAAGCCGCGGCAAGGGAGGTTTTGGGAAGAATCAAATAAAAAAAGCTCTTGAGTCCATCACAAAAAACAGGGACGCTATTTCTTAAGCACTTTAAAATCCTGTCTGTAACCATCATAATCAATTTCCACAAAATATAATCCTTCAGAAACTTGCGCCAAACTTAAAGAGACTTGTTGCTCACCAAAAAAACGATTAACAGAAATGGTTTCACCCAATATGTTTGTGATTTTCGAAGTGATTTCAGAAAACGCATGTGGAAACTGGATTTTAAAATCCCCATTCGTTGGATTTGGATAAAGCACCAGTCCATTCAAACTGCCCGGATTATCAACTCCTAAAACCGAATGACATTCGGAAGCAACCTGACAATTATTATCGGTAATAATCACGGCATAATTTCCGGCTACAGAAGGACTGAACGACTGACTCGTCGCCCCATTTATAAAAGCGCCACCATTATTACAATCAATCCACTGATAAGCATCAGCGACTGCGCTTGCTGTCAGCGTATTACCTACCAAAGAGATTGTGTTATTCAGATTTCCGCACAAACTGTATTTAGCTAAAAACATATTATTAACATTGAGGCAAGTCAGCGCAGTAATGCCGCTTGTCGCATCAAAATCACCTTCACCTGAAAAATCACCAGTAAGCAACAACTTATTGTTTTTTAGAGACAATGATGTACCAGAATCGTATCCGTCACCCCCTATGGATTTAGCCCACAGAAAATTACCATTATTGCCATACTTAGCAAAAAAAACGTCAGGGGTCAAAGCCGATGAAATCAAAATATTCTGATTTTGCACATTCGGATCAAAGTCAATTCTATTCATAAAATACCCGGTCAGATAAACATTCCCTAAAGCATCTGTACTGACATCATTCGCTTCCACAGAACTACCTTGACTGCTGGCTCCTTTTACCCAAATAAACCCCCCATTACTTCCATACTTAGCAAAATACAGATTTGCGGCTTCCTGTCCATCCAAATTACCATTGCTCCCGCCTGGATTTAAATTGATATTACCGAAACCGAATGTACCAGCCACTATCAAATTTCCAGTTGGATCAATTGCAATCGATTTTGCTTTTATAGGCGCCTCCCCTTGAGGTACTTTTACCCATACAAAATCCCCATTTGGATTATACTTCACCAAGAACGCGTTGTATGCCTGATTGAGGGCACTATTATAAACTACTGTTGGGATTCCCGGATCAAAATCGGTTGCCCCGGAAAAAAAACCAGCGCAGTAGAAATTACCGCTATTATCACACACAACAGAATTCGGCATAATTTGTTCACTATTATCGATACGCTTCGCCCAAACATAATGCCCGTTAACGTCATATTTAGCTATGAATGCATCAGAAGAGCCATCAGAGACCAGGGTCGCCGTACCTGCATCAGGGTCGAAATCACCTGTTCCGTAAAAATATCCGGACACCAAAACATTCCTTTGTGGATCCAAGGCAAAGGAATGAGATATTACGCTCGAACCTACAGCCTTTGCCCAAAGATATTTCCCGTCAGAATCATATTTTGCCAGAAAAAGTTTAGAAACGATTTCATCACCCTCAGTCCCGTTTAGGATTGAAATTCCGGCACCGGGATCAAAATCAATTTCTCCCGAAAGAGTACCTGACACATAAATATTTTCATCCTGATCCAAAACCATAGAAGAAACAAGAGCCATCCCTTCTCCTTCTAAACGCTTTGCCCATAAATAACCGCCGGCATCATTATATTTTGCCATGAACATACTTCCTGAGTTCGCAGCATTTAAAAAACTTTGGTTTGGCCCTAAATCAAAATCACAGGAACCGTAAAAATAGCCGGCCGAATAAACATCCCCATCACTGCCTTGCTCTACACAAACCCCTGTTTGAAAGCTTTCTCCTCCATAACCTCCGATTGCAACGGCATTTAGATAATTACCGGAACTGTCAAAACGCCCCCAAAAAGCATTACTGTAACCTTGACCCGAAGTAATATTCACAATCCCTGGGCCAGGGTTAAAATCAGCAGTCCCAAAAAAAACTCCCGTAAGAAACACCTGTCCATTATTACCTGCAGCCAGGGAAAATCCTTTTTCATAAACCGGTGAAGTATGTTCTCCCGGCGAAGGGTTTACCCCTCCTAACGATTTGCCCCAAATGTAGTTCCCTGTGATATCGTACTTTGCCCAGAAAACATCATTGTATCCGTTCGAAGTTAAACTCGCCGTTCCTGCCCCTGGATCAAAATCGGAAGTTCCAAAAAACCATCCTGTGATATAAATAGCATTATTATCCAATAGAAGAGAAAAAGCTTCTTCATAACCTGCTCCGCCAATAGGTTTACTCCATAAATAAAAGCCGGAAGGATTGTACTTTGCAATAAAAACATCACCTGCACCCAGCGATGTATGAGTTACTGTACCGGCATTTGGATCAAAATCGACAGTTCCGGAAAACACACCTGTAATGTAAATATTTCCTGCTGAATCCAATTTCACCGCATTTACATCATCATTCGCGCTTCCACCTATTTGTTTTGCCCACAAATAACCGCCTGAACTATTGTATTTTGCAATAAAAGCATCCTCACTCCCCTCAACCGAGTTCAGCAGGTTGATCCCAGCATCCGGATTAAAATCACAACTATATAAAAAATTCCCAGCTATCAGCACATTCCCTGCAGAATCCGCTGCAATGGAATTTATATACTCATTTCCCTGATTACCTGCAATCGATTTTGCCCAAACATAGTTGCCATTGCTGTCATATCGGGCAAAAAAACCATCCAGGCCCTCTGCGGCAATCAAAACATTTACACCAGGTCCCGGATTAAAGTCGGCCTGGGTATCAAAAACACCTCCAATGTATATGTTATTATTGGCATCCAAAAAGAGAGACTGTATTTTCGCATACGAATTCCCGCTTCCTCCCATAGTTTTAACCCAAACAAAATTTCCGTTTGAATCGAATTTTGATATAAAAATATCCGACAATCCATCCGGTGAAACGGTTACCACAGCAGGTCCAGGATCAAAATCGACCGTACCATAGAAAGCGCCACTGAGAATAAGATCCCCATTACTGTCCAAAGACAGATTAAACGCTTGATCACTATCTGGAAGTGCATTTATTGAAAAGCTTGTTCCTGCAATTTTTTTTGCCCAAATCAAAGTTCCGTTGCTTTCATATTTTGCCAAAAAAAGACTCCCGCTTCCGGAAGTCAGATTGTATGCATTTCCACTGAAATCAAAATCGGCTGTGCTTTCAAAATATCCTAAAACAAATACTTTCCCAAAATCATCAACAACAATTTCCTTACCATTGGATTCCCCACCGCTTATAGGAGTACCTGTCGTATTAAAAGCCCATTCAAACGCAGGGTCATCCTGAGCATGCACAACAAACTGAATCCCCATCAGAAAAAACCAAAAAAAACAGCATAACTTTTTCATAATGTGAGATTTACAATTTTACAAATTTAAATCATTAATAAAAAAAACATTCACCGTTTCAAGTGATTTTTCATAATAATAGATGAAAAACAATTTTAAACGGTCTTCTCCAAAATTTAGATCAATGCAATTCTTTTTTCACTTCTTATCTAATCAAAAAATCCTCAAAAACATGTCTAATATTTAAATTAGTATCACAATTGTTAATTATCAATGGAGTAAGTATCTTTGCACACAAACAACAGCACAATGAATTATTTCTCATCCGATTTTAAATTAGGTATTCTTGGTGGCGGGCAATTAGGAAAAATGCTTCTTGCCGAAACCAGAAAATTCGATATTCAGACATACGTTTTAGATCCGAGCGACGAGGCACCTTGTCAATTCGGGGCGACCAAGTTTTTCAAAGGCAGTTTAATGGACTACGACACCGTGTATCAATTCGGTAAAGCAGTTGATGTATTAACCATCGAAATTGAAAACGTAAATCTGGATGCGTTAGACGCTTTGGAAGCAGAAGGAAAAAAGGTGTATCCATCACCAAAAACCTTACGGATGATTCAAAATAAAGGCCGTCAAAAGGATTTTTATGCCGAAAACAATATCCCTACATCATTCCACATTCGTTTTGCTGACCTTACCGGTTTAAAAAATGCATTGGATAAAAACGAAGTAACATTCCCGTTTGTATGGAAATGCGCCGAGTTTGGTTATGACGGAAACGGTGTAAAAATTGTTCGTTCCGCTCAGGATTTAACCGACTTGCCAGAAGTGGAGTGCATCGCGGAACAAATGGTCCCTTTCAAAAATGAATTGGCCGTAATTGTTGCCCGAAATGTTTCCGGCGAAATCAAAACGTATCCGGTGGTGGAAATGGAATTCCATCCCGAAGCCAATCAGGTGGAATACGTAATCTGCCCGGCGAGAATTGACGACAAAGTAGCCGACAAGGCAAGAAATGTAGCTTTAAAAGTTTCGGAAGCCTATAACCACATCGGACTTTTAGCCGTAGAAATGTTCCAAACAGAAGACGATCAAATCCTGGTTAACGAAGTGGCACCACGCCCTCACAATTCAGGTCATTACAGCATCGAAGCCAGTTACACTTCGCAATTCGAGCAGCATATCCGTTCCATTTTGGATTTGCCTTTAGGAAACACTGACAGTAAAGTAGCCGGAATCATGGTTAATTTAGTTGGTGCAGAAGGTTTTTCAGGTCCGGTAGTTTATGAAAATATCGAAAAAATTATGGCTATTGACGGTGTAACACCTCACATTTACGGAAAAAGAGAAACCCGTCCGTTCCGAAAAATGGGACACGTAACCATCGTAAACGAAAACATGGCCGAAGCACGAAAAATTGCAGAGGAAGTTAAAAACAATATCAGAGTAATCAGTGTTCAGTAAGCAGTATTCATACGGCAGAATACAGAACAAAGATTATTTAGATTTATAACGATTACAGAAAACAAATAACCAAACACAACAATGAGTAAAGTAGCCATCGTAATGGGAAGTGTTTCCGACATGCCAGTCATGCAGGAAGCCATTGACATATTAAAAAATTTCGGCATTGAAACCGAAGTTGACATTGTTTCCGCTCACAGAACTCCGGAAAAACTTTTCGATTTCAGCAAAAATGCACATACCAGAGGTATTTCAGTAATTATTGCAGGTGCAGGCGGTGCCGCACATTTACCAGGGATGGTAGCATCGATGAGTCCGCTTCCAGTAATTGGTGTACCGGTGAAATCCAGTAATTCCATTGACGGATGGGACAGTGTTTTATCCATTTTACAAATGCCGGGCGGTGTTCCTGTAGCTACAGTAGCTTTAAACGGCGCTAAGAATGCAGGTATTTTGGCTGCACAGATTATAGGAAGTCACGACAAAGCCGTATTGGATAAAATGATTGATTATAAAGAAGGATTGAAACAGGCTGTACTAACGGCAGCAGAAAACCTTAACAAATAAAAGTGAAAAAAGCCCCTGTGGCTGGGACTTTTTTCGGGGTCCACAGACTAATGGGTTAAAATTAGCCGGTGTTTATTGTTCTTATTTTGGGAGCAAACAGGGTATTAAAATTCGGATTCCAAATTTTACTCGATAAAAATATAAATTTTACCGATAAACTGCAAATAAAACATGAAGATTTTAACAACTAAATTCCTAACCAAGCATAATACTGCACCTTTTTCGAAAATTAAAATCGAAGATTATGCTCCGGCCATCACTAAAGGCATTGAACTAACGCGAGCTGAAATAGATGAGATCGTAAATAATCCGGATAAACCTACCTTTGAAAACACCATTGAAGCATTGGAATTTTCCGGCCAGACATTGGATCGCATTACCAGCATTTTTTTCAATCTGAATTCTGCAGAAACCAGTGACAAAATGCAGAAAATTGCACAGGAAGTTACTCCGATGCTTACCGAACTAAGCAACGATATTACTTTAAACACTGCTTTATTCGAGCGCATCAAATCGGTTTATCAGCAAAAAGAAAGTCTGAACCTAAACACGGAACAGGCTATGCTTTTAGATAAAAAATACAAAAACTTCTCGAGAAACGGAGCACTGCTGGCAGAAGACAAAAAAGCCCGTTTGCGCGAAATCGATACGGAATTGGCCAAATTGAAACTGACTTTTGGTGAAAATGTATTGGCAGAAACCAATGCCTATCAATTACATATTACAAACGAAGCCGATTTAAAAGGATTACCGGAAGGCACCATTGAAGCCGCTCGTTCTTTAGCAAAAAGCAAGGAAAAGGAAGGCTGGATTTTCACTTTGGATGTTCCAAGCTACCTGCCGTTTGTTACCTATGCCGAAAACAGGGAACTTCGTAAAGAACTTGCCATCGCTTACGGTAAAAAAGCATTCCAGAACAACGAATTCGACAATAAGCAAAATATTTTAAAAATTGCCAATCTTCGCCACGAACGTGCCAACTTATTAGGTTATAAAACCCATGCCGATTTTGTACTGGAAGAACGCATGGCTCAAAATCCGGAAAAAGTAAATTCTTTTTTAAATGATTTACTTTCCAAAGCGAAACCGGCTGCCGAAAGAGAATTCAAACAGCTGACCGATTTTGCCAAAAACCTTGACAGCATTGATCATTTGGAAAAATGGGACAGTTCCTATTATTCAGAAAAGCTGAAACAGGAATTATTCAATCTGGACGATGAAAAACTGAAACCGTATTTCAAATTACAGAACGTTCAGAATGGCGCCTTTACTATCGCCAACAAACTTTTCGGATTGACATTCACGGAAGTTTTCGACATCGACAAATACCATGAAGATGTACACACTTTTGAAGTTTCGGACGCCTCCGGAAATTTAGTTGCCATATTCTATTCCGATTTCTTTCCGAGAAAAGGAAAACGAAATGGCGCCTGGATGACTTCATTCAAACCACAATTTGTAAAAGAAGGCGTTAATGAAAGACCTCATGTTTCCATCGTTTGTAATTTCACCAAACCGACCGAAACCAAACCCTCGTTGTTAACTTTCAATGAAGTAACCACATTATTCCACGAATTCGGACACGCTTTACACGGAATGTTGGCCGATACTACCTATCCGAGTTTATCGGGAACGTCTGTATACTGGGACTTTGTGGAATTGCCGAGCCAGGTAATGGAAAACTGGTGTTATGAACCCGAAGCATTGGCTTTATTTGCACACCACTACGAAACCGGCGAAATTATCCCGCAGGAATTTGTAAATAAAATAAAGGAAAGCGCCAGCTTTTTAGAAGGAATGGCCACGCTTCGCCAATTAAGTTTTGGCTTGTTGGATATGGCATTCCATGGAAAAAATCCGAGCGATATAAAAGATGTCAAAGTTTTTGAAAAAGCTACCATGGAAGACACCGCTTTATATCCCGATGTTGCCGAAAATTGCATGAGCGTTTCGTTTTCGCATATTTTCCAGGGCGGATATTCGTCTGGCTATTACAGTTACAAATGGGCCGAAGTTTTGGATGCTGATGCGTTTTCCTATTTTCAGGAAAAAGGCATTTTCAATAAGGAAGTAGCCGATAAATTCAAAGACAACGTACTTTCAAAAGGCGGAACAGACCATCCGATGACCTTATATAAAAAATTCAGAGGACAGGAACCTAAACCGGAAGCCCTGTTAAAACGCGCCGGATTGATTTAAAATTCTGATTTAAGAATTTAAAACCGAAGTTTATACTTCGGTTTTTTTGTGGCGCTTAAATATTGAATGTGCAAACAATCATTAATGACAAAAAAGGCTTATTATCTTTTTTAAGATGTTTCGTTCCCCTTCTGCTACTTTGATCTTTTTCTTGTTCCACAGTTTGACAAATGTTATTTATTTTTTTGGTAACCTATTTCGAGATTTTACATCTTTTTAATAATTATCTAATCGCTTAGATTACTAAAAACTTGATAGACAGTCAAACAATCACTAACTTTATACTACTCTAATTTTATAGAAATCAATCACTTATAAAAAGAGGGGCAGAAAAAATTTTACCTAACAACAGAACTTCCCTCCTTACTCATTAATCTCCCCGCATCTGCTATAATTTTTTTGAACGTCATAGCTCCCAAGCTATTATATGTTAATGAAACACACATACTTTAGAATTTAAAATTCAAAATCATGAAAAAAATTACATTAGCTGTGTTTTACTTATTTTGTTTAGCAGCAAGCGCACAAGCGCCCGCAATTAAATGGCAGCACACTTATGGAGGAATTGGATATGACAGTGCTACGTCCATACAAACAACTCAGGACGGAGGTTACATTTTGGCTGCTGGATGGTTCGGAAATGTATGTGGTTCAGGGAATGGCTCTACCAATGGAGCAGCGATTAAAATAGACGGCTCAGGCAAACTACAATGGCATACCTGCTTTGAATTGCCGGGTTTTGACTATCCGCTATCAATCCAAAATGTCCCTAATGGAGGATATATCATGTTGTCTGTAACCGACTGGAATGCATATGACTTTGTGTTAGACCCGCATGTGATGAAAATAAGCAATGCCGGAACAGTGGAATGGAGCCAGCTTTATTCAAACTTTTTCGCTTTTGGTGTTATGAATATGAATTACTTTGATACTGTACCAAGAGGCTCAATACAAAACACTCCTGATGGCGGCTACATAGTAGCAGGCAGCAAGGATTATGATTTTTATAACTATCCTTATAGCACAGATTGTGCAATAATAAAACTTAGCAGTAGTGGTACTATTCAATGGCAGTCTACCGTAGGAGGAGATAATGATGAGTTTGCCTCCTCAATTCAGAGTACCCCTGATGGCAATTACATTTTTGCCGGAGGAAGCAATTCCAATAATGGTATTTTTTCTGATAACCACGGACTAACAGATTTTGTGGTTGTCAAAATAAATAATACAGGCAATGTTCTGTGGAAAAAATGCTTTGGAGGAAGCAATAATGAAATAGCAAGTTCCATTCAGGTCACTCCGGACGGTGGTTATATTGTTGCAGGTTACACCAATTCAAACAATGGAAATGTATCTGGAAATCATGGCAATATGGACGCCTGGATAGTCAAAATCAACCCAATTGGCGATATTATGTGGCAGAGATGTTTGGGAGGCAGTGGCGCCGATAATGCAAATTTCATTCAAACCACCACAGACGGTGGATATATTGTAGCAGGTTATACACGTTCAAACGATGGAAATGTATCTGGCAACCACGGTGAAATGGATGGCTGGGTAGTTAAATTGGATACTAATGGCAATATTAAATGGCAAAAATGCTTAGGAGGAAACGCTAATGATGACATAAGATCAATCCATGCTACCGCGGATGAAGGATATATTTTAGCTGGCTCGACATTTTCTAAAGATGGAGATGTAACTTCCAATAATGGGGAAAGCGATATCTGGGTTGTAAAATTAGATCCTGAAAATCTGAGTACTGCAAGTTTTAACAGTTCAAATATCCGTTTACATCCCAACCCTGTAAATGATTTTCTTCATTTTTCCGAAGAACTTCAAACAATTGTAATTTTTAATATAAACAGTCAAAAAATAATTCAGGCCAGTAACGTGAAAAAAATTGATTTGAGTGAACTTCCTGCCGGAATGTATTTTATTAAAACTGAAAGTAATGCCGGAAACATTACCGTATCCAAAATATTAAAGAATTAACCAGAACTCAATTCTACATTACAATTCAAACAAGCAAGGAACTTTATTGCAAAAAAAAGGCTGCCTTTACAGGCAGCCTCTTCCAAGTAAACTAAAAAACTTAAACTACTTCAAACTTAAACTACTATTTCTTAATTACTTTTATTGTTTTGACAGCATCGTTTGAAATCACTTTCACAAGATAAGTCCCTGTTGGTAATCCAGACATATCTAAAGTACTTCTAACATCATTGTCAGATTTTTGTCCTACCATTTGACCGGTGATAGTATACACCTCAATTGAAGAGATCGTTTGAGCACTCTCAACATTTAAGATATCCCTAACCGGGTTAGGATATACTTTCAGGTTTGACAAAGCGAAATCATTCACTCCTAAAGTCACCGTAGCTGTAACTGCCAAATACGAAGTACTTCTACAACCATCTACAGTCTGCATCGCATAGTAAATAGTTCCGTTTGTTAACTGAGTCCCAGCAGTAATTGCGTTGATTCCCGCTAAAGCATCAGCTGCTGTCGGATACCAAACAATACCAGGTCCATTAGGCGTTAAATCTTCAATAGTATTATCCGAAGGTGCTGCCCCTGAAATCGTTTGTGTTGAAGATCCAGTAGGTGCCGGAGTCGTATTCACCGTAATAGTCATTGTAGTCGGCGCAGCACACTGATCCAAATTTGGTGTAAACGTATATGTAGTTGTTGCCGTATTGTTTAATACCGGGAACCAAGTTCCTGCAATTCCGTTATTAGACGTTGTAGGCAATGCCGATAATGTTGATCCCGAACAAATTGCAGCTACCGGAGTAAACGCAGGTATTGTCGCAGGATCTACTGTAATTGTCATTGTAGTCGGCACAGCACACTGACCCAAATCTGGTGTAAACGTATACGTAGTTGTTGCCGTATTGTTTAATACCGGAAGCCATGATCCTGCAATGCCGTTATTAGACGTTGTAGGCAATGC